>NZ_JBQAHO010000003.1:0-653812 GCF_051916915.1 Bacillus cereus group sp. MYBK139-1 | reverse complement strand
TGATGGCAGAGAGGTCACACCCGTTCCCATACCGAACACGGAAGTTAAGCTCTCTAGCGCCGATGGTAGTTGGGACCTTGTCCCTGTGAGAGTAGGACGTTGCCAGGCAAAATGGAGGATTAGCTCAGCTGGGAGAGCACCTGCCTTACAAGCAGGGGGTCGGCGGTTCGATCCCGTCATCCTCCACCATATATGTCGGAGGGGTAGCGAAGTGGCTAAACGCGGCGGACTGTAAATCCGCTCCTTCGGGTTCGGCAGTTCGAATCTGCCCCCCTCCACCATTCTTAATTAATGGGCTATAGCCAAGCGGTAAGGCAACGGACTTTGACTCCGTCATGCGCTGGTTCGAATCCAGCTAGCCCAGCCATTAAGAGCCATTAGCTCAGTTGGTAGAGCATCTGACTTTTAATCAGAGGGTCGAAGGTTCGAGTCCTTCATGGCTCACCATTTTAATAAAACATGCGGGTGTGGCGGAATTGGCAGACGCACTAGACTTAGGATCTAGCGCCTTTGGCGTGGGGGTTCGACTCCCTTCACCCGCACTTTTAATAAAATAACTCATACATGTCTTGCGGAAGTAGTTCAGTGGTAGAATACAACCTTGCCAAGGTTGGGGTCGCGGGTTCGAATCCCGTCTTCCGCTCCAATTTTCAATATGACATGCCGGGGTGGCGGAACAGGCAGACGCACAGGACTTAAAATCCTGCGGTGGGTGACCACCGTGCGGGTTCGACCCCCGCCCTCGGCACCATATGCGCCCGTAGCTCAATTGGATAGAGCGTTTGACTACGGATCAAGAGGTTAGGGGTTCGACTCCTCTCGGGCGCGCTTTTAATAACGGGAAGTGGCTCAGCTTGGTAGAGCACCTGGTTTGGGACCAGGGGGTCGCAGGTTCAAATCCTGTCTTCCCGATATTCCCAAAAACATGGGGCCTTAGCTCAGCTGGGAGAGCGCCTGCCTTGCACGCAGGAGGTCAGCGGTTCGATCCCGCTAGGCTCCACTTTATTTATTATATGTCTCGGAGGTATACCCAAGTTCGGCTGAAGGGATCGGTCTTGAAAACCGACAGGCGGTGAGAATCGCGCGGGGGTTCGAATCCCTCTACCTCCTCCATTTTCTTTTAAAATGGTTTAGACATAAATAATAAAATATTTTTCCTTCATGGAGGTATACCCAAGTTCGGCTGAAGGGATCGGTCTTGAAAACCGACAGGCGGCGAGAGTCGCGCGGGGGTTCGAATCCCTCTACCTCCTCCATTTTTTCTAAATTAAATATTTTATCATCGCGGGGTGGAGCAGCACGGTAGCTCGTCGGGCTCATAACCCGAAGGTCGCAGGTTCAAATCCTGTCCCCGCAACCAAATGGTCCCGTGGTGTAGTGGTTAACATGCCTGCCTGTCACGCAGGAGATCGCCGGTTCGACCCCGGTCGGGACCGCCATTTATGTTGGCTCGGTAGCTCAGTCGGTAGAGCAGAGGACTGAAAATCCTCGTGTCGGCGGTTCGATTCCGTCCCGAGCCACCATTTTTTTATGCCGACTTAGCTCAATTGGTAGAGCAACTGACTTGTAATCAGTAGGTTGGGGGTTCAAGTCCTCTAGTCGGCATCCTTTAGGGGCATAGTTTAAAGGTAGAACTGAGGTCTCCAAAACCTCCAGTGTGGGTTCGATTCCTACTGCCCCTGTAAAGTATATGGGCCTATAGCTCAGCTGGTTAGAGCGCACGCCTGATAAGCGTGAGGTCGATGGTTCGAGTCCATTTAGGCCCACCATATATTATTCCGCAGTAGCTCAGTGGTAGAGCTATCGGCTGTTAACCGATCGGTCGTAGGTTCGAGTCCTACCTGCGGAGCCATGGCCCGTTGGTCAAGTGGTTAAGACACCGCCCTTTCACGGCGGTAACACGGGTTCGAATCCCGTACGGGTCATAAAAAAAGAGTCAGCATATTGCTGACTCTTTTTTATTGTGCGTTCATTCTCCTTTATCAACTGATTTTCCTGAAATAAATAAAGGGATTTAGGAAAAGCTATGGTATGTATAAAAAGGAGGAGATACAAATGACACGAGTGAGAGACTTGATGAGCACTCATATTGTACAGTGTACACCGTTAGACAATGTATATGAAGCTGCTGTAAAGATGAAAGAAGAATCGATTGGATTGATTCCGGTTGTTGAAAATGAACAAGTTGTTGGTCTTGTTACGGACCGGGATTTAGTTGTTCGAGGGATTGCTGAAAAACATCCTGGATCTAATAAAATTACAAATGTAATGACAACAAACATTGTTTCAGTTTCTCCAGATGATCCTATTGAAAAGGCTACAGAGTTAATGGCGCAGTATCAAATTAGACGATTGCCAGTAGTTGAGAGTGGTCAACTCGTTGGGATGTTAGCACTAGGAGATTTAGCTATAAAAGAATCGGCAGATGATCAAGCCGGATTTGCTTTAAGTGAAATATCAGAGCATACGGAATGAAGAAAGACTTTACTTAGTGGAATACGTTACGTATAAAAATCAGATGCATTATTCTAGTATATAGGATTAAACAAATATGTTAGCATGATGCATCTGATACATTATATAATAAGTACATAGTTATTAATTTCGACAGTTTATTTAAATTTGTCATTCCTAATTATAAATAAGAGAAAAAATGATATACTGATAGATATAAGTATTATGATTGATTTCGAATATAACAATATTTATTGTTAATGATGTGATAATGAATTAATATTTCCTATGTAGACAAAAGGGAAGGGGAATTATATGAAGGCTGTACAGCGCGATCCAAATTGGAATTTGGTTACAGATACATATATAGAACCAAATAATTTCGCTGAATTATTTTCTTTGCTTGTACCTTGTCATCCAAAAGGTGAAGGGAAAGAACGAACTATATTAGTGTGGAAAGAAAAAGAATTTTATAAAGAAGAAAATTTAGCGGCATTTATCGTATATGGAATGAATAAAGCAAAGAATTTACCGCAATTTCATAAAGACGAAATTCCAACTTTAGTACGTATTCTTCGCTTATGCCAAGAAATTGGTTGGTATGAAGAAGCGAATACTTTTATGGTAACTCAAGGGCTAGCTGAGTTTGTTCATACTTCATTGGAATATGAAACGTGGGATCTTTTGACGCAGGCGGTGGCTTTAAACTATTTAATTATTAAATATCGTATTGGTGAATTAACTGATGGGGATGTAGAAATTTGGGATAGAGTTAAATTTAATGAGAAATGTATAACAGACTGTAAACATCTATTATCTCATAAAGAAGTATTAGAATTTACATTCTTTTATATGTGTAAGAGAGCTAAGTCACTATCAAAAGAGCAATTAAATAGTGATATGATGAGTTTAGCGATGTATTGTAATACTTTTGTTTATGACTTATATACATATGATTTATTACGAAAGTATCGTAAGTGTACAGACTTTCTATCATATTATGGACCTAGTCAAGCGGTGTTAGCTTGCCAAAGGGCTGTACTTTCTCAAATTTCAGATCGATTAGACCCACTCAAGACTACTCATGTAGATGATTATTTATATGTAATGAAAGATATGATGGAGCATATGACGATAGGGATAATGGATCGATATGATCATTTTATTGGAAAGTTATTATCATATGTGCCATTTTTCGAAATGATCCAAGTTCCACAACATGCATATTATTGTGAAGAATTATTGTATATTTGTAAGGGCATTAAATATAAAGAAGAAATATTACGCAATTATATATTTATACAATTACATGACTGTTTACCATCTTTCTTTAAACTGTTTCTTAAAAATAAGCGTTATGCAACGATTCATGATATTTTGTTCTATTGGTGTGATGATGAACAAAGAATGAGCTTAGAGAAAAAATATAATCTTAGCTTTATTTATGAAAAATATGCTTGCGGGTAAAGAGCATTTTCTATATAAATTAAAAAGGATCTCAATTGTGAGATCCTTTTGTTATTAGTAAAGCAAGGAGAATGTAATTAAGACGAGAAATAACATTCCATAAAGGAGAAATTGTGCCGTATAGCTTCCTTGTATACCAAAAAAAGTATTTGTTTTTTTATATAAATTCAATATATATTTTATCGGATTATCTTTGAAAGATTGGTACACAGTGTCTCCTCTTTCTAAGCTTCTTGTTCGTGTTTTTTGTTATTAGGGACATGAATGTATCTAGCTATGAATAATAAAACAGCCATAAAGAATACGGGAAATACGGTAGATAAATAAAAACCATTACTAATAATATTTGTTATTAAGGCACTTAATAGAAAAATGGCATTATAAATATGGGCAATTTTTTGTTTTAGTTGAACTTGAAAAGCTTCCATCATAATTTCTAAAGCAACAAAAGCAATGATAATAGATAAAAATACAGTATTTGTATTATAAATTACTAAGCAACAGATTAAGCCTAAAAAGGCTAAGTATTCAATTAAGAGAGGTATATTGATATTGCGTGGCATACAATTTACCTAACTAAATATGGCAGTGGGTTTACTGCATTTGTTTTTTCAAAATTCCATTCTCCATTGTGTAATTCAAAATGAAGATGTTGCCCGTATGAATGACCTGTGTTTCCCATATGACCTACTAATTGTCCAGCTTGTACTTGATCACCAGCTTGTACAGTGCGATCTTTCATATGAGCATAGACAGTTGTATATAATTTCCCGTTTATTTGATGGGCGATGAACACAACATTGCCATAGCTAGCTGAATAATATGATTTCACGACTTTACCTGCCGCCGCCGCCTGGATAGAGACATTACCCTGAGCTGCGATATCTATACCATAATGCATTTGTTCCCAGCGCATATCAAATGTTGAGCTAATTCTTCCTTGAGTAGGGAATTTGAAAACGGCTGGAATGGAAGTAGGTTGAGCCGTTTGAGCTTGTGATTGCGTTTGGTTTTGCACTACATAATGTTTTGCCACGTATCCGTATCCTGTGCCAAAACGAATTTTATACCAAGTTCCTACAGTTTCCACTACTTGTAATTGTGTACCATTTTGTAATGAACCAAGTAGTGCGCTACTTGTACTAGCGTTGCTACGTACATTAAGTTTAGGTGTTGCAACTGTGTATTTCGCATTATTTTGAACTGTGATGCCTTTTACTAAAGGCTGTGAACCATTAGATACGAATGCCTTTTGTACGTACCCTGTTTTGCCATTATGTAAAATTTTATACCACTCGCCTTGTTCTTCTTGAATGGTAACGAATTTCCCATTTGGTAATACATCTAAAATTGAAGATTCTAAATTAGGTTCAGAACGAACGTTTAATGCATTGGCATTGACGATATATTGATTATTAGATTGAAGTTTGTTTTTTAGTAGAATAGAATCTTTTTGTACGTAACCTACTTTATTATTAACAGATACTTTATACCAGCCATTAGTTGTTTCAAGTATATTCACTTTCGTATTAAAGCGAATTGTATCAATTGATGAGCTATTTGCGTTATCTTTTGTATGTAAGGCTACTTGATCGACTTTGACATATCCAGTTTTCACATTAGATAATTGTTCAGCGTTGGCTGTTTGTACATTTGTTTCTCCCATAGAAGGAAGTAAAGAAGCAATTGCGACAGTAGTTGCTGTTAAAGCAGTAGCTTTCATATTCATATAATAGAGACCTCCTCTAGTTGTATAGTTGTAATTTTATTATAGTATAAAGATATAATATAGTGGGTGTATTCACATAAATGTAATATGAAATCAATATAAAAATAAATTTTTTGAGGATAATGATTCCTTTTTATCCAATTCATTAGGATAATAATTTCTAAGATAGAATATAAGTATTATATGGTTTTGTTATTTTGTTGACAATTGAGAAAATTAAAATAGTTGATGATGTCTTATTACGATGTTATACTGACAGTGATAATTTTATAGTTTGCTAGGAGAGCTGGTGTTGCCAGCTGAGAGTAAGGCCTTAAGTCTTTGATCCTTTTTATTACCTGATCTAGATTATGCTAGCGTAGGGAAGCAATTCGGACACTAATAATGAGTCCCCGTTTCTTTGCGTATAGAAACGGGGCTTTTTTATTTGAAAATTTCATATTGAAACCACTAGGGGTGCTTGTTGTGCTGAGAGAGGAATAATCCTTAACCCTTACAGACCTGATCTAGGTAATACTAGCGAAGGGAAGTGGAGCAACGAATAAATTATAATTTTATTTGCTGTAACCACTTCTTATTTAGAAGTGGTTTTTTATTTAGATATATAAATTGAAAGGGGATAGAGAAATGAAATTTTGCGATAGATTATTAGAAACTGTACAACCAGTTTGGGAGATGAGTCATAATCATCCATTTGTTGTAGGTATGGGGGATGGCACATTAGAAAAAGATAAGTTTCAGTATTACATTATTCAAGATTATTTATATTTGTTAGATTATGCAAAGCTATATGCGATCGGTGTTGTAAAGGCAACGAATCCACAAGTAATGGGGAAATTTGCTGAACAAATTGATGGGATATTAAATGGAGAAATGACAATTCATAAACAATATGCAAAAAGACTTGGAATTTCTATAGAGGAGATAGAGTCTGCAAAGCCATCTGCTAAAAATCTAGCTTATACAAATTACATGATGTCTGTATCTCAAAATGGCACACTTGCGGAATTAATAGCAGCACTTCTTCCATGTATGTGGAGCTATTGGGAGATTGGAAAGCGTTTAAATGATATTCCTGGGGCAAGAAATCATGAGTTCTTTGGTGAGTGGATTCAAGGCTATAGTTCTGAAGAATACGGTAACCTTTGTGTTTGGTTAATCGATTTATTAAATGAAATGGCAGTTGGAAAGTCTGAAAAAGAGCTAGATCGATTAGAGGAGATTTTCCTATATTCCAGTCGATTTGAATATTTATTCTGGGATATGTCCTATCGTAAGGAGATGTGGGGATTTGAGGAGCAAGAACATACTACAGTTTCATAATGTTTCTTTTCATTATGATGAGAAGCCAATCGTCAATGAATTAAATGCTTCTATACAAGATAAAGAGTTTGTAAGTATTATCGGACCGAGTGGATGCGGGAAAAGTACTTTATTTCGTCTTATTACAGGTTTAGAAGAAACAAGTACGGGACAGATAGAGCTAATAGAAACAAAGAGCCATCCTGTAGGGTATATGCCCCAAAAAGATATGCTCCTGCCATGGAGAACGATTATTGAGAACGCTGCCCTGCCGTTAGAGTGCCAAGGTGTACAGAAGAAAGAAGCACAAGTAAAGGCAAAGGAACTGTTACATAAATTTGGTTTGCAAGGGTATGAGACAAAATATCCGAAAGATTTATCTGGTGGTATGAGACAACGTGTATCTTTTATTCGAACTTTATTAACAGGTGGGGAGATATTGCTGTTAGATGAACCGTTTAGTGCGTTGGATGCTTTAACGAAGGCCTCTTTGCAAGAATGGTTGTTTGAACAATGGAAAGAGTGGGAAAAAACAATTTTATTTATCACTCATGATGTGGAAGAAGCATTGTTTCTTTCTAATCGAATTTTAGTAGTAGAGCAGCAACCGATAACTACTTTAACCGAGAGGATTGTACCACTTGATCATAATCGGACAAGAAAAGATTTATATAAACCAGAAGTATTAGCCCTTAAAGATGAGCTTCTTAGTATGTTGCAAAGGCAGGTACTCGTATGATGAACCGGTTGAAGGAGCTATTACCTGCTCTTACGCTTTCTAGTATTTTACTTGCTATTTGGGAAGTAGGCGCAAGAATTGTAGATGAAATGTACATTTTACCGTCACCGTCTGCAATTGTAATGAAAATATGGAAACTAAAAGACATATTATTTACGGTTCATTTGCCAGCAACATTATATGTCGTTTTAATAGGGGTGGCTATTTCTATCGTACTTGGGGTAGGGCTAGCGATGTTAATGAATGCGAGTAATTGGATGGAGAGAGCATTTTATCCATTATTAGTTGCCTCACAAACGATTCCTATTACAGCGCTTGCTCCGCTTTTCGTTTTATGGTTTGGATATACGATCTGGAGTAAGGTTGTTGTTACGGTTTTAATTACGTTTTTCCCAATTGCGGTTAATACGTATGATGGACTGCGCAGTACGAAAAAAGAATGGGAAGAGCTTTTAGTTACGTATGGGGCAACGAAAAAAGATGTTTTTCTTAAATTAAAATTGCCGTCTGCTCTTCCTTATTTTTTCTCAGCTTTAAAAATTGCAGTACCGCTTAGTGTAATTGGGGCGGCAATTGGTGAATGGCTCGGTGCACAAGCGGGGCTAGGATATTTCAGTAAGAGAATGATGACGCAATTAGACGGGGCAGGTGTATTTGCACCCATTGTATTGTTATCATTATTAGCTATTTTCTTCGTCGTACTTATTTCAGTATTAGAAAAGAAATTCATTAGTTGGAGGAAGCATTCATGAAATTTTTAAAACGCATCTTTGTGCTTACATTATTAGTTGCAATGATTGCTGGATGTTCGAGTAATTCAGCATCGGAAAAAAGTAAAAAAGAGAAAGAAATAACGGTCATGCTTGATTGGTACCCAAATGCGGTACATAGCTTTATTTATGCGGCAATTGAAAAAGGTTACTTTAAAGAAGAAGGAGTAAAGGTAAATATTAAATTCCCTTCTAATCCGACTGATCCATTAACGTTAGCAGCTGCAGGAAAAGTAACAGTGGGCTTATATTATCAGCCAGATGTTGTCATGGCAAAAGCAAATGAACAAATTCCAGTGAAATCAATTGGAGCCGTCGTACGTTCACCATTAAATCATGTTGTATCGCTGAAGTCTGCAGGCATTCAATCGCCAAAAGATTTAGAGGGTAAAACAGTTGGATATTCTGGAACACCTTTAAGTGAGATGTATTTAAAAACGATGGTAAAAGAAGCTGGTGGTAATCCAGATACAGTGAAAGTAGTCGATGTTGGTTTTGATTTAGTACCAGCATTAATCACGAAAAAAGTGGATGCGGTAACAGGGGCATACATTAACCATGAAGTACCTGTTATGCGTCATGAAGGTCATGAACCAGCATACTTTAATCCAGCAGATTACGGTGTACCGAATTATCATGAGCTTGTATTTGTAACAGGTGATAAAACGTTGAAAAAAGATAAAGAAGCGTTGCAAGCTTTCTTACGTGGTACGAAAAAAGGTTATGATTTCATGAAGAAAAACCCAGATGAAGCATTAAATATTTTATTAAATCATCAAGAAAAAGAAAACTTCCCACTTGTACCAGAAGTTGAAAAAGAAAGTATGAAAATTTTATTAGAGAAGATGGAAACGAAAGATGAGCCATTTTTATCGGATTCAAAAGAGTCATGGGAGAAACAAAATAAATGGCTGAAAGATAAAGGAATGACGAAAGAAATCGTTCCGGCTGAAGAGTTATTCGAAAACATTTTAAAGTAGGCGAATGAATATGAAAAATGAGCTTCATGTAATCTCAAATGGTCACATGCCATTCGAAGAGTTAGTGAATGTAGCGATGCAAATTGAGAGTGAGATTGATTATTTGCATATTCGTGAGCGTGAGAAAAGCACAAAGGAATTATATGAAGGTGTGGAAAGTCTTTTAACGAAAGGCTTTCCAGCATCGAAAATAGTGATAAATGATCGAATTGATATTGCTATTTTATTAAACATTCCGCGCGTGCAGCTAGGGTATCGAAGCGCAGATGTAAAGTCAGTGAAAGAAAAGTTTTCTTATTTGCATGTCGGTTATTCTGTGCATTCTTTAGAAGAGGCGATCGATGCATTTAAGAATGGCGCGGATTCACTCGTTTATGGTCATGTATTTCCGACAGATTGTAAAAAAGGTGTGCCAGCGAGAGGGCTTGAAGAAATTTCAGACATTGCAAAGTGTTTATCCATACCGATTACAGCAATTGGAGGAATCACTCCGGAAAACACTGGAGATGTTCTTACTAACGGCGTCAGTGGTATTGCTGTTATGTCTGGGATTATAAGTAGTAGTAACCCGTATAGCAAAGCGAAGTCTTATAAGGAATCAATAAGAAAGTGGGCGGAAAAACATGTGTAAGAAGTATGATGTAGCGATAATTGGCGGTGGTGTAATTGGTAGTTCAGTTGCACATTTTCTAGCAGAAAGAGGACATAAAGTAGCGATTGTAGAGAAGCAACAGATTGCATCTGAAGCCTCGAAAGCAGCCGCTGGTTTACTTGGGGTGCAGGCAGAATGGGATGAATATGACCCGCTATTTGAACTTGCTAGAGAAAGCCGTGCTATATTTCCACAACTTGCAGAAGTTTTACGTGAAAAAACAGGCATCGATATTGGGTATGAAGAGAAAGGCATTTATCGCATTGCTCAAAATGAAGAGGAGAAGGAAAGAATTCTTCATATTATGGATTGGCAGCAGAAAACCGGTGAAGATTCTTACTTTTTAACGGGAGATCGTTTACGAGAGAAAGAGCCGTATTTATCTGAGTCAATTATAGGGGCTGTATATTATCCGAAAGATGGTCATGTTATTGCACCAGAGCTTACGAAAGCATTCGCACATTCCGCATCATTTTCGGGTGCTGATATATATGAACAGACAGAAGTGTTTGATATTCGTATTGAAAATAATCAAGTGACTGGAATTGTGACAAGCGAAGGTATGATCACTTGCGAGAAAGTTGTTATTGCAGGTGGCTCATGGAGCACGAAGTTACTAGGTTATTTTCACCGAGAATGGGGTACATATCCAGTTAAAGGAGAAGTAGTAGCAATAAGAAGTAGAAAACCACTTTTAAAGGCGCCTATTTTCCAAGAAAGATTTTACATTGCACCAAAGCGCGGCGGACGTTACGTAATTGGAGCAACGATGAAGCCCCGTACGTTCAATAAAACTGTGCAACCAGAAAGTATTACTTCTATATTAGAGCGCGCGTATACAATATTGCCTGCTTTAAAAGAAGCTGAATGGGAAAGTGCATGGGCAGGATTAAGACCACAATCGAATCATGAAGCTCCTTATATGGGAGAGCATGAAGAAATAAAAGGTTTATATGCTTGTACGGGCCATTATCGAAACGGTATTTTATTAAGTCCTGTTTCTGGTCAATATATGGCTGATTTAATAGAGGGAAAGCAGGAGAATCACTTGCTAGATTCATTGCTTTCTAAAACAGTTTAGAAAGGGGATGGAAGTTTGAATTTAAAAATTAATGGTAATCAAATTGAAGTGCCAGAGAGTGTGAAAACAGTAGCTGAGCTACTTACACATTTAGAGTTAGATAACAGAATTGTTGTAGTAGAGCGTAATAAAGATATTTTACAAAAAGATGATCATACAGATACATCTGTTTTTGATGGAGACCAAATTGAGATTGTAACTTTCGTAGGAGGCGGTTGATTATGTTAAACATTGGACCATTTTCATTTCATTCTAGACTTTTATTAGGAACAGGAAAATTCCCTGATTTTGATGTGCAGCAAAAGGCAATTGATGTATCTGAGGCTGAGGTTTTAACGTTCGCAGTACGTCGTATGGATATATTTGATGCAAAGCAGCCTAATTTATTAGAGAAACTTGATGTGAAAAAATATACGTTATTACCGAATACAGCCGGAGCAAAAAATGCTGAAGAAGCTGTTCGTATTGCAAAATTAGCAAAAGCTTCTGGGCTTTGTGACATGATAAAGGTAGAAGTTATTGGTGATGATAGAACGTTATTACCTGATCCGGTAGAGACGTTAAAGGCATCTGAAATGTTACTAGAAGAAGGATTTATCGTACTTCCGTACACATCTGATGATGTTGTATTAGCACGTAAATTACAAGAACTTGGCGTGCATGCGATTATGCCAGGAGCATCTCCAATTGGATCAGGACTTGGTATTGTAAATCCATTGAATTTGAGCTTTATTATTGAACAAGCGACAGTACCAGTTATCGTTGATGCTGGTATCGGTAGCCCGGCTGATGCGGCATTTGCGATGGAATTAGGAGCAGATGGCGTGTTATTAAATACAGCTGTATCAGGAGCAAAAGATCCTATTAAAATGGCACAAGCAATGAAATTAAGTATTGAGGCAGGCCGTTTAGGATTTGAAGCAGGTCGTATTGCACGTAAGCGTTGTGCAACGGCAAGTAGTCCTTTAGAAGGAATGAGCGTAGTTGAATAATCGATATTCTCGCCAAGAACTATTTTCTCCAATTGGAGAAGAAGGACAGCAAAAGATAAGGGAAAAGCATGTGCTTATTATCGGTGCAGGTGCATTAGGTAGTGCAAATGCAGAAATGTTTGTAAGAGCTGGTGTTGGTACAGTAACGATTGTTGACCGGGATTATGTCGATTGGAGTAATTTACAAAGGCAGCAATTGTATGCAGAGAGTGATGTGAAAAATAATCTTCCGAAAGCTGTAGCAGCGAAGAAGCGTCTAGAAGAGATTAATAGTGAAGTAAGAGTAGAAGCGCTCGTTCAAGATGTAACAGCTGAGGAGTTAGAAGAACTCGTTACAAACGTTGATGTAATGATTGATGCAACTGATAATTTCGAAACGCGTTTCATTGTGAATGATATAGCGCAAAAACATTCTATTCCATGGATTTACGGAGCATGTGTAGGGAGTTACGGCCTTTCTTACACAATTCTTCCTAGTAAAACACCATGTTTATCTTGTTTATTACAATCGATTCCGCTTGGCGGGGCAACATGTGATACAGCGGGGATTATATCACCTGCTGTATCTCTCGTCGTTTCTCATCAAGTAACGGAAGCTCTAAAATTGTTAGTAGAAGATTACGAATCGCTTCGAGATGGGCTTGTATCGTTTGATGTATGGAAGAATGAATATTCATGTATGAATGTGCAAAAGCTTCGTAAACACAATTGTCCTTCGTGCGGAGAGAATGCATTGTATCCGTATTTAAATAAAGACAATACATCGAAAACAGCAGTGTTATGCGGGAGAAATACAGTTCAAATTAGACCACCTCATAAAGAGGAAATAGATTTTGAACGATATAAAGAGCTGCTGAATGATCGTGTGAATGATTTAAATGTAAATCCATATTTATTATCATTTTCTGTGGAAGAAAAGAGATTAGTTGCTTTTAAAGATGGTCGTGTACTTGTACATGGAACGAAAGATATAAGCGAAGCAAAAACAATTTATCATCGCTATTTTGGATAGAAAAGGATGAGTGGGATGAAAGTAAATAAAGCTTTAACAATTGCAGGATCTGATAGTGGCGGCGGTGCCGGCATTCAAGCAGATTTAAAAACATTCCAAGAGCTTGGTGTGTATGGTATGACGGCTATTACGGCAATTACTGCTCAAAACACGCTTGGCGTTCAAGGGGTATATCCAGTTCCATTAGAAGGTATTACGGAACAATTGAATTCAATTGGTACGGATTTAACACCAGATGCTGTGAAATTAGGAATGTTATTTAGCAGCGAAATTATTCAAATTGTAGCAGAACATATTAATAAATTTGGCTGGAATAATATTGTACTAGATCCTGTTATGATTGCTAAAGGCGGTGCATCATTATTACAACAAGAAGCAGTACAAGCATTAAAAGAATATTTATTACCAGTAGCAACGGTTGTAACACCGAATGTTCCAGAAGCAGAAGTGTTAACTGGGATGGAGATTTATAATGTTGAAGATAGTAAGGAAGCTGCAAAAGTACTGCATGAATTGGGTGCAAAATATGTGCTTATGAAGGGCGGACATGCAGAATATCAAGGTAATGAAGTAGTTGATTTACTCTTTGATGGTGAGCAGTTTATCGAATTTAAAAGTGAACGAATTCCTTCAAAGCAAACGCATGGAAGCGGTTGTACATTTGCTTCAGCGGTTACAGCAGGACTTGCGAAAGGATACTCAATTGAAGAGGCAGTTCAAGAAGCAAAACAATTTATTAGTATAGCAATTGAAGAGCCGCTGCATATTGGAAGTGGTCATGGACCGACGAATCATTTTGCGTATAAATTAAATAAATCACGTGTGTAAGTAGAAAAAAAGTCAGTTGTATAACTGGCTTTTTTTCTGTTTACTTTTTCCAAATACAGGAGTAATATATCAGCCAGAATATATTTTTTGTAATACGCTGAGTCCAATTATATGGAGCGGAGGAACCAATTTGTGCAGTGTCACTAGGGGTGAATCTTTCAATTTTGAAAGTAGGGCTACTCTCAAAGTCCGAATCCGACAGCTAACTTCGTAAGCGTCTTGAGAGAGGACGGTGCCATGATGGATACATCACTTCATCGATCTGATTAGTATAGGGGAATATCAATCTATGTTTGAGTTCTTTTATGCTAAGGAGGATGAGGTACATGGAACTAACACTTATTTGTGTTGGAGAAGAAAGCAAGATAAATAGTTTAATAGATTTAGTAGCCTTTCAACATGAGTTAATTATTTTTACAGCAAATGAAGAGATAGCGGCTGAAGTGAGGAATTGTGGATTTGATTGGACGTATAGTTGTAGTAAGGAGCAGGATTTTACTAGTATTTATGAATGTATTAAGAAGGTGATTTTACTAGGGGATGAGCTTCCAATCGTTAGCTTCTTTACAGAACACATTCGCTTTTCTTTTCAAGCGCCTATTACTGTTGTTACAAGGAATAAACGGTATCCAGCGAGGCTCTATGAAACAATTGGAGCTACATTTGTCGTGTTTACGAATTGTGATAATATTTCTTTTTTATTTTTTGAATAGGGCGGGGGAGAAGAAGATGAAGGTGTTGTTACTAGGAGATATAGCGAATCGTTGGGCGGTATCGGTAGAACGAGTTCAAGAATTGGTCGTACTTGATCCTATTTTTCCAAGGCCCTATATCATATTGCCATCAAAAGATGCTTTATATTTAAAAACAGATGTTATCGAATATGAGCAGCTACATGCAGAATTGTCACAAGTTTATATTCGCGGGAGAAATTTACGTGCTTTTTTACGAGGAGAATAAATAGTGAATGAAAAAAGAGCGAATGCTAAGTGCAACAAGCTATGCACTTCATGTCATTCGCTCTTTTTATTTCGTATTTAAAAGATCATTTATGTGAAAAAGAAAGAAAAGACGAGAAAACAGATGAAAAAATATTAATAACACTCAATGTAAGCGTTTAAATAGATGGATATTTTCTTATTTTCAGTAATTTAGCTCTTTACAAGTGAAAAATAGAGGAGTATATTTACTCTCATAAATCATTCATAAAATTTCCAAAAAAACCTAAAATCGCTGAGTTCCAGAAATGGAGCGGGGGAACCAATTTTGTGCATTGTCACTTGGGGTGAATCTTTCAGTTTTGAAAGTAGGGCTACTCTTTAGGCCCGAATCCGACAGCTAACCTCGTAAGCGTTTAGAGAGGAGGTTTACTTTTTGTTGTTCATTTTTTGAACACTGAGTAGAGCTCAGTGTTCTTTTTTAATATTTTAATGGTAAATTTTTACAGAAAGGTGAGAGGGTAGCTATGTTAGATGTTGTAATGATCGGAATTTTTGTTGTGTTAGTCGCATCGATGGCAAGTCTTGCAAGTTGGTCAGATAAAGTTGTGAAAGAAGGGAAGCAATCATGATGATTGCCTTATCAATTATTGTTGCAGCAATTACGGTGTACTTAGTGTATGCATTATTAAATCCGGAAAAGTTTTAATTAGGGGGAGTCATTCATTATGATCTGGGTTGCAGTCGTTATTACAATGCTATTGTTTATTCTTGTGGCAAAGCCAACGGGAATTTATTTAGAGAAAGCCTTTCAAGGGAGTAAAAAGCTAGATAAAGTATTCGGGCCTTTTGAAAAACTTATTTTTAAAATTACGGGTGTAAAAGAATATAATCAAACGTGGAAACAGTACGCATTATCATTAGTTTTATTAAATGGATTTATGATTGTTGTCGTATATTTCATTTTCAGACTACAAGGAGTATTGCCATTAAATCCAGCACACATTGAAGGAATGGAGCCTACGCTCGCTTTTAATACAGCAATTAGTTTTATGGCTGATACGAACTTACAGCATTATAGCGGTGAAAATGGTTTATCTTATTTATCACAATTAATCGGAATTACATTCTTAATGTTTGCAGCACCGGCAACGACTTTAGCGCTCGTTATGGCATTTATAAGAGGGCTTGCTGGAAAAGAACTCGGTAACTTTTTCGTTGATTTTACGAGAGCACTAACGAGAGTATTTCTTCCTATCGCATTTATGGCGGCACTAGTTTTTGTTGCACTTGGCGTACCACAAACGTTAGACGGTGCCGTTACAGCACAAACAATTGATGGGGCAAAGCAAAGCATATTACGCGGGCCAGTTGCATCATTCGTTTCTATTAAGGAACTTGGAAATAACGGCGGTGGATTTTTCGGAGCAAACTCTACACATCCTTTCGAAAATCCAGGACAAATGAGTAATATTTTGCAAATGATGCTTATGATGTTATTGCCAACAGCACTTCCATTTACGTACGGACGAATGGTGGGCAATAAAAAGCAAGGTCGCATCCTTTTTGTTTCACTATTCATGGTCTTTTTACTAGGGTTTATAACGATTACGACATCTGAATTACATGGAAATCCAGCTTTAAATGGAATGGGTATCGAACATGTACAAGGAAGTTCAGAAGGAAAAGAAGTAAGGTTTGGAACAGTATTTTCTTCACTATACGCAACAGTAACGACAGCTGCTGAAACTGGAGCGGTGAATACGATGCATGATACGTTAACACCAATTGGCGGGTTGGTACCACTCGTAAATATGATGTTAAACACAGTATACGGCGGCGTTGGAGCAGGCTTTGTGAACATTATTATGTATGCGATTATTGCAGTTTTTATATCTGGATTGATGGTTGGACGGACACCGGAGTTTTTAGGTAAGAAAATTGAAGGGAAGGAAATGAAATTAATTGCGGTAACGATACTATTTCATCCACTGCTTATTTTAGGATTTTCGGCATTGGCTCTTTCTACACATTTAGGAACAGAAGCGATTTCTAACTCGGGCTTCCACGGTTTAACACAAGTTGTTTATGAGTATACGTCATCAGCTGCGAATAACGGATCTGGATTTGAAGGGTTAGCAGATAATACACCGTTTTGGAATATTACAACTGGTTTAGTTATGTTTTTAGGACGCTATTTTAGTTTAATTACGATGCTAGCTGTTGCAGCTTCATTGAAAGAGAAGACGGTTGTGCCAGAAACAGTCGGAACGTTCCGTACGGATAATAGTTTATTTGGCGGCATTTTCATCGGAACAATTGTAATTGTCGGTGCATTAACATTCTTCCCGATGTTAGTACTCGGCCCAATTGCAGAATTTCTTACATTGAAGTAATGGAGGGTAAATGATGAGACCGGTAGTAGTAAAAGAAAAAAGAGTAAATGAGTCACACATACATGCAGTAGAAGATGAGGTTAGACAAGCGAAAACGATGGATCGTGATATCGTGAAACATGCGATGAAACAATCCTTTGCGAAATTGAATCCGAAAGTTATGATAAAAAATCCGATTATGTTCGTTGTGGAGATTGGATTTATCATTACGTTCATTTTATCGTTTCTTCCAAGTCGTTCTAGTAGTGTACCAGGATGGTTTAATATAACAGTTTCCCTCATTCTATTATTTACAGTTTTATTTGCTAACTTTGCAGAAGCATTAGCGGAAGGACGGGGGAAAGCGCAAGCTGATTCTTTAAAACAATCGAAGAAAGATGTGTTTGCAAATGTTGTAAAAGAAAATGGAGACATCGTCCAAGTTTCAGCAACTGATCTAAGAAAAGGTGACGTTGTTATTGTAAAACAAGGAGAAATGATTCCAAGTGATGGAGAAGTAATAAAAGGGTTAGCATCTGTTGATGAATCTGCGATTACAGGGGAATCAGCTCCTGTAATAAAAGAAGCAGGCGGTGATTTTTGTTCCGTGACAGGCGGTACAATGGTTGTAAGTGATGAAATTACGATTGTCATTACGAGTAATCCTGGTGAATCATTTATTGATAAAATGATTTCGTTAGTAGAAGGAGCTGCTCGTCAAAAAACGCCGAATGAAATTGCTTTAAATACAGTATTAACGAGTTTAACGCTTATTTTCTTAATCGTTGTTGTGACGCTGCCGATTTTCACAAATTATTTAGGATTTCAAATTGATACAGCTGTACTTGTAGCGTTGTTAGTTTGTTTAATTCCAACGACAATTGGTGGATTATTATCGGCAATTGGTATTGCCGGGATGGACCGCGTGACAAAGTTTAATGTGTTAGCGATGTCGGGTAAAGCAGTAGAAGCTGCGGGTGATATTAATACAATTATTTTAGATAAAACGGGTACGATTACTTTCGGGAACCGAATGGCTCATACATTATTACCTGTAGGAAATGAAACGATTGAGCAAGTTGGAAAGTGGGCTGCGATTAGCTCAGTTTTAGATGAAACACCAGAAGGTCGATCTGTTATTGAGTATGTGCAAGCGAAATCTATATCATATAATAGAGAACTTGCAGAACAAGGGGAGTTTGTTCCATTTAAAGCAGAAACGAGAATGAGTGGTGTTGATTTACAAGACGGAACGAAAGTGAGAAAAGGTGCTGTCGGTAGCGTGATTGAATGGGTTCAGTCACAAGGTGGAACAATTCCGAAAGATGTAAATCAAAAAGCAGATTTCATTTCAAAAGAGGGCGGAACACCACTTGTAGTTGCAGTGAATAATCGTATTTACGGTTTAATCTATTTAAAAGATACAGTAAAACCTGGTATGCGTGAACGTTTTGAACAGTTGCGTCAAATGGGGATTAAAACGGTTATGTGTACAGGGGATAACCCATTAACAGCAGCAACCATTGCAAAAGAAGCAGGAGTAGATGAGTTTGTTGCTGAGTGCAAACCAGAAGATAAAATTGCAGTTATTAAAGCAGAGCAAGATAAAGGAAAACTCGTAGCGATGACAGGTGATGGTACAAATGATGCACCGGCATTAGCACAGGCTGACGTTGGATTGGCGATGAATAGTGGTACAACAGCTGCGAAAGAAGCAGCCAATATGATTGATTTAGATTCGAATCCAACGAAGATTATTGAGGTAGTGGGAATCGGTAAGCAATTGTTAATGACACGCGGTGCGTTAACGACGTTTAGTATTGCAAATGATATCGCAAAATATTTTGCAATCATTCCAGCGATGTTTACACTTGCGATTCCGCAAATGGAAGCATTGAACATTATGAAACTAACATCACCACTGTCAGCAATTTTATCAGCATTAATATTTAATGCAGTTATTATTCCATTACTCATTCCGTTAGCGATGAAAGGTATCGCATATAAACCGATGAGTTCGAATGCACTACTTGGCCGAAACCTACTTATTTATGGGCTGGGCGGAGTGATTGTACCGTTCATTGGAATTAAAGTAATTGATATAATTGTCGGCTTGTTCATATAAGGAAGAGGGGAAAAAGATGGCGAAGAAACAAAGTATACTATCACCAATCATCCGGATTACTTTTACATTTTTAGTGTTGTGCGGACTTGTATATCCGCTTATTATTACTGGTATTGCACAAGCAGTCATGAAGGATAATGCGGATGGAAGTCTAATATATAATGATAAAAATGAAGTGATTGGTTCTAAATTAATCGGTCAAAATTTCACAGATCCACGTTATTTTCATGGGCGTGTCTCTAGTATTGAATATAAAGCAGAAGCGTCTGGTTCAAATAACTATGCACCGTCTAATCCAGATTTAGAGAAACGAGTAGAGAAAAGTATTGAAGAGTGGAAGAAACAAAATCCGAGCGTTCCAGTTACAGAAGTACCAATCGATTTAGTGACAAATTCAGGTTCAGGGCTTGATCCTGACATTAGTCCGAAGGCAGCTTCCGTGCAGGTAGAGCGCATCTCTAAAATAACGAATATTCCGAAAGAAACGCTAAATCAATTGATTAAGGATCAAACGGAAGGTGCGGCACTTGGTTTATTTGGAGAGACCCGCGTAAACGTCTTAAAGTTAAATTTAGAATTACAGAAACTACTGAAATAGTAACAGTGCTACCTCAATCTAACGGATTGAGGTAGCGTTGTTTCGAAAGAAAGGTTGTGAGTGTTTTGTATGCGGATGACTATAAACCAACTTTTCAAAGGCGAACGCCAGAAGAGTATTTAGAATATATTCGTCAGCAAAACCGCGGGAAGTTAAAGCTATATGTAGGAGCAGCTCCAGGAGTAGGGAAAAGTTATAAAATGCTCTTTGATGCTAGAGAGATGAAAAAGGACGGTATGGATATTGTAATTGGTTTAATTGAAACGCATGGGAGAAAAGAGACGGAAGACGCAATTGCTGATTTAGAAAAGGTTCCTTTAAAAGAAATAGAGTATAAAGGGAAAGTGTTTTATGAACTTGATGTGGAAGGAATTATAAAGCGTGCACCGCAAGTCGTTGTTGTGGATGAACTTGCACATAGTAATATTCCCAGCTCTAAAAACAAGAAGCGTTATATGGATGTACAAGAATTGTTAGAGGCTGGTATATCCGTATTGTCAGCGTTTAATATTCAACATTTAGAAAGTGTTCATGATATTGTAGCTCAAATTACGAATGTAAAAGTAAGAGAACGAATTCCAGATTTTATTTTACAAAAAGCAAATGAAATTCAGCTTGTCGATGCAACGCCGGAAGTACTTCGGAAGAGGTTAATAGACGGAAAGATATATAAAGAAGAAAAAATTCAGCAAAGCTTACAAAATTTCTTTACGCTTAATAATTTAGGAGCACTCAGGGAATTATCGCTTCGTGAAGTCGCTGACGATATGGACGAGAAAATTAGTCAAACAGTGATAGAACCAATTGGCGTGAAAGAAAAAATTCTCGTTTGTGTACAGTACAGTTCAACAGCAGAGAAATTAATAAGACGGGGCTGGCGCATGGCTGATCGGTTAAACGCTGAATTGTATGTATTAAATGTTGAAAGAGAAAATATAGATTCTCTTTCAGCTGGAAAAAAGCAGACGATTGAAGAGTGGAAGGCGCTCACGAATCAATTTGATGCAAGTTTTGTATTAGAAGAAGCAAAAGGAAGAAAGCCAGCGGATGTTATTATTGAAGTTGCAAAAAGATTACAAGTAACGCAAATTTTACTTGGGCAATCAGCGAGAACGCGATGGGAAGAAATTCGAAAAGGTTCGATTGTGAATGAAATTATGAGACAGACGAAGCATATTGATATTCATATTGTTGCGGATCAACGAGTTTAAAATAGAGACCATCTGTAGGTCTCTATTTTGCTTTGTGTGTGGCAGGGAATCGTAGCATTTTCATCGCATATAAGATTATGAGTAGAAACATAATTGCACCTATGAAGAAAATCCAAAAGTAATTTTGATTAAATAAAAGAAATCCACCTATAAGTGGCCCTGTGCCCATACCAAGATAGCGGATGAAGTTGTACATACCGATAGCAGTTGCGCGTTCTTGTATGAATTCTTCCGTTAATAAAGTAGTGTGAGTTGGCATAGAAAGTCCCATACTAAAACCGTACAATGATGTAACGATAATGATAAATGGGATATTGATGCTATATGTGAAAGAGAATAAAGTGACACATATAATATTGAAGAAACTAGTAATGAATAAAGTTTGCTTTGTTGTGAGGCGCTTTTGCAAAAACTTGTAGCAATAACTTCCTAACATAATAGAAAGGGACATCGGTACAAACATAAGACCAATTTCACTTGCAGTTAAGTGAAATAAATTTGTTAAAATGCTCGGTAAAAAAACGAGGAAGCAAAAGTAAATACAAAATTGAATAAAGCCAATAAGAGTAATAGAAAATCCAGTTTTATTTTTTAAGATAAACCAGTAATTCTTTTTTGATTGCGGTTGCTTACTTACAGTTGGTTTTGTTTCTGGAAGTAGTGAAATGTTTATCATTAATAAGAGAATGCCAAGTATAGATAAAAAGAGAAATACGGATACATGGCCGTTTATACTGCCGAGATAACCACCAATGAGGGGGCCAATCGCAGGTGCAAGAGCAAGTAACATTTGATAAAGGCTCATTGCTTCTCCTCGTTCTTTTCCTTCAAACAAATCACCAATAATCGTTGCTGAAACTACAGGTATAGCCGCTATTCCTATAGCTTGAACAGCTCTAAAAAAGAGAAATAAATAAATGTTTGCCGAAAAAGCACATCCGATTGAACCAATTGTACTAATGACTAAACTAGGGATAAGGACAGATTTTCTCCCTTTTGTATCAATTAAAGGTCCATATACGAGCTGCATAATTGCAAGAATGAATGTGAAAAGTGAAACTGTGACATTTACAAGATAAGGAGAAGTATGAAAAGAACCTTGAATCATGGGCAAGATAGGTGTGTAAATATTTTGAGCGAAGGAACCGAGTAAGGCACTAATACAGACAACATATAAAATGAAATGTAGTTTGGATTTTTTCATTGTGTTAACCTCCTTATTTTTAGTTTCCTCGGAAACTAAATTTATTTTAACATGTTTTTCTAACTTGTAAATATGAAAAAAATTTTTTAAAATGGTATATAGTTAAATCGTTTCTTTGGAAACTTAGGGGGCGAATAGATTGGATTATACAACGAAACAAATGGAAATACTTTCGGACATTCGTACACTTTTGCATAAAAGAGAAGAACATTTGAAAGGACAAAATGAGAAGTTTCTTCGTGAGACAGGTGTAAGTGGTATGTCTTTATCTGAGTTACATGTAATCGAGTGTATCGGGAAGAATGGTCTGATGAATGTAACGGCAATTACGATAGAAATGGGAATGACGAAGGGCGCAATCTCTAAAGTTTGTACAAAGTTGTTCCAAAAGAAATTCGTTGAGAAGATGCAAATGTTAGACAATCAAAAAGAAATTTTCTTCCGTTTAACAGAAAGCGGAAATGAAATATATAAAGCTCATGATAAATTGCATAAACAAGCTGAAGAAAAGTGGCTGTTACTCTTAGATAGATATACGAAAGAAGAACAAGATTTTATTCAAAGGTTTATAAAGGATGTCTCCAATCATTTGGAAATATAATTGGAAGAAAAAATTCCGTTTTCTCAAGTCTTTTAAATATAATTTCTGAAAGAACTCATATATAATAGAAACAGATACTTAACATGGTGAATAATTAAAGGGTCAATATATATAGAGGAGAGAGTAACATGCTTGAAAATACAGGGTTAGTATTAGAAGGCGGCGGTATGCGTGGTGTATATACGGGTGGGATATTAGAATACTTTATGGAACAAGATTTATATTTTCCATATGTAATCGGTGTATCAGCTGGTGCTTGTCATGCAGCGTCGTATCTTTCCAGACAAAGAAATAGAAATAAAACAGTAAATATTGATTATGCATCACATCCGAAATATTTATCGTATAAAAACTTATGGAGAAAACGTCAGCTATTTGATATGGATTTTATTTTTCATGAAATTCCAGAAAAGCATGTGCCGTTTGATTTTGAAACATACTTTAATAGCCCCGAGCGTTTCCTTGTAGGAACGACGGATTGTGAAACAGGGCAGTCTGTTTATTTTGAAAAAGAAGGAACGAATGACGATGCACTAAATTTATTACAAGCTTCTAGTTCATTACCTTTCATTGCACCAGTAGTAAATTATCGTGGTAAGCAATTATTAGATGGCGGGATTTCAGATCCAATTCCAGTTCGTAAAGCACAGGAAGATGGATTTAAAAAATCAGTCGTAATTTTAACAAGAAATCACGGTTACGCAAAGAAAAAATCAAGATTTGGGTGGATTGCTGCGAAGGCTTATAAAAAATATCCGAATCTTGTTAACACGATGCTAAATCGCTATGAAGTGTATAATGAAACACTTCACTACATTGAAAAAGAAGAACAAGCGGGTAATTTATTTGTTATTCGTCCAGAAGTACCGCTTCAAGTAGATCGTATGGAAAAAGATACAGCAAAACTACAAAATCTATATGAGCAAGGCTATGAAGATGCAAAGAGACAGTTTGCAGATTTAAAAGCGTTCTTGCAAAAATAAGTATTAGGCTGTGGAGAAGAAATTCTCTGCAGCCTTTTTATTATTGGTTTCAATGCTGAATGTTGGTTATACACGTTTTTAGATTATGGTATAATATGGATAAAAGTATGTGGAGAGGTGATACATATGGAAAATGTATATAAAGGGCTTAGACATACTGGATTTATTATGATGCTTATTTTTGGTGGGGTATTTTTACTGCGCTGGTTCATTCATGATGAAATGCTACTGGATCAGCTTATTGGATTTAGTGTAGGAATGGTAATGGTTGTTTCGTCAGTTTTCATTCAAAAGTATAGTAAAGAATTACAGGTAGAAGAGAAGTATTAAATGGTTATAAGCTCCTTCATATTTTGGAGGGACCGTTATAGTTTGAATGATTGTTATAAAAGAAAAGTAGAGCATCGGATTTCGATGCTCTACTTTTTTAATGTGGTAAGAAAATTAATTGATAAGCGAACAAGATTCCAAATACATACACAAGCGGGTGAACAGCACGGAACTTACCTTTTGCCACTTTCATAAGTGGGTATGAAATAAATCCAAGTGCGATACCTGTTGCGATACTTGATGTAAGTGGCATGCTTAAGATTACTAAGAATGCTGGGAATGCTTCATCAAATGCGTCCCAATCGATGTGGCGAACTGAACCCATCATAAGACTACCAACGATAATTAATGATGGTGCAGTAATAGCTGATACACCAGAAACGGCACTTACTAATGGTCCGAAGAATGCTGCTAGTGCGAATAAAACAGCTACTGTAACAGTTGTTAAACCAGTACGACCACCAGCTGCAACACCAGCAGATGATTCAATGTAAGCTGTTGATGGTGTTGTTCCGAACATAGAACCGATTGTTGCTGAGAATGAGTCAGATAGAAGAGCTCGTCCAGCTTTTGGAAGCTTTCCATCTTTCATAAATCCACCTTGTTGAGCAACGCCAAGTAATGTACCTGTTGTATCGAATAATGTAACAAGGAAGAATGAGAATACAACGCCGTATAATCCGTAGTTAATTACATCAGATACAGCAGTAATTGGATTTGAAACGATAATGCCTTCTGGTAAGCCAGGCATTGATGTAACACCGTTTGAGAATGATAATTGTCCCGTGAAGAAAGCGATAATACCAGTTAATAGCATACCGATAAATAGTGCGCCATTTACATTTAAAGACATAAGGACAATTGTAATTCCAAGTCCAGCTAATGCGAGTAGTACTGGAGCAGAGTGAAGATCACCCAGTCCAACTAAATTTGCTTCATTTTTTGTAACGATACCTGTTAAACGTAAACCGATAAAGGCGATGAAAAGGCCGATACCAGCAGTAATTGCATGTTTTAAGTTTTCAGGAATTGCTTCCATTAATTTTGTACGGAAAGATGTGAATGATAACAAAATTAAAATCATACCTGCTACGAATACAGCAGAGAATGCAATTGCGAAAGTCATGCCTTCATGAGCTTTTACAACAGAGTAAGAGAAGTAAGCATTTAATCCCATACCTGGTGCAATTGCGATTGGTAAGTTTGTAAAGATCGCCATAAATAATGTTCCGACAACAGCAGCGATAATTGTTGCTGTAAATGCTTGTTCAAATGGAACACCTGCATCCCCAAGGATAACTGGGTTTACGACAATGATATATGCCATTGTTAAGAAGGTAATAATACCTGCCATAATTTCAGTTTTAATAGAAGTTTTATGTTTTGAAAGGTTAAACATATAAACATCCTTTCTGTTTACGAATAATTTTCACAACAGTTATATATAATATTCGTTTTTTATCTATTTTGCAATAGTTTTGCATAAAAAGTTTACAACAATTCATATTTTGTGTCTTAAATTCGAATATTAATCGTAACTTGATGTGTGAATTTCAGTTTTTATTATGCACATTATAAGGAAAAGGAGTTGAAAGAAGCTATGCCACAGCAAAAAAACTTTATAACAATGCCAGCGCAACATCAAAATAAACAACCTGGTATTGAATCATTAATGAATCCTCTACCACAGTTTGAAGATCCAAATTATAAAGGTAGCGAAAAGTTAAAAGGAAAGAATGTATTAATTACAGGGGGAGATAGTGGAATTGGACGAGCTGTTTCTATCGCTTTTGCGAAAGAGGGAGCAAATATTGCGATTGCGTATTTAGATGAAGATGGAGATGCAAATGAGACGAAGCAACGTGTAGAACAAGAAGGTGTAAAGTGTGTGTTGTTACCAGGTGATTTAAGTGATGAACAGCATTGTAAAGATATTGTAGAAGAGACCGTCAAGCAGCTAGGGAGTTTACATGTTTTAGTAAATAATGTCGCGCAGCAATATCCGCAGCAAGGATTAGAGTATATTACAGCAGAACAGCTAGAAAAGACTTTTCGTATTAATATTTTTTCTTATTTTCACGTTGCGAAGGCTGCACTTTCTCATTTAAAGCAAGGAGATGTCATTATAAATACAGCGTCTATCGTTGCATACGAAGGAAATGAAACGTTAATTGATTATTCCGCAACGAAAGGGGCAATTGTTGCTTTCACAAGATCACTTTCTCAGTCATTAGTGCAAAAAGGGATTCGTGTAAATGGTGTTGCGCCAGGACCAATTTGGACACCACTTATTCCATCGAGCTTTGATGAGAAAAAAGTATCACAGTTTGGAAGCAATGTTCCGATGCAAAGACCTGGCCAACCATATGAATTAGCACCAGCATACGTATATTTAGCGTCTGATGATTCATCCTATGTTACCGGGCAAATGATACACGTAAATGGGGGCGTTATTGTAAATGGATAGTTTTCATTTATAAGAGCAAAGTAAAGTTAATTCCACTTATTATAGTGGCGCTAGGGGAGGGATATAGATGAAAAAATTATGTTTTGTCATACTATTATTTTTCATCCTACCGGTTAGTGCCTTTGCTAATACAGATCATCTAATATTAGTGAACCTTACGACAAACCAATTATCTTTTTTTGAAAATGGAAATTATACAAAAACATTCCCCGTAACAACTGGAAGAGATCGTACCCCTACACCTGAAGGTAATTTTTGTATTATAACTAAATTTAAAAATAAAGAATACCATCGGAAAAAAATAGCTGGTGGTGCACCGAATAACCCTCTTGGTACGAGATGGCTTGGACTAGATAAAAATGAATATGCGATTCATGGGACAAATCGGGAATGGACAATTGGAAGTAGGGAATCAAATGGCTGTATTCGTATGCATGACAGGGATATACAGTGGTTATATGACCGAGTTCAATTACAGACGAAAGTAATCATTTCTCGGTTTCATACGAGCCCGGAATATGAAGCGAATAAGCTTGGTTATCGTGTTGTGAGCTGGAATGGTCGTAAAGTAGAAGAAGAGCAAATTGGTATGCTTACGTTAGTAGATCGCGTGGATATATATTGGCAAGAACCGAATGGACAGCTAACGAAAGTGAAAATGGTATTGCCAAACGAAAGGTATGCAGTGTACTCAAAACGAAAAGATGGAATATATTATATAGGAAACAATTTGTATATAGTGGATGAAACAGGAGAAAAAATTCGTTATGAGCAAATCCCTTCTTCAGCTTTAAGTAATATATATAAACGGAAATATAATGTTCCGTAATAGGCTACCGTATGATAGACGGTAGCTTATTTCTACTTCGAGTTTAACTGCAACTATTGTATTTTGCTGAATATAATACAGTACAGATAGGGGGCGGTTACATTATGAAAAGTGAATTTGCGTTTAAAGTTTTCTTAGTAACGACCTGTTTATTTATTGTGTATTTATATGCGTTTCTCGTTTTTTCTTTTTATGTTCCATATGTTGATTTAATATTGTTCTTCGGATTTATTTGGGCGTTTGTTAAGGCGAGAGAAGGGGAGAAGAGTATATATCGGCGCATTACCTTATGCGGGACGGCCGTTCTCGTTATTTTATACTTTTTTATTATGCATGATTTTTGGAGGGGGATGTAAAAAAGCATACGATTAATCGTATGCTTTTTATGTTTAATATTTTGGCTTAAATGTATGACAACAAGTCTCTACACTTGTTGCTACAGAACTTTCTAGCGTCTCGTTCGTTAAAACTGCACTTGTATACGATTCATTTTCAGTTTGACCCGTTTCATCCGCATCTGGCTGAACGATAATCGCACTTGCTTGACAAAAGTTGCCTTGTCCCCAAAATGAACAATTGGAAACAGAACATCTTACTTCTGGCATAAAACCCCCTCCTTATACATTAGTTTGGAATTTTACGTCCATTTCATGTGTAGAAGGAGTTTCCTTTTCTCGTTATTTTTTCGTTTGTTCAAACCATTCTTTGAACTTTTCTTTTGATTGTTCTCCGCTAATACGGCTTACTTCTTTACCATCTTTAAAATGAATAATTGTCGGTGTTCCTTGGATATTGTATTTATCCCAAGGCTCGTTTAAATTTTCAATATCAATTACTTTCATATCAACATTTAAATCTTTCGCTAAAGGTACAACAATAGGAGAGACCTTTTGACAATGAACGCAAGAGGTTTGATAAAAATAAATCGTTTGTTCTTTTTTATCTTCTATATTTTTATTGAGATCCTCAAGAGAAATTTTATTTGAGTAGTAATCTTTTTCATTTGTCGATGCGTTTTTCTTTTCCATTTGTGCTACAGCAAACATTGCCGCAAATAAAACGATAATAATACCGCCAAATATAAGTATTTTTTTCATTCTTTCATCTCCTTATTTGTTTTTAATGACAATAAAGCTACAAACAGCGATTGTAATAAAGCCGATAAGTGCTAAAAACGGGATTGTCACAAAGCCGAACCAGTTTATGTATTCTCCCGTACATGGTACACGGCCGCAAGCTGCCCCGGCAGCTGAAAATGCTGCGATCTTTTGAATTGCATAGTGATATAAAGAAATACAAGCACCGATACTTGCGATTGGTAAAGAATAATTTGCGATGCGATAGTCTTTTTTTACTACAGCGATACCGAGCCATAAAACGAATGGATACATAAAAATACGTTGATACCAACAAAGGACACAAGGCTCAAATTTCATGATTTCGGAAAAGTATAGACTCCCTAGTGTAGCAATAAAAGAAGCTCCCCACGCGGTAAATAAAGCATATTCTTGCTTTTTTTCTCGTCCCATATTTTATACCTCTCTTATAATAGTTACATACTAAATTATAGTATGAAGTGGTACAGAAAAGAAAGAAAAAATATGTTTATCAATAAAAGTTTTATAAGGGGAAACTTTTATTGATATGAACATTTTAAAAAAGCGCTATTCTCCAGAAGAGAATAGCGCTATAGTTTACATTTGAATTTGCTCTACTTCTTCTATATGTGACTTTTGGGATGCGTGGTCAATATATTGAAATAGAAGCTGCAATTGTTTATCAACTTCTGGCAGTTCTTTACTGTATTGATAAGCGTGTAAAAAATGCTCAATACGCTTAGAAAATAATTGATCGTTCGTTTGAACCATGAGAACGAGTAATTTATCCCAATTACAGCAATACGTGTAATAGAGAGCTTTATCATAATCGTTATATGTTTGCACTGTGTACCCTCCTTACCGAGAGTTATATATAGTGTGTGATAAGTAAGGAGAAATACACTTGAAAGAATTTGTTAAGAAAAAAAGTGAATGAAAAAAACGAGGTGTGTCCTCGTTTTTTAAGCTTTTGGCATTGGCGTAGGTGTTGGTTTGCCATAGCCTTCTTTGTATTTATTATCGATATAGTTACGAATTTCAAGCGTTGTTTTTCCTTTTTGTTTCATGGAAGCAGATTCAACTGCGATTTCTAGGCAATTGACGCAAGTCGTTGCATGAGAATCCCAAACAACTTCACCATTCTTTTTAATTTCACGAATAAAACAATTTTTATTATTTTTATGTCCTACACTTTCACCGCAACCGCAGTAACATGGAATCCAATCTAATAGCTCTGCATTTTGTCCAGCGACAGTGTAGATGTCTTTCATTTGTGGATCAAGCTTGTCTAGGAATGTAGGAAGTGTGTCGATTCCTTTTGTTTTCTCTTGAATGTCAGCTTGCTGAGTGTGCGATGCGTGGTCATGTTCCTCTTTTTTTGATTCAGAAGATTTTTGGTCATTTGTACCAGTACTTCCGCATCCAGCAAGAATTAAGCTTAGTACTGCAAGTAAAGAAAATACATATTTTTTCATTCGCTTGTCCCCTTTACAAATGTATTAATCAAATTGTATCAGAGATTACGGTGTATCGGTTGAAGATTTTTTCGACTGATTTTTGAAGCGCCATCTTAGCGAATGGAATAGAAATAAAATTGGGATATAAGCGTATACAATATATAAACCAGCTTGAGATAGTACTGTGTTTAATGTGTTTATACTTTCACGGTTTGTGAAAAGTAGAGAAATTGAAAATATGATAAAAATAAAGAACGGTAATGTAAATGTAAACGAAATATGAAAGGAACGCTTCATCGTTTGGCATGATGACCAAATAGTTAAGCAAAGGTTTGGCAAAATAATTAAAAACCAAATAAAAATAATAATGTATTCAAAGCGTTGAATAAAAGGGACCTTAATAATTTTTAACATTGTTAAAGTAGGCCAAATAGTACGGTTTAATTGTCCTTCGCTATAATACATAAAGGATACGATGGCTAAAATTACATAAATTAAAGTGCTAAAAGCAATTCCTGCATGGGCCCATCTCTTTAAAGATTTTCCTTTTTCAATAAATGGATAGAAGATAAGAATTGTTTCAAAGCCGAGAAACTCTAATGCAGATTGTTTTGCAGATATAAGCATGTCAGTAGGTGAATGTGTAAAAATAGGTAAAATATTACGGAAATGAGCGTATTTCATTGGATAGATTAAAAAGAATACAACGAAAATAGGAAGAATGACTCCCCAAAAGCATATTCCAGTCACAGAACGAAATCCACCTTTTATAATGTAGTAAGTCACTAATAAAAACATAAGGGTAAGTTTCCATAATTTAATGGTAGGAAAAATCCAAACTTGTATGACTTCCATATATGTACGAAGAACAGTAAGGCAGAATAATAAGCAATAAAGAGTGAAAATGACAGAAAATATAGAGCCAATCCATTTCCCGAAAGTTGTTGTATGAATGCTAATTAAATCTCCATCTTTTTCTAACATTTTTAACATACAAAACAGCACAATATGAGTTGCAATTCCCGCAATAATAAGAGAAATCCAGGCATCATAGCCAGCATTTTTTAAAATTACACGTTGATATCCTAGAATTCCTATTCCGATTTGAAGAGAATGCAACAAAATAAATGCAAAATATGGAGAGACAGTCTTTGTTTTATTCATTGTATGCATTGCTTATTTCACCTCACTATTCCCCGATTCCAGATTGAACAATGTTAATATCTAAATTTACATCAATGTCTATATTTTGATACATATTTCGAATTTGTTTTATATTCCATTTTCTCGTATGACTTCTAATTTCATCACGTATTCCTAAAGGATCAATTTCCTTTTCTTGAAATTGTTTTATTAACCCTTCACAGTCTTTTTCAACATTTCGCTCAATTTGTTTTTTTATATAATTGATATTTCTTTTTTTTCTTAAATCAATCCAAGTAGGAGAGTTTTTAATTAATCCATCTAATTTTAAATTGATTTTTACTTTTGGTATGTCACCAGTTTGATCTATATCATATTTACTTTTCCCAGCTAAATCTTGTATGACAACCATACCTTTATGTTTATTCTTTTTTATCGCTGCTTCGTAACGTCCATTTTTCGTAGGATTAATAAGTAATTTTGTTAAAACAGAATGTCTTTTATCTGTATACATGACCACTTTATCGTCTTTTAAGAAAGCAAGTCCTTTGACAACGACGGAATGATTAGCGTCCGTTTTAATATATGGGACATAGGCATCACATACAGAAGAATAGTAATTATATAAAAAAACGTTCAATGAGGTTTGTGGAATGTTCTCATTTCGTATATTTTGCTCAAGTAAATCAACAATGGATAATGAACCATTTTGTTTTCCACGATTTAAAAGCTCTTCAGCTGATCCATCTACAATTGCTAGTTGTACATCACGCCCGATATTTGGATCACGTTGTAAGTTAGTAATAATTTCTCCCATTCCTCGTTCTCCTAGAGTTTTTCCGAATAGGACGACACGCATTTGACCTACAACAACATTGTGAGGAGATTTCGCATTTAATCGTGAAGCAATAGTTTCAAGTGAACGGGCAGATGTTGATTGGGTTTCTGGTTTAGACTTCACACCATGTGTATACTCTGGAAATAAGATAGTTCCTTGGAATCTTTTGTTTTTTGTGATGTCAAATCCAGCGACATGAATAATACGCTGCGTATCCACTATATACGTTTGTGTACAGCCAGTTTGTAGAAAAAAGAAGATCATGATAAGGTGCAATAAGAGTTTTTTCATTCACCATCACCATCACGTTTTTGCTTCGCTTTGCTTGGATTATAGCGCCATTTAGATTTTGGCCTAAGAAAAGAAGGTCTTTGTGCCGTTTGACTAAATGGTAATCTAAGAAAACCTTCTGCTGTACCTAAACCACGAAATGGATATAAAGGTAATAAATAAGGTGATCCAAGTGATTTTAATTTAATTAAATGAGCTAAAATAAATACAAATCCAACAATAAGCCCTAATCCTCCGAATGCGCCGGCTAAAAGAATAAGCGGAAAGCGTAACAAACGGATCGTAGAAGACATCTTTACAGTCGGTGTTGTGAAAGATGCAAGGGCAGATAAAGCAACTGCAATTAATAAAATCGTACTCGTTAAAGCTGCCTCAACGGATGCTTGACCAATTACAATTCCACCAACAATTCCAATCGTTTGCCCAACTTTTGTCGGTAAACGTGCTCCCGCTTCACGAAGCAATTCGATTGTAATTTCTAAGAAGAGTGCTTCTAGAATAGGCGGGAAAGGTACGTTCGCTCTCGAAAAAATAATAGGGCCTAATAAGTCGGCAGGAATCATTTGATAATGATAAGTTAAAGCCGCTGTATAAATAGCGGAGGAAAAAAGAGAAAATATAGCTCCGAAAAAACGAATAACACGAAAGAACGATCCAATCATCCACGGTAAATAATAGTCTTCTGGTGAAATGAAAAAATCTAGTAATGTTGTCGGTCCGGATAAAGCATAGGGGGAGCCATCTGTTAAAATTAAAACTTCCCCGCTAATTAATGCAAATATAGCTCGATCTAATCGTTCTGTAGGTAGTAGAACAGGAAAAGGTGAATTGCTATTATCACTAATAAATTGTTCAATCATAGTCGCATCAAATGGGACATCAAAATCAATATTTTCTAGTCTTTGTATTGCGATGTTGATAAATTGTTCATTTGTAACTCCTTCAATATAAGCAACTGCTACCTTCGTTTTTGACATAGATCCAACGATAATTTCTTTGAAAATGAGTTGCTCTGTTACGATATTTCGGCGTAATAAATGTATATTTGTATCAATATTCTCAACGAAACCAACTTTAGGACCGATTACACTATATTCATTTTCTGTATCGTTATATAACCGTTTTCCTAGAACAGTACTCTCTGCACGAATTAAAGCATATTGATCGGGATTCGAATTGTTTTTTAAACGTATTAATATATATCCACCTAATAATTTTTCGCGAATATCATCAATAGAAGGAGAGGTAATGATGTCTTCAATAGAGACAATATTATATAAATCAGAGATATTTTGAATGTGTTCTGCTTTCTTTTTTATAGGAGTTAAAATAAATTGTTTAATAATAAGTGCTTCCACGACAGATTTATAATAAAACAAGCATAATGTTTCATCTTCAAGTACGTTATAAGAGACAAAATCGCTAGATTCTTTCATGGTTTGTATAAATTCTGGAATAGAACAAATTGTTTTTGTATTAGTCTTTTTTGATTTCTTAGATGATAAACCGAACATTTTCTCACCCCTAACATATATCATTTCCTTGTGTTAGTTTTTGGGAAAGACGGGAATTTATACTTGAAAATTGAAAGTTCATAAAGAAAAGGAAGAGTATTGAAAAACTCTTCCTTTTTGGCGTATTAATTTGTTTTCTTTTCCTTAATAGACTTTACTAATTTAATCATTTCTGCTCGTATATCTTCTTTTTTTACGTTTAATTTTTCGGCAATTTGTTTCATATCCATTCCGTCTTTTTTCATTTTTAGCACATCATCAAGGGGAGTATTACTTTTTTGAGAGATGATTGTTAATACCGTGAGCTGACGTAATCCGATATTATATTCTTTCATTTTTTGTTTTAGCCCGTCTGGTGTAGATTTTTGCATATTTGCTAATTCTTGCAGTAGCGCCTTTTTCGTTTCTTTATTCATATGATGCTTTTTCAACTTACTTGGATCTACCCCGAAATGCTCAGCTGTTTTCTCCCAAGATTTATTTTGCTTATAGTAAGCTAAAACGTCCTTAATTTCTTTTTTACTCATTCTTGCAATGTGGGCAGCTCTCCAAATTTCATGTTTGTTATAGCCGAGTTTTTCGAGCGATTGCATTTCTTCTTCTGAAATTGGTTTATGATGATGCAATGTTACTTCTTTTGGCGTAGCAGCGAAAGTTGGGAAGACGGTTGTACCGAATAATAATGCTGCCATAGTCATACTTACTGCGATTTTTTTGTACATATAAACTCCTCCTAGATAGATGATGTGGAAAACTGTACACATATCATTTCCATAAAATGTGAAATACTTGTGAACAAATCAAGTTTTTTTATTCACAGTATGAAATGAAGTTTTTGGGAGTTTTCCAACATAAAACATTGATTAATAGTAAAAAACTAAGGTATAATCGAAATTGAAAATCAATATCAATAATAAACGTATACATATAGATAAAAATAAGGGAGAGAAAAATATGACTACATATACTTCCATCGCAAATGTGATTAAAGAAAGACGTTCTGTTCGTACATTTACAGATAAAGCAGTAGACAAAGAGTTGTTAATTGAACTATTAAACGACGCAACGTGGGCACCGAATCATAAACATCGTGAACCATGGAATTGTAAATTATACATTGGAGAAGGTCGTCAGAAATTAGTGGACGCAGTATTAAACTCTTTCACAGAAGAAGAAAGAGCGAAACGCGGTAAAATTTTATCAGATCGTTTCTTAAGCACACCTGCACAAATCGTTGTGTATATAAATGAAGATCCTCGTCAGATTCAACGCGACGAAGATTACGCTGCAACATGCGCATTTATGCAAAACTTCCAACTTCTTGCTTGGGAACGTGGATTAGGTTGTGTTTGGAAATCAGGCGGATTAAACTACAATCCATTATTTATAGAAGGACTTGGTTTAACAAGAGGTCAACGCATCGTTGGAATTCTTCACCTTGGCTATTTCGATAAAGCACCAGAAGGAAAAGCTCGTACACCGATTACAGAGAAGATGGAGATTATTGAAGGTTAATAGATGAGACATTCTCGTTTTTACGGGGGTGTCTTTTTATTATGCAATCAATCCTCATGAAAGCTTGTTCTCAATCATACACTTTCTTAAGGGAAAGTGTAAGGAGGGAAAATAATGAGAGCAAGTGACGATAAAGCACTGCAATATGCGATTGCGGAAATTACGGAAATTGCGACTGGATTTGGGCTTGATTTTTATCCGATGCGTTATGAAATATGTCCAGCGGAAATTATTTATACATTTGGTGCATATGGGATGCCGACGCGGTTTTCACATTGGAGTTTTGGGAAACAGTTTTTCAGAATGAAATTACAATACGATTTAGGTCTTAGTAAAATATACGAACTCGTTATTAACTCTGATCCATGTTATGCCTTTTTATTAGATACGAACTCGTTAATTCAAAATAAATTAATCGTAGCGCACGTGTTAGCGCACTGTGATTTCTTTAAAAATAATATTCGTTTTTCAAATACGAAGCGAGATATGGTAGAAAGTATGTCAGCGACAGCTGAACGGGTGAAAGCATATGAGCATAAGTACGGAAAAGAAGAGGTAGAAACATTTTTAGATGCCGTACTTGCCATTCAAGAGCATATTGATCCGTCGCTCATGCGTCCAAAACTTGCATGGAGTATTGATGATTTAGAAGAGGAAGAAGTAGAAAAGAAAAAGGTATCGCAATACGATGATTTATGGAATTTAGATGATCGCAATAAAAAGAGGGAACGCTCCAATGTACGTAAAAAGAAGAAAATCCCACCACAACCAGAGAAAGACTTACTCCTCTTTATTGAAGAATATAGCCGTGAGCTAGAAGATTGGCAGCGGGACATATTAACGATGATGCGTGAGGAAATGTTATATTTCTGGCCACAGCTTGAAACGAAGATCATGAACGAAGGCTGGGCATCATACTGGCACCAACGCATACTTCGCGAAATGGACTTAACATCGGATGAAGCAATTGAATTTGCGAAACTAAATGCAGGTGTCGTCCAGCCATCAAAAACGAGTATTAACCCATACTACCTCGGTATTAAAATGTTTGAAGATATTGAGGAGCGCTACAACAACCCTACAGAGGAAATGAAACGACGAGGCGTCAAACCAGGATCTGGTCGAGACAAAATCTTTGAAGTACGCGAAATCGAATGGGACGTATCGTTCTTAAGAAACTACTTAAATAAAGATCTCGTAATGAGAGAAGATATGTACTTATTCCAGCGCCAAGGAAAAGAATATAAGGTAATAGATAAAGAGTGGGAACATGTGCGTGATCAACTCGTAAATATGCGGACAAATGGTGGCTTCCCGTACTTAGTAGTAGAAGACGGGGACTACTTAAAGAATGGAGAATTGTATATTAAACATAGTTACGAAGGAATTGAGCTTGATTTAAAATACTTAGAAAAGGTATTACCATATCTTCATCAGCTATGGGGAAGAACGGTGCATATGGAGTCAATTGTGGAGAGTAAGGGCGTTGTGTTTTCTTATGATGGGAAGATGGTGCATCGGAAGTATGTGTGATGAAAAGACCGGACATAGAATGCTATGTCCGGTCTTTTTTATTTGGAAAAAGGTAAAATATGCTATTCTTAAACAAAAGGGAGTTACATAGAGAAATGGAGCGATTCAAATGAGCAGAATAGGGGTATGCAAGGTGGATATTACGCCGCCTATAGGGATTGATTTTGTCGGATACCATAGAGAGACAGGAATAAATAATATTGAAGAGCATATTTATGGGACGGTTTTTGTATTTGAAAAAGATGAAATGAAAACTGTGTTTATAAGTATTGATAATATTGGGATGTTAGTAGAAGATACGAATATGATTCGTGAGCAAGTAGCGAGTGAACTTCATGTGCCGTTTGAGCGAATAACGGTTGTTTATACTCATACGCATTCCGGTCCAGAGACGGTCGGTGATAATCCGCTCGTACAGTCGTATAAAACGATTTTAGTAAATAATGTGGTGCACGGTGCGGTTACTGCGAATAAAAACTTGGAGCGATGTGAAGTTGGCTGGGGGGTTACGACAGGTGATATTGGAGTAAACCGAAGAGAGAGAACATCTGATGGAAGAGCAAAGATGGGAACAAATATAGATGGTGTTGTAGATAAACGTATTGGCATGTTAGCAATAAGAGATGCTGAAACGAAGGAGTTATCTGGTATTGTAGTATTTTGTACGGCCCATCCGAATGTTTTAAAAGGTGATAGTGATGTATTATCAGCAGATTATCCTGGAATGACGAGAGAGATTCTTGAGAAAATCGTAAACTGCCCTGTTATGATTGTGCAAGGTGCTGCTGGTAATGTGAATGCGAAGTATAGAGGTTCAAAGGAAGCGTTAAAACAAATGGCTTACACGCTTAGTGGACATGTATTAACGATGTTACCAACAGTTACATATAGTCCGATTGTAAATGTAAGAACGATTTCGAGTACGATGCAAATGAAACTGCAGGATATCCCTGAAATTGATGAGATACGAAGCATGGCTCAATTAGCTGAGAAGCAGTGGGGCGTGAATACGGATGAATGGCTTACTATCGTTTTAGAGAAATATAAGCAAGGTATTCGGCAGTTACGTATTGATTTAGAAGTGCAACTGTTTCAAATTAATGATGGTATATTTTCTGGTATACCGATGGAACCTTTTTCAGAGACTGCGTTAGAAATGAAAGAGAGTCTTCAAAATGAACTAGCTTTCTTTGGTGGATATACGAACGGATATATTGGTTACTTACCAACGAAAGAAGAATTCGCATATGGTGGATATGAAGTGGAATTAAGCCCTGTAGTGTATGGACCGGTTACGAATTTATTGATGCCACTGGAGGAAAATACTGCGGAGCTGATTGTGAAGAAGGTTACGGGTTTATGTAATAAAGTAAACCTTTAATGAGACAGATTTTTGAACGCAGAGTAAAGAATATGACTAATTGTGTGATTTTGTTAAGTCAATGTAATTAATAATGATTATCATTATTAATTACATTGACTTCTAAAAAAAGAAAAACTAGAATTTATAAAGGGATCTTCAATTGTTCGCTATCATTTGTATAGGAGGTAAGTTATGTTGGATAGCTTTATTTCTATAAGATGTAGGTTGGCTCTTTATAGTTTTGGTGTTCTTTTTATCTTTTTTTGTACAGTATTTTTGGTGAATCAAAAGGTGTATGCAGAAGATGTACCATGGATATCAGTTTCAAATGAGGGAGAACGTGTACTTTTTCAAGAACACTCTTTGTATAGCAATGATCGAAGGGGAGAAAATCTTGTTTCGCTTTCATTTGAAGGGCGTAAACATGGTGGGGAAGATTGGGGATACTTATTAAGAGACAGTAATTTTAATTATCCATTCTCGTACGGGTGTAACAATAACAGCTACCCATACAGTAGGAAGTAGTTCTTGGAATTCTGGAAACCGGGTGACAGACGATGTTTTTAATAATCTTAAAAAATGGTCTGAATAAATATAATAAGTTTATATGGATTTTATGTTGTATATTGGTCATTATCATAATGTCTAGTTCTATAGCAAATAATGAAAAGAAGTTTAGTAAGATTGTTAATTCTGTAACTTTTCACGTGAAAAATAAAGAAAAACAGCCAATAAAAGATTTTGAAATTATACTTATGAAAGACGAATCACCTGAGCCGAGTAAAGAAATTGGGATTTCAATAGGGAAAACGGATGAAGAAGGGAAAGTTATTTGGAAGAATGTGAGGAAGGGAAATTATATCGTATTTTTACCAAATAGTGAGACGCAAATAGTTAGGGTTAATGATAGAGATGAAACGAGAGTAATAAATATATTATTGTAGAAAACGAATCCATTTTGAAAAAGAATAATCAAAATGGATTCGTTTTTATATGGAGTTTTTGTTTACCAGACAGGTCGTATATTTGATGATAATTTTCCTGTATTTTCTTTCGTAACGAATGTTGTTAAATCTTCTTTGAGCATTTGCATTCGTTCAGCACCTATGTTTTCAATCCATTGTTGCTCTATTTCAGCTACTATTTTTTCTTTTGCCTTCAATACTGACAAACCACGTTCGGTTAAAACAACGATTTTCCCTCTTTTATCAGTAGGATGTGTTTTGCGTGTAACGTAGCCACTCTTCTCAAGAGAATCCACCATTTTACTTACAGCTTGTTTTGAAACCCCTAAATATTCAGCTAGTTCTATACCCGTTGCTCCGTTAGGTAGAATGCGTTTGAACATAAAACCATGTGCTGGCCTAATATCTTCAAATCCCAATTCATTTAATTTGTCATGTAGTTCAGTAATTAATGTGCTAAATGATAATGATAAAAGCGATGTAAGATCTAACTCGTTAAATGTTTGATCCATGTATATAACCTCCGCATTTGTAGTCAATTAAGTTGACTATATATGACACTTATTGTACTATGCATAATATAGTCAATCAAATTGACTATATTACATTGTAGAACAAATAATGATTTATATAATATACAATCAATGGAGGTTTCACATGGTTAATATCGTAAAAATTAGAGGGAGTGTATTTGCACCGTATGCATTGCTGAAGCCTATTAAGGATGCTGCAACAGGAAGAATGTTTGAATACGCTGGAGATGCACGTGAATTTACACCGTACGCTGTAAATACAAAGCGTTCAAGATTGGAACAAGAAGTGATTGTTGATTTTTATAAAAGAGAAATTTTCACATATGCAGATGCTTGCATCGTTACTGTAAAAATTACAAATCCAGATGGCTCAATTGAGTATCAAAAGGGAGAAACAAGTACAGAAAACATCGCATGTACAAATATTGTATGGAGTGAAGATGAAGTTTCATTTGAAATGAGAGCAAGTGCAAGTAATCCGTTAAATGCGGCGGCACCCGCAGCTGATTATTTGTTGGCTATACGAGTTAATAAAAGTGGTACTTTGCATGTTGAAGGTGTACATGATGGTTTCCCTTGCTATGAATTTTATAAACAAGTAGATTTTGGTTTGTTTGAATCAATATATACACATGATTTCAGAGAAACAAATGATACTCCAGCAGCACTAGCTGGAGAAATGGAATATAACTTTAAAACGAAAATATAGCACCATTTTTATGAAGGAAGTAGCCAACATAAAAGAGAAAGGCTTTAATTATGTAGCTGAAATGGTGGATTTTTTATTAAATAATGCAGTATATAAAATTAGAATTATAGAGGTGTTTCTTATGACTAATATCGTAAAAATTAGAGCCAGTGTATTTATTCCAATGTCTTGGACTGAAGCTAAGAAGGATATGGAAACAGGACAAGTAATCCAATTTGAAGGTGATTCACGTGAATTTACACCACATGCGGTAAATACGATGCGCTCTAGAGTGGAGCAAGAGGTAGTAGTTGATTTTTATAAAGAAGAAGTGTTTTCATATGCGAATACGGGTATTACGACAGAGAAGATTACGAATCCAGATGGTTCGGTGAATAAAAGAAATGGAAAAGCGAGTACGGAAAATATTGTGTGTACTGATATCGTATGGAATTCCGGTGGTGTACAATTTAAAATGAGTGCGAGTGCAAGTAATCCATTAAATGTATATGCACCTCCTGTAGATTATGTATTAAATGTCTGTGTGAAAAAGGATGGTACTATCGATGTTCAAGGAGAGCATGATGGATTCCCTTGTTTTGAATTTTATAAGCAAGTAGATTTCGGTTCATTTGAAAAAATATATACACATGATTTTAGAGAAACTGGTGATACAGCTGCAGCACTAGGTGGAGAAATGGATTATAGTTTTAAAAAGAGTTTATAAGAAGTAAGATAATAATGCAGTGTAGTTGAGAAATGCAAAAGCCAATACAATCAGTGGCTTTTGCATTTTTACTATCCATTAGAAAGGTCCAAAAAACAAAACGCTTTACAATATACCCTTAAGGGTATATGATATTATACAAAGTTACAAAGTAATGTATAATATAGTTATAATTACGGAGGTGGTCTATAGTGGAATACAATCAAGATATGAAAAATAGATTAAAACGTATTGAAGGCCAAGTTCGTGGTGTGCTTCGTATGATGGAAGAAGGAAAAGATTGCCGAGAGGTTATTACACAGTTAACGGCATCTCGTTCTGCACTTGATCGTACAATTGGACTTGTTGTTGGAACAAATCTAGAGCAATGTTTACGTGAGCAGTTTGAAAGTGGTAATGGTTCAAATGAAGAGTTAATTAAAGAAGCTGTTCAATTACTTGTAAAAAGCCGATAATCTGTCAAACGTAAGAGTTGACAGATTTTCAAAAACATTTTAATATACCCATACAGGTATATGTATATAAATTGTGGAGGAATCGACTATGAGTATAAAAGTGAATATGAGTTTAGATTGTAAAGGATTGGCTTGTCCGATGCCGATTGTGAAAACAAAGAAGGCGATGAAAGGATTGACGTCAGGGCAGGTGATTGAGATTGAGGCAACAGATAAAGGGTCTACAGTAGACATACAAAGCTGGGCGAATAAAGTAGGACATCAATATATCGGGACGAAACAAGAGGGCGATGTTTTGAGGCATTACGTTAGAAAAGCACATGAACATGAATTGAATGAAGTAGCGAAGTATCCTCATACAATTACGAATACGGAGTTGGAAGAGATATTATTAAGTGATGAAGAGTGTATTATATTAGATGTTCGAGAAGCAGCGGAATTCGCTTTTGGTCATATACCATCGGCTGTTTCCGTGCCGTTAGGAGAGTTAGACAGTGCAGCTTTAGATCAGACGAAGCAAATTTATGTTGTTTGCCGAACTGGTAACCGTAGTGATGTAGCTTGCCACATGTTGAAAGAGAAAGGTTATGTAAATGTGAAGAATGTCATTCCAGGCATGTTAGAGTGGCAAGGGAATATAAAGCATTAAAATTTTTCAAATAAAAATATACCTATGGGGGTAATTAAATGAATGTTAAACCGTTACAAGCGAAAGATGTTGCAGAGAAAGTTTTATTCGGAGAGTTGTTTATTTTAGATGTTCGTAATGAGGCGGATTATGAAGATTGGAAAATTGAAGGAAAAGAAGTTACTTCAATGAATGTGCCGTACTTTGATTTATTAGAGGGTGTAGATCATATTGCAAGTGAATTGCCTAAAGATAAAGATGTTTTAGTAGTATGTGCAAAAGAAGGGTCTTCTATATTTGTGGCAGAGCAGTTAACAGAGGCTGGGTTAGAAAATATTTATTATTTAGCTGGTGGTATGAAGGCTTGGAGTGAATATGTAAAGCCTATAAAAGTTGGAGATTTAAAAAATGGCGGAAGTATGTATCAGTTTAACCGCCTTGGAAAAGGTTGTTTATCTTATATGGTCGTATCAAACGGTGAGGCAGCAGTTATTGATGCAGTAAGAACAGTTGATGCATATGAAGAATTCGCGAAAGAGCATGGCGTTACGATTAAGAATGTAATGGATACGCATTTACATGCAGACCATATTTCTGGAGGACGTAAGCTAGCGGAAAAAGTCGGTGGTACGTATTGGTTACCGCCAAAAGATGCGGAGGAAGTTGTTTTCTCATACGAACCGCTTGTTGAAGGAACTGTTATTACGGTGGGGGGTACTAAAATTGGAATTGATGCATTATACTCACCGGGGCATACGATTGGAAGTACATCATTTATTGTAGATGATTCCTATTTATTATCAGGCGATATTTTATTTGTAGATTCAATCGGGCGTCCAGATCTTGCTGGGAAGGCTGAAGATTGGGTAAGTGATTTACGTAATACTTTGTATAGCCGATATAAAGAGCTATCTCAAAATTTAGTTGTGTTACCAGCTCATTATTCAAAAGTAAGTGAAATGAACGAAAGTGGTATTGTTAGCGCAAAATTAAAAGATTTGTTTGCGAATAATGCAGGGTTAAATATTGAGGATGCGGTAGAGTTCCGTAAAACTGTAACAGAAAACTTACCACCTCAGCCAAATGCATATGAAGAAATCCGTCAAACCAATATGGGTAAAATTCACCCAAGTGTGGATAAAGAGCGTGAAATGGAGATTGGTCCAAATCGTTGTGCAGTGCACGAATAATGAAATAAATAAAAAATGGAGGAATAGATGATGAATGTAAAACAAGTATTAGATGCGACAGGTTTAGCATGTCCAATGCCGATTGTAAGAACGAAGAAAGCGATGGATACTTTACAAACGGGAGAAGTGTTAGAAGTACATGTAACGGATAAAGGGTCTATTAAGGATATTCCAGCATGGGCAAATAAAAGTGGTCATGACATTGTAAAGCATGTAGAAGAAGCCGATGTGCTGAAGTTTTGGATTAAGAAGGCGTAGTAGTTTTATAAATATAGAGAGGTTGGTTATATGAATACAATACTAAGTACGCTTTTCATTTTATTTGCTGTAGTAGTTGTTATGTCGCGTTTTTTACCAGTTAAAGGTGTTCAAAATATAAGTGGAAAACAATTAAAGAATATAGCGGGAAAAAAGGGGAAACAACTTATCGATGTTCGTACAGTAAGTGAATATAGAGGAAATCATATGAAAGGATTTCAAAATATCCCTTTAAATGAGTTAGCTAGTAGAGCAAGTCAGTTAGATAAAAATAAGGAAGTAATCGTTATTTGTCAGAGCGGGATGAGAAGTAAGCAAGCAGCAAAAGTATTAAAGAAATTAGGGTTTCAGCACGTTATCAATGTTTCAGGCGGGATGAATGGTTTGTGAGGAGGAAATGTAAAGTGAAAGAAATGACAGTAAAAGAATTGGAAGAAAAATTGTTACGTAAAGAAGAAGTAAATATCGTGGACGTACGTGAAGTAGAAGAAGTAGTTGAAGGGAAAATTCCAGAAGCGTGTAATATTCCACTAGGGCTGTTAGAATTTCGTATGCATGAGTTGGATAAAAAGAAAGAATATATTATCGTTTGTCGCTCTGGCGGGAGAAGTGCAAGAGCTGTTCAATTTTTAGAAGGTTACGGTTTTCGAGTGATTAATATGGTAGGTGGTATGTTAGCGTGGGAAGGGAAAGTAGAATAGGGTGAAACGATTTTTTATAACAATAAAAATACCCCTATAGGTAATTGGAGGGAAAACAACATGGAACAACAGAAGAAAATAACAATCGTTTTATTTAGCGGAGATTACGATAAAGCGATGGCTGCTTATATTATTGCAAATGGTGCAGCGGCGTATGATCAAGAGGTAACTATATTTCATACTTTTTGGGGATTAAATGCTTTAAGGAAAGATGAGCATGTGAAGGTAAAGAAAACTTTCATCGAAAAAGTATTTGGAAAGATGATGCCACGCGGTGCTGACAAGATGGGATTATCGAAAATGAATTTTGCCGGTATGGGGCCAAAGATGATTAAAGGTATTATGAAAAAACATAATGCGATGCCTTTACCAGATTTAATAGATTTGGCGAAAGAACAGGGGATTAAACTTGTAGCTTGTCAAATGACAGTAGATTTATTAGGGTTAAAAGAGGAAGAGATTATGGAAGGGGTAGAGTTTGCAGGAGTAGGAGCTTATTTAGCAGATGCTTCGGATGGGAATGTGAACTTATTCATTTAAATCACCTTCTTTTTAGAAGGCGGGGGATATAAGGTGAGTTTAGTCGTATTACTTTTTATAATTGGGTTTATAGGATCGTTTATATCAGGAATGGTTGGAATTGGCGGTGCGATTATTAATTATCCGATGATCTTATACATTCCGGTATTGCTAGGATTTACTGGCTATACTGCACATGAAGTAAGTGGTATTACAGCGGTGCAAGTATTCTTTGCAACTTTTGCAGGGGCATGGGCCTATCGGAAAAGTAATGAGATGGATAAAACGCTAGTTGTATATATGGGAGCTAGTATATTAATAGGAAGTTTCATAGGTAGTTTTGGTGCTAACATATTAGAGGAACATACGGTCAATGTTGTTTATGCAGCTTTAGCAACAATAGCTGCTATTATGATGTTCGTACCGAAACGAAATAATGGTGATGAAGTAAAATATAATAAATGGTTAGCAAGTTTATTAGCATTTATTGTAGGCGGAGCATCAGGCATTATAGGTGCTGGAGGTTCGTTCCTTTTAGTTCCGATTATGCTAGTTATTTTAAAATTGCCGATACGTACAACGATAGCAACATCTATTGCTATTACGTTTATTTCTTCAGTAGGGATTACAACTGGAAAAGTAATAACTGGGCAAGTAGTTGTAATTCCAGCTCTTATTGTTGCGATTGCAAGTATCTTTGCTGCACCGCTTGGGGCGCGAGTTGGGAAGAGGATCAATCAAAAAGCACTACAATATATGTTATCGATTTTGATTGTAGGAACTGCTGTTAAGATGTGGATTGATATGATATCGAAATAAAAGGATGGCGCTGCTTACAGCCCATCCTTTTATTTACGCCCAAATTACTTTCATTAAGTTTTTATATTCGTCATTTGCTAATTTATATAGCATTCTCGTATGTTCAAAGACAAGTGCTGGATTAAAGTTTGGTTCTGAGAATGCAAGAGATGTTGAAATGTCAATTGCATTTTGCTTGTTTAATGTGAATTTTGCAAATCGATAAGATGTGTTTAATTCATTAATAACATGCAAAATATCATTTGTTGCTGTTGCATCAGGTACGTGAGCAACATTGAAGCAGTATATATCTACAGTAGGATGTTCGTTTTGGAAAGCGGCGATCAGTTGAATTTTTGCACCAGCTTCTGTTTCTAATCCTACTGAAAAATGAACAGAACCATCATTTTCATCTATATTTTCTTCCATGAATATATCGTTTGACTTTAAGTAGTCTTTAAAATCTGAGATGTTATGTTTTACTGCAGCTTTCATATGTATGAGCCCCCTGATAATTGGAATAGATTGCTACTATTTATTATAATTTAAAAATATTAAAAAAGATAGTTAGAAAGTTCTGATTTTTGATTCTAACGGAATAAAAAGAAGCAGTACTCTACCTCCATAGAGAACTGCTTCTTTATTATTCATTGTCGTTAGACGATGTTTCTGTATCTTCATTGCTATTTTTATTTTTCACTTCATTGTTACTTGATTCGCGTTCACTTGAATTTTCAGACTTAGATTCTTTTGTTTTCTCTGTACTTATTTTTTTCGAATCAGAGTCTGTTTTTGTATATGCAGGTAATCCAAGATGAGTACGAAGATCGTTTGTAACTTTTGCTAATTCTTTTTTATCTGGATTGTAGTAATACGTTCGGCCGCCACCAGCAGATTGGCTACAAGTATCATCACCTTTTGCCATGTAGCAGTCTTCACCTTGAATTTGTAATTTTTCAATTTCTGAATCCGATCCGTACTTATAGAATGAAAGCATATCATCGAATGTTAAGTTTGTAACGAATTGTCCGTTAATATCATCAATGATGTTACCAACTTTTGTTACAGATCCAACGCTTGTTAGTTTCTTTAAAATTGCTTCAATAACGAGCTGTTGACGTTGTCCACGCATTGCATCACTATCGATGTGGCGTGTTCTAGCAAGAGCAAGAGCTTCTTCACTATTTAGCTTTTGAACACCTTTCTTCAGGTGAATTGCATCAGCATTATCATTACTATCTTGTTCCGTAAATTCAACTGGTACGTCAACTTCAATGCCGCCTAAATCGTCGACAATTTTCATAAATGATTTGAAGTTAAACTTTACAAAGTAATCAACAGGAACATTTAGTAATTTTTCAACTGCATCAATACTTGCTTGTGGTCCACCATCTTTTCCGTTTTTAGTAGAACCGTATGCATGAGCGTGTGTAATTTTATCTTTTTTCTTTTCCACTGGAATATACGTATATGTATCTCGTGGAATACTTAATAGTTTTACAGTTTTGCTATCTTTATTAAACGTTGCAAGTAATAGTGCATCCGTTCTTATAGCTTCACCATATTCTTTCCCACGGACATCGCTTTCATCGACACCCATTACTAAGACAGAGACATTGTTTGTAATAGGTTTTACAACTTTATCACGTAAATCAGATTTATCACCGCGTGCTAAATCGTGTGCGGCATTTCGAACAGCAGAAGATGCTTTATTTACTAAAAACCAAGTATAACCGCCACCTACTATTAAAAAGAATAGAATAACGCTTATAATAATTTTTGTTTTTTTCTTACTTTTTTTCGGTTTACTGCGTGTATTTTCTTGCAAAGATGGGTTTTGCTCCATTTCCTGTACTCCTTCATTTGGATTGAAATACGACACTCATATCCACTTATTATAATGAAATTTGACGAAAAAAAACATTACAAAACATTTACATTTCGTAAAAATTCAATTTATTTATAAAAAGTCAGATTTTTTATATTTTATTTTTGAGATGTAGAATAAGTATAAGTTGTTTTAGTGGAAATGAAAATATGTATTGTGAGAAAGTAATAGAGAAGTAAGATTTGTTGAAATATAGCCATGAAGAAATGAGTAGGTTTAATTATTTCTTCTATATAATAAAGAAGAAATTTACGGATAAAGGAGAGGGCATAATGAATCATACATCATTCCGAGCAATCGTTGTGAACGAAACAGAAAATAAGCAGTTTGTAAGAAGCGTTGTAGAGAGAGAAGTAAGTAGTTTACCTGAGGGAGACGTATTAATACAGGTTCATTATTCTTCATTAAATTATAAAGATGCTCTTTCAGCTACAGGTAATAAAGGTGTTACGAGAACATATCCTCATACGCCAGGAATTGATGCAGCAGGAGTGATTGTGAGTAGTGAAGATGCTACCATTAAGGTAGGAGATAAAGTCATTGTAACGGGATATGATTTAGGGATGAATACTTCTGGTGGTTTTGGAGAATATATTCGCGTGCCGGCATCTTGGATTGTCCCTTTACCAGAGGGAATGTCATTAAAGGAAAGTATGATGTACGGGACGGCAGGTTTTACAGCCGCTTTATCAGTATATAAGCTTATTAGAGCAGGAGTAACGCCTAGTATGGGCGATGTTTTAGTAACGGGTGCTACAGGCGGTGTAGGAAGTGTAGCTGTTAGTATTTTAAGTAAGTTAGGGTTTAGCGTAGTAGGAGCGACAGGAAAAATGGAAGAGGAACAGATGCTATTACGTCTAGGAGCGAAAAAAGTGATGCATCGCGCGGAATTGAATGATGAATCAGGAAGACCAATGTTAAAAGGAATATACGCCGGGGTTATCGATACTGTAGGTGGACATATGTTAGAAACAGCTTTAAAAACGGTAAAGTATGGCGGGTGCGTAACGACATGCGGTAATGTGGCAGGCCAGCAAGTACAAACAACGGTATATCCGTTTATTTTACGAGGTATCAGCCTGTTAGGGATAGATTCAGTGCAATGCCCAGTGGATGTGAGAAGAGATGTGTGGACGCTCCTAGCCAATGAATGGGGAAATAAAGAGTTGCGATCTTATACAGAAGAATGTGCATTAGAAGAATTAGATGAGAAGTTTACACTTATATTGCAAGGAAAGTTAAAAGGAAGAACGGTTGTAAATATGAAATGAAAAAAGAGACGCTCACGTTAGCGTCTCTTTCTTATTATAATGATTGTTTTAAATTGATTTTACCTTGTTCACCTAAAACACCATCAGCGATATTTACAGCGTGATCGCCAATACGCTCTAAGTTACTTACCATATCAACGAAGATGATACTTGCATCACCTGAACAGCTACGTTCGTTCAGACGTAATACGTGACGTTTACGAAGAACACGTTCCATTTGATCGATTTTACGTTCTTTTGCAATAACAGTTTGAGCTAGTTCAGTATCGAAGTTTGTTAAAGCTTCAACTGCGTCTTGTAATGTTGAAATCGTTAATTCAAGCATTTCATTTAGTTCAGTTAGTGCCTCGTCTGATAGGGAAACACGGTTTGAGATTTGGAAATCTACAAGTTCTACAAGGTTTTCTACATGATCACCGACACGTTCAATATCTCCAACAACACCTGCTAGAACTGAATGCTTCTCAGAGTCTGTCGGTGAAAGTGGTTTTTCTGATAGTAAAACTAAATACTCGGTAATCTTTTTATCTAAATTGTTAATAGCTCCTTCTAATTGAGTAGCCATGTCAGCGTGTTTTTTATCTTGTGTGTTTAAAAATTGGTTTGCTTCTTTCAATCCATGTAATGAAAACTCAGCCATACGAATAATTTCTTTTTGTGCTTCTGTTAAAGCAATAGCTGGAGATTGTTCAATAAAGATTGGATTTAAATGTTGCGGTTTGAAATCAATAGCAGCATCTTCACCACGAATAATTTTCGTTACAATCCATGCTAATACAGCGATGAATGGGAACTGAATGATTGTATTCGTTACGTTAAATGTTCCGTGTGCAAATGCAATTGTCATTTCTGGATTTAAGTTTAATGACGTTTGGAAATATTGAATTAAATTTGTAAAAGGTATTAATAAAATCGTAAAGATGATTGTACCGACAATATTAAAGATAACGTGAACCAATGCTGCACGTCTTGCAGCAATTGAAGTACCGATTGCTGCTAATACTGCTGTAATTGTTGTACCGATATTATCACCGAATAATACAGGAAGGGCAGCTTGTAAATCGATTGCACCTTGACCGAATAGTTCTTGTAAAATACCGATTGTTGCACTTGAACTTTGTACAATTAAAGTGAAGACTGTACCAACAACAATACCTAAAATTGGATTATCACTCATGCTAACTGTTAATTCTTGGAATGACTCTAAAGAACGAAGAGGCTTCATACCGGTGCTCATTAGTTCTAAACCGAAGAATAACATACCAAAACCGAATATAACTTGACCTAAAGAATGTACTTTTTTATTTTTAAAGAAGAATAGTAAGATAGCTCCAACTGCCATAATTGGAAGAGCATATTCTCCGATTTTAATTCCGATAATAAATGCAGTAACTGTCGTACCGATGTTCGCACCCATAATAACACCGATTGCTTGTCTTAATGTCATAAATCCAGCACTTACGAGTCCGACTGTTAAAGCGGTTGTTCCTGAACTTGATTGGATTAATACAGTAACTAACATACCTGCTAGTACACCCATTAGTGGGTTTGTTGTAAAGCGATCTAGAATATCGCGAAGACGATCTCCAGCAGCTTGTTGCAGTCCATCGCCCATGTATTTAATCCCGAATAAGAAAATACCTAATCCACCAATGAACTGGAAGATCATATCTTGAACATTATATTCCACGCATTCCACTCCTTAAATTTCATGTACGATGTAATTATTAACTGAACCTTGAGGCACTGTAAACGGTTTATCCGTAAAATTTACACTAAATTTACAAAGGGAAGAAAAGTTTACAATTCCTTAAAGAAATGGCTGTATTTTATTGGTTTTTATCTTGTATAAATCTTAATTTTGTAAAGAAATCACACTTTTTAGAATAGTATTGTTCGGTTGAATATGAAGGAAAGCGTCTGCGAGTTCATCGTATATTTTTTGATGAAAGTTAAAAAAATATGTAGGAAAATGCATGTAGTTTTATAACATCAAAAATACGAAAAAAAGCCACTGAAATTATCCAGCAGCTTTTTCTCTGTTTTTATTTCCATGCTTTTGTTTTTTTACACTTGTGATGTAAATGAACAGGAAAGCAATAAGTAGTAGAGAGGAATAACGATATACAGTTGCGTAGTTTGTAAAATGTGCAATGAATCCAAAAATAATTGCGCCAGCACCAATTCCTAGGTCAAATGCTGAGAAGAATGTAGCTGTTGCAACTCCTCGGCGGTGAGGTGCTACTCGGTCGATCATCCATGCTTGTAGAGCAGGTTGAATCGCTCCAAATCCACTTCCGTAGCATGCTGCCGCAATAATTAAACTTGGAATTGTAGTTGTATACGACAATAAAATAATACCTATAAACGTAATAATAACTCCTGGAATAATAACGAATGTATGACCTTTCGCATCATATAATTTTCCAGAAAACGGCCGAGTGACGGCGATTGCAAGTGCATTAAATAAGAAGAAGAGGCTTATATCAGCAATTCCGACTTCCGTAGCAAATAATGTAATAAAGCTCCCGATTCCTCCGTACATTAATGTAATACATAATATTAATAATGAAGGAAGTAAAGCTTTACGTTCAATAAATCCATCAAGGAAGGTACCAGATGTTTGCTGTGGTGATTGCGGCGATTTTTTGATTTGAAGTAGTTTCGTTAATATTAATGAAACAATTGTACAGGAAAGTGCACATAAAAAAAGAATCGTGAAGTTATATGTTTGCATAAGCCAAAGTCCGATAAGTGGACCGAGCGCCATTGCAATCGTTCCAGAAAGACCGAAATATCCCATGCCTTCACCACGGCGAGCTTGCGGAATTAAATCTGAAACGACAGTTCCATATGTAGTCGTTGTAATACCAAAACCAGCTCCGTGTAAAATTCGAACGGCAAGCAATAGGAAAACAGTTGAAGCGAAAAGGTAACTACCCATAGCGAGTAAACAAATAGCAGTACCGATCATTAAAATGATTTTTTTGCTAAATTTTTGCAAGGCATTTCCAGTTAGCGGTCTAACAAAAAGTGCCGCAACAGTAAACATGCCGACAACGAATCCGATATTGGAACTTGTACCTCCAATTTCTTTCACATAAACGGGTAAAGTAGGAATTAACATTTGAAATCCTAAAAACATACATAAGTTTGCTAGAATTAGCGCGACAAATTCTTTCGTCCATAACGGTTCTCGTTTTACGAGTATTGCTTCTCCCATGTATTCATCCCCTATATAAAAAATTTCTCTTTTCTTTCGAGTATATGTATTGGCCAATGTAACAGTCAAGGAAGGTGCCTTGAAAACGTACAACAATTTTCGAGGTAAAAAACTGACAAATTTGTGTAAAAGCTACACAACTATGAAAAAAAGTTGTAAAGTATAGATGTATAGACTTGTAGTTGTTATGAATGATAGAAATTATTTTTTCTTTAAAGAAAGCGGATTCAAAAAGTAGTGAATGAGAAGGGGATATATACTTTTTCACTACATATATTTGAAAAGGTTTACAAAACAATGAAGAAAGAGGCGTGTACATATGAGACGATTAGGTATTTCTATTTATCCAGAACATTCAACAGTAGAGAAAGATAAGGAATATTTAACATTAGCAAGTAAATACGGATTTACACGTGTATTCACATGCTTATTGTCTGTAGATGGAGAAAAAGAGAAAATTATAGAAGAGTTTAAAGAAACGATCTCTCATGCAAATGCATTAGGGTTCCAAGTATTAGTTGATATTAGTCCAGCTGTTTTTGAACAACTAGGTATTTCGTATAATGATTTATCATTCTTCCATGAACTAGGTGCGTACGGTATTCGTTTAGATGTTGGTTTCTCAGGATTAGAAGAATCAATTATGACTTACAATCCGTATGGCTTAAAAATTGAGATTAATATGAGTAACGGTACGAAGTATGTAGATAATATTATGAGCCATAGACCAAATCGTGAAAATTTAATTGGTTGCCATAATTTTTATCCGCATCGTTATTCTGGATTATCATACGATCATTTCATTAAATGCTCGAAACAATTTAAAGATTACGGTATGAGAACGGCTGCTTTTATTTCATCATTTGATGCAACATATGGACCTTGGCCCGTAACAGAAGGATTATGTACGTTAGAACAGCATCGTGAACTACCAATGACAACACAGGCGAAGCATTTATTTGCGACAGAATTAATTGATGATGTTATTATTGCGAACGCTTATGCATCAGAAGAAGAATTACAAGCACTAGGTGCATTAAATAAAGAGAAACAAACGTTTGATATAGAGTTATATGATACAACGACAGAATTAGAAAGAATTATCGTATTAGACGAACCTCATTTTTATCGCGGGGATGTATCTGAATATATGATTCGTTCGACACAAAGCCGTGTCAAATATAAAAAAGAAGAGTTTAAACCTCATAATACACGTGAAATTAAGCGTGGTGATCTTTTAATTGATAATGAGCAATATGGCCAATATAAAGGTGAATTGCAAATTGCATTAAAAGATATGGTGAATACAGGAAAAACAAATGTAGTTGGTCGAATTGTAGAAGAAGAGATTTTCTTACTAGACTATTTACAAGCATGGGATAAATTCGGATTTACATTAAAGAAATAGATAAATTAAAAAAGGAAAAAACTACTGACCTCAGCAGCTTTTTCCTTTTTATATATAAATTGCGAGAGGAAGAGCTATGACAAAGGTGCATCAGCGATTAGTTTCTATTTTAGAGGAGTTTTTAGAAGAGAAATCGATGTTAAATCGAGCTTTTTTAGCGAGCCGTTTACATGTATCAACGAAGACGATTCAAAAAGATATAAAATTATTAAATGATATATTGGAAGAAAACGGAGCGAAAATTGAATCACAGCGAGGAACTGGATACGAACTAGAAATTATACAAACAAAGCAGTTTGAAGAGTTTTGCGTGAGTCTATTTCAAAAACAGACAGAAAAAATCCCAACTTCTTATGAAGAAAGGGTAGCGTACATTCTGCAACGTATTTTAACGACTGAGGGATATGTGAAGCTTTCACAGTTAGCAGAGGAGATTTATGTAAGTAAATCGACTGTAAATTTAATTATGAAAGATGTGACAGATATATGTGGTCGCTATCAATTACAAATTGAAAAGAGACCATATTATGGTATACGTATTGTGGGAGAGGAGTTTCATATTCGTTCTTGTTTATCACAATACGGTTTACCGCGTTATGATCATACTCCGTTTCATGAGCAATTTGAGCAGAATGATACATACTTATCGTTACCTCATATACCGCTTATCCGTTCGGTTATATTAAAGTATATCGAAGGAGGAACGATATATTTATCAGATATAGAAATTGATAATTTAGTCATTCATATTGCAATTGCATTAAAGCGTTGTGAAGATCAACATTATATGAAAGGACTACATGTAGAGCAAGCTGAACTTATAATAAAGAAAGAATATACAATTGCGAAAGAGATTTTAGGGGATTTAGAGAAAGAGTTGCATCTTTCATTTCCAGAAGAAGAAGTTTTATATGTGACGATGCATTTATTAAGTACTGCTGTTACAACGAAAGATCGTTATGAAAATGTGGAAGAACTATTAGGAAAAGATCTATATGCATTCATGCAACATATTCTTTTTAAAGTAGCGGAAGAACGGAATCTTATTTTTTATTATGATGAAGAATTATTATTCGGGTTTGGTGTTCATTTAAAAACGTTATTAAACCGTTTGAAGTATAAGTTAAATACGAGAAATCCTCTTTTGGCAGAAGTGAAAAAGAATTATCCGTATGCTTTTGAAATTGCGGTTCTCGTTGGAGATATAATTGGTGAATACACGGGAGAATCGATTCCGGAAAGTGAAATTGGTTATATTGCGATTCACTTCGGCGGAGCGATGAGTCGTTTACAGGAACAGAATCAAAAGAAAAGATGTTTATTAGTTTGTGCGACTGGTCAAGGAAGTGCTCAACTATTGAAATATAAAATTCTATCACAGTTTCGAGATAAATTAGAGATTGTAGGGATTACAGGTTATTATCAATTGAAAGTAGAAGATCTCTACAAAGAAAAGATAGATTGTATTATTAGTACGATTCATATACCAAGTGGTTTACCTGTGCCCGTTATAAAAGTAAACTCAATATTTGATGATAAAGAGATTAAGTCAATTGGTCAGCAGTTATTTACGCATGTGAATAATAGTGTGCAGCAATATATGAAGGAAGATTTAATCTTTTTAAATCACAGTGCTTCTACAAAGGAAGAGGTTATCCAATTTTTATGTGAGAAAGCTGCTGAGAAAAATTATGTACCAGAAAGCTTTTATGACTCTGTTATGGAAAGAGAGAATACATCCCCTACAGCGGTTGGGAATTTAGTTGCGATTCCACATCCGATGCAGTTATTAAGTGAGAAAACATTTTTGATGTTTTGTACACTTGATAAAGCGGTTGACTGGGGAGATAAGAAAGTACAAGTTATTATTTTATTTAGTGTAAAGCGCAATAATAATGAAGATTTACAAAAGCTTTATGATTTTTTATATGATATTATGTCTAATCAAAATACGATAGAGAAATTAGCTCAGGCTGAAGTGATTGAAGATTTTCAAGAGATATTATTATCGTTATAAGAGAAGTATATAAAAACTTCCGTTACACAACGGAAGTTTTTTATGTTTAATTGTATGCGTTTTCATAATAAGATAACAATATAGAAAAAAGATGGTTTGGGGGAATTTAAAATGACTGATATGCAAACTCCATTTGCGTTAATTTTACATGGTGGCAACGCGAGAAGCGCGTCACTTGAAGCAATTGCTTTTGCAAGACAAGGGGATTTTGAGAATGCGAGTGAAAAGATGACACTTGCTAGGGAAGAAATTTCAGCAGCTCATCGTATTCAAACAGACTTAATTCAAGAAGAAGCAAGAGGAAATCATGCAGAAATCAGTTTACTGTTAGTGCATGCACAAGATCATTTAATGAATGCAATTACAGTGAAAGAACTTGCTGAAGAATTTATCACTCTTCATAAACGAATAGAAGAGAAAGTGACAGTATAAGATGTACATTTTATTATGTTGTGCAGCAGGCATGTCAACGAGTATGGTTGTAAGAAAAATGCAAGAAGAGGCAATGAAACAAGGGAAGGGTTATAAAATTAAAGCAGTTGATTCAGAACTTGTGAAACTGGAAATAAAAAATGCTGATGTTGTTTTAATTGGTCCGCAAGTGAAATATTTATTTCCAGCCGTAGAGTTTCTTGCAAATTCATACAATATACCAGTTGCGATTATAGACCAACGAGATTATGGCATGTGTGATGGTTTGAAAGTACTGAAACAAGCAGAACAATTAGTTTTAGCATAATTATATTTTTTTAAATATAAACATTATAATGTTATAACTTTATTTCATCCTTTCATAGAAAAGAGAAAGAGGAGGGGTTTTGATGAATGGTTTTATGAGTTTTATGGAACAAAAGATTATGCCAACAACACAAAAGATTGCCGGACAGCGACATTTATTAGCAATTCGAAACGGAGTTATTTCTACATTGCCGTTAACGATTGTCGGATCATTTTTCGTTATCTTTTTAAACTTACCAATTGATGCATATATGGAGTGGATTGCACCGTTTCGCCATATTTTAGATATTCCATTCCGATTTACAGTAGGACTAATGGCGTTATACGCAGCATTTGGGGTAGGGGCTTCACTCGCGAACTTTTATCAGCTCAATCAGTTAAGTGCAGGGTTATTATCTGTACTCGCCTTTTTACTAGCATCAGTTGAACCAATTCAAATTACGAAAGCCGTACCAGGTGTTATTGATGCAGGTAGATACATTTCAGTAGGAACATTAAGTGCAACATCTTTATTCGGCGCAATTGTTACAGCTTTAATTGCAGTAGAAATTTATCACTTTATGATTAAGCATAATATCTCGATTAAATTACCAGATAGTGTACCACCAGCAGTTTCAAATTCGTTTGCAGCATTAATTCCAACGTTAGCAGTTATTCTTTTATTCTGGGGCATTCGTTACGGTTTGAAATTTGATGTAAATACAACAATCACATATTTAATCGCGCCACTAAAATCAGTATTAGTAGGAAATAATTTATTCGGCGGTTTATTAACAGTATTCTTAATCGTATTCTTCTGGTCATTCGGTATACATGGGCCTGCGATTTTAGGACCGATCATTCGTCCAATGTGGGATTCAGCAATTCTTGAAAATATGGAAGTATTCACAGCTACAGGAAATGCACATCAATTACCAAACTTATTTACAGAGCAATTTATTCAATGGTTCGTATGGATCGGTGGATCAGGATCAACGTTAGCTTTAGTTATTATGTTTATGTTCTCTAAATCTAAGTTCTTAAAAGAGTTAGGTAGATTATCATTCGTGCCAGGCTTATTCAATATTAATGAACCAATTATTTTCGGGGCACCAATTGTAATGAACCCAATCTTAATTATTCCGTTCGTAATTACACCGTTAGTGACAACGACAGTATCATATTTCGCAGTTGTTTCAGGTATGATTCCGATGATGATGGCGAAATTGCCATTTACGATGTTAGCGCCAATTGCAGCGGTTATTAGTACGGACTGGACAATTATGGCTGGTGTACTTGTACTTGTTAACTTTGTTATCTCATTCGTTATTTACTATCCGTTCTTCAAAATGTATGAGAAACAACAATTAGCAGGAGAGGAGAAAGAAAAATGCTCGGAGCAATTATCATCTTAATTACATTTGTAGCGGGGCAGTGTATTGCACATTATTCAAAATGGGTACAAAGTAAATCTTTATTAGTTTTACTACTAGTATCAATTGTATTTATCGGTAGTTCAATGGGTGCCTATGTAATGCTAAGCTTACAATCACCGTACGTAATTATTGTACCAACGATTTTATGTGCAACATGTTTATCTGCAAAATATAGATTTACGAGCATGGCATTAATACAACGTGTGAAGGAGATGCAAAAGCATGGAGCGTAAATTAGGAATTTCACTTTATCCAGAGCATTCAACGAAGGAAAAAGATATGGCATACATTTCGGCAGCGGCACGCCACGGTTTTTCAAGAATATTCACATGCCTATTGTCTGTGAATCGTCCGAAAGAAGAAATTGTAGCTGAATTTAAAGAAATTATTCATCATGCAAAAGATAATAATATGGAAGTTATTTTAGATGTAGCTCCGGCTGTCTTTGATCAGCTTGGTATTAGTTATAGTGATCTATCATTTTTCGCAGAGTTAGGTGCAGACGGTATTCGATTAGATTTAGGGTTTGACGGATTAACTGAAGCGAAAATGACGAATAACCCGTATGGCTTAAAAATTGAGCTAAACGTAAGTAACGATATTGCGTACTTAGAAAATATTCTTTCGCATCAGGCAAATAAGTCAGCTTTAATTGGTTGTCATAACTTTTATCCGCAAAAATTTACTGGACTTCCATACGAATATTTCATTCGCTGTAGTGAACGCTTTAAAAAACATGGTATTCGCACGGCAGCGTTTATTACGTCACATGCAGCTAACATCGGTCCATGGGATATTAACGACGGATTATGTACATTAGAAGAGCATCGTAACTTACCGATTGAAGTACAAGCGAAACATTTATGGGCGACAGGGCTTATTGATGACGTTATTATCGGAAATGCTTATGCAAGTGAAGAAGAGTTAGAGAAACTAGGAAACTTAAATCGTTACATGTTACAGTTAAAGGTACACTTTGTAGACGAGGCGACTGAAGTAGAGAAGAGAGCCACGCTACAAGAATTACATGTAAGACGCGGCGATATAACAGAATATATGGTACGTTCTACAGAAGTACGTAAGAAATACAAAGACTATGACTTCCCGGTGCGCGAAAGTGTACGACAGGAAAGAGGGCAAGTTGTAATTGGAAACAATTCATTTGGTAAGTATAAAGGTGAACTACAAATCATTCTAAAAGAAATGCCGATAGATGAACGAAAAAATATTGTCGGTACAATTGCAGAAGAAGAGTTATTCTTACTAGATTATGTAGGAGCTTGGACGCAGTTTACTTGTGTGGAATAAGGAAGAGAAGGAGAGGATGCTGTGGCATCCTCTTTTTTCTGTTGAAATAGAATTGGACAGGAGTGAAGAAGAAAAATATGAGAATCATAAAAAAGTCAGCCTCAACAATGAGACTGACTTTTTTATACGAACTAGTTTAATACTTTAACTGTAACTGTTTTACGTCCCCAGCTACTTGATGAACCTTTATCTGGCATTAAAACGTCGATTTTATTACCTTTAATAGCTCCACCAGTATCACCAGCGATTGCTACTCCGTAACCTTCAACCCATACTTTTGAACCTAATGGAATGACACTTGGATCAACTGCAATAAGTTTCATGTTGGGATTAGCTGTTAAGTTATGACCTAAAGCTGATTTTACTTGGTCGCCTGCTTTATAACCATTTTCAAGTGGATCTGCTGTGTAAGCTGTTGCTACAACGCGTAACTCACGAGAAGATGATGGTGCACTTGTTTCAGTTTCTTTTGCAACAGGTTGTTGTGTAGCTGGTTTTTGAGCTTTAGCCGCTGCTTCAGCTTCTGCCTGAGCTTTAGCTGCCTCCTGAGCTTTAACTGCTGCTTGAGCTTTAGCTTCTGCCTGAGCTTTAGCTTCTGCCTGAGCTTTAGCTGCTTCACGAGCTTTAGCCGCTTCCTGAGCTTTAACTGCTGCTTGAGCTTCAGCTTCTGCCTGAGCTTTAGCTGCTTCACGAGCTTTAGCTGCTTCTTGAGCCTTAGCTTCTGCTTGAGCTTCAGCTGCTGCTTGAGCTTTAGCTTCTGCCTGAGCTTTAGCTGCTTCACGAGCTTTAGCTGCCTCTTGAGCTTTAGCCGCTGCTTGAGCTTCAGCTGCTTCGCGAGCTTTAGTTGCTTCCTCCGCTTTAGCTTTTGCTTGAGTTTCAGCTACTTCACGAGCTTTAGTTGTTGCCACGGCTTTAGCTGTATCTTGAACTGTAGTTGTTTTTTCAGCTTTAACTACTGGTTGAACTTTAACTGGAGCTTTACCTGTTAAGTAAGGAACGTGAACATAAGCTGTTTTTCCGTTATATTCAAATTGGATCCAACCATTTTCAACTTGGTGTGTTGTTTCGATTACGTCATCTTGTTTCAATTTACCAAGAATTTCTGAGTCTGTGTTTGCACCAGCACGTACGTTTAATATGTTAGCTGTTACGTAGTAAGTGTCTTTTGTGTAGTCAGCGCTAATGAAAGCCTCTTTACCACTATTTAATTTCACTTTTGACCATCCGTTTTCTGTATGTAAAACGTTAACTTTATATCCATCTAATAATTTTCCTACAACTTTTGATTCAGTAGTTGGGTTTTCTCGTACATTTAGTACATCAGTCGTTACGATTGTTTCTGCTTTAGCAGATGTTGTGAAAATCCCAAGACCAAAAACCGCTGCTGTTGCTATACCCATAAATTTTTTCATAATAGCCTCCATTGCATTTGTTTTCGTTGACCTCATTATAGCAACCATTATTTTCTTATTTGCGAAAAACATAGAATTACAAAGCTTTCGTAACGGCTCATTAATATTCTGTAATAATTCCAGTAATATCCTAAAAGCGCTTTCTTATAGTTTTTAGGGGAGGTTTGAGCATGCGATACATAAAATAAAGAGTATTTCAATTTCTAATAGATTAATATTGTTTCTATAGTGTTACATAGTTGTTTTGTAAACGTTACAAAAACGGCGCATTTTGTTGTTGGAGCAGGTAACTAGTTATGTAAAAATAACTATTTCAGTTGTGGAGAAATAGAAATAAGGTGAAATTTAATAAAAAATCGCTATAATTGTTACAAAATAAGTCGAGGTATGGAAAAAATTACACCTTGATTTTGGTTTATCACATAGTATTTTTGCAATAATAGGATTCTATAATAGCTTTAGTAGGTTGAAATAATTAAAAGTGTTGATAACGTGAAATATATATAATAGAAGAAACACGATTTAATAGATAAGGTGAAACTTTAATCAGTGGGGGGGTTCTTCATCCCCCACTGATTATTAGTTGAATTTTGAGGTGGGGGTCTTACTGCCCATTAAAGCGGGATAAATAAAAAACGCAGGAGTGTAAACTCCTACGTTTTTGTTTATTCATATCGTAAACATTCAATTGGATCCAGTTTTGCAGCTTTGTTAGCTGGCAGTAAACCGAATAGTATACCGATTAACATAGATAGGGCAACGGAGATAAGTCCTAGTTTTAGTGAAACGACAAGTGGCCATCCTGCAAACATTGCGACAATCCATGCGAAGAAGATTCCAAGCATAAATCCGACAAAACCACCTAGTGCTGTTAAAATACAAGCTTCGATTAAGAATTGCATTAATACTTTACCACGTGTTGCACCTAATGCTTTACGAATACCAATTTCACGTGTACGCTCTGTTACAGATACTAGCATAATGTTCATTACACCAATACCACCTACAAGTAAGGAAATAGCAGCAATACCACCGAATACGCTTTTTAATATACCTGTGAAGCTATCGATTTCTTTTAAGAATTCTTGTGGATCTGGTACTTCAAATTTACCTGAATGCTCTGGTTTTTTTGCTTCATTTAATGATTTTACAACTGCTTCTTGAACAGTTTCCTTATCTTGACCAGGAGCAATTTTCACAGTTACAGAGTCGTAGTTGTTTTTCCCGAATAGTACAGGCCAGTTTTCTGCTGAAATGACACCTTCTTTAAATGTCATGCCACCCATCATAGCCTTTACTGAATATACGCCAACTATTTTGTATGGTGTACCTTTTATATCTACATATAAGTTTGGTTCCCATGAAGAATATAATTTATCAAAAGCATCTGTATTTAATACAATTGTATGTTCAGGTCTGTCTAAATCAGCTGCTGTTAAAAATCTGCCGTGCTCAAGTTTGAATTTAGATGTATCTTCAAAATAATCACCTTTTGCACCGGTAATATCAAGATCTAATTCTTTTTTTTCTGCATATACTTTTTCTTTTCCTCTTACATCTGGATAAACATCTTGCACACCAGAAATTTTGGATATACTTTCATACATGCTTGAGGAAATTTTGCCGTCCATATCTGAGTAATCTTCTGTCTTATAATTTACAGAAAACTGATCTTTTTTTTCATTCCCGATTTGTTCGCGGAACTTTGCATTTGTTCCATCCCCAATCGAGATAATGGTAATGATGGCACTAACCCCAATAATAATACCTAACATCGTTAAAATAGAACGCATTTTATGAGCAAAGATAGAGGAAAGGGCCATGCGTATATTTTCACTCGTATTCAAAATTAACCTCTCCAATCTTGGACGATATTTCCGTCACGAATTACAATTTGACGTGCTGCAGCTTCCCCGATTTCACGATCATGGGTAATCATAATGATTGTTGAGCCTTGTTTGTTTAATTCGTAAAAGAGGTCCATAATTTGTGTACTTGTTTTCGTATCAAGTGCTCCCGTCGGTTCATCGGCTAAAATGAATTTTGGGTTATTTACGATTGCACGTGCAACAGCGACACGCTGCTTTTGTCCACCTGATAATTCGTTCGGTAAGTGAGTAGCGCGATCAGCTAAACCTACTTTTGTTAAAGCAGCTAATGAGCGCTCACGCCTTTCCTTTTTATCAACTCCAGCGTAAATAAGAGGTAGCTCTACATTTTGAAGTGCTGTAAGTCTCGGTAATAACATGAAGTTTTGGAATACGAATCCGATCTCCTTATTACGAACGCGTGCAAGTTCTGTTTCAGACATGTTTGAAATGTTTTGCCCAGCTAGTTCGTACGTACCTGTCGTCGGTTTATCTAAGCAACCGATAATGTTCATTAATGTTGATTTACCAGAACCAGAAGGTCCCATAATTGAAGTGAATTCTCCTTGGTTCAATGTTACGTCAATTCCGTGTAATATTTGAACGGACTCTGCACCATTTTGGAAGGATTTCGTGATGCCTTTTAAGTTAATCACTGGGCGACAACCTCCATACCATCTTTTAAGTCTTTTTCAGGTTTAGAGATAATTTCCTCTCCTTTTTTCACTCCAGAAACTTTTGCTTCGCTATCTGTTTCGAATTCAACAGTAACTGCTTGTTCTTTCGCTTTACCGTCTTTTACAACGAAGACAACATTTTTGTCACCTTTTTTCACGATGCTGCTTTTTGGAACAATTGTACCAGTTGCTTCGCCAGATTTACTCATTACATATACATGGAAGCCATTTTGTAATTCTTCACTATTATCTAATGTGACAGTGAATTGATAGTTAGAAACTGTTTTATTTTCATCCATACTCTTTAATGGTGTAGAACCAATTTCTGTTACTTTTCCTGTCCAAGTCTTACCAGCGACCGTTTTTGATGAAACAGTTACTTCTTGCCCAACTTTCATACTAGCAAGCTCATATTCAGAAAGTTGACCTTTTACTTTAAATGGGCCAGCGTGACGAAGTGTAATGCCGCTCATACCTGTTTTTTCATCAGCAATTTTTACGATATCATCAATTACGCCATCGGCAGGGCTCGTTACAGAAAGTGTGTTTACTTTCTCTTTTGCTGCTTTAATCATCTCATCAGCTTTTTCAACTTCAAATTTCTTCATTTCAAGTTGTGATTCTAATTGCTGTACTTCAATTTCTGATGCTTTTAATGCTTCAGCAGGAAGGCCTGCATTTTTATCTTTTTGTAATTTTTGTTTCGCAGCATCAATTTGCTTTTGGAACAATGTTACTTCTTTTTGTGCGATTTTCTTTTGCATTTCTGCTTCTGTTACACCTTGTTTCGCAGTAGGGTCATTATATTTAAAAAGGAGTTGCCCTTTTTTCACTTCATCACCTTTTTTTACAGCTAATTCATACGTACCTTTTGTTGGATCAAATGAAATTGTTTCAATTCCGTTTGGAATGACTTCACCGCCAAATTTTTGCGCGTTTTGGATTTGTTTTTCGGTTACTTTATATCCGCTATATGCCATTGCTACATCTGAACCGCCCCCAGCAAATGCAAAGTATGATCCAGCTGCAATTCCGATTGCTACTACACTAGTAATTAACACTTTATTTTTCTTTTTCATCTATTTATCACCTTTTCGTTCGTTTTAGTATCTACATTAAGTATAGAAGAGGTGAAGAATCTGACAAATCGTTTTAGCTTACAATAACCTTACAGTTTTGTAAGGTATGAATATGTAAATGTAAGGTAGAGCTTGTCCCAGTGTAAGCAAATGAATTGACTCGTCGTTTCTTTCTTACAATAATATTGTATGAAGGAGAGGAGGAAGGAAGATGGAAGCTTATTTTAGTGCGCATCCATTAAAACCGTTTATTCCCTACTCAAGGCAACATGCCATTATATTATTTATTCTGTTGGTGGGAATCGTTTTTTTATATCAATACCAAGATGTATTACGTCAAAATGAGTGGAATATAACGGTTCGATATGTGATTGCATTTTTATTTATAGGGAGTGAAATTGGACTGCATATGTGGGAGTGGAAAGCAGGGATTTTTGAGCTAGCCACTTCATTACCGTTTGAGTTATGTACGATTAGTTTGTTGTTAGCGTCAATTATGATCATAACGAAAAGTTACCGTATATATGAGATTGTATTTTTCACAGGAATTATTGGTGCATCACAAGCCATTTTAACGCCAAACTTGCAGTATGCTTTTCCGCATTTTCGTTTCATTGAATATTTTATCGCGCATATATTGCTCATTTGGGCGCCACTCTTTATGAATTGGGTGGAAGGATATCGTCCGACAGTACAATCTATTAAACGCACAATGATATTTTTAAACATATTGATTCCAATTGTTTCGTTTGTAAATTACAAAACGGGTGGTAATTATATGTTTTTAGCTCATAAGCCAGAAACAGCTTCATTACTTGATATGTTAGGACCACATCCTTACTATATTATTTCATTAGAACTCGCAGCGCTTATTGGATGTTCAATCTTATATATTCTCGTAAGAGTAAAACAGTGGTGAATGTAAAGAGGAAGTAGTCTCCTGATGCTAATAAAAGAATTCCTGGTAAGTTTTCATTGGATTTTTCATAAAAAGAGGAGCTTATTCAAAAAAATATTTTAAGTAATTTATTCTAAAGTGTTTTTTGATATGAAAATATAATTTGTAGTCTCTTTTTCAGTAGTTTTTCTATAACTTATATTATACATATATAATAATGTAAGTTATAGAAATATAGAATCAAGAAAAATGTTGTGAAGCAAATCTCTAAAAGTCTTGTGTAAGATTAATAGTTACTACTGGAATTAATCAAATCTGATTTTAAAAGAAAGAAGGAAAGATGTCTTCTCGGTAAAAAAAGACAGAATTTACAAAAAAAACAGAAAAATAGTTTACATTTTGAGGTTAAAAATGTATATTATTGTCAAAGGGGGTGAAAAAATGTCAAACTTATTAGCAAAATTATTTGGGGTCAATACAGAGCCTGAAAGAATTCCATACGAAGAGGGTTGTCAAAAATATGAACCTTGTACTACAACTAGTGGAATGTACCAACAATATCGCTTACTTCCTACAGGTAAAGTGGTGAGAAGTGGTTGCTGTACTGGAAAATAGAATGAGGATGAGCTAAGGAGTATTTCCTTAGCTCCTTATTTAATTAGAAAGAGTGAAGAGGTCAAATTTGATGAATATATATATATTATTATTTGTTATTTGGATAGTCTTACTAGGGTTATTAATATATAAACTTAATTTGTTAAGGCTTGAAGTATTGCGTTTACCCAAAATTAATCAAAAGAATAAGTATTTTCATCCGTTAATAGATAAAGAAATTAATGAATTTTTAGATGTCCCGGAAAATTATTCTTATTTTGAAGAATCTATCATTATGTTTACATCTGCACAATGTAAAATGTGCCATGATGAGTTAGAAAAAATATTGAAAAATAACCAACACTTAAAAAATAATTTAATACTATATGTTCAATGTGATGAAGAAAAAAAATACATGGATTTTATAAGAGAGTTTTATAAGAAATATAAAGTTAATATTTTACCATTGAGTATTAATCAACAAAAAAAACTTAGAATTAATGTTTTTCCATCATTTATTCAAATAAACTCAGAAGGTATTATACGAAGGGTTTCTCAAATTCATGATAAACCTATCTAATTATAGTGGGGATTTTATATGATATTAAAAAATCTTGCAAAATCGTTTAAATTCATTTGGGATTTTGGTAAGGGTTGGTTGATTTTTTCAGCTTTGTTGTCAATAATTTTAGGTTTAATACCTATAGTTACCATTTGGACAACAAAAGAATTAGTAAATAATGTTGCGAATCTAATTATGGCCAATGAAGTTACAAAAATGTCATATACAGTAACCTTTTCTTTATTAATTTTTCAATTTCTTTTACTTCTCATTGATTCACTAATTAAACATATTCAACAGTATTTAGATGAAAAGATGCGATTGACAATACATGAAGTATTAACAAAAAAAATATCATACCATTCCATTCAGGTTTCTTATTCAAATTTTGATGATCCGAGCTTTTATAATCATTTGAATCGAATTAAATCCAATGCTGGGAGTCACTTTTTATCACCAATTAATTCTATACTAGTAATCTTTCAATCTTTAATCACTATATCTTCTTTATTTTTCTTTTTATTGTCTATACATTGGAGTCTAGCTTTAATAAGTACTATCGGGGTATTGCCAACACTTCTGATTAAGTCTTACTTCGGGAATAAAAGTTTTCAATTAAACAAAAAGTTAATACCGATATTAAGAGAAACTAATTATATTGAGAATTTATTATTAAATAAAGAAACCGCAAAGGAAGTTCGAGTGTTTAATTTAGGAGAGTATTTATTAAATCGATGGCAACAAAAATATAGTGAGAACTGTAAGCATACATTATCTTTTATAAAAATAAAAAGTAAAGTTGAAATTTTTCTTGATGCTATTACGGCTCTTTCTTATTGTGCTGCTGCTGGAATTATTATTTGGTTAATAAAAAAGTCTTCAGTAAAAATTGGAGATTTTGTTTCTATTGGCCAAGCTGTACATAGCACTCAAAGTGCTTTAAATATGATATCTACTAATGTGGCTAAATTGTATGAAGATCAATTATATTTAGTAGACTATTTTAGTTTTTTAGAGAAAGATGATGAACAAAGTGATCATAAAGAGAGGAAATATTTATTCCCCAATAATCTAAAAAAGGGAATTGTATTTGAGAATGTGTCTTTTTCATATAATAACAATAGCAAGAAAATATTAGACGATATTTCGTTTACTGTTAACGTAGGTGAAAAAATCGCTATTGTGGGACATAATGGTTCAGGGAAAACGACTCTTATAAAATGTTTATTGGGATTGTACCCTATTACAAAGGGGAATATATTTTTTGATGATATATCAATAAATAAAATAAAGATAAAATCTCTAAAAGAACATATAACTGTAATTTTCCAAGACTTTGCACAATACTACTTCACTGTAAAGGAGAATATATCATTTGGAAATATAAAAAAGGTCAATGACGATAACCTTGTTAGAGAGGTGGCGATGAAAACCCAAATCGATAGTATGATTCAAAATTTACCTAATACATATGGAACATATTTAGGTAGATTTCTCAGAGAGGGTACAGAACTTTCAGGGGGACAGTGGCAAAAAATCGCTATTTCAAGGGCATTATTTAAAGGAAGTAATATTATGATATTGGATGAACCTACTGCTGCATTGGATCCGTTAGCAGAACAGGAAATATTTGAGCAGTTTAAGTCATTAACTATAGACAAAACTTCATTTTTCATTTCTCATAGGATGTCTGCTGCAAAATTAGCGGATAAAATAGTTGTTTTAGATGAGGGGAAATTAGTGGAGTTTGGGACACATGAGGAATTAATGGCTAAAGAAGGAGTCTATGCAAAGATGTTTATTACACAAGCTGAATTATATGAGGTGCAAGTAAAAGAGGTGATGGTATGAATGAAATTACCCTTTTTATTCGGTTAGTTATCGGTTTAATGCTTATATCATCTGCAATACAAACTATGTTAAATTTTAAAACTCATATTCTATTAGTTGAAAATTATAAGATTATACCTTTGAAATTTGTTAAGTTGTTTTCAATAATTGAATTGATTTTTAAAAGTATTTTTTCAGCCTTACTAATCATGGGTATTTTTCAGAAAGTATCTGCTAGTTTTATTATATTTTTATTGTTCATATATACCTTAGCAATTTTGATTAATTTGCTAAGGAAGCGAAAAAATATTTCTTGTGGATGTGGAGGAATAATTGGAAACCACAATCTTTCATGGTTTTTGATATTGCGCAACTTTATCTTAATAATGCTAACATTTTTTTTAACTTTAAAAAAGACGCCATTAGCTAGTATAGAAGCACTTATTTGGGAACAAAAGAGTTTTACAGAGATATTTAGCCAGACTGCTTTTTTAATAATCGTTATGTCTGTTATATTCATTATTACCATCATGATTGTAAACGCTCTATTTGTTGCTAGAAATTTAATGAATGAATTTTTAAGTATCGTTCAATTGGATCGGAAAGGGGGATAAGATATGTATATTTCAGATTATTTACTTTGGGTTTGTATGATCATTCAAATAGTCGTCTTTCTTATGTTAATTAGAGTGATTGTTGATTTTTTGAACAGGTTTAAAACACAAGTAGGAATTATTGAATTGGTTAAATCCACTGAAGAAGACAAAAAAGAATTATAAAAAGTTATGTTTCATTTTGCTCATCAAACAAATTGTCTGTTGAGTTTTTTTCTTGGGGAGGTGTTATAAATGATAAAGGCTGTTATTAAAAACACTTTGGAAGCTTTAATTCATTTTTTACTAGCTTTGCTTGGAATTATTTGTCTAGGGGCTCTTCCTGAAATGTTTAGAGGCTTAAGAATTGATGTCGGAAACTATTTAGAAGCATTGATTAATTTGATTATAAAATTAGTGCATCCATTATCTTTAACGTATGGCCCCTCTGGAGCTACTAGATCGCTGTTTCCACAAATTCTCATTATGTATAAAAATACAGCGATTATATTTATATGTTCATTTATAGTTTCACTTATTATTAGTTTTATTATTGTGTTTTTTATGCTTCAGTGTGAGTCAAGAGTTAAAGAAAAAATAAAGTCTGTTTTTTTATTTATAGAATCAATCCCAGATATTTTAGTTATTTTAAGTTTGCAAATTTTTGTTGTTTGGGTTTTTAAAATAACTGGAACTTTGGTTGTGAATATTGCAGCAGTTGCAGATAAACCTATTTTTCTATTACCCATCATTTCGCTTAGTATTCCAACCACAATTATGTTTATTAAATTACTGCTACTAAAATTTGAAGGGGAGCTTGAGAAAGATTATGTTTTATTTGCTAAAGCAAAAGGTTTGAACAAATTTCATATCTTAAAAATTCATGTGTTGCGAAATGTAGTCCTTAGTGTTTTATATTTTTCAAAAACAAACATTTGGTTTATGCTATCCAATTTATATATTATTGAGTGGATATATAATGCAATTGGAATTTTTATTTTCACAAAAATTCATTTTACTAATGAAATATTTACAGTAAGTTTAATTTTAATATATATACCGATTTTTATTGCATTTAAATTGTTCCATTATATAATTCCAAATCCGATGAAAGAGAGACTGTAAAATGTGGGATTATTTAAAAAAAGATAAAAAATTTATAATAAGTTTATTGTTCTTATTGTTCTTATTGATTTCTAGTATAGGAAATACTATTTTCAATAATGGTCATATTCGCCAAGTAACATTGCTATATGATGAAAAGGGACAAGTAAGTGCCCCACCATTTTCTCCATCTATTCAATTTTTATTTGGAACTGATCGAAAGGGATATGATCTTTTGAATTTAATTATTGAAGGTGCAAAATGGACTATCGGTGGATCAATTCTTATTGCAGTAATGCGAATTTTTATTGCGTTATTGATTGGTATACTTTTAGGTATGTATATTAAAAAATCTTTTAAAAATCTGGAAGCTTTTTTCGATGGATTCAGTACACTTCCGCTTGTCATGATGGCCTACTTTTTGCTGGAAAATATACTATCTTTTTCAAGTTCTACAAATCCATCTCCCTTTTATCAACGAGTATTATTTGAAATTTTTGTTTTAGTTATTTTAGCGGTTCCTACCTTATCTCTATATATTGCAAATGAAATAAGAAAGGTGCGTACAGAAGAGTTTATTGAAGCAGCGAATGTTTTAGGTGGAAGCAAATGGCATATATTAAAACGGCATATCTTACCTCATTTATACCCAATTGCAATCGTTATTTTTATGCAACAATTTATTCAAACGCTTATTGTATTATTACATTTAGGGCTTTTAGAGCTTTTTTTTGGGGGGACTATTAGGTCTATGGACGATTTTGACTCTGTTTCACATGAATGGTCTGGATTAATAGGAGTATACTTTCGGTCTTTAACTGTTACCCCATGGATACCGTTAATTCCTATACTTTTTTTTGGTTTAACCATTTTGTCTGGAAATCTAATTTTATCTAGTCTTCAAAAATCGATAGAATATTCGAGAATAAAAAGAAATCTGAAAGAAGTGGACTATGAAATAAGGAATGAAGAGAGTGACTTAACAAAAATAAAAAAGAAGGATCAATTTTCTTTTAAATATTTTGAATGATATAGGTGAAATGTTTTTATTTTATTATGCATTAAATTAGTATGGAATAAATATAAAATCATTCATGTAATTAAAACTCTTAAATGTAATACAGCATACAACTAATTGTTCAGAGGGTAATGTTCTTCATTTTAAGTTTTATGGTCAGCTTACACTCGAATATATTATTTAATGGAAAAGTTTATTGAAGTAGTAGTACAAAATAATAAGAGGCGAGCATCAAATTTCATGCTCGCCTCTTATTATTTTGTAGAAACTTCACCTTTAGCTTCTGTTTGCGGAGTATAGTAACCGATTATACCACCGATGATTGCTGGAATAATCCAGCCAATTCCTAAGTTATAAAAAGGAATGGTGTGTACGATATTCGCAATAAAACTTGGTATCATTTCCACATTATCAAGTGCGTGAATACAGCTAATAATGAATGCTGCGATCATTGCTCCGATGTAGACAGAAGGTTTACGTTTCGTATATTTATCAATAAATGATACGAAAATTAAAATGATTGTAATTGGATATAAAATAATTAATACAGGTAATGTAATTTTGATTAATAAACTTAAACCTAAGTTTGAAATCACGAAGCTAAAGATACAAACGTATAGTACAAGCTTTTTGTAAGAAACATTTGTAAGTACTGTTGCGAAATAGTTTGCAAATGCACTTACAACACCAATTGCTGTCGTTAAACAAGCGAAGATAATGGCGATACTTAATAAAACATTACCGCTTGTCCCAAAGAAGTGATACATAACAGTAGCTAATAGTTGACCACCGTTTTCGAATTGCCCTAAGTTTCCGTTTGAAGCTCCGATATAACCGAGTAAGAAGTAAACAATTGTTAAGAATAGAGCAGCGATGCTTCCGCAAATGATTGTATATTTTGCGATAGATTTCTTCTCTTGTATACCGTTTTGACGAATTGCATTTACAACGATTGTTGATAGTACGAGAGCACCGATTGCATCTAACGTTAAAAATCCTTCAAGAAATCCTTTGAAAAATGGAATTTCTTTATAGTCACCAACAGGTTCTGCAAACGTTCCTGGTGAAAGAATTGCTTTTGTTGCCATAATTGCAATAATTCCAAGTAAAATTGGCGTTAATATTTTTCCGATATGATCTACTAATTTTGATGGATTTAATGATAAGAAGTAGACGACTGTAAAGAAAATCGCACTAAAAACTAACATAGAGTACCATTGGTCTGGGAAAAGTGGTGCAATCCCAATTTCGTAAGATACAGATCCAGTTCGTGGAATAACAAATAGTGGGCCGATTGAAAGATAAATAATGATAGCGAATATTGCTGCGAATTTTGGATGAACACGGCTTGCTAACGTGTTAAAACTACCACCGGCAAGGGCAACAGCAACGATAGCTAGTAAAGATAAACCGACGTCTGTAATAATAAATCCTGTAATGGAGATCCACATGTTCTCTCCAGAAGAAAGTCCAAGGAGTGGCGGGAAAATCATATTACCAGCACCGAAGAAAACTGCGAATAGTAATAAACTAATCGAAAGTATTTGCGCTGGTTTTAAAGTTGTACGCATATAAAGAAAATCCTCCTACTGAGTGTTTTTGTCGAAAATTCAAACAATTTGTCGAGTAACTGTTATTATTTTAAAGGTCTGATGACTAGAAAGCAATAGGGAATTTTGAAAAAATTAAAAAATAATGCATTAAATCGAATAAATATACTATTTATATGTTTAATAGGAAGGATTTAACTTATAACGTAAAAAAACACATATCCCTAGGATACGTGTTTTAAAAAAATATTTTTTTATCACGTTCTTCTTTTAAAATTTCAACCGCTTCTCTGAAACGTTGTGAATGGACGATTTCTCGTTCACGTAAGAAGCGTAGGCTGTCATTTATATCTGGATCATCTGATAAGTTAATAAGCCATTGATATGTTGCGCGTGCTTTTTCTTCAGCCGCAATATCCTCGTATAGGTCGGCAATTGGATCGCCTTTAGCTTGTATATAGGTTGCAGTAAATGGAACACCAGCAGCGTTATGGTAGTGGAGTGCACTATCATGATCAGCGTAATGAGGGTCAAGACCAGCAGCTTTCATTTGTTCAGGAGTCGCATCTTTCGTCAGCTTATAAACCATTGTAGCAATCATTTCAAGGTGAGCAAATTCTTCTGTACCAATATCGGTAAGGAGACCAATGACTTTATCAGGAATTGTATAACGTTGATTTAAGTAACGGAGTGCAGCAGCTAATTCCCCATCTGCACCGCCATATTGCTCAATTAATAATTTTGCAAGTGCTGGATTACAAGTTCCTACTTTAACTGGGTATTGTAATTTTTTTTCATAAATCCACATAGTTTCTCTCCTTTATATTTGCCATGGCCAAGGACCTTTGCTCCATTCCCAAGGGGCATTAGAATAGCTGTTTCCAAACTGTTGGAGTGGCCCGTATTTTTCTTCCATCTTTTGTTTTAATACTCTTCGTTTATAGGAAAAGTCATTAAATTGATTAATAGCAGCAGTGTCATCTGGATGTGTATCTAAATAAAGAGTGAGTTCGACTAGTACAAAGTCTAGTTCTTGAAGCTCCAGTAACAGCTGATAATATTCTTCTGGTAGCGATTGAGTCACGTCAGTAGTCACCGCCCTTTTTTATAAGGATTTTCATAATAGTCATAAAAAACAGGCCATAAAGTTCCTTTTTGGAGTGCTTCTTTTGGCGTGAATTGCGGTAAGTTTGGCGGTTGAAAGCCTAAAAATAAATTAGGAGGAGTAGAATAATATTTTTTTCCGATAGGAGGACAAGGATCGAGAGGACTATGATAGGGCACAAATGATCTCATATATTTATTCACGAATAAACCTCCTTACATGTTCATTACTACGTATTGTATTCAGACATAATGAGCATTTATGACACATATAAAAAAGTAATAGGTACGGGGGGAATGAATGTGGAGACTGTGAAACAATTCATTGTATTGGAAGTGAAAAACTTAAAGGAAACGTTGTATTTTTACGAAGGGATTTTAGGAATTAAACCTAGTTTAGAAAGACCGCAATTAGATATAACAGGGGTTTGGTATGATTCTGATTCAAAGAGAATTAGTTTTGTCATGAATCGCGTGTTAGGTGGACGGGAAAAAAGTGTTACAGATTCATGTGAGGATTTAACGTTTACGATTTCTAACATAGAGAAATTGAAAAAGAAGCTAGCGTTTTATGAAATTTTATATACAGAAAATGAATGTGCGAGGAGTATTGTAGTACAAGACCCAGATGGATATAAACTTCAAGTAGTAGAGAAGGGTGAATAAACGGAGGGGATTTAGTGGAGAGAAATTATGAAGAAAGTGCATTGTTTGAGCATCAATTTTGGCTAAAGGTACTTACTGATCATGCGCAGTTTTTACTTGATGCGTTAGCGCCGAAGGAAACAGAGGATATAAAGAAAGCTACTTACTTTGTTGAAACATTTACGAATCTGTTAAATAAAGTTCGGAATGTAAATCTGATGGCATTCTCAAAAGAGGCTGAACAAGCAGCTAAGGAAATACGAATGTTTAAATTAAATATTATACAGAAACAGTTGGAAGGAAAAATTACAATTCATTTTACGCCAACTTTTATCAATCATATGGTAAATGAAGTAGAGGAGTATATAACGGTTTTAGAGTTTTTAAAGAAAGGGGAAGTTCCGCCTGTTTTTCATGAACTGCACTATCATCTCGTTTGGTTAACGGATGCGGCTGGTCATGCGGGTTCTATTTCTGGTGGGCTAGATCTTGTTGAAAAAAGATTAAAAGAGAAAAGTGAAGAATTTACGAAGCATTTTGAACAATTTTACTTAAAGGCGGTTGAGATGACTGGATATTTACGAACGGAGCTTCATCATTTTCCAGCATTAAAGAAGTTTACAAAAGATGTTTCACTTGAATTGAAATTATTTTCACATTTTTTACATGAAGTTGAAGAATTGGAGTTATCAAATGAAGTATTAAGTACATTATCAGCTAGAATGGCAGACCATATGGCAAGAGAGGAATGTTATTACTTATTAAAATTGGCTCAATCGTCTGGACTTGAAATGCCAAAATGTAATCCGCTTTAAAGAAAAAGAGGTCAATTTTATTTGGCCTCTTTTTCTGTTTTATTGTCTCTTTTTATTTTTGCTTGTTCAATACTTGCCTGTAATGTCTCCATAATATTGATGATGTTTGGAGCAGGAGAGATTGTTTCCGTTTTTTCCTGTTGTTCAATTTTATTTTCGATTAATTCGGTAAGAGCTTCTTTATACTCATCTGTATACATTTCTTGTTCAAAAGGATTTGTAAGATGATGGATTAAATTCATTGCTGCGGTGAGTTCTTGTTTTTGAATCGGATAATTTTCGTTACTTGGTAAGTTAGGTGTATTTGTTATATCGCGAATTTCATTAGGGTAGTGAATAGTTTGCAACATAAGTCCATCTTCAAAGTTACGGATAATAGCTAAATGTTGTTTTTTTCTAATAGCAATATGAATAAGCCCAAGTTTATTTGTACGTTCAAGAGCTTCTTTTAATAACAAATATGATTTTTCATGTCCTGGGGTAGGGCCTATAAAATAAGAGCGGTCATAAAGAACAGAATCGATTTCGTCATTTTGGACAAAAGATATAATACGAATGGATCGTGGTTCGTGAGCTTTTTGCAACGCAGCTAATTCTTTTTCATCCATAATAATGTATTTATGAGGTGCATATTCATAGGCTTTTACAATATCTTTATCATCAATGTCTTCATCCGTACAATCAGGAGCGAATTTTTTATATTTAATAGGTGTTAAGCATTCTTTATGGAGACTTAAAAATTTTATATCGTTTTCTTCTACGGCGCTATATAGTTTAATTCCTATATTTAATAGTCCAAGTGAAAGCGCACCTTTCCATACTGTATGCAAATGAAGCCTCTCCTTTCATTCAAAAATGATTATGTATATTATGAGATAGTAAGAAATTTCCTATACGTTTTTTGTTTTTTACGGAAGGGCTTGGGATATAAAATATATTGACAAGCCCTCCAAAATATTTTAATGTGATTGTATAAAATTGTGTATATAAAGGGGAGTAACTTATTACAGTAAAGTCGTCATTACAGGGAGAAACCCTCGGCTTTATTGGCAACGTTTCGTTGTTAGTGAGACCTTTACCAGCAATGGTAAAGGCCCCTTATTGTCTTTTTTAGGACCCTTACCATATTTGGTAGGGGCCTTTTTGTATACAAAGAGAGGAGAAATAAAAATGAAAAAACTGATTAGTAGATTAAGAGTTGTATTTCATGTTCGCCGATTTGTTCCATTCCTATTTGACTTTTTTACTTCAAAAGAGGTTTCAATAAAGAAGAAAATCTTATCCATTGCTTTTTTAGTTGGTTATGCAGCGATGCCGCTTGATTTAATTCCAGACTTCTTACCGTTCATCGGTATTTTAGATGATATTGGGATTGTGTTATTTATTTTGAACCGAATTGTAAAAATGGCCCCAGTTCAATTACAAGAAAAGCATAACGTAAATGTAGGATAGGAGTTAAAATATGGAGCAAATTATTTTAGATATAATCGAGTTTTTAAAGCAGTTTTCTTATTTTGGAGTTGTATTGGCTTTAACGTTTGAATTTATTCCAGCAGAAGTCGTTTTGCCTATGGTTGGATATTGGGTGTACGAGGGTGATATGAATTTTTGGCTAGCTGTATTAGCTGGAACGCTTGGCGGAACGACAGGACCGTTAACATTATATGCACTCGGTTATTACGGTGGTCGTCCTCTATTAATAAAGTACGGGAAATACTTCTTTATTAAAGAAGAACAAATTCAAAAAGCAGATGATTTCTTTGAGAAATATGGACCAGTTGTAGCATTTGTTGGACGCTTTGTACCGGGAGTTCGAACGCTTATTTCTGTTCCTTGTGGTATGGCGAAAATGAACATATGGAAATTTAGTATTTATACATTTGTAGCAATGTTCCCGCTAACGACTTTATATGTCTATTTTGGAATGAAATTAGGTCCGCATTGGGAAAAGGCTGCGGATGTTGTTGGACAATATATGCTACCTATATTAGGAGGCGTTATTCTTATCGTGGCTAGTATCTTTGTCTATAAATATATGAAAAAAAGAAACAAAACGGAATCTATCTAGTCATATGAATATTTTTTGAAAATAGATGAATAGTACAGGCAAAAGACTCTAAAGGACATACACATATAGGGAATAAAAAAGAGAGAGGGGAAACAACTATGTCTTGTGAGTGCTCAGGGGCAGCGTTAACTTGCTGTCCAGATAAAAATTATGTGCAAGATAAAGTGTGTAGTCCGTGGTCAGGAACCGTAGTAGCGACTGCTATTACGAATGTGCTGTATAACAATAATATTAATCAAAATGTAATTGGAACAGGATTTGTTCGATATGATGTAGGACCAGCAGCAATAACATTAACAGTTCTTGACTCAGCTGGTAATACACTTGATACTCAAACATTAAATCCAGGAACTAGTATTGCTTTTACGTATCGTCGTTTTGAAACAATTGAGGTAACTTTACCAGCCGCAACAGCTGGAACATATCAAGGTGAATTTTGTATCACGACGCGTTATCCACTTTCATAGAAGAATAGGAGAGGGCTAAAATGGGGAATTCTAGTTTATCTTGTTGCTCCAATAATACGCTTGTACAAGATCAAGTATGTATAGATTGGTCCGCTACTGGTGCGGTAACGGAAACGGTGTATACGAATAATATTACGCAAGATTTATACGCATCAGGTTATGTGAAATATGATGTAGGTACAGCTCCAATTACGGTGAATTTTTTAGTAGGAGCGACAGTGGTGAATACAATTACTGTACAACCACAAAGTAGTGGATCCTTTACAGTAAGGTACTTTACTACAATTCAAATCGTAACGACAGGAACGGGAGTAAGCCAAGGACAATTATGTTTAACGGTACGTTATCCAATTTCATAAGAAAAAGCATACCAAAATGGTATGCTTTTTCTTATAGTTTGTAAGTTGAGGTCATAAATCATTTTAAAAGCAAAATGAGAATTGACAACAATATTTTCCTTCTATATACCGAATTGGATTATTTGGGAGATTAATAATTGCCACAGATTGTAATGATTGACCTGTATATGACATTGTGTTGCCAGGATAGACAGTGAAAGTATTTGTCACCTGTCCAATAATTTGAACCGTAACCGCTTCAGTACTACTAGTGCTATTATACACAGAAATATTACCCGATATTTTAAGTACACCATCTCCTTCCCATAAGATTAATGTAGAACCTTCAGAAGGCGGTGGAATTTCTTTTGTTATAAAAAAATTACCAGCGAATTCATTGTTGACTAATTCACAAGATGGTGGGTCAGGGGGAGTAGGTGGATCATAGGGAGGGCAAATGATAGATAAAGGGGCATAACAGCCGATATTTTTTTTACAAGCCATTAATAGCTCCTCCCTTCATAGTTTCTTTTTATTACTATTAAATGTTGCAAAACGATAGTTGTGTTAATAAAGGGGCAAAAAATTTCAGGAAAGTTTGTTTAATAGGCGTCCAACTCATAATCATGAATAAGAGTCTGTTAGACAAAAGATGGTTGTATAAGATAATACAAATAATGTTGGATGTTACAGTAAATTGACTGTATATTTACAAAAATTAAATAAATTTTATTTGTAATTTATATGAAGTTAATATGTGTTCAGTACAATAATCATTGTAATTAATTGATTATATGAGGAGGATTCATGTGGAAAGAACAGCTTTACGAAAAGTAAAAGGACTTATTGGATTATTAATGGTTTTTGTATTAGCGTTCGTATCATTTCCGTGGAGTACATCAGTTAAAGCGGAAGAGAAAAAGCAAGAAAAGGCACCGAGTGAGAAGAAGATAGTTTTTCCAGTTGTAAGTGATGTACATATTAAGAATAGTGGAACGGATGATACGTTTCGCTGGAAACGAGCAATCGAGCAACTGAATACACTTGCACCTAAACAAGATGCGTTTGTAATTGTGGGAGATTTTACTGATTCAGGATCGGTACAACAATACGATCGTTTCATGCAAGTGTATAATGAAAATGCAAATAAAGATGCCGTGCGAATGAATTCTCTTGGTAACCATGATTATTGGAACGGTTTATCTGTAGAGGGCGCACAGAAGCGTTTCTTAGAAAAAACAGGAATGGAATCGATTTACTATCACAAAGTGGTGAAAGGTTACCATTTCCTTGTTATGTCTCCGGAAGATGGGACAACTCATGGATATTATTCAGACAAGCAAATTAATTGGTTAAAAGAAGAAATGGCAAAGGCACAAAAAGATGATCCAGAAAAACCAATTTTCGTATTTTTACACCAACATATTAAAGATACAGTATATGGTAGCCAAGAGTGGGGAACAAAAGATAGTGCAAAAATTAACGAGGTGTTGAAAGCATATCCACAGGTTATTACGTTTTCAGGTCATTCACATTATCCGTTAGATGATCCAAGATCGATTCATCAAAAAGACTTTACATCAGTTGGTACATCTTCAGTAAGTTATATGGAAGTTGAAGGTGGTAAAGTACAAGGGAATATCCCACCAGGAGCTAGTACATTAAGCCAAGGGTTATTAGTAGAAGTAGACGATAAAGAGGTAACGATTAATCGCCGTGATTTCCATACAAATTCTTGGACAGGCGAGCCTTGGAAAATTAAATTACCAGCAAAGAAAGAAACATTTACACATGTAGAAGATCGTGATAAAGAAAAGCCTTACTTTGTAAAGGATGCAAAGCTTGCGGTATCAAATGTAACAGAAAATGCAGCAACAGTAACATTCCCACAAGCGCTGGATAACCTTCTTGTTCATTCTTATCGCGTACAAGCTAGAGATAAGCAAACGGGAGAAATAAAGAACAAATTGTTGGCATTCTCAGAGTTTTATCGTGATCCAGTGCCGAAAGAGCTCACATTTACACTGGCAGGGTTAGATGGTGGGAAAACATATACACTTGAAGTAGTTGCGATTGATTCATTTGGCAATGAAAGTGTACAACCATTAACGGCGGAAATTACTACGAAAAAAGATAATATTGACCCGAATGTGAAAGTACCAAAGGCTGATGTTTTCGATGTAAACTTTGCAGATGGTACATTTAAAGACAATTCACCATTTGGTACAAAAGGTGATGTGAAGGGCAATGTGACTATTGAATATGATAAAGCATTGAAAAAGAATGTTATGAAGCTAAACGGAAAAGCAAACACATTTGGATACCTTCCATTTTCAGCAGCACAAAAAGAGAAAGTTGTAAATACGTTTACGTTAGAAACAGTATTTTCAATGAATGAAATTCGCGGACAAGGTATTTTGCAAAATACAGAGAGTGGCGGAATCGGTTTTGAATCTACAGGAAGTGGCTATGTTGAATTATGGGCTCACATTGGTGGCAGTTATAAACGTGTTGGTGTTCAATTAGAAGCAAACAAAACATATCACTTAACAGGAACGTATAACGGAAGTGAAGTAGCTATTTATGTAGATGGTAAAAAAGTAAATAGCCAACCGGCTACAGGAAAAGTGTATCATCCAAATGTACCATTTGCACTTGGAGCGGATCCTGATAGCAATGGAAATGGTGGTATTCCGTTAAATGGACAAATCGCGCTTGCGAAATTATATAGTAAAGCGTTAAGTTCTTCAGAAGTATTAGCAGCTTACAATGAGTTTTCTAACCGTACGAAGTTAGAGCAAGTAAATGCGTTATTTGAAGAACTTGGAAAAGTAAAAGAAGTGTTAGCTGGTACGTATGAGTTTGGGGATAAGCCAGGTCAATATTCAAAGGAAGCATTTCAAGAATTAGAGAAAAGCTATAATAATGCAAAACAAGTGTTTGAAAATGTAGCGAGTACGGGAGAACAAATTGTTCAAGCATATAATGAATTAAAAACTGCAAATCAAACATTTATACAATCTAAAGTAGTAGAACAACCGAAAACATTGAAAGAAAAATTACAAATGAATATTGAATCTGCAAAAGCAGTAGTGAAAAAAGCGCAAGCTGCAAATGTAACGGACGGTTCAGTGAAATCATTGAGTCAAAAAATTACAGTGGCAGAATCTGTGTTAAAAGATGCGAAAGTAAAGGATGCACAGGTAGAAATGATGAATCGTACATTAGAGTATGCGATTTCACTAGTTGAAAAAAGCATAAACAAATAAGAGAGAAGAGAAAGAAGCTTATCATGATAGGCTTCTTTTTTGTTATACTAAAAGTAGCATAGAATGAAGGAGCGAATAATTTGGAAGAGAAAAAGTTAAAAAGAATTCTTGAATATGTATGGATCGCGGTTGTGCTCCTTGTAGGATATTATTTCTTAAAAGAAAAAAGTATATGGGTTTTATTTTTAATGACGTTTTTATTAGCGGGTTTAGGCACGTTATTTATTAATTTCTTCTTTGATAGTTTAAATGCATGGAAGAAGAAAAAGAAGGGAACGAAGTAAAGGAGGGAATATATGCAAAAGTGGAAGCTCATATATCAGGTGATTATTTTCTTAGTGCTTGTAGGTATTGGAATTATTAAATACGCAACGCTAATAGGGAATTGGGCATCGTTTACAGCTTGCATCGGCATATTTTTCATTTTACAATCGTTAACGAAAAAATATAATAGCACAGAAAGATAGCTCGCCGTTTTATTGGCGAGCTATTTTGTTATGCTTTTTTCTGTTCATCGTTTGCTTTTTCAGTAGCTAAATGACTATGTTTTCTAGAGTAGAAGAAATAGAAGCATAAACCGACTATAAGCCAAGCTATAAAGCTAATCCATGTCGTTTTAGATAAATTAGCCATCAAATATAAACAGCAAAGAATCGCGACAACTGGTAGTACAGGTACGAAAGGTGTGCGGAATCCGCGTTTTAAGTCAGGGTGTGTTTTTCGTAAAATAAGTACTGCGCAGCAAACGAATGTGAAGGCTGTTAATGTGCCGATATTTACTAAATTCGCTAATACGTGCAGATCTAAAAGTCCTGCTAATAAAGCGGCAACAACACCAGTAATCCACGTATTTAATAAAGGGATTTTCACTCTTTTATTTACACGTGCTAACGCTTTTGGAAGTAGGCCATCGCGGCTCATCGCATATGAAACGCGAACTTGTCCATACATAACGACTAAGAGAACGGTTGTCATTCCAGTCATCGCTCCAACAGCGAGTAGTCCTGCAATCGTATCTTCCCCAACGAAATGCAAGGCAAACGCAACTGGATCAGAAACATCTAATTGTGTATACGGAACCATACCTGTTAAAACGAAAGATACAATCATGTATAAAACAGTACAAATAAGAAGGGAACCGATAATGCCAATTGGTAAATCACGCTGTGGTTTTTTCGTTTCTTCCGCAGCGGTTGCGATTGCATCAAAGCCTAAGAAGGCGAAGAATACAGTAGCAGCTCCAGTAATAATACCGTCGTATCCGAATGGGATGAATGGTGTCCAATTTTCAGGTTTTACATATTTTGCACCTGCTACGATAAAGGCGATAATAACTGCTAACTTGATCAGAACCATAATATTATTAATGCGTGCGCTTTCACGTATACCAAAACTTAAAAGACCGGTAATGATGAGTAAAATACAAACAGCTGGTAAATCAATGAGACCACCTTTTCCTACGCCAGGTGCCGAGGCGATTATGGCGGGCAGATGGATGTTAAATCCTTGTAGTAAAGACTGTAAATAACCAGACCAACCGACAGCTACTGCTGCGACTGCCAGTAAATATTCGAGCATTAAACACCATCCGACGATGAAGGCGACGACTTCCCCGACTGTCATGTATGCGTAAGTATACACACTTCCTGAGACAGGAATAGAAGAAGCAAATTCGGCATAACAAAAGGCTACACAAGCACAAGTAAATGCAGCAATAAGAAATGATAACATAATACCAGGACCAGAATGTTTCGCTGCAACAATACCTGTTAATACAAAAATCCCTGTGCCAATTACGGCGCCAATTCCTAAAAACGTTAAATCAAGTGCGGTTAATGTTCTTTGTAGTTGTCGTGGTGATTCAGTAGTAATCGCCTTTTTTCGTAATAATGATTTCACTTTGGACTCTCCCCCCCGTTTTTCATTTCCATAACTGCGAATGTAGTATGAGCCCACTAGAAAAGAGTATGTAAGGAAATCGAGGTACAGTTATGGTGCGTAGTTTTTTAAAATTGCTGGATTAATCTTAATATAATTCAGAATATTTTGTCAAATAAAAATATGACAAATAAAATGCGGATGAATAGGAGAAACTACTTGCAGGGATGGACGAGGGTTAACGACCCACTGATTAAAGTTAAAGTAGGAGAAGATGCTATGTTATTTTATTTTGAACTTGTCGTCATTTTACTTTGTACGAAATTAGCTGGTGATATTAGCGTAAGGCTTGGCCAGCCTTCTGTACTTGGTAAATTAATTATCGGTATTATTATCGGTCCAGCTGTACTTGGTATTATAAATAGTTCTGAACTGATTGATGAGCTGAGTGAGATTGGTGTTTTACTCCTTATGTTTATGGCTGGACTTGAAACAGATTTAGAAGAACTAAATCGGAATTTGAAATCATCATTTGCAGTAGCAGCTGGTGGAATTATTTTTCCTTTCATCGGTGGTTATGTAACAGGATTGCTGTTTGGACTAATACAATCTCATGCAATTTTTTTAGGGTTATTACTTTGCGCAACGTCAGTTAGTATTACAGTGCAAACGCTAAGAGATTTAGGAAAAATGAATACGAGAGAAAGTACAACGATTTTAGGTGCTGCCGTATTTGACGATGTGATCGTCGTTATTTTATTAGCGTTTGTTATGAGTTTTTTAGGAACGCAAGATGTGAATATAACACTTGTTATCGTAAAGAAAATTATTTTCTTCGTCAGCATCGTTTTTATCGCATGGAAAGTTGTTCCGTGGATTATGAAAATGCTTGTACCACTTCGTGTAACAGAAGCTCTAATTAGTGCAGCTCTTATTATTTGTTTCTCTTTTTCGTATTATAGTGAAATGATGGGGATTGCAGGTATTATTGGCGCATTTGCAGCCGGAATTGCCATTTCTCAAACAGAGTATAAGCACGAAGTAGAACATAAAATTGAACCGATTGCGTATGCGATATTTGTGCCAGTGTTCTTCGTAAGTATTGGAATGGAAATTACATTTCAAGGTATTGGAAGCCAGCTCTGGTTCATTATCATTATGACGCTTATTGCGATTTTCACAAAGTTAATTGGATCAGGTTTAGGAGCAAGGCTAACAGGATTCAACCTTCAATCTTCTATTAGTATCGGAGCTGGGATGGTATCACGTGGTGAAGTAGCGCTTATCATCGCAGCGAATGGACTTACGGCAAATTTATTAGCGAAAGAAAATTTCACAGCGATTGTTATTGTCGTTATATTGACGACGATTATTACGCCGCCGCTTTTGAAGAAGTATTTCGTATAGTGAGGAAGGGCTTATCTGACGTGGATAAGCTCTTTTTTTATCCCATTAAAGTCCGATTGGTGAGAGCTGATAATCAGTGGGGGATGAAGAAAACCCCCACTGATTAAAGTTTCACTTTATTGGAAAAAGCAATAGTCATATAGCGTGAATGGGTTGTAATTATGGTAAAATCTACGTATATGATAAGTCGAGGGGAGAAAATGTGTGAAGATTACGAAGGAGAAGGTTATCGGTGTAATCGTACTTATTGCCGTATGTATACCATTTACTGCATGGAAAGAATCAAAAGTGAAAGATTTTCCGGTTTCTATTTTCTCGGAAGAAGCAGATGGTGAGTACGACCAGAAGCTGAAATATACTGCTTTTTTACCTGATGTTGCGATTTGGATGAAAGGTTGGGAAAAGAAGTGGACAGAAGGGGAAAGAACTGTTTATCAAAAAGGGAATCGCATTGTAAATGTGTTTCATCCTCCTGGCGATAATGGTTTTTACTTTCTTGAAGCAAGAGAAAATAAGTAAACGCAACCGTAAGAAGTGGAGGTTAAATAGTGAAAGCTTCAACGTTACTATTTAAAATTGAAAGTAATATGGATCAATTTTCACCAGCTGAAAAGAAGGTTGCCATGTACATAACGGAGAATGCAGAGATTGTTCCGAACTTAACGACGAAAGAAGTGTCAACGAATGCAGGCGCAAGTGAGGCGAGTGTTGTTCGCTTTTGTAAGTCGATCGGAATCGGAAGTTTTAAAGCATTTAAAATCGCGCTCGTTCGCGAATTAACGATTGCTGATTATAATATTAACGATTTTTCAGTGATGAATACGGAAGATGGACCGTACGACTTGTTTAATAAAGTTACGTATGTGAATAAAGCTGCAATTGAGGCGAGCGTGACGGCGATAGATAAAAAAGAACTTGAAAAAGCTGCAGATCGTATTGTAAATGCCGATAAAATTATCTTTTACGGAGTAGGCGGATCAGCTACTCCGGCGATGGACGGAGCTTATAAATTTACAAGGCTCGGATTTACAGCGATGATGCTATCTGATTTTCATATGATGTTGCCGCTTGTGACGAATTTAAAAGAAGGCGATATATTTGTGGCAATTTCAACATCTGGTCGTACGAAAGATGTACTTGAAATGGCGCAATATGCGAAGAGACAAGGTGCAACAGTTATTGCGATTACGAAGCTTGATCAATCATCACCGTTATATAAAGAGGCAGACATTCGTCTTTGTATGCCAGATGTAGAACAAGATCATCGTATTGCAAGTATTGCTTCAAGAATGACGCAATTGAACATGATAGATGCTCTATATGTGATTACCTTTAATCGTATTGGTAATAAAGTGCTGGATCAATTTATGGAAACAAGAGAAGAAGCTTTGCGATTACGGAAGCTAAAATGAGAAGATGGGGAAACCCATCTTTTTTTGCATACGGACGGACATAAATTCGTCATGAAAAGAAATTAAATTTCATAAAATAATAAAGTAATATTGATTTTAAATTTCTTAAAGTTATAATTAAATTATGAAATTAAATTTCAAAGTAGGTGGGAATATGTTAGAAAATTTATCGACAGAACACCGTAATGAAAAGACGATGAATTTAGATGAGATGAGCATAAAAGAAATTCTGCAAAGTATGAATGAAGAAGATCGTACTGTTGCGTTAGCAGTTGAAAATGAAATAGAGCAGATTGAAAAAGTTGTGCAGACTGTTATTAAATCTTTCGAAGAAGAGGGCCGATTAATTTACATTGGGGCTGGTACAAGTGGCCGTTTAGGTATTTTGGACGCAGTGGAATGTCCGCCGACATTTGGCACAGATGATAAAATGGTGCAAGGATTTATAGCAGGTGGATTGAAAGCGTTTACCAAAGCGGTAGAAGGTGCAGAAGACCGTGAAGAGTTAGCAGAAGAAGATTTAAAAAGTATTGGATTAAATGAGAAAGATACAGTGATTGGAATTGCAGCAAGTGGTCGAACTCCTTATGTTATTGGTGGCTTGAAGTACGCGAATCGTATAGGAGCGAGTACAGCGAGTATCTCCTGTAATAAAAATGCTGAAATAAGTAAATATGCAAAACTAAATGTGGAAGTAGAAACAGGCGCAGAAATTTTAACAGGCTCAACGCGTTTGAAGGCTGGTACAGCGCAAAAATTAGTACTCAATATGATTTCAACAGCATCTATGATTGGTGTAGGGAAAGTATATAAAAACTTAATGGTAGATGTGCAATCTACAAATGAAAAATTAGTAGAACGATCAAAACGAATTATTGTGGAAGCAACAGGTGTTAGTTATGAAGTAGCAGCGGAGTATTATGAAAAAGCAGAACGTAACGTGAAAGCTGCGATTGTTATGGTGTTGTTGCAGTGTGAGTATGGGGAAGCACTGCAGAAATTAAAAGAAGCGAAAGGGTTTGTGAAAAAGGCACTATAAAATAATAGGGAGGGGGATTCTATTATGAAGAAAGAAGAGAGAATGGCCAGAGAAATTTCAGAGCAACTTGGGGGAGTAAAGAATATTCGTGGCATTGCTCATTGTATGACGAGACTACGGTTAACGCTTCATGATGAAAGTAAAGTGAACATGGACCTTTTGAAAAAAGTTGAAGGGGTTATGGGCGTTATTGAAGATGAGACGCTTCAAGTTGTTGTTGGTCCGGGAACAGTAAATAAAGTAGCAGCTGAGATGGAAGGTTTAACAGGACTCCGAATTGGTGAAGTGGCAGATCATCACCTTGAAGATCTTGGGCAAGAGATGAAGTCAGAGATGAAGAAGAAAAATAATACACCGGTGAAAAACTTTTTAAGAAAAATAGGAAGTATTTTCATTCCATTAATTCCGGGTCTTGTTGCATCAGGTATTATAAACGGGGTCGCTAACTTTGCGAAAAATGCAGGTGCTGATCCGAATGCAACGTGGCTACAAATGTTGCTACTCATTGGCGGCGGTATCTTTACATTCTTAGGCATTTTAGTCGGCTGGAATACAGCGAAAGAGTTTGGCGGGACACCGGTTCTTGGGGCAATTGCTGGTATTTTAATTTTTAACCCGGCGATGGCGACTGTAAAATTATTCGGTGAAGCGCTCGTACCCGGACGGGGTGGATTGTTTGCCGTTATTTTTGCAGCGTGGCTTATGGTTGTAGTGGAAAAACAAGTTCGAAAAGCTGTGCCAAATGCAGTTGATATTATCGTGACACCGCTTATTACTGTGTTAGTCGTAAGTATCGTAACGATGTTAGCCATTCAGCCGGTAGCAGGTTTCTTATCTGAAGGAATTACAAGCGGCATTAATGGTATTTTAAATATTGGCGGCGCGTTTGCGGGAGCAGTGCTTGCTGGAACATTTTTACCGCTCGTTATGGTCGGATTACATCACGGTTTAACACCAATTCATATGGAATTTATTAATCAAACTCATGTAACACCTTTATTACCAGTACTAGCAATGGCAGGTGCTGGGCAAGTAGGAGCAGCGATTGCCATCTATGTAAAAACAAAAAATAAACGACTTCGTAACGTAATTAAAGGTGCATTACCAGTTGGATTTTTAGGAATTGGCGAACCGTTATTATACGGGGTTACATTACCACTTGGAAAACCGTTTCTTACAGCTTGTTTAGGGGCAGCTGTCGGTGGTGCATTCCAAGCAGTTATGAAAACAGCTGCACTCGGAATTGGTGTATCAGGATTATCATTAATTCCGTTAATTGCTGATAATAAATATTTACTATATTTCCTTGGATTAGTAGTGGCATATACTTTCGGATTCATCTTTACGTACTTCTTCGGATTTAAAGAAGAAATGGCAGAAAACATATAGAGAAAGGGATTCCTTTCTCTTTTTCTATTCATGGAAAGGGAGATTCATATGCTAGGAGTATCAATTTATCTTTCAAAAGAGCGAGTAAAGAAACAAGAAGAATGGCTAAAAGTAGCGAAGGAAAACGGGTTTTCATCTATTTTTACATCACTTCATATACCAGAAGATGACCCTGGTACATATAAAGAGCTAATTCAAATACTTGGGAAGCAGGCTCTTGAAAATGAAATGGAGTTAATGGTCGATGTTTCTCCAAAATCGTTACACCATTTAGAAATGACATACGAAAATGTGGAAGAGTTAGTAGAGTGGGGCATTACTGGTTTACGAATGGACTATGGCATCACGCCGAAAGAAATCGCGCGCGTATCCCATAAAATGAAAGTAGCCTTAAATGCGAGTACGATTACAGATTCATTGTGGAAAGAGTTAATCACTGAAAAAATACGGGTAGAGAATGTAGAAGCGTGGCATAATTTTTACCCGCGCCCAGAAACAGGACTAGCAAAGTCCTTCTTACAAAAACAAAATGAATACTTACATGAGTGCGGAATAAAAACGATGGCATTTATTCCAGGGGATGGGGAGAAACGAGGCCCGTTATATGAAGGCTTACCAACGTTAGAAAAGCACCGCAATATGCGCCCGCTTGAAGCGTACTTAGAACTTGTACAAGCTTGTGGTGTCGATAAAGTGTTAATTGGGGATATAAGCGGAAGTGTAGAAAGTGTACAAGAGATAGCGAGTGCGAGTAGAGGGATTATTCCGTTGCGGTACAAATCGTTTATAACTGATAAAGAAGTATTAAAAATGGTAGAGCAAGTGCATACGAATCGATTAGATCCAGCTCGTGATGTCATTCGCTCAGTAGAATCGCGAGAAGAGCATAAAGTGATTTTACAGCCTATGCATACAATTGCAAGAAAGAAAGGCAGCATTACAATTGATAATGAATTGTACGGTAGATATGCTGGAGAGATGCAAGTTGCTATACATGATTTGCCTGCAGATGAGAAAATGAACGTTGTTGGCATGGTTGTAGAAGAGGATATATCTTTATTGCCGTATGTTGGTGCTGGAAAAATGTTTCAACTTTTTTGTGTAATAGAATAAAAGCTTGAATTAGCGCTATTTTGTAAGAAAACATTATCCGTAAAAGGGATAATGTTTTTTGTTTTCTTTAAAAAAGTATTTGACGAATGAAATGAAATACCGTATTGTTTTGACTTGTAAATAAAAGTTCACCATAACAAAACAAAAAGGAGAGAAAAAAATGAATCAATATATTGGGAATTTAATTATTCGTATCGTGTTAGGAGTAACGTTCTTTGCACATGGTTTAGCGAAGTTTCAATCAGGTATCGATAACGTAGCAGGATGGTTTACAAGCATTGGCTTACCAGGCGGTCTTGCATATGGCGTAGCAACAGTTGAATTAGTTGGTGGTATATTATTAATTATCGGTTTAGGCGTACGATATGTAGGATTGCTATTCGCTCTTATTTTAGCTGGAGCTATCGTAAAGGTAAATGGAGCAGCAGGTTTATTAGGAGATGGAAAGAATCCAGGATATGAATTAGATCTTGCATTATTATCAATGGGTGCGTATTTATTCGTTGTAAAAGCAGAAGGATATGTAGATCGTTTCTTAAAAGAGAAAGTAATGAAAACGAAGTAAACTTATTTATAAATTATTGACTTGAATCATTATTGTAACTATAATGATTACAACGCGTAGAGTAAGAATACAACAATTTAAATATTTTTTTACACGCAGTGTAACAGTTGTAGTTACACTGTGTGTAAAAAATAAATAAAACGGGAGGAAGTAACATGCCTAAAGCAAATTTAGAAATTATTCGAAGTACATATGAAGGATCAGCTTCTTCGAATGCAAAACATTTAGCAGAAGCTCTCTCTGAAAAAGTAGAATGGACGGAGGCAGAAGGGTTCCCGTACGGGGGAACTTATATCGGTGTAGAAGCAATAATGGAAAATGTATTTAGCCGATTAGGATCAGAATGGAATGATTATAAAGCGAGTGTAAATATGTACCATGAAGTAAGCGGAAAAGATGTGATTATTGCTGAAGGTATGTATTCAGGAGTTTATAAAGACACGGGAAAATCATTTGAGGCAGAATTTGTTCATGTATGGCAACTTGAGAACGGTAAAATTGTGAAGTTTAAGCAGTATGTAGATAGTCATCTTGTTAGGGAAGCGATGAAGAGTTAATGCTTTTTAAATGGATCGTAAGTATATGCATTACAATTATAGTAATTTTCTCGTCTATAGTTGGCGGAAAGAAATTGCTTGCATATGTGGAAAAAGAAAATAAAAATATTCAAACCCAGCAAGCGGCAAACGAAAAAGAGAAGAAAGTTGCAGAAGAATCTCCACAAGTTAGTGAAGGTGAAATTATTTCTACTATGCACAAAATGGTACACCAAAAGGTAAAATCCTCTGAAAAATGGGGATTTGTAGAAATGACAAACAAGGAAATTTCTAATGTGAAAAGAGATATTGAAAATAGTAAAGGTTTTCAATATAAAATGAAGTTATTTTCTATTATAAATAGATGGGAAAAAGGAGATTTTTCTCAAACTGTTGAGGAGCACAACTTTTTATGGAGCCTTCAAGGTGGAGATACTGGCAAGGCAACAGAACGTTTATCACCAGAAGAGGAAAAGCAGTATATAAAAGAAATGAAGAATAAATAAAAACATCGCCAACTCAGATGACGATGTTTTTTCATTACGAATGTTTTCGTATTAAAGCTCCAGTTGGCTGAACAGTAACTGTTTTGAAATGAGAAAATAAATAACATCCTGTTACAACGATCATTGTCCCTACAATTTGTATCCATGTTAGTTCTTCACCGAGGAACAGGAATGCTAAAATAGCGGTAAAAATTGGATTAAAGTTTAGAAAAATACCAGATGTAGTTGCTCCTAATTTTTGTACGCCAACATTCCAAAATACCATACAAAGAACTGTGGAAATGAGTCCTGTATATAAAAGTGATGTTATAAAAGAAGTGTTGATATTTGTAACAGTGAAGCTTCCAGTGTTAAATGGCAGTAATAAAATAACGCCGAAAATACCAGAGTATAATGTGGCCATGAGTGGTGTCGTTGTTTTTGTTGCCCATTTACTACAAACAGAATAGATTCCCCAAATGCAAACAGCCGCAATCATCCATAAGTCACCACTATTAAAATGTAGTGAAAATAAAAGTGCAAGGTTACCTTTTAATAGGACGAGGATCACCCCGAAGAATGAAAGAATCATAGATAAAATTTGAAGTGTATTTACTTTTTCTTTTAGAAATAAGACAGAAAATAATGCGATTGAAATTGCGTTTAATGTAGAAATAAGCCCTACATTTGTTGCGGATGTTTTTTCTAATGCTAAAAATTGAAAGATGTTAAAAAGAGCGACCCCTGAAATCCCCATGAGTATTAACGGAAGTATCGCCGCGCGTGGTGGAATGATTTTCTTTTCTTTAAACCATACCATCGGTAATAAACAAACAATCGCAATCATCCATCTTAAACTTGTAAGTGTCATTGGAGATGCGTGATCAACGAGTGATTTTCCAACGACAAAGTTTCCTCCCCATAATAAGCTCGTTAGTAATAGTAAAAAGACATAAAAATAAGGCATATTAAAATCCCCTTTGTTGTAATCAATGTGAATTTTAAATAATTTTAGCATTTTTCTTCTGTATGTAATATATTCTTTTGTATAATGAACAAAAGTCGATAAAATATTTTGTTTTAAATAGTGTTTTAGAAATGATGTTCAGTTTTATATAAGTTGTAAGGTGTTTTTTCGAATAATCATCGGTAAGAAAAAGGGGGAATTGTAATGGAGTCGTCAGTTATTAAAGTGTTGGATGATTTGGACGTACAAATTTTAGATATATTGCAGAAGGAGTCACAAGTAAGTAATGCAGAGCTTGCACGACGCGTTAATTTATCACCAGCTGCAATGCATGCAAGAATTAAAAGGTTAGATGGAGAAGGATTCATTGATAAGCAAGTAGCTATTTTAAACCAAGAAAAGCTTGGTTTTGATTTGTTATGCTTCATTTTTATGAGTACGAATATTCATCAATCGGATAAACTTGAAGTGCTGGAAAAAGAATTAGAAGCGATGCCTGAAGTGTTAGAATGTCACTGCTTAACAGGAGAGTATGATTATTTATTAAAGGTTGCAAATCGTGATCGTAAAGAATTAGAGAAGTTTATTAGAAAGCTAAATAAGCTTGGTATTACAAAGATACAGACGAGTTTAGCACTTCGTGAAATTAAATATTCGACCGTATTACCGATACGAAATGAGGGACCGAGCATCGATTAGATCGCTTGGTTTTTTGTTTGTATAAAGTGATTGACGAGACGAAAAGAGAGATGTATTATTATATAAAATTATGTATTAAAATTCACTTTAAGTTATAAATATTAATATCGGGGACAAGGGGATAGAATATGAAAATCTGTAATGCGGTTACGAGTGATGTGAAAGAAATTTATAATCTCATTGAGATTTACGCAAAAGAGGGAGTGGTTTTACCGCGTTCTCTTTTATCTCTCTATCAATATTTACAATGTTTATATGTTATGAAAGAAGAGGGGGAAATCATCGGAGTTGCTGGTTTACATGTATTAGGAGAGGACCTTGCAGAAGTACGATCGTTAGTCGTTTCGCATACATATGCAGGAAAAGGGATTGGACGTATGTTAGTAAACCATGTAATAAATGAGGCAGCGAAAATAAAAGTGAGTAGAGTTATTTCTTTAACATATGAAACGGAATTTTTTCAAAAGTGCGGGTTTGATTTTGTGAATAGAGATGCTTTGCCAGAGAAAGTATGGATTGATTGTAGGCATTGTCCAAAGGTTGATTATTGTGATGAGGTGGCGATGATTCGGTATGTTGGGTGAATTTTTCAGACAGAAAAAATCCCACTATTATTTACGTAATAGTGGGCATCTGTGTTTTAGGGGAAATTAAGAACTTGAATTCGTTTTTCTTACTGCAAACTTAAAAATGGGGTTTTTAAGTTCATAGTTATAAGTAGAACCATCGACAAGCCCTACAACTTTATCGCTATCGTAAAGATCGAGCATAAATTGTGCCATTTGTTTTGCAGTGTGGAATTTCGGTACAACATTATCGTATTGGAATTCATCAATATCAAATGAACGCTTTGCAAATTCTGTTTCAGTTGCAGCTGGAGCTAAAACTTTTGCTTGCAGTTTTGCGCCTTGTTCCCTCAATTCGTGAGACAACCCTTCTGTAAATGCACTTACGTAGAATTTCGTAGCACAGTACGTAACAGCGTTAGCAACAATCGTGTATCCACCGCCCGATGAAACGTTAATAAGCTGTGTTCCATCAACCATGGAATAATCTCGAACGAAAAGAGAAGAAAGTATCGTTAGTGCTTCTATATTGACATGCAACATCTTCTCTATTTTATTTAAATTTTGTTTGGCAATTGAAGCGAAATTACCAAAACCTGCGTTGTTAATCCACGTTTCAATTTGAAAAGTTTGTAGGCTTTCATAAAGCTTATAAACATTTTCTGTGATGGACAAATCCGTTCTTCGAATGACAACATCCAATTCTGGATTCATTTCGTTAATTTTTAATTTTAATCTGTCTAATTCTTCTTGTCTTCTAGCTACAAGTATTAAGTTCTTTCCGCGAGATGCAAAGGCTAAAGCTGCTTCATAACCGATTCCAGAACTTGCACCAGTAATAACAGTGTATTTCATATAAAATCCCCCTAAGTTCAAATGAATTTATTATAGTTAGATTTTATTTGTTAGAGTATACTCTAAGTCAAATGTTTTTTTATAAATTTGATAAGGTCGTAAAATATATGAGGGTAAGTATGTGGAGGGAGTTAGAGTATGTACACAATTAGCGAGGTGGCTAAATTAATAGGAGTAAGCACTCATACATTACGTTATTATGAAAAGGAAAATATATTAATTGCAAATCGTAATACAAATGGAAATAGAGTGTATGATGAATCACATATAACATGGTTGCAGTTTGTAATGAAATTAAAACAAACGCAAATGCCAATAGCGAAAATAAGGGAATACGCCAGGTTATATTTAGAAGGAGAGCATACAACTGAAGCCCGTTTACAGCTCCTAGAAGATCATAGGAAATCTATTCAAGATCAAAGAGAAAACTTAGTAATTACAGAGAAGATGCTTGAGAATAAAATTATTGCATACAAGGCCTCTTTGGAAAATAAATAGAAAACAAAATCCGCTCCTTAGTTATAGGATAAACATGGATTTGATCTCATAGTGTGTTGGCAAATAAAAAAGAGCAGCTAGCAAAAGCTAACTGCTCTATTCAAGGGATCTCTCCAAGGGGGAGTGGAGAAAATATTATGTTACTAGCAGTATTGACAGATTATTAGGAAATATACAAATCTGATGAAAGAAATTTTAAATAAACTTTCGGCATTGACAGTTTTTAAAATATTCATGTACAATATATATGAATGACATTCAGTCATTTCCTGTGAAAGCGTGTAGTTAGTTTGGAAACGGAACAAATATAAATGGTAAATGAGGATGATAGTTGTTTATATAATAGTAGTGATGAAGGAGTATATTTTTTTAAAACAAAAATGACTGATAGTCAGTCATAAGAGGTGAGAGGTATGAAGAATAGAGCTTGGTTATATGTCATATTAACATGCATCTTTGAAATTTTTTGGGTGTTTGGTTTTAATACGGCCGATACTTGGTGGCATTGGATTATTATTTTAGGCGTTATCGCTGTTGATTTTCACTTCCTTTCTAAAGCGTGTGAACATCTTGCAACAGGGACTGTATATGCCATTTTTGCCGGAGCTGGTACGGTAGGTACTTTCTTAATGGATGTATTCCTTTTCGGCGGAAGTTTTAGTGTAGGGAAATTATTCTTTATCGTGATGGTTGTAGCCGGCGTTATCGGTTTAAAACTAGCTGATAATAAAGAAGAAACTATGGAAGGAGCTGCTTAAGGATGGGTTGGTTTTTCGTATTTTGTGCTGCAATTAGTGAAATAGTCGGTGTGATCGGTCTAAAAATGTATAGTAAAGATAAAACGTTAGCAAATGGTGCACTTTATATAGGTGGGTTTGCTACATCCTTCGCATTCTTGTATACATCTTTCTTATTTTTACAAGTAAGTGTCGCGTATGCAGTTTGGATTGGTATCGGAACAGCAGGTGCCGTTTTATTAAACATGTTCTTGTTTGGTGAGTCGAAAAGTAAAGCACGTATCATTAGTGTAGCTCTTATTGTATGTGGAGTGACAGGGTTAAAGGCTCTTTCTTAAAGGTATTTGGTGTTTTTATCTCCTAATTTTTGGTTAGGAGATTTTATTATGAAAAAAATGATTTCCTCGCAAAGTTCACTATCATTGACAGTACAATCGATTATCTTATAAAATGAGTGACAGTCATTCAATACGCGTGTGAAAGGGTTTAGATGATGAATAAAAAAGAGAAAATTGTCTATGCAGCTATTGAAGTGTTTCAGGAAAAGGGCGTTGAAAAAACGAAGATTTCTGATATCGTGAAATTGGCTGGCATTGCACAAGGAACTTTCTATTTATATTTTCCTTCTAAGTTATCTGTTATGCCTGCAATAGCAGAAGTGATGGTTGAGAAGATGATCCTTGCAGTGAAAGAAAAAGTGCAAAATGATGCGCCTTTTTCAAATAAAGTTACGCAAGTAATAGATGCGGTGTTTCACTTCATAGCGGAATATCGTGAAATACAAGCTTTAATGTATGCAGGTCTTGCATCTACGGAACATATAAAAGAATGGGAAGCTGTGTATGAGCCTCTTTATATGTGGCTAAGTGAATTTTTAAGTGGGGCGAAAGAAGCTGGTGAAATTCGTGATTCGGTTCACGCAGAGCGAACAGCGAAGTTATTTATCGCTCTAGTTGAATCAGCAGCAGAACAAGTATATTTATATGATCATAAAGATGATGAGCAAGTTGAGCTACAAAAGGCAGAAGTACTAGATTTTTTAACACATGCATTACATATAAAGAAATAGTGAGATGAACCTGTCTGAGAAGGTAGGTTCATTTTTGAGGAAAACTGAATGATAGTCATTCACCTAATGCGTATGTATGTGTGGAAGGATACAGTGAAATTCTAACGAGTAGGGGCATCTCTACTCATGATTAGCCCACAAATAGCAGGATAAAGAAAAAGCTTCTTGGGCATTATTTTTTTGAGGGGAGCTTACGGGAAGAGGTGTTGAAAGTGAAGAAACCGATAAAAGAACAAAAGATGGTATTGGTCATTCTTTTGAGTAATATATTTATCGCTTTTTTAGGGATTGGATTAATCATTCCGGTTATGCCGTCCTTTATGAATGATATGGGTTTAACAGGTAAGACGATGGGATATCTCGTTGCAGTGTTTGCAATGGCTCAGCTTATTGCTTCACCTATTACAGGCCGATGGGTCGATCTTTACGGTAGGAAGAAAATGATCATCATTGGATTATTTATTTTTGGTGTTTCAGAGCTTCTTTTTGGATTAGGAACAGATGTATGGATGCTATATGCAGCGAGGGTGTTAGGCGGAATTAGTGCTGCGTTTATTATGCCTGGTGTTACTGCATATGTTGCGGATATTACATCTATGCAGGAACGTCCAAAGGCGATGGGATATTTATCTGCTGCTATTAGTACCGGCTTTATTATAGGTCCTGGAATCGGCGGATTTATTGCAGAATACGGTATACGTGTGCCGTTTTTCGTTGCAGCAGCAATTGCTTTTATAGCATGTGTAATTTCGATCTTTATTTTAAAAGAACCGTTAACGAAAGAGGAGCTTGCAGAGATTTCTTCTAATACGAAAGAATCAAGCTTTATTGGTGATTTAAAGAAATCATTACATCCAATGTATGCAATCGCATTTATTATCGTATTTGTACTTGCGTTTGGTTTATCAGCGTATGAAACTGTGTTTAGTCTGTTTTCTGATCATAAGTTTGGATTTACACCGAAAGATATTGCAGCAATTATTACAATTAGTTCAATCTTTGGGGTAGTTGTGCAAGTATTTATGTTTGGTAAATTGGTTGATATATTCGGTGAAAAAGTGTTAATTCAAATATGTTTAATTGTAGGTGCAGTATTAGCGTTCGTTTCAACTGTAGTCTTTAATTATTGGATTGTACTTCTCGTTACGTGCTTCATTTTCCTTGCATTTGATTTACTTCGTCCAGCTTTAACGACGTTTTTATCAAAAGCAGCTGGAAAAGAGCAAGGGTTCGTTGCTGGTATGAATTCGACTTATACGAGCTTAGGAAATATCGCAGGACCAGCGATGGGCGGAATATTATTTGATATGAATATTCATTATCCATATGCCTTTTCAGGAGTTGTTTTAATAGTTGGTCTTGCTATTACATTTATGTGGAGAGAGAAACAGTTGGCTGAAAGTTTTGCGAAGTAATAAAACCCCTTACGACGGTAAGGGGTTTTTGTTTTATAAGCTTAATCCAAACCGTTTTAATTCAATAAATATCCCCTCTAATTGCTTTCCTTTATCCGTTAATGTGTACTCTACACGAGGCGGAACTTCTGGATATACTTTTCTCGTTATAATGCCTTGAGACTCTAATTCTTTTAGTCGAAGCGATAATGTTTTTGGACTAATACCATCCATTGATTTTTGTAAATCACTAAAGCGTAATGTTCCTTCGATAAGAAGATCACGAATGATTAAAAATGTCCATTTCGTACGAATTACATCAAGCGTTTTAGCGATAGGACAAGGTATGCCAGGTAAACCTTTCGTTAATTCAACTGAATCTATATTGTTCATGGAACTAGCCTCCATAAAATTTTTTTGGCTGAATTTTCTTTATAGTATCACATAACTATACTTTTGGTAACTATATGAAAAAAATATCACTACTTCCATAAAGGAAGTTAGTGCATATACAATAGCAATACGAAATACAAAGGGTTTAGATGAGGAGGAGGTGATTTTCATGGGGATAAAAAAGTTGTTTAGATTCCTTAGTTTGTTTGTTGTTTGTATTGTACTTGTAGCATGCGGCGTGGAAGAAAAAACGGAAGTCCAGTTATTAAAAGAAATGCCAAAGCCAAAAGCGATGACAATTGATCCCTCATTAAGTCAAAAGGAGGCGACCGAAATGGTTCATGCAGCGCAGCGTTTTTATGCATTTTGGGATACAGGTAAAGAGGAGCTTATTCCGCAGACTGTTACTGAAAATTTTTTCGATCATACATTGCCGAAAGGGCGACCACAAGGCACGGAAGGATTAAAATTTGCGGCGCAAAATTTTCGTAAAATCGTTCCTAATATACATTGCGAAATTGAAGATTTATTAGTCGTTGGTGATAAAGTAACAGCTCGTCTTTCTTTTACAGGAACGCATAACGATAAAAAAATCGATTTTTTTGCAATTGATATTTTACATGTAAAAGACGGAAAGATTACAGAAGACTGGCATTTAGAAGATAATCTTACGCTGAAACAACAACTTGGGTTAATAGCTGAGGAGTAAATTATATAGGGGAGAGAAAAGTGATGAAAAATATATTTATTATAAATGGACATGAAAAATACGGTACGAAAGAAGGACGATTAAATAAAACGTTAGTTGATTATATGGTAACGGTATTAAGTGAGAAGCATCATGTGAAAACAACAACGATTCAAGATGGCTATAGTATTAAAGAAGAACAAGAGAAGTTTTTATGGGCTGATGTGGTGATTTATCAAACGCCAATTTATTGGTTTAGTGTACCGGGCTTATTTAAAACGTATATGGATGAAGTGTATGAATACGGTTTGTTCTTTAAAGGTGCAGATGAATATGGAACAGGTGGTTTATTAACAGAGAAAGAGTATATGTTCTCTACAACTTGGAATGCACCTGAAAATTCTTTTGGAGATAAGACGAAGTTCTTTGAAGGGGAAAGTCTAGAATCAACGCTTAGTCATTTACACCGCGTGCAGAAGTTTCTTGGTATGAGCCCGTTAAAGAGCTTTGCTTGTTATGATGTGGTGAAGAATCCGGATATTGAGCAGTATTTATTGAACTTGAAAGATCATTTAGATGGAGTAATTAAATAATAGTTTATACTTGTATGTGAAGAAGGTACTACTAAGGATGTAGTACCTTCTCCTTTTATAAAAACTCATACTTTAATACGTAGATGGCTGTATCCATAACTTCGCAAAATTTGCCCAGCCGAATGAATCAATTGTTACATTTTTTAAAGCAGAAGGATATGTTTTTCTTTTTAAAACGTGATAATTAAATAAAATGATTTGTTCTGTTTGTAAAAATTCTTCGATCTCATACATGAGCTCATAGCGCTTCTCTTTATTTTCTTCTAATAAAAAGGTATCAAGTAAGCAGTTAATTTGTTTTTCATAGTGCGGGTCCATGAACCGATTTACGAAGCAACTTTTATTTTTAAATACATTTAAGAATGCAAGTTCATGATCGGCAGCAAATACTTCTCCCATGAAAATAATATCGGCATGTTGATCGATAGAACGGTTCATATAATCTGAAACGAGAAAGGGGTGAAGCTCTACTTGTATACCTAAACTTTCACATCGTTCTTTTAGGAAATATGCATCATTTGCACTATCTTTAAATGCGAAGAAATAAATGTGTATCGTTTCTCCATTATAGGTGCTCTTCTTTAAATACTCTTTCGCTTTTTTTAAAGAGTAGGACCTTGTAGGACTTTTGCGGCTTCTTTCAGGGAAAAAGCTTGATGCAGCAATTGTCCGTCTGCCTTCTATGCTACGAAGTATCGTTTCAACGTCATATAGTTCTCTCCAAGCCTTTCGAAAGTAAATGTCGTGATGAGGACCAGGTTTTGTAAAGTTGAAGCCAGCATAAATACAACCTATTTCTTCTATTTGTATATTGTGTCTTTCATTTTTCTCTTCATTTGGTAGTTCATAATCAGCATCGATTTGTACATGATCAGGAATACCCCAAAATTCAATACGGTCTAATAAAGCGCGCTCTTTAAAATAATGAGTGAACGCTTCGAGCACGATATTATCTTCAGAGTAATGAGCAAGTTTGAAAGGTCCAGTACCTATGTAATGATGATTTTGGATACTCACATCACGCGGTAAAATTGCTAATTGTATGGAACTTACATAGTGTAAGAAAAATAAATTTGGTTTTGCTAAATGAAATCGAATTTGCAGTGGTGATGGCGTTTCAATTTGAACAATTTCTTCTGTTAACCATTCAAAAGGAGAGTGAACTTCTTTTAGTCTTTCAAATGAAAATTGTACATCTTTAGAAGTTAAAACTGTTTCGTTATGAAAATGAATGTCCTTTCGTAAATAAAAAGTCCACGTCAGCCCGTCTTCACTTAATTCCCACGTATGCGCAATGTGTGGCTCCATTTTTTCCGTAACATCGTTATAAACGACTAACGTATCAAAAATTTGACTTGTAAGATGGCTTTCTGTAGTTACAGCCACAAAAGCTGGATCTAAGGGGAATATCTTTCTCGATATAGGAATCTTTAATATGTCGTACATATCATTTGAAGGTTCGTATCCAAAATGATGATGTAGTTTATTTTCTATCTTTTTTTGAAGTGCAAGGGGTAGGGGTTCTTTTAAAAGAAGAAAGATATCTTTTAATTTTTCTTGCGCTAACAGTTCATCTGTATAGGACTCAATCGCTTCTACGAAATTATGTATAAATAGAATTTCCGTTTTATTCCCGCGGCCTCGCCCTGGAGTCCAGCTAATTAATTGCTCCTCGCTCATTTTCTTTAATAAAATCTTTACGTTTTTCGTACTGCAATATAAAGCATCCGCTAATTCTTGTAAGCTATTTCGCATATGCTGTTGATCTTGTGCATGTAGTCTTAGTCTAATGTAATAGTCCATAATTTTCATATATACACTTCCTTCTATCATAAAAGGGGAAACTCTTTAGAATATTCTAACCTTTTTCTTCCTTTTTTTCAAAGTAAAATAAATAAGCATAAGGAGGGGGAAACAATGGGATTTTGGAGTATGCATCGAAATATAAAGATTAGAATTATAACTTCGTTTTTAACACGTACTGTGTCCACGATGATTTTTCCATTTATGGCGATTTATTTTTCAATAAAGTTAGGTAGTGCGATTGCTGGTGCGTTACTACTTATTAATGTCATAGCTTCGTTAGTAATTGGTTTATACGGTGGATATGTTGGAGACCGGCTTGGTCGTAAAAAGGTGATGATTATCGGTCAAAGTATACAAGTCATTTCCATTGCTTGTATGGGAGTTGCGAATTCGGATTATGTAGATTCACCTTGGTTAACATTTATCTTTATGCTAGTGAATAGTTTAGGATCTGGACTTATGAATCCTGCGACAGAGGCGATGTTAATTGATGTGAGTACACCTGAGAATCGAAAAGTGATGTACAGTATTAACTACTGGGCAATTAATTTATCCATTGCGATTGGAGCGATATTTGGAGGGCTATTATTTGAAAACTATAGATTACAATTGTTTATCGTATTAACAGTAGTTGCAATTATTACTTTATATGTGATGGCTGTATATATGGAAGAGGTGTATGTAGCTAGAAAAACAGTAGAAAAGAAAAATGTATTAAAAGATATGGCAGATAGTTATAAAGTCGTAATGAAAGATAGAGCGTTTTTAATTTTTTGTGCAGCAAGTATATGTACGTTATCGTTAGAGTTTCAAGTTAATAATTATTTAGGGGTACGTTTGCAGCAGGAATTTGATACGGTGCACTTTTTCTTTGGGAATGGTGTTACGTTTGATTTAACAGGTATTCGAATGATGAGCTGGATTTCAGCAGAGAATACAATTTTAGTTGTGTTATGTTCGGCGCTTCTTATTAAAATGTTGAAAAGCTTCAACGATTTGAAAATCTTATATGTAGGTTTATTCATTTATACAATTGGATTTACAATACTCGGAACGAGCAATAGTTTATGGATTTTATTAATTGCAGGACTTTTCCAAACGGTAGGCGAGATGATGTATGTGCCAGTGCGTCAATCTATTATGGCAGATATGGTGCCAAATGAGGCGAGAGGTTCATATATGGCGATTAACGGAATGGTCTTTCAAATGGCAAAAATGAACGGGGCATTAGGTGTTATGCTAGGTTCATTTCTTGCATCTTGGGGCATGAGTGCTCTGTACTTTATCGTTGGTATGAGCAGTATTTTATTATTTATGAAAGCGATAGGGAAAGAGAAGTATGAGGGGGAGGTTTCTCAAATTGGATAAAACGATATGAAAAGCGATGCTAGAAATCGCTTTTCATATGGCTTTTAAAACGGATCAACTTCAGCTAAATTTGGAGTGGTGCTCGGTTGTAGTAAAAGATTTTTTAACGTTCCTACTTCAGAAAGAGTGACTAATATGTAGCCACTAATCAGTACAATAAGTCCGATGACACGTAACGTTTGTAAGGTTACTTCATTAGTATTCGTTTCCGTTGGATTTGGGGGCGTTGAAGGTGGATTGTTATTCATAAATAAGGCTCCCATCTTTTGTATTTATATATGTGTAAAAGCATGATTTAACTTATGGATAGGAATGATATAGTCATTTTCACTATATGAGAACTGCCTATGAAAAGTGATTAGAAATTTTGGGACGAAAAAAGGAGGTATCCAAAAGATTATTAAAACTGAACTTTTGGATTCCCTTCTTTTTATGTATCCCGCTATTTGTGGAGGTCGGATTTCCTGTAAACGACCAGTTGGTGAGGGCTGATTAATTATTTTCATGTAAATAAAAGGAGGTTAGTTAACCAAAGTAGCTATCCTAATATACGCAACGATTCTTCAATAAACGCTGGGATATCCTCCGGTTGTCTACTTGTTACTAGCTGATTTTGGCATACGACTACTTCTTTGTCGTGAAAGTTTCCGCCAGCATTTTTCAAATCGACTTCAATAGATGTATATCCAGTTACATCACGTCCTTCAAGTGTTTGTGCAGTGATAAGTAGCTGAGGTCCATGACATATAGCAAAAACAGGTTTTTTCGTATCCATAAATGCTTTGCTAAAGCGAACAAACCGTTCATCTGCACGAAGTATATCTGGGGAAAATCCGCCTGGTATGAAGAGGGCATCAAAGTTCTCTGGAGAAACATCATCGATACCTTTATCAATTACGACTTCAGTTTTTCCTTGTTTACCGTGTACCGTTTTCCCTTTTTCAGTTTCAATAGTTGTTAATTCATATCCCTTTTGTTTAAAAGCTTCTGCTGGCTCTGTATATTCTGTGTCCTCGAAATAATCTGTTATTAAAGTAGCAATTTTTTTACTCATTCTCATTCGCTCCTTACATTATATTGTCGGTTCCAGAATCGTCTTTGAGCAATTCGTCGTATTGTCTATTTCCTTTTAAATTTCTAATCCCCCCAGTTCGTTTCCCTTGTTAATTTAGTACATACCCTTTTTATTAGGACGTAAACATGTATTATCATTTTTTTATGTAAAAATCATAAAAATATCGATTGTGCCGGTGATTCTTGTTTGAGAAGGAAAAATAAAAAAGCTAAGGAGAGAATTTATTCTCTCCTTAGCTTTTAAGATAATTCTTTTCGTTAAAACGAGGAAACGCGTTGCTTCGTTTTTGGTACAATAATAAATTTGATCCAAAGTAACCCGATAATCATAATGATAAGGCTATGTAAAAATTGACCTGTAGCAATGAGTATAACAATTGAAAATACAATGAGTTGAATGCTTAGCAATATAAAGATTAAGTGAAGAAATTGATTCATTCGTTTCTCAGTATCAATTGGATATAATGCTACAATAATATTTCCCGAAAAATATTTCCATAGGGAACGGAGCTGCATAGAGATCATATATAGAACGATATATGCGATAGCGCCTTTTGCGTATATGTTTGGTATAAAATATAAGGCGAAGGCACCAATTAGCCCTAAACGAATATATATACCAAAATAATCATTCCCGCGTAAAAAAGCTAGTGTATGTAAATAGAAGAAAGTTGCTCGTTTTTTATGTAATAAAGGTTCAATCCAAGTTGTAAGCCATTTTCTTTTATTTACTTGCTTATTTAGTTGCGGAACATCGGTGAATATGCTAGCAAATTGATAAAAACGAACGTTCATTTTTTCTTCTTGCACGATTATGTAATCCCACGGTACTCGTTTTGTAGGCTGCTTTTTCGTATATAGAAGCAGGAAAGCAAGCAGTAAAAGTAATCCCCCTAATATGAGAATGTTTGCTGAGTAAAACAGCATGTAAATAATGAGTGCGTTACAAGTAATACGAATGATAAGCCAGATGCTTTTTTCATGACTATCACGCCACATCCAATGTATGTACATATTCCAAGCTTTCGCAATCATTAAAACGATAAAGATTGTACATAAGAAAGGTACAGTTACTTGCAATGATTGCAGCGCAAGTGGAACGAGAATAAGGAACGTAAATAATAATGGGAAAAGCTGAATGATATAATTGTATAGAAGAGATTTTTTGAAATAAGATGTTAATTTCTCTTCTAAGGCAAGCAAATAGACAGCATCAGGTTTTTGAATAAATGTACGGATCGGGCATCTCGTTATAATGAATGTAAGTACAATCGTGATGAGTAGTAAAGATATTCCTTTAGAAGGAGATGCTTTTAGAAACTGAGCATAGTAGTATGCACCAACACATGAAATAAAGATAAAGCTATATAGTAAACCGTTAATCATACGTGCAAAGTATGTAATGATATTTTGCATATGTTGTTGGAAGCGGCTGCTCCATAGTGATTCAATTGACATGTTTTTCACCTCTTTGTTCTATTATATATGTTTTACAAAAGAAAAAACGAGCAAATTGCGTTATGCAACTTGCCCGTTTTTCTTTTCGTTATTTTTTTTCTGATCACGATTCATTAATGGATAGAAGGCAAAGCCGATTACGAATAAACCAATTCCGAGAAGGAATGTTTTTATATCGGCTGCTCCTGTTTTAATAACCCATAGTGCGTAGCAAAGTGCAATCACTGCGACTATACCATCTGTAATTCTTGCCCGCATTTCATTTTTATACGTTTCACCAGTTGCGACTAGTTTTAACTGGAAGATTGGTGAAACGAGATATGGAATGAGGTAGGCCAGTGTTGATACGGTAATAACGAATGTATAAGCTTCCGCAATGGTTCCTGATAATGTTGAGAATAAGAACACTTGCGACATAATATTTGTTAATCGTAATGAGTAAATTGGACTTCCTTTTTTATTTGTTTTTGTGAAGAAGGAAGGGAAGAAGCCTTCTTTTGCTGCTTGATATGGTACTTCTGAGCTTAATAAAATCCAGCCTAAGATAGAACCGAACAGGGAAGTAAGAGCAAGTAATGCCATCAGTTTCCCGCCGCCATGACCCATTGCAGCATTTAGTGCGTCTGCTAAAGGACGTTCAGAAGTTTGTAATTTATCAATGTGAAGTACACCCATTGTTAAAATTGTAATTCCTAAGTAAATCGCAACTGTAATAAGTAATCCAGCAACTGTTGCGCGTTTTACCGTTTTTGGAGAAACAGCACGGTTTGATAAAAGAACCGCTGATTCAATTCCTATAAATGCCCAAAGCGTCGTAAGAGCAGCTAAGTTTACTTGTGAAAGAAGGCCGTGTGATACACCTGATTTATCGATCATCGGTGTGTACCATTGTCCAAACTTAGAAGCTTCGAATGCAAATAACGTAACGACGATGAATAATAGGAATCCAGTTACTTTCGTTGTTGTTGCTAAGAAGTTTAACTTTCCAGCTCCGCTTACACCGTTTGTTAATATAATATGAGTTCCCCAAAGTAAGATGGAACAAATCGTAAATGTAATTAGTTTTCCGACTTCTACATTAAAAGAACCGATTGAAAATAGTAGTCGTGTATCTTTCATAATTGGGAAGAAGAGCGATAAATATCCCGCAAATGATGTAATGATGGCAACGTTACTTGCCCAGTTTGCAACCCAATATCCCCATACCATACTGAAACCAGCCATTTTTTTCTTTTTTGGTGTTGAGAATAAAGCATATGCATGACTTTGTGGTCCTGTCGTTAAATCAGGACGACGAATTGCTAAATTACCGAAAACAAGAGCTAGCATTAAAACACCAAACCCTGTTGTTAACCAAGCTAAAGTGACACCGAGAGGGCTTGCTGTTTGTGCCAACGTACTTGGCACCATGAAAATACCAGCACCAACCATGTTACCGACAACGAAAGCTGTTAGTACCCAAAAGCCCCATTTTTTTTGTTGCATAGAAAATACCTCCAAAGTTAGTATAACCAAGTCAAGCGAGGAGATATGTATGTCTTCCTGAGTCAGGAAGAGAAGTCCCAAACAAAACAAAAAAAGCACGTAATTTGCCGCTACATGCTTTCTATCTTATAAGAAACCCACGACATACCTCTCGATAGCTCTCCACAAACGAAACGTTTGTGACAGTTCTGCACTTATTAAATAGCAGACCCAGCAAGCGTGCATGGTGGACACGGGCTTACTTCGGCAATCATTCCTTTCTCATTCGTTCATCAATGCCACTACATCTCCTGAAATGATACTCTTAATGACTGCAACCTCTACCTCACCGAGATACGAATGAGGATTTAAATATTAATTTAACGTATTTAAGAGTAACAAATGAATTTTTATACGTCAATGGATATAGTAATAATCAGATTATAGAGAAGAGTTTGTGATTAAAAGTAAGAGGGATTATTATGTAATATTGAATTTTCATAATATAATAAATGTTATTAGCGCTAGATGATTGAAAAGGGGATGAAGTATATGTCTGTATGTCATAAACATTCAGCAATAGGTGTGTTAGATTCGGGAGTTGGGGGATTAACAGTTGCGAGCGAAATTATAAGACAATTGCCTAAAGAGAGCATTTATTATATTGGTGATAATGAGCGTTGTCCGTATGGGCCAAGAAGTGTAGAAGAGGTACAATCTTTCGTATTTGAAATGGTTGAGTTCCTCAAACAGTTTCCATTAAAAGCTCTAGTTGTAGCATGTAATACTGCTGCAGCGGCTGCATTGACCGCGCTGCAAGAAGCACTTTCTATTCCGGTTATTGGCGTTATACATCCAGGAGCAAGAGCGGCAATTAAAGTGACAAAGAAAGGGGAAATTGGAGTAATTGGAACTGTAGGTACGATAAAATCTAATATGTACGAAAAAGCATTGCATGAGCTTGATACATATTTGAAAGTGCATAGTCATGCGTGCCCGACTTTAGCTACAGTTGTAGAAAATCAATTAGAAGATACAGCATATGTAACCGAGCAAGTGAAACAAGCTTTACTGCTATTAACGAAAGAAGATATAGATACGCTAATTCTCGGATGTACGCATTATCCACTTTTAGAGTCCTATATTAAAAAGGAACTAGGAGAAGATGTAACGATTATTAGTTCTGCGGAAGAAACAGCGATAGAGTTAAGCACAATTTTGCAGCACAAAGGAATTCTGTCTGACAATTTGAATCCGGAGCATCGATTTTTTACAACAGGCTCTGTTTCATCATTTGAACATATTGCTGAGAGGTGGTTAGGGTATCAAATTTTTGTAGAACGTGTACATTTGCCGATGAAAAATGCGCGTATGTATAATTAGGATGTATTAAATTACTTTTTTAATAAATGAGGTTCGTTTCATAAGAAGGAAAGAATAAGCTTTTAATTGAAGTGTTTAAGGGCAGTTCAATTAAAGGGGAGATTGGATTATGGAATTATCAAGGTCTCAATTATTTGCTTTAGAGTATATTTCAAAATATGCAGAGAACGAAAAACGTGAGGCTAAAGCAACAATTAATCATATACTTAACATGTGTAATATTACAGATGAAATATTTGAAGAAGCTGTCGCTAACTTGAAATCTCATGCAAGGATTGCTTTACACTTTCATCCAGACAGACTCGATTCGAGTATGAAAAGTGTTGCTGAAGCATTGTTTGAACAAGGAATATATAAAAGTCAGTTTGAAACATTGCTATCTAATGGAAGCGTATCTGCTTATCCTGGCGGTGAACGTGACCTTTGGGAACAGAGAATATTTGGAGGAGCATATCAACTTGAAGGTGTAACGAATGATCAACGGCCAAAGTATGGGGCGCTAAATTTGATGTTACATCCAGATGGGCCGGCTCCGCGTTTTGGATCCTGTTATTTTCTCTTATCTCCAAAAGTTTCTAATCGCTCTACATATACGTATTTAGATTCGCATCAAGATCCAAAAGAAAAGGGGACTTATGAGGAGTTTGATATGATTTTAGCTGCTCTTTTGGAAGAGACATTCGTAAGAGAGTGTGCAATTGGTGAAGGGGATTTGACTCCAACAAGATTAGTTAATCATTTACTGGCTAACCTGGAAAGGCCGTTTATAGATTTAGTAAGCAAAGAGCAAGCCCGTAATCTTAATCATTATATTGAAGCGCAAGTTCATGGAGAGATTTCTCTTAAAGAAGACGTGGAAGCTCTTGTTGTAGATCCTTCATTTAAGGGTACGGATGTAGGAAGAACTTTAGAAGAAATTTGCCTGAAGTATGCTATTGATTTGTATTGGCACACAGGTTTTGTACTTATGGTAGACGACGTTCCAATGGATTTTAGAGGTTCAAAAATGCCATCTTTAGCAAGACGCATTGCACGGAATCATTGTATCGATGCAAATATAATCGGTTCTGCTGTAGCGGATTTGAAACGCAATCCATTATCTTGGAGTGATCGTGGAACTTATGAGGAAGTGCTTCAGGAATTAAAATTATTATGGCATGTTTTAGTTCGGTTTGGAAAACCAAATCGGAAGTAGAACGAAATACTCTGTTTTTTGGAAGTATATATAGAAAAGAAGCTGATCTAAAACTAGATCAGCTTCTTTGTATAAGATTAAACTAAGTTTAATACAGTTACTTTTTCACGTGTCATAGACTCAAGGCTCTTACGAATACCTTGTGCGCCCATACCTGAACCTTTTACACCGATGAATGGGAAGTGGTCAGGACCGCGCTCTGTGCGTCCGTTAATTTGAACAGAACCAGTTTCGATTTTGTTAGCAATTGCAAATGCTTTGTTAATGTCTTTAGTGAAGACACTTGCTTGCAGACCGAACTCTGATTTGTTAGCAATTTCAATTGCTTGTTCATCTGAAGAAACACGGATGATTGGAAGGATTGGGCCAAATGGCTCTTCCCAAGCAACTTTCATTTCTTCAGTTACATGGTCGATTAATGTTGGGTAAATTAAGTTACGCTCACGTTTGTTACCGATAACGATCGTTGCACCCTTTTCTACAGCGTCGTCAACTAAACCTTGAACGAAGTCAGCAGACTTGTCATCGATTAATGGAACGATTGTGCTATCTTGTTCTGGAGATCCAACTGATAGTTTAGCTACTTGCGCTTGTAATAAGCCAACAAGCTCGTCTGCTACGTTTTCGTGTACAAGTACACGCTTAATAGCTGTACAACGTTGACCAGAGTAAGAGAATGCACCGCTTACGATATGGTTTGCAGCATCTTGTAAGTCAGCATCTTCACGAACGATACCAGGATCTTTACCACCAAGTTCTAATACAAGTGGAATCATTGCAGCTTTTTTCGCTAAATGTTTACCTGTGTTTGTACCACCTGTGAACGATACCATATTGATGCCTTCGTGTTCTACTAAGTAGTCACCAATTACAGAACCGCGTCCTGTCGCTACATTCACAAGACCTTTTGGAAGGCCAGCTTTATGAAGTGCTTCCACCATTTTAATACCGCTAATTGCACCTTGAGTTGCTGGTTTGAAAATAACAGCGTTACCCATAATTAATGCTGGCGCAAGTTTTGCAGCAGATAAGTTTACTGGGTAGTTAAACGGTGCGATTGCTAATACAACACCAAGTGGTGCACGTTGGATAATCGCAAGTTTAGATTTTGTACCGCCCGGGAAGCTATCGCCCATCATGCTTTCTCCGTGCATATGTAAAGCTTCTTCGATTGTGTAACGAATGAAGTCAGCTGTACGAACAACTTCTTTCTTAGCATCTTTATATCCTTTACCGACTTCTTTCATAATGATATCGGCAATTTCATCTTGCATATTTACGAGCTCATCAGCCCATTTATATAAGTATTTTGCGCGATCTTGTAGAGAAGCTTCCGCCCATGATTTTTGAGCTTCTTTTGCAGATGCAATTGCTTCATCTACTTCTCCGCGAGTAATTGCTTGTACTTGTCCAATTACTTCGTGTAAGTATGGAGATGGAATTTCGATTGTTTCTCCTGAAGAGCTTTCTCTCCATTCTCCGTTTAAATAAAATTTGTACGTATTGCTAGTTGTCATGATTAGTCCTCCTAAAATAGCAACTTGTAAGAGTGAGTATAAGGTGATTGTAGGGGGTTTGATAACATTTTTCAAATGAAATGTTTGTGAAAACGATTTCTTATTTCTTTTTTATTTTGTATGCCCTTTCTTACAGAACATTCCCTTATTTCAAAATGATGTAGCGTATATTTTCGTTCAGTCTGTAAAAAAATAATTGACAGAATACTCAATAAAGTTGTAAGATTATAAATGGAAAATAAATGAAGGGGGTGTGCGTAATGATTGTAATCGTAAATGTAATGGGCTTAGCTCTGTTAAATGGCAGAAAACATTCATATCATTACGCAACCCGTACGGATATATAGGGCATCTTTGTCTTATAAAAAGCGTACGTTGCGTATATCGTAACGTACGCTTTTTATGCATTTTTGTGCATATCGTCAAGCGGCGGTATGCTTTTTTTTGTTTATTTTCCATGTTACTAAATAAAATTTTGGAAGGTGGAAAAATGTGATGAGATTGTATGGGTTACGAAATGTAAATGTGATGGGTCTGGATAGTGGATAAAGAAACGAGAGGTAAACGAGAATGAGAAGGGAGAGGTTATATTGTTTTCAGTATTACTAAAGTTAAGATGGTTTTTTAAAGAACATTGGAAGAGATATAGTATCGCCATTGGTGCACTTTTAATTGTAAATATAGTTGAAGTTATTCCCCCGAAAGTACTCGGGGTTACGATTGATAATATAAAAACAGGAACGTTATCAAACGAAGCTATTATACAGTCTATTCTTATTTTAATAGGGGTCACGATCGTTGGATATGGTCTCACTTTCGTTTGGCAACATCAATTGTTTGGCGGTGCATTCGTACTTGAGAAAACGATGCGCTCTAAATTTATGGGCCATTTACTTAAAATGACGCCGACTTTTTACCAAAAAAATCGTACTGGCGATTTAATGGCGAGAGCGACAAATGATTTAAAAGCAATCGCTATGACAGCTGGTTTCGGCATATTAACGCTCGTGGATTCGAGTTTATATATGCTTACGATTGTCTTTATGATGGGATTTACAATTAGTTGGGAGCTTACATTTGCGGCACTTATACCGCTTCCGATTATGGCATATGCGATGAATATATATGGAAAGAAATTGCATGAAAGATTTACAGTTGCGCAAGATGCATTCGGTGACATGAACGATAAAGTATTAGAATCGATCGCTGGTGTGCGCGTTATTCGCGCGTATGTACAAGAGAACGCAGATCAGGAAAGATTTCATCATTTAGGAGATGACGTCTACGAAAAGAATATGAAGGTAGCAAGAATCGATGCACTATTCCAACCAACTGTGAAAATGCTTGTTGGTCTTAGTTATTTAATTGGTTTAGTGTACGGTGCATATCTTGTATTTCAATCAAAGGTGACGCTTGGGGAACTCGTTTCATTTAACGTGTATTTAGGGATGATGATTTGGCCGATGTTCGCAATTGGTGAATTAATCAATGTTATGCAAAGAGGAAATGCTTCATTAGACCGTGTAAATGAAACGTTAGCTTATGAACCAGATGTAAAGGATCCGAAACATCCAAAGCTTGTACAAGAGCCGGATTATATTCAGTTTGATGATGTTACCTTTTCATATCCTTCATCAACTGAAACAAATTTAAAGAAGGTTTCGTTTACGTTAAAACAAGGAGAAACGCTTGGTGTTGTCGGGAAAACAGGAAGCGGAAAGACGACGCTTGTCCGTCAGCTTCTTCGTCAATATCCACTTGGAGAGGGGGATATTGCAGTCTCTGATGTGACGTTAGATAAAATGACAAATGAAAATGTACTCGGCTGGATTGGATATGTACCGCAGGAACATATTTTATTCTCAAAAACAGCGAGAGAAAATATTTTATTTGGAAATAGGGAAGCGACGGAAGAAGAACTCGAGAAAGCGATTGAAATCGCGGCGTTTAAAAAGGATTTAGAGTTTTTACCAGAAGGGTTAGAAACGCTTGTTGGAGAAAAAGGTGTTTCTTTATCAGGAGGACAAAAACAAAGGATCTCGATTGCGCGAGCTGTCATTCAAAATCCAGAAATTTTAATTTTGGACGATTCTTTATCGGCTGTTGATGCTCGTACGGAAGCAGCGATCATTGACAATATAAGAACAGAAAGAAGCGGAAAGACGACGATTATTACGACGCATCGTTTATCTGCAGTTCAACATGCGGATTGGATTCTCGTTATGGATGACGGGCAAGTAATAGAAGAAGGTACACATGATCAGCTTGTTAAGAGTGGAGGCTGGTATGCTGAGCAGTTTGAAAGACAACAAGGGGAAAGTGAAAGTGCGGATAGTGGGGTGAAAATATGAGCGTTTCAAAACGATTGTTTCAATATGCGATGAAGGTGAAAGGGACGATTTTTGCAGCGATGCTAATGTTATTTATTTTCGTCATCGCAGAGCTTGCGGGTCCTTTCGTCGCGAAAACGATGATTGACGATCATATCGTCGGAATAGAGAAGCCTTGGTATGAAACAGAAAAGAGTGAAGAGGCTGTTTCGTATAATGGCGCCTTTTATAAGCGAAGCGATCGCTTCCAGGAAGGTGAGAAAAAAGGAAAAGAAGTACGCGTGATGCAGGTCGGTTTTCAATATTACTTTGTACCGAATAAAGTAAATCTGGAAGGGTCACGGACTGTAAAAGGTGATATGATTACCGTTCAAAACGGTAAGGCGGTGCAAGTGTATAAAGCGAAAGCATTGACGAAAGAAGAAGTGTTTGCGTTTTATAAACCAGAAATAAACCGTCTATTATTACTTGGTGGTGGATACTTCGCTTTATTAGTAGTCGTATCCTTGTTTGCATACGGAAAGCAGTTTTTCTTACAGAAGGCGGCGAACAAAATTATTCAAATTATGAGGGAAGATGTCTTTTCTCATATTCAAACGTTGCCGATTCGTTATTTTGATCATTTACCAGCAGGGAAAATTGTATCGCGTGTAACGAATGATACAGAAGCCATTCGTGATCTATACGTAACGGTACTTGCGACATTCGTTTCAAGTATCATCTATATTATTGGGATATTTGCCGCGCTATTTTTACTTGATGTAAAATTGGCGACGTTATGTTTACTCATTATCCCGATTTTAATCGTTTGGGCCATTCTTTATAGAAAGTATGCGTCTGTATACAATCATAAAATGCGTTCGCGTTTATCTGATATTAACGGAACAGTGAATGAATCCATTCAAGGAATGCCAATTATTCAAGCGTTTCGTCAAGAGCGTGAAACGAAAAAAGAGTTTGAAGAATTAAATGGCGATTATTTTAAGTATCAAAATAAAATTTTGAATTTAAATGCAGCAACTTCTCATAATTTAGTATCCGTATTAAGAAATATCGCTTTCACAGGTGTGATTTGGTATTTCGGTGGAGCTTCATTAAGTGCTACAGGCGTCATTTCTCTAGGGATACTGTATGCGTTCGTTGATTATTTAACACGATTGTTCTCACCGATTACAAATATGGTGAATCAGCTTGCTAACTTGGAACAATCGCGTGTTGCATCAGAGCGTGTTTTTGAATTGTTAGAGGAAAAAGGAGAAACAGTAGAAGAAGAACGTATGCCTCGCTTACAAGGAAATGTAAAGTTTGATAATGTATCGTTTTCTTATAATGGAAAAGATGAAGTGTTAAAAAATATTTCTTTTGAAGCGAAACAAGGCGAGACGGTAGCACTTGTCGGTCATACTGGATCAGGAAAAAGTTCCATTATGAATGTACTTTTTCAGTTTTACGAGTTTGAAAAAGGAAAGCTTACGATTGATGGTCATGATGTAAAAGAGATGCCGAAACAAGCAACTCGTGAACATATGGGAATTGTACTGCAAGATCCGTTTTTATTTAGCGGAACAGTAGCATCTAATGTAAGTTTAGAAAATGAAAACATTTCAAAAGAGCGCATTGTAAAAGCGTTGCGTGATGTTGGTGCTGAAAGATTTGCGAACAATATAAATGAAGAAATTACGGAGAAAGGAAGTACACTTTCAACCGGAGAACGTCAGCTTATATCGTTTGCTAGAGCACTTGCATTTGATCCAGCCATTTTAATTTTAGATGAAGCGACGTCTAGTATTGATACAGAGACGGAAGCGATGATTCAACAAGCGTTAGAAGTTGTGAAGAAAGGAAGAACGACATTTATTATCGCTCACCGACTTTCAACGATTAAAAGCGCAGATCAAATTATCGTGCTTGATAGAGGGACGATTTTAGAAAAAGGCTCTCATGATGAACTAATGAAAAAGCGCGGGCGTTATTACGATATGTACAAAACGCAAATGGAAGGGAACCAGAGCGCTTAATATGTATGGCGGAGAACTTGTGATTTTCACAAGTTCTTTTTTTAATGAATCAGGGCAGTTAAATAAGAAGTATTATTTTACCTTTCGTACAATAAATGCTATATTAAAAAATGTTACTTATTTTTTGTATGTGGCGTTATTTTTCCCTTTTGTTTGATTATGAAGAAAAAGGATAAACTAAATAAGAACATTTTCATTGAAAAATTGTTCAAGATTGCATACAATCAATATAGTTTTTAAATTCCTATCAGAATACTTGGAGGATTATCATCATGAAAAAATTATTTTCAGTACTTGCAGTAACTACATTAGCAATCGGGATTGTAGCGGGCTGCGGTAAAGAAGAGAAAAAAGATACAGCTAGTCAAGACGCGTTACAAAAGATTAAACAAAGCGGTGAACTTGTAATTGGTACAGAAGGTACATATCCACCATTTACGTTCCACGATTCAAGTAATAAATTAACTGGATTTGACGTTGAATTAGCAGAAGAAGTTGCAAAACGTTTAGGAGTAAAACCTGTATTTAAAGAAACACAATGGGATAGCTTACTTGCTGGTTTAGATGCAAAACGTTTCGATATGGTTGCAAACGAAGTTGGTATTCGTGAAGACCGTCAAAAGAAATATGACTTCTCTAAACCGTATGTCTCATCTTCAGCGGCATTAGTTATTGCAAAAGATAAAGATAAACCTGCTACATTTGCTGATGTAAAAGGATTAAAAGGAGCACAATCTTTAACAAGTAACTATGCAGATATTGCTAAGAAAAATGGTGCGGAAATCGTTGGTGTAGAAGGATTTAGCCAAGCGGCAGAATTATTAGCTTCAGGACGCGTTGATTTTACAATTAATGATAAATTATCAGTGTTAAACTATTTAGAAACGAAAAAAGATGCAAAAATTAAAATTGTAGATACAGAAAAAGAAGCTTCAGAAAGTGGATTTTTATTCCGTAAAGGTAGCACTAAGCTTGTACAAGAAGTAGATAAAGCGTTAGAAGATATGAAAAAAGATGGTACGTATGACAAAATAACGAAAAAATGGTTCGGTGAAAATGTATCTAAGTAGTGCATTGGTTTCAGATCGATTGTCTACTTGGATGGATATTATGCAGTCTTCCTTCATGCCTATGCTGAAGGAAGCTGTTTTTACGACAATTCCATTAACGCTTATTACATTTATTATCGGTCTTATACTTGCGACGTTAACGGCGCTTGCACGTATTTCAGGTAGTCGTATTTTACAATGGATTGCTCGTATCTATGTATCTATCATTCGCGGAACGCCACTTCTTGTACAGTTATTTATTATTTTCTATGGTCTTCCAACTCTTAATGTTGAGGTTGAGCCATATACAGCAGCAGTTATTGGATTTTCATTAAGTGTCGGTGCGTATGCATCTGAAATTATTCGTGCTTCTATCCTTTCGATTCCGAAAGGGCAGTGGGAAGCTGCTTATACAATTGGGATGACATACCCACAAGCGTTAAAACGTGTTATTTTACCGCAAGCAACGCGCGTATCAATCCCGCCGCTTTCGAATACATTTATTAGCTTAGTGAAAGATACTTCATTAGCATCGTTAATTTTAGTAACAGAAATGTTCCGAAAGGCGCAGGAAATTGCGGCAATGAACTACGAATTTTTAATTGTTTATTTCGAAGCAGGTCTTATTTATTGGGTTATTTGTTTCTTATTATCAATCGTACAACAGATGTTAGAAAAGCGTTCAGAACGCTACACATTAAAATAATCCTTTTACAAAAGGAGTTTTTGTTTTTATGATTTCAATTCAGCACTTACAAAAAAGTTTCGGAGATAATACCGTACTAAAGCATATAGATTTAACAGTTGAGAAGGGCGAAGTTGTTGTTATTATCGGGCCGTCTGGATCGGGTAAAACGACATTCTTACGTTGTCTTAACGTGTTAGAAACGCCAAACGCTGGTAATATTCGTATCGGTAATAAAGAGCTTAACTTCTCTCAAAAAGTAACGAAGAAAGATATTGTCAATCTTCGTACGCAAACAGGTATGGTATTCCAGCACCATAATCTATTTCCGCATTTAACAGCACTTCAAAATGTAATGGAAGGGCTCGTTACAGTGAAAAAGATGGGGAAAGAAGAAGCGAAGAAAAAAGCAAACTATTTCCTTGAAAAAGTTGGTCTTGCGGATAAAGTGGATTTATATCCGTTCCAATTATCAGGCGGACAACAACAGCGCGTTGGAATTGCTCGCGCGCTTGCGATGGAGCCGGAAGTGTTACTATTTGATGAGCCGACGTCAGCGCTTGATCCTGAACTCGTTCAAGAAGTCCTGAAAGTAATGAAAGAACTTGCTAAAGAAGGTATGACGATGGTCATTGTAACGCACGAAATGCGTTTTGCACATCAAATTGCGAACCGTGTTATTTTCATGGATGGCGGTGTCGTTGTCGAACAAGGTACACCAGAAGAAGTATTTACAAATCCAAAAGAAGAACGTACGAAGAAGTTTTTACAAATGTTGCAATAAATTAAGGAAGGTCTCAAGGCATATGCCTTGAGACCTTTTTGCCATATATATTTATTTGTGGAATCCGCCAAGGCTTTGCTCAGCCATTGCAACTAGACGTTTTGTAATTTCGCCACCAACAGAACCGTTAGCACGAGCCGTAGAATCTGCTCCTAATTGTACACCAAATTCTTGAGCGATTTCGTACTTCATTTGGTCGATTGCAGCTGTTGCTCCTGGTACTACTAATTGATTTGAAGAATTTTGGTTTGCCATAGGAATATATCCTCCTTAGAGTTATAAAAATTTTTTTGGTTGGACTAGCTGGAGTTGAACCAGATTATCGCCCCGTTTGGCGCTAATCCATCGGTAATTAAGTTTGTACTCATAGTATGGATGTTACCTAGAAAGATATACGAAATAATAATTTGTAAATTTTGTAAAAAAATCTTAGTGATTTCGTAAATTATGAAATAAGAGTAATCGTTTTATTTTTTAGAAAGAAGGTAAAACTAAGAGCGATATGAAATATATTTTTCTTTTTGTATCCTGCTATTTTGAGGAAAATGTAAGTAAGAATGGGGCAAGCTGCTCCTATACGTAGCTAGATACAATTATATGGAGGAATCGTGATGGGAATTTGTCCGCTTTGTAACGCATTAGAATCACAAACATATTCTTGTCAAAATTGCCAAAGTATACTCCAAGATTATGGGAAGGCTGTAGATTACATAGACGATTATAGTGCGTATATGGACCAAGAATTATTGAGTGCAGTAGATGGATTAACACATAATAATTCAAATGAATATTGCAATCATATTTTTTATTGCGGAGTATGTAACGTGGAAACAGAGGTTGTCGTAAAACTTGTGTAAATAGAAAACTTCCACCTTATGAATGAGGTGGAAGTTTTTGTTTTTGTATTTGTGAGTGAATCATAGGGGACGGGATATGCTCGTTGTTTGAGGAAGTCTCTGATTTTATTTGAGACATTTTTTCTTTTGTATCGCGCAAAGAATGTTCAGTTAAGTAGATGGCATATTCGTAAAATAATTGGCGCGTTAGTTCACTCTGTTCTTTTAACTTGGCATCTTGGAATACAGTTCGCCCTGGTTTAGAGTTTGCCTCAAAGAGCCATGGGTTTTCCTGCGTGTCTAAACCGATATCAAAACCGATTTCTCCAATATTTCCGGTTACTTGTTCATCGAGCGCATAACTAATTTGTAAGGCGGTATGTTTTAACTTATTCTCAATTTGAACTTGTTTCGTTGAATCTGGAAAAAGTTCTTGCAGCAATTTCGTATCGCCACCACTATTTACATGTGTTGTTAAGCTACCTTTGCCAGCAATTTTTGCCACGATTGCACTGACCATCCATTGGCCGAAATGATTTTTATTTGTATGAATGCGGAAATCAACAGGTTGCCCATCGAAGCGAAGTAAGGAAATACCTTGTTGTACGATAAACTTTTTTAAATCATGTCCTTTTAGCACATGGTTCAGAAGCGTTTCTAATGATTGGTACTTTCTTAGTTTATTTTCTTCATTTTTGCGATAACGACAGTAGTAGCAATTCTCTGTTTGGGAATAAAATAGTTGATGAATATTTCTACCGAAGCTACCATGAATCGGTTTCATGTAAATGGATTTATACGTTCCGAGAAATCGTTCCACTTGTTCGAAGTGCTGAAATGTTTCTGTGTTTGGTAATAACGGCATAATGGATTCATCTTTCATAAGAAGTTGATGCACTTCCCATTTATTAAAAAAACCTGGATTAAACCATGGAATAGCATAGTCATGCTCTAACTTTCTTTTTGCTCTTACGATTGGTTTATAATTTTCGGCTTTCCGATTTGGTAATCGATCGTAAATGACATTCGGTAAAGGGACTTTTTTCTTTATCCACTTTTCCTCTTGAAAGAAATACCCTTCAATTGTTTCGTCTTCCCAGTCTATATGTTGCACACCAAAAACGAATACAAATGGTCGTAAGGTGAATGGTGGCGTTAGTAACTCCCCAAGAGAAATTGAACGGTTCCCTAAAGGATTAGAAGCCTCATCGTTAAAACCAGTTGTGAAAATCCCGATTAATGGTCCGAAAATAATCGTTTGGTTTTGTGTGAATGCATGGATAGTAGTGGAATGAGGAAGTAAAAGTTTCTCTGCAATTTGTTTTCCAATAATGATTTCGCGAGTAAAGGAATAATGAATTTTTACCTCTTCACTTGCAACATGGCGTAGGCCGAAGGAAAGGGATGTAATTGGTGGTGTGATGGAAAAAATATAAGGTAAAGTAATACTATTTGGATGCTCATCTGAAATATTTAATGTATATATGTGCTCTTTCAAAATAGACTTACCCCCTTTCTTTATGGTGTAAAGCGACTAAATTGTAATGGTCCGTGATATATTTTTTCGGCTAATGAATCACTATGGCGAATGTAATGTTCGTACGGGGGAATCGTGTTGACATACATAAGCCAAATTGCCCCTTTTTGATCCATAATAGTGGAAAGCTCTAGCTCGAATAACGAAGAATAAGATTGATCTAGTGTTTGAAATACTTCATTTATAATGTCTTGTAAAGCGTCCTGTAATAATTGTACACCGGTACTAGATAGTACGTATTTAATTTTTGAAAATGCATGCAGCGAGGAGTCATCGGTTGCCGAAAGTAAAAGTTGATTCGGAAATGAACTCTTTTGTATAAACTGACCGATAACGTTCCACTTCTGTTCTTTATTTTTTTGTAAAATAGTCCGAATATGAAGTGGGTATGTTAATTGATTCGGTGGTTGCAGCATTGTATGGGTGATGTAACGTGCTGATCGTATATGAGATTTGTACCAAGATATAAATTCATCAGTCCGTTTAATTGAAGTAGAATCATGATAGGCGTCATTTATCGTATCAATATGAAATGTTTTATTTTTATAAACGACCCGGTACAGACTTTCATTGGAATGTGCGTTAGTAGGACGTATAATAATATCTTTTGTTTTTAATAACAGTTTGAAAACGTTGTGTATCGTTGCTATTTCAAATTTTGGTATATAAGGTGATAATTTTTTATTCGTGAGAAATACATCATGTAGTTCGCTTAAGTCAATGAGTGTGTTATTTAAAAAGGTAGTGGAAGGACGGTTGTGTAGTGAGTGAATAATTGATTTTGCCTTGTCGAAGTCCGTTTCCTCGTTAAAAGAAGAACGATCATATATATAAGAAGGAATAGGGAATATTTGCTCTTTCCATTTCCCTGTATCTGTATCATAAATCAGACCAGAAATAAGATCTGTTTTAGGATCAATACAAAATGGCGTAAACTGTGCAACGACATTATGATAAAGCCGAGCGCGTTTAGCGATTTCGGTGTAATACGTTTGCTCATAATGAGGCTGAGAAGTTAAAATACCGAGAACCAACGAAATCACTCCTTTACTAACAAAATGTTGACATAATAGGCGAAGCTATATATTGCAAATACGTTTTTATACCATTATACTTTTGTCCGTATGATGATATGCTATAGTTTTGGAGAAGCGAAAGGTTGATTGTAATGAATATATGGTTAAGTATGCTAACGACGACAGGGCTCGGAGCAATTATTGGAGGATTTACAAATCATTTAGCGATAAAAATGTTATTTCGTCCTCATCGCCCTATGTATATTGGGAAGTTTCAAGTCCCATTTACACCAGGATTAATTCCGAAGCGCCGTGATGAGCTTGCTGTTCAATTAGGGAAAATGGTTGTAGAGCATTTGTTAACGCCAGAAGGAATCGGAAAGAAGTTAACGAATGAAGAATTTCAAAAAGGTTTAGTCCACTGGGCACAAGTAGAAGTGGATAAAGTAATGACGAATGAACAATCACTGCGAAATATGTTAGAAAAATGGAACGTAGCGCATGTAGAAAAAGAAGCAACTGAGAAAATCGAACAGGTAATTACAGAAAAGATTCAGGCATTTTTAGAAGAGTACTATACATATACATGGGAACAAGCTTTACCTCATTCTGTTCACGAGAAAATAGAGAGTGCGATTCCAAATGTTTCGGCATTTATTTTAGGGCGAGCAACTCAGTTTTTTGAGAGTGAAGAAGGGAAAACACGTCTTTCAAAAATGATTGATGATTTCTTTGCTTCTCGCGGGACATTGCTTAATTTAGTCGGAATGTTTTTAGGGAATGTAAGTGTAGTGGATCGTGTGCAGCCAGAAGTCATTAAGTTTTTAGGGCAAGATGGCACAAAGCAGCTTTTAACTGATGTATTGCAAAAAGAGTGGGAGAAGTTAAAAGGAAGAGATGTAAAAGAAGTAGAAACGTTTGTAGAAAAAGAAATGATTGTAAGCTCCATATTGTCTGCAGTTAAAGTTGAGGAAACAGTGAGTAAGTTTTTAAATCAATCTGTGCAGCAAGTATGTGAACCGGTTCGAGAAACAATGATAGAAAAGGTAGTCCCGAGTGCAGTAACGAAAGGCTTGAAGTGGGGAGCAGAAAATGTAGAAAGTATACTAAATAACCTTCACTTGGCGGAAATTGTCCAGCAAGAAGTGTCTACATTTTCAACGGAGAGACTAGAAGATTTAGTGTTGTCCATTACAAAAAATGAACTGAAAATGATTACGTATTTAGGTGCCTTATTAGGCGGAATGATTGGAATTGTGCAAGGGTTATTACTGTTGTTTCTTAAATAATAAGATATGTACATACAAATAAAAGTGAAATTTCTTCACATCTCTTGCATAGTTTGATATGGTAAGAAGAGGTGCGTATGTAAATGCACGTAAAAGGCAGTGCGTATGATAAGCGCTAGCCTTCTAAAGGAGGAAAAATAAAATGACAAAAAACATTCATGATGTAGCATATGAATTACAAAAAGCAATCGCTGAAAACGATGACTTCAAAACGTTAAAAGAGAGCTACGCAGCAGTTCAAGCTGATGCTGCTTCAAAGAACTTATTCGATGAGTTCCGTACAATGCAACTTAGCCTACAACAAAAAATGATGCAAGGCCAAGAAATCACTGAAGAAGACAACCAACAAGCACAAGAAGTTGTAGTTCGCATTCAACAAGATGCTAAAATTACAAAGTTAATGGAAACTGAGCAACGTTTAAATACAGTTATCACTGACGTTAACAAAATTATCATGAAGCCACTTGAAGAGTTATATAACGCGCAACAACAAGCGTAATGAGAGAAGACGCCCCTTGGATGGGGCGTCTTTTTTGTTTGTTATTTGTGGAAATACTCCGTTTCAATATTCTTCTCCTTCAAAAACTTTTCAATATCTTTTTGCTTCCTACCATTCACTTTCTCAAAGCGTTTTGTAAAAGAAAAATCAGTCTTGAACAAGTTGCCATCTTCAGCGAGTTTGTCTAATTCTTGCTCTAGTTCTACTGAAAGTGCCGTAGACGATGAAATGTAATCATGAATTTCCTTCGAAGGCTGTTTGTAATCAGCAGGAATCGTATTGTTACTAATAAAATGATGGAAGTTCGCATCGTTTTGTTGCGCTAAATTTATTAGTTGTTTTAATTTCTCCCGATCGGATTCCGTGACTTCTTCGTCAGACATAGTTGACGAAAGTGGAACGATGTTTTTGTCTAACTCTCCGCTATAATCTAAATACGTTTTTATATTTTGTTTCATTTCATCTTCATTAATCGTTTCATTTTTCTTTGAGGAAGTAAATATCGTTTCTGGAATTTTAACCGTAACATCTTTAATAGATTGTACATCGTTTTCTTCCTTAGGTTGCGCACTGTTTGAACAAGCTGATAGAAATAACATTGTAAGTAGCATGAGTGAATATAAAGTATATTTCTTCATTTTAGTCTCCTTTTACATTCATTAGTGTCTTTGTAAAATAGCTATATTCCATTTCAAATACTTTACTAAAAGTGCATATAGATGTTTGATCATTTGATAACTTATGACGGATATGAGTAAACCGACGCAAAAGGCGATAAACACATTATAAACATCGGAGTAACTAATTTGATGAAACCCTTTAAAAAATCCTAACCCTATTAATAAAATAGGTGAAATGATTAATACTGGAGTAGCAATGATAAGTGCTAGAATAATCGGTAATAAAAAGAGTAGTACGAAAAAGGCGATAAAGATAAAGGCAAAATTTAAAACACTTAAGCTCATAACAGAAAATAGTGCAGTTATCATATTTTTGAAGTTGCGTTTCTTGTCAGCATTGCTTATTGCATAGGAAACATTCAATTCTTTGGCGATCGTTTTAGGGTTTCCTAGTTTTCTAGCAATTTCTTCTTCACATTTTCCATCTTGTTTACCACTAATAAAATGAGTTTCGTACTCTAAAATAATATCTTTCTTTTCTGCATTAGGCATATTCCGCAGGGAAGAACTAAGTTGTTCTAAAAATTCACTTTTGTTCATAATAATCACTTTCCTTTATAGAATGATGAATGAAAGCTGAGAATCGTATCTTTTGAAAAGGGGGCTGCGAATTACAATTAATGGGTATTCCATTATTTACAAATATATCATTTAGTATTATTCTTTGCAAGGTACTGATATTTTTTTAATACTGTAATGAGATGGAGGTTTTTTCAGCTTTTTTCGAGGAGATATAAAAATATTATTTTAGGATAAGCAAAGGGTTGTAAGCGCATTCTCTAGTTGTTGTCAAAATAATGTCAAATTCATATTGTTGGAAAAATAATGCATTTGTAATATAATGATAAATGATACTTCACCACGTTAATTAACCAGGTGAAATTAAAAATCTTTATTACACAAATTATGAAACAAAGGAATGATTAGTTTGAGTACAGGTGTAAAAGCAAACGACGTGAAGACAAAAACAAAAGGAGCAGATCTTGTTGTTGATTGTTTAATTAAACAAGGTGTTACACATGTTTTCGGTATTCCAGGAGCGAAGATTGACTCTGTATTTGATGTACTGCAAGAAAGAGGACCAGAGTTAATTGTTTGTCGTCATGAACAAAATGCAGCATTTATGGCAGCTGCGATTGGTAGATTAACAGGAAAACCGGGCGTATGTCTTGTAACTTCAGGACCAGGGACATCAAATTTAGCGACAGGTCTTGTTACTGCGAATGCGGAGAGTGATCCCGTTGTTGCTTTAGCTGGTGCAGTTCCACGTACAGATCGATTAAAACGTACGCACCAATCTATGGATAATGCTGCACTATTCGAACCAATCACAAAATATAGCGTAGAAGTAGAGCATCCTGATAATGTGCCAGAAGCATTATCAAATGCATTCCGAAGTGCAACTTCTACAAATCCAGGAGCTACTCTAGTAAGTCTGCCGCAAGACGTTATGACTGCGGAAACGACTGTAGGGTCTATCGGTGCGCTTTCTAAGCCACAGCTTGGAATCGCTCCCACACATGATATTACATACGTAGTAGAAAAAATAAAAGCAGCGAAATTACCGGTTATTTTACTCGGTATGAGAGCGAGCACAAATGAAGTGACGAAAGCCGTTCGTGAATTAATTGCGGATACAGAACTTCCTGTCGTTGAAACATATCAAGCAGCTGGTGCGATTTCACGTGAGTTAGAAGATCATTTCTTTGGCCGCGTTGGGCTATTCCGTAACCAACCAGGTGATATTTTACTAGAAGAAGCAGACCTTGTTATTTCTATCGGTTATGACCCAATTGAGTATGATCCAAAATTCTGGAATAAACTTGGAGACAGAACAATTATTCATCTTGATGACCATCAAGCAGATATCGACCATGATTACCAACCAGAGCGTGAATTAATTGGTGATATCGCTTTAACGGTAAATAGCATCGCGGAGAAATTACCGAGACTTGTATTAAGTACGAAATCAGAAGCGGTGTTAGAACAATTACGCGCGAAATTATCAGAACAAGCAGAAATTCCAAATCGTCCTTCAGAAGGTGTTACGCATCCACTTCAAGTGATTCGTACACTTCGTTCTTTAATTAGTGACGACACAACCGTTACATGTGACATCGGTTCCCATTCTATTTGGATGGCGAGATGTTTCCGTTCTTATGAACCACGTAGATTATTATTTAGTAACGGCATGCAAACGTTAGGTGTTGCACTTCCTTGGGCAATCGCTGCTACTTTAGTAGAACCAGGTAAAAAAGTAGTTTCCGTATCAGGTGACGGTGGTTTCTTATTCTCAGCGATGGAGTTAGAAACGGCGGTACGTTTAAATTCTCCAATCGTCCATCTTGTTTGGAGAGACGGCACATATGATATGGTTGCGTTCCAACAAATGATGAAATACGGCAGAACATCAGCTACAGAGTTTGGCGATGTTGATCTTGTGAAATATGCGGAAAGTTTCGGGGCGTTAGGTCTTCGTGTTAACACGCCTGATGAATTAGAAGGTGTATTAAAAGAAGCACTAGCAGCAGACGGACCTGTCATTATTGATATTCCAATCGATTACCGTGATAACATTAAATTAAGCGAAAAATTATTACCAAACCAATTAAACTAATGGAGGTAGATTTGAGATGACTGTTGCGCAATTAATCGATATTGATGCAAAAAAAACGAAAATGAGTAACGAAGTATATCAAACATCTACAATGCTTGCGCTATTAGATGGTATATATGATGGTGTGATTAGCTTTGAGGAACTGAAAGAACGTGGTGATTTCGGTATTGGCACATTTGATCAATTAGATGGTGAAATGATTGCGTTTGATAACGAATTTTATCATTTACGTTCAGACGGTTCAGCAGAAAAAGTAGAGCCAGAAGAAACAACACCGTTTGCGACTGTAACGTTTTTTGAAAAAGAAATGAGTTATACGGTAGAGCGTCCGATGAATCGTGAAGAAGTTGAAGCGTTATTACATGAATTAATGCCGAGTAAAAACTTATTTTATGGTATTCGAATGGACGGTACATTCCGCGAAGTAAGAACGAGAACTGTTCCAAAACAAGAAAAACCGTATACACCGCTCGTTGAAGTGACGAAATCACAGCCGATCTTTTCCTTTAAAAATACAGAAGGTACGCTTGCTGGATTTTGGACGCCAGATTATGCGCAAGGTATTGGTGTAGCTGGTTTCCACTTACATTATATTGATGATGAAAGAAGCGGAGGCGGACATGTTTTCGACTATGTTGTTGAAAACTGTACGATCCAAATTTGTCAAAAAGCTCATATGCATTTAGCACTTCCAGAAACAGCTGATTTTATGGCGGCTGAATTATCAAGAGAAAACTTAGAGGATAATATTGCGACTGCGGAAGGTGCGGAGTAAAAAGGGAGAGACTGTTCCATTTTGGAACAGTCTTCTTTTATTTGTCGGTAAGTCGATATCATTTATCCCGCTTTAATGGGCAGTAAGATCCCCACCTCCAAATTCAGCGAAAGCAAAGAAGTTAGGCGGGGGATCAACTGCCCATAAAAGTCCGATTGGTTCAACTAATAATCAGTGGGGGATGAAGACCCCCCACTGATTAAAGTTTCACTTTATTTCTTTGAAACAAATGGATGCCCTTCATAATAAAAACGCCACGGATAATGTACAGCTTCTTCTGCATAGTCAATGTTAATACGAGGTCCGGCTGTTATTTTGTATTGTGAGGACATGTGTTCTTCTTCTCGGACAAGTTCAATATGTAATGTGTCACTTTGTAATGAGACGCCTCGTTCTTCTAAAGTAATGCCGAGTGCACGGCATAGTTTGCCAGGTCCGTTCGTTAAATTTTTATACTGAGCCTTTGTAATGTCGGTTTTGTTGTAGCGCGCTAGTTTTATTTCTTCAATCCCGTCTACCGGTTCCAGGGCTCGAATGAGCACTCCTTGTGGGGTACCAACTGGCGCTGTAATGACGTTAAAACAATGATACATACCATAAATCAAATATACGTAAGCATGTCCCGGTGCACCAAACATGACTTCTGTACGGTCCGTTCGTCTACCTCCGTAACTATGTGCTGCTTTATCATCGGGACCTTTGTATGCTTCTACTTCAACAATGATTCCACTTCGCTTTATTCCGTCTACAATATGAACAAGTTTCTGTCCGAGTAATTTTTTTGCGACTTCTAACGTATCGCCTTCATAAAAGGAAGGAGGTGCCTGCATTGTACTATCTCCTTTACTAAGTGTATATGTATATAGTAAACCAAATTTTCAGTAGAAATTCTAACTCGTTCTATTTGCTACATTTATTTCATAAATTATGGATAGAGTACAACAGCGAAGAGGGGGAGTGCGACATGATTTATCGCTTACTAGCTCTTAACATAGATGGGACACTACTATACAACAACGGAAAAATTGCAAAAGGATTAAGAGAAACAATTGAATTTGTGAAAAGAAAAGACGTATACGTTACATTATTTACGAGCCGAAATTTTCAGTCCGCTCATAAAGTAGCAAAGGCACTAAAAATAGATTCTATATTAGTGACACACGGCGGTGCTTTCGTTTCAGCAACGTTAGATAAGCCGTACGTTCAAAGAAGGTTATCGGAAGAGAAGACGTTTAATATTGTGCAAGTGTTAGAGCACTTTGATTGTAACGTCCGCATTTCTCATGAGAGGTTTTCAATCGGAAATCGTGAGAGAAATACACCCAACTTAATTGCGCGTACTGTGTTATCGAGTGCTGATCCGTTATTTTATCCAGTTCAATTTGTAGATTCGTTAGGTGATGCGCTTCGTGATCATCCAGTCGCGGCTCCAAAAATTGATGTTCTTTTCCAAACGAAAGGTGAAAAAGAAAGAGGACTGAATACATTAAGAAAAGCGTTTCAAGATGTAGAGTATGTTGAATGTGATTCAAAACGAATAGAAATTTTGCCGCAAAATGTATCGAAATTACGCGGATTACAATTACTTGGAGAGCATTTAAATATTTCGCTAAACGAAATGGTTGCCATTGGAGATAGCATGGAAGATTTAGAGGTTATTGAAAATGTGGGTCTTGGGGTAGCGATGGGGAACGCGCCTGTAGAGGTAAAACAAGCGGCCGACTGGATTACACGTTCAAATAGTGAGAACGGCGTAGAGTATATGATTAAAGAGCATTTCCGTAAGCAATTCCCGCTTCCGTTTTTGAAGAATCATAAAAATACGCCGAAACGATAAAGGAAAAACGTAGCTTTTGGCTACGTTTTTTTGTTTAAGCTTCAATAACTTTAAGCATTCGATTTAAAAATGCGGCTGCTTCAGCACGTGTTGCTGTGCCTTTTGGTACGAATTCATTTCGTTCGTTACCTTTTACAATTCCGTATGCATAAACGTTTTGTAATGCTTTTTTGTCGTATGCGAAGTGTTGGTCAGTGAATGGTAATTTCACTTCTTTTCTATAAATCCATTTATATTCTAGTGCACGGTCAATCATAATAACAGCTTCATCACGTGTTATTGTAGCATTGGGATCAAATTTATTATTCCCACGACCATTAATGATACCAGCGCTAGCAGCACGGTTAATTCCGTCTACTAAAGATGGGTGTACTTCGTTTAAGTCTGTAAATTTAGCGTTTCCAGCAGGTAATTTTAAAGCTCTTGACATTAAATTTGCAAACTCAGCTCGTGTTACGAGGCGGTTTGGCCAGTAAGAACCATTTCCATCACCAAACATGATTTTCCTAGCAGCTAACTGACGAATGTCTTGCTCATACCACCCGCCTGTAATGTCGTCTTTTTCATGAGGGACTTCTGGTGGCGGAATAACATCTTTACGATTTTCATTATAGTAAGCGTTCGTGCCTTTTAAGAAAGCATCCCATTGTCCGCGCTGAATCATAAATGCAGGGCAGTTTTTTCCGCTCCAAAATTGATGCTTTTGAACGTGATCTAGAGATATGTTTAATTCATTCATTAAGAAAGCAGCTAACTTGCGCGCATTTTCTACCGCTTTCGTATAATTTCCATCACTATTCACAGCAATTTCAATTCCGATAGATTCATAGTTTCCAGTTTTATCTCCAGCATGCCACCCAACTTCATTTAGCGGAAGATGTTGATAAATTTCTTTGTCATCTACTGTAAAATGCCAAGACGCTGAACGATCAGTATTTCCGCGAGCTTGATTATCTAAGTACTTCGCATGGTTTAAAGCGTTCGCACCTTTACTTGTATTAGCAGTTTCATGAATTGTAATGTATTTCGGTTCCATTGCGTAGCCAGGACGAATGTTTTCATTTCCTTTTGGAACAATCATTTCTTTAAATGTAACACCATAAACGTTATTTGTAGGTAAATTAGGTGGTGTTTTGAAGAAAGTTGCGCTTCTCTTTTCGATAGTACCTGTTTTTTCAAATAATGATGCTTTCGTACCGTCGAATGTAGCTGAAGGAGCATAAATCCATTTCTCAGTTCCGTTCATTTGAATGTTAAACCAATTCCCAGCTTGTTCAGTAGGAGTTACTGTTTGTGGCTGTAATTTCGTTTCTTCTTTAAACGATTGGAAAGGGAAGGAATATACGGATGTTTCTTCTGTTACAATTAGTTTTTGATTCGAAAGTTTATGAATCTCTTGTACTTCTAAACTATTATTTTCCTTATTAACCCAGCCAGCACCAGATGTAGTTTGTATGTAATAGGCATTATTTTTTTTCTTTGTTGCCTTTACTACTGGTTCAGTAATTTCAATATTTGTTTTGGTTTTTAAGTCATTTGAATCGTATAGTGGAAGTTTTGTTGATAAGTGGAGAAGATATTCACCTGAGATTTCAAGGTCGTTTTCTTCGTCATGTCTATGCTGTTTTGCATGTTCTTCAATGCTTTTTAAAGCTTGCTCATCTGTAGACAATTCCGCAGTTTTCTCTATGCTATCCGCGAATGAATGGGTAGGTGCTACAAATGTTTGTAATGCCAAAGATAGTGCTAAAATATTGTAAAACTTTTTTTTCATAGTTGTTTTAACACGTGATAGTCTTTATGTCGTGTTAAGAGTCCTCCTTTATATGTATTTAAATTAGTAGCAAGTACTAATACGTTCTAGATTGTAACAAGAGTATATTCTAATGTCTATACAACTAGAGAAAGTTCATTAAAAATCAATATTCAGTTTGTTTTAAATAGGATATGAAAATAAGGTAAAACCTTCTGTATTGACCTGCAAACGCCCTTCAAGTAAACTAAAGAGAGTTTGCAAATGAAAAGGTGATAATGTTGTTAATTTCAATTAAAACGTTACAAGATGATCGTTTTTTACGTCCGCTACAAAATATTGGCGGCTTATTTTTTGAAGATAGTACGATTGGATTTGAACAAGAGGAAGCAAATCTTATCGTTGATATACACATTGAAGAGAATGTGAAAGCATCAGCTCGTTTAACAGATGTTGCGACTGGAAATGTGTATGAAGAAACATTCGCAAAAGATTTATCTGCTTTTACAGATGAAAAAGAGCGTATGAAGCAAGTGAAGCACGTTGTTTCTTATGTATATCTTTCTGTTCTTCAGCAGTTAACTGGTATTGAACAAAGCTGGGGTATTTTAACTGGAGTTCGTCCAACGAAACTTCTTCATAAAATGCTTCAAAATGGTATGTCAAAAGAAGAAGCACACCAAGAACTTCGTGAAAGTTATTTAATTCATGAAGAGAAAATTGAACTTCTTCAACGTATCGTTGATTGCCAATTAGCGGTAGTTCCGGATTTATATCGTTTGAAAGAGGAAGTAAGTATTTATATCGGTATTCCATTCTGCCCAACAAAATGTGCATATTGTACATTCCCGGCGTATGCAATTAACGGACGCCAAGGCTCTGTTGATTCATTCTTAGGTGGTTTACATTATGAAGTTCGTGAAATTGGTAAGTTTTTAAAAGAAAAAGGTGTAAAAGTTACGACGATTTATTACGGCGGCGGTACACCGACAAGTATTACAGCAGAAGAGATGGATATGCTGTATGAAGAAATGTATGAAGCGTTCCCAGATGTGAAAAATGTGCGTGAAGTAACAGTTGAGGCAGGTCGCCCAGATACAATTACGCCAGCGAAGCTAGAAGTGTTAAATAAATGGAATATTGACCGTATTAGTATTAATCCGCAGTCATACCATCAAGAAACACTAAAAGCGATTGGACGTCACCATACTGTAGAAGAAACAATTGAGAAGTATCATTTAGCTCGTGAAATGGGAATGAACAATATTAATATGGATTTAATTATTGGTCTTCCTGGTGAAGGGCTAGATATTTTCAAGCACACGTTAGATGAAACAGAAAAGTTAATGCCAGAATCATTAACAGTTCATACGTTATCATTCAAACGTGCTTCTGAAATGACGCAAAACAAACGTAAATATAAAGTAGCAGGTCGCGAAGAAATTACAGCGATGATGCACGAAGCAGAAGAGTGGACGCAAAAGCATAATTACGTACCATATTACCTATATCGTCAAAAGAATATTTTAGGTAACTTAGAGAACGTTGGTTATGCAATGCCGACGCAAGAAAGTATTTACAACATTGTCATTATGGAAGAAGTACAATCCATTATCGGACTTGGTTGTGGTGCATCAAGTAAATTTGTTCACCCGAAAACGGGAGCAATTACGCACTTTGCAAATCCGAAAGATCCAAAATCATATAACGATGGCTTCGTAAAATATACAGAAGACAAACTGAAAATTTTAGAAGAGCTATTTGCATAAGAAGAAGGGGCTGTTCCAAATCGGGACAGCTTCTTTTTTATATTGTCAGTTTTTGTCGGTAAGTCGATATATTCGAAAAATCGCTGATATAAATTGAGTTGCGGTCGATATATTTGAAAAATCGCCGATATATTTCAAGTTACGGTCGATATATCTGGAAAATCGCCAATATAATTTCATTTACCGAGAAGTGGATCAAAAACAATTTCATTTGTAAAACTATGTCGATAATAATCAGAAAAATTAGTCAGATCATTAAAGGACAATGTCTACTTATGGACGAAATGATAGATTTATGAAAGAGAAAAGGGGGAAATTGTTGGCATGTACATGACGATAGGGAGAATATTTGATTTATCTGTTGGTAAGTATCCGACTAAAGAGGCATTAGTGGAACCAGAAAAAAATATTCGCTGGACGTATAAAGAGTGGGATGAGCAAATAAATAAAACGGCGCATGCTCTATTAGAAGAAGGGGTAAGAAAGGGAGATACTGTATCTGTTTACTTATATAATTGCCGTGAATTTGTAAACGTTTACTTGGCCTGTGCGAAAATTGGTGCAATCTTTAACCCGATCAATTTCCGCTTAAAAGCAAAAGAAGTATCTTATATTCTCCAGGACGCATCCTCGAAAGTAGTTGTTTTTGAAAAAGCAGTTGAGCCAACCGTGGCTATCGTTGAACGAGATTTTCCGAATTCGTCTTTTTGGTATGTAGAAGACGATACACCTTCTTATGCTAGTTCCTACCATGAAAAAGTAAATGCGGCATCTTCTGAAAAAATAGATATTGAAATAGGTGAAATGGATTATTGTTCTATGCTGTATACGAGCGGTACGACAGGTCATCCGAAAGGTGTATTACATCGGCATCGCGAAATGGCTGAGCATAGTATGATTTGTACGTATTTCTTAAAATATAATCGAGATAGTATTGGGCTTGTTGTAGCACCGTTATATCATTGCGGTGAGTTGAATGCTGGAATTATACCGCGCATTCAAGTTGGTGGAAAGAATGTTATTTTACATCATTTTGACACAGAAACAGTATTACATACAATTCAAGAAGAGAAGATTACGACGTTTTTTGCAGCACCGACGATGTGGAATATGCTGTTGCAAAAAGATTTAACGAAGTACGATTTAACTTCGATGAAGATTGGTATATACGGCGGAGCAGCGATGGCTCCAGCGTTAGTGAAGGAATGTAAAGAACGTCTTTATATTGATCTTGTACAAATTTATGGAATGACAGAAATGGGACCTGTTGTTGCGTTTCTCGTAGAAGAGGACCAAATTACGAAAGCAGGTTCAGCAGGAACACCGTGCTTTAGTCATGAAATTCGAATTGTGAAACCAAGTGAAGATGCACCGGCAGAACCAAATGATGTATTGCCTCCTTATGAAGTAGGAGAGATTATTTTGCGCGGTCCAACTATGATGGCTGGTTATCATAACCGAGAAGAGGCAAATGCAAAATCGATGTATAAAGGGTGGTATCACTCTGGTGATTTAGGTTACTTCGATAAAGACGGCTATTTATTCGTCGCAGACCGCGTGGATGATATGGTGATTAGTGGCGGCGTTAATATTTATCCACGTGAAATTGAAGATTTCCTTCATAGTCATCCTGGTATATTAGATGTTGCCGTGCTTGGTGAGCCGGATGAATTATGGGGAGAACGTGTTGTGGCAGTTGTTGTGAAGAAAGATGAAACAATTACAGAAGCTGATTTAGAAACGTATTGTAAAGAAAGTGATGAATTAGCAGATTATAAACGTCCACGTCATTATTTATTTGTGGATGAACTTCCTCGTAATGCAAGTGGGAAATTACAAAAATTTGTCCTGAGAGAGTCGTTGAAAGGCGCCAAAAAGTAAGCGGTAGAGCGGTTGTCTATACAGATAAAGCTACCTTTTCTAATACGAAAAGGTAGCTTTATTTTTTTTAAAACGATTAAAAAAATGGTATCTATCTTCTAGTTAAATTCTCTTTTATTATTATGTTAAAGTACTTTTTTGTAGCATTAAGCTTTGATTGTAAATGCAAATATCCCGCTTTAAATAAGGGTTTAGTAATTTAATTAGGTGAATTTTATAGATGTTGAAATAATATAATTTTAGTGTGAGTAGAATAAAGGTATTGGAGGAGTATATTTAAAAGATAAAGATAGTCAGTCGTCAGATGACCTTATGAATAAAATGGTCATTCAGTTCGTGAGGTTACTACTATAATAGTAACAAATTAAATGGTGGATGAACAGTCTTGTAATGCACTTTTATAAGGACTAATATTTATTGTTGGCTGCCCAAAAGATAAGTAAAGATAGTTTGATGCTGCAAATAATCTTTATTTTAAAGTGTAATTTAGGGTAGAAAAATGAAGTAACCAAAGATGGAGGGTTTATGAGTACATATTTCAAAAGAATATCGGTAATTTGTTTTATTTTTACTGTTCTTATTGGACAAGTTTTTATGCCTATCATAGGGCATGCTCAAGAACTAAACACAACAGGATTTGTTGATAGTTTTGCATTTGAAAAGACAACATTAAATTATGGGGAAAAGACTAGCATTCATGTAAACTTTAGTGAAAAGCCTGGAAAGAAGATGAAGTCTGGGGATACATTAACGTTAGTGCTACCTCCAGAATTAAAGGGCTATAGTGGAACTATCGCATTAAAAGATGAATCAGGGCGCGTTTTTGGTACGTGCCAGATTAATACAAATAATGTAGTTTGTACATTTAATGATACAGTAGAACAGCTCCAAAATATTCGAGGAAAGTTTAATTTTGCTGTTCAAGGTACGAATGTAGAAGCAGGAAAAACGAAAGATGTACAAACGAATTTAGGAACAAGTTTAGAAAAGCAATCGGTAAGTATTACACATCCAAAAGGGGAAGGTACAGAACCGGGGATGTTTTTCTATAAGTCTGGTGATATTCAGCCAGACAAAAGTAATGAAGTACGTTGGTTTTTAAATATAAATTTAAAGAAACAATATTTACATGACAACATCGTTTTAAAAGATACGTTACAAGAAGGACAAACACTAAATAAAGATAGCTTTACCATCACTATCAATAATAAAGAATATTTGTCTCTTAAACAATTTCAAGACCGAGGTTATGGATACATTAAGCTTATTAGTGATAACTCATTTGAAGTTGTAATTTATAGGCATATGGCGAACGCTACGTCGTTTACCGTTTTCTATACATCAACGATTACTGATAGCGGGAAAAAGTTGAAATATCTACAGAATGACTACAAGCTTGATTATCAAATTTTATATGAGAAACCTAGTACTGAATCTAATAGTGTAAAGGTTGAAAATATATCATTTGGTGGAGAAGCTGAAGGGGTTTTACCTGCGAAAGGAACGCTGCAAATTGTAAAACATATTGAAGGAGACGAGAAAAAGTTTATTCCAGGTGTTTCTTTTAAATTGTTTACAGAGTCAGGACAGCAAATTGGTGATTCCTATACAACAAATCAAGACGGAATAGTTGAAGCACCAAACCTTACTCCAGGTAATTATTACGTACAAGAAATATCTGCTCCGAACTATGTAGAGTTTGATTCACAAGCGAAAATTCCTTTCACAATTAAGACGGATGCTACAAATGGAATAAAACTTATGGTTCCAAATAAGTTAAAAACTACATCTGTTGCAGGAACGAAAACGTGGGAAGGCGATAAAGTAAACGATCGCCCAAAAACGATTAAAGTAGATTTACTGCAAAATGGTAAAGTCATTGCAACGAAAGAAGTTACGGCAGAAAATGATTGGAAATATGAGTTTGGAAAGTTACCAGCAGTTGATAGTGAAGGAAAAGCTCATACGTATGAAGTGAAAGAACAACCAGTATCAGGATATCAATCGAAAGTTAACGGATATAATATTACAAATATAAAAATCCACGAAGTAACAGAAGTAGAAGAACAAGGTAAAGAAGAATCGATAGAAGAACTGGAAGCTCCAACTAACCCAGAAACACCGAAAGTAACAGAAGAGCCGAAAGAGCTAGAGAAACCGGAAGTTACGGAGAAACCGGAAATTCATGTAAAACCAGAAGAAGAGCAAACTAAAGAAGAAACAACAGAAGAAATAAAAGAAGAAAAGCCGGAAGAACCGAAAGTAACAGAAGAGCCGAATGTGCTAGAGAAGCCAGAAGTTACGGAGAAGCCGGAAATTCATGTAAAACCAGAAGAAGAGCAAGTTGAAGAAGGAACAACAGAAGAAATAAAAGAAGAAAAGCCGGAAGAACCGAAAGTAACAGAAGAGAAACTAGAAATACCGAACAAACCAGAGTCTCAAAATAAAGTAGAAGTACAAAACAAATCAGAAGTACCATCTAGTAAAGAAAGTAATAAGCAATCAAAATTACTTCCTCAAACAGGTGGAGCGGCAGTAGAATCTACTTCTATTCTTGCAGGTATGTTCGCATTAATTTTGGGAGCGATGATGTTTAGACGCCAAAAAAATTAATGGATGTGAGAGCATTAAGTTCTTATGTTTTTAGTTTGGGAATAGATGTATAAAAAAAAGCGGAGACGATAAGTCTCCGCTTTTTATATTATTTACGTGAAAATCCTTCTTCATCAAGGTATTCCGCAGCTTCTGGATAAGAGTTGAATGTACCGTCTAAATTTACACCAGCGTACACGTTCCACATATCGTCCTCTGAGATAAGAGTAAGGATATGACCGTCTTCGTTCTGCCATTCTTCTTCTTTTGCAGGTTCTGCAGGAACTACGATTTCTTCTTGTGATAATAGTTCAATTGATTGCTCAATTACTGAGCGTAACTCATCTGCTGAAAATTCACGGATGTTAACCATACCTTTATCATCCGTTTTGTAACCTTTAATCCCACTTGCATATACAAATCCGTTTCCATTTGGATGTAAATGATATACAACGTTCTTTTTATCTAAACGACTTTCTTCAAAGTGAAAGTTCACACGTTTTAATGATACGTTTTTTCTTTCTAATTCTGGGAAAGATTCAATGATCGATAATTTTTCTTCAAAAGTTAGCATAGTGCCTCCAAATATATAATAAAAGATTTAATTTATCCATTATACCATAGTTATAATAGTTTCCAAAGATGCGGTAGGAGCTTACAATTGAATGCGTTTACGTCACGATACTGTAAAAAGTGGACTAACGAATGTATCTATTTAGGTGTACAATGGAAAATGGACTTTATACAAAGGTGGTTATTATATGTTTCAAAAAATAGCAAAGGAATGTTTAGCAGGTTTTACTGTTGCTATTGTTGCATTGCCACTTGCCATTGCATTTGGTATTGCTGCAACGGGAACGTCTGAGGGAGCACTAGTCGGATTGTATGGTGCAATTTTTGCAGGCTTATTTGCGGCGTTATTTGGTGGTACACCTGGGCAGGTTACGGGACCAACTGGACCGATTACGGTTATTGCAACAGGGGTTATTGCGACGCACGGATTAGAGGCGAGTTTTATAGCATTTATGATGGCGGGACTGTTTCAAATTTTATTCGGTGTATGTAAGCTTGGATCTTACGTGCGGTACATTCCGTATCCGGTCGTATCAGGATTTATGAACGGAATCGCATTAATTATTATTTTAGGTGAAATGAAGCATGTGCAAAATAGTTTTCTACTCGTCGTATTAACGATTATTGTCATGATTGTTTCTGGAAAGTGGATTAAGGCTATTCCATCTAGTTTAGTCGCATTAGTAGGTGTGACAGCTATGCTTCCTTTATTTTCTTCTGCGTTAGAAGGGCTTACAGTGAAGTTACCGGTTATCGGAAATTTGTCATTAAATAAGGTAATTGAAAAGATTGGGACGATTCCAGAAGCGATGCCAACGCTTCATATTCCATCTTTAAACGGAGCAGGCGTAGCAGAACTTGTTTTACCAGCGCTTAGTATTGCTTTATTAGGATCGATTGACTCGTTGTTAACATCGGTCGTAATGGATAATGTGACGGGTACGCGTCATAAAAGTAATAAAGAACTGGTCGGACAAGGTATCGGTAATGTGATGAGCGGATTGTTTGGCGGATTAGCAGGCGCAGGTGCGACTGTACGATCTATCGTTAATATAAGAAGTGGCGGTAAAACGGCGCTTTCAGCAAGTATGCATAGTGTTATATTATTTATTTTCATTATGGGACTTGGATCGGTCGTACAATACATTCCACTTGCTGTATTATCAGGTATTTTAATTTTAACTGGTATTGGTATGTTTGATTGGGAAAGCATGAAGAAAATGCATGTAGCGCCAAAAGGTGATGTCGTTGTTATGCTCGTAACGATGATTGTCACAGTGAAGTTTGATTTAATGATTGCTGTTGCGTTCGGTATTATTCTTTCCTTCATTATATACATGGTGAAATGTAAAGAACGTAAAGCTTCTATTATAAAAGAAAAGGAAGCAACATATAAAATTAAGGGCCCACTTTCGTTTTTAACAGTGGATCGTGTTTTTTATGCTTTACAAGACGTAAAATCTCCGGTTGTTTTACGTATGAAAGATGCACGCTATATGGATGTATCAGGAGCTATGGCGTTATTGAATTTCATTGAGCAGTCGGATAAATCAGGATTGAGTGTAACGCTAGAGCAAGTGCCTGCTCATATTAAAAAGACGTTAGTAGCGATGGCGAGTAATGAGCAGAAAGATAAATTACTATTTGTAAAAACGGAAACTATATGAAGAGACACCCTTATATAAGGGTGTTTTTGTTGTTTTTAACATCTGTATATCAAGATGTTATACGTTTGTTGACATTTATTCATCTTAGCAGTATAGTAACATTCTAGATTAGGTATGTGATATTATAGTAATGTATATGAATTTTGAGATTCCTTTTTTGTCAGAAGGAAGAGCTTTAAGCTGGAGGGAATAATTGATGTACAAACAGTTACCACACGGAGTGAAGATTGGGATTACACGCTCAATTGTTGTTTCTTTTGAGAAGTATATGAAAGAAATTGAATGGAACGAAGAAAAGTTTGATATGCAACAATTTGTTGAACAGTGGAAACAGTATTTATACACAAAATCAACTTGGATCAATAAAGTAGATGATGAGTTGAAAGGACATCCAGATTTCCATCAAGCGTTAGCAATGAAAGTAAATGAAAAAATTAATGAGCTTATTAATGAAAAACCGAGCGAAGAACAAGTGGAGCAATTAAAAAGAAATAAAGTGAAGCATGCAGATGAAATGTGCAAATTAGAAGCTGAATATCATATTGAACGTTTATTCGTAACGAAATAAATTTTACATAAAGAAAAAGCCTGTCCAAAGAGGTGTGATGACCATCTTTTTGAACAGGCTTTTTGTATGAAAAAAGTAAGAGAGGCGAGCCTCTCTATGATTAGTCTTGTGGTACAAGTGCTTTCCAAGAAGATAGGTCCATATCTTCTTTTAATATAGATGAAGCAGGGAAGACAAATGACCATGGTTTTGTAGTGTTCGCTTTAATTTCAAGGTTCGGTAATGTGAAAGCGCCTTTAACAACAACTGCACCTGTGGCATCTTCAATATGAAGAGGAAGTTGCTCTAGTTGAATGTTGTCTTTACAACCGTTACGAATAAGCAGCGTTGTATGTAAATCGCCGTTTTCTTTTCGTGCAGCTTGCAGACCTAGGAAGTTAATTTCACCATCATTTGGAGGTGTTAAATTGTCTACGAAATTACGTAAAGCTTCTTTACTTGCTTCAGGTAACTGAGCTTCCCAAGATGGATCTAAATCTAATACATGCTTACTTTCAAGTTCGAACGCTAATTCCCAATCCGTTTGCGATAATTCAGCATCTGTAATGGTTTCTTGCTCAAATGTAAAGATAAACGGCATATTTACATTTGCAGGAATATCTCCTAATGCAGAAAGGTTAAATGTTTTTCGCGCGCATAATTTTTTCTCTTTATTTAGAAGAATTAATGTAACTTCTTCGAAAGAAATTGGTTTCGGAACAGTGCTGCGAATAAATACAGCTACGTCATAACCGTTATCACGCTTTTCAATCTCAATTCCAGATAAAGAAATTTGATATTCTTCTAAACGTGGTAGTTCTTTATGTAAAAATTGATAAATGTATTTTTGTTCTTGTCCTACTGCACCCCAGCTAGGGTGGAAGTAAAGCGTTGGCTTTACAGTTTTATTTTCAGTATTTGTGCTTTCTTGTCCGAATAGTTGATTACTAGAGACAGTCGTATCTTTTCCGTTTTTCTTAGCTTTTTTTAGGAATGATAACATAATCTTTCACCTCGTTATTGTACGTTTTCAGGAACACCTAAATGTCTTGCAACATAGAGGCACATTTCTTTTTCGAAATTACCATATGTGTATAAAAAGATATCTAAAGCTTCTTTTTGATAAAGACGAGTAGGGTCTTCTTGTTGATATTGTCTTAGTCCGATGCCTTCTTTTAAGTGGGTCATTGCATCTAAGTGATTGACCCAGTTCTGATCTAGGAAATGAAGGGCAACATATCGTAGCGACTGTTGTAAATCAGTATGACTATCTAGCTCATTTACGCGCTCTTTGTAAAGAGATAATGTTTCTTTCAAAACGGATTGTAAATCTTCCGGTGAATGTACATTATTCGCTGATAGTGATGGCATGTTTTCTACTGATAAAATTTCGTTTAGACTTGCTGTTAAACTAGCAAAATCCCATTCTTCTGGAAGCATACCTTCTACAAGATATTGCTTAGAAATGACTTCTACAGCATGATCAATCATTGGAATAATAATTTCAATCATATTTGTATCTTCTTGTAATAAGTTATTACGTAATTTATAAATTACGTTACGTTGGTCATTTATTACATCGTCTAACTTTAAATTGTACTCACGCATGGAGAAATGACTACCTTCACAAATTAATTGTGTACGGTTCACAAAGTCATGGACTTTAGAAGTTAGAATAAGTCCTGTTTCATCTGTTTTCAGTGATTTCGTTAATTTCTCGACTTCTTCTTGTGCGAAACGTTTTAGCATTTCATCTTCTAAAGAAAGGAAGAATTGAGAACTACCTGGATCTCCTTGACGACCGGCACGACCTTTTAGCTGATTGTCAACGCGTCTTGATTCATGACGTTCTGTACCAATTACATGTAATCCACCAAGTTCGTGAACACCCTCACCTAGTAAAATATCAGTACCTCGTCCGGCCATATTCGTTGCAATTGTAATTTGCCCTTTTTGTCCAGCTGTTGCGATTAAATCGGCTTCTTGTTCTGCGCTTTTTGCATTTAATAATTGATATGTAATATTTGCTTCATCTAAGTAACGAGCAACGGTTTCTGATTGTAAAATAGACATTGTCCCAATTAAAATCGGGCGTCCTTGTTTATTGTGTTTTAGAACATCTTCACGTACAGCTTTATATTTAGCATCGGCTGTTGCGTATACGACATCCTTTTTGTCTTCACGAATGATCGGACGGTTTGTAGGAATCGGCATAACTTCCATGTTATATACACGGTTAAATTCTTTTTCTTCCGTTTTTGCTGTACCTGTCATACCAGATAGTGCTGGATACATACGGAAGAAGTTTTGAATTGTAATGGATGCTTGTGTTTGATTTTCTTCAGTGATTTCTAAGCCTTCTTTTGCTTCAAGAGCTTGGTGTAAACCGTCACTTAAAGAGCGACCATCCATAACACGACCCGTGAAAATATCTACAAGTAGAATTTTTTCATCGTGTACAATATAGTCAACATCACATTGGAAAGCGACATGAGCTCGTAATGCTTGAATCATATAATGATATAAAGTTTGATGTTCTAAATCATATAGGTTATCGATATCAAATAAATCTTCTATTTTTGTAATACCGTCTTCTGTAAAACTAGCAGATTTCGATTCTGCATCGTATGTGTAATGAAGAGTATCCTGGAATGATTTAATAACTTTTGCGCATAAATAGTGTAAATCAGAGCTACTTGATTTCTTACCAGCGATAATAAGAGGTGTCTTTGCTTCGTCAATTAAAACGCTATCAATCTCATCAATAATAGCAAAATGATAAGGACGTTGTACCTGTTCATTTTTTGAAGAGGCCATATTATCACGTAGATAGTCAAAGCCAAATTCTGTTCCAATACCGTATGTAATATCAGCTTCGTAAGCAAGTTTCTTTTCGGCAGGATCGATTTGAGGAATATTTAATCCAACCTTTAAACCTAGAAATTCATGAACTTGGCCAATTAATTCTTTATCTCGTTTTGCTAAATAGTCGTTTACAGTAATAACGTGAACGCCTTTTCCTTCAAGAGCACGTACGTATGTTGGAAGAGAAGAAACTAATGTTTTTCCTTCACCAGTTGGCATCTCTGCAATATTACCTTCTAATAGTACAAGGCCACCAATTAACTGCACATCGTAGTGGCGTAATCCAAGTACACGTTTTGCTGCTTCACGTACAACAGCGAACGCTTCAACTTTTATATCATCCACTGTTTTTCCGTCACGAAGCATGTTTTTAAATGTGCTCGTTTTATGACGCAATTCTTCATCAGATAAATCAGATATTTTTTCTTCCAGATTATTAATTTCTTGAACAAGTTGTTCATATTTTTTTAGTTTTCTCTTTTGAGAATCTCCTAACAGCTTTTTTACCGAATTCAGCATGTTGTAAACACTCCTCTTACTGACAATAGCTACATTATAGCACATGTTTATCCCGAATAAGTAGAAGTAGTAAATTGAAGAAATAACTGGATATAAATAAGGCGTTATTGTACATACTATATTTAAAACATAGAAAGAAAGAGAGTATTCAATGTATAAGAAATTTGGTATGATAGCTAAATGAGATAAAGTGAATTTTTTCAAAAAAGAGAAGAATATAGCTATCTCGTTTTATGTTGTAATATGTATGGAAATTATATATTGAAAGAAAAGAGCTAGAAGATGAATAATAAGTTTGTGAAAGGCGCTGCGATTTTAACGATTACAACGTTTCTATCGAAAGTGTTGGGAAGTTTTTTTCAAATCCCATTACAAAATATAGCAGGAGATGAAGTACTGGGGATTTTTCGCCTTGTTTTTCCTGTGTATATGATAGCTTTAACTTTATCGGTAGCGGGAGTACCGCTAGCTATATCAAAATTAATCGCTGAACTTCATGAGAAGAATGACGTGAATGGAATTGCCAAACTATTTACTTCAGCATCTATTATTGGAGTAATATTTGGAGTGCTTGGATTTTCAGTTATTATGATTGGATCAAGTATGTTTGCAAATATGCTTGGTGGACAAGATACGAGGCTTCCATTAATTGTCACTTCGTTTGCGTTATTAATCGCACCATATATGGCGGTATATCGAGGATATTTCCAAGGTTTTGGAGATATGATTCCTACCGGGGTGTCACAAGTAATTGAGCAGTTCATTCGTGTTTTCTTTATGTTAGCAATTGCATTTTTATTTGTATATTGGAATAAAGAGAGTGATGTTGTAACAGGCGGCGCAATGATTGGTTCTTGCCTTGGAGTAATTACTTCACTTATTTATTTGAGAATGAAGTATGTAAAAAGTATATATTGTTATAAAAGTAATACATATTCACTACAAGATTTTAAAGATAATGCAAAAAAGATACTTCAGGTCTCGATTCCAATTGCAGTTGGAGCATTATCGATGCCGGTGTTAAATTTAGTTGATTCTGTAACGATTCCACATATGTTGCATGAATCCACTACAACGATTCAAGAACAATTTGGTATATATAGTCGTGGATTTGCGTTTACACAATTAATTGTCGTGTTTGCAAGTGCGATGGTATTTCCGTTAATCCCGTTGTTAACTGCTGCATTAACAAAGAAAGATAGAGCGTTAGCAAAACAAACAATTGAACGGACAAATGAGCTTGCTCATGTTTTAACAACGCCGATAACAATCTGGCTCATGGCACTTACAATCCCGTTAAATGTTGGATTGTTTACAGATGCGAAAGGGAGCGGAATGTTAGCTATTTTAATTGGTAGTTCGTATTTTACGTCACTTATGGTATTATCAATAGGAATTTTGCAAGGAATTAACCGTTCTAAGCAAGCGGCGTGGATAGTTGTTGGAGCGAGTTTTGTAAAAGTCATATTAAATATAGTACTTGTAAGTCAATTTGGCATAACTGGTGCAGCTTATAGTACACTTATCATATATATCATGATTTGTATCGTAAACTATATATACATTCGAAAAGAATTGGCTTATTCGATTCACATGGGGAGATTTTTTGCTGTAATTGGGGTATCTAGTATAGTAGGTATAGGATTATATTTCACATCTACTTTCATAAATGTGGTAGATTCTAGACTTATTGCAATACTATATAGTGGTGTAGCGTTTTGTGTGGCCTTGTTCATATATGGCATATGCGCATTAAAGTTGAACTGGATATCCAAAAAGCAAATCCCATTTTTACGTAAGTAAATGAGTCCATAAATGAGTATGGCTATTTGTATGTTTGTGAAAGAAATCAATTTAAAGTTATCCAACTTTTCTTATTAAAGAGTTGATAGCGATTTGTTGAATGACAAAAAGTTGATTGCGAAATGTTGGAGGAGATTAAGAGTGCGGTTAGTTTTATCAGGATATTATGGTTTTTATAATGTTGGGGACGAAGCAATTTTGCAATCAATTATTAAAGCGCTACATGAAGAGGATCCTACTCTTGAGCTTGTTGTACTTTCGAATGACCCCGACTATACAAGGAAAATGTACGGTGTAGAGGCAGTAAATCGCTGGGATATAAGAGCAATTTATAAAGAAATAAAGAGAAGTAATGGCTTAATTAGCGGAGGGGGAAGCCTCCTTCAAGATAAAACGAGTATTAAAAGTATTTTGTACTATACAGGTATTATGCGAATTGCTCGTTTTTTGAAGAAGCCGTATTATATCTATGCGCAAGGAATTGGTCCAATTACGAAAAGACAAAATCGTTTATTAGTGAAATGGCAAGTATCAAAAGCGGAATATATATCAGTACGTGATGAAGATTCATTTTTGTATTTAAAAGAAATTGGTATTAAGAAGGATATCGAACTAGTTCCAGATCCAGTATTGGCATGTCAACCAGAAGGAATAAAGTCCGAGTGGTTGCAAAAACATTCGATTCAAGGGAAAGTAATTGCAGTTAGTGTGAGGTATTGGGACGCGAAAGAAGATTATATGAAGAAGCTAGCAGATACGCTGAAAAAATTTAAGCGTGATGGATACCATATTTTATTCGTACCAATGCATGGACCATTTGATCAAAATGCATCACGCGATATTATTAATTTAATGGGAGAAGAAGCTCATATGCTTCCGTATAAGCTCGATATTCATGAGAAAATTGCAATTTTGTCGGAATGTTCGCTTCTAATCGGTATGAGACTTCATGCGCTCATACTATCTGCGGTCGCTAATATTCCTATGGTCGGTATTTCATATGATCCAAAGATCGATTCATTTTTACAACAAGTAAATCAGCCGATTATCGGAAATGTAGATGGTGATTGGACGTCTGAAACTTTGCATAATGTCGCAACGAAGCAATTAGAACAAAAAGAATATGTACAAGAAACATTGGAACAAAGAGTAGAAGAATTACGAGAGCAAATTTCAACAGCGTCTCGATACATCATAAGTGACTTGAATTCAAAAGAGTTCAAAAAAAGAGGAATGGGATCTTAATTTAAGAGGACATCCTCTTTTTTATTTTTTGAAAAAAGAAAATGTCGAAAGAAAAAATAAATTTGTAGAAAAATGTCGAATTACGTAAGTGATTGTAAACGTATGCTCATAAAAAAAGAAGTTTGAGAGATAAGATGTATGTTTAAAAATCTTAACATTAATATATATTGAATGTAGGTACTTAGCGTTTTATTTAGTAAATGATAAAAAATAGGTATGGTAATTTTGGAAAATCTGATGGTAATAAAAATGTCGAATCATAGAAAAATAAGTTGTCGATTAATGTCGTAATATCTCTATAGTTAGATGTTGTAATTGGAAAGCTTTTTCTGTTATAGTTGTAAATGGTTATAAGAAGTTTGTTATAAATGTAATTCCGACGCGTTTTTCTATTCGTTTAAAATATTCTGATTTTTAGATCTGGATCCTTTAAAATGAAAGTCGAAAAAACGATCGTTTAGAATTGTGAAAATTCACTTTTTTGTCGAATTTAAGGTTTTAAATTAGATGAAAAGGGTGTATGATTTCTTTATGATTCTGTAATACAGGATATTCTATTATTCTGTAAAAAGAATACTTTAACCACATTTATATCTACTAGTTTCAAAAATAAATAGAATATCTATTTAAAACAGTATGGAACTAGTATTACATTCCTAAGGAGGAAATATATAAAATGGCAAAGACTAACTCTTACAAAAAAGTAATCGCTGGCACAATGACAGCAGCAATGGTAGCAGGTGTTGTTTCTCCAGTAGCAGCAGCAGGTAAAACATTCCCAGACGTTCAACCAGGTTCTTGGAGTGCAGAATACATTGATTATTTAGTAGCAAAAAAAGCAATCGAAGGTAAGCCAGACGGAACATTCGCTCCAACTGAAGCAATCGATCGTGCTTCTGCTGCGAAAATCATGGCAATTACATTAGGTTTAGAAGTTAAAGATGGCGCAAAACCATCTTTCAAAGATGCTCAAGATTCATGGGCTGCTAAATATATCGCAGCTGTTGAAAAAGCTGGTGTAATTCAAGGTGATGGAACTGGTAACTTCAATCCAAGCAATCAAATTAACCGTGCTTCTATGGCATCAATGATTGTAAAAGCATACAAATTAGAAGATAAAGTAAGCGGAGAATTAGAAACTAAATTCTCTGATTTAGAAAAACACTGGGGTAAAAAAGATGCTAACATCTTAGTTGCTCTAGATATCACTAATGGTACTGGTAATGGTTGGGAGCCAGATAAATCTGTAACTCGTGCAGAAGCTGCTAAATTCATTGCTAAGACTGACATGCAGTTCGGACAAAAAGCAGAAGCTAAAGTTGAGTCTATTAAAGAAATCAACGCTAAAGAGATCGAAGTTAAATTTGGTACTGAAGTTAAAGATGTAACTGCTGCAAACTTTGCAGTTGTAGAAGGTTCAAAAGAACTTGATATTGAAAAAGTTGAGTTAAGCAAAGATAAAAAATCAGCAACTATTACATTAAAAAATGCACTTGTAAATAAACAAGCTTATGTTGCACATGTTAAAGATGTTAAATCTGTAGATGGAAAAGACATTCCAAAAGCATTAGAAGTAATCTTCTTTAACGATGAACTAGCTCCAACTGTATCTACAGTATCTACTCCAGACGGAAATGTTAAAGTTGTATTCAGTGAAAAATTAAGCAAAGATGCAGTTACTGTTGTTATTAACGGTAAGGAATTCACAGCTACGCCTGAAGAGAATACTGTTACATTAACAAAAGCTGATGTTGCATCTGTAGTTAAAAACGGTGAAGCATTTAACGTAATCGTAACTGGCGCTAAAGATTTAGTTGGTAACGCAATGGAAATGTACGAAGGTAAAGCTACTTACAAAGTAGAAAAAGATGTTACAGCTCCAGAAGTTAAAGATATTAAAGTGAAAGAACTTGTTGATGGTGTAGCTACATTAGAAGTTACATTCTCAGAAGAGCTTTCTGCACAAGGTAAAGTAGTAGTTAAAAAAGGTGATAAAGTAGTAGAGGGTGCTACAATTGCTCTTGATCAAGATACTACAAAAGCACTTGTTACAGTACCAGGAGCCCTTACGGACAAAGAAACAGCTGCAAACCTTAAAGTTGAATTTGTTGGATACAAAGATGCAGCTAACAACGTAGGTACTAAAGTAACAAAAGAAGTAAAAGTTACAAAAGATGTTGTAGCTCCTAACTTGGTAAAAGTTGTAGCTGATGAAAATAAAGCAGCAACATTTACTTTCGATAAAGAAGTAAATGCACAAGAAGGAAAACTTCGTGTAATTAATTTAGATACAAGTAAAGATGTAACTAAAGAAGTAGCTGTTGCTTCAGTTGAGGATAACAAAAAAGCTATCACTTTAACATTCCAAGAAAAGGGTAACTATAAAGTTGCTGCTACAAAAGGATTTGTAAAAGATACAGCTGGTAATGAATCTGCAGCATTTACTAAAGAAGTAAAAGTTGTAGAGAAAAAAGAAGAAGGTAAAAAAGATGAAGTAGCACCAAAAGCAACTAAAGTTGAGCGTGTTGCTGATAGCAAAACTAAGTTTACAGTAACATTTGATAAAGAAGTAAAAGGTGGCCAAGGCGCTGACTCAGCTTCTAATGTAAACAACTACACTTTAGCTGGTGCTAAATTACCAGAAGGTACTTTAATCGTTGTTAATGCTGATGGAAAATCAGTAACAATTGAATTACCAGAAACATTCACTTTTGAAAAATCAGAAACAGTGAAATTCACAGTAGCTAACGTTGCAAATAAAGACGGAGTAAAAATGGGTACAACAAACTTATTAGTAAATGTTGTAGACACAAAAGCTCCTGAATTCAAATCAGCTAAAATTACAAAAGTTGATGCTAAAGAAATCACTTTAACATTCTCTGAAGCTGTAAACGTTGATGCAACTGACTTTGTAATTGACCTAAACGGTGTAGTATTAACTGCGACAAAAGCTGATGAAACAGCTGAAGCTTCTAAAGAAGTAGTTCTTAAAGTAACAGCTCCAGCAGATGTTAACTTAGCAACTGGTACAGTAACAGTTAAAGCTAAAGAAGTTGAAGGTAAAGTAGTTTTAAATACAACTGACATTGAAAACAACAAACTTGTTGCTTTCAAACCTGTAACAGCAACTCGCTAATTGAAATTTATTTCAATGAAAAGAGTCCACAATGTGTGGGCTCTTTTTTTGTCTAATTTTTTATATAAAAAGAGCTCTGAAAAGTAGAACGTATTTTGCAGATTAATAGTTAGCTTTATTGAGAAACAAAGCGAAAGCGCTTTCGAAAATAGAAGAACACCTCATTAATATGTAAATTATTTGTAAATTGACACCTTTTTTTGTTAAAAAATCATTCGAAAAGAAGAAAATAATGTCGAAATGAAATAGTTTCAGTCGAATATAGTCTGAAAATTGTATTTGTTGTAAAAAATATTTAGGTGATGAAGTGGAAATATGTGCTATAATTCCAATTGTGTATTCGATATGAAAAATATACGAAGCGCAGTGAGAGTGGTTTATAGGAAAACAGTTTATTCATTTCTATATTTAAACATTATCAATATCCTAATAGTACGATTAAAAGACTGAATTATCAGAATGTGTCGAATATTCTTTTGATAAAGTTCTTGATAACGAATGGTTTTGTATAGTATGATGAAATTGTTTCAGGAAATGGTATTTAAACCTTATATTTACATCTAACGGTTTGTATCATTTTTTATGTGAACTACTTTTCATTATAGTGTTTTTGTTTATGTTTTTATTGTTTTATGGCTTTTCTATCTAGCTAGTTTTCAAATTTAATATGATATGAAACTAGTAGCATATTCCTGAAGGAGGAAATTTATAAAATGGCAAAGACTAACTCTTACAAAAAAGTAATCGCAGGTACAATGACAGCAGCAATGGTAGCAGGTGTTGTTTCTCCAGTAGCAGCAGCAGGTAAATCGTTCCCAGACGTTCCAGCTAATCATTGGGGATTAGAATCTATCAATTATTTAGTAGATAAAGGTGCAATCGAAGGTAAGCCAGATGGTACATACGCTCCAGCTGAAGAAATTGATCGTGCTTCTGCTGCGAAAATTATGGCAATTACATTAGGCTTAAAAGTTGAAGAGGGTGCACAACCATCTTTCAAAGATGCTAAAAATCACTGGGCTTCAAAATACATTGCAGCGGTTGAAAAAGCGGGTGTAGTTAGAGGAGATGGAAAAGAAAACTTCTCTCCAGATAAAAAGATTGACCGTGCTTCTTTCGCTTCTATGATCGTAGGTGCTTATAACTTAAAAGATAAAGTTAACGGCGAGTTAGTTACAAAATTTGAAGATTTATTAGATCATTGGGGTGAAGAAAAAGCTAACATCCTAATCCACCTTGGACTTTCTGAAGGAACAGGAGGAAATAAGTGGGAGCCAAATAAATCTGTATCTCGTGCAGAAGCAGCTAAATTTATCGCAGTAGCAGATAAAAAGTATGGCAAAAAAGATAATGCACAAGCGTATGTAACGGATGTGAAAGTTTCAGAGCCAACGAAATTAACATTAACAGGTACTGGTTTAGAAAAACTTTCTGCTGATGATGTAACTCTTGAAGGAGACAAAGCTGTTGCAATCGAAGCAAGTGCTGACGGTACTTCTGCAACTGTAACACTTGGTGGTAAAGTTGCTCCAAATAAAAACCTTACTGTAAAAGTGAAAAATCAATCATTCGTAACGAAATTTGTATACGAAGTGAAAAAATTAGCAGTAGAAAAACTTACATTTGATGATGATCGTGCTGGTCAAGCAGTTGTCTTCAAATTAAATGACGAAAAAGGTAACGCTGATGTTGAATACTTAAACTTAGCAGACCATGATGTCAAATTTGTAGCAAATAACTTAGACGGTTCACCAGCAGAAATTTTTGAGGGTGGAAAGTCAACTTCTTCTACAGGTAAACTTGGTGTTGGCCTTTCGCATGGTGATTATAAAGTAGAGGTTCAAGTTACAAAACGCGGTGGTTTAACTGTTTCTAACACTGGTATTATTACAGTGAAAAACCTTGATACACCAGCTTCTGCAATTAAGAGTACTGTATTTGCGGTAGATGCAGATAAAAACGGTGTAGTATACGGTAATAAATTGACTGGAAAAGACTTCAAACTAAACAGCCAAACGTTAGTAGTTGGCGAAAAAGCACAAATCCATAACGTAGTTGCTACAATTGCTGGAGAAGATAAAGTAGTTGATCCAAACTCAATTAGCATTAAATCTTCAAATCACGGTATTATCTCTGTAGTAAACAACTACATTACAGCTGAAGCTGCTGGTGAAGCTACACTTACTATTAAAGTAGGCGACGTTACAAAAGATGTTAAATTTAAAGTAACGACTGATTCTCGTAAATTAGTATCAGTAAAAGCTAACCCAGATAAATTACAAGTTGTTCAAAACAAAACATTACCTGTTACATTCGTAACAACTGACCAATATGGCGATCCATTTGGTGCTAATACAGCTGCAATTAAAGAAGTTCTTCCGAAAACAGGTGTAGTTGCAGAAGGTGGATTAGATGTAGTAACGACTGACTCTGGTTCAATTGGTACAAAAACTATTGGTGTTACAGGTAAGGAAGTTGGAGAAGGTACAGTTCACTTCCAAAATGCTAATGGTGAAACTCTAGGTTCATTATATGTGAACGTAACAGAAGGTAACGTTGCATTCAAAAACTTCGAACTTGTATCTAAAGTAGGTCAATACGGTGCATCACCTGATACAAAACTTGACCTAAATGTTTCTGACACAGTTGCATATCAATTATCTAAGTACACTTCAGATCGCGTATACTCTGATCCTGAAAACTTAGAAGGTTATGTAGTTGATTCTAAAAATCCAGATGTAGCTGAAGCTAAGATTGTTGGAAATAAAGTTGTTGTTAAAGGCTTAAAACCAGGTAAAGTTGATATCCACTTAACGAAAAATGGTGCAACTGCTGGTAAAGCGACAGTTGAAATCGTTCAAGAGAAAATCGCTATTAAATCTGTAAACTTCAAACCAGTTCAAACAGAAAACTTTGTTGAGAAGAAAATCAACATCGGTACTGTATTAGAGCTTGAGAAGAGTAACCTTGATGATATCGTAAAAGGTATTAACTTAACGAAAGAAACACAACATAAAGTACGTGTTGTAAAATCTGGTGATGATCAAGGAAAACTTTACCTTGATACAAATGGTAATGCTCACTTCGACTTATCTGATCAAGAGCTTGGTTATGTAACAGTATCTCAAACAAGTGATTCTGCACTTCCAAACTTCAAGGCAGACCTTTATGATACTTTAACTACTAAGTACACTGATAAAGGTACATTAGTATTCAAAGTATTAGGTGAGAAAGATGTTCTAACAAGCGAAATCGGTTCACAAGCTGTACACGTGAACGTTCTTAACAACCCAAATCTATAAGTCGATTATAGATAAAGTAAAAAATCAGTGGGGATTCATCCCCGCTGATTTTTTACTAGAAAGAAGGCTCTTGTAAAAATACAACAGCCTTCTTTCTATTTCTTAAACTTAAACATATCCCCGCTCAAATTCGAATCACTATACACAAACAATACCATGTTAATGTTGTTGTCTTGAATGTATTGATATACATCTTTTTCGTGATAGTGACGCAAGTCGAGGATAGATGTGTGTTTGAAACTTTGTGCTAAGTGTGGCACGATTGCGTTTGCGAATGAGTCTTTTAGGATTAAGGCGCGTACTTCGTTTTGTGCATTGTTATTTTCGACGGCGATTTCTGGATAGTCGTCCGTGTAATAACCTGCGTATGATGTTGTATCTTTTTGTTTTTCTACGCCGTATATTTCATCTAAGTTTTGGTGAATAGTACCTTGCACATCTTTTGCGGTTACGCTTGTGAAGTTGAAACCGTCTTTCGGTGTGTAGTAGCACAATTTTTCACCATTGGCATCGATGAGCTGGTATAGCTGGTTGTTGAAGCTTCCGATTAAATGTTTATTTTGCGCACATGTACGAGTGTAGTCTTCTTTTTTTATTTCTTTTCCTTTATATATAGAAGATTGTTGCCCGATTGTGTTCATTATATATTGGTAACCTAAGAAGGCACCGTCCATATTCCAATGATGATCTGTTTTGAAATACATGTCTTGTATTTCTTCGTTTGTATAGTTCTGTTTAAAGTGTTCCATAAGTTTTATTGGCTTTACGTCTGCTGGAAGCTTGTTTAGAAAGTAATTTAAATTTTCCTGTGCATATGTGTGAATATGAGAAGGTAATTTAAATGATAATGCATTCGTTTTTGACGGTGGTAAAGCAAAGTAAAACTCAACGTTTTGTTCTTTTAAAAACTGAGACAAATCGTTTATAGCAGGCATGGATTGGTCAATTTCATTATATTTTTTTGTCCACGCCGGGTTTTTCAGGAGCCATTTATCATCAGTTAAAATAATGTCGTTAATGAGAGATTTGCCCATATTAATTTGAGCAATTGTATAGTTTTTAATAAGCTCATCTCGTCCGATTAGTTGATCATTTGTGTATGTTTCGACATCTTTAAAGAAGCTACCAGTTAGGAGAGCTTCTTTCGTAAGTGCTGGTTTTTGAGCGAGCGGCCGATTTTCAACTGGTGAAATGTCTCGGTCTGTTTTGAGTAACGATAATATGCCAAATGAAAAGATAATGGTGAGAAAACCGATAAACAGGATGAGGTTCCCCAATTTTTTCATAATAACTTTTCCTTCCTACATCAGTTAAAACCTGAAATAAATAAATGGATTATATGTTGAGTTAATCAAGTACATAACCGAAATCATAAATAATGTTAGTAATAATATAGGACGTACAAATTGCATTGTGAACATATACGTTTTTGGTGCAAGTTCTAGTATATTGTTCATTCTTTTTAAAATTGGTGTCGCTGCGATAAAGGCAATGAGAAATACGATAATGTATTCATGTACGTATAACATCGTATTGTCATCGATGAAAGATTGGCCGCTTATGCCGAACATCGCTTTTAAATATTGGAACGAGTAAGCGAAGTTGTCAGCTCGGAAGAAGACCCAACCGATCATAACGATTAGTAATACGTATGCATGTTGCAGCGGCTTCCATAGTTTGTTTAATATTTTTTCGAATCCAGCTTTTTCAATTGAAATAATAAAGCCGTAATATAAGCCCCAGGCGATAAATGTCCAGCTCGCCCCGTGCCATAAACCAGTTAACCCCCATACGATGAAAAGGTTACGATAATTCGCTAGTTTTGAAACGCGGTTTCCGCCGAGCGGGATATATATGTAATCGCGGAACCAAGAGCCGAGTGTAATATGCCATCTTCTCCAAAACTCTGAAATAGATTTAGAGATGTACGGATAGTTGAAGTTTTTCGGGAAATCAAATCCGAACATTTTTCCAAGTCCGATTGCCATATCAGAGTATCCTGAGAAATCGAAATAAATTTGCAGGGTATAGGCGATAATACCAATCCATGCCGTTCCAACACTCATTTCAGATGGTGGTAAGGCAAAGATTTTATCAGCGACAAATCCAACTTGGTTAGCGATTAATATCTTTTTTGCTAGTCCGAGAACGAAAATTTGAATACCTTCTGTGAATCGTTTAAAAGAATGGATGCGCGTTTTAATTTGCTCAGCGACAATATTGTAACGAACAATTGGTCCGGCAATAAGCTGAGGAAAAATAGAGATATATAGCGCTAAGTTAAGTGGGTTTTTTTGAACATCCCCATCTTTACGGTATATATCGATGACATAGGACATCGCTTGGAATGTATAAAATGAAATTCCAATTGGTAGTGGAATAGGTTCCACATGAATAGATAAGTGCAATACGTTGTTTAAAATGTCTGTGAAAAATGAAATATACTTAAAATAAGAAAGTAATAGTATATTTCCGACTACAGCCATAATTAAAAATGTGACTTTCATATTTTTTCGTTTATCATAATGATGCACGAGTAGGCCGAAGCAGTAGTTTAATACGATGGAAAAGAGCATTAAAAGAACGAAACGTGGTTCGCCCCATGCATAGAAAATTAAACTAAATGCAAGTAATACGAAATTACGTAGCTCGGCACGCACTATAAAATAGAGAAATAATACGAGAGGTAAAAAGATAAATAAGAAAATCGAACTACTAAATACCAAAGGACTCTCCTCACTTTTTCGAAATACATTTCGTAAAAAACCGACATATCTATTATATATTCTTTTTTATAATAGCGCCTTTAATATTTTAGCATGTTAATAATTCGATTAAAATAATTATTCCATATAAACGGTTTCTAATTTCATACGTAAAAAAAGCGGACAATTAAGTGTTTTTTTGCTGAATATGGAGGCGATAAAGGGTTGCAATAAGAAAGAAGCAGCATCCAAATAGATGCTGCTTCTTTCTTATTCTATTTCTAAATCAACAATTAAGTAGGCGAGTATAACGATGAAAAAAATGCTAACAGATGGCGCTGTTAATACGTGACCAGACATAAAGCCAATGCCAAGTGATAGGATGAGTGTACTAGTTAATAGCATATATTTTACAGTTATAATTTTCTTAAAGTTTGTGATCATACGGATGAATAGTTTAATACCGAAGTATAGAAGTGGTATTAAGTAAATAAGGAAACCGATAATTCCAAAGGCGAAAAATAGGTCATGGAAGTCCATTTCAATTAATTTAATTTTAACTGTGTAGTTACCAGCGTAACCCATTCCAAAAAGTTTTTGTGAGAGCGGTGCTTCTTTATAGTATTGTTTGTATACTTTTAAGAATTTGTCCCGATCACTATAAATTAAACTCTTCACTTCAGAGTCTGTTAGTTCACCTTTTGCGTGTTTTTTTGCATCCTTTGGATCTTCTTTAATTACTTTTCCTTCTTTTTTATCTTGTTCTTCTTGTACTGATTTTTTGTATTCGTATATTTGCATGTGGATTCCCATATTTTTTGCGATAGGAGTATGCGGTGTAAGAACAATTAAACCTCCTAGTACAACTGCTGCAACGATGGTGTTTACAAGATATGTGAATCCTTTTTTTTCTTTTTTACGGTTTATCATATATTCAATGAACGAGAAGAAAAGTGCTACGCCTAATGTTAGCACAATTGCACCATATCCAACTTTTGTTCCGACCATAATACTTGCATACATCGCAAGTATTGTTGGAATCCAGTAATATATTTTCGAGAAAGAAGTTGTTTTATAAATCGAATATAAGACAACGATTGGGAACATAATCGCAAAGAGAGCACTTAAATCATTTCCAGCAAAGAACCAACCTCTTGAGCCAATTTTTGAGTGAGGATAGCTTGGGAAATCAGTGCCAGTTTGCATTGCGATAATCATTGTGATGCTTAAAATTAAAGTTGCATATAAGAAATATGTAATGATTTTATGAAACACATATTCTTTATTTTTTAGCTCTTTAAAGACGATAATATATCCAAACAGTAGCACAATTGGATATATGCTCTTTAAAATAAATTTAACTTCTTCTCCAAATGAAACTGGAGATTTAACCATCATATTATTTACAAGACCGATTGCCAGTGCAATTCCGAGTAAACATAAATAGAGAATGTACTTTTTCGCGCCTTGTTGTTTATGATGAAGAAGTAGATAACCTAATGCAAGAAGCATAAAGGCGAAACGGACTACGATTCCGACTGTTGCGCTCATGTGTAATACATAGATTGAAAAAGATGTTAATAAATCTAAAATTGGTTGAAACACGATGAATAGCAGTAGGAAATGCGGGAAGTAGTTATCCGTCTGTTTTAACTTAGTAACCATATGTTCCTCCATTTCTTCATTCCTTTATTTCAGCACCCCTCTATATAATAGGAAGGGGAATGAATTTCTATATTTAATTTTTATATCAGACTTAAGAATACACCATTTCATTGTAATGGTAAATAGATGAAGAGCCGGGATAAACCGACTTTAATTTCTATATTTTTCAACGAAATTGTATGTTTTATGCAAGGCGATATACAAATTACGAGATTATTAGACAGAAAATTAAGAAAAAAGAAGGGTTTTTCACATCCTTTCTATAATTATATAAGTATAATCTTTGTGTAGAAAAGAGGGGTATATATAATGGAAGTAACAAGTAAAACAGAATCTGTCATTGTGAAATATGAAGGGCACGTTGCAACGGTTATGGTCAATCGCCCAGAGGTGTTAAATGCATTAGATGAGCCAACGTTAAAAGAGCTATTACAAAAACTGAAAGAAGTAGCGGAGAGTTCTGCACACATTGTTGTATTATGCGGGAATGGCCGTGGTTTTTCTGCGGGTGGAGATATTAAATCGATGCTTTCAAGTAATGATGAAAGCAAGTTTGATGGTATTATGAATACTATTTCTGAAGTCGTTGTGACTTTATATACGATGCCGAAGCTTGTTATTAGTGCTATTCATGGACCAACTGCTGGTCTTGGATTAAGTATTGCACTAACAGCTGACTATGTGATGGCAGATATATCATCAATTATTGCGATGAACTTTATTGGAATCGCTTTAATTCCAGATGGTGGCGGCCATTTCTTCCTTCAAAAACGCGTTGGTGAAAATATGACGAAGCAAATTATTTGGGAAGGAAAGAAATTATCAGCGACAGAAGCGCTTGATATCGGTTTAATTGATGAAGTAATCGGCGAAGATTTCCAAACGGCTGTGAAGCAAAAAATTAGTGAATGGTCACAAAAGCCGATTAAAGCGATGGTTCAAACGAAGCAAATTTTATGTGAAGTAAATCGCTCCAATTTAGAACAAACGCTGCAACTTGAAAAACGCGGCCAATATGCGATGAGACAAACAGCGGATCATAAAGAAGGCATTGCTGCATTTTTAGAAAAACGTTTGCCAGCATTTAAAGGAGAATAAAGTGTAGTGGTAGTTTTACTGCCGGCTAATTTAGGATAAAGGGGAGAAAGTGCTAACACATTTTAGTATAATTGTGTTAGCACTTTTTTTAAGGAGTAATGAATGAAGAAATTGATTGGTGTTATCGTTATTATTTTACTTACATATTATGCTTTGCATAGTACACCATCTCTTGCGGTACGGACTGCACTATTCTTTGAAGGGCATCCAATTGTTGCTTTCTCAGGTGAAGTGGAGAAAGAACGGGATGTGAAAAAAGAAGCGATTCCTGATGAGTACCAAACCTTATATGGAGAGAAGAAAGAAGAACCAGAGCATTATTTCTTTCCGGCAGTAAGGGCGCACGGATCAGGAATTGATATGTTAAGTGCTTGTGTGAAAAAAGAGTGGTTATTTTATAAGGCAGAGCTCGGCTGCTATTAAACATAGGAGGATGAATGATGTCAGCATATAACAAGTTAGTAAGAGATCGTGTTCCAGAGAAAATCTTAATGTCTGGAAAAACATATACAGCACAAAAATTAACAGGACAAGCATACATACAAGCTTTGGCGAAAATTGGAACAGAAGAAATTCGTGAATTTGCTTCTATGAAAGAGCGTGAACATGCGCTTGATTCTCTTGCGGATGCACTGGAAGTAATCATATCATTAGCGCGTGCAGAAGGTGCAACAATTGAAGATGTAGAACGTCTTCGTAAGCAGAAAGAGATAGAGCGCGGTGGGTTTGAAAGAGGTATTTACTTGTTGGACGTTTCAGAAGAATAGATTTGTAGGGAAAGCATAGCGTTACTCATTAACGCTATGCTTTTTTGTTGCAATTAAGCTAATAATGAAGAAGATAGCTGTTAATACCCAGCCAATTGTAATAGAAGTAGTAGTATGAACTGCATAAGAAACTTGTAAACAAAGTAATGATGCTAGAAACCAAATGAGTGCAATGTGTACATATTTTTTTGATATATTCATATTGTATAACTCCTTTTATATACTAAAATGAATTTTACTATAATTTAGAAAATTAAGCTATATGAGTAGAGGATTTATAGTAAATTCGGTATACTAAATAATAGGAAAAATGAGGAGGAAATGATAATGGCACATCATGCGAAAGAAACGATGGAATTGATTAAGGAGCTTGTCTCTATTCCAAGTCCATCTGGAAATACAGAGAAAATTATTCGCTTTATTGAAAACTATGTAAGTGAGTGGAATGTAGAAACGAAGCGTAACAATAAAGGTGCTCTTATTTTAACGGTAAAAGGGAAAAATGATGCACAGCACCGTTTATTAACAGCACACGTTGATACGTTAGGTGCGATGGTAAAAGAAATTAAGCCAGATGGTCGTCTCAGTCTTTCTATGATTGGCGGATTTCGCTGGAACTCTGTAGAAGGAGAATATTGCGAAATTGAAACATCAAGTGGCAAGACGTATACAGGAACGATTTTAATGCATCAAACATCTGTACATGTATATAAAGATGCAGGTGAAGCGAAACGCGATGAGAAAAATATTGAGGTTCGTATTGATGAGCGCGTATTTTCAGCTGATGAAGTACGTGAATTAGGAATTGAAGTAGGAGACTTCGTTTCATTTGATCCACGCGTTCAAATTACAGAGAGTGGATACATAAAATCACGTCATTTAGATGACAAAGTAAGTGTTGCAATCCTATTAAAATTAATTAAGAGATTACAAGACGAAAACGTAACATTACCATATACAACTCATTTCTTAATTTCTAACAATGAAGAGATTGGATACGGTGGTAACTCTAACATTCCAGAAGAAACGGTTGAATATTTAGCGGTTGATATGGGAGCGCTAGGTGATGGACAAGCATCTGACGAGTATACAGTATCTATTTGTGCAAAAGACTCTAGTGGTCCGTATCATTATGCACTACGTAAACATTTAGTAGAGCTTGCGAAAACGAACAATATTGAATATAAAGTAGATATTTATCCGTACTATGGATCGGATGCATCAGCTGCGATTCGCGCTGGATTTGATGTGAAGCATGCATTAATTGGAGCAGGTATTGATTCTTCTCATGCATTTGAGCGTACACATGAAAGTTCGATTGCTCATACAGAAGCACTTGTTTATGCATATGTATTATCAGAGATGATTGCAGAATAAGAAAAGAAATAGGCTACCTCTAGTAGCCTATTTTTTGTTTGCAGAGAAATCGACTTTATTTAACAAAGAGTAAATTAATTGTAATTTATTTTACAATATTAAGAAAGTAGGTTTACTACATAATTCGAGTATTATAAAATAATAGAGGCGCACTAATTTTTTTTGTTCGGATTTTTCGAGATTTATATATTAAGATTACGCGTTATTAAAAGATGATTGTCGAGAGGAGTATTATTTTTTATGAAGTATCGTGCAGTCGCGGCAGGTATTTTAGCCGCAAGTTTATTATCGTCTCCAGTAAGTAGTTTCGCAGCAGCGAAGAAGTTTTCAGATGTTCCTTCATGGGCGCAAGAATCAGTTGATTATTTAGTAGGAAAAAAGGCGCTTGATGGAAAGCCAGATGGAACGTTTTCTCCATCTGAAGCAGTAGATAAAGGGTCAGCTGCAAAAATTTTAGCAGTCGTTCTTGGTTTACCAATTGATCCAAAAGCAAAACCATCTTTTAAAGATGCACAAAATCATTGGGCAGCTCCGTACATTGCTGCGGTGGAAAAAGCAGGTGTAATTAATGGGGATGGTACTGGTAAATTCAATCCATCAAGCCAAATTAACCGTGCATCTATGGCATCTATGTTAGTACAAGCATACTCATTAGATAAGAAAATTATTGGAGAACTTCCAACACAGTTTAAAGATTTGGAACCTCATTGGGGTAAGAAACAAGCTAATATTTTAGTAGCTTTAGAGATTTCTAAAGGTACGGGAAATGGCTGGGAGCCTGAAGGAACTGTAACTCGTGCAGAAGCAGCTCAGTTTATTGCGATGGCTGATCAAAATAAAACAGATACATCAAAAAGAATGTATATGAACAGAAACTTTATTACATATCATCAACCATCATTATCATCTGGTATTACTGATGTTCAGCATAAGCCACAAATGGTTGTAGTGAAAGAACAAAGAGCAGATGGCTGGTTAAAAATTGTAACAAGTAAAGGTGAGAAGTGGACACCTCTAACAGAAAAAACAGAAACGATTAATGAAGGATTTACTACTTATGAAACAGCTTCACATAGTTCTAAAGTGCTAGGTACATATAATGCACAAACAGTAACGGTTATGGAAGAGAGTGGAAGCTGGATTCGTATCCGCGTAGGCGCTGGTTTCCAATGGGTTGATAAAAATCAATTAAACCCAGTAAAACAAGAGAACTTCTTAGAAGGTAAAGCAATTATTATTGATCCAGGTCACGGTGGAATTGACTCGGGTAATGTTGGTTATTATGAGAAAGAAAGTGAAACTGTATTAGATGTATCATTACGATTAAAGAAAATATTTGAGCAAAAAGCACCATTTACTGTTATGTTCACTCGTACAGATAATACACGTCCAGGAGTAGACTCAACAGATTCATTGAAAAAACGAGTAGAGTTTGCACAGGAACATAATGGAGATATTTTTGTAAGTATTCATGCTAATGGCTCTCAATATAAAAATGGACAAGGTACAGAAACATTATATTATCAGTCAGCAAGAGCAAAAGTAACGAATCCGCATGTAGAAGACAGTAAGTTATTAGCACAAAAAATTCAAGATCGTCTTGTAGCAGCACTTGGAACAAAAGATCGTGGTATAAAACATCAGGACTTATACGTAACTAGAGAAAATACAATGCCAGCTGTATTAACAGAATTAGCATTTGTAGATAATAAAAGTGATGCAGATAAAATTGCTACACCAAAACAGAGACAAGCTGCAGCGGAAGCGATTTATCAAGGTATTTTAGATTATTACGAAGCGAAGGGTAATAACGTATCTTCTTTCCGTTAATACATCAAAAGAGATTGCTAATAGGCAGTCTCTTTTATTTATTAACGTTTCTCTTTATTTCAGGCATGTGATATCATTTAATTTTATCCGACTTTAATGGGCAGTAAGACCCCCACCTCAAAATTCAGCGAAAGCAGAGGAGTTAGGTAGGGAATCAACTGCCCATAAAAGTCCGATTGGTGAGGGCTGATTAAAGTTTCACTTTATACGAAACATTATTGTAATTATAACGATATAGAGGATGATAATAGATTGAATAATCATAGTAAAACACCTGCATGTATATACACGTATGCATTTCGCGAGGAGGAGCGTGCTTTATGTTACTTGGAAATGCGCTCGTTCTTTGGAATGGAGTCCCACGTTAATATTTTGAAAAGTGATGTCAAAATTGACCCAAGTAGAAGTGCGTTTATAAAAGAGCGCGTTGAGGTTATGTATGAAGGGGACGACTTAGAAAGTATTTTGAAACAAGTAGAACAAATTGATTTGGCAGGGGCGACATTCAAAGTTATCTTCGTTAAAATTAATGACCTTGTTGGAGAGAATAAAATCGAATATGGGGAAAGACGTCTTATCGAGCGAGATCTCGGCATGCATATTGAAGGAGAAGCGGATGTTCGTAATCCAGAGCGTGTATTCGGGATTGTTCCTCTTGGAGGACGCTGGTACTTCGGGCACTATGTAGAAAGTGAACCAGTTTGGTATCACCACATAAAAAAACCGCATAGCTATTCGACATCTCTTAGTACACGTGTTGCGAGATCGGTTGCAAATATTGCGGTGCCAAATCCAGATGGAGTACGTGCAATTGACCCATGCTGTGGTATTGGAACAGTAGTAGTAGAAGCACTTTCTATGGGGATTAACATCGTTGGTAGAGATATAAATCCACTTGTAGTTCTTGGAACGAGAAAAAATATCGCGCATTTCGGGTTTGAAGGAACAGTAACAAAAGGTCCAATCGAGGAAATTGCTGAGAACTACGACGTTGCAATTATCGATATGCCGTATGACTTATTTACGCACGCAACACCAGAAGACCAGCTCTCCATTCTTTCAAGCGCGCGTCGTATTGCTAAAAAAGTAGTCGTTGTCACAATGGAAACGATGGACGACATGATCCATGAAGCAGGATTTGAAATTATAGATCGCTGCATTACAAGAAAAGGATCATTTACTAGACAAATTCTTGTTTGTGAATAAGGAAGAAAGGTCACCCGTTTGGGTGACCTTTTTTTGCTTTGTATGAATGTGTGATTGGTTGGTGGTGTAGATAGATGAATTGGCGGAATTTGTCGATAAGTCGATATTCCATGTCGAATCGTCGATAAATTTAAAAAATCGCCGATATATTGTGTTGAATCGCTGATATATTCCGAGAATCGCCGATATCGTTACATTAGAATGTTACTGTTCTTTTAATTTCTCTTGTTGTGCAATGAGTAAATTACGTAAGACGTGTCCGCGGTAACTTTCTAGTTTTCTTCCTTCATGATAGCGAACACCTAATTTTTTTAGTTCAGCTACGTACCAGCCTTTTGTTCCGTAATACATGGGATCACTTCCTTTTTGCTTTTGAACAGTATATGTTGGGGATGGAGGTAACTTTCCATTGAAAATAATAAGCCTGGCTGTATCAAGTGTTTCCATAAAATGGATTATGGATTGTGTATAAAAAAATAGACAGTACTGTATGCTTTTTCAAACAATGTATACAAATTTATACCCTATGCGTTGGCATGATATTTGCAATGAAAAGAGTATTAACATATAGGGGAGAGATAGAAATGAAGGTTAGTAAAGTGTATACAACAATTGATGCACACGTAGCTGGGGAACCGCTTCGAATTATTACGGGTGGTGTACCAGAAATAAAAGGAGAAACGCAGCTAGAAAGACGTGCATACTGCATGGAACATTTGGATCATCTTCGCGAAATTCTTATGTATGAACCGAGAGGACATCACGGTATGTACGGTTGTATCATTACTCCGCCTGCAAGTAATCACGCTGATTTTGGTGTGTTATTTATGCACAATGAAGGATGGAGTACGATGTGTGGACACGGCATTATCGCTGTTATTACAGTCGGAATTGAGACAGGTATGTTTGAAGTGACAGGTGAGAAACAAAAGTTCATTATTGATAGCCCTGCTGGGGAAGTCATTGCGTACGCAACATATAACGGGAGCGAAGTAGAGTCCGTATCATTTGAAAATGTTCCTTCATTTGTATACAAAAAAGATGTTCCTATTAAAATAGATGACTATGAATTTCAAGTAGATATCGCGTTTGGCGGAGCATTCTACGCTGTTGTGGATAGTAAAGAATTTGGTTTGAAAGTTGATTTTAAAGACTTAGCTGCTATTCAAACGTGGGGCGGTAAAATTAAGCACTATATCGAGAGCAAAATGGAAGTAAAGCATCCACTTGAAGAAGGATTAAAAGGAATATACGGCGTTATTTTCTCAGATGAACCGAAAGGGGAAGACGCAACGTTACGAAATGTAACAATCTTCGCTGATGGGCAAGTAGACCGTTCTCCTTGCGGCACAGGAACTTCCGCAAGAATCGCAACTCTTTTTGAAAAAGGTATTTTACAAAAGGAAGAAATATTCATCCACGAATGCATTACTGAAGGGAAATTCGAGGGAGAAGTACTGTCGGTAACAGCGGTACATACATATGAAGCTGTCGTTCCGAAAGTAACAGGGCATGCATTTATTACAGGATTTCATCAGTTCGTTATAGATCCGAGAGATGATTTGAATCGAGGATTTTTGTTAGGATAAGAGGAGGAGGTGGGAAGATATGCTAGTCATAAGCGCGAACGAACAACGAAACTTAGTAAATATGAATGAAGTCATTGAATACGCGGCGCTTGCCTTAAAAGAGTTTTCCGCAGAAAGAACAATCACGCCAATTCGCGGTTCATTACCATTTGTGAACGAGCAAAATACGGCATTAATTATGCCGTCAGTCGCAGAAGGGCTTGAGGCACTTGGCTTAAAAGTAGTAACAGTAGTCCCCGAGAACAAAAAGATAGGAAAGAAAACGATAAACGGGATTGTGATGCTATCAGACTTTCAAACGGGAGAACCGCTCGCACTTTTAGAAGGATCCTACTTAACGATGATTCGAACAGGCGCCTTATCAGGAGTAGCGACAAAACATTTAGCTCGTCATAACGCAAAAACGTTATGTATTATCGGGACAGGCGAACAGGCAAAGGGAATTGCTGAAGCTATATTTGCGGTTAGAGATATTGAAAAAGTCATTTTATACAATCGAACAGAAGAAAAAGCGTATGCATTTGCGCAATATATACAAGAGAAATTCAATACACCTGCTTATGTTAAAACAAATGCAAATGAAGCAATAAGCGAAGCAGACATCATCGTCACAACTACGAACGCATCCACACCAGTCTTCTCAGAAAAACTACAAAAAGGCGTCCATTTAAACGCCGTCGGCTCATTCAGGCCAAGCATGCAAGAACTACCATCCCACGCCATCGTAGGCGCTAACAAAGTAGTAGTCGAATCAAAAGAAGCAGCATTAGAAGAAACAGGGGACTTTCAAGTTCCGATACAGGAAGGTTTATTTAAAGCAAGCAATATCCACGCTGAACTTGGTCAAATTATAAGCGGGGAAAAAGCAGGCCGCGAAAGCGATGAAGAGATTACTGTTTTTAAATCGGTTGGTTTGGCGGTAGTGGATATTATTGTTGCGAAGTATTTGTATGAGAGAGCGGTGGAGCGCGGAGTTGGGGAGAGGATTGAGTTTTGAGAGGGACTGCCTTTTGGTGGTCTTTTTAATTTTGGGTTGAGGGGTAATAACATTTGGTCCTTTCCAAGAAAAATAAAGAGTTGCATCAAAGTTATTTTAGGTGTTATGAAGAACTGAGTCATTTATTTCTACAGGTTTCTAAATTTTATAACTGCTGTACAGTATCGCCATAACCACTACTAGCATTTCCATCGTCTTAAAAAAGATTTATAGTTATATTATAAATCTTCTTAAGGAGAGGGTATATTGAATAAGAAAAACAGGATGAATATTGCTATTTTAACAATTTTATTATTAATAATAGGCTACATATCTTATACAATGTACAGCAAAAATATTACGCAAGATAAAGCTTCGAAAGTAGCAATAAATCACATGAAGGATAAAGAAAATATAGATCTTGTAGTTACTAAAGCTGAGATTTTACATGGAGTTCGTGAGGGTTTTATTGATGTAGAAGGTTATTCTAAAAATGATAAGAAGAAGGTAATCCGCGTTACAATAAACAAAACGCAAAACTATTTAGTATCTGGTTGGGGATTTAAGAACCAAAGGTAATAAGTTAGATTACTCCAATAGAACTACCAATGGCATCTGTTTTATGAAGCCATTGGTAGCTAATCCGCTGATTTTCCTATTAAGATTAGGATCTCAAACGGTGTCCTTTGTTAGACCGCCGTGCATTTCATTATTAGAGGTACAGCTTTTTACCATTCCCGCCATTCTTCTGTTATATCTTCTTCGGATTCTAAGCCAGCTATTCGTGCTGCTGCATCGATAAATTCATAGAGATCTTCTCTTTCCGTTGTTTCGATAAAATGGTTATGTTCGATATTTAGTTCATTTAATTTAATAACGACTTCTTTAACAACTTGCATGACTTCGACTTCGGTTGGATTCTCACCTAATTGCTGTAAATTGTTAATGTAAGTGTCAAGAACCTTATTTGTTGCATTTATATTTTCTTCAGTGAAAAATTCCCCGTCTTCATCATACTCAACCCATGATGTTGTTGGTTTGGTTTTTTTCAATTCATCAAATGTCATGATAACCTCCTAAATGTGTTTTTTGTCTTTAATTTTATTCTTCATGTTCGATCATATATAACAATCATTTAAGAGAAATTTTTTAGGCTACTAGTTTTTTAACTTATTTTGCTCTTCGCATCAATATAGTTTATCGCAAGAATGCATGAATAGATTTCAAACTTTCTAGTTTTACAAAAAAGTTTGACTTTATATAGAGGTAGTGGTAATTTAAAACTTATAAGAAAACTCGGGATTAATTCCGAGTTTTCTTATGGGTATAACTAGTTTGAGGGGGCCGAAAGATGAAACGGAAATTATTTGCATTACCATTTGTCCTAATACTACTTATTGCATTAGCGGCTTGTTCTGGAGGAAAAGATTCTTCGAAGCAAGCGGGCACTAGTAAATCAGGGACTCCGAAAGACGGGGGGACGTTAACGGTTGGTGTTAGCGATAACCCAGAGACGATGAATCCGCTTTATGCGAATGATCGTGTGTCGTTAACGGTGCAGCAAGCTTTATATGCACCGCTGTATCATATGGAAGACGGTAAGAAAAAGTTTGTTCTTGCTGAAAGCTTTACGCCTTCAGAAGATCAATTAACGTGGACATTGAAGTTAAAAGATAATTTAAAATGGCATGATGGTAAGAAAATTACATCAGACGACATAGCATTTACATTCCAATCTATTTTAGATGAGAAGCAAAATAGCTCAAGTCGTGAAAACTTTGTTTTTAAAGGAAAACCGCTTGAGGTGAAAAAAGTAGATGAGCTAACGACTCAATTCGTTTTACCACAAGTAAGCGCATCTTTCGAAGGTGTGATGAATGATTTCTTCCCAATTCCGAAACATGTATTTGAAGGGGAAGCAGATTTAGCGAAGAGTAAGAAAAACTTACAACCTGTCGGATCAGGTCCATTTAAGTTTAAAGAGTATAAATCAGATGAGTATGTTGCATTAGATCGATTCGATGATTATGTAGGTGGTAAAGCGAAATTAGACTCTATCGTCTATCGCGTTGTAAAAGACCGTAATACAGCAAATGTTTCACTACAAAATGGTCAAATCAATATGAAGATGATTGAGCCGCAAGACTTTAAGAAATTAGATAGCACTGGGAACTTCTCAATGGTGACATTCCCTGAAGGTAGATTATTCTACTTATCGTATAACCAAAATACAGATCTAATGAAGAAAAAAGAAGTGCGCCAAGCAATTGCGCATGCGTTAGATAAGAAAGAAATGATTAACTCTGCATTCGTTTCTAGTCAATTTGCAGAACCAGCAAATTCAATTTTAACGCCGGATGCTATGTATTATGCAAAAGACATTAAAGATTATAAGTATGATAAAAAGGAAGCGAAAGATTTATTAGCGAAAGCTGGCGTGAAAGATAAAGAAAAAGTACGCGTGATGTATGTAACGAATAATAAAATTATGGAAAGCTTAGCGCTTTATACACAACAAAAATTACAAGAAGTTGGCTTAGAAGTTGAACTGAATGCATTAGATGCTAGTGCAGCAAGTGAAAAAAGCTTAGATAAAGAGAATAAAGAATTCGATATTACATTCGGTGGTTACATAATGGGACCTGAGCCAGATTCATATAAGAGCTTATTCTTAAGTAATGCTGAATACAACTATGCACGTTATAAAAATGCTGATTTTGATAAGTTATGGGAAGAAGCTGCAGTTGAAACAGATAAAACAAAACGAGCAGAACTATACCATAAAATTCAAGAGACAGCTAGAGAAGACTTACCTTATCTACCAATCGCATATCCGAAAGCAGTTATTGCAGTAGATAAAAAGTTTGATGGATTGAAAGAAGCAAAAGCAATTCCAGTTACAATGTTTGAAGATTTATCTAAGATTTATGAAGTGAAATAAGAAACAAACAGTAAAGAAGCTGGTGGAAATCAGCTTCTTTAGCTTGAGGGGGGAAGTTTGTGTATAAAGTAATTGCGAAGAGGCTTTTAAATGCAATTCCGCTTTTATTTGTTATTTCTATTATCTCTTTTTTATTAATAAAACTAGCACCGGGCGATCCTGTTCGAAACTTTGTCACGCCGAATATGAGTCCAATTGATGTTGAGCGTATTCGTACAAGTTTAGGGCTCGATCAACCAATTTATATGCAGTATATTTTATGGTTAAAAAATATTTTAACAGGGAACTTTGGTTATTCACTTCAAAACCATCGTCCAGTTTTAGATCTTATTGTAGAAAGGTTACCTGCGACAATTGGCTTAATGGGATCATCTCTACTCGTCTCATTTGTAATCGCAATCCCGCTTGGACTATTTACAGGTGTGAAAAAGAATTCTATCTTTGATCGCATTGTAAACTTTATCTCTTATGTGGGAATCTCAATGCCAGTCTTTTGGTTCGCTTTACTATTAATCTATTTATTCTCTTTAAAGTTGAACCTTCTTCCAAGTATGGGTATGCGTACAGTCGGTCAAGATTCCGTCTGGGATATTGTGCAGCATGGTATTTTACCTTGCATGGTGCTAGCGTTCCAAAACGTCTCTGTTTATATGAGATATATTCGTTCCAGTACAATTCAACAATTAGAAGAAGACTATGTACAAATTCAATATGCGTACGGTGCTTCGAAGAAAACCGTTTTATTTAATCACGTACTTCGAAATGTATTAATACCAATCATTACAATTTTCGGATTATCTATTCCAAGTTTAGTAGGCGGAGCGTTCATTACGGAAACAGTATTCTCATGGCCGGGTCTTGGTTCACTTGGGGTAAATGCTATTTTTAGATTTGATTATCCAATTATTATGGCAATTACATTACTATCGTCCTTCATGTTAATTCTCGGTAACTTAATTGCTGATATTTTATATGGCGTAGTAGATCCGCGCATTCGAATGAGGGGGTGATTTGGAATGAATAATAGGAGATTTCAAACGATAAAAAGTAGTTTTACGAAAAATAAGTTTGTACTAATGGGAGTTATTATACTGGCAGTTTTAACGATTGCATCGATATTTGCATTTGTATCACCGTATGATCCTAGTAAAATGTCGATTCCAGATCGTTTACAAGAACCGAGTATGAGTCATCCTTTCGGAACGGATGATTACGGAAGGGATTATTTAACGAGGGCGTTATATGGCGGAAGAGTTTCACTTGCGGTCGGTTTTCTAGCGATGGTTGTTTCTATTACAATCGGTACCGCAGTTGGAACAATGAGCGGATATTTTGGCGGAAAGTTAGACAACTTTTTAATGCGAATTGTTGAAGTACTTATGTCAATTCCATCATTTTTCTTAATGCTGTTATTAAATGCTTATTTAAAACCAGGGATTACGACGTTAGTTCTTATTATTGGATTACTAACATGGATGGACACTGCTCGTATTGTAAGGGCAGAAACGCTATCCGTAAAAGAGCGGGAGTATGTTTTATATGCAAAAGTATCAGGACAAAAATCACTTACAATTATTGTAAGACATATCATTCCAAACATTTTATCCACCATTATTATCGCTGCGACATTAACAATTGCGACATCGATTTTAATGGAATCATCACTCAGCTTCTTAGGTTTAGGTATTAGAGAACCAGATTCTTCTTGGGGCAGCATGCTAAACAATGCGCAAGGGTATATTGGCGAAGCTTGGTATTTAACACTCTTCCCAGGGTTCCTTATCCTTTTAACGGTACTTAGTTTTAACGTAATTGGTGAAGCATTGAAGAAAGCTTTCGCGCCAAAAGGAGCTGGAAATGAAAACTAAAGTGTTACGTGAAAGGAGTGAGAAGCGTGTCTGAAAAACTATTAGAAGTGAAAAATTTAAAGACTTCTTTTTTCATAGAAAGCGGCGAAGTAGAAGCTGTTCGAGGCGTTACATTTCGTTTAAATAAAGGGGAAGTAGTTGGTATCGTTGGGGAGTCTGGAAGCGGAAAGAGTGTAATGGCGAAGTCCGTTATGTCGCTCGTTACGTCACCAGGAAAAGTGAAAGAAGGGGAAATTCTTTTTCATAATGAAAATATCCTTTCTAAATCTGAAAAAGAATTACGTTCTATTAGGGGAAATCAAATTTCATTGATCTCCCAAGATCCAATGTCGGCGCTAAATCCAGTTGTGAAAATTGGGAAGCAAATGACGGAAGTAATTATACGGCATCAAAAAGTAAAAAAGAAAGAAGCAGAGAAAATCGCGGTTAACTTGTTAAAACAAGTCGGTCTTTCTTCACCAGAAGAAAGGGTAAAACAATATCCGCATGAACTAAGCGGCGGTATGAAGCAGCGAGTTATGATCGCAATGGCAATGTCTTGTAACCCAGACCTTCTCATTGCGGACGAACCGACGACAGCGCTTGATGTAACGATACAAGCACAAATACTAGATTTAATGAAAAACTTAAAAAACGAAACGAACATGGCGTTACTTCTTATTACGCATGACTTAGGAATAGTCGCACAAAACTGTACACGCGTTATCGTTATGTACGGCGGGCTTATTATGGAAGAAGGACCTGTACTTGATATTTTCCAATCGCCGAACCATCCATATACGAAAGGGCTATTAAACTCTCTGCCGAAAATATCGAACGGCGTAAAAGAAAGACTTGCGCCAATTCAAGGTGTAACGCCAAACTTATTAAACCCGCCGAAAGGTTGCCCATTCGCAGAGCGTTGCCCGCATGCGATGGACATTTGTGAAAAAGAACGTCCACCGTATTTTGAAATCGGAGACGAAAGACGTTCCATGTGCTGGTTAAATGATAGGGCGGTAGGTGATTCCCATGCATGAAGAAAACTTAATTGAAGTTCGGAACTTAAAAAAGTATTTTCCTATTAAAAAAGGACTATTCGGCAGAAAAACAGAGCAGTTAAAAGCAGTTGATGACTTAAGCTTCACAATTAAAAAGGGTGAAACATTCGGATTAGTAGGGGAATCGGGCTGCGGAAAATCAACGACAGGAAGAAGCATCATTCGCTTACACGATGTCACTTCAGGTAACGTGTTATTCGACGGAAAAGACATCGCAGGTTTAAAGGAAAGTGAACTAAAAGAATATCGAAAACGAATGCAAATCATTTTCCAAGATCCATACGCATCATTAAACCCGGCAATGAACGTATTCCAAATTATTAGTGAGCCAATGAACATTCACGGATCTTACGAAAAAGAAGAACAAAAAGAAATCATATTAGACCTGCTCAAAAAGGTAGGCTTAAAAGAAGAACACTTATACCGCTACCCGCACGAATTTAGCGGGGGACAAAGACAGCGCATCAGCATCGCGCGCGCACTATCTGTAAAACCGGACTTCATCTTATGCGACGAACCAATCTCAGCACTAGATGTCTCAGTTCAAGCACAAGTCGTAAACATGCTGCAAGACATTCAAGAAGAAACAGGAGTCACATATTTATTCATCGCACATGACCTATCTATGGTAAGACACATATCAGACCGAATCGGAGTCATGTACTTAGGGAACATAGTAGAAATTGCCGACAGCGAAGACCTATACACAAAACCGGCACATCCATACACACAAGCACTACTCTCATCCATGCCAGAACCAGATCCAACAAACATAGGCAAAGAACGGATCATCCTAGAGGGAGAAGTACCAAGCCCACTCAACTCACCATCCGGCTGCAAATTCAGAACACGCTGCAAATTCGCCACTGAAAAATGTGCCCAAGAAGTACCGAAGATGGTCGAGATTGCGAAGGGACATGAGGTGGCTTGTCATTTGTTTTAGAGTAGGGGGAAAAGCACTGGGGGACCTGGTGCTTTTTTCTTTGTAGGGAGCGTGGGTGCTGGTGTGGGATTGCTTGCTAGTTTTGGCGCTGGTTTTTGCGAAATTTGTCGGTAAGTCGATATGTTGTGTCGAATCGCCGATATATTCGGAGTTGCGGTCGATATAATTGGATAATCGCTGATATATTTTTTGGGGGTGTGGCATTAGTTGGGAGAGTATAAAAAGGCCACCTTTTCCAAAGTGACCTTCCGTGTATTATTTTGAACTAGTACCATTCTTCAAACTATCCCCACCACCAAGCTCCGCCTCAATCTGCGAAGTCTTCGATGACTCATCCATACGCCAATACGTAATAAAGCTTATTGCGATACATCCAGCTACGTAGAAGTAGAATAGTGATTCCATTCCGATACTTTTTAGCCATAAAGCGATGAATTCTGCTGTTCCGCCGAATATCGCAACGGTTAGTGCATATGGTAAACCTACGCCTAGTGCGCGAATTTCAGTTGGAAAGAGTTCTGCTTTTACAATTGCGTTAATCGATGTGTAACCAGTAACGATAATGAGGCCGACCATCATAAGTAAGAACGCCACGATTGGTTCTGTCGTTTTTTCCATGAAGAAGAAGATTGGTGCTGTTAGTAACGTTCCGAGAATACCGAATGCCATTAATAGTGGGCGGCGTCCGATTTTATCGGATAATAGTCCTGCAATTGGTTGAAGCACAACGAATATAAGTAGTGCGACAAAGTTAATCCAGCTTACAACTTCTTTCGGAAGACCGACTGTGTTTACCATGAACTTTTGTAAATATGTTGTGTACGTATAGAATGCGACAGTGCCTCCTAATGTTAAGCCGACTACTGTTAATACTGCTTTCGGATGTTTCATAAGCGCGCGAACGGTTCCTGCGCTTTCGCGTTTTTGTGATTTTATGTTTGAGAACTGCTCCGATTCATCCATTGTGCGGCGAAGCCATAATACAGCTACTGCTCCCATCGCTCCAATAATGAACGGAATACGCCATCCCCAAGCTTTCATATCTGGTTCGCTTAGTAATTGCTGAAGAACAATTTGAACGCCTAACGCAACCATCTGTCCAGCAACGAGCGTTACATATTGGAAGCTTGAATAAAAACCGCGGCGACCACTACTAGCCATTTCAGATAAATACGTTGCGGAAGTGCCGTATTCTCCGCCAAGTGATAACCCTTGAAGTAAACGAGCAAGAACTAAAATAATTGGTGCCATAATACCGATACTTTCGTAACTAGGTGTACAGGCAATAATGAAAGAACCACCGGCCATAACCGTAATCGAAAGTGTTAATGCTGCCCGGCGTCCGTGCCGATCCGCATAGCGTCCCATTAATAAACTTCCGATAGGGCGCATTAAAAACCCAACTGCGAAAATAGCCGCAGTGTTCAGTAACTGACTCGTTGGATCTCCTTTAGGAAAGAACTCTGCTGAGAAGTAAACAGCGAAAGCAGAGTAAACGTACCAGTCGTACCATTCAATTAAATTGCCGACAGAACCTTTGAAAATATTGCCGGCGACTCGGTTTGATTTTACTTGAGCCATAATCATTCCTCCTCTTGCTTATAAATAAAATGATAATTATGAAAGCGTGTTCATTGTAGTTGAATTGTACTGTCTATAGAATGAAATCTCAATATTATGACAATTTTATTCTTTTTGTACTTTATGTACATGGATAGTTTTAATAGTTGCTTCATTTTCAGTTTTGTCATAATAATAGAAAAAGGAGATTGATAGTTTTGAATATTTTATCAAAGGATATGAAGCATGAAGAAATCACGCAAAGTGTCATTACAAACGAAAATAGTAAGCTTAATTATTACGTTAATTTTATTTGTCGTTCTCCTGTTAGCAGGAATATTTGTGTACATTCAGTCCGTTGATACGAAGCGTCAAGTAGAACAGTTAGCACTGCAAACAGCGAAGTCGCTTTCTTTTATGCCCGCTATAAAAGAAGCTTTTCAAAATCATGAGCATAAAAGTACGATCCAATCCATTGCCGAACAAGTTCGTGAGCAAGCTGGTGCCGATACTGTCATTATAGAAGATCGCTATGGGGTTATGTATTCGCATTCTAATTCGGAGTTGATTGGTACAAAGAGTAACAATCCATATAACTATGAAGCACTCACTTTTGGTGGTTATTATACGCTTGAAGGAAATGGTGAAAGTGGTCTAGCTTTAATGGCGAAAGCACCCATTATTGTTCATAACGGAGACTACGATCAGGTAGTAGGTGTTGTGACAGTAGAATTTTTAATAAAAGGTATTGAATCTAACATACTGAGCAGAACGAAAGAAATTATCCTCTTTTCCTTAGCGGTGTTATTAGCCGGCATTGTTGGGGGCATCCTTTTAGCACGTAGCATTCGTAAGGATACACTCGGTTTAGAGCCAAATGAAATCGCAGCGCTATACCGGGAACGAAGCGCAATACTACTATCTATAAAAGAAGGAATTATCGCCATTGATCAAAACGGTTTTATTACGATGATGAACACGTCGGCCGAAGAAATGCTGCATGTACATGATGATTATATGCAGCAGCACATTTCAAAAGTTTTACCGGAATTTCATATGGAGAGAGTACTAGAAAACGATCAAGAAATCGCATTTCAAGATAAAGTGTTTATTTTAAACATGACACCAATACTTGAAAATAATAATACGGTAGGCGTTGTATGTAGTTTTAGAGATAAAACAGAACTGCAAAACCTTGTGAACACAATATCTGAGGTAAGAAAGTATTCTGAGGACTTACGTGCTCAAACACACGAATTTACAAATAAGCTTTTCGTCTTATCGGGATTATTGCAATTAGGGCATTACAAAGAAGCGATTGAATTTATTCAACAAGAATCTAATATTCATCAAAGCCAAAACCATATTTTATTCCATCAAATTCACGATGCGAAAGTACAAGCTATTTTATTAGGAAAAATCGGAACAGCGTCTGAGAAGAAAATTGATTTTCATATTGAAGGAGATAGTGCACTTCATCCGTTACCAGACCATATAAAAGTTTCGCACCTTATTACGATACTTGGAAACATAATCGACAATGCATTTGATGCGGTTAGTGAACGAGAGGAAAAGAGTGTTTCCTTCTTCGTTACGGATATTGGGCACGATATTGTGTTTGAAGTGATAGATAGCGGAGTAGGAATACCAGCTGAAAAAATCACGACCATTTTTCAAAAAGGATTTTCAACGAAAGGAAATAATCGTGGTTACGGACTAGCAAACGTGAAAGAAATGGTAGATCTACTCGAGGGAACAATTGAGATTCAAAATGAGAAAAATGGGGGAGCTATTTTTACAATTTACCTTCCGAAAACATTGAGAGAAAGTATATGACAAACAGGGGGATGGGCATATGTTGAAGGTTGCAATTGCAGAAGATGATTTCCGCGTCGCGCAAATTCAGGAAGAGTTTTTATTAAAAATAAAGGATGTAAAAGTGATTGGAAAAGCATTGAACGCAGAAGAAACGATGGAACTACTACAAAGGGAAGAAATCGATTTACTTCTATTAGATAATTACTTACCAGACGGAATCGGTACAGACTTATTACCGAAAATCCATGCCGACTTTCCAAATGTTGACGTCATTATGGTGACTGCGGCAAATGAAAACCATATGCTAGAAAAAGCAATCCGAAACGGCGTAAGCAACTACCTTATAAAACCGGTTACGTTAGAAAAATTCGTTCGTACAATTGAAGACTATATAAGAAAGAAGCAACTATTACATAGTAACAATGAAGTAAATCAAGCACTCATCGATAACTTCTTCGGCATTTCGCAAACACAAGACATAAAAAACTTACCTACAGGTGTCGATCCGTTAACACTGCAAAAAGTGAAAGGAATTATAAAAGGATTCGAAGAGGGCATTACAATAGAAGAAATGGGAGAGCAAATGGGTGCCTCCCGAACAACCGCAAGAAGATATTTAGAATACTTAGTAGCGACAAACGAATGCACAGTAGAATACACATACGGCATTATCGGACGACCAGAACGAAAATATCGAATAGGACGAGGACTATGAAAAAACGATTATTACTATGTATATGGATCATGACAGGAGTAATAGCTGGTTGTTCCTCAGAAAAATCCCATACGAATAAAGTGAACATCGACAAATTAGAAATCGTTGCGCCGAACGTTCAAGGAGCAGGATGGGACTTAACAGCACGGGCGATGCAAAAAACGCTGACGGAAGAAAAAATCTTCACAAAACCAATCACTGTCACAAACAAAGTAGGTGGCAGTGGTGACGTCGGATGGAAATATACGAAACAAAAAGGCGGTCACGTACTGGCGATTAACTCAAGCTTACTCATAACGAACAACTTACTAGGTCACAGTAAACTAACATATAAAGACTTCACTCCGCTCGCGACACTCGCATCGGACTGGGAAGTCGTTGTCGTATCAAAGGACTCAAACATAGAAAACGCAAAACAACTAATGGAACAACTAAAACAAAACAAGAAAAACTTCAAAATTGGCGTTGCCCCCGGCCTAGGAAACGACGATCACCTATCATTCGTACAAGTAAGCAAAGCATTCGGCATAAACCCAGCCGAACTACAATTCTTCGTCTACGAAAACAAAGAAAAAATCATAAACGCCCTAACGAACAAACAAATAAACGCCGCAACCATGACCCTATCCGAAGCTGAAAAACAATACAAATCCGGCAAAATAAAAATACTAGCCGTATCCGCACCAAAACGCCTAGACCGACTACCAGAAATCCCAACATGGAAAGAACAAGGAATCAACGTCATATTCCAGCACTGGAAAGGGATCATGGGCCCGAAAGATATGACAGAGGAAGAGGTTGCTTATTGGGATGGTGTGATTAAGAAGATGGTGGAGAGTGATAGTTGGAAGGGGATTTTGAGGGAGCGAGGGTGGAATTCTTATTATAAGGATAGTGGGGAGAGTAGAGTGTTTTTGGAGGAGAAAGTAAGGGATATGAGAGGAATGATTAAGAAAAGTGCGGGAATACTTAATTTGTTTCTAAATATGGATAATCGAGCTTAGAGATTAATATTATATATGTAAATTTGATTATAGTTAACCTTCACATGTTTTTAAAAGGAGTCTTTTCGTGTTATTATATTTACTTATTGTAAACATAATAACCAAGGTGCATTTCGTACATAATATAAGAAGTTTTTTAGGATTATATTTAAATTTAATTTCTTCCAGTTATTGATTTTTACACCTATTCGGTGTATGCTGCTGTATAGAAGGAAAAAGTAGAATGTATGTTCTTGAGAGGTATGAATGTAAAGTGAGAAATAATATAGATGGAAATTTAGAAAAAAAGTATAAAATAATTGATTTATTTGCAGGCGCTGGCGGGTTAAGTAATGGTTTTGAGCAAACAGGTAGATTTGAAATAGTTGGAGCTGTAGAAATTAATAAGGAAGCTGTTGAGACCTATATATGTAATCACCAAAATAATAAAGAGATAATAATAAAACCAAAAAATAGTGAAATAAGTGATATAAGTAGCATTGATTTTAATGAGTTTATGATGCAAAAAGGAATTGAGCCATCAGAAACGGTAGTAATTGGTGGACCACCCTGCCAAGGTTTTTCGAATGCTAATAGACAAAAAAATTATTTGATTTCAGGTAATAACCAGCTTGTAAAAGAATATGCACGTGCTATAGATACGGTTAGACCGGTGGCTTTTTTAATGGAGAACGTTAAAACGATGAGTTCCCCTACACATAAGTTTTTTGTGACAGAATATGTAGAAGATTCAATTTGTATGTATAGTTCTGAACAACATTTAAGTGATATAAGTGGTGACGAAGAACCTTTTTGGCAAGAAGATGAATTAATTCTACTTGAAACTGATAAAGTAGAATATGAAAATTTACTTAACCAAATTTTAAATGTTACATGTGTGCAACCATTTATTACAAGTGAAATGGAGCTTTCAAGAATTAGAAGTGTAGTCCGCAAATTGAAGAGGAAAAAGCTTTACAATCCAATTGGCCTTAAAGAGAAGAAAGAATTAAAAGAGATTCAAAAAATTATAAAATCTCTTTCTGAATATAAGTTCGGTGAATTAAAAGATGAAGAACGTCTGGTGAATATAGTTAATGAAACTGTCGAGTCATTTAAGAAACTGATTCAAGGTAATAATACGAGTAATGAAGAAACATTAGCGAGCTTACAGGGATTTGTTGAGATTAATCAACTATTAAGATATTTGAGAGAACTTGAAGAAGAGCGTATTGTAAAATTAGGAGATCCACTTGTATTGGTTGATCAAACATTAAAGGTTATTGTTAAAGTAAAGTCCTATAATATTGTTGTATATTTAGAAAAGTTTTTTAAGCATTTAGGGTATGAAGTAGAGAAAGGGACAGTTCACTCAAATGACTATTTTGTTCCGCAAAAACGTCAAAGATTTATGATTTTAGGAATAAAATCAAGTGCTACACAGTATAAGGAAATTAAATTTCCTGAGAGATATACCCAGATAGATTTTACTGTGAGAGATGCAATTGGCGATCTAGAAGGTATTACTCCTGCTAAAAGTACTGAGTCCCACAGGATTGACTATAATATTGAGCTGAATAAAACTGTAATGCAGCATTATTATCGTTCAGGTATGAACGATAATGTGATTTATAATCATATAAATACAGACAGTGAGCCATTAAGTCAGCAACGTTTTGAAGAGATAAAGAGAACGGATGGTAAAAACTTCCACAGTCTCTCATCTGAGCTTAAGGACGTGTCATATACGGATGCATCTAGAACACAAAATACGGTATATTTGAGATTAAATTATGATACCCCGTCACCAACAGTTATTAATGTTCGAAAGTCAATGTGGCAACATCCGACGAAAGCTATGGCATTAAGTATAAGGGAAGCAGCTAGATTACAATCTTTTAAGGATAATTACATCTTTAAGGGATCTAAAGATAGACAATATCAACAGATTGGTAATGCGGTACCGCCTTTGATGGCTAGAGCGATAGCTGAGAAAATGTTGCATTACTTAGGAGAAGAGCCTAATCAATATTTAAAGGATGATTTCGAATAGGATAAAAACAGCAATTCATTTGTGAATGAATTGCTGTTTTTTTTATATGAATTTGCTAGAATAATGTAAGAGTAAAAAAATGGGTGGTTATTATGGATACAATTTATACAGAACCTTCTGCAACTCCTGTAATTCAGGCTTTGAGAAGTATTGGTTATAATGCAAGAACAGCAATTGCTGATATTGTTGATAACAGCATTGATGCAAAAGCTACATATGTTCATCTTGAATTTGAATATGATATGGGAAATGGGTATATCAGAATAGAAGATAATGGAATTGGTATGACAGATGAAGAATTACAAAAAGCTATGACGATTGGTTCAAAGGATCCTAGGGATAAAAGGGAGAAAGAGGAATTAGGGAGATTTGGGATGGGGTTAAAAACAGCATCTTTTTCCCTAGGAAAAAGATTATGTATTATTACAAAAAAAGATGGAATAGTTTCAGAGCGTTGCTGGGATTTAGACTATGTTAGTGACGAAAATGAATGGCTCTTATTCAAATCAATTCCGGCTGAAGTTAAGGATAAGGTGGGCCATATAGAGGAAGAGAATGGTACTGTTATTTTTATTGATAGATTAGATAGATTTTGTGGATTTGGGACACATAAAATTTTGAAAAAAGAGAGCTATTATTCAAAAATAAAGCGTATACATAAATATTTAGAAATGGTTTTTCATATAAAGCTAGAGCAAGGATTGTTAATCACTATAAATGGAAATAGCTTATATCCTTGGAATCCATTTTTAGAAGGAAACCAGAGGAGGATTGAAGGGGAAGAACAAGTAATAAGGGTAAATAAAAAGTTAGTCAAAATTACCCCATATGTTTTGCCACATCCATCTACATTTAATCAAGTAGATTATAAGTATGCTGGTGGTGTAAAAGGTTGGCGTGATCAGCAAGGATTTTATATATATCGAGAAAATCGATTGGTTAGTTTTGGAGACTGGTTTGGTATGTTTTCGAAGGAAGTACCGTCAGAACTAGTTAGGATAAAAGTAGAATTTTCAAATGAAGCTGACGATGATTGGAAGATCGATGTAAAAAAGTCTGTTGTTTCTGTTCCGGATGAAGCTAAAGAAGATTTAATGGCAATAGCAAAATATTATCGACAGCTATCAAAGGAAATAATGTTATATCGTACAAAGGCTACTCGAACAGGTGAGAAAATAAAGGGTACTTTAAATACATGGGAACTAGCTAGTGATGATGTGAACAGTGTTTATATTTTAAATCGAACACATCCAGTATTAACTGATATTTTAAAAACAGTTAGTGGTGATGTGAGAAGAAAGTTAAACGTATATCTTAAATTGATTGAACTGGGTTCGCCTAATAATCTCTTGAAAACCGCTAATATGGTAAAAAAAGAAGTGCAGCAGATTGATGAAAAATCAAAGAAACTAATTATTGATTATGCTGAAATCTTATTTAGTACAGGTATCCAATTAGATGCTGAAAAGGTTGCGGAAACAATTTCTATGATGGCGGGATTTGAAGGTATAGAGATTTATACAATTAGAACAATTATTGAGAAAGAAGTGGATATAGATGTATCAAGTAATACGTGATGAATATCTAGGCATTGTAGAAAATTTATACATAGCTTTTAAGAATACTGGTATAGATAGACCGTTAGAACTAGCTATGGAAACGGCTAGAAAGAAAATTATCAAATCATATATGAGTTTGGATGCGGATATGTTAGAAAGTATATCTTTAGAAGTCTATTCGAAATATGCTTCAATAAATGTTCAGAAAGCAAGCGTGATGAGAAGTAAAGATAATCATACGTGGTTTAAAGAAACACATCCTAACTATTCTTATTTTTGGCCACGTTATGAAAGATATTTAAAAGAAATTAAAGAATGGTCCCAAGATACAGTTGAAACTATTGATTCAACAACAAATGATATTTTGAAAAGCCTTGGTAATCCGAAAGGTAAAGAAGATTTCGATAAAAGAGGTTTAGTTTTAGGGTATGTACAATCTGGAAAAACAGCAAATTTTACAGGCCTAATTAATAAGGCTTTTGATGTTGGATATAAACTAGTAATTGTTTTAGCTGGTATGCATAATGACTTACGTTCTCAAACACAATTGCGCTTAGAACGTGAAGTGGTTGGAACAGTAGATACAATTACTGGAGAGAAAAAAGGGGTAGCAGTTATTAGAAATGATGGTACACAAATTGAGACTTGGACTACAGTGCAAGATGATATCTCTACTAATAATGCAATTGGTATTAAAAATTTAGATAAACCAATATTACTTGTGGTAAAGAAACAAAAAGATGTACTCCCTAAATTAATTGAACTATTACAACGTAGTATTAATCATTCAGGTATGCAACCACCAGTGTTAATAGTAGATGATGAAGCAGATCAGGCTAGTGTTGATGCTTCGGGGAATAAGGTGGATGATCCTAGTAAGATTAATCAGTTGATTAGACAACTATTAAGTTTGTTTAATAAAAAATCTTATGTTGGGTATACAGCCACACCATTCGCTAATTTACTAATTAAAGCGGATGCAGATCACGCTGAAGTTGGTAAAGATCTATATCCTAAGGATTTTGCAATTGCATTACCTAAACCAGAGGCGTATTGTGGACCAGCAGAATATTTCAATACAACAGGTTATATGGATGACAATAAGCCAATGTTTATTAGACATTTAAGTTTAGAGGATATTTCTATATTAGACAAACTTAGAACAAAAGAGGATGCAGGATTCTTTACTGAGGTTCCTAAATCTATGCAGGAATCCATATTAGCCTTTTTACTTTCTACAGCAATTAGAAACCTAAGAGGTCAGCGTGGCAATCATAATTCAATGTTAATCCATACATCAAGACTTACAGATGTTCAGAATTCTATGTGTGGTGTTATTAAAGACTTCTATAAAAAATTATCAAATGACCTAATATATAATTCGAAAAGTGAATATATAAATGAAATAAAATACCTGTATGAAAATGATTTTTTGGAAATTCAAAATAATTTCGAGTGTTATAACGAATTTCAAGTGTTTACTTGGGGTGAGATTTATAAAGAAATTAAAGATGTAGCAAGAAAGATTGAAGTAATGGAGATTAACGGAGAAAGCGAAGAAGTCCTTGAGTATGATAAATATAAAGAAAATGGATTATATGTAATTGCAATCGGAGGCAATAAATTATCACGTGGTTTGACATTGGAAGGTTTAACTATCTCTTACTATTATCGTGGTAGTTCTATGTATGATACATTAATGCAGATGGGGCGTTGGTTTGGTTTTCGTAATGGGTATATGGATTTATGTCGTATTTATACGAGTAATGAAATTGCTAAAAACTTTGAGTATCTTGCTAGAGTCATGAGGGAATTAAGGGAAGAGTTCGAAAGGTTAGCAAAAGATGGTGCGACGCCTGAAGAGTATGCGATAAAGATGTTAAAACATAAGACAATGAAGGTTACAAGCCCAGCAAAAATGGGAACAGCTGAATCGCTTATTGATTATACAGGAACAATGCAACAAACACGTAGTTTTGAAAAAAATAAAGAGTTCTATATGAATAATATGGAAGCTACATTTCAGTTTATTAATAGTATAGAACAAGAGTTTAAAATATATAGAAAAGATACTAAGTACCATATTGCGAAAGATGTTCCTAGTCAATTTATTATAAGCTTCTTGAAGAATTACAAAACGATTTCTTCAGCAAGAATTGTTAATAGCAAAAAGATTGCTGATTATATTGGCAAAATGAATAAGGAAAGATTGTTAGAGAAATTCAATGTAGCTGTTGTAGATATAACAGAGGCCACATTAAGAAGTCAGAAGACAATCAATTATGGTATTACCCCATGGAAGGTCAATTTAGGAAAGATATCAATAGAAAGTGCAGTTATTCGTAGTGTTAATTATGCAAAGAGTAAAGGGATCGGTACTGTAGACTTAGGAGCCATTGTTGCAGCAAATCAAGAGTTTATTGATATTGAACATAAGACTATAGATAAAAAAAAGAATATAAAGTTAAGAGCAAATGAAAATCCACTTATTTTAATTTATCCATTGCATCCTCAAGTTAAGTCATTTAAAACATTAAATATTGATTTTAATGAAAATCTTGTTCCAATTGGTTTAGCATTTTCATTCCCAGATATAGTATCAGTTACCGATATTGAATCTGGAGAACGAGTTGGAGAAGAGGGCGACTATATTTACAATAATACAGTTGGAAAGGGTGCTTCTAATGATTAATATCTCAGAAAGATTCAAGTTATTAATCGAACAATTAAAAAATGAGGAATCAGATGATGTTTATCGTTTAGAGCCTATTTACTTTCAAAAACCATTTATATTAATTGGGATAGATCTATTAAATCTACAACGAAGAATCTATGTTGATATTACGAATGAAAATTGGGATGAAGAGCAATTACAATCTTTTCCGAAATGGCGGGGTATTGATATAGGACAAGAGTATTTTTCTCAAATTGGCCCATTAAAAGAAAAAAATTTCTTAGTCGTTTCTCAAATTGTAGAGGAAGGCGAAGAAATTTTTGAGCGAGTGCTACAAAATTTAGTAGATCATATTTTAATAGAAGAAGAGTTACCATTATATACAGTAGTATATGAGGTTTTAGATCGTTGGCATAATTTTTTCAAGCGGAAATGGGATTCTAAATTAACTCTTGAAGAAGAAATGGGTTTATTTGGAGAACTTTATTATATTAATAAATGGCTTGAGAATTTCCCGCAAGAGCCTCCATTAATTATTAAAGATTGGAAAGGTCCATTAAAAAATCGAATAGATTTTGTGAGTAAAAATAGTGGTGTAGAAATTAAAACCGTTGCACCTAGAATAAGAGATGAAATTAAAATTTCGAATGAAAAGCAATTAGAGCTTAATCCAGTTACTGATAGATTGTTTTTATATGTATTAAAGATTGAAGTGAATGAGTCAGTAGGTAAGTCTCTTCAAAACATAATTGAAGCGATAGAAAAACAACTTATTGAGCGAGCACCTTCATTAGCAGTAAAATTTAACGATCTACTATTAGAGGTTGGGGTAATGAGCGAAGATTATGATGAAAATTATTTTTTTGTACATGAAGAGTTAGCATATAATGCGAATGCGAGTTTTCCAAAGTTGACTTCGGAAAATTTACCAATAGGTATTACTAATGTTTCATATTCAATAGATCTGTCACATTGTAATAATTTTAAGGTATCGGTAGAAGATATATTTAATTTGAAATAAGGATGAGTTACTATGAATGAAACAAAAAGGAAGTTGGATTTTTTTACTGAGTTTATTGATAAGATCGAACAAGAAGGAAAAATTGTAGGGAGTAGACAAACTCCCTTCTTACAAGAAATGTTGCCATTTATAAATATTGAAGATGAACCAGCAATTATGTATTTTAGTAAGAAGGAAATGAAAGTTCAACTAAATGGGTATATATATCAAGAAGATGTAAATACTCTAAGTTTATATGTAGTAGAGTATGAGCCGTTTTTAGAAGAAAGTGACTTGCCAGTTGCTAACATGACATTATTAAAAGAGTATGCTAATAAAGCAAAGCGCTTTTACACAAATGCCGAACAAATTTTACAATTAGCGGATCGTTCTATGGAATATTATGATGTAGCAAAGATGATCGTGGATAAAAAAGGTGAAATTGAAGAGATAAATATCTATGTAGTCACAAGTAAATTTTACATTTCGAACAAACCTATTGATTTGAATATTCCTAATGTAGAAACTGTTAATGTACATGTTTGGGATATGGATCGAATTTTTAAATTATCAGAGGCTGAACAAGGCATACGAGAATTTGATATACATTTTGAATCAGAATATGGTTCAGCGTTACAAATGATGCATATTCCAAATGAAAATGAGAATGGATTAATAGATTGTTATATTGGTGTTATCCCAGCGAAGCTCTTAGCTGAATTGTATGATGAATGGGGACCAAAACTAGTTGAACGAAATGTCCGTTCTTTTTTACAAGCACGTGGTGGAACAAATAAAGGAATCAGAGATACACTAAAGGATGCAAGGCAGCGTGAATTATTTATTGCTTATAACAATGGTATTTCAAGTGTTGCAAAGGCAGGAGATATTGAAAGAATCGGGGAATCTAATTTATTTAGAATCAAGACACTAACAAGTTGGCAGATCGTTAATGGTGGTCAAACAACGGCTTCTATACATCAAGCGTATAAAAATGATATTGATTTAGAGGGAGTTTATGTACAAACAAAACTTACTATCATCAATGTTCCGCAAGAAATAGAAAATAATGAAGCTCAAATGGATCGACATGTATTTGAGGATGAAATGATATCGAAAATATCTGAATATGCTAATACTCAAAATAAAATTAATAAGTCAGATTTACTTGCGAATACTCGTTTTATGTCTGATATTGAAAAGTTTTCCCGTAATATATGGATCCCGACACAGGATAATCGTAAAGAAGAGTCTAAGTGGTATTTCGAACGTGCACGCGGACAGTATATGGTGGATATTGGGAGACGTTCAAAAGGGAAAGAACAAACTGCTTTCAAGAAAATGTACCCAAAAGAAAACGTCATAACAAAAGTAGAGATGGCGAAATATTTCATGTCTTGGGAAGGCTTCCCATATGTGTCTAGTAAAGGTGGAGAAGAAGCGTTCAAACGTTTTATGGACCTAAATAGCCTATATTGGAAACAAAGTTCTATTACAAATGATGAAGGTGAAGTAATCAAGAGTATTCTAAGTATTGATAATGAATACTATAAAAAGCTTATTGCTAGAAAGATTATTAATGCATTTGTAACTGAAATTGTGGAAAGTATGAAGCTAAAAGGTTATAGAGCAAATGTAATTTATTATACAGTAGCGATGTTGAATTATTTATATGGTAAGGAAATTGATTTAATAGAAGTATGGCAGCATCAGGCTCTTTCAAATAAATGGGAAGATGTTGTAAGAACAATAGCAAATAATGCTTTAAATTACTTAAGAGAATCTGCAGGTGATCAAAACGTAACACAATGGGCGAAGAAAGAAGATTGTTGGAAAGGGTTTATTAAAGAATCAGCAGTTGTATTAAGTTCGCTTATATAACAAAAGGATAGAATAAAAGTTGATTATTATAGGAGAAAGGAATTTCTTGAATGAAACTGAAAGGTTTCAGAAAATTCTGTTCTCCTAATTTTCTAGATAAAATAATTAATTTAGTATAATTATATGTATTCTTGAATACTAATTGGTTTAATGGAAGGAGAATATATGGATACAAGAAGAGGTCTCAGTGATATCAATGCACTAGAAATGTTAGGCGGATATAAAAAAAGTGAAACAATTAAAAGAATACAATTTTTTTATTTAGTGAATCATGAGAAGGTAGTGGTGAAATATTCCAAGATATCTGCTGACGGAAAGAAATATTGGTTTGGAATAACTCCAAATGCAATCAAATTATATAAATCAGAGAAAATTTCGCATATAATCTTCATTTTAGGCTATGAAGGAATAGTTAAGTTACCAATTGAAATTTTATATAGGTATATTCAAAAAGCGAATGTTACAAAGAAAGAAAATGGAGAGATAAAACGGCATCATATTAATATTAGTTTTAGTAGTGATTTATGTTTATATAATTCAATTGATAGCTTTATATTGGATGATTACTATTTTTATAATGAAGAAATTGTAGAAAGTGAGCTTGTTGAGAAGAAAAGAGATATTATATTAGAGGAAGCCAAAAATTTTATAGATTATAAGGAACAGTATGTAAAAATTGGTGATAAAGCAAAACGAAGAAAAGAAAGTAGTGCTCAAAAAAAGAGAATTGCGATATTAGAAGATCATACCTGTCAAGTCTGTGGGTTTAAAGAAGAATACATAAAGGCTAATAATAAAAAAGGTTGGATAATAGAAGTGGATCATATTATTGAGAAATCAAAAGGTGGAGGAGAATCCTTTGATAACCTTTGGGTATTATGTCCTAATTGTCATGCTAAGAAGACAAGAGGAATAATTGAGATTGATTCGTTAAAGAAAGTAGTTAAAGAAAAAGGAGAGAGTATAAGGATTAGGGATAATCATTTAGGTTGGGGGACCTAAGGGTGTTGAGTAAGCATACAGATATGTTCTAAACAGAAGGAGCTTTAGTCGAGATATCTAAAAATATACGAAATAACTGATTAAGAAATTGAAGGATATCTTTTATGAGGAGTAATGTTTCTAATAAAAATTCCACGGTCTTTTCTAATAGGATTTTTGAGAGAGGCCGTGGAATAAAATACGCTTAGTTAATGTCTACTGGCGGGAAAAGATTAGTTTCTGCCAATGTAGTTCCTTAGCTATTGCTCATAGGATATTATCCCATAATCGATGGAAAGCTTATTTTCATCATATTGCCCATATTCCATATGTACCTAAGTAAATTAATTCTTATTTAATTCATTTTTTATTATATCTCTAGTTAATTTCCCTAGTAGCTTTTTTTTATCCTCTGTTACTACATTAAATAGAGAAGTATGAAGGTTATTTTCATTATTAAAAATTAGTGTATTAGAAGTAGTGAGCTGGTTTATATAAACTTCGTTATAAATAATAGCTTTTTTTATTATATCTTTTACATAGTCTTTATGAAATGCATTATAAATTTTCTCTAAATGAAACAATTCGATATTGCCTTTTATTTTATTACCGTAATACTCTTCGTTTTCATCAAAATCAAAAATTATATTAAAATCTTCATTAGCGCCTAATATGGTTCCGACATAATCCTCGCTATTCGAATTACAATTTGAAATAAGTTTTGAAGCTTTTACTATTTCTCTTTTTATTGTTAAACGTTTTTCTATTCCTGTTTCAAATGGTGAATAATGTGTATTTAGATTCACTGCTTTAGTATGCTTTAAATCTGAATTACATATTTTACAAGAAGGAACTAGATTATATAATGAAATTGCTAAAAAAGGATAGGAATCCTGATCAAAAAAATGATCTATAGTAGCTCTGGTTTTTCCTGTTGAACTTTGATAAATAAATGTAAACTGAGAATTACAATAAGGACAGATTATAACTTCAAGTGATTTTAGAAGTTTATAAGCATTCCATGCCTTAGCCTTTTTAAAGTATACATATTCTTTTAAAAAAATGTCTAATTTATTTAATATATACTCTTGATCTATAGTAGTAAGTGGCTTAGTCATTTTTTTATACGCAGTAACTGCTAAATTGAGGATGTCTAAATTTCCAATTACTAACGGCTCTAAATTATCCAAAAGCCATTTGAAAACACGTTTTCTAATAATTTGTTTTTCATTATCAACGAGTTCTTTTAGCTTGCTATACAGCCGTCTGCTATCATTTTTATTTTTCCCAAAAACCATATCCCAGTGGTTTTTAATTATGTCTGGAGTAAATGTAAGTTCAATCATCTTCTACCTCATTAGTTAATTTTTTTAATTCTTTTATCTTTACTTCAAACAATTCAATAAGGTTTACTAAATCTTGCGTTTCAAATAATTTTAATTTACTTTGGTAGATATCGTGAACTTTATTTCGTAAAATAGGCTCTCCAATTAAATCTATAAACTTTAATAATTGTTTCCTTTTTTCAAATACTTCAGAAGGCGAGGCAGTTAATAGCCATCTAATACAGTTATTTATTCTCTCTTTAGCAAATTTTCCTATCAATCCTTCTTTTATAAAGAAAGAATTTGAGAGTAACTCACTGATATTAGCGGCAAACGTTCTTGGGCTACCATCTAGTCCTTCTATAAAATTATGTCCTATTTTAAATTCTCCAGATAGAAAAGTGACATTAGTATTAGGTATATCAGATAAGACGAAAGGCGAATGCGTTGTTAGTATTACTTGAATGCTACCATTAAAAATAACATCAATAATTTTAATAAAATGATACAACCAATCCTTTTGTAACTGTGGATGAAAGTATAAATCTCCTTCATCAATTAATAATAAATAAGAATTATATTTTTGTTTATTACTTATTTGCTCAATGGCATAACAAAATCGAGAGAATAATGTTAAAAAACTAAATTGTCCACTGCTCATTTCTAACCATGAGAATTTTAGGAAATCTGAATGTGAAAATTTTTCGATATATAGATCAATAAAGTTTTTTGAATCAGGTAAAGTGCTATCAATTTCTATATATCCTTCCCAAATATCCTCACCAGTTCTGTAATCGGTTTTGATATATTCATTTAAATTGATTTTTAAATTTATGAAGGAGTTATAAAGCTGTAGATAATCATGTGATAAACTCTTTATTTGATCTAAAAAATCTAGTCTTAAATGCAATTTCGTTGCTAATGTATTTAAGTTATCTTTTAAAATAATAAAGAAATTATTTTCACTTTTAGCCATTTTTATTGATGAATTTATAATTTTTTGTAATTCTTGATCTGTTAGTACAAATTCAGCATCTATAAGTATACTTTTAACTTCTGTAATGTAACTTGCTAGAAAATTGAATTGGAATTTTGTTTTGAAGCCACTACTTTCTCTTAAATTTTTACAATTAAAAATTTTGATTTCGTCATGCTCCAAAAAGTTGGTGAGAATGTTTTGGGAATTTATCGCCTCTTTGTTTTCGATTTTTATTTTTTTAGGTAGTTGAATCACGTGGTTTATATTAAATCTTTTATTATATTTGTTAACCACGAAGATCTGCCTTTGCAATTCTTCATACATAAAATCGGTTGCTTTTTCATGTCTACTTAATAAAGCGTTAGTAGAAAGATTTATAAATTCTTCGCTATCCTCTGAAAATCCACTATTTAGATATCTTACGTCAAATATATTAGAAAAAAGCATTGTTAAATGGTTAGGGTTATAAAAATTCTTTGTTTTAATATTAACATTATCCTTAGTTTGATAATCTATGTATAAATTGTGTTGGAATCTAAAATCTTTATATAGTTTTCCATGTTGAGAATATATTATTATATAATCACTTACATTATCGTCTAACATAAGTTCTACTAAAAAATCTAAAATAGTAGACTTTCCTGACCCATTATCACCAACTATTGCAGAAATATCTAAATTGTATATATTTTTATTTTCAATGCTGTCTTTGAAAAAATCACAGATATAAATATCGTTATTTTTTACCGTTAGTGTATCTTTATTATCGTAATAAAAACTATAATTTCCACCAAGGTTCGCTTGAAAGTTGTTAAGTTTTTTATATTTTTGAAACCAGATAAATAAGATTTGCATAAATATTTCTCCTCCTTCTCTACCATTATACACATAATAATAATTATGAAGGTCATTATAAATCATCTTTTGTCATTTTGCTGCGCTAAGAGCTTGTCACTACAAAATAAGATAAAAAAGGAAACTGTTTGGGTATTAAAATTTTATAGCTTATCATTTTTATGACGTTACTTGTGAATGAGTTTACGACTTTTCTATTCTTTTCAAGGATAAAGTCTTGCTTTATCTATTCTAATAAACTTTAATAACATTGTTATAAAAAATATTTCCCCTTGCACCTCCCCCAACGTCACCCCCTAATCTAAAGAAGACAAATTAAAAAGGGGGGACCAAACCACTCATGAAAACCACCAAAAAAGAAAAAAGAAACACCATCATTATGCTACTACTCTCAGCCGCAATAGGAATCTTTTCACCACTATTCATGTACATCACACTGGCACGTAAAAATGAGGTGTACAAATACCATTGTCGAAAAGCATTTAACTTTCATTTGTTAATCTTTCTTCTATTTAATATTAGTTCACGTATTAGTGATATTTTGTTTTGGATCGTATTTGCCTTTGAGGTCGTTCAAGTGATCTTTGTTGCATGGAAAGTAATACGCGATGAACCATATCGTTATTTCATTCGAATTCCTTTATTTAAAGAAGATAAGTACGCTGTGGAAGGAGAATAGGTGATGAAACAAGAAGTGGAGATAAGGGGAAAGCGAATTTTTATTATGATTGCAGTGTTGTTTATTGCTATTTATATTGTTTTACGAAAAAGAAAGTATGAGTACTTTTATGATGGTATTAGTGAGTATGAAAATTGTTATAGAGGAAATATTCCTTTTTTATTGCTTGTTGTAGGTTTGTTTCAATATTGTCGGCAGAATGAGATGAGTTTTTCTCATATGCTTCAGTATGTGAAAGAGAAGTTAGCGGAGTAGGTGATGATATGGCGTGGATGATTAGTGAGTTTGCAAGTGTTGGGGATGTTACGGTGCGGACGCTTCGTTATTATGACAAGATTAATTTATTAAAGCCGAGCGATTATACGGAGAGTGGGCATCGGTTATATACGAAAGATGATTTGTATGTGCTGCAGCAAATTCAATCGTTTAAGCACCTTGGTTTTTCACTTGGGGAAATTCAAAATATTATATTGCAGCGTGATATAGGGACGGAAGAATTTTTAAGACAAATGCATTTTCAAAGGGAATTGCTTTTGGCGGAGCAAGAAAGAATTGCGAAGGTGCTTTCGCATATGGATGAGATGACGAAGAAGTTTCAAAAGGAAGAACGAGTGGATGTTGCTTTGTTTTCTTCTTTTCTGCAAACTTTCATATGGGAGAAAGAAAATAAAGAATGGTTAGAGGAACATTTTTCAAAAGAGAGTGTTCAAGCTTTTTATAATGATAAGGAATTAAAAGAAAAGTTTGAGCAGCACTTTATGGATGTGATAGGAAAGTTGAAAAAGTATAAGGTAGAAGAGAAGGATCCGAGTCATCATGACGTTCAAGTTACCTTGAAGGAATTTTTCAATGTAATAGAAGAGGTAATGAACTATCTTGATATACCTCAAAGCGATATAGAGGATATAATCCAAAAATCAAACCTCCCACTATCCGAATTCCCAACCCTCTTCACAACCGAAGAAGAAAACTATATAAAAGAAGCAATGAAGCAGTTTAACCCCTAGTTAAACTGCTTTTCCATTATAATAGAAGAAAAACCAAACGGAGGGAAATCCCATGCCGACCTACAACAAACTAATCCGAAACAAAATCCCACAAATAATAGAAGCTAACGGAAAAACCCCCACAACAAGAATCCTACCCGAAGACGAATACATAAAAGAACTCTGCAAAAAAACAGAAGAAGAACTAACCGAATATCTAGAAGCAGACACAAAAGAACATAAACTAGAAGAACTATCCGACCTACTAGAACTAATAAACGCCCTAGCCGAACACGAAGGCACAACACTAGAAGAAATCAACAATATCCGAAAAAAGAAAGCAGAAGAACGAGGTGGCTTTTCAGATCGAGTCTTCCTAATCGAAGTAACCGATAACTAGCCCCTCCTAAGCCCCTTACAAGCCCCTACCAAGTAATAAATCACTAAGAAAAAACATAACAAAACAAAAACAATAACAAACACCGTAGTAGGAGTCGAAAAAAATTTGAAATAACACGCCAAAAAACCGGCCCTCCTTCCTATATATAGTACAAAGAGGAAATTTTTATTTTGAATTAGGACGGGAGGAATTGGGATGGCGGTGTATCGTACTGTGCAGGTGAATTTTTGGCAGGATGATTTTGTTTTGGATTTGACGCCGGAGGAGCGGTATTTTTATGTGTATTTGTTAACTTGTTCGAAGACGACGCAGTGTGGGATTTTTCCTTTTCCGAAGCGGTTAGCTGAGATGGAGACGGGTTATAATCGGGAGACTGTTGATAAGCTTGTGCAGCGCTTCGTTGATTACGGGAAGATTCTTTATGATGCGGAGACGCGGGAGTTATTCGTTTTAAATTGGCTTCGTTATAATCCTGTGACGAATACGAATGTGGAGAAGTGTGTGCTTCGTGAGCTTAAGGGTGTGAAGAATAAGGAGTTTGTACATATGTTTCTTCAGAAGTGTGTAGAGGAGGAAATGAATGTTCCGATGCTTTTAGCGCATTTCGGTATGCCTGGTGATTTGGCTGTGGATGATGTTGAGACAGTTTGTGAAGAGACAGGGGCGGAAGAAGAGGTTATAGAGGAAGAAACGGGAAGTCGTGTGTTTTCTTTTTATGAGCAACATTTCGGTAGTTTGTCTCCGTTTGCAGTAGAGGAACTGAGTGCGTGGATGGAAGATTTGTCAGAGGAGCTTGTGCTGAAGGCTCTTCAAATTGCGTTTGAGAATAATAAGCGGACGATTGCTTATGTGAAGGGGATTTTGAGAGGGTGGCACGGGAAAGGATTTACGAAAGTGTGTGAGGTTGAGGCGGATACGGCGAGTTTTAGGAAGAAGGAGTCGTCTGTTAGTACGGGGGAGACAGAGGAGTTTTTGGCGAGGTGTGAGGAGTGGGAGAAGAATGCGCCGTCTGAGGAAGAGTTGCAGCGCTTTTTAGCGGAGCGCGGGTGGCGTCCATGAGTATTCAAAATGTGGAGGCGGAAAAGACGGTATTAGGTTCTCTATTACTTGATGGAGAGCTTATTAAGGAGTGCCGTTTGACGGAGCAGTATTTTTCGATGCCTGTGCACAAGTCTATATTTCAGTTAATGCGAAAAATGGAAGAAGAGGGGCAACCGATTGACCTTGTGACGTTCACTTCTAGGATAGATCCGAAGTTTTTGAAGGGGATCGGGGGACTGGAGTATTTTATAGGGTTAATGGATGGAGTTCCTACAATTGCCAACTTCTCTTATTATGAGGGGCTTGTTCGAGGTGCCTGGAAAATGTATCAGGCGGGTGTTCTCGGGCACAAGATGGGAGAGCGCCTTATTGCGGAGAAGAGTGAGAAAATTATTGGTGAGACGATTACGGCACTTTGTGAGTTAGAGGAGAAGGACTGTGTATGTGAGTTTGATTTGAAGGATGCGCTAGTTGATTTATATGAAGAGCTTCATCAAGATGCGAAAGAGATTACTGGTATTGAGACTGGATATACATCGCTAAATAAAATGACGTGTGGATTGCAGGAAGGTGATTTTGTCGTCCTTGGTGCACGTCCTTCTATGGGGAAGACTGCGTTTGCGCTAAATGTTGGACTGCATGCGGCGAAGTCTGGAGCGGCGGTTGGATTGTTTTCGTTGGAGATGAGTAGTAAGCAATTGTTAAAAAGGATGGCTTCTTGCGTAGGTGAAGTGTCAGGAGGTAGGCTGAAAAATCCGAAGCATCGTTTTGCGATGGAAGATTGGGAGAAGGTAAGTAAGGCGTTTGCGGAGATTGGTGAGTTGCCACTTGAGATTTACGACAATGCAGGCGTTACGGTGCAAGATATTTGGATGCAAACTCGTAAGTTAAAGAGGAAGCACGGTGATAAAAAGATTTTAATTATTGTAGATTACTTACAGCTTATTACGGGCGAGCCGAAGCATAAGGGCAATCGGTTTCAAGAGATTAGTGAAATTTCGCGTAAGCTTAAGTTATTAGCGCGTGAATTAAATGTTTGTGTAGTAGCATTATCACAATTATCTCGTTCTGTAGAGTCACGGCAAGATAAGCGACCTCTTTTATCTGATTTAAGAGAAACAGGACAAATTGAACAAGATGCGGATGTCATTATGCTTATGTATCGCGAAGATTATTACGATAAGGAAACGAAGCAGAAAGAGATGACGGAGATTCATGTGGCGAAGCATCGGAATGGACCTGTGGGGAGTTTTAAGCTGCGGTTTTTGAAGGAGTATGGGCGGTTTGTGGAGGAGAAATAGTGAAAAGACTGGAGTATTACTTTGCATATAAAATAAAGCATAAGTTTTCTATTGTATTCACTTATGCTTTATTTTTTGAATATGTTTCTTATTTCTCCATAAAGAAAGCTCTTCTCTCTGCAGTAATCCATTGCTCCAAGTCATCTTGGCTACGTCGGACAAGGCGATTTACTAAAACATCATGCCATACATAATCCTCTAATAAGTATATATGAACGGGGTCATCTGTATAAAAAGCAATATTACGCTCTTCAAGTGATGGTCCATAAATCATCTCTTTAGAATCTATCGATAAAATAAACCAATGTTCTGTAGAGAGGGTTTCTGTATAAGCTGTGATACGATGGGATTCTAGATTTTTAATAGGATTTTCAACATGCAGGGTAATACCTTGTACTGTGACTTTATCAGCTACCTCAGCTAGGTCCTCTTTTAACGATTCATACATTTCATCCCACATTGAAATGACAATACGTTGTTCTGCTTTTTTTATTAATGCCTGACAATAGCTAATGATTGTTTTGTTGTCTTTTAAAGTAATTACTCGATTATCCATTTTTTCCTCGGAAGTTTCGAGTTTTTTTAATGAATCACTGATTCCTTCATAAGTAGACTGCCATTCTGATTGAGCTTTCTGTAAAAAGATTTCAACAGGTAGAGGTGAATAGCGAGTGGTGTCATTTATTTCTTCCTTCATGACAATTCCTTTTTCTACAAGGTTACCTAAAATCTCATAAATTCGCGCTCTTGGGACACCCGAATCTTTACTCACTTGGTAGGCTGTGACAGCCCCCTGTTTAACAAGAGATACATAAGATTTAGCTTCATATTCATTAAAACCAATTTTTTTAAGCTGTTGCACTATGTAGTCCACTTTTTTTGTCCTCCGATGTTTGCTGTTATCCCGCTTTAACGGGCACAGTAAGACCCCCACCTCAAAATTCAGCGGAAGCAAAGAAGTTAGGTGGGGATTAACTGTCCGTAAAAGCCCGATTGGTTCAACTAATAATCAGTGGGGATGAACAAAACCCCCCACTGATTAAAGTTTCACTTTATATTTCAACGTTACAATAACTCTTTACATTTAGCAAATTGATAGTTACTATTACAATAGTGACTAAAGGGGAGGCTATTAGTATGGATTTTTATTTAGACCCATCTGTATTAATGATTTTGATTGTTTTTGGGTTTGTGGCTGCATTTATTGATTCAGTTGTAGGCGGTGGTGGATTGATCGCCTTACCAGCTTTATTATTTACAGGATTGAATCCAGCAAGTGCAGTAGCCACGAATAAATTAGCATCAACAATGGGAAGTGCCACTAGTAATATTGTGTTTTATCGTTCTGGTAATCTTGATTTGAAATCGGCGTTTAAATTATTTCCAATCACTTTCATAGGCTCCATAGTAGGGGCATGGACCGTTCATTTAATGAATCCAGAAGTATTGAAGCCATTGATGTTGATCATGCTTGGTGTGATCGCTATTTATACGATATTCAAGAAGGATTGGGGAAGTATTTCTACTCATAAGAAATTATCTGGTCGACACGTCATTATTTTTACCTTTTTTATTTTTGCTATTGGTTTTTATGATGGATTTCTAGGTCCTGGTACAGGTTCATTTTTAATGTTTTCTCTTTTATTTATTGGGTATGATTTTTTAAAAGCAGCAGGTACGGCGAAGTTTCTTAATTTAGGAAGTAACGTTGGTGCATTGTTCATGTTTATGTATGTAGGGCAAGTAAACTATGCGTATGGCTTCATAATGGGAATTGCTCAAATTGCTGGAGGGATTGTTGGCTCCAGGTTTGCTATAAAAAAAGGAAGCGGGTATGTTCGCGCCCTTTTCATTACCGTAACTTGTTTGTTGTTAGCGAAAAATTTGTATGACTATGTGCAGTAAGTAATGTAGAAACGGTGAACTATGCAGGCTACATAAATATAATAATTCCTTTTAACATTTTTTAGATGCTATCTTATTCGAAGATAGCATCTAAAAAAGTCTCATTTACAAGAGAATGAAAATAATAGTAACGAATATTTTCCCGGGGTATGTTTATCTATTCCACATTCTTTTTATAATTAACTCGTAATAAACTCTTAAAATCTACCTCAGCAATCAACACACTTACTAATATAAGTGTCGCCCCTAAGTATCCTTTTCCTGTAAGTGTTTCACCTGTGAAAACGAAAGCAAAGCCTGCGGAAAAGACAGGTTCTAATGAAAAAATAAGTCCGGTATGTGTAGGCGTCGTGTATTGTTGGGCGATAACTTGCACGATGAATGCGACTGCGGTGCAAAATATGCTTAAGGCTAAGATGATGAGCCATGAGTTGATTGTGCTAGGAAGCTTTGGCGTTTCGATAATGAATGAAAAAATAAGACTAAATAGGCCGACGAAACCAAGTTGCACTACTCCAAGTGCAATGGAGTTCACATGTTTCGTTACGCTGCCAGTAATGATGACGTGAATCGCATAAAATAAGGCAGACAGTATGCAAAATATGTCACCGTTACCGATTTTGAATTCACTCGTTAATGTTAATAAGCCGATTCCTATTATCGTTAAAATGATTCCTACTATAACTTTCTGTTCCGGAATATGTTTTAAAAATATAGCTGATAAGATCGGAATGAAGATGACTGTGAGACATAGTAAGAAACCGGCATTAGAAACACTCGTATACTTCGTGCCGAAAGTCGCGAAAATGTAAACGATAAATAAAACAGAAGCGAGTATAAATGCATATTTTACCGTTTTAAAATCGATTTTGAATAAATGTTTGTAAAATATTAAACCTGATAAAAGAAAGGCGATAATAAATCGTAATGCGATTAAGTTGTATTCTTCTATGCCTTCAAGTCCAACCTTTGTAAGTAAGATGGATGCACCCCAAAAGAATGTAACTAGTAGTAGCCCTAAATCCGCTTTTAATTGTAGTTTCATTTCTATTCCCTCATTATGTATAAATTTTATAATCCCATACCCCTATCCCCATTTTTTATTTTAATATTAATTCTGAATATTTGTAACTTAAATTTATCGACGTTTTTTTCTCTATCATGTATGAGAAATTTCTTATATATTTCTCATACATTCATCATTTTCCTTTCATCCACTTCTCACGTCTAAGTTTTACACTCATATGTATTAAAGATAAAGGGAGGTAATACATCTTATACTTCTTTCAAAAACGAACGATAGATGGTGGTGAACAGATGAAAAAGAATAAGCGTAAAAAAATGCGTTGGTTAAAATGGATTTTGGTCCTTCCGTTACTTCTGGCATTCCTATTGTTTGGATTACATAGTATGAAGTTTGATAGGGGGGATCATGAGAAGCATAAACAGGCGGCGTATACTGTTTCTCACGATAAAGAAAGAGAAGCTTTCGTTGCTCAAAAAGAGAAGTCTCATCACTTTGAGCGACAAAATCATCATGAAAAACATTTTGAAAAAGAGTTTGGTGGTTTATTCTTTATACCATTCTTGTTAGCATTTGGATTTGTTCTTTTCGGCTGGTTTATGATTCGTAAGTCTGAAGGGAATATGGTTAAAAAGTGGACAGGCATAGTGCTCCTTGTTATTGGTGTATTACCAGTCCTTCCGATGCTTACATTTGTTGTAGCGATTGTTTGGGCATATAAAAAGTTTAAAGAAAAAAGAGTGGCAACTGATATAGAGTTATACAGTGATTTCCAAGTACAAAAACAGGTAGATATTTTAGATCGATGGGAACGTAATATTCGTAAGGAGGAGAAGTAATAATGGGTATTTTAAAACGTATTAAAAGTATTGTAGTGGCGGATGTGCATGAAACGTTAGATAAACTGGAAAATCCCGTGAGCATGTTGAAGCAGTATCTTCGTGAAACAGAACAGCAAATTACGAAAGCTCAAAAAGCACTCTCTCACCAATATTATTTAGAAAATAAATATAAAGCATTAATTTCAGAGACGGATGCTCTTATCGCGAAGAGAACTCGTCAAGCTGAACTCGCAGTATCACGCGGAGAAGATCATATGGCGCAGTTAGCCCTGCAAGAAAAAATTTCAAATGAGAAAAAAGCAGAACTGTATCGCAAGCAGTATGAAGTAACGAAAGAGCAAACTGCGAAACTGTATGAACAGATTGACAAATTGCAAGAGAAATATGAAGAGCTACAATATAAAGAACTTGTTCTCGTTTCGCGATTAAATGCAGCGAGAGCAATAAAAGAGAGCAATGCAGCAATTGATTCATTCCATACAGAAAGTACAGCGAAAGGATTTGCCCGCATTGAATCGTATGTGCAAAAATTAGAAGCAGAAACAGCTGCTAGTAGCTATTTTTATAATTTGAAGGCTCCTAATCAACAAGAATTGTTAGATCAAAATTTGCAAGAAGAAGTGAAGCGGGAGTTAGAGAAGTTAAAAGAGATTAAAGTTTCGCTTTAGAATCTCATAGCTATATCTCTAGTGTATATTAAGATCTTCATTTATTAGAGTTCCACTATATATGGATGTTTTTTATGAAGAAAGGACACTCATATAAGAGTGTCCTTTCTAATAGTTTGTTAGCAGAAGCAAGAAGCTCCAACGATGATTAATAAAATAAATAATACAACTAATAGAGCAAAGCCTCCAGCAAAACCACAGCCTTCGCCGCAGCTACCACCATATCCCATAAATAGTTCCTCCTTTAGAGTAGAGGACAAAAACAAGGGGGCATTCATGTGTTTTAACGGATTCTATTTACTTTATGTTTTTACGTATGAAGCTGAGCAGGTCCTTTTGAAAATGAAGCGAAGGCTCATGATCGGGCGTTTTTTTTGATTTGTACAATCCTAATTGTAATAATATGAATTTTGATTACAGTCGAGATGTATGTGAAAATGGGGCACAATCTCATTGTTATTTTCGGATAAAGCCTATGGAACTAATAAATTGAAAGGGAAAGAAGAATGGAAATCTCACATATTAAGACATAAAAAAAGACACTCTCAAGAGTGCCTCCCCTTAGCAGCCGAATCCGCCGCCCCAACAGCTAGCGCCAACGATGATTAATAAAATAAACAGTACAACAAGTAAAGCGAAACCGCCGCCGAAACCGCAGCCTCCACCACAACTACCGCCATAGCCCATATTAACTCCTCCTTCCATAAAGACCATTAATTAATGGATTTAATTCACTTTATGTTTTTACGGATAATCTTGAGCAGGTCCTTTTGAAAAATAAAGGTGCTTAGATTTTAAGAGAGTTGACGACCTTATTTTTGTCACCGCTATTCGGCTGATGACATATTGTATTTTATTCTGTGTATTGGGGGAAGGAGGATCTTTATGGCTAATTCTGAAATGATTTTACGTTTACTTACAGATTTAAAGATTGAACAGCAAGCTTTAAAAGAACAGCTGGAGAAAATGCAAACAGCTGTGAATACTCTTGAAGAAAAATCAGTGATTGTGGAAGAAAAACCAAAGACTATTGAAGAAAAACCAGCTGTTGCTGCTGCAAAGCAAAGAGCTCATTCTGGACACCCAACATCTTTTCGTGCTTGGAGAGCATCTGCTCAAAGGAATTCATAAAAATATAAGAAAAGAAGACATCAATTAAGATGTCTTCTTTTGCTTGTACAATCCAAATGCGATAAGAAGGTATATATCCATATTGCTTTAAAACTAAGAAGAAAATAACGATTGTCGACTCCTGTTTTAGTATAACATGTAATAGTAAATTTTTTTATGTATTTTTGCATATATATGGATTATATGATGTTTTATGATATATATTTTAGTTGTCTGTTATTTGTTTTAATTCATTTACTTATATTATTTTTTGAGTGCCCCAGTGATGGGGCCTTTTTTTATAATTGTGTTAAAGTGGAGACCCCTCAAGCATAAGGAGGGGTTCCATAACTAGGGAAATGGTTATTAGTGTTTAATAAGATGAAGCTCAGGATATTGCTTCTGAATTTCTTCTAAATGATTTTCGTTTATCCCTTTTAAAGTTTGATCGAAGAAGCTAGTTACTAGTTTATTAATGAGTGTATAATTTGCGGCTACATCTTCACCGGGTTCGTTAATAATAGGTGAAAATGCTGCTAAATCTGTAAAACTATTATGATTTGTTTTTGGAAGTACAACTGTGTACGCGCCAGGTTTTTCAATGGTTTTATTTCTTAAATAGGATATTTCAAACAATTCATCTTGGATTCCGTCTGTCTTTTGATTCTCCGCTTCTTTCATATACTGAATGGTAGCTTCAGCATTCATCAACATGAATGGTTTTTGAGGGCCGTCTTTAGGCATTGGATCGCCATACAATCCACCATCCATATCAATCGCAGCTTTAAAACGATTATCCTTTACTAACATTTGCGCGGCAGTTGCTCCTCCATAAGAGTGACCAAACATGCCAATTTTGTCATCGTCAATTAAATTTGCAATAGCTGTAAAGTTTTTATCAAAATTGCCTTTTATTACTTCGTTTAAAACAAAAGTAGTATCCTGTTCCCAATTTCGAACCATGTTATTTAAAGCGTTAGGTGTAAATTCAATTGGTACAGAATCTATACGTTTTCCATTAGGGAAAATTGTTGTTGCTGCATATCCTGTGAAATTAAGAGCGATTACTACATAACCTTGACTAGCTAATTCTTCTAACTGGAATGTATTTTGTTGTCCGTATAATTCCATTCCATGTCCGAATAAAAGGAGTGGGAATTTTTCTTTAACTTGAAGTGGCTTAGCATCTTGATAAGAATGTGTTTTTGTCAGACCTAAATGTGTTGTTACGATATATGGAGCACCTTTTGTTACAGCCAATTGTTCAGCGAGGGCGTCTATGTTCTCAAAGTAGGCAGAAGGTTTCCCAGATCCTTTTTCGGCAGGATAGTACACTTGTATCATTATTTCACGATTTCCATGACTACTGGGTACAATAGTTTCTTTTCGATTTGTATCAATTAAATGAAAAGCTTTCGTTCCTACTGTATATTTTCCTGTAGGCTCTGGGAGTGTTATGATCGGGAAAAGTAAAGGTAACGTGAACATTGCGATAGCAGTTACGATAATTCCTACCCCTTTTAAAATTTTCATCACTAACTTTTTAGAAACAGCTGTAGTTTTTGGTTTCAAAAAAACTTGTAATGTTAAAACGAACAATAAGAAATAAGCAGGTATCATACGCCAGTTTGCGCCAATTAATACGATGGTGGCTAATAAGAATATGTAATTTATTATTAAGATGAATACATTCTTTTTCGTCAACCCACGCTTGATAAAGATAAGTTGGATGCTAGACAAAAGTAATACAGCAACAAAAATGATTTCTAACATTTTCAGTTTTTAGCTCCTTTCCTAATCATATAAATGTAGATTGCTAAATTGATAATCTATAATCTTATCGGTTATATAACCGTCATTGATAATTGTATGCATGTAAGTAAGTTTAGAATGGTTTTACATGAAATCTTAAGAAAAAAGTACTCATATGAGTACTTTTTTTCTTAAACCGTGCCCCATAAATGATAAACCATACCGATAACAAAAAATGCTAGTCCTACAAACAAAACAATTAAAGCGAGGATTCCATTTTTATTCTGTTCCATACAGTCAGCTCCTTTTTAGTTATATACAAAAAAGCCTTTAGTCGTAATTATGGCTAAAGGCTTTGGGTATCATACGTGTAAGTTTATAAAAATTTACTTGGTTATGTATCCCGCTATTTGCGGGCTAATAACCAGTGGAGGGTGGACAAAGCCCCGGCTGATTAAAGTTCCACTTTATGGGAGACTTATATCCTGTAATAATGAGAAAAACAATATAAAGATTCTGATGGAAATAGGTTGTATATTTGAACGTAATCTAAAATGAAAGAAGAATTTACGGCGTTACTAAATGTATTAACTTGATAATGATGCTTGATTATTAGAATCGAAAAATTTTATTTTTATTATAATTAATAGAAATGAAAGTAGTATAAATATAAATCCGCTCCAAATAAGCTGGTGAATACCTAAGTTTGAAATAAACCAGCCTCCAATAGTTGTACCTAAAGTAATTCCGAGATTGGAGAATGAAACGAATAGGCTATTACCAAATTCAGGTGCTTCTTTTGCTTCGCTTATTAACCATGTTTGACCAACAATTAATCCGCCGGCATGTATGATTCCCCAAATGAATACCATAAAAATCATTGGAACAAGGTAGGAGCCTAAATAATAAACCAATATGTAAACAATAGAATATAAAATAGGGAACGATATTACTGTATTTACTATACTTTTTTGTAGGAGACCACCAAATAATTGATTGCCTAAAATCATAACTATACCAAATATAAATAGCATAATACTGATGAGCGATCCATTCATAGAAGTTACTTTTGCAAGGTACTCGGCGAAGTAGCTGTATACAGAAAACATGGCGGCAAAAAGGAATGTGACGGTTAAAATATTTAACCATAATCCCGGTTTTCCGAGTATGCGAATTTGTTTGCCAAAGGACATTTTTTCTTTAACAGGCATAGAAGGAAGTGAGATTAATATTCCAATGAATGCAAGAGCGTTAACAAGCGCTCCGAATAAGAAAGCAATTTCTAGTGAAAACTGGTCTGCAAGGTAAGAGGTTAATGGTACACCTAGAGCAAAACCAACTGTAATTCCCATAAAAACTTTTGTAACTGCTTGACCACTTTTTTCAGGGGGGACAAGTTTAGCAGCAGTTACAAGAGCGATTGAAAAGAAGAGTGGGTGAAGAGCTGCTGGTAAAATACGAAAAATAAGCATGATTTCAAATTGTGTTGTATAAGCGTAGATTATATTTGAAATAACAAAAACAAAGATTGCTGTTAATAAAATTATTTTTCGATTAACACTAGAGACGAGCAAAATTAAAAACGGACCAGAAATAGCAACAACTAGCGCGAATATACTTACTAAAAATCCTGCTTGAGCAGTGGAAATACCAAATTTCTGAGTGATTTGTGGTAATACACCGACAATACCCATCTCGGTAGTAATAATTCCGAACACGCCTATTGCTAGTGTCAGAATAAGTAAAGGATTTACTTTTTTCATTTGTAAAACTCCCCATTCTTATCATTATTTTGAAAGTAAAATCGATTCATTAATAAAGAAATGAGCATTTATTGCGAGTATGATTGGATGTCAATTTTATTAGATTTATGTAATGTTAAATACAATAACAGATATCTAAATAACTAGATATGATGTGTTAAAAAAATTTCTCCTTTCTATGTTTCTTGCTTTTATAGGTAGTGCAATTTTATAAAAAAATAATTGGACACCTGTAAAAAAGCAGAAGGTGTAAAAGCTACTAATCAATTGGTAGTTTGATTAGTAGCTTTTACTTTATAATTCGTTTTGGACATATTCAGAAAACGCCCGTATTGTTTCTTCATTTCGACGATAGTATGTCCATTTTCCAATTCGATCAGAGTCTAGTAGCCCTGCCTTTTTCATAGTTAATAAATAACTAGAAATAACCGATTGGGCTAACCCAGTCTTAAGCTGGATATCTCCTACACACACTCCAATCTGAAAATTAATTCCTTGTTCTAAATAAGGTTTTTCGTCGAAATGGTTTTCTGGATTTTTTAACCATGATAAAATTTGACATCTTGTTTCATTTGACAATGCTTTATAAATTAATGAAGGTTCCATAAAGATATTATATCTACTTTTATAGATTTGTAAATAGGTTTTGATGATTTTAAGGGAAGGAGGTATATGTAGATTCTTTTAAATATGAATGAGATGCTATTAATAATAGGGCTTTTTTCTGGGTGTGACTTTATAAAAAAGTTGTACTTCTGTATGAATTTGGAATATGATTATTTAAAGAGTAGGTGATGAGTACATGCAGGAAACAAAACAATTCCCGCTTATATCTGGAAATCTCTCATTAGATTTAGTAAATACAGAGCTAGTTAGGCGTGGACAACGTTATGATTTATTAATAACAGATGAAGATGTATTAGAATGGCTACATGTAATAAAGGTTAATCTGCCTTTTTGGAATGAAAAAACACTTATAGGAATTCAAGAACGAATGGATCAAGTTACATCTAGCATATTAGAGGCAAGAGAAGTACTGAGAAAACAGTTTGAGACAATTGCTGATCAGCACGAAATTTCTAATGATTTTATTACGTATTTAGAAAAACAAATTGAGAAGGCACCATTTACATATAGAGTCATTGAACAGAGTCTAGTACCTATCCCAGTTGGAGAGATTGAGGATGTACTCGTATCGGTAATTGCATTTGATGCTTTAACGTTAATAGCAGAAAATAAGCTTATTTCTCTTAAAAGGTGTTCAAACCCTGACTGTGTTTTATTATTTATAGATAAAAGTGGAAAACGAAAATGGTGTTCTATGAAAATATGTGGGAACCGGAAAAAGGTAGCAAAATTCCAGGATCGAAAATGTGAAGAAGTTTAGGTGATCAACTGATAGCAGTTGATCTTTTTTTATGCATTTTTAAACTAACCCCTAAAATTAATATTGACTGGTTAGTTTGTTTAAAATATAATTGTTGGTAAATAAAGGAGGAGAATGATGGATAATATAGCAGCAGCTAAGCAGAAAGAGGCTCCACCAATAAGTGTACGATATTTTGCAAAAATGAAAGGGAAAGGAAGAAGTCCGTTACAAGTAAATATAAAAGATTCTTTAACGGGATTATTGGGGGGATTTTTAACAATTCTCACCTTAACATATTTAACGAGTATAACTTCTACAGAATTGTTAATGGCTCCATTTGGGGCGAGTTGTGTATTAGCGTTTGGAGTTTGGAATGCACCGTTATCACAGCCGCGTAATATTATTGGAGGACATTTGATTTCAACTTTCATTGGTCTATCAATATATCATTTGTTTGGGAATGAATATTGGACAATTGCTTTAGCAGTTGGGATGTCGATTGCTATTATGATGTTAACAAGAACAACACATCCTCCGGCAGGGGCCAATCCAATTATCGTTATTTTAGGTGCATACAGTTGGAGTTATTTAGTAACACCAGTTTTAATTGGTTCCGTTGTTATTGTAGTTATTGCTTTATTTATTAATAATATGAGTAGTAAAAGGAGTTATCCAACTTTTTGGATATAGTTTGTAAAGCGGAAAACAATGTAAGCAAGTATTTTATTTTTACTATGTTTCATTTTTTGTATAGAAAAAGCCTTTAGTCGTAGTTATGACTAAAGGCTTGAGTTCTCGTATGTTTTAGTTTACAAAGAAAAGACACCCATATAAGAGTGTCTTTTCCGATAGTTTGTTTAGCAGAAGCAAGCAGCTCCAACGATGATTAATAAAATAAACAATACAACTAATAATGCAAATCCTCCAGCAAAACCGCAGCCTCCGCCGCAACTACCACCAAATCCCATAATAGTTCCTCCTTTAATAAGAGGGGAAAACAAAGGGTCACTCGTGTTTTTTAACGGATTCCATTTACTTTATGTTTGACGCCTGAATGTGAGCAGGTCCTTTTGAAAATAAAAAAAAGACACCCTGAGGTGCCTTCTGTCCCATTTATTTCATTAATATTCGTTAGCGTAAAATTCTTTTATTAGCTTTATTTCATTTGTATCTGGGTTAAACTTAAATATTTTAATTTGATCAGATTCATCTTTATAGGCAAATGTATTATCGCCAATTTGGGTCATATTGCTAGTGTTTAAGATAGGGTCACTATCATGATCAGTGATTTCCACAGGTTTCTCACGATCCCAAAATGCAATGACAATGATCAAGATAATAAGGCATATACGTATGTTACGTAGTTCTCTTGCTAGAGGATGCTCCATATGATAGTCTCCTTTTTCATTTGCTAGATTTTGTGTATAAAAGAGATATTTTCTATGAGAATATAAATAAAAAAGACACTGTAAAAAGTGTCTTTTTTATTTGATTTATGCGCATTGCTTAATAAGACGCTAGTTCCTCAAGTTAAATATGAGTAACTATGTAGGGTGATTTCATTATAACATTTTAACCAGTAATGGGTCTATATGGAATTTTTGTAATGATTATGTTTATTTATTTAGAATGATAGATGTAGTGAAAGATAAATGCTACCTGCAGCAATTGTAAAATATAATGATGTTTGCTTTGTAAAAAAATATTCAATAATTCATCATTGCAACCGCTTACTTTTTGTGTATAATGAAGGTAAGTTAATAAGTAAAAGGATTGTTACTGTTCGGCAGGCAAAACCTAAATTGATCTAGAGGCTACGGGTGTAGTGTGGCTTTTGGAATCAGTTTAGGTTTTTTTATTACCTTTTGTGAATTTAAGAAGAAGAAGGCGGAACACTATGAGAATCCATAAAATCTTAAATAACAATGTTGTTTGTACGATGAAGGATAATGAGACAGAAGTTGTACTTATGGGCAGAGGTTTGGGATTTCAGAAAAAAGTAGGCGATACGATTGATGAATCTAAGATAGAAAAGACCTTTGTACTAGAAACAAGGGAATTATCAGAGAAACTTGCTAGGTTGCTAACTGAAATTCCTGTAGAAAATTTAGAGATTACCGAGAGAATTATTCAGTTTGCTAAGACAGTTTTGCCGGGGACTTTAAGTGATTATATTTATCTTACATTAACGGATCACTTAAGTTTCGCCTTAACTCGGCATAAAGAAGGAATGGATCTGAAAAATACTTTGCTTTGGGAGATTAAGAGATTCTATCAGAAAGAGTTTGAAATTGGTCTACAAGCTTTGAACATTATTAAAGAAGAGACTGGCTTTAGACTTTCTGAAGATGAAGCAGGGTCAATTGCCTTGCATTTCGTGAATGCGCAGCAAGGAGAGCCGGCAATGCAGCAAACGGTGGCGATGACGAAAATCGTCCAAGATATTTTAAATGTTGTAAAGTACCACTATAAGATGAACTTAGATGAAAATTCATTTAATTATAGTCGGTTCGTAACGCATTTACGATACTTTGCCCAGCGTTTAATGCAGAAGGAATTGCATTCGGCAGAGGATGATTTTTTATACGAGCAAGTGAAAAGTAAGTATGAAGAGGCATATTGTTGTACAGAAAAAATTGAAGCATACTTACAAAAAGCACATAATAGTCATCTTTCAAAAGATGAAAAAGTGTACTTAACGTTGCACATTCATCGTGTAACGAAACGCAATGAATTATGTAATTGAATAAACGGGATTGTTACTGTTTGGCAGGCAAAACCTAAATTGACTTGTAATGGAGTGATTCGTATGTATCACGTCGTTACGGTTAGTTTAGGTTTTTTCTTTTATAAAAATGATAAAAGGCATGACTGTAGGGAGGGAAAGTTACTATGAAGTATGAAAAATTAGCAAAAGACATACTGAAGAATGTTGGCGGGAGAGAAAATATAAGTAGCGTTGTACATTGTGTCACTCGTTTACGATTTCAGTTGAAAGATGAGGGGAAAGCAAATACAGAAGTACTGAAAAGTATGGAAGACATTGTGACTGTTATGAAAAGTGGCGGACAATATCAAGTTGTAATTGGTAACCATGTATCCGACGTATATAAAGCAGTTATTGCTGTTGGAGGGTTTCAAGAAACAGAGGAAGAAAGTGCGGGTGAGAAGAAAAAGAGTAGTCTTATAGATATTCTTTCTAGCATTTTCACTCCTATTTTAGGAGTGTTAGCTGCAACTGGGATGATTAAAGGATTGAATGCACTATTTGTAGCGTTAGGCTGGTTAAGTATGCAGTCAGGAACGTATCAAATATTAAATGCAGTTGGCGATTCGTTATTTTATTTCTTCCCAATCTTCTTAGGATATACAGCAAGTAAGAAATTTGGAGGATCACCATTCATCGGTATGGCAATAGGGGGAGCGTTAGTGTATCCGGCTTTATCCGGTTTAAAAGCAAGTGAGCCATTATATACGCTATTTGCGGGGACGATGTTTGAATCACCAATTCATATTACGTTTTTAGGAATACCAGTTATTTTAATGAACTACGCATCATCTGTTATTCCAATTATTCTTGCTGCTTATTTTGGAGCGAGAGTTGAACAGTCTTTAAAGAAAGTGATTCCGGATGTTGTGAAAACATTTGTACTACCATTCTTAACGTTACTAATCGTTGTACCAGTTACATTTCTCGTTATTGGTCCAATTGCGACGTGGGCAGGGCAGTTTTTAGGACAGGCGACACTTTGGGTTTATCATTTAAGCCCGTTAGTAGCAGGTTTGTTACTTGGAGCTTTCTGGCAAGTACTCGTTATATTCGGTCTTCATTGGGGAATTATTCCGATTGGTTTTAATAATTTAGCAGTGCACGGTATTGATCCAATACTCGCACTTATATTTGCTGCTTCATTTGCTCAAATAGGTGCTGTGCTTGGCGTTTGGGTGAGAACGAAAGATAAGAAATTAAAAACACTTAGTATTCCAGCTTTTATTTCAGGTATTTTCGGCGTTACAGAGCCGGCGATTTATGGTATTACACTTCCGCTTAAAAAGCCGTTTATTATGAGCTGTATTGCGGGAGGAATTGGTGGCGGAATACTTGGTGTATTCGGTACACAAGGGTATATGACAGGCGGACTTGGTATATTTGCACTTCCGACATTTATTAGTCCGAAAGATGGGATTACTGCTGGATTTTGGGGCGCAATCCTTGCGATGGTTGTTTCTTTACTAGTCGGTTTTATTCTGACTTACTTATTCGGTTTTACGAAAAAACAAACATCTACAGAAACAGAGGACACAAGTAAAAAAATTGCTGCATCAAACGATGATGAAGTAATCTTTAGTCCTTTCCATGGGGCTGTTATGCCGCTTCAAAATATTGACGATGCTGCATTTGCATCAGGTGCACTAGGTGAAGGAGTTGCGATTGAGCCTTCAGAAGGAAAGTTGTTTTCACCCGTTTCAGGTACGATTTCTGCGCTGTTCCCGACAAATCATGCGGTAGGAATTACGGCAGATTCAGGTGCTGAAATTTTAATCCATATTGGGATGGATACTGTGAAATTAAATGGTGAATTTTTCTCCTCTCATATTGAACAAGGAATGAGAGTAGAAAAAGGGGAGTTACTTATTGAGTTTCATATATCTGAAATTCAAAAGGCGGGTTATATTGTGACAACACCAGTTGTTGTTACAAATTATGATAAATATAGCATCAAAAAAACGGAAATAGAAAAGATTCAAGCAGGAGATTCCTTACTAAAGTTAGGAGTTAAATAGTAGTACATTTCATACAGGTTCAAACGAAGAAAGGTATTTTTTGAGAATCGTAATACCTTTCCTCGTTCATTCTTATATAAAGGAGTTTTTCTATATGTCTAAAGTTAATTTTCCAAAAGGATTTTTATGGGGTGGAGCAACTGCAGCCAATCAAGTTGAAGGCGCATATGTAGAAGATGGAAAAGGATTAACGACGGTTGATCTATTACCAACTGGTGAGAAACGTTGGGATATTATGAAAGGAAATATTCATTCCTTTACACCGGTAGAAGGAGAGTTTTACCCGTCACATGAAGCGATTGATTTTTACCATCGTTATAAAGAAGATATTGCGTTGTTTGCAGAGATGGGATTTAAAGCGTTACGCGTATCGATTGCTTGGACACGTATTTTCCCAAATGGTGATGATGAAAAGCCAAATGAGGCAGGGTTACAGTTTTATGATAATTTGTTTGATGAACTGTTAAAGCATGACATTGAACCAGTCGTTACGATGGCTCACTTTGATGTACCTGTTCATTTAGTAGAAAAGTATGGAAGCTGGAGAAGTAGAGAGCTTGTCACTTTCTTTGAGACGTACGCAAAAACGATTTTTAATAGATATAAAGATAAAGTGAAATATTGGATGACATTTAACGAAATTAATATGCTTTTACATTTACCTTTCATGGGAGCAGGATTAGCGTTTAAAGAAGGTGATAATAAAAAACAAATTCAGTATCAAGCAGCGCATCACCAACTTGTCGCAAGTGCGTTAGCTGTAAAAGCGTGTCATGAAATTATTCCAGATGCAAAAATCGGTTGTATGCTTGCTGCTGGTGCGACGTATCCGTACACATGTAATCCAGACGACGTTCAACGCGCGATGGAACAAGACCGTGAATCATTCTTCTTCATTGATGTACAAGCAAGAGGAGCCTATCCTGGATACGCAAAACGCTTCTTTACAGATAATAATGTAACAATTGAAATGGAAAAAGAAGACGAGGAAATTTTAAAAGAGCATACGGTTGATTATATTGGCTTTAGCTACTATGCAAGCCGAGCAACAAGTACAGATCCAGAAGTGTTAAAAAGCATAACGAGCGGAAATGTATTCGGTTCTGTTGAAAATCCATATCTTGAAAAATCAGAGTGGGGATGGACGATTGATCCGAAAGGCTTCCGTATTACAGCGAACCAACTTTACGATCGCTATCAAAAACCGTTATTTGTTGTTGAAAATGGTCTCGGTGCAATCGATCAATTAAATGGTGAAGATGAAGTGAATGATGAATACCGTATTGATTATCTAGAGAAGCATATGATTGAAATGTCCGAAGCCATCCAAGATGGAGTAGATATTATCGGATACACAAGTTGGGGCCCGATTGACCTTGTAAGTGCTTCTACTGGAGAAATGAAAAAACGTTACGGATATATATATGTTGATAAAGATAATGAAGGAAAAGGTTCATTAAAAAGATCGAAGAAGAAAAGCTTCGATTGGTATAAGGAAGTAATTGCGACGAATGGTAAGAGTTTGGAGTCTTAAGTAGGAGAAGGAGACATCTTAATTGATGTCTTCTTTTTTCATTGCGAATAAAATACAGAGCGCTATTCCCTTTACACAAACATAACGGTATAATATAGTTAAGTTAAGTGAACTTAACTATTTGGATAAAACCGAAATAACAGCATGGAGGAAGAGTGCTATGACTAGAACGTATAAAGAAATAATTAATGAAATGAACCGAGCCTACACTGAATTTTACATTTTACTATTTCAAGATTTAAAGGACGAGTATGGTCTTACTGGACAGCAAGAGAGTATGCTATTTCATATTAATTTAAATGAAAACACGACAGCGAATCACATCGCGACTACTTTTAATATATCGAAAAGCGCTGTGAGCCAAGTTTTATCGAAATTGGAAAAGCAGAAGATGATTTCAAAACAAGTAAATCCTAATAATAAAAGGGAGTATTTCCTTACACTTGGTCCGAACGGTAGTAAGTATATGGAGCAGTTGTCTAAGTTAGATGATGTATTAATTGAGAAGTATTTTTCTAAAATCGATATAAATGCTTTAGAACAAATGACGGATACGTTAAAGAAAATAAATAAGGTGATATTGGAAGAAAAACAGAAGGATCTTGATTGTAATGAGTAAGAACTTGAATGAGGTAATGAGTAGAAAGGAGGAGAAGCGTGTGATGAGTTACATACCAAATATGATGACGATAGCGAATTTTATTTGTGGGATATTGGCCATTTATTCTGTTTTCTTTCAAGATATGTATGGTGCAGTCATGTTCATTATTACAGGTATGGTATTTGATTTGTTTGATGGTATGGTGGCTCGGAAACTGGATGCTGTTTCGGAAATTGGCGGAGAGTTAGACTCATTTGCGGATTTAGTTACCTTTGGCGTGGCACCGTCTATTCTCGCCTATAGTGTCGCGTTAAAAGATTTGCAGTCTATTGGGATGATATGTGCGCTTGCTTACAGTATTTGCGGAATGCTTCGGCTTGCGAGATTTAACACGCAGCAAAGCAAACTTCCGACATTTATCGGCATGCCCATTCCATTTGCGGCAATGTGTCTCCTCATTTTATGTCTCTTAAATAAACCAGTTTCCGTAGCATTTGGCACATGCGTACTTGCTTATTTAATGGTGAGCAAAATTAAATTCCCTCATTTTAAAAAAGATATATCGGAAAGCTTGAAGTCCGAAAGATGGGAGTAATAGGAAAGGTAAGGAGCATAACATGATTCGTATGGCATTAAGATCATTTAACATACAAATATATTGTTTGCTAGGCGTGATGTTACTGGGATGGCTGATGACACCTTTTCGAGCACAGTTTGTAGGGATAAGCATTGGCCTTATAGTTAGTATGTACTGCGCCTGGATTTTAGGAAGGCGTATCGAAAAGTTTGGAAATAGCATCGTAAAAAAAGAAAAAGCACCGATGCTTGGCATGATGAATCGGTTTGCAGCCGCCATACTCGGCGCAATTATTATGTATGAAATTGAACACCGTGAGTACATGTGGACATTTGCTGCTGGAATTATGGGTGGGTATTTCTTGGTTATTGTTAATTTGGGGTATTATAGTATGAGGGATGAGAAGGAATAGATTAGTACACTTTAATTAGAAATTAATATCCGCCTCAAGCATGGAAAGATATATTTGAGGCGGATTATTAACACTTACAATAAAATCAATAAAATTCTCCCAAAATAAAACAATGAAAGTAAGTACTCCATTTTGAGTCTGCTCTATAAAACTAGTTCTTCTTATTTTTTATTTTTTTAAACATAAAATTGTAAATTAACCATGTAATAATTATTACCACAGGAGTAATTAATGCACCGTTAAACATTTTTTGATATATGTATAGCATATTTAAAATTAATAAAGAAACTATTGTAATAATCATATTATATTTTGAAAAGGTTTCTACAAATTTAGAATGTGCAAATAACTTTTTGTATATAAAGTAAAAGATTACAAAAAGGATTGTTGTTACTAAACTAAAAACACTAATTTGAAGATAAAATATAACTATTAAATTTGTTACTGCTATTATCATTAACCAAAAAATTAGATAAAACTTCTACACTTACTAATAGAGCTCCTAGCGTTGCAATAAAAGCAGCAATTTTATTTGAGGAATCATCTTTGTTATTAGAAGAATTTTGTCTATTCATGAATAAAAATTAGCTCCAAGTTTCTTTATCCCCTTTAAAATAGATAATCAGAATTTTATTTTGTGTGGAATTGTATTATGTGATTGCTAGGCTCTTTTACCTAGGTACAAGGTGAAAATTTAAGGGGAATTTTATATTTACCCCACTTTTTATTTTAAAAGTTTTTCCTATCCTATTTATTTAAATCACCCTATTATGATAGGAGTGGGAACGAATTGGAATCAGCATACAGGATTCGAAGAAATCATTAAAGGATTTATGGGTACACATAACAAATTTCCTATGTATATGCTATTTGAAACTTATTTATGTAGAGACTTTATTGAAGGATTTTTAGAAGAGAATAAACTTCATTTTGAGCTAGTTTTTACTAATAAGAAAAATGATACGAACTTTTTTAAAGTGTGCATTACCAATAGTGATGATATAACCACACTTATGAAGTATTTCTTCCAATCAGCACAAGATTCTCTCTATACGTTATTAAGCTATTCGGTAGACTGTAAGATTATCAGTAATCGTATTGGTGAGATTGAAATAAAGGCTGACAGTTTCTATCCAAGCTTTTCATTTATGTACGATGCGCAAGAATTATTTATTATTGGTGGAGAAGAAAAATGGTCACATATCGATTATATAAAGAGATTTTTCCATCTTGAGCAGATTACAGATGAGCTAATTATTGATTTAAGAAAATGAGAGACGAGAGAGAATAAATGAAAAAACCCTCAAGTATAGAACGACAGAGGGTTTTTATGTATGAAGAAGGGCCTTGTATCATATATTTTATTCGTCGCTGCATGTAAGTCATTCGGTTTATAAAAACAATGTGTTGAATAAATCAGTAAAGAAGGCTTTTCTATTTTTCCCTAGAATGAACAGTAATGTATAATCTAATTCCTTCATGTAATAAGGAGGCAGTGAAATTTGAACAGGAAAATTTGGTTTGTATTTACTTGTTTTGCTCTTTTAGTATCTAGTTATATTGTTGTCCAATATTTTATTATGGATGGATTTCAAACAGGGCTTGTAAAAGCGAAGCTTATGTATGGATCTAAATTAAGTGAGTTTTGGTATATGATGTTATTTATACATATTATAACTAGTATAGTAGCATTAGTAATTGGTCCTTTTACATTATCCACTAAATTTAGAGAAAGGAATATCAACCGTCATCGAATAGTTGGGAGAATCTATATGGTTGGTATATTATTAGGAGGTGTTTCTGGACTATACCTATCCTTTTATGCTACGGGAGGATTGGTAGCGAAGCTAGGTTTCGGTTTGTTATCCGTATTTTGGTTAACATCAGCATATCAAGCATTACATAGAGTTAAAAATAAAAAAATTAAAGAGCATCGGAATTGGATGATTAGAAATTATGCTTTAACCTTTGCGGCAGTTACATTAAGAATTTGGCTACCTTTGTTTATCGTTCTATTTGGGATAGAACATTTTGAACTTAGTTACGCTATTATTGCTTGGTTAGCATGGGTACCCAATTTAATTGTCGCAGAATTATTCATAAGAAAAAGGCTTAATAAAGGAAAATACGAAGGAAATGAGGATTTACATTTTTAATGTAAATTTGCTGTAATATTGAGGACGAAAATTTTTAAATAGCTGAATTACGTACAAAAATAGGATGGCCAATTGAAACCATCCTATTTGTATTACCAACTAGCAGTTTCCGTACTTTCCTTCAACCACTTCACCCAATCCAACTCATCTACCTTAAGCAAACTAAGTGAAACACCTTTCATATCTAAAGAAGTGAGTAGCGTACCAACCTTTACGAACTTCACATGTAATCCTTCCAGTTCACATAAACGACGAATGTCATTTGCAAAAATGTATTGTTCCATTAATGGGGTTGCACCTAATCCATTAATGAGAATAGCGAAGTTGTCACCTTTTCTCCAGCGATAAATGCTTTTTAATTTGTTCATCAGTTCAATCGCTAATATTTCAGAAGAGGATAGCGCTTCTTTACGGTAACCTTTTTCACCGTGGATACCGACGCCATAAAAGACTTCATCGTCGTTTAACCTGAAAGAAGCTTTTCCTTTCACTGGATTATTGGCAGGTGAAAGAGCGACTCCTAATGTGTGTAAGTTTTCAGTGATAGAACGGCCAAGTGCTGTTAGTTCTTCTAAAGAATGTCCTTCAAGGGCAGCCGCACCAAGTATTTTTTGAACGAAAACAGTGCCAGCGACGCCGCGTCTTCTTTTATTAAAAGAAGCATCATCTTCAATTGAAACGTCGTCATTTACGATGATATGGTCAATTTTTCTTCCTTCTTCTTTGGCAATTTTTTCAGCCTCTAAAAAGTTAGCTACATCATCTTTAAAGTTTTTGATGATGAATAAAATACTCTTATCTTTTGGCATGAGGCGAGTTGCGGCAATAATTTGTTCCACTGTAGGCGGAGTGAAAATACTGCCGTTTACTGCCGCTGTAAGCATACCTTTCCCTACATAACCAATATCAGCAGGTTCATGTCCGCTACCACCGCCGCTTATAATAGCGACGTCTTGCTTCATTTTTCCGATATCTTTTACATAAATGATGTTATTTGTTTCGTCATAATTTACTTTGTCGTTATGTTCAAAATAAAAGCCATGCAGCATATCTTGAACGATATTTTGTACATCATTCATAATCTTTTTCATTGCTTTTGCCACCCTTTAATTACTTTGCTGATTGCTCCAGTAATAGTAGTAATTGATTGTTTATCATATTTTTCATGAGAGAAGACATAATGGAAGGATCTACTTCGCACTTGCTTTCAATCCAATCTTTTATCGTTCCAACGAAGCCGTGACTATAAAAGGAGGCAATCGTATTTTTTGTCTCATCAGAAAGGCTGAATCCACAGCTTACAGATAGTTCATCAATAATCTTCATATATAAGTTTTTCGTATGCTCAAATAAATAGTGATTAAACGAGTTTTGTTCAATGACTTTAAAAGCATTTCGGTAAAATTTTTGATTTTCATAAAAGTAATCAAATAATAAATCGAAAATGTTTTCCCACGTTTCATAGTCGAGAAAGTCGATAATGTTCTCTTTCGTTTCTTCTCTATAAATCCAGCTTAATAGTTCAAATTTATCTTTAAAATGATAATAAAAAGTTTGCCTACGCATTTGACAGTGTAACATAATATCGCTCACTGATATTTTATGAAAAGACTCTGTTTCCATTAAATGTTTCAATGAGTTCGCGATTATCTTTTTAGAAATTATAGAAGAGGTCATCTGAATCATCCCTAGAATGTTAGTAATATGAAAATCCTACCCATAAATGAGAGCGGTGTCTTTAGACAGATTGTCCATTTTGTCCGTTTACTATAAAACGCTTTCATTTTAACATGGATAGTAAGAAGAAGATTTCAAATATATCACAATATATTAAAGGAATTGAGGGAGAAGCACAATGAAAAAGATTATAAACAAACCAGAAACATTAGTAATGGAAATGTGTAACGGAATGGTTATGGCTCATCCAGAGCTTGAACTTTTGAAAAAATATAAAGTCATTAAGAAGAAAGAAATGAACGAAAATAAAGTAACGTTAATTAGTGGCGGCGGTAGTGGTCATGAGCCGGCACATGCAGGGTTAGTCGGAAAAGGAATGTTAGATGCGGCAGTGTGCGGAGATGTGTTTGCTTCGCCTTCACAAATTCAGGTATATCAAGCAATTAAAGAAACAGCTAGTAAAAAAGGTACGTTATTAATTATTAAAAATTACAGCGGCGATATTATGAATTTCAAAAACGGTGCGCATTTAGCAACTGAAGATGGAATTGAAGTCGACTACGTAAAAGTGGACGATGATATCGCGGTAGAAGATAGCCTGTACACAGTAGGACGCCGCGGTGTTGCGGGCGTTATTTTAGTCCATAAAATTGCCGGTGCAGCAGCGGAAGCAGGTATGGATTTAGGAGCGGTGAAAGCTGTCGCAGAAAAAGCAGCTGCTAACGTGCGCACAATCGGTTTAGCGTTAACGTCTTGTACAGTTCCAGCGAGCGGATCACCAACTTTCACACTTGCGGAAGATGAGATGGAATACGGCGTAGGTATTCACGGCGAACCAGGAATTAAACGTGAAAAAATGTTGTCAGCTGATGAATTAGCGAACCGTATGACAAATGATTTAATGAAAGATTTAGGAGTAAAAGCCGGCGAGGAAATCGCACTTTTAGTTAACGGTTTTGGCGGAACACCACTGCAAGAACTTTACCTATTTAACAACGCAGTGACGAGAGAATTAGCTGCTAGAAATATTAAAATTAATAGAGTATTCGTCGGCAACTATATGACGAGTATCGATATGGCAGGTATGTCTTTAACGGTAATGAAATTAGATGATGAGCTAAAAACATTACTATCAAAAGAGTGTAATACACCAGCGTTTAAAGTAGACGGTCCAGTTGAAAGTGTAGAGTACGTGAATGTGCTTGAAGAGACAGAAGAGAAGGAAGTTTCCTTTGAACTAGAAACGGCAGAAGAGCACGCTGTTATTAAAGATAATGTCATTACATTAAACAACATGATTTATCTCGTTGATAAAATGAGCGATATTATTATTAAAAATGAAGTACCGTTCTGTGAGCTAGACACGCATGCTGGTGACGGAGACTTCGGAATGAGTGTGGCAAAAGGATTTAAGCAATTAAAACGTGAGTGGCATTCGATTGTAGAACAAGAAAACGTAACGATTGGATCATTCCTTGACGGTTGTTCGATGATTATTATGGAACATTGCGGCGGCGCGTCTGGCCCAATTTGGGGCGGTGCATTCCGCGCAGCTAGTAAAGCAGCAGGCGAAAAACGTGAGCTAACAGTGAAAGAATTCGCTGAAATGTTGCAAGCAGCACTGCAAGGCATACAATCTATCGGTGAAAGATCATTCGGAAGAGGAGCAGTAGTTGGTGACAAAACACTTGTTGATGCACTTGCTCCATGTGTAGACTCTTGGTTAGCTAGCGCTTCAAGCGAAGAAGACATGAAAACTGCCTTTGAAAAAGGTGCAGAAGCAGCGGTCAAAGGAGCAGAGTATACGAAAGAAATCGTAGCTCGCATGGGCCGCGCTGGTACAGTTGGTGAAAGAAGTTTAGGATATCCAGATGCAGGTGCACATGCACTTGGGGTTATCTTTACGGAGATTGCGGGTAGTTTGAAATAGGAATAATGTTAGTTTGAAAGAATCCCTTTCATGGTAAGTTGTTTACTGTGGAGGGGATTTTTGTAGTTGATATATATAATTTCATTAGATGTTATCTCCACAAAGATATGTATTTTATAAATACTGAGATAAGAATTTTAAAAGAAGTAATAGGAGGCCGTATTTTTTACGATACTTGTTAATCTTTTTCATCATTGGCTTAGTAATACCGAGGGTTATTATAAATATATTAATTACATAATTTGTCCCTATCAAAATGAACGTCTTTTGCATCTAATATATTGTAAATATATTTTATTTTGAAAGGATGTGATGATATGGCTCATAAATCTACTGGAGTGTTTCGAGTTCCAGTTTCTGAAAATGGGATTATTCCAACTGCTCTCAACATTATGTTAAACAATGATTCACGCTGCCATACTAGTAATGTAACGGTAACTGTTAAGAGAAGTCCAAACACTTCTTTCCCAACTCAAAATGAATTAGTTGAAATCTCTCGTACTTTTGTTTCTTTAGAACCGAACAGAACAACTAAGATTGTGTTGTTTACTCCAGAATTCCAAATAGAAGATTTTCTTGATGTTATTATTAGTGGAAATAAAGCTGATGTTAAGGATGTTCTTGTATATTCTTTCTTAGCAGATTCAGCGGGTCACAATTTGTCATCTACTGTTTTCAGAAATGCAGAATACACTTTTGCCTGCTGACAACGTGATGATGTATTCTTTACTATCATATCAAGGTGCCATCCTGCAGCTTGATATGATAGTAATTTTATTGTGTTGTTATTATATAAGAAAAGAAGACATTGATTAAGATGTCTTCTCTTACTTGTACACTTGGTGTTAAGAAGGTATCATATTGCTTAAAAACCATAAAAAATTGTAGAAACTATTACTAAATTAAATCATGTTCTCTATTAACAAATTTTTTAATTTTATTCCCATATAAAACTTTCTTTGGATTTATAATTATAAGTAAAATCGCAACTATGGAATAAAAAATTGCAGTATACATAATTAATTCAATTAATTGTCCATTGATTATGCCAATAAATAAGTTAAAGAAAAAGTGGATGATCATTGGAATAATTAAATTTTGATTTAAATTATAAAATGTTGTCATAATAATTGTAGTAGATATAATTGCAATCATAAAAAACAAAATATATTTGATTAAATTACTGCCTGTAAAACCTGTAGTAAACCATATAGGCAGATGCCAAATTCCCCACCAAAAACCAATAATGATTGAAGATTTTAATGGTGAGTATTTTTTCTGAAGCTCCATTAATGCAAAACCCCGCCACCCTAATTCTTCTCCTAGTGGTCCGGATACAATAGTTTTAACAACATAATAAAGTAATGCGCCCCATGTAGTTCTATTAAAAATAGAGTTTGCTTCACTGTTAGTTGAAATGAGAAACAACATCGTCAAAAATATAATTATTTGAATGATACTTACAGTAAGAACGATAGAGTAATTAAGTTTATTTTTAAATCTATCTTTTACGAATTGAATAAAACTCTGTCCAGGATAAATTCTTTTAAATAGAAATATAAAAGCAAAAGTGGAAGACCAAGCTGATATGCAGAGCATTACATCAAAAATCCAAGTTGGAACATGTAATAATTTTGTAATTCCTACAAGCAGAAAAAGTGGCCAAAAAATAATGTTGGTTAGTAATATAAAACTTACCACGGGCTTTTTCAGTCTTTTATCTTCAGTCATATACAATCCCACCTTAAGCTAAATTTTTAACATACAATAATGTACTTATTCAGCGCGTTGAGATAATAGACTGAATATTCTTTCTGTTATATTTGACATATGTAGATTTCTACAGAGATTTTTCAGTGTATATTTTGGAGTTACTTGATGTTTACGTTATAAGAGATATATACATCTTGGTTAATTTTTAGATGCAATGGGTGTTTCAAGATTTTTTTGCTTCATATGTTAAAGAATATGGAGCAAAAATCAGAAAATGAAATGATTCGTACAGAACTATAGGTATATATAATTTTATACATTTACATAGTTTTTTAATTTTAAACAGTAAACTAATTCTGGATGGTGTCCTTCTTCAATCTCTCCTGTTGGCCTAAAACCCACTTTTTCATAAATCCGCTTTGCGCGTTCATTATCGTGAATAACCGATAAGAATATTTCTTCGCATTTGTACGTCTGAACCATACTATCTATTACTGCTTTTAAAACAGGAACCCCATACCCTATCCCTTGATATTGATGGCCAAGCATCATACTAATTAACTCATATTGCTTCGTTTCATTTCTAAACCCATACGAAGCAAAACCTATTAAAACATCATTATCATATATAGCTTTCGGAGTAAACCCAAACGTTTGGCAAGCTGCAAGAAAGAAAGCATTTGAACCAACCCATCTTTCATATATTTGAATGTGTTTTTCTTGAAGTTTATCTGATTTTAAATTAATAATTTCAAAGAAATTTTCTTCTGTTACATCTATTAATTTTAGATTCATCTTTTCTCCTCTTTCCATTTTTTACATTATCTATTCTAATTCTTCATCGTATTTCTCATTCCTTTATCTTCTTAATGGATGAAACTATTCAATTTAAAAAATAGTCCGAAACCTTAAGTTAATGGATGTGGGGTAGCACTAACGAAATGTTCTTTTTTCTTCAAAGCTTTTATTGCTTCACTTAAATAAACAGTATTCCACATACTAATTTCATTAATTAAGAGGTTTCGTGTACTACTTCTTGGAAGTTGATCTTGTAGCGCTCTTTCTCGTAATTCACTATGTTTTCCAAAGAAAATATTGAAAGGCAAGGCGATGAATACATTTACAAAATGACAAAACTGTAAGAATACAAGAATGTTTGTAAGAAAGTTCGATGTTTTCCTTTTTCTTTTTTTATTATAGTGAAGAAGAACGAAATATTCTCTTATGTAGGAAAGGAAGATAATAATGATTGATTTATTAAATAAATGGATGTTAGAAAGTACAGGGAATTTCAATATTGTTGTAGGACTTACAGCCCTTCTATTTTTTGGTTCAGTAATTGCACTTATTATTATTTACAAAAAAATTGGTAAACCAGATGAAAGAACAAATGCTATTTATTTAAAAATTACTTCTCGTATGTTTACTACTCAAATTCTAATGAATGCTATATTTATTTCTTTAGTTGGTAAAGATATCGAGAATTTCCGTCAAATCTTTATATTGTTTGAAGCTTTTGTATTCTTCGTTGGAGCTATTTATTCGTTTAAATTATATAGACAGGAATACAAATAATTTACTTATAAGAAACAATAAAAAAGAGGTTGCCCAAAAGTAGTTATTCAACTGCTTTTGGGACAACCTCTTTCTAATAGTTTTTTAGCAGAAACAGCTGCATCCGATAATGATTAATAGAATAAATAATACAACTAATAAAGCAAATCCTCCAGCGAAACCGCAGCCTTCTCCGCAACTACCACCATATCCCATAACAATAGTGCCTCCTTTAGATAAAAGGGTAAAACTAGGGTTCATTCCATGGATTTTAACGGGTTCACTTTACCTTATGTTTTAAAGAATGAATTGAGCAGGTCCTTTTGAAAATAAAGAAAAGACGCCATTAGGCGCCTTCCTTTTAGGTAGATAAGACTTTAGTTTTCCAATCTAAAGAAATTTTGTATCAGTTCTTTGTGAGTATATCATAATATCTGGTTGATTTATTATGCATTGTTACATACTTCTCTAAATTCCTCTATTTTTCATTTGATAAAATAAAATCCTAATATTACCAAAAATTAAATAAATATTTCTACATATTCAAGATATTTACATAAATTACAAAAGTGATACATTTAAGTTGTAAGTTATAAAAACTATTAAAGGGGGATTTATTATGTTTAAGAAATTAGTAGTAGGGCTATTAGCAACTGGTATTGCATTAACAGGAGGAATTGGAGCGGCTTCAGCTGACACACAAAAAGATGTGAGCTCTCCGAAGCAAGCAGCATGCTCAATTCCTTATGAGTATTCTAATGGTAAATTTAAAAGAACTCTTTATTACTCAAATGGAGTATATGCTAATAGTTTTAATGAAAATGTTTGTGGCGGGACGATTACATGGTATTTAAAACATGTTCAAAATGGAGTTGCTTTTTACGAAGGTAATTTAAAATAGTAGATTTTTTGAACCTCATTTATCCCGCATTAACGGGCAGTAAGACCCCCACCTAAAAATTCAGTGGAAGCAAAGAAGTTAGGTGGGGGATCAACTGCCCGTAAAAGCCCGATTGGTTCAACTAATAATCAGTGGGGGATGAACAAAACCCCCACTGATTAAAGTCTCACTTTATTGAGGTTCTTTTAGTTTTTAAACTGATTCTCCACAAAAAAAGACACCTAAAGGTGCCTTCCTGTTACTTTTGTAAGTAACTTTTACGAAATTATGATTGTTTTTTATTTTGTATTTCAATCAGTTCATCTGGTAGCGTTTTTGTATAATATTCTTTTTCTGTTAGTTCAAATATAAATAGTGCTTTTGTCCAGTTATAAACAACATCTTCTACATTATGTTGTTTAATCTTTAATAAAAACTGACCTTTTAAATAGAATAGTTCACCTAATAGGTATAAAGTATTTAAATTAATTGCTAATTTTATACCATTATCAAGGTATTTTATTGCCTCTTCATGTTGATATATGGAGTCTAAACATTTTGCTAAATTTAACATGATTTTTAATTTAATTTCTTTATCTCTAGGAAAATCTAACTTATTAAAATTAGTTAAACATCTTTTTAATATATTAATACTTTTTTCGAAATTTTTATTTTCCGCATAAAATATAGCCATTGTTTGCATAATATCTATTTCTCTTTCGGATAAAAAATCAGAATTAGTTAAAGTCAGTTTTAATGCATTATTTAAAAGATCTAAAGCAGTTTTTATTGATCTATCCACTATAAATATAGCAATTGCTTCGTGCCATATTAGAAATTGTTTCTCTTCTTTTGTTTGAAAATTATTTAAGTTTTTCTCTTTTTTTACTATTTCATAAAGGTCTTTATATTGTTTTTGCTTTAAGCAATCTTTCATTACATATTTTACATTTTCTACATATTTTAATCTTTTGTTTTGAGTTAGTGCAAATATATTATTTGGATCAATACCAAGTCTTTCTGATAATTGATATAACAATATACTAGATGGATAAATCATACCTTTTTCGATCTTACTAATTTGACTTTGTGAACATATTCCATGACATAATTCGGATTGTGATATGTTTTTTTTCATTCTAAGTTCTTTAATGGTAATACCCAAATCGTTAAATTCCATTTTTTCACCTACTATCTAGCACTTTATTAGTAAAATAATATTCCTTAAACTTAATGTAATGTAAAAATAATATAGTTGCAATTATTGTTTGTTGTAAAGGCTTATCGTTTTCATAAGATGGTGAGGATTTTAATATGTACAAAAAGACATCCAAAGGCGCCTTCCTGCGACTTGAACCATTTTCATTTTAATAATATGTATTGGACCTCCATCCAAATATTATTTTTCCAAGTTAAATGACTATGTTCATTCTGTCAAAAAAAGGACTAACCTAACGTAAAATATGAATGTTTCATAAATAAAAAGGCGGTTGTTTCCGCAACCACCTTTCAGCAAAACAAAGCACTTTTTCAGAAATAAAATATGGATGATTCCTGAAAATGTTATAGGATATAATTCCATTTTTATAATTCAAGTGACGAGCTTAATTTATAAGAAAGGAATGACTACATTATATGAAAGCTTGTTTAACAAGGTTACAAATAAAAGAAAGGACCCGCTGAAGTTCGGGTCCTTTTAGAAGTGATGATGTTTTCTCGGCTTGGGAAACCGAGAAAATACAAAAATATAACACATCGAGATTTAGAGAATTTCAATACTAAATTAGAGATTACCATGAGGGAGTTATAACGAGTGACTAGTTATATATCTTCTCAAGTAAAACAACATAATATCACCATGAACTTCTATAACAATATGAATTTTTACATATTTCAAAACCTAATATATCCTTCAAAAAATTTTAATAGTATAATATGTTTTGTCATATTCTTTTAGATTTTTCGACAAAAAATAACATAAATAGAAACGATATTGGGAGAAGGAATTATGTACACAAAACTACTAAAATCAATTACATCATTATCACTTATTGGTGGTGCTTTACTGTATACAAACGGCAGTGATGTGAGAGCTGCTGAGACGGGTGTTTTTTCCGATGTGCCTACATCGCATTGGTCATATCCAGCAATTAAAGATTTAGCGGGTAAAAATATTATTTCTGGTTATGGAAATGGGAAGTTTGGTTTCGGTGATGTTGCGACGAGAGAGCAAGTTGCAGCTTTAATTTATCGTGCGTTGTTACCGAATAAGCAAGGTGGTACGTTTAGTAATGATGGTGCTCGTTACGTATTACAAGATGGATCTACTTTAAACAATCCGTATCGAGATATTCGCTCAGGGTCTACATTGTTTCCAGAAGAGGTTTTAACGTTAACGAAATTAGGGATTTTTAACGGGGATGGAAACGGAGGTTTTAGACCGAAAGATTCTGTTAGCCGTGCAGAAATGGCGCAAATTATTAAAAACGCTTTTCAAGTTTCGGCTAAGCAAAAGCATACATTTAATGATGTTCCGGATGGCTTTTGGGCAGAAGGTGCGATTAGTGCGGTGCAGTCAAACGGGATTGCATCTGGTACAGGCGACGGAAAATTTGAACCTTCTAAAACGGTAACACGTGAACAGTATGCACAGTTTTTATATAATGCTTTGCAATATAAAAAGCCTGCGGTTGCGGTGCAAGATACAGGAGATGCGGCATTATTAGCAGCATTCAAAGATGAGGTACAAAAGCGTATTAATGCGTATGAGACGAATATTACACTTTCGTATAAAACGAAAAATAGTAATACAAAAGAAGTGATGAATACACTTTTTAATGCCTATAAAGAAGTGGCAAGTAAAAATGAGTATACGAATTATAATAGATCGAATGTTTCATATGGACTTTCTGGATCACCTGGAAATTATACGTTTACGTTAAAGATTACATACCGTGAAACGAAAGAACAAACGGAATATGTAATGAAGCAAGCAAAAGCAATTGTTTCTTCTATTATACAAGTTGGGATGGATGATCACGAAAAAGTGAAAGCGATTCATGATTATGTCGTAAAACATGTTTCTTATGATACGTCTTATAAAGCTTACACAGCATATGAAGCACTCGTAAATCGTTCTGCGGTTTGCCAAGGTTACGCACTATTAACTTACCAATTATTAAAAGAAGCTGGAATTGAAAATCATTTCGTAACGGGAACTGGTGATGGACAACCTCATGCTTGGAATCTAGTGAAAATCGAAAACAAATGGTATCACCTTGATACAACATTTGATGATCCAGTGCCAGATGAACAAGGCCGCGTAACATATTCTTATTTCAACTTATCAGATGAGCAAATCGCAAGAAATCATGAGTGGAACCGTGGGGAATATCCGCAAGCTACAACAAATTATTATAGTACATTAACAAATAAAATTGCGGCAGGTGGTTCGAAAACTTCTGCATATCAGCAAATTTTAAAAGATACAAAGTTAAATTATTTAGGAAATGAATACATTGCAAATAACTATAATGAATTCAAAAATAAAATGCAGCAACGTTATAATGAAAAGTCACCAAAGATTGAAATCCTTTATAAACAATCAATGGATGGCGCATTGCAAGATGTGAAAAAAGCAATTGGAGAAATTGGTTATCCGCAAGGAGCAAACCGTGTTTCTTATAAAGCGGAGCCGTATAATGCGAAAGAAGGGTATTCTTTAGTAACGATTACATTTATGTAAAAAAATAACCTAGATCCTATGGGATCTAGGTTATTTTTTTTAACTTAATTTGACATATACAGTCTAACTGTATAAAATCAAACTATACAGTTGAACTATATAGTTTAGCTATATATTTATCGTTACATTGGAGGTCTTTATGAATAGAGATAAGAATTTACCATTAACGGAAACAACGTATTACGTTCTCTTAGCGTTATTAGAGCCAGCACATGGTTATTTAATTATGCAAAAGGTGGAGGAACTGAGTAATCATCAAGTAAAAATCGCAGCGGGTACATTGTATGGGGCGGTTGAAAATTTATTAAAACAAGGGTTAATAGAATCGGTAAAAAGTGAAGATAAACGAAGAAAAGTGTATGTCATTACGGAACGCGGGAAAGAAGTATTGCATTTAGACTTTATGAGAATGCAGCACATTATTGAGGTTACAAAAAGTTTATTACACGTATAGTTAGGGGGAAACAATGATGTGGAGATTGAAATTCTTTTTAGACTTTGAGAAAGAGGAGAAATGGTTAGAAGAGATGGCTTGGAAAGGTTATCAACTAGAAAGCAATACATTTGGTTATACATTTAGATATACAGAACCGGAAGATGCGACGATTAGAATAGACCATAGAGTATTTAGTAGAAAAAGTGAATTTATTAATTACTGTACATTATTTGAAGATAGTGGATGGGAGCATATAGCTGGTAATCGGTGGTCAGGTACGCACTATTTTAAAAAGGTAAATGAAGAAAGTGAAGATGACATTTTTTCAGATCCAATGTCACGAGCGGGGAAGTATAAACGTCTATCTAAAACATTTTTAGAATTAGCGATCTGTTATTTGCCGATATTATTCCTATTTATGTTTAATGATACGATTCATTTAGGAGCACTTGTAAATCCGAAAGAACTATATTTGACGCCAGGACTATGGGATAAGCAAGGTTTATCATTTCTATGGTCATTCTTATTTGAAACACCATTTGCATTGATGAGAGGACTTTTTTGGACGTTTATCCCCGTTGCGACATGTATGTTTTTCTTTTGCTCGTATAAAGCAAATCGGTTGTATGAAGAGAGAAGATGATAGGAGGGGTCCCCTTAAAGCTGATGCTTTGAGGGGATTTTTTGCATTTATAAATTGTATTTTTTAAAAATTGGTAAAGGAAATGAGTGCGTATTGGAAGCAAGTTAGTATGATTTTAATTTAGTTGTATAAACATTATATGCTGGAATAATCTTATTTAAATATTCCATAATTAACCTGCAAAGAGTATCTTTATATGTTAATGTTAAAAAGAATATTTACGGTATTTTTTTAATATATTATTTTGAGAATAAGGGGATTCAATTATGAATTTTAAACAATTAATTTTAGCAGGGGCAGTTATTGCATCAACAACACTAACACCTCTAACAAATGTGCAAGCAGAAAATACACTAGGATTTAAAGATGTTCCTGAAAATCACTGGTCTTATCAAGCAATTATGGATTTAAAAGAGAAAAATATTGTGGCTGGTTATGGAAACGGAATGTTTGGTTTTGGTGATAATATTACACGAGGACAAGTAGCTAGACTAATATATGCTTACTTGAAGCCAGTAGATGAACTTAATACACAAAACCCTTTCACAGATATAGAAGAACATATGTTTAAAAAAGAAATTTTAGCTCTTAATAAAGCAGGTATTATGAACGGATTTGGTAATGGGAAATTTGGTCCAGATAACGTTTTAACGCGTGAACAATTAGCTGTTGTATTAACAAAGGCTTTTAACTTCAAAGCAACATCTACTACCACTTTCAAAGATGTAGATAAAAATTACTGGGCAACAAATGCTATCAGTGCATTACAAGAAAATAAAATTACAACGGGCACAGGTGATAATAAGTTTGAACCACAAAGTCTCGTGACTCGTGAGCAGTATGCACTATTCTTATACAATGCAATTAATAAATCGGAAAAAGAGCATGAGTCAAAGCCTACTGCTATCCCACAAGATTTAGCAGACGAGCTCATTTATTATCATGAAGGTTGGATGGATAGCTCTTCGGTATTAAAAAAATCTATATCTAAGGAAGCACAAAATCTTATTACTGAAATTAACGCAAAATATAATGCGGAGCTAAAATATATAGGGATAGGCGGTCCACGTTCAGAGGTCGTGTTATTCTCTCCGGTATTAGAAGGAATTCCAGAATTTAATGGGAATTTCACTGTAGAAGGCGATAATGAAAGTAACTTTACCGTTAATTTTGTAATTGATAGAGGTCAAGGTAAGAAGGCGTTAGTAGAGTTAGGGAAAAAATGGATCAATATGATAAATCCAAACTTAGATTTGAGTACAGAGATTGATAATATAGTGGCTTCTAATACACGCACAGGTAATTTTGATATAAATAAAAACAATCTTAAAATAGAGATAAGCTTAGAGAAGCAAAATTCTAGTAGCGATCTAATGAGTGTTAAAATCCACAAGTAAAAAAGAGGAGTGAAATTTCACTCCTCTTTTAATTATATTATTTTTACTGTTATCCCTCATTTGCCCGTAAATGCTCGAGAGGGTCAATTAATAATCAGTGGGGAAGGGCACTCATCGCTGATTATAGTTTCACTTTATGTTTGGTGAAGCTGTATAATTGAAATTCATAATGGTGTATTTAGGGTTAATTGTTATTTGTATCCTTTTTTATTTGAGTGTGATAAAATTAATAATAATATTCCTTAGGAGGATGATGGTCATTCATACACTTTTAGGTATTATTGGAGCAATTGTTTTACTTGCATTTGTTGTCCACCCCGGTGTGCCAGGCAAACGTGTCCCTCTAAAAAATAAACTCGCAGTAATCCTTCCATTGATTGTTATATCCGGGTTAATTTCATTGTATATATAATTTGAAAAAGTACGTAACTTAATTTAGTAAAAACCTCACTAGAACTACCACTATGGCTACTTCTTCACGATAATTACGTGCTAATTCCTTTTTCTTCTGGTTCCTACGTCATATATAAGATATACAGTATAAATTTTATTGGTATGTTACACCGGCTTAGCATGTGGTTTTACCTTTAATTAATAGCTTGTTCTCTTATTAATCGCTGCATGGATTACTAAAATATCTAATACAGAAGACCGGCATACATAAACTATTGTATTTCTCAATAAACAAAAACAACTTAACATGGTAAAATAATAATTGGATGGGAGTCCAATACATATTATTAAAATTAAGATGGTTCAAGTCGGAGGAAGGCACCTTAGGGTGTCTTTTTCTTTTTTAAAATGACAGTTTTGACTTAAAGAAGATACATTTTCAATGGATGATTCCCATGAATATATAAATAAAGTTTATCCATTGATAACTAAGTTGAAAGTGGAAAATATATTGTAATGACAATTTTACTTCTTCTATTTTCATGAATATGTATAATTACATAAAAATTCAAGGGAAAAGAGAGTATACTTTCTTATTGTGTAATAAAGATAAGGCCTGCCTACGGAAATAGGTGGGCTTTTTTTACATATGAAGAAAAGACACTCACATGAGTGTCTTTTCGATAGTTTTTTAGCAGAAGCAAGCAGCTCCAACGATGATTAATAAAATAAACAATACAACTAATAAAGCAAATCCTCCGGCGAAGCCACAGCCGCCACAACTACCACCAAAGCCCATAACAGTTCCTCCTTTTAATAGGAGGAGAAAAACAAAGGTTCACTCATGTGTTTTAACGGATTCCATTTACTTTATGCTTTTACGAATGAATGGAGCAGGTCCTTTTCAAAATAGATTTATTTATTCTTAGAAAGAGTTCAAGGGCAAAATAGGAGAATCTATATTATTCATTAAGAGGGGATAAGTGGAAAATAAAATATCCAAAAATACAGATGGAAATCCGCTTTTATACCTTTCATTAAAATAATACTAGCATTATATATTATAAGGAATACTTGTCCTTAATTGTAAATGAAAGGGGGAATTGATATGAGTTATGGCTATGGTTATCCTCCTGGAAGATGTCATAAACATCACAATGAAACTTTGTCAACGGGTGTATTACGTAGACATTCCGCTACTTTATTTCTTACTGTGGAAGCTATGAATGTTGATCCAGATGATACTCATACAGTAACTGTTGAAATGTTTGATTGGTCATCGGGTTCTCCGGTATTGTTACCATTAGTAGACCCTTCAACACAAACATTGGCACCTAATCGACGTGTTACTTTTCGTTCAGCAGCTCTTCCTCCAGGAGTTTTTGCTTATGAAGTAAGAATCATTCGTTCGAAAGATAGAGATGTTGTTACGAATGTTTTTGGTCTTAGTGCAATAGTATTTAACCCACAAGAAGGAAATAATGTTTTACAACATGATTTAGCAAAATTAGATCTTAAATAGCTTTTATAAAAGTTTATTTATTGGACAAGATTAAAAAAGAGTAGGATTACATCCTACTTTTTTTAACATCAATTATATTAAAATTTTAAAAGAAATCCTTCATCATTTTCACATCTTTAATATTCACTGTCACACCTTCAACCTTATCCTTCTCCTCATCTTTAGCAATCGTAATTTTCTCCTTATTATCAACCCATACAAGAAATTCTTCTTTTGCGTCATCTTTATATGTAACGGTAATAGTAGAATGTGCCGATTCTCGCTTTTTTTGATCTAAAGTGATTGTTTTAGGCGTGCCTTTTTGAACTGCGGAAACGATAGATTGTATCATTTCTTCGTTGTCTGTTTGAGATTTTGAAACGTTGTTATTTATTGTGCTAAGTATTTCAATGTCTGTAATATTTGCGGATTTTAATTGAAAGGTAGTTTGTGTATGTTCTTGCTTAGCTTGTGAAGCTTTATCTGTAGCCGAGGTGCTTGTACATCCTATTAAAGTGAAAGATAGAGCGGTTAGAGCGCATATAGATATGATTTTTTTCATGGTATCCCTCCTTAAGTTTAATTATAACAATTTTCTGTTAATTAAGGTAGTTATTGTAAGGGGATTTATTCTACTAGTTTTGGGATAGAGAAAATTCACATAACTTTTTTCGAATTTTATGTTTAACATTTCGAAAATGGGTGTACTACATATAATATAACAAATAATTCATTTTAAAGGAGGAAGTTAAAGATGGAAACGAAGTATAGTAAACCTTTTGTATATGAATTTATTACGGAGAAAGAGGTCATGAATGCGGCGAATGATCTAGTGAAGAAAGGAATAGACCAAAAAGATATTTACGTATTAACACACGAGAAAGAGAGGACAGATAGAATCGCAGACAATGCAGACGTAAATACAATTGGTATAAAAGAGGAGGGGCTTGGGACAAGCATTATTAATGTCTTTCAAAAAACGGGAGATCAGTTAAGAAATAAGATGCAGGAGTTAGGGCTTAATGAGGAAGAAGCGAACTTCTACGAAGAAAAGCTAGATGAAGGGAAAATCTTGTTATTCGTTAAGGATTTAGAAAGAGTCGGTGAATGGTTACAAGAAAGAAGATGCACGTATTCTATTTAAATTTGTATCCTATAAATCTATTACGAAAAGGAGATGGGAAATTATGAGTGGCGGACTAAAAGAACAAATTACAGGTAAAGTTGAAAAGACAAAGGGACAAGTAAAAGAAGGAATTGGTGAAGTTACAGAAGATAGAGAGTTGAAAAATGAAGGGAAGTGGGAGAAGACGAAGGGAACTATAAAAGAAAAAGTCGGAAAAGTGAAACAAAAGATAAGTGATGGGTTGGATAATAAAGAATAATACATGTTTATCAAGCTTTGGTTACACACCAAAGCTTGATAAATCCATTATAAAAATAATATGGGAGGCTTAATTATGGGACTTATTATTACATGTATTGTAGGTGGACTTATTGGTGCATTAGCTGGAATGATTACAGGAAAAGACTTTCCTTTAGGTATAGTTGGTAATGTGATTGCTGGTTTAATTGGATCTTGGGTAGGTAGTGCGTTATTTGGTCATTGGGGTCCTGAATGGGGAGGTATTTTCGTTCTTCCAGCGTTATTAGGTGCAATCGTCTTTATTTTAATCGTTACATTCTTCTCTAGAATGCTACGGAAAGCGTAAGTATGATCATGAATAGTAATCTTAAGTTTTTTATATATAGCTATAAGGTTAATAGAGTGATAAATATACATAAAAAAGCATCCAATTAAAATAATTTGGATGCTTTTTTATGTAATCTATATAGGAAAGAGTGGGGGATGAAGAATCCTCCACTCTTTAAAGTTTCACTTTATATTAAACCATCGTTACTTTCTTACAATTATTTATTCTTACGACCTGCCTTGGTTCTATATGAGATAAGTCCTCGTTATTACCTATATCCACTACAATTGTATTCGTTAGTATATTAATAATGGAACCAACTAATTTTGTAGCATGATCGTGTCGATAAGAAAATTGAACAAAATCTCCCTTTTTAAAGTTGTGCTCTTCCATAGATAGATCCCCCTAAAAATAATGTTTATACATTATATATACACAAATTTATAAGGTTTAAACATTTGGTAGTATTTTTTACGTGTTAAGCCGAGAAAGCTGTGGAAAATTTATTTATAATGAAAATAAAAAAATATGTTTAAAACTAATTTTTATGGGTAATTAACATAGTAGTAGTTTGAGATAAGGGGGCGGAAATGATGAATTTGGGAATAAATATTTTGCAAAATGATGTAGGTTATACGGTACAACTTAATGGTGAAATTGATGCATATACAGCATCAGATTTGAAAAATAAGATCATGCCTATTGCAAGCGAAAAAGAGGTTCATATTGTAGTAGATTTTACTGAGGTAGAGTATATGGATAGTACAGGCTTAGGTGTTTTTATAGCGCTATTAAAAGCAGTTAAGAAAAATGATGGAAAACTAGAGTTTATTGGTGTATCTAAAAGGTTAAAAAGATTATTTGATATTACAGGGTTAACAGAAATATTAAATTTGAATTCCGATTTTGAAAAAGTAGAAAGAAGGTGACTAGGGATGATGGAGAGATTTGAAAAGATAGAAATGAAAATTCCTGCAAAGGCAGAATATGTGGCTATTATTCGTTTAACAATGGCTGGTGTTGCGAATCGAATGGGCTTTGCTTATGACGATATAGAAGATATGAAAATTGCTATTAGTGAAGCATGTACAAATATTGTACAACATGCATACAAAGAAGACGTTGGAGAAATTGCAATTGTCTTTGGGCTATATGAAAATCGATTAGAAATTATGGTTGCTGATAATGGGGTTAGCTTTGATTTCAATAACTTAAAAAGGAAAGTTGGTCCGTATGATATTAATAAGCCAGTAGAACATTTGCCGGAAAATGGTTTAGGTTTATATTTAATCAATACGTTAATGGATGATATACAAATTATGCATGATGAGGGCATGACAGTTTTAATGACAAAATATATACAAAGAGAGCAGGTGGAGAATGATGGAAATCCAATCTCAACCTACGAATCTTACTAAAGAAGACGTTATTAAACTAATTGCAGACTTCCAACAAAACCAATGTGATAAAGCGCAGGAAAGGTTAGTTGAGCATTATAAAAATCTCGTCTATTCCATTGCATATCGCTATTCAAAAGGCGGGCCGATGCATGAGGATATTATACAAGTAGGCATGTTAGGGCTCTTAGGCGCAATAAGAAGGTATGATTATTCGATAGGGAATGCTTTTGAGCCGTTTGCAATACCTACGATAGTAGGGGAAATAAAGAAGTATTTGCGTGATAAAACATGGGGCATTCACGTTCCAAGGCGAATTAAAGATCTAGGCGGAAAAATTAAACTTGCGATAGAGGAGCTAACAGATCAACTGCAACGTTCACCGAAGATTATAGAGATTGCAGACCATTTAGGACTATCCGAAGAGGAAGTGCTAGAAATTATGGATGCGAAAAATAATTATCGAGTATCTTCCTTAGATGATGTAGTTGAAAATTCATCTGATGGAAGTTCGGTAGCGAGAATTGAATCTGTAGGTGAAGTAGAGCAAGGATATGAAGAGACAGAAAGGCGTCTCGTTTTAAAGGATATTTTTAACGTATTAAATGAGACAGAAAAGAGTGTTATTCATTATATATTTGGAGAAAATTTAAATCAAAAAGATACAGGGGAACGGTTAGGTATTTCACAAATGCACGTTTCTCGTATTAAAAGACAAGCAATAAGTAAGTTGAAACAAGCCGCATTTTTAGATACATAAAAAATTTAAAATAATGATGTTTAAAACATGAGAAAAGGGGTACTTATTAAGTATAGGAGGAGATATGAAATGTCACACGATGTGAAAGAACTAATCGAAGGTTTGAATGAAGATTTAGCAGGAGAATACTCAGCAATTATTATGTATAACCATAATGCAGCTACAGTTTCTGGTATATATAGACAAGTGTTAAAACCTTTCTTTGAATCTGAAATTAGTGATGAACAAGGACATGCCCTATATTTAGCAGAGAAAATTAAGACGTTAGGTGGTACACCTACTACAATCCCTTTACGAGTGAAACAAGCAGAAGATGTGAGAGAAATGTTAGAATACGCTAGACAATCAGAATATGAAACAATTAAGCGTTATGAAAAGCGAAAAGAACAAGCAGTGAAATTAAATATGACAGAGTTAGTTGTAAAGTTAGAAGATATGATTGCAGATGAAACAAATCATATGGAAGAATTAGATCGTCTTTTAAATGATAAAGCAATGGTGCTAAATTAAAAGTGGAAATAATTTATAGAGTGAAAGAACAAACTCTCATCTCTGGGGGTTTGTTCTTTTGCTGTATAAAAATTATGTTAGAGTAGGAAATTTTCATTTCATAACTGAGTATGTAATACTAGAAAAATAGAAAATGATAATCGATTTACATTTTATATAAGAAAAGGGGAAATAACTTGTGTCCATTTTAATTGTCGATGATAATCCGGTGAACATCTTTGTAATTGAAAAAATTTTGAAACAAGCCGGATATCAGGATCTTGTATCGCTGAATTCTGCACAAGAGCTTTTCGAATACATACAGTTTGGAAAAGATTCTTCCAGGCATAATGAAATAGATTTAATACTATTAGATATCATGATGCCTGAAATTGATGGACTTGAAGTTTGTAGGCGATTACAAAAAGAGGAGAAGTTTAAAGATATTCCTATTATTTTTGTTACAGCTTTAGAAGATGCAAATAAATTAGCTGAAGCTCTTGATATGGGGGCAATGGATTATATTACGAAACCTATAAATAAAGTTGAATTGTTAGCGCGTATGCGTGTAGCATTACGCTTGAAATCGGAATTAAATTGGCATAAAGAACAGGAAGAAAATCTTCGGAATGAACTAGATTTAGCTACGCAAGTACAAAGAAACTTATTAAGTAGTCCATTAAGAGAAGAACACATAAAAATCGAAGCAAGTTACTTACCTTCATTTAAACTAGCTGGAGATATGTATTACTGGTATAAAATCGATGAAAACCGCTACGGTATTATATTATTAGATGTGATGGGACATGGTGTATCAGCTTCATTAGTTTGTATGTTTATTTCGTCTGTATTACGTGAAACGATTAAAAGTTTAATCGATCCAGAACTCGTTATGAAAGACTTAAATAAATATATGACTCTTTTACATAATGAGAATGACAATATTCCATATTATTTTACAGCGATATACTTAGTAGTAGATACAGAAAAGAGAACGATTGAATATGTAAATGCAGGACATCCTTCTGGATATGTTTTAGTTGATGAAACGAATGTAGTGGAACTAAATCGTGGGAGTTGTGCGGTAGGATTTTTTGATGAAATAAAAGTTGAAAAGACAGTTATACCTTTTGAGAAGAACGCTCAAATCGTATTGTTTACAGATGGTGTACTTGAAGCAATAGCAAATGATGAATTTGAGGCTGAAGAGAAATTACGTACTTTTACAGAAAGAAAATGGGGAGAGTTAGAAGAAGAGATAGAAGGGTTTTACAAGGAAGAACAGAAGAAAGCACAATCAGATGATATGTGTCTCATTATGATACAAACGAATGCGAAATAAAAAGCGTATGAAATCCAAACAGAGGATTTCATACGCTTTTATTGTATTTTTTGATAAATTTGTTCGTTCGGATTAAATTGGACATAGTGCGGCATTATATCTGAAAAACGAAGAGTTTCTTTATTCCCTAAACATAGGAATCCGTTGTGACTTAAACTTTCATAAAAGAGTTGCTGTACTTGGTTTTGAAGTTTACTCGTAAAGTAAATTAAAACGTTACGGCAAAGTATAATGTGAAATTCGTTAAAAGATTGATCAGTTACTAAATTATGCTGCGCAAAAATAATGTTTTGTAACAGTGACGGATTAAAATAGGCAAAGCGGCTATCCGTTGAATAATAGTTGGAAAATGCTTGTGTACCTCCAGCTTGTAAATAGTTTTTCGTATAAGTTTGCATTTTATTTAACGGAAGGATGCCTTGTTTTGCTTTTTCTAACACATTTGTATTCATATCTGTTGCGTAAATAACAGCTTTTTCACTTAATCCTTCTTCGTGAAGTAAGATGGACATGGATAATACTTCTTCACCAGTCGCGCATCCAGCGTGCCAAATTCTAATTTCAGAATGCTTTCTTAATTCAGGAATGACATGCTCTCTTAGCGCCTTAAAAAAGATAGGGTTACGGAACATCTCAGTTACATTAATGGAGAAATCATTTAATAACTGTTCTAAAACCCCCTCTTCATGAATTACTTTTTCAATTAATTTTGAAATGGTAGGGATATTAGAAAGCTGCATTCGATTACAAATCCGCCTATAAATAGATGTGCGAGCATATTGGCGAAAATCAAATCCTGATAGTTTAAATACCGCTTCCAATAGTAAGTCAATTTCTAAGTTCGTACGCTTATCCGTATCTACTGATGGATCAAAATTATAATACTTATTTTCCACTGAAACGAAACCTCACTTATTTTATTAACCATACACTCATTACCGAGTAGAGTTGATGTAAATTTAATGGTTTACTTATATAATCTGAAGCGCCAGCAGATAAACATTTTTCCTTATCATTTGGCATTGCTTTCGCAGTTAATGCGATAATAGGTATTTCATGTAACCCTAAGTTCATTCGGATATGTTCCATCGTTTCATAACCGTCCATATTCGGCATCATAATATCCATTAAAATAAGGTCGATATTTGTATTGTTTTTTAGTATTTCTAAACACTCTAGGCCGTTTTGTGCAGTAATGATATTGGCATGTTGTTTTTTTAATGCATTTTGTAACGCAAATATATTTCGATGATCATCATCGACAATTAAAATAGTTTTCTCTTGGAAGACGTTATTAGTTTCTGGAATCACGATAGTTTCCTCAACAACTTCAGCAGGAATAACATCTTCTACCGTTGCTGCGACTTCTAAATTGGATACTTGTATATCATCAGTTAATCCATTTGGAAGGTTAGGAATATATACGGTGAAAGTACTGCCTTCTCCTACATGACTCTCTAACGTAATCCAACCACCTAACAATCTAGCAAACTCTTTACAAATAGATAATCCTAAGCCTGTACCACCATATTTTCGAATCGTTGCGCCATCTGCCTGTTGAAAGGCTTCGAAAATAAGTTGATGCTGCTCTTTAGCAATACCAATACCAGTATCTTTTACCGAAATTGTCATCCAATCATTACTGATAGACTGCATATCATGACTTAAATTAGTTGTTTCTATTGAATCGAAATGTAAAGAGACAGATCCTTTTTCCGTGAATTTAAATGCATTGGATAATAAGTTTTTAATAATTTGTTCAATCCGTTTTGCATCTGTATAAAACAGATTAGGAATCGTGTCACTGTCTTCAACAGTAAATTCTACATTTTTTTGTGCAGCGATATGTAAAAAGTTTTGCTGCATACTTGCTGCCATATCACTTATGTTCGTTGCTTCAAAAATGACATCTAGTTTTCCGGCTTCTACTTTCGATAAATCTAGTATGTCATTAATTAAAGTAAGCAAATCTTTTCCTGATGAATGAATAACGGTTGCCAATTCAATTTCATCATCGGATAGATGATTGTCATGATTTTCTTTTAACATTTCAGATAATAGTAAAATACTATTTAATGGTGTGCGTAATTCATGTGACATATTTGCTAGAAATTCTGATTTATATTTTGAGCTACGTAACAACTCGCTTGCTTTTTCTTCTAATTCTAATTTCGTAATTTGTAAGTCAGCTGTCTTTTGTTCAGCTTCTTCTGTTCTAGACTCTAATTGTTCATTCGTTGTTCGTAATTCTTCGGCTTGCATTTGTAGTTCTTCCGCTTGCGTTTGCAATTCTTCTGATTGAACTTGTAACTCTTCTGTCATTGCTTGTGATTCATGTAAAAGAGTTTGAATTCGCATACGTCCCATAATACTATGGATTGTTAAACCTAGATTATCAACAGTTTGTTGAATGAAATCTTGATGTAAGTCTGAGATCTCAGTTACACTTACTAACTCCATTACTGCAATTACTTCATCTTCAAATAAGACAGGGATGACTAGTATATTTTTAGGACGTATTTCTAATAATCCAGTAGTAACGTAACGAAACTCTTCAGGTATGTCCCTCAGAATAAAACTTTTCTTTTCTAAAGCAGACTGTCCAATGAAACCTTCACCCATTTTAATAGATTGTTTTCCAATATCAGCACCTTGTTCAGCGAAAGAAGCTTTCTTCACATAGTAGACAGTTTCTTCAACTTCTTCACGTACATAAAATGCCCCGCAAGAAGTTTGCGTTTTTTGTATAATGCCACTCAAAATTTTGTTACCTAACATCTCGATAGAGGATACACCTTGATACATTAAAATTAATTCTGCAAGCTCCGTTTGTAACCACTCTCTTTTCGATATTTCGTCCAGTAGGTGATTTGTTGTATGAGCAAGATCTTTTATTTCGTCATGGGTGTTTACATGAATTCTTTCCGTAATTTTTTCTTTCGAAGAAATGGATTTAATAGCTTGAATTACATTTTTAATCGTTTTTGTAATGGAATTCGAAATATAGAGTGAAACGATAATAGAAATACAAGATAGTAAGAACAATAAACTGTATAACCAAAGCTCTAATTTATTATTTTTAGTATCTAATTGTGCAGCTCTTTTTTTCGTTAATTGCTCCTCAGTGCTGCGGAAGTCAGTTAGCTGTGATTGCAATGATTGGATTTCGGTAGTGTCGATTTCTTGTATGTTGTTACTATTATGGTTTGCAATTAACGGGTGAATCTCTTTATTTATCCAACTAGTAATATTTCCGTTAATCTTTTTTAATTTTTCTTGCTGAGATGGGTTATCTTCTAATAAAGAAAAAAGATCATGGTAATGTTTTTCATAATCTTTTTCGGCAGAGTTAAGAGATTGCAGATAGTTCGCGTTATTAGAAGTGATAAAGCCCTTCGCTTTATTTTCAATTGTTAGCAATTCTTTCTCCACTTGATTCGTTAAATTAAGAACTTTAAAATCGTGATCAATAATAAAATTACGAGATTTTTGTAAATTGGAAATCTGATTGTTTAGCATAATGAAAGAAATAAGTAAGAACAAAATGATAACTAAATAACCAGCCATAATTTTGTAGCGAATACTAAATTTTGCTTCCGATTTCATTAAAAATTCCTACCTTCAAGGTTATTAAAAGTTTTCTATTGTAAAGAATGAAAAACGTAATATATATTATATCAGTTTTCATAGGGCCAAACTAGAAATCCCCCTATTGTATTAGGGGGTCTCGTTTTGAATAGAGGAAATCATTTTGAAGTATAAAACGATATATGAAAAGTAACAATTGAGGGAATAGGGGGATAACAAAACTTTTAAGAAGGAAAGAGTGTTCTTAAAGCTTTTTTTGCATCTATTCCTTCAAAGATAAATAATACAAGCTCTTTCTTTTTTACAGTAAGGAAAAATGATACTAATGTGCTTAAGTTTTTAATAGCAGTAAGCGTTCCGTGTTTACTTATAAATACATTCGTTTGAAATGTTGTCATTAAAGCGTAAAAATGATGAATCTGCGTTATTGTAGGTGTTTCGTTATAAAGAATAGTAGTAGAGTGAATGGCATTCATCGTAATATTCCTTTCCATATAATAAGCATAACAATATAAATATACCCGTTTAAAAAAATGTTAAACATATAAATAAGAAAAAATATAATTATAGTTTTTTACGTTTAGAAAGAGTTACGGAGGGTATACATATACTACAAAGAGATTGACCGAAGATGAATTGTAAGGTTTTATACTTTTACTTTAAATAAAAAGGAGACTGTTACATATGGATAAAATGATAACGGATATTACATTTGATTTCATTTACTTGTTAAGTAGTTCTCTTGTAATCCTTTTATTGTTAGCGTTTTTCGTAAATGGGTATGTAAATAAAAAAATTAGTGTATATAAAAACGAAGAATAATAAAGAAGCATTATATAAAACTTTAGGAGGTTAATAGTTATGAATATGGATAGAAAAATAGTAGGTGTTTTTCAAACAATTGATGATGCGGCACTCGTTATTAATGAATTAAAGGAAAAAGGATACTCGGCAGATAACATTTCAGCTATTGCGAAAGATCAAAAGGAAATTGAACATCTGGAAGAAAAATCAGGTGAGAAAGTGAATCATGAAACTGCACATAAAGCAGATATCTTTTCAGCGACAGGGCTTGTAGCAGGAGGAGTAGCAGGTGGACTCGGTGGTTTATTAACAGGTCTTGGTGTACTTGCCGTATCTGGACTGGGTCCAATTGTAGCAGCGGGACCTATCGCAGCAGCTATTGGAGGGGCCGGTATTGGCGGAGGAGCTGGAAGCTTAATAGGGGCATTTATCGGCTTAGGAATCCCTGAAGATCATGCTAAAAAGTATGAAGAATACATTTACGATGGCAATATATTAATTTTAGTAGATGCAAAATTAGATGATAAGTTAGAAATCTATAAAATATTTGATAAGCATCATGCTTATAACTCTGATTTCTTTAAATAAAATGTAAACAAAGTAAATATCGTTTTTTGGTCTTACAACTTTGGCGCGACCGAGGAGTCGTATGACTATAAGAGAGGAAGGGCTTATAGTAAAAGATCAAGTTCTATTACGTTATTTTAAAAGGAAAGAGGTGTCTATTCGTGATTGTAAAAATATTAAAAGATAGTAGTAATAGTTTCCTTTGTACAGTTCAAAATAAAAATGGAGATCAGTATGTGAAGAAATGGTTTCGTAAACATGAAAACAATGAAGAATTAGGACGACCAACTTTTAAAGAAGTAGAACGCGACTGGAAAGAAAATAGGGAATCGTTTATATATCCTAATGTTAAAGCACTTTATTAAACATAATAGGCATTTTATTCTTACAAAACTGTCACATTCCTGTAAGGTAATTCAATAGATTCGTTACTTGTTCCATGTCATAATAAAGACATAAGAAAGCTTATTCAAACTACAACTTATTAGGAGAGTGTCAGTCATGATTGTAACAACAACGTCTGGAATTCAAGGTAAAGAAATTATTGAGTATATCGATATTGTAAATGGTGAAGCTATTATGGGTGCAAATATTGTCCGCGATTTATTCGCTTCTGTTCGTGATGTTGTCGGTGGTCGTGCTGGTTCTTACGAAAGCAAGCTAAAAGAAGCTCGTGATATCGCAATGGATGAAATGAAAGAACTTGCAAAACAAAAAGGTGCGAACGCTATCGTCGGCGTTGACGTAGATTACGAAGTAGTTCGTGATGGAATGTTAATGGTTGCTGTAAGTGGTACAGCTGTACGTATATAAGTAAATAAAAAAACAGGCTCACCCCTTGAAGTTTATGCTTTGAGGGGGTTTTTTTGTTCATAACTAAAGGTAAGAGGGGAAAAAGTTGATTGCTAGCTTACTTATTTCAATTTTAGTATATTATTTCCAAATACGAAAGTGATAGTATGGGAAATTTGTATATATTTAATGAAGATGTTAACTTTATGACAAATAATAAAATTGCTATTTGATGTACGGCCAGAATGAGTGGTATGAATAATTTTAGAGAGTGTATAGTTGATAGAAATAAACGATGGAGCATGTAAAGAGTTATATTACATAAAATTTATTATGAATGGAGGCGGTTACAATATGTTTTGGTTAGGGTGTTTTTTAGGATACATTGTAGGTTCAGTTATTACATGTGCTTTACTTTACTATGGATATAGATCTAGTGAAAATAAAAAAGCGGATATACGAAAGAGGGAGGAGAGGAAAATCAATCAAAAAGGTGTATAGGATGTGGAACGTAAGGTGATTACGTTGATGCCAAAATAAAGGACAGTACATATTGGATATGACGACTATGTACTGTCCTATTTATTCTTTTTGAATTAGGAAAAGTTATTTCCTGTCTTACTATAAATTTCATAGGCGAAATAACCAAATAAATAGCCTATTCCGGCCCCTAAACTAACTGAAAGCAGGGAGAAGTCCGGGAAAAACATGCCGAAAATCAAGCCGATCATACAACCAATAAACATTCCTATTGGTATTAAACTGTCTAATAAAATTTGAGCCTCATTTGATTTTTTCTTACCCAATTTGCCGTGCTTATATTTATGTTCCAATCTTTTTATTACAAATACTACAATTCCCCCGACTATTAGAACAGGCGCGATTGCCGAAATGAACCACATGTTAGAAGCTCCTTTCACCTTTTAATAGAATTATACCATATATTTACAAATTTTCATTCCTAAATGTACTATCTAGTCTATTTAAAAGGTAAATGCAAAAGACTTCTTCTTTTGCATTTAATAACTCGTCAAAAACACTTTCCGATACGATAAACTTAACTAAATCTATACAATTCAATCAAATTTACACAAGTTAGTGCTTCAAAGTGTTCTCGCAGCCCCAAAGGGACGAGGGGTATAACACTCCACACGAGGCAGTATCGTTACCTCCTATTATCAAGCATTTATTTTACCCATCTTGATAAATTTATCGCAGCATTTACATCCCTATCGTGATAGCTATTGCATGAAGCATAACGCCACTCACGAATCTTTAAACTCCACTGTCCTTCTGGTTGAACTGAATGGTCGTATTTAACTCCGCAACATGAACAAATCTTGCTTGAGGCGAACCATTTATCAGCTTTTTCATACGCAATGCCGTACTTCTCGCACTTGTATGACAAACATTGAAAGAAGAAGTTTAATTTTTGAAAGGAAAGTGCCTTCGATAGTTTTTTGTTTTTTAACAGGTTTGAGATAGGTAAGTCTTCCACAACAATCCTCATTGGTTTGGTTTTCACCAATTTAGCTGTTGCTTGACGGATATGGTTATTTCGGATATTCATAATTTTCCTAGATAACCGCAGGTGCTCCGCTTTCGCTTTTTCATATCCGGCAGATTGAATTTTTACACCTTTTTTAAATCTCCTAGACATATCTCTTTGCGCTGACTTTTTCCTTCTCAAAAGTTTTTTAACCTTGGCATCTTTGTTTATATTTCGTTCTTTCATACCATTAGAAGCTACAAAAAGTTCTTTTAAACCAACATCCACACCAATCGATTCATTCGTTAGTTCTTGTGATTCAAAGTCTTCTTGGAATCCTACACTAATCCACCAGTGACGACCATCAAAGGTAACTCTTGGATTGGATGGTTTTTTATTTCTTGGTAGTTGTTGGCTTGTTTTCACTTCTCCAATAGACTGAATGTGAACTACTTTCTTTCCTATAATCAGTCTTTCATAATTAGCATAAAATCCTTGGATTACATCTTTTTTGGATTTATAAGAAGTGTGAGAACCATTTTTGTACTTTTTGAACGAATTTTTTCTCGCCGCATCAAAATCTCTTGAAGCCTGTTTAGGAACTTGTGCATTAATGTCTTTTAACCACTCATATTTCTTTCGCTTCTTGATCTTTGTAAATCGTTTCTGTAAAGCTAACTGTGAAACAGATTTTCCAAATAGCTTATAATATCTATCACTTATTCTTTTACAATAGTTATAAGCAAATCTTGCAGCACCAGCATGGTTTCTAAGCACTTTTTCTTGTTCAGGCGTTGGAATCAGTCTAACTTTCTTCGCCAATATCATCAGAATGTAACTCCTTTAATGAAAGATTTGTTCTTCTGAATCGTAGCGTGTTCCACCAGCATTCTCCTGAGACCACTCGGATGCAAACCTGTTAATTCTGATACTTGACTAACTCGTGAAAATTTCATTATTATTCTCACCTCATCGAACCAAACATAGAACGTACGTCCGATAAAATCAATGAAGTTTGATAGATTCAATCAAATTTATCTTGTTCAACTAAGGGCGCAATTCCTTAGCCAGTTCTCTTATGAACTTCTCATGTTTTCACATGAGCGCAGACTATATGTTTATCTACTTAGAGATAGAGGATTTTTCCACCACCATAGGCTTGTGATGTACTCTCGTCAGTTATACGAGATAGTCGTTGAACGTTCATCTTATCACTTTTGACTTAGATGATTCGAGGCGGAAGACCCATTGTTCTAGTGTTTAGGATTTAACCTTGCACAATCTGATTGATTTTTTCTGCTTTCGCGACATTCACGCTCACTATTTCTAGCCACGTTGTAGTTCAATCAGCTTTAGGGATTGCCCGCAGTTAACCCTCACTACTAGCCAATCACTTGACTAGCAGGGCTTACTGATATATTTAATTAACTTTCGTTATAATTGGTTAAATAAATCGTAACAGTTAGTTACCCTTTCGTTTTCTCAGCAGACTGCACAACATCAACGGCCGCTTTCACATCCGCTAAGTCATACGTAGAATGGACTTTCATAAAATGTAATTGCTCATTTTCTACTAAGCGAATTAAATGACGAAACGTTTCTTGCCATTTATATGGTGAAACTTCATTATTCCAATGTCGTAAATGAAATATGTTCGCGTGCACTTTTGCTTTCGTGACAATCTCTGCCCAGTTCACTTGTATTCCTGATAGAAGGCCGATCGTTAAAAAGTGCCCGTTTGGACGTAAGGAAAAAGCGAGTTCATTTCCATCCGGTCCTCCGATAGAATCAATCGCAGCATCCGCGCCGATCCCGTTTGTTAATGTCATAACGGTTTCATAAAGCGGGGCAGTGGAAGTATCAATTACATATGTAGCACCAAGGCGCAGTAACTCTTCTGTATGCTTATTATTTCTTGTAACAGCAATTAATCGGAAATTTAAAATTTGCGATAACTGCGCAAAAAGATGGCCAATAGCGGATCCACAAGCATTTACTAATAAAACGTCATTTCGTTTTAAGTTTAGCGTTTCTGTACATGTAACCCACGCTGTAAGGGGATTAATATACATTTGTGCCGCTGTGAAATCATCAATGGTATCAGGAATAGGGATTACAAAATCAGCTGATGTTTTCACATATTCTTGCCAAGTACCTTCTCCGCGTAAAGGTAAAACACGTTTGCCGATAAGGTCTCTCGTAACGCCCGCGCCTACACCTTCTACAATACCAACACCCTCATAACCAGGTATGTTAGGTAAAGGAATTCTATGAGCGTACGCTCCCGTTATTGGAATTAAGTCAGATGGATTAATCGGTCTAACTAGCATACGAACTAAAACTTCATTCTCTTTTAATGGTTCTATATTTTTATATTCAACTTGTAGTACATCTTTTGGATTGCCGAACTTGTGAAATTGAATGTGTTTTCCGTGCAAAGTAATGTTCCCCCTTAGTGTGATTGGATTTATTATAGCATTTTTGGTTGGGGAGTTAGTTTATTCGGAATAGATTAGGAAATGAAATAGGAAGGGCAATATGAAGTGACGGAGTATATGGTATATATCGAATCATTTTGTAAAAGGGAAGGATGATATTATGTTGAACAAAAAGGCAGATGATGAAGTGGTAGCTATTGATATAATGCAAATAAAATCAGATTGTACAGTGATAGAAAAAGAAACACGCTTAATTACTAAGAGACCAAAAAACGCGCAGGAATTACGTAAGATGATTGGGACGCGTACGGTTGGTGGGAGACGATTGGTAGATTTATATGAAGAAGATAAATAATTTGTAAAAAATCTCTTGTGAAATAATCTTTATAGGCTTATTTCATAGGAGATTTTTTGTGGGTATTTTTTATAATATAAATTATATCCATAGTTGGATTATTATAATCATTAAATTATAATAATATATAGATTTTAAATTGAGATTTTATAGTCAAATAAATCAAGTATTAGAAGCATGTTATTGAAATATGGAATGAAAATTATTTTATAAAGGATGTGCACAGGTGAATTTTATTAATTCTTTTTTTGAAAAGAACTTTGAACATGTCCAAAGTTTATTTTTTGATGTGAGGTTTTTATTTTTTGGTTTTACTCTTATATCATCTTTAGGGTTTCTCATTATATATAGCTTTTTGTATGGATATTATTTTAGTGGGGAAGAAATTTTTCATAACTCAAATTTTAATATAGTCTCAAATTTAGTCCCCTTTAGTATACAAACTTTAACTGTCACTTCAATATTTTTTATTTGCAGTTATTATATAATTTCAGCATCTATTCCTTTAGTACGTAAAAATAAGGAGAAGAAGGGAGCTATCGTCATTTTATTCGTTTTAATCATATTCTTATTGAATTTGGCTATAACGATGTTTTTTGCTAATGAAATCACATTTAATAGTGTGCTAAGTTTTTCTTTAATATGGGTGTTTATTTTGGGAGTAATTTGCTACTTATATACTATCGTCATCGCAGGGGAATATCCTATTATCATGATAAGAGGAGTTATGTTTCAATTTTTATTATTACCCCTTTTTGCAAAAATATTGAGTGTTATGAAGGTATTAGAAGAAAATAAGTTCCTAGAATTGTCTACTATATTATTTATTCCTTCTCTGTTCATGACAATGATAATCTTTCGTTATTGTCATGAAAACTTTAGTCATTGGCATAATATGAAAGGATTTTATTTTATAAGTAAATTACCTCTTTCTATTATTATTTCTATTCTAGTATGGTTGAGTTTAGTGGGAAATAAAATATTGTCTTTTTCTAAAATGACGACTCTTATTTTAATATTGTTAGCTGTATATATAGTTATAATGATAATTGTAACGTTAGCGAAATTTTCAGGTAAAATACTAAAATCACTAGTAAAATTAGTAAAAGAAAAAAGAAATAAAAAAAAGAAAGCTGAAAATGATAATAGTGAAAATCGTATAGAGGAAATAGAAGCAGAAAAACCGGAACAAATTAAAGAGAAGTCCGTTGAAAAAAGAGGTGTCACATATAAGGTGATTTTTTTGTTTTATAGTATTCTTTCCAATAAAGCGGATAGTGTATCGAAGTTAGGAATTGGTCTTATACTATTATTTTCATTTGTTTTGCTGCCTAGGATTTCTTTATTGAGTGGACAATCAATAAGAATGATAAACCAAGATTATGAAAAGCAAATTGAAATTATTTATGTAAATCAGTCGGGAAAAGAAAGTAATTTAATTGGAAATTATTATATGGAAAATAATTCAACTTTATATATATCAAACCGACATTGGGATTTAGAGGTTATAAAGCCCGTTAATTACCACATTAAGCCGATCGATAAGAAAGGTAAGTAGAATTAGAATCGTGAAAAGAAGGAGCATTTTGTATGAATAAAAAGAAGCTGTATCAAAAATGATACAGCTTCTTTTACATACTATATAAAATATAGCTTTAATTATGTTGTAATAACGAAAATGAATTTTGTACCTATTAAGCCGAAGCTCTCTTCATTCTCTCAAGTAAACTAGATAACACATGCGTACGATACGATTCTAGTTTTTTCCCTTCATAAGTACGGATACCTAATTTTTTAAGTTCTTTTACATACCAACCTTTGCTTCCGAAATACATGTGATCGCTCCCCTTCAACTTTGTTTTATTTGTTCTGATTGCATATGGAGGTACAGGTAATATAATGAAGGAAATGAATTTCGCGCGAAAATGGTTAACTTTGTTGCAAAAGACATATATACTAAAGATAGTATACAACGAGGTGGACAAGACGTGATTATAGAGAAGCACGAAATTCAAATTGACCAAATTACGAGCGGTAAAGTGAATATCTTTACTTTCTATCGAAATAGAAAGCAAATTGATGATCATTTTTTACGATTGCAAGAACCATCGCTTACAGCAAACTACTTCTTCCATTTTCATTTTGATGCAGAGAGCTTGCATCTACTGCAGGAAGAGTTTCCAAGCGTATATCCGTACGACGGTAGTGAAACGATTCACGACTGGACGGAAAAGATGAAAGCAGAATTACAACATCAGATCCAAACAGGAAAATGGAATAAACGCGTACGTATCGGTAATCGCATTCTAGATGTGGTGTTTACGTGGTGTGACGAAGATATAGTAGAGTGAAAAAGAAGCGGATGACGCTTCTTTTTTTAGCGCTGGAATAAAACGAGCTTACCTGCAGTAGATGTGCAGCGATGTGTTTTTTCATACAATCCTTTTTCTCGTAAAAGAGATTCACCTTTTGTTTTCGCTTCTTTTTCAGTTGCCGCCTCGAATGATTCGTCCAATGCTTTTGAACCATCTTTTTCAAAGACTGTTAGAACGTATACTCCCATGAAAATTCCCTCCAATGATAGAAATCAGAATCTTATAACTATTTTGGCATAAATCACTAGAATATGCAAAGAAATATGTGACATTGCGTGTTACAATAAGGTGAAACTTTTGAAACATAGAAAGGATCGTTATTTGTGAAACAAGTGAAGTTTATACATGCGGCTGATTTGCATTTGGATAGTCCGTTTAAAGGGATGGAGATGAATGTACCGCAGTCTGTTTGGGAGAGAATGAAACAAAGTACGTTTGAATCATTCGAATGTATTGTTGATAAAGCGATTCAAGAGCGCGTTGATTTCGTATTGCTAGCCGGGGATTTGTATGATGCGGAGACGAGAAGTTTGAGGGCGCAAGTGTTTGTGCGCGAACAAATGAAGAGACTGTCGCAGTACGATATCCCTATTTTTATTATTCACGGTAACCACGATCATTTAGGGGGAAGCTGGGCAGCAATTGAGTTTCCGGAAAATGTTCATGTGTTTACAGAGCCTTACGTAGAAGAGAAATCATTTTATAAAGATGGTGAGTTGTTAGCTTCTATTTACGGTTTTAGTTATTTGCAACAAGCGGTAACGGATAATATGACAGCACAGTATAAGAAAATGAGTGATGCGCCTTTTCATATTGGCATGCTTCACGGAAGTGTGGAAGGAGATGCAGAGCATAATCGCTATGCGCCGTTTCAACTTCGTGAGCTAAAAGAAAAGCAGTTTGATTATTGGGCTCTTGGCCATATACATAAACGTGAAATTTTATCAGAGGAGCCATATATTATTTATCCGGGTAATATACAAGGTCGCCATCGTAAGGAAACGGGCGAGAAAGGTGCATACCTGATTGAACTTACGAAACAAGGATCACACTGTTCCTTTTTCCATACGGCGGATGTTGTGTGGGATGAGATAGAAGTAAATATTGACGGACTTGAAACTGTTGATGAACTTATGACGAGCGTATCGAGTGCGATGAATGACTGCAGAAGAGAAGAGGAAGGGACGCTTTTAACGGTCGTATTTACAGGGCAGGGGCCACTTTCTCCTTATTTACGCGATGAAAAACGTGTGGAAGAGATTTTTCATATTTTAGCAGCGGGCGAAGAGCGAAAAGATTTCGTATATGCGATGAAGTGGAAAAATGAGACGGTTTCTTTTGCAGAAATCGAGCGTTTGAAAGAAGAAAATCATTTCGTCGGTAGTGTGCTAAAAGAGTTAGAAGCTTTCACCAATATGGACGGCGTGTTGCGCACAATTTGGACATCTCCTGTAGCGCGTAATAGTATTGAATTTTTTACAGAGGAAGAGAAGAAAGAGATTCAGAAGGAAGCGGAAAATATTATTTTAGAACAATTATTCCAGCAAGAGAGGGATAAGAAATGAGAATTGAAAAACTCCATATTTATGGGTACGGAAAATTAGAAAATGTGGAAATGGACCTGCCAATGCTGACTGTTTTATACGGTGAAAATGAAGCGGGGAAATCGACAATTCGCTCGTTTATGAAAAGTATTTTATTCGGTTTTCCGACGAGAGGACAGCGCCGTTATGAACCGAAAGAAGGCGGCAAGTATGGTGGTGCGATGACTGTACAAACAGAGAAGTACGGCCATTTGAAAATTGAACGATTGCCAAAGACAGCCAATGGTGAGGTAACCGTTTATTTTGAAGACGGGAAAGCGGGCGGCGAAGAAATTTTACACGATATATTAACCGGGATGAATGAAAGTTTATTTGAATCTGTCTTTTCATTTGATATGCACGGTCTTCAAAACATTCATCAGCTTGGTGAAGCGGACATCGGCAATTATTTATTTTCAGCAAGCGCAGTCGGAAGTGATGCGTTATTGCAGCTCGATAAAAAGCTAGAAAAAGAAATGGATCAGCGCTTTAAGCCGAGTGGTCGTAAGCCAGAAATTAACGTGTCACTGCAAGAGATGAAGAAGCTGGAAGAGAAGATGAAAGAGTGGCAAGGGAAAATTAGCACATATGAAAAGCAAGTCGAGCAGCTAAAAGAAAGTGAAGAGAAACTAGCTTCTGTTCGCGTGGAAAAAGAGAGCGCAGAAAAACGAAAGCAAGATTATGAAATATTAGCAGCGCTAGAGCCTCTCGTTATTGAAAAGCGTGCGCATGAGAAAGTGTTAGAAAACGAGAGCGGGCAATTTCCGGTAAACGGAATGGCGCGTTATGAAGCGATTAAGGCGAAAATGGAGCCGCTTCAATTACAAGTTGATTCGCTCCATAAAAAAATAGAGACAGTGCAATCGGAAATGGAATCGATTCAAATAGATGAAGAATTTTTACAAAAAGAAAGTTATGTAGAAGAACTTCGCATGCAGCATATGTCTTACGAAAATGCACGCCAAGAAATGCGTGATATAACAGGAACGATTACGAATATAAAAGAAGAGCTTGCAGAACTCGAGCAACAAATTGGTGCTACTTTTGAAAAGGAAGCGGTTCTTGCGTTTGACATGAGTTTGGCAACGAAAGAATTAATTACGCAAACCGTACAAAAAGCGCGTGAATTAGAAACGCAAAAAGCACAGCTTGATGATCGTTTTAAAGTAACGCAAGAGCAATTAGAAGAACAAGAGGAAAACATAAGGCAGATCAAGCAGCAAATGTTAGCGGATGAAGAACGAAATGCGTTAGTTGAGAAAGAAAAATCGTTCCAAGATGCGGCGTTTATCGGTATGGGCGCAGAGAGAATGAAGCGTAAGTATGAGGAAAAAGCAGGAGCGGCTATGCAAAAGAAAAAGCAGTGGCAAAGAGTTTGTCTTCTGTTACTTCTTATTAATACAGGCATTTTATTCACAAGCTTATTTATAGACAATCGCCCGCTCTTATTTATTAGCGTCATCGTTTTTGTAGGGATTGTTCTTGCCCTTGTTTTATATAAGGATCCGTCAAGTGGATTACAAGAAGAACTTCTTACTCTTCAGCAAAGTGCTGGCGGGAGACAAAGTGAAGAAGCAATGTCTGTGCGCTATGAGTTAGAAAAAGATGAAGAGATACGTAAACTATTTGAGCGTGAGTCATATAAGTTACAGCAAATGGAGCGAGCGTATGATAAAGTCGTTTCATCGTATGAGGAATGGGAAAGAGAAATGTTCCGCATGAGCGAACAAGTCAATGCGTATAAAAAGCGCTATACGTTCCCAGAATTTTATACGTATGCGCACATATTGCCGGCGTTTGAGCGTATGGAAAAGATGCAGCAATTATATCGTGATTTAGAGAAGAAAAGTGAGCGCAAATCTTCATTATATGAAATGATTTCCCAATTTGAACATAAACTAGAAACTGTTATCGGTAGTGCGGAGTATAGTAAGCTGCACGAGGCGCAAAGCCGTATGCAAAATGAGAAAGAAAAACGCCAAACTTGTAAGCAGCTAAAAGAGAAACTAGCTGAATGGCAAGAAGAATATGCGTTCATGCAAGAGCAATTAAAGCAACTGTTAGTAGAACGAGACAGTTTATGGCATATCGCAGAGTCTACAAATGAAGAGATGTTTTTAGAAGCAGGTAAACTAGCGGAAAAACGTGAAGATGCGGAGAAGCAAGTTGGGCGTTTATTGCCGCAAATTGATCTGTTAGAACAACGTTTAACGAGTTTATCATTAGCTGAACATTACGAAGCTGACGGGTATGATGAAAAATTAAAGCAAGAACTGACAGTCATGCAAAACTGTCTTACAAAGGAAAAAGAACTGACAGAGCGTATTGCGAAACATCGTATGGAAATTGCGAATTTAGAAGAAGGTAGTACGTACGGTGATTTACTACACGAATGGGAAATGAAAAAAGCGCAAGTGCGTGAACAAGTGAAGAAATGGGCTGCTTATGCGACCGCAAAGACAGTGTTAACGAAAACGAAGCAATATTATCATGAAGTACATCTTCCTCGTATTTTACAAAAATCAGAAGAGTATTTCGTCTATTTAACAGGCGGACGATATAGTAAAATCTTTTCACCGTCAGAGGCGGAGCCGTTTATTGTAGAGCGTAACGACGGTATGCGTTTTTATAGTCATGAACTAAGCCAAGCGACAGCTGAGCAGTTGTATTTATCGCTGAGATTTGCGTTAGCAAAAACATTTGAGCATGATTATTCATTTATTATTGATGATAGTTTCGTGCATTTTGATGCGGTAAGGACGAATCGGACGATTGAACTTATAAAGGAAATTGCAAAGGATAGACAAGTGATCTTCTTTACATGTCATGCGCATTTACTCGCGTATTTTACAGAAAAACAGATTATAAAATTAACGCATAAGCGTAAAGAAAATGAGTTGTAGTGTGCTATACTAAAAGTAACTGATTTGGTGGAGGAATTCGAATGAAAAAGAAAATTGCAGAGTATGAAGTTGGTGAACAAGTCGATATTTTCTTGTTAATTAAAACAGCGACAAAAGGTATCGCAAGCAATGGAAAGCCATTTTTAACAGTAATCTTACAAGATCCAAGTGGAGATATTGAAGCGAAATTGTGGGACGTATCACCAGAAGTTGAGAAACAATATGTAGCGGAAACAATCGTGAAAGTGGCTGGAGATATTTTAAATTACAAAGGACGTATTCAATTACGTGTGAAACAAATTCGTGTTGCGAATGAAAATGAAGTTACGGATATCTCAGACTTCGTAGAAAAAGCACCAGTGAAAAAAGAAGATATGGTTGAGAAAATTACGCAATACATATTTGAAATGAGAAACCCGAACATTCAACGTCTAACAAGACATTTATTAAATAAGCATCAAAACGAATTTTTAGACTATCCAGCAGCGACGAAGAACCATCACGAGTTCGTATCTGGACTAGCTTATCACGTCGTATCGATGCTTGATTTAGCGAAAGCTATCTCAAATCTATATCCATCATTAGATAAAGACTTACTATATGCAGGCGTTATTTTACACGACCTTGGTAAAGTAATCGAATTATCTGGCCCAATTTCTACAACGTATACGTTAGAAGGAAATTTATTAGGCCACATTTCGATTATGGTGAACGAAATTGGGAAAGCAGCAGACGAGCTGCAAATCGATGCAGAAGAAGTATTAATTCTTCAACACATCGTCCTTTCTCATCACGGAAAAGCAGAATGGGGTAGTCCAAAACCACCATTAGTAAAAGAAGCAGAAATTCTGCATTACATCGATAACTTAGATGCAAAAATGAACATGATGGACCGCGCATTAGGACGCACAAAACCAGGCGAATACACAGAGCGTGTCTTTGCTCTTGATAATCGTTCGTTCTATAAACCGTCGTTCCATAATTAATAGTGTGAATAAAGTGGCCTCATTAAGTGTTAGTAGCTTAGTGGGGCTGTTTTTTTATTAAAAATGAAATAGTTAAAAGGAAATAATTGAAGAAGAGTCATTGAAAAGGGTAAGTTCTAAACATGCAAAAAAATGAGTTAGAACAGAAATTATTACAAGAAGAGGTGTCAAAGGACTTATATAGTTTAAAGGGTGGATTACCAAACGAATCGTATTGTTTCAATGAACAGAATGGAGTATGGGAAGTATATTATAGTGAGCAAGGAATAAAGAGTAATCTTAAGACATTTAATTCTGAGACAGAAGCATGTGAATACTTCTATACTAGTTTAATTGAGATGTTAAAAGGCATGGGTGTAATTTAAACCTGAAATAAAAGGGCATTTCCGTTTGGGAATGCCCTTTTATTTTATTAGCTTAATTGCACATAGGTTCTAAGTGCAATTAAGCAGATTTTATTTCACATAAACATTGTTATACTAATCTAAAATTTCTGTATTTACATTTTTTTCTTTTTATCTCATAATTTTAATTGGGGAAAGGGAGGAAAGAAATGGTTCAAATCAAAGTGACACCTGAAATGCTAGAAGAAGTTGCTAATCGTGCAAGTAATACCCGAATCGCATTAGAATCTATACATAATAATTTATGTAATGAAATAGATTATTTGTGTTCCCAATGGATTGGTGCCTCTAATCAACAATTCATTCAAATGTTCAATGATGCGAGACCAAAAGCTTTTACATCTATCAATTCAATTATACAAGTAGAAGAAGATTTGAAACGAATTGCTGAAAAATTCCGTAACACAGATAATCAAGATGTTACAATGGAAGAAGGGGCAATGTGTGGTAAACCTTCTTCAGAGGAAAAAGGATTTGATGGTGGAAAATTAGCCAGGGATATAGCTGGAGAAATAAGTGGTGAGTATGATGTTCGTCGTGTTTGGGATGGTATCGATCCATCTACTGGCGAAAAACTTTCGGGGTGGGAACGTGCTGGGGCAGGTGTCATGGCTGTAGCCGGCCTTACACCATTTGGAAAGATAGCTAAAGTAGGAAAAGGAGTTAAAATGACTGCTAAGGCTACTGAGGCTGTAAATACAGCTAAAAAAGTACCTGTTGGAGGAGCCAATGTAGTTAAGGGTACGGATAAAGGTGTTGCCAAAAAGGTCATTGCAAAAGATGGCTCTGTTACTATTAAAGGTGAAGGGGATATTACTGAAGTTATAGATAATAGACCTTATTTAGAACCAAAAAATAGACCATCCTTTAGAAAGAAAGTACCAGAAATAACTTTTGAGAATGCAAAAGGGCCAGATGGATTGGTACGAGATCCACTTTATCCAGAAAAAATAATCGAGTGGAAACCTGGTCAACCTAGAAAAAATGTTTGGGATATGGGGCACCTTCCAGAACACAAATATTCTGATATGCATAAGAGATATTTAAACGGTGAGTTAACACCAAAAGAGTTCAGGGATTGGTTCAATAATCCAGATAACTATCGTCCTGAATTGCCTAGTACTAATAGAAGCCATAAATTAGAATAATTAAAAGAGGTGTTGACAATAAAAATTGATTTAATTGCAAAATTAAAAAATACAAGTGAATTTATGAAAGCATACAAAGATGGTGATGAAAAAAATGTATTTGATGGAAAAAGTTTGATATTCTTTTCGTTGTCAAATACTGACTTATCTTCACGCTATGAAATCAGTAATTTCTTATTAGATAAAAATATCGATGTGTTATGTAAAAATAAGGAAGATGAGACCGTATTGCATGTTTTATTAGGGCAAAGAAAACATGATATTGAAAAAACTTATAGATTATGTGAAAGACTCATAGAAAAAGGTGTTAATATTAATGAAAAAGATGGAAAGGGTCAAGTTGCGCTAATTTATATAATTCGATTGAACAAATCAGATGAAGAATTAGAACAGTTATATAATTTGTGGTTTTCTCAACCAAACTTAGATTTAACTTCTAAAGATAGTACAGGGTTTTCAGCTATTGAATACGCTAGAAAATTCCCATATAGATCAAGTTTAATTGAAAGGATGGAAAAACATGAATCAAAAAGAGCCTATTGAATTTATTGAAAAAGCTGGGGCCTGTATTGTTTCAAAAAATATAATAAATGAAACAGGAAAATTGAAATGGATATTGAGAGAGCAATCAATAGATGCGGTAGATAATGGTTGGAGATTTTTTTCAGAAATTGATGATGATGATTACATTAATAATCCTGATAATTTAGTAGTATGTGATTTTAATACTGTAGCAAATATTGAACCGGCTATTCTGGGAATATACGAACTACCAATAGGTAGTGATTTACAATTAGTTTCTGAAAATGGAAAAATAAGATTTGTTGATAATTTAACTGGTAAAGAAGTTTGATGAGGATACGAAAATCTAAAGACAACAAGGTAAAATGGTTCGAGGAGATGTAAATTTAACAAGTGTGAGTTCATTAAATATCTTTGAAAAGAATAAGTGAAGTGAAATGAAATGGGAAGATACCCAACGATTACAATAATAAAAGAATTAGGTAATAGCGAATATACGATTTATAGTTTTGGTCCTACTATTGAGATTTGTGAGCAATACCCAGAAATGTATGAAAGATGGCGTTTTAAAATTTTGAAAGATAAAATAAGCTTTGAAGAAGGCTATGTTTTACTTGATGATTTGCCTAAGGAAGATTTTCAATTATTTTACAAGTGCGCCTTTAAGATATATAAGCAAATTGATGAACATGGTGGAATGGAGAATATTAAAAATATTGATTTGCCAAATCAAATTTCATTTATTATTTAAAAGATATAATGGGGTAACCTAACCATGAAATAAAAGGGGTGTTCTATCTGGAGACGCCCTTTTATTTTACTAGCAACCATTTTGCATATATTATTAATACATTTAGAGAACTTTCATATTGAATTTGTAAAAGAAGGCTAGTCATTTTCCACAACTTCAAACTAGAAATCAGGAAATCATTTTCCTCGGACAACTCCAAACATGAAATTCAATATAAATAAAGGGGGCCTTATTTATGGCAATATGTTTATTAATGACTAAAGAATTTGAGAATGAAGAGATAGTTGTTTATCAATACTATACTGCTGAATCACCCACTAAAATAGGTAAGATGCACTATAATAAAAAGGAACGAATGTTTTATGACATAGAGCAAGCTCCAGTGGGATTCATTAAATATGAGAGAACATTATTTTAATTGTGCGTGTATTAGGATTGTGCGATGTCTTAGAAAGAACGAGGAATTTCCAGATAGCATGGCATATCAAGCATAATGAAACGAACATAAAAGAAGCCGCTCAACAGGACAGCTCTTATTTTACTTAACCTCATATCACCAATATCTACGATCAAGGCATTCTTTTATTCCATTAAGTTACCCATTAGGTGTTTCGTAGGGGGAGCAAGCTCCTGATTTGATGATGTTTTGTTTTGGTGATGGCGATGCAACTTTAATCTAGATTGACGGTTCTTTTCTCCACTCATGTTTTTTAAGATTTACTAAACCATTCTCCAGTCCAAAATGTTATGCAATAAAAAAATATCTCGAATTTGAGATAAATCTCTTGCTTTTTAATCACTTGAGGTGTAAAGTGATAGTAACGAAAGCGATTGAGTCATATGAAAAATATACACTCACTTGCTTTCGACTTACAAAACAAAGTAACTTATGCAGTAAAAACTAAGATGAATTTACAAAAACATAATAAGAATAAATTAAAACGCTAAAAACCATATTAGTTGTGGGAAATGTTATTTTTTTATTTATCACTTGACTAGTAAAACGAAACGGAGGAATAAACAATGTATGAAATTAAAGGGCATCATCACATTTCAATGGTTACGAAAAATGCAAATGAAAATAATCACTTTTATAAAAATGTACTTGGCTTACGTCGTGTGAAAATGACAGTAAACCAAGATGATCCGTCCATGTATCACTTATTTTATGGAGATAAAACAGGAAGTCCAGGTACGGAACTATCATTTTTTGAAATTCCTTTAGTAGGAAAAACGTACCGTGGTACGAATGCAATTACGCGAATTGGATTACTCGTTCCGTCAGAGGAAAGTTTACATTACTGGAAAGAACGATTTGAGAAATTTGGTGTGGAACATAGTGAAATAACAACTTACGCAAATCGTCCTGCTTTGCAATTTGAGGATGCGGAAGGTCTTCGTCTCGTACTACTCGTTTCAAACGGAGAAAAAGTAGAGCACTGGGAAACTTGGGAGAAATCAGAAGTTCCTGCACAGCATCAAATTCAAGGAATGGGTTCTGTGGAAATGACAGTGCGTAGACTTGATAAACTGGCGAGTACATTAACAGATATATTTGGTTATACAGAAGTTAGCCGAAGTGACGAAGAAACGATTTACCAGTCTATTAAAGGAGAAGCCTTTGGAGAAATCGTTGTGAAATATTTGGATGGTCCTACTGAAAAGCCGGGCCGCGGTAGCATTCACCATTTAGCAATTCGTGTAAAGAACGATGCAGAGCTCGCTTATTGGGAAGAACAGGTAATAAAAAAAGGTTTCCATTCTTCAGGCATTATCGACCGTTTCTACTTTAAAAGCTTATACTTCCGCGAATCAAACGGAATCCTATTTGAAATTGCGACAGATGGACCAGGATTTACAGTTGATGGAGATGTAGAGCATTTAGGAGAAAAACTTGATTTACCGCCGTTCTTAGAAGATCAGCGAGCAGAAATTGAAGCGAAATTAGCACCTATTGAAGAGAAATAATAGAAGAGAAAATATATAATTTAAAGCCACTGGAGGAATATAAAATGAACCAATTAAAAGGAATTCACCACGTTACAGCGATTACAAGTAGTGCAGAAAAAAACTATGAGTTTTTCACTCACGTTTTAGGAATGCGTTTAGTTAAAAAAACAGTAAACCAAGATGACATTCAAACGTATCATTTATTCTTTGCAGATGATAAAGGTAGTGCAGGAACAGACATGACATTCTTTGACTTCCCAGGTATTCCAAAAGGAGTACACGGTACAAATGAAATTTCAAAAACTTCATTCCGTGTTCCAACTGATGCGGCATTAGAGTATTGGGTAAAACGCTTTGACCGTCTGGACGTGGGACATACAGGAATTAAAGAGCAATTTGGTAAGAAAACTCTTTCTTTCGTTGACTTTGATGATCAACACTATCAATTAATCTCAGATGAACTTGATAAAGGGATCGAATCAGGTACACCTTGGCAAAACGGACCAGTTCCATTAGAATATGCAATTACTGGTTTAGGCCCTGTATTTATCCGCATTGCAAACTTTAGTTTCTTCAAAGAAGTGTTAGAAAAGGTTCTATTATTTAAAGAGGTTGCGCAAGAAGGAGAATTCTATTTATTTGAAGTAAACGAAGGCGGAAACGGTGCATCTGTCATTGTAGAACATAATACGGTTCTTCCAGAAGCACGACAAGGTTTTGGTACAGTGCACCATGCTGCATTCCGCGTAGAAGATCGCGCTGTATTAGAAGAATGGATCGAGAGAATCAGCAGTGTAGGGCTTCCTTCATCTGGTTATGTAGATCGTCACTTCTTCGAGTCATTATACGCAAGAGTTGCACCACAAATCTTATTTGAATTTGCAACAGACGGCCCAGGATTTATGGGAGATGAGCCATACGAAACACTTGGCGAAAAATTATCTTTACCTCCATTCCTAGAGCCAAAACGTGAAGAAATCGAAAAATTAGTTCGTCCAATTGATACAGTGAGAAGTACGAAGGAATTTATTAAAGAGTAAAAGTAGAGGTAATAAGTAGGAGAGCAAGTAGTTTTAGCTGATAGCTGGAACTGCTTGTTTTTTTATTTTCGCTTTATAAGTATTTTGCTAAAATGAATGTAAAACTGATGGAGGAATAGAATGACGAAAATAAGTGGATATACTTGTAGGTGCTGCGGTACATATCATGAAGAAATTCCAAGGAGCTATGGATCATCAGCTCCTGTTTATTATTATGATGCTGAACCTGAAGAGCGAGAAGATAGATTTGAAATGAACGATGATTTATGCGTGATGGATGGAGAACACTTCTTTATGCGAGGGAGTATTGAAATTCCTATCATTGGCACAAATGAACATTTCATATGGGGTGTATGGGTTTCATTAAGTGAAACGAATTTTGATAAGGTGAATGAATTTTGGGATAAACAACAATTATTAGAGCCAATGTTTGGGTGGCTTTCGACGGATTTACCATATGAGTTGGAAACAGTAAGTTTAAAAACGATGGTTCATCTGAGAGCTGATGGCATTCGTCCTTATATTGAATTAGAGCCGACAGACCATCCTCTAGCTGTGGAATTTAGAGAAGGAATAACGATGGAACGGGTACAAGAAATAGCGGAACAACTGTGTGTAAATAACGAGGATGATGAGGAAGGGTGCTGATATTTGTACAGTGCTCTTTTTTCATTATGTGAAAATCAAGAGTGGAAACAAAGTGTACGATTTCATAAACTCGTTTTTACGGTTCTAATTCGGCAGTATTCAGGAAATGCATTTTTGATATACACTCTATTGTTTAACTTGTGCCAAGATAGAATAAGAATAATGAAGCATTGTACTTAAAGTAATCTTAGTTCGGAAATTTGCTGAGCTAAGGTTATTTTTATCCCGCTTTAATGGGCAGGGCAGTAAGACCCCCATCTCAAAATTTAGGGAAAGCAAATAAGTTAGGTGGGGGTCGGGCTGCCCGTTAATGCCCGATTGGTTTAACTAATAATCAGTGGGGGACGGATAAACCCCCACTGATTAAAGTTTCACTTTATTTGTTCTACAAAATTTTCTGAAAAATGTTTCTCGAGTTTTTAAAATAGAAATATTTGGTATAATTCATTTAAATTATAAATTTTCTGACAATTATTTTTCAATACATAGAAAAGAGGTGATAATATACAATTTTGATAATTGTATAAATACCCTAATTTTGTAAGCTTAAGAAAAGGGGATGCGAGTGTATGGGAGCAGATGTAGTAACAAGGGAGCAAATGAAACATTCTTTAGATGATTGGTATCGTGTAATGTTGCAGCAAAATATAGAGAAAGCAACGGAGATGAAGGAAGAGATTGAGAGTGAATTTTCTAATGTAAAAGAGGATGGGGATTTGTGGCTATATTACTCTTTATTAGATTTTAGATATAAAGTGCTGGCGGATGGTTTACAAATTACTAAAAATAGTTTTGATAAAATTGATGAAATTTATAAAACGTCTGAAAATCGTTTGTCATATTACTATTATTTTTTTAAGGCAATGCATGCAACTCTAATATCAAATTACAATGATGCAAGTAGATGTTATGAGAAGGCCAAAACACTAATAAAATATATCCCTGATGAATTAGAATATGGGGAATTCTGTTATCGTCTTTCTGCATTTTTCTACAATACAAGGCAACCAATGAATACAATAAAATATGTAAATAAAGCTAAAGAAATTTTTTCAAAACAAGCAGGACAAGATATGAATATTGCTTTATCTCAGAATCTTTTAGGACTAACTGCCATACAAATAAAGCAATATGAACAAGCAGAAGAGTGTTTAAATTCAGCGATAGATATTCTACAAAAACAGGATAACGCTATATTGCTTTTAAGGGTACGTCATAATTTAGGCTGGCTATACGCAAGTCAAAACCTTTCTGCACTAGCTATTCGACATCTTTCAGAAGTAACAGAGAAATTCCCAGCACATTTCAAAGCGATTTTCCTACAAGCTAGGGAACATTTTAAACTGGGAGAAACAAACATTGCTGAAGAATTAATTGATAGAGGATTAAATATTTGTATGGAGTTAGAAAATGAAGAGTATATACATCATTTTAGTATTTTAAAAGCAGTAAATGGTAATGTTCCTATTAAAGAATTAGAGCAAATTATTCTTAAAGGAATTACTTATTTTGATAAAGAATCTTTATATAGTTACACTCAGGAATATGTTGAAAAACTTGCAATAAAGTTTCGTGAGGATGCTAATTACATGAAAGCAAGTGACTATTTTTACAAAGCATTACAGGCAAAAGAGAAGAAGATAGAGAGAGGAGCATTAAAATAATGTTTAAAAAAATTGGTATGGCTGTAACTGGTATAGTGTTAGTTGGTATTGTATCTGTCGGTTTAAATAGTTCTTTTGTACAACAAGCGGAGCACGGTGATGTTCCAGCACCAGCAAGACCAGACTATGTTAGTTTTAATAAAGGAGATACTGGTGGGGCACCAGTAAAACCAGACTATGCTAGTTTTAATAGAGGAGACACGGGTGGAGCGCCAGCAAGACCAGACTACGTTAACATTGGTGAAACAGGCGGAGCACCAGCAGATAATAGAGGCGATGGAGGAGCACCAGCCAACTTCAATAAAGGTGACGGTGGCGGTATTAGCAAACAAGACTCACATGCTGACCATTTTTAAATTAAATAATAAAGTGAAGGGACCTCACAACGAGGTCCCTTTTCTTTTTGGTCGTAAAAAGAATTGACTTACTTTAAATATGTAACTATAATAGTTACAAAACAACCATCACTAATAGCGGTGAGTAATATTTTTTTAATATAATTGTAACCATTATAGTTACAATTAAAAATAATTATAAAACAACCAAATAATGTAAAAACTTTAAATAGCAACAAGAGAAAGGAGACGGGAATGTTGAAACGGTTTAAGTTTTATATGATTAGCGGTATTGTGCTCGTTTTGCTTATCGTATGTAACTTCGTTGATAAGCCAATCGCGAAGGTTGGAGAAGTAAAAGATACTGTTATGATGAAGATAAATACGAAAGAGAGTATGGCACAAATAGACGGGCAGACGATTTATTTTAAGAAAATTGGTGAGGGAAAGCCTCCTTTACTTATGCTGCATGGGTTTGGTGGTTCATCTGATGGATTTAGTGATATTTATCCGGAACTTGCGAGAGACCATACAATTATTGCAGTTGATATTTTAGGGTTTGGACGTTCTTCTAAACCAATTGATTTTGAGTATTCGTTTCCTGCGCAAGTGAATTTATATTATAAGTTAATGAAGAAGCTTGGATATAATCAATTCGCAGTACTTGGTCATTCGATGGGCGGAGAGATGTCACTGAATTTAGCGTATTTATATCCGGATGCAGTAACGCATCTCATTTTAGCGGATTCTACAGGAATAGAGTCTTTCCAGCAAAAAGAAAGTTATGAAGTGCCGCCGCTATCGACAGACTTACAAACTGTAACTGAGATTACGGATTATAATAAAAATGAAGTGAAAAATAGTCGTGACGATAAACAGCATTATGATCAGCTTACGAAAATGAGAGAGCGCCGCATTGCGATGGAAGCCGATAAAATTAAGGTGCCGACTCTAATTATATGGGGTAGAAATGATAAGAGCGTTTCTTGGAAAAATGGTGAACTGTATCATCAGCTATTTGCGAATAGTACGTTCCATATCATTGAAAAAGGATACCACGCACCGTTTCGCCAGGAACCAATCGAGTTTATGGAATATGTACAAGCGTTCTTTGCGAAAAATCCGCAATAAAAATTAAGCATAAATCTATTTCTTTCCTCATACAGTGAAACTAATAAGGCTTGTCTAAGGAAAGGAATGAAGTAGAGTGGAAACTTTACCATGGTGGGTGTATCTTGTAATCGTTGGGATCGTATTAAGTGGCTACATGGTTTTATATACTTCAAAAAAAGAGCAAGAGATGGATAATGAGTTTATCGAAAAAGAAGGCGAAGTGTATATGAAGCGTTTAGCAGAGGAACGCGAGAAACGTAATCAGGATAGTGATAAGGATTCGGTTTTATTATAATTATGGGAGCGTGGATAACATGTCGTTATCCACTTTTTCATTTTCTGAAATATATCAACGATTTTTCAAATATATCAAACACAACTTGAAATATATCAACGATTTTTTCAATATATCGACGATTCGACATAGGATATCGACTTACCGACACGAAACGACAATATTAAGAAGCACGGTTATTGTTCGGGAAATTATTATAGAAGAAAAATATATGAAACCTACATCGTATAGCCCATGAAATAGCACTATTATAAGCTGTAACGCACAAGTTGCACAGCCAACGCAACGACAACTCGCTTTACTCATCATCATGTATTTGCTCATACTAGAAGTAGATAGGTGAGAAACATAGTATGATTTTTAGTGAACGCTTAAAAGAAGAACGAGAAAAATGAAAGAAATCCCCTACACTAGCTGTTCTTTTCACTTAAATTGTGTACTATAAAGGATAGGACGACATAAAGAAGGGGACATATAGAATGGAATTTCATGAACAAAAGATTTTGCCGGCAGTGAGGCAAATTAAAGATTTGGAAAAGCTATTACATAGCTCGTATGAGTATATCGTTATTTTAGATATTCATGTCGGTCAATTGAAGAGTGTTATATCACTTGCGAAGCAATATTGTAAAAAGGTGTTTTTACATGTGGATTTAATTCATGGTTTGCAGAGTGATGGGCATGCGACGGAATATTTATGTCAGGAGTTTAGACCGTACGGGTTACTTTCAACAAAGGCGAGCGTGATTATGAAGGCGAAGCAAAAAGGTGTTGTGGCAATACAACGCATCTTTTTAATCGATTCGAGTGCGATGGAGAAGAGTTGTAATCTTTTAGATAAGACGAAACCGGATTATATAGAGGTACTTCCTGGAGCATTAACGGACGTTATCGCTGAAGTGAAAGAGCGTACTGGTGTACCGATTTTAGCGGGTGGTTTTATTCGTACAGTGGATGATGTGGAGAAAGCGTTACATGCTGGTGCGACAGCAATTACGACATCAAAACGCGAACTATGGAAACATTACCAAAAAAAGTGACGAAAATGTGAAATAATTCTGTTGACACCGCTTTCATTAACGGTTAACATTATAGACAAGTTAATAAACGTGACGGAGAAAAGAAGAGATCCACATTTCATTGTTTCTATATAAATTTATATAGAAGCGTGCAAAGCTGTGGGTCTTTTTCTTTTGATAAAAACGAATGGCCATTCATTTTACCTCTATCACATTTGAAAGCGTTTAAATTGATTGTGGAGGGATACTATGTCAGCATTTTTAGGAGAGTTAATAGGGACTGCGTTGTTAATCGTACTTGGTGGCGGCGTTTGTGCTGGTGTAAGTTTAAAGAAGTCGTTTGCGAAAGATTCTGGTTGGATTGTAATTACAATGGGCTGGGGCTTAGCGGTAGCGGTTGCAGCATATGCGGTTGGATCAATTAGTGGGGCACATTTGAATCCAGCTTTAACGATAGGATTAGCATTTAAGGGAGCGTTCCCATGGAGTGACGTACCTGGTTATATCGCAGCACAAATGATTGGGGCAATTATCGGGGCAGTTATCGTATATTTACATTACTTACCACACTGGAAAGAAACAGAAGATCCAGGAACAAAGTTAGGCGTATTTGCAACAGGTCCAGCAATTCCGAACACATTTGCAAACCTTTTAAGTGAAATGATTGGGACATTCGTTTTAGTATTTGGTATATTAGCAATTGGTGCAAATAAATTTGCAGATGGATTAAATCCATTTATCGTAGGTTTCTTAATTGTAAGTATTGGTTTATCATTAGGTGGAACGACAGGATACGCAATCAACCCAGCACGTGATTTAGGTCCGCGTATCGCGCACTTCTTCCTTCCGATTGCAGGAAAAGGCGGTTCAAATTGGAAGTATGCATGGATTCCGGTAGTAGGTCCGATTTTAGGTGGATCACTTGCAGGATTATTCCATCAAGTTGTATTTGAAGGAAAACAAAATGCAGCACTTATTTATGTAATTATTGCAACTGTGATTGTACTAGCAATCTCTTATATGACAAGTAAAAAAAGTGGAAGCAATACAAATAGTAGAAAAGTAGCATAAGGGGGAAACCGATATGAAAAAATATATTCTTTCATTAGACCAAGGAACAACTAGCTCACGCGCAATTCTGTTCAATAAAAAAGGTGAAATTGTTCATTCAGCTCAAAAAGAATTTACACAACATTTTCCAAAGCCAGGCTGGGTAGAGCATAACGCGCAAGAAATTTGGGGATCTATTTTAGCAGTTATCGCAACTTGCTTAAGCGAAGCAGATGTAAAACCAGAACAAATCGCTGGTATTGGTATTACGAACCAACGTGAAACAGCGGTTGTATGGGATAAAACAACAGGCAAACCAATTTACAACGCAATCGTATGGCAATCTCGTCAAACAGCTGAAATTTGTGATGAGTTAAAAGAAAAAGGATATAGCGAAATGGTTCGCGAAAAAACAGGTCTTTTAATTGACGCATACTTCTCTGGTACGAAAGTAAAATGGATTTTAGATAACGTTGAAGGTGCAAGAGAAAAAGCAGAAAACGGCGATCTATTATTCGGAACAATTGATACATGGCTTGTATGGAAACTATCTGGTGGTAAGGCGCACGTAACGGATTACTCAAATGCATCACGTACATTAATGTTTAACATTCACGACTTACAGTGGGATGATGAGCTTCTAGACATGTTAACAGTACCAAAGAGCATGCTTCCAGAAGTACGTCCATCATCTGAAGTGTATGGAGAAACAATTGACTATCACTTCTTCGGTCAAAATGTACCGATTGCAGGTGTAGCTGGTGACCAACAAGCAGCATTATTTGGACAAGCTTGTTTCGGTGAAGGTATGGCGAAAAATACTTACGGAACTGGTTGCTTCATGTTAATGAACACTGGTGAAAAAGCAGTAGCTTCTGAGCATGGTCTATTAACAACAATTGCATGGGGAATAGATGGTAAAGTAAACTACGCATTAGAAGGAAGTATTTTCGTAGCAGGTTCTGCAATTCAATGGTTACGTGACGGAATGCGCATGTTTAAAGATGCAAGTGAGAGTGAAGTGTATGCTTCTCGCGTTGAATCAACTGACGGTGTATACGTTGTACCAGCATTCGTAGGTTTAGGTACACCGTACTGGGATAGTGAAGTACGCGGTGCTATGTTTGGTGTAACGCGCGGTACGACGAAAGAGCATTTCATTCGTGCAACACTAGAATCTTTAGCTTACCAAACGAAAGACGTATTATGCGCAATGGAAGCAGATTCAGGTATTGAACTGAAAACATTACGCGTTGATGGCGGAGCAGTTAAAAATAACTTCTTAATGAAGTTCCAAAGTGATATTTTAGACGTTCCTGTAGAGCGTCCGGTAATCAATGAAACGACAGCTTTAGGTGCAGCATACTTAGCTGGTCTTGCGGTTGGATATTGGAAAAACCAAGATGAAATTAAAGAACAGTGGCATATGGACAAACGCTTTGAACCAACGATGGAAGCGGAAACAAGCGAAGAGCTATATGCTGGATGGAAAAAAGCAATTGAAGCAACAAAAGCTTTCAAATAATCATAAACAGTGTTATAATGGTGACAAGTTAATAATTCGGTAGGAGATTTGGAGAGACCACAACACGCTATAGAGGCGAAATCTATAGCGGAGTTTGTGGTCTCTTTTTTCGTTATCAAAGGGAGGAATTACCATGAAATTTTCAAGTAAACAACGTAAAGACGTATTAAACGGAGTAAATAAACAAGAATTAGATGTGATCGTAATTGGTGGAGGTATTACTGGTTCTGGTATTGCATTAGATGGAGCAACACGCGGGTTATCAACAATTGTGTTTGAAATGCAGGACTTTGCAGCAGGTACATCAAGTCGTTCAACGAAGCTTGTACACGGTGGTCTACGTTATTTAAAACAACTTGAAGTGAAAATGGTAGCAGAGGTGGGTAAAGAGCGTGCGATCGTATATGAGAACGGTCCCCATGTAACAACACCAGAGTGGATGTTACTTCCGTTCCATACAGGCGGTACGTTCGGATCATTCAGTACATCAATTGGTCTTCGTGTATACGACTTCTTAGCAGGTGTAAAACGAAGCGAGCGCAGAAAAATGTTTAACCGTGAAGAAACGCTGAAGAAAGAGCCTCTTGTAAAACAAGAAGGATTAAAAGGCGGCGGTTACTACGTAGAATATCGTACAGACGATGCGCGTCTTACAATTGAAGTAATGAAAGAAGCAATTGAGCACGGTGCAAAAGCTGTTAACTATGCAAAAGTAGATAGTTTCTTATATAAAGATGGAAAAGTATGTGGTGTACGTGTAATCGATTTACTAGATGGTGAAGTATACGAAGTTTACGGTAAGAAAATTGTAAACGCAGCTGGTCCTTGGGTAGATACACTTCGTGAAAAAGATAACTCGAAAAAAGGAAAAGTACTTCAGTTATCAAAAGGTGTTCACTTAGTAATTGACCAAAAACGTTTCCCATTAGGGCAAGCAATTTACTTCGATACACCAGATAAACGTATGGTATTCGCGATTCCACGCGGCGGGAAAACTTATGTAGGTACAACAGATACGTTCTATGATAAAGACGCAGCTGTACCACAAATGACAACAGAAGATCGCACATACATCATTAATGCGATTAACTACATGTTCCCAAGCGTAAAAATTACGGAAAAAGACATCGAGTCAAGCTGGGCTGGCGTACGTCCGTTAATTTACGAAGAAGGTAAGAGTGCATCTGAAATTTCTCGTAAAGACGAAATTTGGACTTCTGAATCTGGTTTAATTACAATCGCAGGTGGTAAATTAACTGGATACCGCAAAATGGCTGAAATGGTAGTAGACTACGTAACGAACTTACTACAAAAAGAAGGTCATAGTGCATATCCGAAGAGCACAACGAAACATATGCCAATCTCTGGTGGACATGTAGATGGCTCTAAAGGATTACCAGCATTTATCGCGAAAAAAGCAGGCGAAGGTACGAAATACGGTTTAACGACAGCACAAGCAGAAGAATTCGCGAAATTCTATGGCTCTAACGTTGACGTACTGTTCGAATTAGCGAAAAAACATAAAGACGAAGCGAAAGAATACAACATGCCGCTAGACGTTCTAATCCCACTTGTATACGCAATGGATTACGAAATGACAGCAAAACCAGTCGACTTCTTCGTACGCCGCAGAGGCGCTGTATTCTTCAACATCCACTGGGTATACGAGTGGAAAGAAGCAGTAATCAACTACATGGCTGCAAAACTAGGCTGGAGCAAAGAAGAGCAAATGAAATACACAGCTGAATTAGAGAAAGCATTAACAGACGCTGTCATTCCTGTAGATCAACAAGAGCATGCAGCTGCATTAGCGTAAAATAGAGAAACACCTGAAGAGAAACTCTTTAGGTGTTTTTTATCTTGACTAAAAATAAATAAAATGTGTTACAATGATGGTAGAGTATATAGTATGAATTTTGCATAAAATAAAGAAGACAGAAGCCTGAGAAACTTCTGCCTTTGTAACCTAACTTGCTATTGTGGTGGTAGTAGGTGCGGTTATAAGAAAATTACATTAACGTTTTAGCCGAGAACCGCCCTTACCTTTTCCACGAAGCAGGGTGGTTCTCGCTTTTTTGTATACAGAAATTAGCCACGGACCGACGTATCTTCTACCGATGACAACGCCAGCTCCGGTTAGGATACCGTACATTAATTTCATTACAAACATCGCGATCATATTATCACCTCCCCCTTTTTCGAAATGGAAGAGATGATTGCCACACCTACTAGTTATAGCTTATTAAGTTACAGTTTAATTGTATTATGTTTTAAAATAGGGAACAAGACAAATGGATGAAAAGCCCTAGTTTTAAATGGTTGGGTAGTGTGTAAAGCGTGTTTTGTCATATACAACTTATTTGTGACCGCCTACAAGTTAAGGTTTTCATTCAACCTTGTTAAATAAACAAACATAACTAAAAAATAAGGATAATGATAGCAACGTTCAGATGAAATAAACAACAGAACTAGAAAAGCAGTAGATCAACAATAGCAAGCAGCTGCGTTATGTATAGAAATTCAAATACTATACTTGTATTTTATAACTCGAAAACCTAATATTTAGTTTATTGAGATAAGTGTAATACAAAAAAATAAGATACCGATATGAGGTGTATCATGAAAAAATTAATTACTTACGACCCTGCAATCCAGATGGCATATCTGTATGTAATTCCATTCACTTCAGAAATTGAGATTGAATCAACTGAAGAATTGGAAGAAAATCCGACATTAAATTTAGATATAGATCAATTCGATCGTATAGTGGGGATAGAGTTTTTTGGAGAAAATGCTCGTAAATTAAAAGAATTAACAAATAAGAGTAAAATATATATAAAGAAAACTTCAAATGATAATACATACATATACTCATTTAGACTTTCTCAGGATACTCATTTGCAAAAAGTGTTATTTCATAATATCGTATTTTATTTTTCGGATAAGAAGTATGAAGAATTTATCGGTTTTGATATTATGAAGCCCTCTTTGTATGGCTATGAGATATTAGATTCTTTAAGTGAGTGTTAGGAAGAAGGGGGACCCTGATTAAATGGGTTCTTTTTTATTTAGCGGTTTTTGAAGAAGAATTTCAAAATGAAAGAGCGCCTTGGGAGAAAGACGCTCTTTAGGTGAATGTATTGTAACGACTATTCGGTTTATTATATGTAAGTTGCTGAGGAAGTGTTTTATAAAAAACGTTATTACCCTCTGTATTTTTTTATAAATTTATAAAACTTTTCCATACAGTGCGTCGTCTAATATATGGGAAGGAGGAAATGATGTGGATGAATTAATGATAGAAGCGTTTGAAATAGAAGGTAAGGAACTCCTTATCGATGAAATTATGAACAAGTATGGACAAGAAGTCTTGCAGCTTGTGTATTCATATGTAAACAATAAAGAAATTGCTGAGGATGTAACGCAAGATATATTTATGAAATGCTATAAATCTCTTCATACATACAAAGGGAAGTCGAATGTGAAAACGTGGTTATGGAGAATTGCGATTAATCAATGTAAGGACTATATAAAAAGTTGGTATAACAAAAAGGTGATCGTGACAGAGGATGAATCTGCTTATATGGGGGTTCAAAATGATAGTGTCGAACAAACTGTTATGCAAAATGCGGAGGACCGTGAGCTCGCGTCTGCAGTAATGAATTTACCGATCAAATATCGAGAAGTCATTTATCTATTTTATTATGAAGAATTATCAATTAAAGAGATTGCTACAGTAATAGAGATAAAGGAAAACACGATAAAAACGAGACTGAAAAAAGCGAAGGAGCTTTTGAAGAAAGGATTGGAGGAATAATCAAATGGAAGATCGATTAAAAGGCCTGCGAAAATCAATGGAGAATACAACGTTTAAACATTTGAGTTTTTCTGATCAACATCGAAAGCAGGTGCACGAAAAAATCAATGCTTCGAACGAGAAGGAAGAGGACATCTCGTTAGCGATTTTACAACTCCTCAGTAATGAAAAAACAGGATACGAATTGTCACAGCTGCTACGAGGAAGAGGGATTCGAAAATTCGAAGGAAATGAAGGGTTTTTATATACCGTATTACATCGTCTAGAGCAGAATCGTTTTATTCAATCAAGTTGGGATCATGAAGGAGCCAAATATTATCAATTAAATGATAAAGGAAGAAAGATGCTGCGAAAGGCAGAAAAAAATGCTACGAAGGTACAATTTATACTAAAAGGCTTAGTACAGGAGTGAGGCGGAATTGAATAAAAAAGGGGATCGTTTTGTAAGCGAAGTTACGAATCATATTAAATCAAATGAAGCAAAGAGCTTTGTAGCAACGGAACTAGATTTTCACCTAAAACAGGCGAAGAACACATGGATAGAAAAAGGTTTGAGTGAGGAAGTCGCTGAAAATAAAGCAGTGGAACAAATGGGAAGTCCAATTAAACTAGGGCAAGAACTTAATAAACTTCATAAGCCAAAGGTGGATTGGTTTTTACTTATTTTATTAGTGGCTGCTATGGGATTAGGTTTTTTACCAATAATCGCTTTTGGGCATACGAACGATTTATTAATGAACAAAGTAATTTTTGTAATTCTCGGCATTGCAACAGCTATTGGGATGATGCTGATTGATTACCGAAAATTAGAAAGACTCGGATGGCTGTTTTATACAATTGGAATACTTATCTTGTTAGCTATAAAATGTTTTCCGACGGATTACGTGATTGGGGAAGCGATAATAAAAATTGGCCCCATCAAAATTGACTGTCTAATGACGATACCATTCTTCTTTCTAGCTTGGGCTTCTTTTTTCAATAATAGTAGGTTAAAGTTTATGCATCTTCTCATGTTGTACGTATTTTCTTTATATTTATTTTCAACTACATCAATTCTTTTACCAATTTTCATCTATATTACGATGGTATTCGTTATGCTTTGGTGGAGTAAGTTAGGAAAGAAAACGGCATGGCTCATTACGATTTTACCTATTGTACCATTGATTATTAGGGATCTACTTTCCTGGTCTGCTGTAAAAGAATACCGTATGGCCAGAATTTTAGGATTTTTAAACTCAGAGCATGATCAATGGTATTTACGTTTACAAGAGGCGATGTCATCGGCGGGTTGGTTTGGTACATATGGAAATATAAAGTCTATCCCTGCTGCCCATACTGATTTTGTATTCGCGAGTTTGACTTACTATTATGGATATGTGCTTGCGCTAGTTCTTGTCATTATTCTTTCTCTTTTTGCAGTAAGAATAATGAACATAGCTTATAAAATCAATGATGGCTATGGTAAATTGCTTCTCGTTGGCGGAGTGACTCTTTTTGTAATCCATTTTATTTGTAACGTTGGCATGATCCTCGGCATATTACCACGTTTTTCTATATCATTACCTTTTATTAGCTACGGATTGATACCAACTCTATTTCATGCATTTATAATGGGAATTGTGCTGAGTGTATATCGACGTAAAGATATGTCGTTTAGAATGAGAAAAACACCTTGATACTTATTATAAGTTGCATATAAAGGTATTTATTATTATGATCAAGTACAAACGTAAATAGATAGCAAAAGGGGGTTATGATAAATAACCCTCTTTTCGTGTTTAAATAAGTGCACTTGCTTTTATAGAAGTACATAATTCAGAATGAGAAATTGATTCAGCTAGTTGTTGTAAATAGGCGTATTCTTCCGCATCTTTTTCGGAAGTGTTAGGATCTAGTAAAGGTGAGGATAGAAGTACGTCAATCGTAAGAATGTCTGCATCGTGAGAAGTGATGTGATAACCTGCAAAAACAGGTCATTTTAAGAAATTTAAGTAAGTGCTTGTTTGCATGCGTATCACTATTTTATGTACAATAAAAGAAAAGAAAAGAAAAGAAAAGAAAAGCCTCTTATGAGATGGGGAGAGAACATTTCATGTCCAGCCAACAATTAGTGAATTTACGCATTGGTTTTGCTTTTAAACAATTATTTGGCACAAGTGGAAATGAAGATATTTTAATTGCTTTTTTAAATGCGATGTTACAGGATTCTTTAGAATCACCCATTGTTTCGTTACAATTCGCAAATCCACATTTACACAGGGAACATGAAGAAGATAAGTTATCTATCTTAGATATTTCAGCTACATTAGACACAGGAACAAAAGTCAATGTAGAAATACAACTCAATAATAATCATGATATGATTAAACGCAGTTTATATTATTGGGGAAGGTTATACACAGCTCAACTTCAAAAGGGAATGCCATACAGCTCTCTTCATAAAACAATTACAATCAATTGGTTAAATTTCGTTATGTTTCCTGAATACGAGGCATTCCATACAACAGGAGTTTTATGGAATCGCCAACAACATAAAATGTTGAGTAGTCATATCGAAGTTCACATCGTAGAGATTTCGAAACTTATGCAACAGTGGCGGAATGAACAAGTAAATCCTTGGGAAGATTTGTTTGTTCGTTGGTTATTATTACTTCCGGCAAACGAGGATGAACAACTAACCCAAACATTGGAGGACATTGCGATGAACCAAGATCCGATTTTACAAAAAGCGATGAATAAATGGGAGCGTATGAGTCAAGATTCTTCTTTCCGACAAGCATATGAATATGAGGCAAGAGAGAAAGCTTTGATGGATGAAGCCGCAAAGTTCGCTCATGCTCGTAATGAAGGAAAGAAAGAGGGGATTGAAGAAGGTAAGATTCAATTAATTCGTGGAATGCATAAAAATGGAATGACAATCGAAGATATTGCAAAGTTTACAAATTTACGTTTAGAAGAAATACTAAGCATTTTACAAGTCTAAATGATAAAAAGAACACCTCCATTGAATTTGCATACTTAATATGCGAATTCGGGAGGTGTTTTAATATGTGTCCCGTTTTCGGGGTTCACTTCAATTATCAAGGTGTTTTCATTATAAGCTCAAAACTCTCCGCATCAGCCCCAAGTATAAAAGGACTAACCTCGCCAACGCTATAAAGTTGCAATTCATGCATCGCGCGTGTACAAGCAGTATAGAACAATCTACGAACGCTCTCATCGCTGTATACATCTTTAGAAGCATCGTAAATAATAACAGCATCAAATTCGATACCTTTCGCTAAGTAAGCAGGGATCACGACGATGCCTTGCTCATACTCGGCTGAGTTACTCTTCACGAGTTTAATATTCTCGATATGATTAAGCGCTTCGTAAGCAGCGGCACTTTCGGCTGCAGATTTACATATAATTGCGATCGTATTGTGCTGCTCTTTTTGTAGTTCAGCAACTTTGGCAGTAATATGTTTGTGCAGTTCGCTATCATTTGATACTTTCGTCACTGTAGGTTTCTCACCGTCACGTTCAAAGGCGTGAATGTTCTTGCCTTCCGGTACGAGAGCACGTGTAAATTCAATGATTGGTTTTGTTGAGCGATAGCTACGAGTTAAGTTAATGCCGTTTGTTTCGTCTGGCCCGTATAAATTCGTAAGTGTATCGAAATTCACTGTTTCACTCGCATGGGCAAATATCGCTTGGTTAAAGTCTCCGAGTACCGTCATTCTCGCAGCAGGGAAGAGACGTTTTAAAAACTCGAACTGGAACGGTGAATAATCTTGCGCTTCGTCAACGAGTACGTGTTTAATCGATCTGTTCGTTTGGAAGCCTTCAATTAATTCTTTTAAAAGTAAAAATGGAGTCGCATCCTCGTAATATAACTTTCCTTCATCGAGCATGTTCACCGTTAAGGAGCAAATGTCATCCCATTCTTTCGGTTTTTCTCCCATAACCCATGATGCATCTGTGAAAAGTTGTTTATATATGCCTGTGAAATTGATAAAGCGCAATGTTTGAACACCTTTGCGAAGTGGTTTCAATTTTTTACGGACAATCATACGTCCAAGTACTTTCGCTTCTTTCTCAAAATCGTTAAAGGAGTTGTCGTCGAACTCACCTTTTTTCTGTAAATATTTATAAGCCTTTTGATATTCATCTTTACTAAGTAATTCAATTTCCTCTTCTACCCAAGGCTTTTTCAGTTCTGTTTTTTCAATTTCATCTATTTGTTTATTTAGCCAATCCGTTAACTTTTCAATTCGATTATGGAAACGGAGGGAGGAGTCGGTATTGTAAAATTGCTCTGTAATTTCTTTAGCAGAAACAATTAGCTTTCCTTTAAATTTCATTCCTCTAAATAGCATGCCTGAAGATTCAAGAGATTGTCTGTACGCTCGAATCATCTCGAAAAATTGAGTAGATGCCTTAAATCGGATGCTCGCATTTCTCGTTTTATAGGTAGGGCTATTCGTTTCAGTTAGCATATATTCTAATTGCTCATAAGGATCTTCAACATAAAATGACTTGCTTAGTCTATGGTTTAAATATTCTTGGAATGTCACTTGCTGCATATTTTCTTCGCCGAGTTCAGGTAGTACGTTAGATACGTAGCTATTGAACATAGAGTTAGGGGAGAAGAGAATAATTTGATCCGCTTTTAGCCATTCGCGATATTTATATAGTAAGTAGGCGATTCGTTGCAGGGCAGCTGACGTTTTACCGCTACCAGCAGCTCCTTGCACGATAAGAAGTCGGCCTTCATCGTGACGAATAATTTCATTTTGTTCGCGCTGAATTGTAGCGACGATACTTTGCATATGTTTGTTTGTACCTTTTCCGAGCGCTTGTTGCAAGATCTCATCACCAATTGTAAGGCTCGTATCGAACATAGAATCAATCTCGCCATTTTGAATAATGTATTGTAATTTTTTCTCCACATTGCCGTGAATTACGCCTCCTGGTGTACTGTATTCAGCTGGTCCTGGTGGATAATCGTAGTACACACTTGAAATGGGTGCGCGCCAGTCATATATAAGAAAGTTTTCTCCGCTTGCATCAGTAAGCGTGGCTACACCGATATAAATTTGCTCCGCAGCAGATTCTCCTTCTTCTTTAAAATCAATTCTTCCGAAATAAGGTGCTTTATGCATGCGTCTTAATGCGGCAAGTCGATTAAAGGTGTGCTTATGAGTAATTTGTGTGACAGCTAGTGACTGAGCTTGTTGCCTTAAGTTGATAACTGTTTCCAGATAATCATCAAAAGTATCCGTGTTCACTTTCACATCATCCCAAAAGTGTTTACGAATATTGATTACTTCTGCCCGGCGTCTGCCAGTTTCGTTTTCCAGTTTATCAATTTGCTCCGTAATCGTTTCTATTACGGTATCCAATCGTTTTTGCTCTAAATCAAGTTTTTTGTTCATACGGTAAGCACTCCTTTAAAAGTGAAAAATAGGGGTTGACTGAAGATGTGTTTTGGTGTACAATTAAGATACGGATAAATACGTTCTTTGTATTTTATAAAATGTGTTTCTGTACTAATTTAACATAGTTTTTTAATTTAATCAATGATAATAAGATAAACCTTGGTTCCATGCTACGTGGATCATGGTTTTTTTGTGTTTTAAGAGGGGTTCGCGGTTATTGTCGGTAAGTCGATATAATTGAAAAATCGCTGATATAATTTATTCAAAGGACCAACTATATAATTTCATTTATCGAATCCGGACGTAACGTACCGCAAAAGAGGGAAAATAAAAAAGCTCGGGCTAATCCCGAGCTCTTCATTATTTCTTTTCGTCTTTCTTAGCGTCAGCTTTTTGCTCTTTGAAAAGATCTTTCAAATCTTTATCGTCAACTTTTACGTCAGCTTTTTTGATTTCTTTCATCATAAGGTCGTTCATGAATTCGCCATCTTGTGCTTTCTTTTGAACGATTTCTTTTTTGATGTCAGCTTTAGATTGTTCGAATGATTTTTCTGGCTCTTTAATGTCTGTTACTTTAATGATATGGTAACCGAATTGTGATTTCACAGGTTCGCTTACTTCATCTTTTTTCAGTTTATAAGCAGCCTCTTCGAATTCTTTAACCATTTTGCCAGGTCCGAAGAATCCTAAGTCTCCACCTTTTTCTTTTGAACCAGTATCTTCAGAGTATTGTTTTGCTAACTCTTCGAAAGATTTACCTTGTCCAAGTTCTTCTTTTACCTTTTTCGCAGTTGCTTCATCTTTTACAAGAATGTGGCTTGCTTTAATTTCAGGCTTGTAGTTATCTTTCAATTCTTTATCAGTGATTGTTTTCTCAATAGCTTTTTCTTGCGCTAATTGAGCACGCACACCAGTTTTTAACGTTTCTTCTTTAATACCTTGTTGTTTTAATAGTGTATCGAATTGATCACCGTATTGTTTTTTCATTTCATCGAACTTTTTGTCTACTTCTTTGTCTTCAACTTTGTAGTTTTTAATAAGTACTTTTTCCATAACCATGTTATTTAGTACTTGTTTACCAGCTTGTGTCTTCATTTGCTCGTAGAATTCTTCTTTTGTAATGTCACCAGCTTTAGATGTAACGATTTTGTCTGATGATGATGTTCCACATGCTGATAATGCGATTACACTTGTTGCGGCTAAGGCAAGCATAGCTTTCTTCATTCGATAAACACTCCTACTATTATGTATTTTTAATTTATCCTATACCAATGAATTTTAGTTCATCAGAGCCCGATTAAGTCTCACTGATACTTTTGCTTTTTTGTTGGTAAAGCGCGCTTAACAGGGCTTACCGAGGCTTTAGGATAAAGTTAAGATGCGTGTCATTTATTTCATAGTATAAGCAATATGTACAAAATTTAATATATCATATTTCGACGTGTTTTCATATTGATAAAGAAAAATTAACCAGTACGTGTCAGATTTTGAAGGTGTACCATATTGGGCGTATGCCGCATATACAGAATAGAGGAGGGGATGGGGATGAATTCTCAACTTATTTTATTACTTGTACTGTTTATTTTATTGGTTATAGTAGGTATAATTTGCTTATAGAGGAAAAAAGTGAGGAAGGGGCTTTCCTTCCTCACTTTCCATGAAATATAATTTCTATATAACTAGAAATTAATAAAATTGTTATACATACATTAATAACCCGAAAGACACCGGGTTGGCGGCTCGCAGATATTTGTTTTCGTTCACACAGTGTATGTGTCATGAAATTCGTGTAAAATATAACAAGAAGTGCGAATGCGACAAAAACAACTGTTATAAGTGTCATGAGGCGAGACCTCCTTTTGGCTAAAATACATATACTTTATATATTGTATCATACGATATTTTGTTCGTGTTATAAAATTCAGAAATAGAAGACTTTGTGTTAGAAAGTGAGGGAGAAAATGGACGTTGTTAGAAGATTAGAACAAGCTGAATACTACGTAGACCTACTATTTAAAATGATTGATGAAGAAAAGTGTCCATTTTATTCTTTGATCATAAAGAAAAAAGCTCGTAAAAAAGATGTTGAACGTATACTACATCTTTGTGAAAAGCTGAACGAACAATATGTAGCGGAGAAAGCAGAAGGACTTCTTTTGTTCGATGCGCTGTTAGATCAATTTGAAAAAGCGCTTCCACATCAGCTCGAAGTACACGAAACTGCGGAAGCGCTAGCAAAACAAGGTTTATTCAAACCGCTTATGAATGAATTCTTAAGCATGATTGCGAAAAAGTAAATAGATTACTTCTTAACTAACTTTTGATCGGATTCTGTAAAGTTCTCTTCAATATCTTCTAATGATTTCTCAAAAATATCGATGAAGTCTTGTCCGTAAATGTTACGCAAGATAGCAATCAGTTCGATATTTTCTGGGAACTTCCCATAAAAATTACGAAGTGCAAGAGCCCCATTAAACACTGAATTATTTTCAGGGTCATACTCCTCCATTAAGCGAAGTAGTAATTCTTCCCCTTTGTCTGTAATTTCAATGTACGTATTTCGTTTATCATCTTCTTTTTTCGAGAATACAAGATAGCCACGTTCTTCCAACTTTTTCGAGAAGTTAAACGCAGTTGATACGTGCATAACTCCAAACTTAGCAATCTCAGAAATAGAAGCCCCTTTTAAATGATAAGCGATTGTTAAAATATGATGCTCATTAATGTTTAAATCATAAGGTTTAATCCACATCTGCCAATCTTTCTCTACACATTTCCATAACGCTTTCGATAATTGAGCAATGCGTTGGCTGAAAATCATCGCTTCTTTTACCGAGTAATCTTTTTCTCCACTTTTCATATACTCACCCACTTTAACATTCTTTTTCATTACTATCTATTATGCCAGTAAAATAAAAATTAATAAAGTCTTTTTGTGAGAATTGTGAAAATTTTTTAAAAAAATGACATTCTATACAAATCATGCATAACTATGGAAGCGGTTTATAAGTCGTGAATACATGTGTTGTCCATACATGTTAAGTGATAACATATATTGTAAATGCATAAAAACACGGCATATCTATGTGATATGCCGTGTTAAGGTCAATTTATATAAAAAATATTTGTTATATGCAAAAAACTAAGCAGGAATTTGTTTACGCTTTTTCCGGAACAGCTTCTTGTAGTTTCTCAATTGATTTTTGAATGTCCAAAATCTCTTGCTCAATATGTCGTTTGTTTTGAGAAATATCTTGCTTCCAGTTAGAAAGTGTATCGTGCATGTCGTCTTTTAATTCTTGGAACACTTCTTTACCTTCTGAAGCAGTTTCAACGATTTGACGTTTTAATAATTTTGTATCAGCTGTAATATCAGCTAAAGTCTTTTTAATATCATTTCCTTTTTCTTTTAACTTACCGCGCATGTCTTTGCCAGAAGAAGGAGTTGAGAAAAGAACAGCTAGTCCAGCAACTGCTCCGCCGCAAATGACACCTGTAATAAAGGATTTAGCTTTTGACATAAAAGGAGACCTCCTTATTTTTTGTTCGTATTCATGATGTGAAAAAATATGCATATCTTTAAGACGAGGGAAAGGAAAGTGTGCAGTCCCTGGCATCTTAAGTGGAGAAACAAGCCGTGCCATATTTAATCACTTTAGGAAAGTGGCTTGTTATGTATGACTACTTATTATAGTGTCACTATTTCACGCTATTTGCAATTGTACTTGCGATGTTTTGTAAATTTTCCATTGTGTATTCATTTTGATGTGATTTCCAAACAGCACCGAAACCATCGTTTTCACCGTAGCGTGGAATTAAATGAAGGTGGAAGTGGAACACAGTTTGTCCAGCTTTTTCACCGTTGTTGTTAAGTAGGTTAAAGCCAACTGGATTAAACTCTGCTTTAATCGCATTTGCGATTTTTGGAACGACAGAAAAAATGTGTGATGCGATTTCTGGCGTTAACGCAAAAATGTCTTGTTTGTGAACTTTTGGAATAACAAGAGTATGTCCTTTTGTTACTTGACTAATATCTAAAAATGCAAGCACATGTTCATCTTCGTATACCTTTGAGCAAGGGATTTGCCCATCAATAATTTTACAAAAAATACAATTGTCCGCTGTATGATTCATTGATCTCATCCTTTCAAATATCCTTAGCCGTATTTTACCATAATTACATAAGAGAACAAACACGAAAAACAGGAAGCTGACTCAGCTTCCTGTTTTCTGAAGAGGGATTGAAAAAGCATTATCGTAATTTACGTTTCGCAGACACCTCATTTATTTAAGAAATGCACGGTAAATCGGCTAAAGTTTCTGCCGTAGACACCCCATTTTCAAGTGAAATGAATTGCAATCTTTTATAAAATGAAATTGTTTATTTTTTAAAACAGTATATGCTCTTTCAGAGACACCCCGTTTCGAAAATGAAACAAATGATCTGGTTATGTGTAAATTTCTTTGTCCAACATGGACACCCCATTTCATGATGACTTCACTATGTTGTTGTACTCATCAATAGGTGGTCGCTTTTTCAATGTGTTCCTTCTTCAATAATTATGATGTCCGCTTTCGTAATAATATATGCGAACAAATTTAAATTTTTTTTGAACACATCGATACTATGTAGTACAGCGTAATTTTTGGTAAGATAAATATAGAACGAATATAAATGAAGAAAGTGGTGTCGTATGAGCGAGTTATTGCGTGTAGAAAATGTTACAGGAGGATATACGAAACGACCTGTATTAAAAGATGTTTCGTTCTCTGTGAATAAAGGCGAACTTGTCGGCTTAATCGGTTTAAATGGAGCGGGTAAAAGTACGACGATTAAACATATTATCGGTTTAATGGAACCGAAAAAAGGAACTGTCACAATTAATGGGAAAACAATTCGTGATGATATGACAGCGTACCGTTCTAGTTTTTCGTTCATCCCAGAAACACCAGTATTATATGATGAGCTAACGCTAGAAGAACATTTGAAGTTAACAGCGATGGCTTACGGCGTTGATGAAAAACAATATGAAGAACGTGTAGGACAATTATTACAAGAATTTCGTATGAAAAATCGTTTGAAATGGTTTCCGTCTCATTTCTCAAAAGGGATGAAACAAAAAGTAATGATTATGAGTGCATTTTTAGTGGAGCCATCTCTTTACATTGTGGACGAACCGTTCGTTGGGCTTGATCCGTTAGCGATTCAATCACTCCTTCAAATGATGGATCAAATGAAAAAGAGCGGTGCAGGTATTTTAATGAGTACACATATTTTAGCGACGGCAGAGCGTTATTGTGATTCGTTCATAATTTTGCATCAAGGCGAAGTAAGAGCGAAGGGAACATTATCTGAGCTGCAATCACAGTTTCATATGCCAGGTGCAACGCTAGATGATATTTATATTGCATTAACGAAGGAAGAAGATTATGAATAGCACAGCGTTATGGAAAGAACGATTTCGTCACTTTCTACAAGAAGTTCGTACATATAGTAAATACGTATTTAATGATCATTTAAAATTTATTTTCGTATTCATCATCGGCGCAGGAGCGTATTATTACCAGCAATGGTTACAAACGTTAACACCTTCGTTTCCGACTGCGCTCGTTATGGCAGTGTTACTTGGATTCGTATTAACGGCCGGATCTATTCAAACGTTATTAAAAGAAGCGGATCTCGTTTACTTACTGCCAGTTGAAGAAAAGTTAAAACCATATTTTACAAAGGCGTTTCTTTTTACGTTTATGATTCAGTTGTACATAATCGCAATTGTAGCGGCAGCGCTTGCTCCGTTATACTTCCAGCAAATGAAGCAAACAGGAGCGGCTTACATATGGGTTGTAATCGCGTTTATCATTGTAAAAGCGTGGAATTTATTTGTAGCGTGGGAAAAGTCATTTTTAACAGATCAAAATATACAAAGAGCCGATTGGTTCATTCGCTTTATTTTAAACGCCTTATTTGTGTATTTCCTTGTAGAACGTACTTCCGTTATGTTTATTGGTGGAATCGTCCTTCTCATGGTGTTATACCTTGCGATTATGTATCAAATGGTGAAGGGAAAACCACTAAACTGGGAGTATTTAATTTCTGAAGAAGGTAAGAAGATGATGCTGCTGTACCGCATCGCGAATATGTTCGTTGATGTACCAGCATTAAAAGAGAGAGTAGCACGTAGAAAATGGCTTGATTTTATTCTTTCAATGATCGGCGAAAAGCGTACATATTTATACTTATATACGAGAACTTTCTTAAGATCTGGTAACTATTTCGGCTTATATGTACGCCTGCTCGTTCTTGGAGGAGTTATTCTTTACTTCATTCCGTTTTTATATGGACGATTTATCGTAAGCCTTATCTTCCTATACTTAATCGGTTATCAGCTATTAACTTTATGGAAACATCACCGCATGAAAATTTGGCTTGATTTGTACCCAGTAGGCGGAGAAGAGAAGAAGAAAGATTTCCTTGCTTTATTAAATGCAATTCTTATTACAGGTAGTATTATCTTTACAATCATATTTGCACTTGCGACGAAAGATTTCATAATGACGGGAATTTTATTAGTCGTAAGCATAGTATTTAGTATCGGTTTCGTTTACCAATACGGGGCAAAACGTATTGAGCGTTTAAATTGAAGGGAATGAACCTATGATTACATATGAAGAAAAGGTTATAAAAGAACTGGAGCAGTGGAAAGCTACATTCATGAAAGATTCTTCTATGATGACACGGTTCTCAAAGAAAGTGCAGACGAAAGTACAACAGCTTATTCCGGCGAAAGTACAAAAAGTATTAACGGAAACGATTCGGATGATGGTGCAAACGATTAGCGCCGGATCAAACTTTATAAAGCCGAAATTAAAAGAGACGAACTGGTCATTGCAAAGACGAGACGATGAAGTACGTAAAAAAATGGATGAGTACAAAAAAATAGCAGCGGCAGAAGGAGCAGGGACGGGAGCAGGCGGTATTCTCCTTGGCCTTGCTGACTTTCCGCTTCTACTCGGTATTAAAATTAAATTTTTATTCGATGCAGCAACATTGTACGGATTTGATACGAGCGATAAAGAAGAGCGCCTTTTTATCCTTCACGTTTTCCAGCTTGCCTTTTCAAGTGATGAACACCGAAAAGAAATATGGAAAGCAATCGAAACGTGGGATACAGCAGAAGAAAATCATATGGACTGGGAAAAGTTCCAAACAGAGTACCGAGACTATATCGATTTAGCAAAAATGCTTCAGCTCGTACCAATAATCGGTGCCCCAGTCGGCGCATATGCAAACTATCAATTACTGCAACGACTTGGAGAAGTAACGATGAATTGTTATCGTATGCGATTATTGAATAAGGATTAAAAAGAAAGCATCCTAAATGTGTGATTTAGGATGCTTTTTTGTTTAAATGATTAATGCTTCAAAAGAAGAAGGTATAATTCGGATTGTCTTTTTAGCGTTTTAGGCTGAAATTAGTGGTGGAGGTAGTTGACATGTAATAAGGTAATTATGACTCTAGATGATCTAATCCCCATCCAACAACTGAATAATTTTGCCGTTTACTAATTGAAACAAAGAATTTTCTGTGTTTCTGGTCTTTTATATGACCAGAAACTCGAATCATACCACCACTAACGGCAGGCCTGATATCAACTTTAGTCACTATAACATCAATATTTTCTTTTTTCTTAATATGTTCTATGGCAGCTGTAGCAGCTTTTTCTTTTGTTATATTTCTATCGTGAATAAAGGATGTAGTACAATCTATGGCTAAAAATATAATTGCTAAAATGATTAAAATTATAACCCTTTTCTTTTTTGATTGATCCATATGTATCTCCTTAAATTTCTTTATATTATTTTTTATAAAGAAATAATATAAAACGAATCGTTAACTAATCGTGTTTTAGTTCAAAATTTTTCGTGGTTGAAATGGTACTGATATGATAGTTATTAGCGTATTCAACTGCAACACTAAATTCTTTGTTTTTGTCATCCGTTACATAACCAGATATAAAAATTGTTTGCAGATCATTTGGAGTGAATTTATGTTTAGTAATAGTTACATCTACGTTTTCCTCCTCCTTGAAGTATTTAATAGTTTCTTCTTTAGCTTTATTAATGATTTGTTGTTCCTCATTCTTTTGATCTATCGTACATCCACCTAAAAGGATAAGTGTAAAGATAAAGAATAACCTTATACTATGTTTTTTCACGAATAATCACTCCGTTAATAGTGCGTTATATTCCTCTACAATAAATTTTTATTTTCACTGAACATTGTGTGGTGAAGTATAAAGAAAAGTCACTCTAAAGTGCCCAGATTATTAGTTTTTAAGCTCTAAATTTTTGGTGGTCGAAATAGCGCCGATATGATAATTATTAGCGTATTCAACTGAAGCAGTAAATTCTTTCGTTTTATCATTAGTCACATAGCCTGATATAGAGATAGTTTGAAAATCTTTTGGTCCAAATTTATGATCAGTGATTGTTACATCTAAGTCCTCTGTTTCTTTAAAATATTTAATCGTTACCTCTTCTGCCTTTGTTACTATTTCTTTTTCTTCATTTGTTTTATTATTCATACTGCATCCACCTAAAAGGATAAGTGTAAAGATAAAGAATAATCTTATAGCATGTTTTTTCACGAATAATCACTCCGTTAATAGTGCGTTATATTCCTCTACAATAAATTTTTATCTTCACTGAACATTGTGTGGTGAAGTATAAAGAAAAGCCACTCTAAAGTGCCCAGATTATTAGTTTTTAAGCTCTAAATTTTTGGAGTGAGACATAGAACTTATATGATATTCTCCTCCATCATATTCTTCGTCCATAGAAAAAATCTTATTTTTGTTATCTTTAACATGTCCGTTTATAAAAACTATTTAAAAATCCTTGGGAGCATATAGGAATGATTTAGATGAAAATTATGGGAAGTTAGTATTTTAATTTTAAACTTTTACTTTTAGAAATTGAACCTATCGTGTATTTATCTCCGCTATATTGAATAGTTATATTAAATGTTTTGTCTTTATCATCTTTGACATGCCCAGAGATATAAATGGATTGTAGGTCTTTAGGACCAAACTCATGCCCAGTAATTACTACGTCCAAATCTTGCTTTTCCTTAAAGTATGTAATGGTTGTCGCTTTTGCTTCTTTTACTACTTTTTCTTCATTGTTTTTTTGATCCATAGTACATCCTCCTAAAGTACTTAAAATAAGTATAAATAATAAACAAAAACTAAATTTTTTAATAGTAATATCCATATTTATCCTCCATAAATGTTATCTTAATTATAAGAATATATCAAATGTTGTAGGAGGGAAATGTTTTGAGTAATAAAAATGAAGTTTTAGATTCTACTTTCTATCAATTAGCAGACACTGCGTATAAATCTGATAAAGATATTGATGAAGAAGTTGTTATTACCAATAAAGATGGTCGAAGTTTACAAACATGGGAAAAGGGAGAAACATTCCACGACAAACAAACCGGAATGGACGCAGTAGTCTTTGAACGAGATGTCGATGGGAAAAAGCAAGTTATGGTAGCTTTCCGAGGAACAGAAGGGGATAAAATTATAGAGAAAAACTCTTTAGGCATTCCGATGAAACCAGGGGAAGGCATGAAGGATTTAAAAACGGATACAAATCATTTTGTATTACGAGAAGGTGTTCATGAACCAGCCGCACCTCCAGTAGCAGGGACTGAGAATGAAGGTTCAAAGAAATATTGGAATGAAGAGAATCAGCGCTGGGAAACACATAATCAATTTGAACAAGCTGAAAGGGTCATGAAACAAGTAACGGATACATATAAGGGCAGGGATGATGTAGAGATATATACGACGGGTCATTCATTAGGGGGAGCTTTAGCGGAATATGCAGCGGCATCTAATGACAATGTAAGATGTATGTCATGGAATGCGCCAAGTGCAAAACATTTGTTACCGCCTGATTTACAAGAAAGAGCTAATAATGGAGAATTTAGAGGTAGAATTGTTTCGATTGTTCACGGATCAGATTCAATCGGTTATGGTCCTTTTGGTCCATATGATGGTCATATAGGTTCAACTTATGCTGTTACACCACCTGTTACGAAAGAAGACCTTTCTAAATTACCATTGGAACAAAGATTATTGTTTGAAGCTAATCGCTTTTTGGACTCCGTAAAAGATAAGCCTGGATTTCATTATCAAAATGATAAGTATTTCAAGATAGGTAAAGATGGAAATTTATCAAGTTCCTATCTTTTGAATTTAGATACAGGAGAAAGAGTATATGATTCACCTGGTAAGTTATTAGGTGGGGGAGAGATTCGTGTAGTTGTAGAGAATTTGGAAAAAGCCGTAAGAGATATGAAGCGAAACGCACAAGAATTTCAAGATAGAGTACCAAGGTTAATTTCTAATATGATGACATTATTAGAAACGGCTGAAAGTAGACGGGTAGAAGCTAAAGTAAATAATATACGCGCACATGTAGAGCATTTAAGTTTTTGGTACATACGAACAGCGACGGAAATTTCAGAGTTTATTGAGAAGAAAGCCGATGATTATAAGAAGACGGATCAACAATATTAAGGGAGAAGATTAGGATGCCGAGAATTTACTTAAATGAAGAAGTATTGAGCCAAGCTTTACAACAATTTGACCAGATGATTCAAGATTTAAACCATAATAAAAGGGTTGTAAGTAATGTACATAATTTACTCTTATCAAGCTGGTCTCAACTTGGGGTAGGAAAAAAAGCCATTAGCGATTTAGAATCTTTTAAAAAAGATATCGAAAGAAGAATGGAAGAATTAGAGTCTGATAAAAGAGAGTTAAAGGGTGCGATTGATTTATTAAAAGCGCTGGACCAAAGCTATGATTATATGGGGCCTAAATATTAAATTACAAGAAGCACTCACAAAGGTGCTTTTTGTAGTTTAACTGGATTCAAGATTATTGTAGTCATTATTAAGGAATATGATCCTAGATCCGTAATGTAGATTGAAAAAGTAATATACAGGTTTGAATCAAACTTGCAAATGATTATTTTTTATTTTACAATTTATTTACCGACCGGTAAGTAAAAATAAGTGAGGTACAGTATGACAAAGAATTTACAAACATCGCAAAACATTGTAGAGGCGTCATTTAAACTTATGGCAGAGCACGGCATTGAGAAGATGAGCCTTTCCATGATTGCGAAAGAGGTAGGTATTTCAAAACCGGCTATTTATTATCATTTTTCTTCTAAAGAAGCGTTAGTGGACTTTTTATTTGAAGAAATTTTTTCTGGGTATCATTTCGTGAGTTATTTTGATAAAGAGCAATATACGAAAGAAAATTTTGCAGAAAAGTTAATCACAGATGGTTTACATATGCTCTCTGAGTATGAAGGACAAGAAGGAGTACTGCGCGTTATAAATGAATTTATCGTAACTGCGGCGCGAAATGAAAAGTATCAGAAACGCTTATTTGAAATACAAGAAGAGTTTTTAAATGGTTTCCATGATTTATTGAAGAAAGGTGTGGAACTTGACGTTGTGTCACAACAGGCAACGGAAGAAAATGCTCATACGTTAGCGCTCGTGATAGATAATATGAGCAACTACATGCTCATGGGATTCCAGTTAAAGTATAAAGAAATTTGGATTCGGAATGTGAAAAACGTCATGAAGGAGGAGTAAAGATGAAAATGCAAAAAAACTGGTGGCTCGGTTTTCTTGGGTTTATTGGGGTGTATAAAATTCCAGGCATGATAGAAGCTTTTCAAGCGGATGGAAATTGGATGAAGTTAATCGGTTTCATTTGGCTACTTTGGTTCGGGTATTTTATTCCTGAGAAGAAAGAGGATAAATAATAAAATTTCAATTTTATGTAAAGTTATGTAAAATATAGATTGAGAGTATTCATATATTAGATTACTAGATTTGGAGTGGTTACATGGAGCCATTGAAAAATGAAATTCACCCTGACATGGTCAAGGTGTGGAAAGTTCGTGCTGTAATTGAAGAAGGGATCGGTATTCTTGTCATGTTAGCTTACCTTTTCCTCATGATAAAGTTTGATTGGTGGGCGTGGATTTTGTATGTGATGATTGGGCTAACAGTTGTGTTCGCACCATTTTCGTACTTTTTATTCCCGCAACTACGCCAACGTTATTACAGTTATCAATTAAATGAAGAAGAACTTGAAATTCAGCACGGTCTTTTCGTCGTAAAGCGCGTATTAGTACCGATGATTCGTGTACAGCACGTGACGATTGAACAAGGGCCGATTATGAGAAAATACGGTTTAGCAGAATTACACATTTCAACAGCAGCAACTTCTCACAGCATTCCAGGTTTAACGATGTATGAAGCAGAAATGTTGAAAACGAAAATCGCAGAATTAGCGAAAGTGAGTGATGAGGATGTATAAGAGACAGCATCCGATCACGATGTTATTAGAATTAAAAATAACAGACTTTATCCCACTCATTATTTTCATGTTTAGTTTAAACGGGAAATTTCCGTTTTGGTATTTAATTCCCGCTGCATTCGGTTTACTCACCGTTTTTTCAGCGTTTGAAAAATGGTATTACACAACGTATTGGGTTGAAAATAACGTATTACATGTGAAACAAGGTCTTTTCGTGAAGAAAGAGAGCTACTTAAATAAAGAACGTGTTCAAACGATTAATACAAGTTCTAACGTGCTATATCAAATGCTTGGCTTAAAGAAAATTCAAATCGAAACAGCTGGCGGAGGCGATGATGCGGAAGTAAGCTTAGCTGGAATTAAGGAAGATGAGGCGAAGGAGCTTATTTCCTTACTCAATGAGCCAACTCCAGAAGTGAAAGCAGAAGAAACGATAGACGAAGCAATAGAAAATACAGTAGAAAAAGAAATCGTTACAGAAGAAAAACAAACGACAGAATATAAATTGACTTGGAAGGAAATTTTATTAGCCTCTGTTACATCGGGTCAGTTTGGGCTATTATTCTGGTTAATCTTTTTCGTGTATCACCAAGTAGATGAGTATATTCCGAAATGGATAGAGAATAGCGTAAAGTCGTATGTAATGAAACATGATATATATGGCTGGATTTTCATGGTAGCTATTTTGCTTGTCCTTTCGTGGATTATATCTACAATCGGGTATGCGCTAAAACATGGAGATTTCACAGTAAATCGAAGAAATGACGAAGTCCGTATTTCACAAGGATTACTTGAGAAAAAAGAACTTGTCCTAAAGTTACATCGTATTCAAGGGATTACGATAAAAGAAAGTATTTTACGTCAGCCATTCGGCTATTGTGCTGTGCAAGTAGAAGTTATTCAAAGTAAGGGAACGGATGATGAAAAAGAAAAAGTTACACTGCATCCAATCATTCGAAAAGACCGAGTACAACAGTTACTCGCGCATTTACAACTACCATACGAACTGAATACAAATATTATTTCATTACCAAAAGCAGCATTACGCCGCTATCTCATTGATAGCTTCATCTTCTTCGCAATGATAGCTATCCCGCTTATTGGAATAAGTATATACTTTGAAAAGCACTTCATTATGTGGGCATTAATTCCGCTCGCGATCCTCATCTTTACACTTGGATACGCAACATTTAAAACAAATGGTTACAGTGTAGATGGAGAGCAAATTACACTTGTATATCGCAGCGTCGGAAAATATACCGGACTTGTCAGAAGAAGACACGTCCAATCAATGGAGAAGACGCAATCCTATTTCCAGCGCCGCGCGGATTTATGTACGTATAAGTTCTCCAGTGCATCATCGAGTTATAAATTAGAGCATACGAGAGTAGAGGATGCGGAGAGAATGCAGGATTGGTATAAGAAGAGAATAAGTGAAAATTAAGTGGAATGCTCGTCTTTTGCGGAAGGCGGGCTGTTTTTTATGTGAAAATAATGAATAATATATTTTGACGATATAGCTGATTCCTTTTATGGAGTTATTAAAAAACAGTATAGTTTCTAGGGAGTTAACATAGGATTTGAAGTGATTTAAAGATGATGGAACAAAATAAAGTGAAACTTTAATCAGTGTGGGTTTTCTTCATCCCCACTGATTATTAGTTGAACTAATCGGACTTTTATGGGCAGTTGATCCCCACCTAAATTCTTTGCTCTCGCTGAATTTTGAGATGGGGGTCTTACTGCCCATTAAAGTAGGATAAAACAAATTGAACAAAAAAACTTGCAAAACTAAAAGAGCAGTTGTATATTAATTGATGCATCAAATATTGATATATCAATTAATATTTTAATAAGTAAGAAGGAGGAATTTTCGAAAACGTGTTATTCAGACGATGTCGGAATTGTATATAAGCTATAAGGTTAAAGCGAAGATAGAGGGGGCACAATACTGTGGAAATAATCGCAGTTATTTTAGTCGGGATCGTAGCATTAGAACATTTATTTATCATGATCCTCGAAATGTTTTTTATGAATTCAAAAGTGGCAAAACGTGCTTTTAAATTACCTGAGCATTTAGAAGGAGATCGAAACGTAGCCATTATGTTTGCAAACCAAGGTTTATATAATGGATTTTTAGCCGTTGGTCTCATTTGGGGACTTATACTTGGTTTCAATTCAATTGGTTATATGGTTCAATTATTCTTTGTAATGTGTGTAGTAGTAGCAGCTCTGTTCGGCGGTTTCACATCTAATAAATCAATTATTGTGAAACAAGGGCTTCCAGCTATATTAGCGTTGATTGCCCTTTTAATTGTGATATAGAACTAAAGCGTTTGTATAAAAGAACTCATTTTTGAAAAATACGTTATTCTTTCCTCCTGTAGGTTCATAGGAAAGAATAGCGTATTTTTTCTTTTTAAGGGGGTATATCCTTCAATTTAATCAAAAATGTAAATTCTTTTTTTAGCGCGATTGTTATGAAAATACGTATTACATTAAGGATTGGAACCGGATTAACGCTTTAAAATATAGAAAGTGGGGAAAATAATGTAAAAAAAACTATTGTATGTTTAAAAACCCTGTGTTACATTTGTGTTACAGAATAGTTACAAACTGTAACTTATATTGCGGTTTGTTTTCTTTTGTTTTTCGATATGTTACAAAATGAAGTGCGTATCGAATCGTCAGAAGATATATGAAGTTTAAAAAATAAAAATAGTTTTTCTATGTGTATAAGAGTGTGTGTAGTAAAGAGCCTGGTGAGAACTTTGCGCACATTATTAAAATTCCTTTCTGTCTTTAAAAGAAGAAGAAAACCAACTACCAACTATTTAGGAGTTTTAAGTAATGATAGTAAATGAAATGTACTTCCTTTCCCACACACAAAGTACATCTTTACTTTCAGTCTAATTACTACACAGACTTTTATACATATAAAGCTAGTGTTTTAGGGGATATATAGGAGGAGAAAAAATGAAAAAGTTATTAATGGTAATTGGACTTACATTTTTAATGTTAGCTGGATGTAGTAATGGGAATTTTGACAAAGCAATGGATGAAGGAAAGACCGCGTTAACGAATAAGGAGTATAAAAATGCCTTATCATCATTTGAAAAAGCGCTAGATGAGAAAAAAGATGATTCAGATGCAAAGATGCTTGTAGAACAAACGAAAGTAATGATTGAAGCTGTGAAGTTAAAAGAAGAAACAAAGGTAGAAGAATCAATCAAGTCATTTGAAAAAGTAGAGAACATGAAGAATGGAAATACTACGCTTGTAAAACAAGCGAAGGAAGAACGAACAGCATTATTAGCTATCGTCGAACAAAAAAAGAAGTATAGCGAGCAACTGGTGAAAAGTGAAGAGTTAATAAATAAGAAAAATTACGCAGAAGCGAAAGATATATTAAATAAGCTAGTTTCAGAAACAAAAGATAACAAAAATCTTGAAGAATATAATAAAAAGGCTTCAGGATTAATTACTAAAATTGGTGAAGCAGAAAAGAATGCAACGGTAGCGAAGGCAGAAAAAACTAATGTAGCAACGAATCAAAAGGTAACAACAGAGAAGCCTCAAAAAGTAGAGACAGAAAAGAACCAAAAGCTAACGACAGAGAAGCCTCAAAAGGTAGAAGTAGAAAAGAACCAAAAGGTAACGGCAGAGAAGCCTCAAAAAGTAGAAACAGAAAAGAACCAGAAGGTAACGACAGAAAAGAACCAAAAAGTAGAGACAGGAAAGACTCAAGATGCATTTACTTTTGAGAAAGCGAAAAAATATATTAAAAATGAATATAAAGAAGACTATGATTATACGCTAGAAAATACGCAAGTAGAGAATGGAAAGAAATATTATCAAATTAGAGTGCGTACGACATATAAAATAGAAGGCGCAGCTGGATCAGGATTTACTGGCGTATTTAAAGTATTTGAAGATGGTACAATTGTTGAAGTGCACTAAATTAATGGAAAGGTATCCTCAAAGTGTTTGAGGATACCTTTTTAGCATAAAAAAAGGCATCTAGCAAAAGTACTAGATGCAAATAAAAACACAAGGGAAGACAAAATTCTTCCCTTTTCCCGTAAGTAATTATATCAAAAAATTTATAAAAAACTAGCTTTATTTTTAATATAATTGATGTGTGAAGCTATGAAAGTATAAGATTACACTATTTTTATAGTGTTTTGTTGGGAAAGGAGCCACGTATATGATTAATTTTAAACCAGAAAATTTGAACCAACTATTAAAAGTGATGCTCATTAGTGCGAATAAGTCTTATGATGCGATTCAAGAGTATGAATATACGGGAGAAGCAGTCGTATTCCGTGTAGACTTCGAATATATTGACGTTTCTCTTATGATTGTAGATATGCTAGGAAGATCAGCGGCGAGATTTAACATTTTGCCATTTGCTAAACCAAATACGAATGAGATAGATTACATTCAGTTTCAAGTGCATTCCATTAATGAAGGGAATTTTAAAGAACTAATCGATACGATGTAAAAAACTATAAAGTGAAACTTTAATCAGTGGGAGACTCATCCCCACTGATTATTAGTTGAACCAATCGGACGTTTACGGGCAGTTGATCGTCCCTCTAACTTCTTTGCTCCAGCTGAAATTTTTGGGGGAGTTCTACTGCCCGTTAACGCGGGATAATTTTACAAATATGTATATGCCAACTAATATATAAGTAATAAATTCATATAATTGGAGTGATGAAATGCAGCCGTTAGAAAGGGAGATTCATTCTAATATGCTGAAAGTGTGGCGAATTCACGCTTTAATTGGGGCGGCAGTTATACTAGCAGTCGTAATTGCGTATTTCTTTTTTATGATCAATTTTAATTGGTGGGGTTGGTTGTTTGGCTTGTTAGTAACAGGCGCTATTTTATTTATCCCGCTTGATTATTTTGTGTTTCCAAATTTACGTCAGCGCTATTATAGTTACAGATTAAATGAAGAAGAGATTGAGATTCAAAAGGGAATGTTCATTGTAAAACGCGTACTCATTCCGATGATGCGTGTGCAGCACGTTACGATTGAACAAGGACCGATTATGAGAAAGTATAATTTAGCAGAATTACATATTTCAACAGCAGCAACTTCTCATAGTATTCCAGGTTTAACGAAAGAAGAAGCAGAGCAGCTGAAAAGACAAATTGGAGAACTTGCGAAAGTGAGTGATGAGGATGTATAAGAGGCAACATCCGATTACGATATTGTTAGGTATTCGAATTGCAACTTTGTTGCCTTTTATTTTGCTTGTTTTATTTCGATCAGATGGCCAAGTAAAACCTTGGTATCTCTTACATCTTGTTCTCTTGGCCATATTCTTCATTATGGCTATTTTCTCAGCTATAAAATGGTATTTCAAAGTGTACTGGGTTGAAAGTAATATTTTACATATAAAGCATGGTGTGTTCGTTAAGAAAGAAAGTTACTTAAATAAAGAACGTGTGCAAAATATTAGTACGTCTTCTAACATCATTTATCAAGTGCTCGGACTGACGAAATTAAATATTGAAGTGGCAGGCGGCGGTACTGAGCCAGAAGTGATGTTGGCGGGTATTAGAGAAGATGAAGCGAAGGAACTCATTGCTTTATTACATAAAGAAAGAAGTGTTGTGAGTGAAGAAGCGCCTGCGGAAGAAGGAAGTAAGACGGTATATCAGTTAACAACGAAAGAGATTTTAGCAGCATCTATTACATCTGGTAGATTCGGATTAGTGTTTTCTATGTTAGTCATCCTTTACACAGAGTTTAATCAATTTCTACCAAAATGGCTTATCAATAAAGTAGAAGCGTATGTGATGGATAACGGTGTATATGAATTAATCGTTATGGCGGCGATTTTAATGGCAGTTTCGTGGGTCATTTCAACAGCAGGTTATGCATTAAAATATGCGAACTTTAAAATTGAGCGAAACGGAAATGAAGTTCGTATCGTGCAAGGTTTATTTGATAAGAAAGAGTTTGTTTTAAAATTACACCGTATTCAAGCGATTACGGTGAAAGAAGGCATTCTCCGCCAGCCTTTCGGATATTGCTCTGTCGAAGTAGAAGTCATTCAAAGTATAGAAGCGGCAGGAAATGAAGTGATGTTACATCCTTTTATGAAGAAAAAAGATGTGCAGCAGTTACTCGCATATTTACAGTTGCCGTATGAAATGGAAGCGGAAATCGTTCATTTACCGAAAGCAGCATTACGTCGTTATGTCATCATGGGCTGGATTACAAGTGCCGTACTCGCTGTGCCAATCATAGGTGCGAGTATATATTTTAAACAAAATATCGCGTTATTCACTCTCATACCACTATGTATTATATTTACGTTACTTGCATACGCGCGGTATACAAGTAGTGGTTATATGATACGAGACAATCAGTTAGTCATGGTGTACCGAGGACTCGCGAAATATACAGGAATCATGCGAAGAAGGCATGTGCAAGCAGTCGGATACAGTCAATCGTATTTTCAAAAGAAAGACGAGCTATGTACAGCTACCGTATCAGTAGCGGGGCATCCTTACAAAGTGAAGCATATGCAAAAAGAAGATGCGCTTTGTATATATAATTGGTACAAAGAAAAAAGAAACACCGGCGTGTAACGGTGTTTCTTTTTTTATGTCGTCATTTGTCGATAAGTCGATATTCTTTGTCGAATCGTCGATATATTGTAAGTTACGGTCGATATATTCGAAAAATCGCTGATATATGCTGAGTTGTGATCAATATAATTTCACATACCGCCAACTCCAAACTCCGAAAACTAAACTAACACATCAAAAGTAGTCACAAATGACGGACGAGAGAAGATACTTTTCTGCTGTTCCGCATGTGGATGTGCCGGAGTTTTTCCTTCTGCTTGGGCAGGACGTTTTTTATGAGCATTTTCGAATGAACGTGATTCTGTCCAGTCTTTAAAGTTTTGCTCTGTTTCCCACATCGTTAAGATGACATATGTATCGTTACTTAATGGGCGTAGAACGCGGATCGCTTGGAATCCGGGTTCGTTTTCAATAAGGCCTGCTCGGTTTTTAAAACGGTTTTCAAATACAGGGCGACCTTCGTCTGTTACAGAAATGTTGTTACAAACGATATAGCCAGGTTGTCCTTTAAATTCTCCAACAGCGTCTAGTACATCATACCTAAGAGATCCTTCTACAGATTCTTCTGTATTTTCTTTATAAAACATATTTTTTTCATCATTTTTTGCAGTGAAATGTGCTTGTTCTAGAGGTGTTTCGTATGAAATAATAGCCTTCATTTTAATGCCCCCTTATTTATTTGTTTCTATTATATCAACTCTCTTAAAAAACTTCGAAGATTATATACATAAAGATACCTCTTTTTCAAATAATAAATGTACCATCATTTGGAAAGAAGGCCGATGTATGAAGAAAGTAAAGTGGACTTTATTAGGTGGGTTAGCAACGCTACTATTAGCGATTGTCCTTTATAAACTAATTGTGTTAGCTGGTGGCTATATGATGGATGAAAAGCAGCTCGTTTTCCACTCTTCATCACGTATCGTTGACCAGAAAGGGAAAGAAATTACGAAATTATACGTAGAAAATAGAGACTTGGTGCCAATCGAGCAAATTCCGAAATATGTGCAGCAGGCGTTCGTTGCGGTGGAAGATTCTCGTTTTTATGAGCATCAAGGAATTGATTATCCGTCTATATTTCGGGCCCTTTATAAAGATACGTTAGCAGGAGAGAAGGTCGAAGGCGGTAGCACGATTACGCAGCAACTTGCTAAAAACGTCTTTTTAACTCGTGAAAAAACATTTACGCGTAAGTTGAAGGAAGTTGCAATTTCCCTTCAATTAGAGCAAAAATATACGAAGCAACAAATTCTTGAAATGTATATGAATCATATTTATTTTGGCCATGGAGCTTACGGTATTCAAGCTGCAGCAAAGTTATATTTTAATAAAAATGTAGAAGATTTAACAGTAGAAGAGGGCGCAATGCTTGCAGGTCTTCCGAAGTCGCCAAACGGTTATTCACCTTATTTTTCTCCAGAGAAGAGTAAAGAACGCCGTGATCTCGTATTGTCACTTATGCATAAACAAGGCTATTTGACTGCCGAAGAAAGCGTACGTTATCAAGGAAAGACAATCGCTCTATATAAAAACTTAGATGAGAATGAGCTCGCATATATGCCGTATATTGATATGGTCATAGATGAAGCAGCACGTTTATACGGATTGTCTCATCAAGAAGTACTTCGCGGAGGGTATACGTTTGTTGTACCGATGGATGAAAAGATTCAAAAGGTAGCGTATAACCAGTTTCAAGATGCAAGGAATTTCCCTGGGAAAGAAGAGGGCGCGCAAGGTGCTTTTTTATTAATGGATAATCGTACAGGCGGAATTAAAGCGGCGATTGGCGGAAGAAAGTACGTCCCGAGAGGATTTAATCGTGTTTTTGCAAAAAGACAGCCCGGTTCTGTGCTAAAACCACTTATCGTTTATGCGCCAGCACTCGAAACGAAAAAGTATAATCCGTATTCTTTATTGACGAATGAAAGACATTCTTTTGAAGGTTATGAGCCTCGGAACTATAACCGTGAATATTCGAAGGAAATAACGATGTACGATGCGATTTTAGAGTCAGCAAATGTACCGGCAGTTTCTTTATTAAATGAGTTAGGGGTAGAAGAAGGAAAGCAATATTTAGAGAAAGGAAATGTTCATATTGCCGATGCTGGCTTAAGTACAGCGCTTGGCGGATTGAAAAATGGTGTTTCAACATTTGATCTTGTGAAAATGTACCGTGCGTTTTTAGCAAATGGTGATATTATTGAGCCGCACGTTATTGATAAAGTGTTAAATAGACACGGTGCAGTCATTGGAGAGTCGCCAAAAGTAGAAACGAAAATTTTCTCGAAACAAACGGCTTGGTATATGACGAAAATGCTTGAAGGAGTTGTGAAAGAAGGGACAGCGAAAGCCGGTGTATATAACGGGGCGTTAGCTGGAAAAACAGGTACAACTTCACTGCCAAATGACGATAATGGAGCGAGAGACATGTGGTTCGTTGGCTATACGCCAAATTTAGTAGGCGCTGTTTGGATTGGTTATGACCGCATAGATAAAGAGCATCAGTTGCAAGGAGAAAGTGCGTCAGCAACAAAATTGTTTAAGAAAATTTTAACGAAAGCAAATGTAGAACAGAAAGAGAAATTTAGGAAGCCAGAAGGTGTGGAAACAATCGGTGCTCCGATTCGTCTGCGCAAGATTGAAGATGTGAAAATGAAATTAGCATTTAGTCCTTTCGGTTTATTTAAAGCGAAATTAAGCTGGACACCACTTCCAGATGAAAGAATTATGTATCGTATTTATAGAGTGGAAAATGGAATTCATACGCATGTAGGTACTGTAAACGGTGCCGGGGAATATGAGGAAAAGTTTGTTAACATCTTTTCAAAACCGAGTTTTTACGTTGTGCCATATAACACACAAACGAATCGTGAAGGAGAAAAGTCAAAAGTAGCTAAACCATAGTTTTTCTCTGTGTTATAATAAGAATGTTGTGAAAATAGTAAGCGTTTTTAAGAATGTTTGTGTCAATTTAATGAACAACGTACATAATATTATGCATTTTGTTTTTACAAGCTGTATAGTAAAAAAAGATAAATATCGAACGTATTCGAAGCATTGTGGTAAGGAAGGGAGCTAGGGTCTTGGTAAGAACTATAAATGAGACATTTTTAAAAGCATGTAGGGGGGAACGTACTGATTATGTACCAGCATGGTATATGCGTCAAGCAGGTCGTTCGCAGCCGGAATATAGAAAGATAAAAGAAAAGTATTCTTTATTTGAAATTACACATAATCCAGAGTTATGTGCTTACGTTACAAAACTGCCAGTTGATCAATATAACGTAGACGCAGCAATTCTATATAAAGATATTATGTCACCACTACCTGCAATTGGTGTGGATGTAGAAATTAAATCAGGTATTGGCCCAGTTATTGATAATCCAATCCGTTCTTTACAAGACGTAGAAAAACTAGGGGAAATCAATCCAGAAGATGACGTGCCGTACATATTAGATACAATTCGTTTATTAACGACAGAAATGTTAGACGTACCGTTAATCGGTTTTTCAGGAGCTCCATTTACGTTAGCGAGCTATATGATTGAAGGCGGTCCATCTCGTAACTACCATAATACGAAAGCGTTTATGTATGCAGAGCCGAAAGCTTGGTTCGCATTAATGGATAAACTAGCAGATATGGTTATTACATATTTAAAAGCGCAAATTAACGCAGGAGCAAAAGCAGTTCAAATTTTCGATTCTTGGGTTGGAACAGTAAACGTAGCAGATTACCGTGTATTTATTAAACCAGCAATGGAGCGTATTTTTGCAGAAGTTCGCACGATGGGTGTACCGATGATTATGCACGGCGTAGGAGCTGCGCATTTAGTAAATGAATGGCATGACTTACCGCTTGATGTAGTAGGATTAGATTGGCGTTTACCGATCGAAGAGGCACGTGCACGCGGCGTTCATAAGGCGGTACAAGGTAATATGGATCCTTCGTTCTTACTTGCACCATGGTCTGTTATTGAAGAACATGTAAAAGGTATTTTAGATCAAGGGATGAAGCAGCCAGGTTATATCTTTAACTTAGGTCACGGTGTATTCCCAGAAGTAAATCCAGATACATTAAAACGTTTAACTACATTTATTCATGAATACTCTAAAGGGCAGTTAGCGAAGTAAAGGAGCATTGCTGTATGAAAAAGAAAATTGGTTTGCTTGTAATGGCATACGGAACGCCATATAAAGAAGAAGATATTGAACGTTACTATACACATATTCGCAGAGGAAGAAAGCCAAGTCCTGAAATGCTAGAAGATTTAACAGAGCGTTACCGTGCAATTGGTGGTATTTCTCCTTTAGCTACTATTACATTAGAGCAAGCTAAAAAGTTAGAGAAGCGTTTAAATGAAGTACAAGATGAAGTAGAGTACCATATGTATCTTGGCTTAAAACATATTGAACCGTTTATTGAAGACGCAGTGAAAGATATGCATAACGACGGTATACAAGATGCAATCGCACTTGTTCTTGCGCCGCACTATTCTACGTTTAGCGTAAAATCATACGTTGGACGAGCACAAGAAGAAGCTGAGAAACTTGGAAACTTAACAATTCATGGCATCGATAGCTGGTATAAAGAACCGAAATTTATCCAGTACTGGGTTGATGCAGTGAAAGGTATATATAACGGTATGTCAGACGCAGAACGCGAAAAAGCAGTATTAATCGTATCAGCTCACAGCTTACCAGAAAAGATTATTGCAATGGGCGATCCATATCCAGATCAATTAAATGAAACAGCGGACTATATTGCAAGAGGTGCTGAAGTAGCAAACTATGCAGTAGGCTGGCAAAGTGCAGGAAATACACCAGATCCTTGGATTGGTCCAGATGTACAAGATTTAACGAGAGAACTAAATGAAAAGCACGGTTATACTTCATTTGTATACGCACCAGTTGGATTTGTTGCGGAACATTTAGAAGTTTTATATGACAACGACTTTGAGTGTAAAGTTGTAACGGATGAAATTGGCGCGAAATATTATCGTCCAGAAATGCCAAATGCAGCGGACTCATTTATTGATTGTTTAACAGATGTTGTATTAAAGAAAAAAGAATCTGTACTGTAAGAAGAAAGGGGGAGCCTGCTTGAGGAAAAAAGTTGTAATCATCGGCGGTGGCATCACAGGATTAACAACGATGTATAATTTACAAAAAGATATTTGTGACAACAACTTGCCGATCGATACATTACTGATAGAAGCATCGGGTAAACTTGGCGGAAAAATTCAAACCGTTCGAAAAGATGGATTTACAATTGAGCGCGGACCGGATTCTTTCTTAGCACGAAAAGAAAGTGCAGCTAGATTAGTGAAAGAATTAGGTCTTGGCGATGAACTTGTAAATAATCAGGCCGGTCAATCATTTATCCTCGTAAACAATCGGTTACATAAAATGCCGAATGGATCAATGATGGGAATTCCAACGCAAATTACGCCGTTTCTATTCTCCGGGCTGTTCTCCCCAATTGGTAAACTAAGAGCTGGTTTTGATCTATTAATGCCGAGGTCAAAGCCAGTATCTGACCAATCACTCGGACAATTTTTCAGACATCGTCTTGGAAACGAAGTGGTTGAAAACTTAATAGAGCCGTTACTATCGGGTATTTATGCAGGAGATATTGATGAAATGAGCTTAATGTCAACATTCCCGCAAATGTATCAAATTGAGCAGAAACATCGTAGTATTTCACTCGGTATGCGTACGCTCGCTCCGAAAGAAGAGAAAGCTGAACCGAAAAAAGGAATCTTCCAAACAGTGAAAACAGGTTTAGAATCTATTGTAGAATCTCTCGAAGCAAAGATGCATGAAGGTACGATAATAAAGGGAACTCGCATTGAAAAAGTTGCAAAACAGGGTGATGGCTATACGATTACTCTTAGTAACGGAAAAGAAATAGAAGCGGACGCGGTCGTAGTGGCAAGTTCACATAAAGTATTGCCATCTATGTTTGCACAGTACAAGCAGTTTCGTTTCTTCCGCAACATTCCGTCCACATCAGTTGCGAATGTAGCAATGGCTTTCCCGAAATCAGCCATTCAGCGCGATATTGATGGTACAGGATTTGTTGTTTCTCGAAATAGTGATTACACAATTACAGCATGTACGTGGACGCATAAAAAGTGGCCACATACAACGCCAGAAGGAAAAACGCTTCTTCGATGTTACGTTGGACGACCTGGTGATGAAGCAGTTGTAGAACAAACAGAAGAGGAACTCGTTCAGCTCGTACTAGAAGACTTACGAAAGACGATGGATATTACAGAGGATCCAGAGTTTACAGTCGTAAGCCGCTGGAAAGAAGCGATGCCCCAATATACAGTAGGCCATAACGAGCGAATGAAGAAACTCACAACATTTATGGAGAAAGAGTTGCCAGGTATATACTTGGCAGGTAGTTCCTACGCTGGTTCTGGTCTGCCGGACTGTATTGATCAAGGTGAGAAAGCAGCAAAGCGTGTGCTAGCTCATTTGGAGAAAGTAATGGATACGGAATTAATCGCACAGTAAAGAGAAACGCCTTCAATCACATTGAAGGCGTTTTGTTACTTATTCACCAATAAACATGTATAAGTTATTTGGCTTTATAACGGCATCTCCTGCATAAATAACCCATTCTGTTAAGTCATCAAAATCTAAATGATAACTATTTCCTTCACTCATATCTTTTATAAAATATGGTTCGTTAATGAGTATTCCTTGAATGAATTCTTCCGTAATGTTTTGCATTTCAAACCACATATGTTCACTTTTTCCCTCTTCGTAGGAAACACCAAACTTAGCGAGAAAACGAAACTCTTCATTTGATTGTTCAATTTGAAAAATGTTGCTGAAATACCCGAAAGTATTCTTCGCATTGTAAGCCATACGAGCCGTTTCACTATTTGTTTTATAAAACATGAGCCCTGTAGCTTCCTCGTGTTCTTTGAAAAAGCTTTCGATACATTCTTCTGAAGTATCAAATTTGAACAAGAGAACAGATGGCGATTGATGGTATTCATCTCGGTCATCCATCCCGCCTAAGAATGTGTTTTGTGCATCTATAGGTTGTAGTTTCACTTCTTCATTCTCAATTGAAGATAATTGATCCATACTCGTTTTATGCCCAATATAAGATAATCCTTTTTCCCACGGAACAGCTACTGTATGTATAGAACCTTGCTGACTATGCGCGATAACGATAGGCTCATTCATAGGGACTTGTCCATTCTCAACGGCATTATTCGCAAATGTTTGAAAGAGGTCACCAATGCCGTAGTAGGAAGAAATACGATTTGGAATAATTAATTCTATTTCTGTTACGCCCGCTCTTAAAAGGCCGTGTGTATGAAACCAATATTGCGTAGGCTCGCCTTCTTTATCGTCTTCATAAACGGAATGAATAACGTATAAGTCAGGAATGTCAGGTAATAATTCATTTTCAACATGATATTCAATATAGCTTCTAGATATCACTTTCATTGCGGCACTTGAATCAATTACAAATAACAAATCCGGGGCGAGGTTCCATAAAAACTGTATTTGCTGGAAAAAGCAGTCTAGCACATCGCCTACAAATAGCGTACGGGTGAAAATTTCAGTACCGAAAGCCGCATCTTCAAAATGACGATCTACGATTGTAGAATCTTGTCTATTGTACAGTTTATATTCTTCTTGGTCATTCGCCTCATCAATATGCAGTTCATACGGTATGACTTTTTCATCCATATGTAACTCAACGATAAGGCTTGTCTCATCACTATAAACAATTTTTAACTCATCAACTTTAGTAGCGATAGTTTCTAGCCGCTGTTTTAATTGCTCAATTGTAATTCTAGTTGGTATAACAGCGATCATATCTGAAAAATGACGTTCTAATGTTCCATTCATAGCTGCGCGGTATGTTTCTGTTTGCACTTCCATCCAATCACTCCTATTCAAATGAATCCATTTTACATGCCAATTAAATTTCGATATTTCTGTTTTTTCTCTTTCATATTATAAAACGCATTCGTCGAAGGTGTAAAATTATTATTTTGTATTATAGTTTGAAAACGAGTAAATTAGATTAATTTTTTGTAAAACTTGTCGAAATATCATTCTATATAACGAATCATTTGATATGATAGAAATGCTGAGAAAATATGAAATAGGGAGAGGGAAATGGCTGTGAAGAAATTGTTAAGTGTCTTTTTATCATTCATACTATTGCTTTCATTTACTGGAACTTTAGTACAAGCAGAAGAAACTACTTCTATGTCAGTAGAAAAAGCAATTCAAGTATTTAAGCAGCAAGGGAAAACGAAGGGGACAGTGGAAGGATATATCGTTGGATATACGCAAAGCCCTTCTAAGTACACGAAGGATCCGGCTAAGTTTGACGACACAAATGTTGCAATTGCCGATTCGCCAAATGAAACGAATCCAGACAAAATCATGCCTGTTCAGTTGCCAAAAGGCGATGTGAGAGCGGCAGTAAACGTAAAAGATCATCCTGAAAATATTGGGAAGAAAGTTAGTTTAACAGGGACGCTTGAATTATATTTTAGTAGCCCAGGTTTAAAATCAGTAACAGCTCATAAGTTTCAAGGAGAAGGACAAAACCGTGTTAGCGATGTAGTAGCTTCACCTAGTGGCGGAGAAGTTGCGAAAGGAACAGCGGTAACGTTAACAACGAATACAGAAGGAGCAACAATCTATTACACGTTAGATGGTTCTAACCCTACAAATAAAAGTGTTCGTTATAATGGACAAATTATAGTGAATGAAAATAGTGTAGTGAAAGCAATTGCTGAAAAAGAAGGGCTTACTTCTTCAGCAGTTTCAACATTTTCATTTATTATCGTAAACAATGAGCCAGTTCGTATTCATGATATTCAAGGAAAATCACATATTTCTCCTTACAACGGGAAGAAAGTATACAATGTGGAAGGCGTTGTAACAGCACTTGATAAAAATGGTTTTTATATAGAAGACAATCAACCAGATAATGATCCAGCTACTTCAGAAGGTATGTACGTATACAAAAAAGATGCAAATGTAGCAGTAGGAGATCTTATTCAAGTTGATGGAGTAGTAGAAGAATATGTTGGACCTGGATATGCAGAAAGGTTTGAAACAGACTTAACGACGACGGAAATTAAAGCGAGCCGCGTTGCTGTAATCGCAAAAGATCAAGCTTTACCAGCACCGATTGTACTTGGAGAAAACGGTGTGAAAATTCCTGATCAAATTATCGATAATGATGCATTTGGTTTATTTGATCCAAATGAAGATGCAATCGACTTTTATGAAAGTATAGAAGGTATGCGCGTTACGATGCCAACGCCAAAAATTATTGCCCCTCAGAAAAACGGAAATTTATATGTAACAGTGAAAAATGGTGGGAATAAAGTCGTAACAAAATATGGCACACCTGTATTAGATGAAAATCAATTAAATCCAGAGCGTCTTTCTGTAAAAGTACCTCGTGATTATGTAGCGAAAGTAGGCGATACTTTCACTGGAGATATAACAGGAGTAGTCGGATATGATTATGGTGCGTTCCGCATTTCGCCAATAACGGAATTACCATCTGTAGTAGACGGCGGATTTAAGCAAGTAGGGGCGAATATTCAGCCGCGTCTTGATAAGTTAACAGTTGCTACATATAACATTGAAAACTTCTCGGCGAATAAAAAAGAAACAACAGATGAAAAAGTAAAGGCGTTAGCGTATTCTATTAAATACAATTTAAAAATGCCAGATATTATCGGGGTAGAGGAAATGCAAGATAATAATGGAACGATTAATGACGGTACAACAGATGCTTCATTAAGCGCAAAACGTATTATTGATGCGGTGCTAGAAATTCGCGGGCCAAAGTATGAGTATGTAGAAATTGCTCCGCATAATAATCTAGACGGTGGAGCGCCAGGAGCGAATATTCGCGTCGGTTTCTTCTACAACCCATCACGCGTGAAATTAGCAGCGGTACCGAAGTTACTTGATAAAAATGTCGTTCGCATTGGAGACGAAAACCCATTGTTTGAAAGTACACGTAAACCACTTGCGGCAGAATTTACATTCCAAGGACAAAACGTTGTCGTCGTTGCAAATCACTTAAACTCAAAACTAGGAGATGCAACGCCATTTGGAAAAGTACAACCGCTCGTATTAAAAAGTGAAGAAAAACGAGTTCAATTAGCACAAGAAGTAAACAATTTCGTACAAGGTATTCAGAAAAAAAACACGAATGCACCAGTTGTTGTGTTAGGGGATATGAACGATTTTGAGTTCGCTAAACCACTAAAAACACTAGAAGGAACAGTCTTAAAAAATATGTTAAACACAGTGCCGAAAGAAAATCGCTACACGTACATTCATGAAGGAAATGCACAAGTGTTAGATCATATTTTAGTAACAAACAACATCGCACCACACACAATTGTAGATCCAGTACACTTAAACTCAAACATTATGAAAGAACACGGACGTGTAAGTGACCACGACCCAGTACTTGCTCAAATTGATTTGAAGAAAGCTTCTTAAATAATTGTAAAAGAACGCTTAGAAATATACTGAGCGTTCTTTTTCATTATTAGGAATTTTTATGCTAAAATAGATTGAATATTCACTTTTTAACACTAGGGGGTGTAGACATATGGTAGCCCAACTAAATGGGAAACTAATGAACCAACTAGCGATTTTTTTTAGCATGTTCATAATAATTAAGTTTCTAGCCGATGTAACAGGTCTTACGCAACCACTAGGTATGTATTATTTAGGCACGCTTAGTACAAATATCGCTTATATAGCATTCGGTCTAGCCGTAATTTTTACTATATTGGGTATTAAAAAGGAATTAAGTAAATATGCCATTATTTCAGTATGTTCGGCGGTAGGAATTCAAATAATCTATATGGTTGTTTTTGTAGTTTTATGGATGTTGGCAGGTACGCCGTAAAGGGGAGATGATTATATGAGTATTGAAAATATACGATTGATAAATGTAAATAACAATAATCTCTATGTAAAAATGTTAGGAGAAGGCGAACCAATCATATTTCTTCATGGAGGACCTGGAAGTGAACACCGCTTTTTTCTTCCCTATATGGCTCCACTAGCAGAAAAATTCCAACTAGTTTTTTATGATCAAACAGGTTGTGGAGAATCGGAAGAACCAAAGAATAATCAATATTCTATGAGGGATGAGGTTGCAAACTTAGAAGCAATGCGTGTGCAATTAGGGTTTGAAAAGATAAATATATTAGGTGAATCATGGGGATCGATGCTTGCATTATTGTATGCAACTACATACCCCGAACGAGTGAATAAGTTACTTTTAACAGCTGCGATAGGAGTTAATGTAAAAGGATTGGAAATGTTTGGTGAAGAACTGCAGAAGAGGTTAACGGAAGAAGATAAAGTAATCATTTCTGAAGTAAGCGAGAAGATTAAAATAGGAGAGGCTTCTATATACGATATGTTACAAGTATTAGATCCATATTATGTGTTTTCTAAGGAAACTTTAACTTATAAACAGAAAACGACTTTTAGTAATGAAGTTAACACAATACTAGGTGCAGATATGGTAAAAAATTATGATGTGACTAAACAAATAGAAAAGCTTTCGGAAACTCCAATATTAATTGCGCAAGGAAGTCATGATATTTTAACTCTTGCCACTATAAAAGAACATTTTACAGAATACATACCTCATATAGAGTTTGTAGAGATTGCGAATTGTGGACATTGGACGGTAGTAGAGCAGCCAAAGCAAATGTGTAATATCGCATATAGTTTTTTTGAGAACTAAGAATAAGAGCGTAATTCCCATATAACTCAGGGAATTACGCTCTTATTCGTTCAATGATTTAGTCTGAAATTACTTGAAACGCTTTTCTACATCGATCTCTTTTTTGCAGTCTTCTTTTATATTTTTTTCTATCTCGCTTTACTCCTTGTATATACATAAGTAAGCTAACGAGAAGGAAGAAAGCACATTGCATCGTTAAAATGTACGGTGACATGCCTTGCAATGGTTGCTTTGGATCATATAAATGAATAGGTGCTCCACCTATTGTAGGGAATATTGTATTTAGTAGGACGTACGGAATGGAGTTAACTGCAAATGGAAATAGAATGGCCATATAGTCTTTTTGTGACCATGCAGATGCAGCAAGTCCTAAGAGGGCCATTAAACCTGCAAATAAAAAATTAATTCCAATATATACCGTAATGTAAGTGAGAGGCGCATCGAAGTATAGGTTTGCGAACATTCCATCCTCATTTATGATGCCAGAACCAATCGTAGGTGTTCCGTCTGGAATTGTTAATTTGCAAAATAATAACGATAAGATGAATGGAAATGTATAAAGAAATCCTCCGCAAAAAAACGTAACGATATATTTCGTTACTGAATAAGGAAATAAAGAAATTCCTTTGCTCACGAACGGTTTAAAACCATCTGACTTATCGGAATTGTAACTTGTACTAAAGGGGAAACTCGCAATAACTGGCATTAATAATAAATAAACATCCATTTCATTATCACGAAATCCAATCCATTTTATATCTGTTGATATAGGTCCGCTCGCAGCGTCTCCTAAATAACGAATGACATAATAATAATGATAAATACAAATAAGAACGAATCCACTAAACATAATAATTAAAGAAACACGATTACAAAAAGCTTGCTTTATATTTAAACGAAGTGCACGCATCATGACTGAAAAAGCCTCCACTATTTTGATAAAGTGAAACTTTAATCAGTAGGGGGTTTTCATCCCCACTGATTATTAGTTGAACCAATCGGACTTTTATGGACAGCCCGATCCCCACCTAAATTCTTTGCTTTCGCTGAATTTTGAGGTGGGGGTCTTACTGCCCATTAAAGTCGGATAAACTTGTCTATTTTCTATATTACTATTAAATGTAAAGATTTTCTTGTTTTTTTATTTGATTATTTAAAAAAAGAGAAATTTGTTGTTGGGAAGTAAGGTTTATTTGAAATTAGTTTTTTCTAAAATATGGTTGACAATTAAGTATTACATTTGTAATCTTAGTTATAGATTACAAATGTAATACGAAGGAGTGAAATATATTATGACAAATCAATTACCTAAAATATCTGAAGCAGAATTAGAAATTATGAAAGTACTTTGGTCTAATTCTCCACAAACAGCGAATGAAATTATAGAAGAACTGGAAGATGCAATGGAATGGAAACCGAAAACGATCCGCACATTAATTAATCGATTAGTACAAAAGGAAGCCGTTGCTTATCATCAAGATAAAGGGCGTATGTACGCTTATTATCCATTAGTATCACAAGATAATTATTTACAAGTGGAAACGAAATCTTTACTAAAGCGTTTTTGCGGCGCGGCGTTTAAACCATTACTTGTCAATTTCTTAAAAGAGGAAAAATTGTCTTCAGAAGATATTAACGAACTAAAACGCATTTTAGACGAGAAGACCGAGGAGAATAAGAGGAAGGATTGATAAAAATGATAGACATGCTTATAAATGTATACCTTCCTTATTTTTTTGATTGGCTTATAGAAACGTCTCTTATGGCTAGTATATTAGTAGGATTTATTTTATGTATAAAAATACTATTTAGAAATAAATTAACCCCCCGGTGGCAATATATGCTGTGGATTGTATTAATGATTAGACTCCTTTTACCATGGTCACCAGATAGCTCTTATAACATTTATTCATTACTTTCTTATCGTTCTAGCGTATCGGAAGTTATTCCTAAAAATATGCCGTCTACTGAGAGTATAGTGAATATAGAAAGCGACCGTACAGTGGAATCAAATTCTAAAATGGTGACAAAAACTAGCGAACCGGAAGTAGAAGTCAGTTCGGAACAACAGACTACATTTTCTTTATACAAAATTGCTTTGTATGTGTGGCTAGCTGGGGTCATCGTATTAGCATTTATTACGTTTCTTACAAATAGATGGTTATATTCGTACATAAAGAAACAATCGGATATTACGGATGAACAGGTCGTTACGGTGTTTAATCGCTGTAAGCAGTCTATGAAAATGAAGAAGGTAGTTTCATTACGTTTAGCAGGAAAGATTGCGAGTCCAACTGTGTTTAGTTTCTTTCGCCCAAAAGTATTACTATCAAAAAAACATATGAAAGTATTAAACGAGCAACAATTACAACATGTTTTTTACCATGAGTTAGCTCATATTAAAAGAAACGATGTAGCTGTAAATTGGATTATGTATAGCTTAATTCTATTAAATTGGTTCAATCCGATTCTTTGGTACGCCTATTTTTGTATGCGAGAAGATCAAGAGTTAGCCTGTGATGCATATGCACTTACGTTTATAGATAAAGAGGAGCAAATTGCATACGGTCATACAATTATTACCCTCCTAGAACATTATTCCTATCAAGTACCAAGCCTAGCAAGTTTAAGTAGAAATAAACGAACACTAAAAAGGAGAATCGTTATGATTAAAAAGTTCCAGAAGAAATCGTATCGTCTTTCTTTACTCGGAGTGATTGTCATAGTTGCTATAGCATCTCTTTCTTTATTTAATGCACGTACAACGGAAGGAAAGGAAAAGCAAGAGGATAAAGTAGAGCAGTCAAAGGATGCTTTCCAAAATGCTGTAGATATGCTGTATGGTACAGAAGAAAATGCGAAAAAAGAATATCATTATTCAGCAAGAGTGTATGAAGAAAAGACAGATTACTTATATTTAGCTGAAAAAGCTTTAACAAAAGATGAATTCCAGCAGTACATAAAATTATCTAAAAAAATTATTAATATACAGAAAAAAGGTGCTCCGAGAGATTCTGACTACGAGTCAATAGTTTTTAGAGAAGAGCGTTTATCAAAAGCGGATCGTGACAAATTATATGCACTTTATGATCAAGCAAAACCATTTGATGACAAAGTATACGAATCTTTAAATTACACGGTAAAGGAAGCGCAACAACATGTTGATTTTCAAATTAAGAAGCCAACGTACACAATTGAAGGATACAATCTGAAGGACGAAAATGTAGGTTATTTTATTAAGAGAAGACCTGAATTAATTATTGAATTAGAGTATACAAACGGAAAAGGAAACTATACAACTTATCAATCGCAAGTATTTGGAGAAAGTAAAGATCCGTTTCATGCTTTATTTGGTGTAGAAGAAAACATTGAACAGTACGAATTAGAAGGTAATCAAATATTCTACGCGACTCATAACTCGGATAGTAATTTACAAGGTATGAAGATGATTGTTCCAGCAAAAGGGAAAAATAGTGCATACCAAGTTGTTATTATTAATCATAGTTTAGAGCGTCAAGGAGAAGCAGTATTTGATAAAAATGTAAATAAGGAAGAGTTAGAGAAGATTATGATTTCTATGTTGAAATAATAAAAAGGTGTTCTAGAGATGTATATCTTAAGGACACCTTTTCCTTTTCTCTTTTCTTCTGATAAACTATGGACAGTATGATATAACTTGACTGGAATTTTTTATACTGGAAATAATAAAAAAGAGAACTTGTATACAATGTAAGCGTGTGGTAATATCAAAGATGTACTGATTGACTATATTATCCAATTGGTCATTTTTGGAGGTGAAGATGTGGCGATAGATCGAAAACGTTCTATTATTGAAGCTGCAACAAAGTCTTTTTCAGCATTCGGTTATAAAGCAACAACGATGGATCAAGTAGCAAAATTAGCGAATGTAGGAAAAGGAACGATTTATACTTTTTTCAAAAATAAAGAAGAGCTATTTGGTGAAATTATTTCTAATTTAATTACAGAAATGAAGCAAGTTGCAGAAAATGCAATTCGTTCAGATGTTTCATTTTTTGAAAATGTACATAGAGCATTATATAGCATATTAGAATTCAGAAAAGAACATCAGCTCATGATTAAATTAATTCAAGAAGAGCGCGATATGGGAACGAAAGAAGTACAAGAAGTGATGCAACAAGTAGATGTGGAAATCGTTTCTGTCATTCAATCGTATTTAAAGATTGCGATTGATAAAGGTGAAATTAGCAAATGTGATCCAGAAATTACAGCATTTATTATGCTTCGCTTATACGTATCGCTTATTTTTGATTGGGAAAAAAATCATGAACCGTTAGAAAAAGAAAAAATTGCGGAATTATTCGAACTTTATTTGTTAAAAGGATTGTCAAACTAAGATAATCCTTTTATTCTTATAAAAAGTGACCAATTGAACAAAATGGTCATACATTTATTTTAGGAGGGATAATAAAAATATTCACTTCATAGTAAAGAACAGTTGCATAGTATAAATTCGGGGATAAGGCATATGTATGAATAAGTATAGCCTTTTTGTTTGGGTAAAAATGACTAATTGAACATTTTAGTCATTTTAAAAAGGGGGGAGAAATAATGAAAGGAAATCAGTTACTTCGTAAAGAGTTCACACAAATTATAAAAAGTAAAAAAATATTAATTCCAATTATCGCGGTTTTATTCGTACCGATTTTATATGCAGGTATGTTTTTATGGGCCTTCTGGGATCCGTATAAACAGTTAGATGATTTACCAGTTGCGGTAGTCAATTTAGATAAAGGGGCAGTATTTGATGGGAAACCAATTGAGGTCGGAAAAGGGCTCGTTGATAATTTAAAAGATAATACAAGTTTCAAATGGGAATTTGTAAGTGAAAAAGAAGCGAAAAAAGGAATGGAAGGCAGAAAGTATTACATGTTAGTACGCATTCCAGATGACTTCTCAAGTAACGCTACAACGTTATTAAAAGACGATCCGAAGCCATTAAACTTAGAATATATTCCAAACGAAAGCTTAAACTTCCTATCTTCACAAATTGGCGGAACAGCCATTGAAAAAATTAAAGGTGAAGTATCAAGTACGTTAACGAAAACATATGCAGAGAAAATGTTTGATTCCATTCAAGACGTCTCAAAAGGATTAGCAGATGGGGCGGAAGGAGCAAATAAACTACACGACGGATCAAGTGAGCTGCATGATGGTTCAAGTAAAGTGACGGACGGCCTTCATACACTTCAAGGGAAGTCTGGAGAGATGAAGGATGGGGTTCAGAAATTAGCAGATGGATCTAATAAGTTAAAAGATGGCTCCGGAAAAGTGACAGCAGGTTTAAATAGGTTAAATGACAAAACGGGTATAGGGAAATTAGTAGATGGATCTGGAAAAGTAACAGCAGGTTTAAATACGCTAAATGGCAAAACAGGTGAATTGCAGACAGGTATAGGGAAATTAGTAGATGGATCCGGAAAAGTAACAGCAGGTTTAAATACGTTAAATAGTAAAATGGGTGAATTGCGTGATGGATCTGAGAAAGTGACTGGTGGGTTGAACAAACTAGTAAGTAAATCCGGTGAATTACAAACTGGAACAACTGATCTATCAAATGGTATGGGAAAACTTGCTGAAGGGCAAAGTCAATTAGAAAAAGGGTCTCAAGAAATTCAAAAGGGATTGCAAGATTTAAATAGTAACGTACAAAAGTCTGCTGGAGCTTTAGAGGAAATGCAGTTGAAAGTTCCTTCTATATTGAATACAGTAAATGAGAAAATAACTGGAGCTGGAGAGAATGTAAATCAGTTAAATGAACTTACGCAATCAACAGCAGGAGATGCAAAAAATGCAGCGCAAGAGGTAGCGAATTTACAAAAGCAAATTGAAAGTTTACCGAAAGAATATCAAGAGCAGTTACAACCATTCATAACAAGTGCCGTAAAAAGTACAACGACAGTTCAGCAAAAAGCTGCCGGAGTAGCAGGTGGAACAAATAGATTAAATGAAGAAGTAAAACAATTAAAAGGTGAAATCGGTGAAAAGACAAGTGGGATGCAAAGCAAAATGCCGAATCCGGAAGATGTAGGAAATTTAACGAGTGGTATTAAAAAATTAGCGAATGCACAAAACGAATTTGTAAGTAAGTTCCATGGATTAGGTGAAGGATTAGGTAATGCAAAAATAGGTGCCGATAAATTAAAAGATGGATCAGTTCAATTAATTGATGGAGTAACGCAATTACAAAGTGGCTCTGGAAAAGTGACAGCAGGATTAGGTCAATTATCTGAAGGAGCAAATCAATTAGCAGATGGCTCAAGCCAAGTAACAGGTGGTTTAGGTACATTATCTGTAGGAGCAAACCAAATGGCAGGTGGAATAAACCAATTAGCAGACGGTTCAAGTCAAGTAACAGGCGGTTTAGGCACATTATCTGTAGGAGTAACCAAATTAGCAGATGGCTCAAATCAAGTAACAACAGGTCTGGGCGATCTAAATGGTGGCCTAAACAAAATGTCAACTGGCTCAACTCAGCTAATCGACGGCGTAAATAAACTAGCAGACGGATCAGGAAAAGTAACAGATGGCCTCGTAAAAGTAAACGACGGTTCAGGTGAACTTGCTGAGAAACTTGGCGAAGGGGCAGAGAAAACTGGTGAAGTAAAAGGAACCGATAAAACGTATGATATGTTTGCAAGTCCTGTAAAAGTGAAGACAGAGAAAATGGCAGAAGTTCCTAACTATGGAACTGGATTTACACCGTATTTCTTATCACTCGGTTTATTTGTTGGGGCATTATTATTATCTATCGTATATCCATTACGTGACACAGTTGGTGTTCCAAAATCAGGGTTTAGCTGGTTTATTAGTAAGTTCGGCGTATTACTATCAGTCGGTATTATTCAAGCAGTAGTAGCTGATGTCATATTACTGTTCGGATTAGGTGTAGAAGTACAAAGCGTTCCATATTTCATACTCTTTAGCATCGTTACAAGCTTATCGTTTATCGCATTAATTCAATGTTTAGTAACAGCATTTGGTGATGCAGGGCGTTTCATCGCCATCATCACATTAATTATTCAGCTTACAACAAGTGCCGGAACATTCCCGCTAGAATTGATTCCGAAGTTTTTACAACCATTCAATGCTTGGTTACCGATGACATACTCTGTATCAGGATTGAAAGCAGTCGTATCAAGCGGAGACTTTAACTTCATGTGGCAAAACATAGGAGTACTCATGATTTTTATCGTTGTGTTATCACTTGGAACAATTGCTTCATTAACTTGGATGCATAAACGACAGTTTAAAAATATTGCTGAAAATCAATCGGTTGAAGCGTAGAAAAAAGCACCTTTTCGGTGCTTTTTTATTGTAATACAGGGCATCTTTTTTGTAGTTCGGATATGAATCTTTCTAAAAACTATAGAAACGAAAGAAAAGGAATTACAACAATTTACAGAGAAACATAGAGTAGAGGAGCTGATATGATGAAAGGAAATCTTACTTATTATTTTATCTTAAATCCGCTAATCATCTTTCTTGTTTACGCCCTTTCACCTATCTTGTTTCATAAAGAAAAATATATAAATATGAAAGATGCACTAGGAATACTTGCAGTTTATTATGTGCTAATTAGCGGGTATTACTTTATGGATGTTGTAAGTAAAAGAATGAAGAAAAATAATAAGGACAAACAATAAAGTTATATTATTTAAAAAGCGATGGAGGATAACAAAATGAGTGAAAGTGAAAGGAAATTTCGTGATACAACCATTCGTAACTTTTTCGATAAAGAGGACCGTCTAAAATCGATTCCAGGTCAAAAGAAGAAAAAACTAGTATTGTTAGAGCATTTAATTAGCAAGTTAAATGCGGAGAATCAGTATACGGAAAAAGAAATCAATGCATTCATCAAACAATATCATGACGATTTTTGTACGATTAGACGCGAGTTTATTGTGCAGGGGTTTATGGACAGAGAGGATAATATGTACCGTATAAATGGGAGAGAAGTGTGGACGAAGTGGGAGGAGCTATGAGTGTAATGAGGAAGGGGTATTTTCTTGCAAGCTAGTAGTCTCATACATGAAGAGATTTCAGGGAAACCATCAATTTTGGGGATGTTTACTTCACCAACACTGCAATTCAAAAGGATGAAGAATCAAAGAAATATATTTTTACCACTCGCTCTTTTAATGGTTCTTATTATTATTTCAAGTGCTTTAATGTCTTGGAATGCTTTAAATAATCCTGCGCTTAGTATGTTTCATGATAAAACGGGATTTACTGTACCAAAATACATAACTTTCTTTACCACATTTGGGATTTCTACAGTCAGTGGAATCGTAGCTTTATTTTTTGCGCCTATATTCTATAAAAATATTATGATTTTTTTCGGGGTGGATATTACCTATAAAGAAACCTTTCCTATCATTATTTATGCTTCGTTTGTATTACGATTAGGGATGATGTTAAATGGATTCATTGCATTGTCTCTAAATGGATATGAGATATCTTATACAAGTTTAGGGGCAATAGCAACGGATAATATGGTTTTACATACAATCGCTCAAAGAATAGATATATTTAATATTTGGTATTACATTTTATTAGGCATAGGTTTAAAAACGATTACGAATTTAAATAAGGATAAACTTATTCCTCTTATTATTGTACTTTTCATTTTTACTAGTTTATTAGCGAGTATAGCTGGATTTATGCAGGAAATATCAAAGCCGTAAAGATAGAAATAAAAAGGTGGTTTGGAAATAGACCAAACCACCTTTTTTCCATTTTTTACACTAAAACTTTTGTCTCCAATCTTTCTTTCTGACGAAGATGATGAGCAAAATGCATAGAAATAAGTTGGAACCATTCTGCTGCATGTAAGTAACCAAGCCCAGGATGTTCGACTTTACAATCACTTGGAATAGAAGAAAGTGTTGGCTCAATGTCTTTAACAACTGTAATTAATTCTAGCATACGTTTTTGTATTTCTTCTTTATTAGAGGGATTTTCAGGTGTATATCCGGGATGATTTGGTACTTTGATTTGTATATCCGGGAAAGCACCAAGTTTATATACTTTTTCACCCATGTCCGTTTTCTTGTTAGTTGCTGATGGTGTTTCAGTTTTACATTTCGCAATTGCATCTAACTGCATATATGTAGAAGCAATTAAATGATTATACATTTGACCGAGGGACCATTCCTCAGCAGAAGGTTTGATCCTAAATTGTTCTATCGAATATTTTTCTAATTCCTCCATGTAATACGTAGCTAATTCTTCAAATTTCTTCATAGCGTTAACTCCTTTTTATCAAAAATGTATTTGTTAATACCTAATATAAAGGATGGCTACTGACAACATTATGTCAGTAGTGAAATTAAAGTTTTAACATTTTTTTTGCTTCATCACGGATTTTTTCAGATAGAACGTTTGGCTCAAGTACTTGCACTTGGCTTCCCCAGCTCAATACCCATTGAAACACTTCGTCTATGTTTCTTGATTTCAAAAAGACGTGAAAATCGTTATCTCTATGTTCATATGAATCTATAAAAAAATATCGTGATTCAATAATTTTATGTGCAATATGAGATGGAAACAATAAATGGATTGAAACAGTACGATTGCTTTCAGGCTTATAGTTTTGTAAAGAAAAGTCTTTCGGTTTTGTGAAAAATTGTTGTTCTTGCTGTAATGTATCCATACGATCTAAACGAAAATTGCGTATTTGTTTTCGAAGTAAGCAATGTGCAACGATGTACCAAATTCCCGAAATATTGACTAAGCCGTAAGGATGAACAGTCCGCTGCATTTTTGTATTTTCCCTCGGTTTACGATAAGAAAAAGAGACAGCTTGTTCTTTTTGAATAGATTCTTGCAATAAGAGAAGTTGATTTTCTAGCTTTTCTTGTTCAGATTGCTGATGTGAAAATATAGGAGAAAGAAAACGGAAAGTTCCTCGTAATTCCTGGGCTTTCTTTTGTTGATCAGCAGGGAGAACAATTTCAAGTTTCTCTTTTGCTGATCGTGCATGTACAGAAAAAGAAGAAGTGAACGTTTTCTCGATATAATCACCTCCTAATAAAAGAGTAACAGCCTCTTCAGGCGTAAGTTGAATGGGGGGCAAGAAATAACCATCCATTAATGAATAACCGTGGCCGGGCATGGCGAAAAGTGGGACGCCAGATTCACTAAGTGCATCCATGTCTCGATAAATCGTTCTTATACTTGTTTCGAATTTTTCAGCTAATCTTTGTGCTGTAACAGTTTGTCTTCTTTGTAATTCAATTAATATGGCTAATAAACGATCTGTCCGATTCATGAAATATCACCTTCAAATTTTTATAAATATGCTTACTATAAACTTCTAAAAGCAGTATGTTTTCCCCTCCCATTAACATACTTTTCCCTATGTATAATATTAATATAGTAAAATCATAACAACCCATGTTGCAGTTTCCAATAATATACTATATAATCAATTTAAGAAAACGTTTTCATGCAAAGGGGGAGAATTTCGTGTCGACTATAGAGGACGTGGCGAAATTAGCGGGGTTATCAAGGACAACGGTTTCTAGGGTGATTAATAATCATCCATATGTTTCAGATGAGAAGAAAAAAAGGGTTCAATTAGCAATGAAGCATCTAGGCTTCGTTCCTAATTCTGCGGCGAGAAGGCTTCGTAAACAAAAAACAGAAACAATTGCGGTGCTAGTTCCAAGGATTACAAATCCTTTCTTCAGTAGATTTATTGAAGCAATCGAGATTGCTGCTTCTGAGCATAAATATAAACTGATTATTTGTCAAACAAGATATTTACCGGAAAAAGAGATGGAGTATTTACAATTATTATCTACGAAGCAAGTAGATGGGATTATTCTATGTTCACTAGAAAATCCGTGGGAAGATGTAGAGCCATACTTACAACACGGTCCAATCGTGTTATGTAATGAATATATTGAGGAAGCAAATATTCCAACAGTGAAGTTTGATCATGCGCAAGGAGCATACATAGCTGCTAAGCATGTGTTAGAACAAGGATATCGTAATCTTATTTTTTGCCGTGGTAACGAAACCAAAGTGGTTAGCCAACAGCGAAAAATGGGCTTTTTACGTGCGATAACAGAGAAGAGCCGCCAAGTAGAAGCGATTGATTTTCTTGAAAACGCTTTCTCTTGGGAGGATGGAAAACGAATATTCCATGAAGTATTAAAGGACAAAAAAAATCCTACCGCGATTTTGGCAGGAGGCGATGAGGTAGCAGCTGGAATTATCTCAGAGGCGAAGCGCCATGACTGGAGTATTCCAGATGATCTCGCTGTTATCGGTTTTGATAATCAAATTTTATCACAGATTACAGAGCCAGGTATTACGACAATTGAACAGCCAATCGATGAGATGGCCCGAAAAGTTGTCGACCTGATGATGGATAAAATCCATACGAAAAATTATCGAAAAAAAGAATTGTATGAGTTTGAACTGGAGCTCTTGGTGAAAGGTTCAACGATGAAGGATACGATGTTATTAGCCTAGTAGACTATGTCTGCTAGGTTTTTTTATGTTCACAAACTACTATTCTTCGTGAACGCAGTCATCACATTTGTTATGGTATGCTTCGTGCTGCTCATCAATTTCTTTCCCGCAGTGCGCACAAGTTTTCGTCGGTAAATTTCTGAAAAACTCCATTGGTTGATCGATCATGTCAATCCCTCCATTTCCATTTCTTACTATCATTGTATTAGTACAAATGAGGAAAGTCAACAACTGTTTTATAACAAAATTGAAAATTAATGAAAAAGTTTAGGAAATGGATTATAGTTAACAATGTAGGATGTAAGTAAAACATGCATTTCTACTCGGTTTTAGAAAGGATGGATACATATGAAAATGACTGTTGTCGGCTTTTGGGGCGGCTTTCCAGAAGCGGGAGAAGCAACGTCGGGGTATTTGTTTGAACACGATGGTTTTCGTTTACTTGTAGACTGTGGTAGTGGTGTACTAGCACAGCTTCAAAAATATATAACACCGTCTCATATAGATGCAGTTGTACTGTCGCACTACCATCACGATCATGTTGCAGATATTGGGGTATTGCAATATGCGAGATTAATTACGAGCGCGACAAAGGGACAACTACCAGAACTACCAATATACGGTCATACGTTTGACGAGAATGGATTCAACTCTTTAACGCATGAACCGCATACGAAAGGAATCGCGTACAATCCAGAAGAAACACTTCAAGTTGGACCGTTCTCGATCTCATTCTTAAAAACTGTTCATCCTGTTACATGCTTTGCGATGCGTATTACAGCAGGTAATGACGCTGTAGTATATAGCGCAGATTCCAGTTATATTCCTGAATTTATTCCATTCACGAAAGATGCTGATCTTTTCATTTGTGAGTGTAATATGTATGCACATCAAGAGGCTGCAAAAGCAGGGCATATGAATAGTACAGAAGTAGCAAGTATTGCGAAAGATGCGAATGTAAAAGAACTTTTATTAACGCACTTACCGCATACAGGCAATCCAGCTGATTTAGTAACAGAAGCAAAACAAATTTTCAGTGGCCATATTACGCTAGCGCATAGTGGCTACGTATGGAACTCATGAGGTGATACGATGTTATTTATTGATAATAAAGGAATTACAGATCCTAGAATAAACTTAGCAATTGAAGAATATTGTGTGAAGAATTTAGATATTAACGAAACGTATTTACTGTTCTACATTAACGAACCTTCTATTATCATTGGTAAAAACCAAAATACAGTAGAAGAAATTAATGCTGATTACGTAAAAGAAAAAGGGATTCATGTCGTTCGTCGTCTATCAGGCGGAGGCGCAGTATATCATGATTTAGGAAACTTAAACTTCAGCTTTATTACGAAAGATGATGGAGACAGTTTCAGCAACTTCAAAAAATTCACAGAGCCTGTAACGAAAGCACTTGGTAAATTAGGTGTAAATGCAGAACTAAGTGGTCGTAACGACATTTTAGCTGAAGGTAGAAAAATTTCAGGTAACGCGCAGTTCTCAACGAAAGGTCGTATGTTCAGTCATGGTACGTTACTATTTGACTCTGAAATCGATCACGTTGTATCAGCGTTAAAAGTAAAAATGGATAAAATCCAATCAAAAGGCATTAAATCAATCCGTAGCCGCGTTGCGAATATTACAGAGTTCCTGAACGAAGAAATGACGACAGAAGAGTTTAGACAACTTCTTCTAGAAACAATTTTCGAAGGGGAAACAGAAATTCCAACGTATGAATTAACAGAAGAAGATTGGAAAGAAATCCATAAACTTTCTGAAGAGCGTTACCAAAATTGGGATTGGAACTACGGAAAATCTCCGAAGTTCAACTTACAACATTCACACCGCTTCCCAGTTGGACAAGTTGATGTTCGTCTTGAAGTGAAAAAAGGAACAGTAACAGAATGCAAAATTTACGGTGACTTCTTCGGTTCACTAGATGTGCATGATATTGAAGAACGTCTAACAGGCGTACAATTCGATAAAGATGCATTTACTGCAGCTTTAGAAGGTGTAGATATCGCACGCTACTTCGGTAATATTACAACAGAAGATTTCTTACATTTGTTCTTCTAAAAATAAGGGAGGCTGTCGTAACGAGCAGCCTCTTTTTTTTGCGTAGATTGTTGCGTTTTGTCGGTAAGTCGATATATTTTAAAAATCGCTGATATATTTCGAGTTACGGTCGATATATTTGGAAAATCGCTGATATATTTCAAGTTACGGTCGATATATTCGAAAAATCGCCGATATAATTTCATATACCATAAAATCACAAGACATTTGCCCCTCATAAAGGAATATATATTTAAAAGGAGGCGGATTGAAATGAAGAGGGTAATGTACGTTGTATTATTACTTAGCTTTGTCATTGGAATGACAGCTTGTAACGATGAAACGTCCTCAAGTCGCACACTTTTAGCTATTGGAAAGCCAGCGAAAGATAATGTTATATATTTTACGCATACAGATAACAGACGGAAGATACAGGAAATACAAGACATGTTTCAAAATAAGAAGTGGAAAAGAAATGAAACATTCAGCACTGTGAATAAGACACCAGATGTCGTCTTTTCAATAGATGAAGACAATGCAGGGTTACCAACATTATATGTTACGGTGTATTTTCATGAAGATGGAGCGGACGTTCTTAACTTGTACGGGGAGTATACGAGTTTAAATAAACAAGAACTTGCAATGCTGAGAGAAAAGATGAGTGCATATTATCCTAAAATGATTTCTGGTCTAGTTTCATAAATTACTTGCAAACAAAATTCCCTTATCCTTCCAAAGTAAATGAAGAGAAAGTGATCTGTCTATATGCAGTTAATGGAATAACACTTGCCACTTTAATTTTCTTTTAATATAATTAATTTAGAATTTTTAAATATTCTAAATTTTATAAAGGTGGGGTTTGTGTGAATCTCGTTCAATCTTTGGCTGAAACGGCGAAAAAGAAGGGGGATAAACCGGCTTATATATTTATGGATCAGTCGGTCTCATATGACCAATTAAACAAAATGGTCACAAGGTTTTCTAGCAATTTAGCAGAAATGGGCATTGGAAAAGGGGACAATGTTGCATTAGTTGTTGGAAATTCACCACATTTTTTGGTCGGTTTATACGGAACAATGAAAGCGGGAGCAACTGTTATTCCAGTTAATCCAATTTATACAGCAGACGAAATGCATTACATTTTACAAAATGGAGATGTAAAAACAATCATCGTACTCGACGTCCTTCTACCTGTTATACAATCTCTTACAACAAGACTTCCTTCATTAGAAAACATCATCATATGCGAAACCTCATCAGATTTTAACCATACAGAAACCGAAAAAATGAAAACGTTTACTAGAATGATAGGGGCTGGAGATTTAACTTACGAAGGCCCTGAGCTAGATGAAGAAGATGTAGCGGTTATTCTATACACTTCAGGCACGACTGGAAAACCGAAAGGCGCTATGTTAACTCATAAAAATTTATATAGTAATGCGAGCGATGTGGCGTCGTATTTACAATATACGGCTAATGATCGCGTCGTTGCGGCACTGCCGATGTTCCATGTATTTTGTTTAACGGTGGCGGTCAATGCACCGATTGTGAACGGAGCAACGATTTTAATGTTACCGAAATTTAGTCCGAAAGAAGTATTCCGTATTTGTCGTACGTACGAACCGACGATTTTTGCTGGTGTACCGACGATGTACAATTATTTATATTTATTCGAAGAAGCGAGCGCGGAAGATGTGAAGACACTTCGTCTTTGTATTTCAGGTGGTGCTTCAATGCCAGTTGCTCTTCTGCAAAACTTTGAAAAACGTTTTGACGTTATCGTTTCAGAAGGATACGGTTTATCAGAAGCATCACCAGTTACTTGTTTTAATCCGCTTGATCGTCCGCGTAAACCAGGATCGATCGGTACAAATATTTGGCATGTAGAAAATAAAATTGTAAATGAACTTGGGGAAGAAGTACCTGTCGGAGCAGTCGGTGAATTAATTGTTCGCGGACCTAACGTTATGAAAGGATATTATAACGCGCCAGAAGATACAGCTGCGACATTAAAGGACGGCTGGTTGTATACAGGGGACTTAGCGAAAATGGATGAAGAAGGTTACTTCTATATCGTTGATCGTAAAAAGGATATCGTCCTAGTTGGCGGTTATAACGTATACCCTCGTGAAGTAGAGGAAGTATTGTATACACACGAATCTGTAGCAGAAGTGGTCGTAATCGGCGTTCCTGATGAAAACTTAGGAGAAGCAGTGCGAGCTTACGTCGTTCTGAAACAAACGAACGTAACAGAAGAAGAACTGATGCATTACTGTGCGTTACATTTAGCGAAATATAAAGTGCCAAAGAGTATTGAATTTTTAACAGAATTGCCGAAGAACACGACAGGTAAATTGCTGAGAAGAGCTTTGAGAGAAAAAGCGATGCAAGTTTAAAAATAGGGGCAACCATCTTTATGAAGATGGTTGCCTTTCTACTTTTTAGCATTGGTTAAGCTATGGTGCCATATATTTAAACCGTAATATGACTAATAAGGAGGAGATATAAGTGGAACAGAAGGAATTACGTTTGCGGCGAGTTCAATACCTTATTTGTGAAATTATGGATGAAATGAACGCGGAGAGTGAGAAGAAAAACTTAGAAACTTTACAGCAAGTCATTGATCATCTTTCAGGAGCAATAGGTGATTTAGTGGATCCATCAAGCTCGTATTCTATTGATTATTTAGAGAGGAAAGTTCATACGGCACATTATTTACTTTTTAATAACGAGCGGAAGGCGTACTTATGTAGGAAATAATATTATCATTTTTATTTGACATTGATAATCATTATCAATATGATGGTTATGTTGGATATATTTATATAAAGGGAGATGTCATATTGATAATGATTAAGAAAAAATATGTAAATGCATTCGTTATAGCAGCAACGTTAGTAGTTCCATTTAGCGGTATTATGGCACCAATCGCGAAAGCTGAAGCAGCGGTTGAAATGAAAGCAAATAGTAGACTAGCAGATGGCACGTATGACGTTATTTTAAAGACTTATAAAGATCAAACGAATGATACATCGGTTGCTTCTACATATTTAAAAAATGCAAAAGTAACCGTTCAAGGTGATAAAAAAATCGTTACGTTAACAGTTCAAGATAGTAGCTATTTCCAGTATCTTAGAGTAGAAGATACGAATAAAGTAGGGACATTCCATGATGTAAAAGTAATTTCCGAAGATAAAGCGAATAACGGTACGAAAGTTGTTCAATTTGAAATTGATGAGTTTTCGAAAAAATATAATATGCAAATGCATATATTAATTCCAGCAATTAAATATGATCATAAATATCAAGTACAGTTTGAAATTGATGCGAGTGCAATTGAACAGAAGCCTAAATTCTCTGACGTACCAGCATGGGCACAAGAGTCAGTTCAATATTTAGTAGATAAAGAAGCAGTGCACGGTAAGCCAGATGGTACATTTGCACCGGCTGAAAATATCGATCGTAGTTCCGCTGCAAAAATATTAGCAACTGTTTTAGGTTTAGAAATTAAGAAAGATGCAAAGCCGTCATTCCCTGATGCACAAAATCACTGGGCAACGCCGTATATCGCAGCAGTTGAAAAAGCAGGTATTGTAAAAGGTGATGAGAGGGGGAACTTTAATCCGAGCGGGTTAATTAACCGTGCATCAATGGCTTCTATGCTAGTAAATGCATATAAATTAGAAAGAAATGAAAATATAAAACTACCGAAAGAATTTGCTGACTTAAACAATCATTGGGGTGCGAAGTATGCCAATATTTTAATCCAAGAAAACATTTCAATTGGAACAGATAATGGCTGGGCTCCAGATAAAGCGGTAAGCCGTGCGGAAGCAGCACAATTTATTGCGAAGGCGGATAAGTTGAAGAAATAAAGTGAACGAAAAGTCAGTGAGGGAAAATCATCACTGACTTTTCGTTATTAAAAAAACAAATTCCAAGTTGACACATGCGAATTACAGAATTAAAATAAAAAGAAATCGAATACATTAGAAGCTAATCAGATAAACTGAAGGCGCACAATGTTCACGTTTGTGAATATATTGTGTGCCTTTTTCTATTGTATAAACTAAGGGGGATTTAACGATGAAACAGTGGGGGAAGGCAGCGTTTATGAAAAGTACAGGTGTTTTATTATCAGCAGTTGTACTTTTATCAGGGTGTGGTTCAGCAACATCCACTAATAATTCTGAAGGAAATGGAGATAAAAATACAGTTGAGCTTTTAAATGTTTCGTATGATCCAACTAGGGAGTTATATCAAGACTTCAATAAAGATTTTGCGAAGTACTGGAAAGAGAAGCATGGGCAAACAGTAAATGTAAAACAATCGCACGGAGGATCTGGAAGTCAGGCGCGTTCTATTATTGATGGCTTAGAAGCAGACGTTGTTACGCTAGCGCTAGCTTATGATATTGATGCGATTAGCAAGAAGAAACAACTAGCAGAAGATTGGCAGAAGCGACTTGCGGATAATTCCACTCCGTACACATCAACAATTGTATTTCTTGTACGAAAAGGAAACCCGAAAGGAATTAAAGATTGGGATGATTTAACGAAAAAAGGTGTGTCTGTCATTACGCCTAATCCGAAAACATCAGGCGGAGCACGTTGGAACTATTTAGGGGCATGGGGATATGCGCTGAAAAAATATAACAATAGTGAAGATAAAGCGAAAGAGTTTGTCGGTCAAATTTATAAAAACGTGGAAGTACTAGATTCAGGGGCACGCGGAGCAACGACAACTTTCGTTGAAAAAGGAATTGGTGACGTATTAATCGCGTGGGAAAATGAAGCATTACTATCACAAAAAGAGCTCGGAAAAGATAAATTTGAAATTGTAACACCTCCAATTAGTATACTAGCGGAACCACCAGTAGCTGTTGTGGATAAAGTAGTTGATAAAAAAGGAACGAGAAAAGTGGCAGAAGGATATCTTGAATATTTGTATTCAGAAAAGGGGCAAGAAATTGCAGCGAAAAACTTCTATCGCCCTCGTAACGAAAAGGTAGCAGAAAAATATGCATCTCAATTTCCAAAAGTTCAATTATTTACAGTAGATGAACTATTTGGCGGTTGGAAAAAAGCGCAGGAAAAACATTTTAATGATGGCGGTGTATTCGATCAAATTTATAAAAAATAAGGGGGGATGAGGTGAAAGAAGATGAGGAAAAAACGTGTTTTACCGGGGTTTGGATTATCTCTTGGATTTACAATGCTATATATGAGTTTATTCGTACTTATACCACTTTCTATCGTATTTATTCAAACTTCACAGTTAGGTTGGAAGAAATTTGCTGAAGTTGTAACGAGCGAGCGTGTGCTGCATTCTTATCAAGTGAGTTTAACGACTTCACTTGCAGCAGCGGTTGTAAATGCCATTTTTGGCTTATTAATTGCTTGGGTACTCGTTCGTTATACATTTCCAGGGAAACGATTGTTAGATGGATTAATAGATTTACCTTTCGCTCTTCCGACTGCTGTAGCTGGTATTACACTGACAACGCTATATGCCGAAAATGGCTGGGTGGGGAAAATATTTAGTATGTTTCATATAAAAGTAGCTTTTACGCCGCTCGGAATTATTGTTGCACTTACGTTTATTGGGTTACCGTTTGTCGTTCGAATGGTGCAACCAGTACTTCAAAATATTGATAAAGAAGTAGAAGAGGCGGCTTCTAGTTTAGGGGCGTCACGCTTCCAAATATTTGTGAAAATCATTTTGCCAGAAATATTCCCAGCTTTACTTGCTGGCTTTTCACTCGCATTTGCACGGGCATTAGGAGAATACGGATCTGTCGTTTTCATCGCAGGTAATATGCCCATGAAAACAGAAATCGCACCGCTTATGATTATGACGAAACTCGAACAATATGATTATGCAGGAGCAACAGCAGTAGCAGCTGTTATGCTTATCATTTCGCTTCTTTTCCTTCTTCTTATTAACATGATTCAAAGCTGGAGTAGAAGGCATGAATTAAAAAGTGAATAGGAGGAGAGAAAGTGGAGCCAACATTATTAGAAAAGAAAATAATAAAAAAAGTGTCAGCTAAAAAAGAATCTAAACTTGTACCAAGCATATTAATTGCGATTACAGTTTTATTTTTATCTCTCTTTCTATTACTCCCGCTCGTAACAATTTTTTTGAAAGCTTTTGAAAAAGGATTTGATGTATACTTTGCTGCTATCACTGATCAAGAAGCATTTTCAGCAATTAGGTTAACGCTTCTCGTTGCGTTAATCGTTGTACCGCTGAATACGGTATTCGGAATTGCAGCGGCATGGCTTATTACAAAGTTTCAGTTTAAAGGAAAACAGGTATTATTATCTCTTATTGAACTGCCGTTTGCCGTGTCACCAGTTATCGCAGGATTAGTGTTCGTTTTACTCTTCACACCGAGGGGGGCTCTTGGTGAATGGCTACTCGAACATGGAGTGAAACTCATTTTCTCTGTTCCTGGCATTATTATCGCAACAATCTTTGTAACTTTCCCGTTCGTTGCACGGGAATTAATTCCGATTATGCAGGCGCAAGGGAAAAGTGAAGAAGAGGCGGCTTTATCACTTGGCGCAAGCGGCTGGAAAATGTTTTGGCGCGTTACGCTTCCTAATATAAAATGGGGCCTTTTATACGGGATGATCCTATGTAATGCCCGTGCTATCGGTGAGTTCGGAGCAGTTTCTGTTGTATCAGGTCACGTGCGCGGCGTTACGAATACGATGCCGCTTCACATTGAAATTTTGTACAATGAATATCAATTTTCAGCAGCGTTCGCTGTGGCGACTTTAATGTCACTCATCGCTGTTCTTACGCTCGTTATAAAAAACTGGATTGAATGGAGAATGGAAAAACGACAATAAGGGGGGATTATGGTGAGTATTCAAATTCAAAATGTATCAAAACGATATGGTACATTTCAGGCGCTAACAGATATTCATTTGGATATTCCAAAAGGCGAACTTGTCGCTTTATTAGGCCCGTCAGGTTCTGGGAAAACGACGTTATTACGAATTATTGCAGGATTAGAAGAAGCGGATGAAGGCTCTATTTCATTTGAAGGGGAAGATCTAACAGACATTCACGTAAAAAATCGGCAAGTCGGTTTCGTCTTCCAACACTATGCGCTTTTTAAACATATGAATGTATTTGAAAATGTCGCTTTCGGTTTAAAGGTAAGAAAGAAAAGCTTAAGACCGTCAGCAGAAGTGATAGAAGAAAAAGTAACAGAACTATTGAAACTAGTAAAAATGGATGGTTTCGCCAAACGTTACCCAGCACAACTATCTGGCGGACAACGACAGCGTATCGCACTAGCTCGAGCACTTGCAGTCGAACCGAAAATTTTATTACTTGATGAACCGTTCGGTGCACTTGATGCAAAGGTAAGAAAAGAATTACGAAGATGGCTCCGGAAACTACATGACGAATTTCAAATTACGAGTGTATTCGTAACACATGACCAAGAAGAAGCGTTAGACGTTGCAGACCGCATCGTTGTAATGAATGAAGGTCGCATTGAACAAATGGGAACGCCGGAGGAAGTATATGAAAACCCAGCAACCCCGTTCGTGTACGACTTTTTAGGAAATGTAAATTTATTTCACGGCCGCGTCAATAAAGGTAAGCTAAATGTAGGATCGGTAGAACTAGAAGCACCAGAGCATAAACACGTTTCAAACGTAGACGGAGTAGCTTACGTAAGGCCACATCACTTATCTATCTCTCGTACAAAACAAAGCGTAGATGCAATCCCGGCGAAAGTATCATATTCTCACGCAGTTGGACCTGTCGTATATGTAGAATTAAAACGAGACGGAACAGATGAGTATTTAGAAGCAGAAATTAGTAAAGAACAGTTCAAACAGCTAAGCATTCAAGCGGGTGATGTTGTATACGTACAGCCGAAAGAAGTGAAGGTGTTTATTCCGGAGGATTTTGTGATTTAAGAGTGAACACTCTTAAATTACAAAATCTATTAATAAGAAAAGGTCTCCTAAAAGATATTTTAGGAGACCTTTTCTTTGTTTGTCGTAATAACTTTTTCTCATATGAAATGTAGTAGGAAGTTTGTATATATAATAGCGGAGTGTGTTCAAATAACTATTGGATACAAGTAGTAATGAAGATATTTCTCTTACTTTCTTAAACACAGTTATTACAATTAGAAGACCCACATTTACGCTATTCCAATGAAACTCAATGTATTAGCTTCATTGCACAAACTGATGTCGGCCGCGGAAAATGGGCCCAGTTCAATGTAACGAATACAGTGAAGGCATGGGTAGATGGCGCGAGACCAAACAACGGTTTTAAACTACATGCAATATGGTGGTTCAGATGTAGGCTACGGTGCGCATATACATTTAAACCAACAAAAGGCAGAAACAATTACATTAACAGGAATGTCTAAATCTCAAAATGTAGAAAATACCGCACCAGATAAGCTCTCAAGAGATTACTCTATTTGGGCAGATGTGTATTATCAAGATGGTAGTGGGGCTAATTACCAAACGAAATTCCCAAGTGGGACAAATGATTGGAATCGTAGTGCAGTTGTGATTCCAGCAACAAAACCAATTAAACGTATGGAAATCTATCTTCTCTTTAGAAATAATAACAAAGGGAAAGTTTGGTTTGATAACATCGGTTTACTAGAAGGTAACGCTCTTATTAAAAACGAGTACGACAACGATGGCAATGTTGTTGCGACGTATGATGAAGAAGGACAGAAGAATACATTCACATACGATGCATCTGGAAATAAAAAGAGCGAAACAGATGAAAAAGGAAATACAAAACTATATGATTATAACAAGGATAATCTATTAATGAAGGTTACATTGAAAAATGGTACCTCTGTAAATTATCGTTATGATTATAATGGAAACACAACAGAAAAATCTGTCATGTTTGGTGGGAAAACACAAACACACAAATATGAATATGATGTAGATAATAAAAATACAGTGTATATCGATGCGTTAAACCGTCGTATTGAAAATACGTACGATGAAAATGCAAACAAGATTAAAACAAAAATGCCAAATGGTTCTATCTTAGAGTCTGTATATGATACAGCAGATCGCCTCGTTGGTGAAAAGCGTAATGGAAAAGATTCATTTACATTCGAACGTGACCAAAATGGACAAGTTACGAAAGTAAAAGATCATGTCAACGGGGTAGAACGCACGAAAACATACGACAAGGCTGACCGTGTCACAAACGCAACAGATAGCCGAGGCGGAAAAATTGACTGGGCATATCATGACAAAGCAAACAGTAAGACAGAAAAACTAAAAGAACAAACAGTAACGCAAGGCGGATACACAAATAAAGTATCGTATGACTACAATACGTTAGATCAAAACATTCGTGTGACAGACGGATCGAATACGTATCGATTTGACTATGATGATCAAGGAAACGTTCGTACGTATACAGCTGGTAATGGTTCAGGTTCGACGTTTAACTATGACCACGCGAACAAAATTAAAGACCTAGTAGTAGGTACATCAAACAGTATTCTACTTTCTGAACGATATGAATATGACCAATCGGGTAACCGTACGAAGATTAAACATGAAGGTGCCGGCGGAAAAGTAACAGAAACAAACTTTGTATATGACCCGATTAACCAATTATTAAATGAAGCATTGCCAAACGGAACAAGTAAATCTTACACATTGGAATCACAAGTTTTTATAGGTTTAGGCAAGCTGATAACATAAGAGTCTGTTTGCATGTTCTATCTTTTTTTATGTACAATAAGGATAAGAAATGATATAGACAGGGAGAGAAAATCCATGTCCACTAAATTAGTAAATTTACGGATTGATTTTGCTTTTAAACAGTTATTTGGAACGAAAGGAAATGAGGAAATTTTAGCAGGTTTCTTAAATGCAATTTTAGAGGAATCTTTAGATGCACCTATTACATCGTTACAACTAGACGATCCACATCTCCATAAATCTTATGAAGATGATAAGCTATCAATTTTAGACTTATTAGCAACGCTAGGTAATGGAACGCAAGTGAATATCGAAATTCAGCTTAGGAATACACATGATATGGTAAAGCGATCTTTATATTACTGGAGTAAACTTTATACATCCCAGATGCAAGAAGGAATGCCATATCGTTCACTTCGAAAAACCATTACTATTAACTTATTAGATTTTATTTTATTTTCTCAGGATGATGCATTTCATACTATCGGACAATTATGGAATACTAAAATGCAGCAACTCTTAAGTGACGACATTGAAATTCATTTTGTAGAAATACCAAAATTGGTAAAACAATGGCGTGAAGAAAAAGTAAACCCGTGGGAAAATACATTTGTTCGTTGGATGTTATTATTACCAGCACATGAAGATGAACGTTTAACTCAAACATTGGAGGAGATTGCGATGAATCAAGATCCAATTTTACAAAAGGCAATAAATAAATGGGAAAATATGAGTCATGATTCTTCTTTCCGAACAGCATATGAAGCTCGAGAGAAATTACTTTTAGATGAACAAGCTAAGTTAGCTCATGCAGAACAAGAGGGCATGGAAAAAGGCATTGAACAAGGTAAGATGCAGATGATTCGAGGGATGTATGAAATTGGTGTATCGCTTGAAACTATTGCAAAAGCAAGTAAGTTGAGTGTGGAGGAAATAGAACGTATCTTGAAATTAAAGTAAATATATGAACCTAAGGTACTCATGAATAAAAGAAAATAGATGCTTATTATTATGATACGTTTAATAGAAAAGCAGTGCTGAAAATTTTGGCAGTGCTTTTTCTTAATTAATTTTTTGGTGTTTTTCATTCCTCTCACATTGCTTTAAACACTTCAGAAACGACGTTATTGTTATATGTTATATCGAAAATTAAACAACTATCTTAACCCTGTCCTAAAGTTTCACAACACCAATTGAATTAAGTACTACTTCGTATTAATCAAAGACACAGAAAATATTTAGGTTGGAAAACTACCCCACACAGCGTTCCGGGAGAAATTGTCGCACTTAGATTGACAAGCTGTCTATGTAAAGAATGTCTAATCATACAAACTTCCATGCAGAGCGCTTAAGTTTGTTCTGTAGTATTGAAAGGTTTATTTTAATGTGAAGTGAAAGAGTTTGTAATTTAAATAAAAACCGAACCACCATCTAAATGGCCGTTCGGTTTTCTTTATCTATTTTTCTCTACTAATTTTTTATTCTTCCAATCTAATGTAAACGATTTATTAAATGTTTTTTGATCAACATCTTTTACGTTGTTTCCAACCCAGTTTGCAGTTCCGAATGTGAAGCCTGGACGAAGTTGGTAGTCGTCGGCATGTTTTGTATAAGCGACTTGTAGGTTAGATTGGTCTGTATTTTTTTCAGAGATAACAACAGCAATCATCCCAGGAGAGAAACCGCTATTTGTTAATGCTGGAAGTTGATCCATCGGTATTAAATTACCTTTTGCATCGGATTCATATAGGTATGTGCGAGAGTACATGAACAGTTGGTTTCCGTATAAAGAATGGTAGGAGTCACGTGTGTAAATGCCCCAGTTTTGATTGTTATATCCGTTAAAGAATACGTTCCACTTTACGTTTTTATTTGTTTGGTCAATTAAGTTTGTTTTATAACTAGTTTGTTTATAGCTTACAGAGTCAGACCAAGTTATTTGACCAGTTGCACCTGCTTCAGCACTAGGGCCATTTGGCGTTGCAGAAGCTTTAACAGAACCACCAAGTTGATAAGATACGCTAGATGTTACAGTCGTTTCTTCTACAGCATTTGTAGGTGCTACGTTAAAGAAGCGAGCGCTGTTATCTTGAAGATTAAATGCAATATCATATTGTGAAGGATAGCGTAATGTTGCACTAGCGCCAGGGATTGGGTAGTTATCAACAGGGGCACTATTTATAGTAGGATTTGCTTTTAGGAAACTACCAGTTGTATTAATAACGGCAATCTGTTTATCGGCGCTTGGATCATCAATAAAAGTTACCTTTAAAGACATTGTCATATTATCAGTTTGATCATTATTAAATGTATTATAGCTTGTATGTGTTTTTGCATTTTGCCCGATATCTGTTACAACTTGTGAAGTTGTTTGAGCGTAAGCAGCAGGTGTTGAAAGAGTTAAAGCGCTACTAGCAAAAACAGCGGATAATGCTAAACATTTTAAATATGTTTTAGAACGTTTCATGCAATCACTTCCTTTTATTTTTTTGTCGATATATGTCGTATTTCGTTTATATCGTAACATGAAAATAAAACGGAAGGGATGGTTATGCATAATTGCATAGGTGAGTTTTGTATAATGAAATTTTATGAATCCTTCTCAAGGAAATCATCGCTGTATTGTTTATATATTCCTCCTCATCAACTCCCCAACTTGCGTCGCAACAAACGCAACATCACTATCAATTTCGTCTAACACGTAAGATTCCAAAATGCCCATGACAGCCGTTCCTAAAAATTTTAAAATGATGTGTTTATCGATGTTTTTATTTATTGATGTGTTTGTGTTTAACTTTTTCTCTATTTCGCCCATGATGAAAGTTAATAATTTTTTTTGAAATGATAATGTGCTGTTACTGTTAAATAACGCCGCGAAAAATGGTTTGTGTTCTTTGAAGTATTCAAACCATATGATCGTTCCTTCTATAAACCCTTTGTTTTGTTTCTCATAGCATATTTCTTTTAATTGGTCTAAATGATCGTCCACAATTTTATCTAATAAATTGTACTTATCTAGATAGTGTAAGTAAAAAGTTTTTCGCCCGATGTTTGCTTTTTCGGTAATGTTTTTTACTGTAATTTCGTCGAAACCATCTGTAATTAACATTTCTATAAATGCCGATTGAATGGCGTTTTGTGATTTTATAATTCTTCGATCGATTTTCTCCATATGGTGTTCCTCCGTTGTTGATACACATATTTCTGTATGTGTGTATTATCACCCAAATGCGTAAATGTGGTCATTGAAACAAGTGGTTGCTCGCTTTATTATAAATATACACGTGAGTAATAACTCTCACAAGTGTAAAATTAAAAATGAGATAAAGGTGGTTTTATATATGGCAGTTACGAAGAAAAATGTACGATTTTATGCAAGAGGTTTACAAGTTGCAGGTATTTTGAACATTCCTGAAGGTGCTGAGGAAAAGAAACAAAATGCAGCGATTGTTTGTGTGCATCCAGGTAGTAGCTGTAAAGATCAAACAGCAGGATTGTATGCGGAAAAGTTAGCAGAACAAGGGTATGTAACGCTTGCGTTTGATGCATCGTATCAAGGGGAAAGTGAAGGTGCACCGAGATATATAGAAGAGCCAGCTGCGCGAGTTGAGGATATTCGCTCAGCAGTAGATTATGTAACTACCCTACCTTATATAGATGAAGAACGTATCGGTGTGTTAGGGGTTTGTGCAGGCGGTGGTTATGCGGTAAATGCTGCGATGACAGAGCGCCGTATTAAAGCGGTTGGTACAGTTGTTGGTGCAAATATCGGTCGTTTAAATCGTGAGTCTAACCCGATTGGTGTGTTAGAGGCAATTGGTAAACAACGCACTGCTGAAGCGCGCGGAGCAGAAGAAATGATTACAAATTGGATTCCTAAAAATCAGGAAGAGTTAGAGGCAGCAGGTATGACGGATATAGATATTGTAGAAGCAGTTGAGTATTATACAACACAGCGAGGGCAAAGTGTGAACTCTCCAAACAAATTAAACTTTACAAGTATGGGATCGGTAATTGGTTTTGATGCGTTCCATTTAGCAGATACGTTATTAACGCAGCCGCTGCAAATTGTTGTCGGCAGCAAGCAAGGTGCATTCGGTTCTTATAAAGATGGTCATGAGCTTTATGAGAAAGCAGCTTCAGAGAAGAAAGACTTACTTGTTGTGGAAGGTGCGAGTCACTACGATTTATATGATCAACCAGAACCAGTAAAAATTGCGGTTGAAAAATTAACAAGTTTCTATAACGAAAATCTGTAAAAGGAATGTTGTTTTGAATTGCACCTCTAATTGTTAGATTTGCGTCTAGCAATTAGGGGTTTTTATTGTGAAGATTGCAGTGCTTAATATTTACGTTTAACGTGCATAACAAGATATAATAGAAGAAATACATAAGGAGGCACGCTGTGAAGAATCGTCGTTATTTCAATATATTTACTATGTTACTTGTATACACACTACTTATGTTTTACATCGGCTGGAACGGATGGGTTTGGCTTCATGCGGTATTTGGCTGGGAGTCTTGGGGATATTACGCTTTCGTTGTTGGCTTCATTTCATATGCGTACATTCTCGTGCAAGTGTTTAAGTTTTTGCCATTTCTACGAACGATAGGTTCGATTTGGTTTGCGGTTATACAATACGCGCTTATGCTATTGCCTTTAGCTAATATTATGGTCTTTCTTTTACAGTTTTCAGTGGAGAAAGAAGCGGCAATTATTTGGACAGGGGCGGCTGTGTTAGCTGCATTTATTTTAATCTTTGCGTACGGAGTATTCAACGCATATAGCCCGGTAGTAAGAAAATACGAGGTGCACATACCGAAAAAAGTAGAGGGACGTAAAAGCTTACGCATTGCGATGGCTTCTGATATGCATTTTGGTAAACTATCTGGCGTTTCGCATTTAAAAAGACTTGTCCATCATGTAAATGAAATGGAGCCTGATATTATTTTACTGCCAGGAGATATTATCGATGATCATCCAGGTGTGTTCATTCAAAAAAATATGGGGCACATTATGAAACAAATGAAAGCTCCACTAGGCGTATATGGTGTGTTAGGAAACCACGAATATTACGGGCGAGCAGTTCCAGAATTTTTACAAGAGATGGATAAGATCGATATTCGTATTTTGTTAGATGAAGTGATCACAATTGAAGATGACTTCTATCTTGTTGGAAGAAGAGATAAAACAGAGCGAGATCGCCAAAGTTTTGAAAATCTTATGAGTACGGTAGATAAAACGATGCCAGTTATCGCAATGGATCATCAACCATTCGAGTTAAAACAAGCAGCGGATGCTGGCGTAGATTTACTATTATCCGGTCATACGCACCGCGGACAAATGGCACCAAATCATATTGTAACGAGAAGAATGTACGAACTAGACTGGGGCTACGCACAAAAAGGTGCATTCCACGCAATTGTTTCTTCTGGTTTCGGATTTTGGGGACCGCCGCTTAGACTTGGAAGTAGATCTGAGGTTGTACAGGTGGAGGTTACGTTTGAATAAGTGTATGTAATAGAGAGCTAATGGCTCTCTATTCTTACAAATAAAAAAAGGCTCCGTATAAGGAGCACTCAATAAAAACAAATGAATTAAAACAAATAACAGACATGTATAATATACAACATTTTTAATTTAATATCAATATATTAGGATTTAAAAATTTTATTGGTGTTGATTTTATAAAAGAGGTACGATTATAAGAGGCGGCTAAGATAGAGGGGGATTATAAGTGATCATATCAGATATACTATACGGAGAATTTAAAGTGGATCCAGTAGTAGAAGAATTAATCTTAAGTAAGTCTGTGCAAAGACTAAAAGGTATTCATCAAACTGGCGCAAGTTATTTAGTGAACAAGGAATGGAATGTAACGCGCTTTGATCATTCAGTTGGTGTTATGTTGTTAGTTAAAAAGCTAGGTGGTTCAGTAGAAGAGCAAATTGCAGGTTTACTGCACGACGTATCGCATACTGCTTTTTCTCATGTGATTGATTACGTTTTTGATAATAGAAATGAAAGTTATCATGAAGAGATATTTAGTTCTGTTGTGAAAAACTCAGAAATTCCAGCGATTCTTGCGAAGTATGGCTATAACTATGAAGAAATTTTGTTAGATGATTCGAAGTGGACGTTATTGGAAAGGTCAGCGCCCGAATTATGCGCAGATCGAGTGGATTATACGTTACGAGATATGTATACATATGGGTATATTTCTTTAGAAGAAGCTCACAGTTTTTTAGAAGATGTAATTGAAGTAAACGGAAAAATGGTCCTTCAAAACATCGAAATGGCAGAGTGGTTTACAGAAACGTATTACAAAGAAGTCATCGATTTCTTTATGCAACCAATGAATAGTTACGGAAATGATATGTTAGCAAAAACGCTAAAGTTAGCTCTACACAAAAAGGTTATTCATACACATGATTTTCTTCTTGAAGATGATGAGCTAATTTCGAAATTGCAGCAATGTAGTGATCCGGAAGTACATGCTTTAGTAAGAAAAGTTCATCCGAATGTAAAAGTAAAAGAAGATAGAAATGATTATGATTTATATCAGAACAATAAAGTCCGCCTTATTGATCCGCCGTTACTTCGTGCAGGTGAAGTTATTCACTCGTCTGTTGTGTCAGAAAACATAAGGAAGATGAGTGAAATCGCTTATGAAAAAGCGGTGAGAGGGATGTATGTGAAGGTGGTTTCGGATTAAAAAAGTAGAGCATCACCCCTAGATGCTCTACTTTTCCTACATCACTGATTAAACCAATTCCAAACCTCAATATCTCCAAGAGTCGCATAACGAACGTGAGGCGAGTTTTGTAATTTTAATAACTCTTTCGACGGTCCGGTAATGACGATTCCGTATACTTTTACACCGTTCTCTTTTACATACTCATAGCGTTTATCTAAGTTTAGTTCTTTTTCAGGAGTCCGAGTAGTTTTACTTACAGTTTCTTTATGTGTAGAAAGAATGCGCATCATTTCGATTACTTCATCTTCTTTTGTCTTCGGTCGTTCTACTTCACTATCAGGGAGGTTTATATGTTCTGGAAATCCGATAACCTCTCCGCCATGTAGGATGAAATCTTCTTCATCTATTCTTTCTTGCCCTGTGTCTAAAGCGTACCATACAGGAGTGGGCGGCATTTCTTGTGCTTCAAATACGCTATATAAAAGGGATTCTACTTCCTGTAATGTGTAAGGTTTGTCAAAAGATATTGCTACTTCTGCAACGGTGCCCTCATGTATCTTTCCAAGTGTATCCCAAACTTTTTTAGATATTTCTTTCAAATGATCATCTTGCTTGATTTTTGGGTGAACAAAGGAAAGTTTTTTGGAATAGGGTTTGTTTTCCCATGATTTATTTTTGACAGTTACAGATGATAAGAAGCTACGCGTTGTTACTGTACCAATTGGAATTTCTTTTTTGCCGACCGTTTTAACTAAATTCATTTCATTTTCTGTACGGAAAAAGGGTTTAATCTTTGTACGGCCTCCAGCGGAACGACTATTTGGAATTGTTGCTTCTAGTGCGAGTGCTGGAATTTCATCTACTTCGACTAACTTTTTCATATTATAGAAGTAAAGAGAAGACGAAAAATGGCCGACAAAATAGATTGCAATACAAACAGCAAGGACAAAACTAACGGTTTGCCAACGTTGTTTCCATTTTATTTTCCAAAACGGGACTTTCAGATTTTGTGGTGGTAGTTTTTTCTTTATTGGTTCACTCTTCAAAAGCAACTCATCTAAGTAAGCTTCACACTCTTCACATGTTTCAATATGACTTTCTAACAGTTCTTGTTCATCATACGTGAGCGTTCCATTTTCGTACTTCTCCCATAGTTTTTTAAATGCTGCACAACCCATCTGTATCACTCCTCTATGTTTCTTGCTTCTTTCCGTCCGCGGTGTAATTCAATTTTCACTTTCGCTAATGAGAGACCGGTCATTTCTGCTATTTCCTTATACGAGAATCCGTAGTAATCTCGTAGTAACAGAACATTTCGTCTTTCAAGCGGAAGAGCGGATAAAATGTCTAACCAACTAGCAATCTCATGTTTTATAAAATAAGAGTGCTCTGTACTTGGCACGTTTGGTAAATGGAATTCTTCCACTGTAGTTGTTTTATATTTTTTCTCTTTTCGATACCAATCGATAAAGGCGTTGTAGGCAATTGTAAATAACCACGGTCTAATTTCTTCGCCTTTGTAATAGTCAATATGGACGAGCATGCGGTAAAAGGTTTCTTGCATGAGATCTTCAGCAAAATGAGAATCTCCGGTGAGGGAGAGAAGATAGCGAAATAAATCATGCATATGCTCTGAATAAATGTCTTCTAATGATTGTTTGCGTTTCACTAATTTCCCTCCCTTCATACATAACAACGAAATACATATAAAAAAGTTACATTTTTTTAAAAAATTATAGTAAAAAACGTCAAGAATTGGATAAGATTCTCTTTTATCATAATACATATAAGGCGGGTGAACAGAGATGGAAAGCTATGAAACACAAATTCAAAGGTCCATTGATTATATTGAGGAAGATGTAATGGAAAAACAGACGCTGCGTAATTTAGCGCGTATTGCAGGTTTTTCTGAGTCGCATTTTCATCGTGTATTCCAGGCGTTAGTAGGTGATACGGTAATGGAGTATGTTCGAAAGAGGAGGTTAGCCCGGGCAGCTTATCAACTTTCTCATACGGATGAAAAAGTTATTGATATCGCATTTGAGCATGGCTTTCAATCTCACGAAACGTTCACGAGAGCCTTTAAAAAATTATTTCAAATGACACCAAGTGAATATCGAAAACAAGAAATTGAAACACCGATATATTACAGCGTGAATGTAAAGCAAAGAAAATTAAATCCGTATTTAGGAGGCATACAAATGGAATATCGTATTGTAAATAAACCAGAATTTTTAGTGGCGGGTTATGAACTGAAGACGACGAGTAAAGAAGGAAAAAACCATCAAGACATTCCAGCATTTTGGCAAGAATATTTACAAAAAGATCTTGGAACGACAATTCCGAATCGTAAAGATACGAGCCAATGGGTAGAGCTTGGATTATGTACTGATTTTAATTTAGAAACTGGGGACTTCACGTATATTATTGGAATGGAAGTTACAGACTTTGAAAATGTACCAAATGAAATTGCAAAGCGTACGTTCCCAGAAGCAACATATGCAGTATTTACAACGCCGAAAGTTCCTCATGAAGAAATGGTATCGTCTATTCACCAAACGTGGAATGCTGTATTCTCAGAATGGTTCCCGCATTCAGGCTATGAACATTGCGGCGTTACAGAGTTTGAACTATACGATGAGCGTTGCCACGAAGATAAAAGTGAGTTCGCTCAAGTAGAGCTTTGGATACCGGTGAAGAAAAAATAATAGAGTGAGGGTGAGTCATTGAGAAATGGCTCGCTTTTTTATGGGTGGATTGTTAAATTTGTATTGCCTCATCTGTAATACATTTAAAAATGATAAAATAAAGTAGCAATTAAATATTGCGGGTGGAAGGTTATGCCCTTTCTTCATTTTGTGGAGAAAGGAGGTGTAATCGTATGGAATTTCTTTTGCAAATTTTGTTGGAAATCACAAAAACTATAGCTAGAGAAGGTATAGTTATGGGATTTAAGAAATTAACGGCAAAAAAGCGCAAAAAGAAGACCACCCGTCTGCCTGCGAAGCGTGGGAAGTCTTCTAAGCGCAAATAAGCTTTAGTTGCAACCTTCCACCTTGCGGTAATTAGTTGCATTGACGGGGTGTTGGAAGCACCTCGTCTACTTTATTTTATGCAAAACTTAGTTAGTTTATACTTCTATTTATAGTATAACAGTTTAGAAATGTATTTGTTAATAGTTTTATTTTATATAGTAGGGGGAAGTAGGTTATTGTTGTCGATTTTTGTCGGTAAGTCGATATATTCAAAAAATCGCCGATATAATTCGAGTTGCGCCGATATATTCGCAAAATCGCCGATATAATTTCATATACCGCTGAAACAACTCATAAAGATGGCCTACATTATTTCATATACCGCTGAACTCTCCCAAAATAGAAAAAAGAAAAGACGCTACATAGCGCCTTTTCTATGAACGAAACGGAAACACAAGTATAATCGTTGTTCCTTTTCCTAGTTCGCTATCGATGGAAATCGTTCCGTTATGAGCATGAACGAGCTGCTTTGTAATAGCGAGACCAAGTCCCGTTCCGATGTTGCTTTCTTCTGTATTTGTTCCTCTGTAATATCGCTCAAATAGAAGCTCTTTCGTTTTATCATCCATTCCTTTTCCGTTATCGGAAATAGATAGTGTAAATGAAGTAGCGTTTTGCGAAAGTTTTACGATGACGTTTGTCGTTTCGTTATTATGTTTTACCGCGTTTACGAGTAAGTTTTCGATAATACGCTGGAACCATTTTTCTTCAATAAAATATTGAATTTTGTTTGAGCTTGGTACAAATTCAATATTTTGATTTTGAAGTGTCGGATTATTAATGAATTGTAATAATACTTTTTGAACGAATTGATTCATTTCAATATTTACGTGTTGCGCAGGAAGACTGTTATTTTTTAATTGATACGTTAAGCTTAAATCATCAATTAATGTCGTCATATATTGAGATTTCTCTTTCATAACACTACCGAATTGTTGAATGTCACGATCAGTCCAGTTGTATTGCTTTGATTCTAGTAATAAAGCATAGCCATATATAGAGCTTAGTGGTGTTTTTAAATCATGTGTGAGACCGGTAATCCATTCCTCACGTGTTTGCTGCAGTACTTGCCTCATCGCATCATTTTTTTGGAGTGTAATAGAAAGGTGCTCTAGAGAATTTGTAACATCACTAAATAAGCGGAATGACCATTTTTCTTTACCAGATCGCCGGAACCTGACAGGTTTTCCTTTTTTATTAACGGGTTCTTCGTACTTTCCGCCAGCTATGTTTTTAAGCCAGCGCATCGCATGTAATAACGGTTTTCCAAATTTATTACCGTACCAAATAGAAAGAATAACTAAATAAACAAATACGATAAGAAGGATTAATCCGCATCCAATTAGAAACTTTTTAGCAAATACATCGTCTATTTCATCATCTGGGTAGTAGTGCTCATTTTTTGCAGTTATAACGAGAAGATGATTGCTATTTGTATCGTAAAAACTAGACGTGTTTTCTTTATGATTCCACGGTTCTTTTGCGTTAAGAGCAGCTTGTATGTCAGAAAACGTTTTTTTCTTTTCATTCGGATAGGAGAATACTTCTTCGCCGCCACTATTAAAGATTTGAAGAGTAGCCTTTTCTTTAGAAAGTAACTGTTTTTCTTCTTCTGTTAATGTGAACGTATCCGTAGATACAGAAGGGTGCTCTTTTTGGATTGATTTCAGTAATACATTGCTTTTTACCGTACTACCGTAAATAACAAGTACGTTCTTTTCTTCTAATTCAATTTCCCAATATGTAAACGTATAAGGGCTTTCTATGTGATTCTGTATATAAGAGAATAATGATGTTTCCGTATAAGATGTTGGCACGTCACTAGGAGTATTAAAGTGATAGAGAACTTTTCCGTTTTCCTCTACAACTTGAATCCAATCATTTTTCTCTTTAATTAAGTCTTTTACTTCAGCCTTTAACGAAATTTCGCCATCTTCTGAAGAGATATATCTGGAAATCGTAAAACTATCAGCATCTGGAATGTTCGGTTCGTATGAAGTACTCGTAACAAGAAAAAATAAATAAGTGAAAGCCGCTACTACAGCAATTAGTAATGTAACTAAAACAAATACGTGTTGCATGATAAACTGGATAATAAGTCGTTTATTAAAGTTCATATCGTCACCCTACTTTGTAATGAACTTATAGCCAAGCCCGCGAACAGTTTTTATATATTCTGGTTTACTTGGGTCTTGTTCAATTTTTTCACGTAGTTTTCGAATGTGGACCATAACGGTATTATCATCGCCATTATAGGCAGGTGCTCCCCAAACTTTCTCGTATATTTCTTCTTTCGAAAATACATAGTTCGGATTCTCGCAAAAGAAGAGTAATAGCTGAAATAGCTGGGCGGAACATTCGACAACATGTCCATTTACTGTAAGCTCTGCGGAATAGCGATCAATTTCAAATCTGCCAAATGAACTGGATTGTGCTTTTTGTTCGTGTGTCATTACTTGCTTCATATGTCTTCGGAGTTGTGCTTTCATACGAGCTACTACTTCAAGTGGATTAAATGGCTTCGTAATATAATCATCTGCACCGTGTGAAAATCCAGATATTTTATCTAAATCAGATGTTTTAGCTGTGAGGAAGAAGATAGGGCAATCTGTTTTCTGTCGAATGATGGGACAAATATCAAAACCAGATTGTCCAGGAAGCATGACATCTAAAATAATTAAGTCGTAATCGTTTTGCTGAGTGAGAGATAAAGCTATTTCAGCTGATGTTGCAGTTGTAATATGAGAAAAACCTTCTTTTTCAAGAATGGTAGTTAGTAATTGTAAAATTGCTGTTTCATCATCAACGAGCAAAATATTTGCTTCATACATAAAAAATCCCTCCTAATTTCCTCGAATATCATATCATCTTTCGGTAACTTATGGAATTTTTAAGGAAATTTTAAGGTTTTCTTTCTCAAAAAATTAAGAATCAAATGATATGATAAAAGTAACATAGGGGAGGAGATGAGTGTGAATCCGTTTCAAACGATGCGAGCTAGATATTTTTTAATTGTATTTGCACTATTAACTGTAGTTGCAAGAGCCAGTAATGAATTGATAGAAAATACATTTCATATGCAAAATTCTACTTTTATAAATATTCTTATATTCTATATTCTGCCGATTACGTGGATTTTTTTTGAGTATAAAAAACACCGTGTTGCATTTTCATTATTTATTAATAGAAATGAAACATTTAACCTGGTGCAAGTTTTATACATTACGATCATGTTATGCGTGTTTAGTTATGGATATCTTATTTTGTACATGTATAGCTTTGCGTGGATTACACCGACATTTATTATGAACGCATTACGTGAACCGATTATGGATAGCACTGGAGGATATGTTTATCAAGTTATTATGGTCGTATTCATCGCACCAATTATTGGGGAATTTGTTTTTCGCGGATTTTTACTGCAACGCTTCGCAGCAAAATGGGGAACGAGTATAGCGATCATTGTTGTAGCAATATTGTTTGCATTGTTACACGTTGATTTCCTAGGTGCAATTGTATTTAGCGTTGTACTATCAATCGTATATATTCGTACGAATAGTTTACTCATGCCAATCGCTATTCACATGTTAAACAATGCATTTGTAATCGGTGCTTCTTTTTTAATAAATAAAGAAGAGATAATGAGTTTTGCAGATTTCTCAAATTATACGACGTTCTTTCCAGGACTTATTATTTTTATAACAGGATTAAACCTAGTACTCATCTTTTTATTTGTTAACCGCAAATATTGGAGTAAAGAAATGCCAGCTATATATGTAGAGCAGGAAAAAAGCTTTTCAGACGTCGTGGGGAGTAAATGAGATGAAGAAGACGATTGAAAAAATATTGAAAGACATTATAGATTCTACGTCTATTACAGATATGTGTGATAAAAGCGTTTGTTATTGGCTGCAACCTGTAGTAGATACGATTGTGTTTCCGGAGTATTTCTCTTCTTATTGTGTTAGGGGTTTTACTACTATTTGGTCTAATTGTAGAAGAAATGATGAAGCGCATCTTCAGAAAAAATGAAGAGAAGTATATGTGGGTTCATAAAGTATTCGAGAAAGTAATAGTGGCTTTCCTTTTCCTTTATAGCTTTGAAACATCATTCATTCTAAATTTGAAAGGGATGTATAAAATTATATGAATGAAACAATATCATCAAATAAGTTTTTTTATTTGATTGTGCTTAGTATAGTGCTAATAACGACAGTCAACGTTATTCTTCGCTGGGAGGAAGCTTATTTCTTTATGTATTTAGCACTTCATTTGCTAGGGATTTTATGTATTAGTGGCGGTGTAGTTGCTGAAAAAAAGAGTGAAGAAAGCGTTAATTATATGTGTGTGACCGGTCTTATTTTACTTTTAGCTGTACAAGGTATTATGAAATATAGTTCTTTTTCTTTACAAGATTTTAGCTTATTAATGGATGTACTTCCTTAAGGAGACACGTTATGTTATCTAAGAAGCAAATAGGATATGTACTAGTTTTAATTGGATTTTTTACGCTTATTGTAACGACTTTATTTTTTCAAGACTATGAATATATACGCTATATAAAAGGCGTTGGTTTAATATGCTGGGTTGTAAGTACGTTTCTTATCCCAGAGTATGAACCGAAGAAAGCGTCTAAAGGTAGGTAAAACTCTTCTTTATGTAGAAGAGTTTTTTTATGTAAATAAAAGGATCTCGAGCAATTCGCGTAATAAGCTTGTTCTAATTTAGCATGTACGAACTTACAATAATAATAGACAGGCAGCATAGAGGAGGGAATAGCGTGAGGAAGGTTATCGGGTGGTCGCTTTTTTTGTACGTTGGGTTTGCGTTATTTATATATTGGTATTTATTTGGATGGAATCATGAACTAATTCCTGACATGTACAAAGGAACGAGTGCAGATCCAGAAACGTTTATGAATGCAAGAGAGCTTACGCTAAGCCAAGATTATTCGCGCGTGAAAAATTTACTGTATTTTTTAGCGACGCCTCTTGAATGGATTATTTTATTATTTGTACTTGTGCTCGGTATTTCAAAAAAGTTTGAGAAATGGTCGAAGGAAACGACGAAAATAAGTGTCCTGCAAGTTGCGATTTATTTCTTTTATTTATCATTACTTACAACAGTTCTTGCCTTGCCGATGCAATGGATTAGCCGAAAAGTTTCCGTTGATTACGGCATTTCAACGCAAAGTACACAAAGCTGGATAAAAGATCATGTTATCGGTTTTTGGGAAAGTTATGCAACTATGTTAATTGTAGTTACGGTTCTTCTATGGCTTATTCGCAAATTCCCGAAGAGATGGTGGTTAGCAGGGTGGGCACTCTCTGTTCCATTTACAATCTTTTTAACATTCATACAGCCTGTCGTGATTGATCCACTGTATAACGACTTCTCGACGCTAAAAGATAAAGAATTAGAAACGAAAATTTTAGCGATGGCAGACAAAGCTGATATTCCAGCAAAACATGTATATGAAGTAAATATGTCGGAAAAAACGAATGCATTAAATGCCTACGTAACAGGAATAGGACTTAACTCGCGTATTGTAATGTGGGATACGACGCTTAAGCAATTAAAAGATAAAGAAATTTTATTTATAATGGCCCATGAAATGGGGCATTATGTTATGAAACATATATATTGGGGCGTTGCGAGTTATGTGTTGCTATCGTTTATAGGGATGTACCTCATTAGTCGTATTATCAATATGTGTATTCGAAAATGGGGAGATACGCTGCAAATTTCAAAAGCAGCATGTTTCTCAATTTTACCTTTATTTTTCTTAATTTCTTCTGTCCTCTCTTTTGTATCACAGCCAGCAACAAACTACGTTTCTCGTATAGAAGAACGAGCAGCAGATCAATATGCTTTAGACATGACGAAGGACGGGAAATCTGGTGTAAAAACGTTTCAATATTTATCAAAAACGAGTTTAAGCCAAGTAAATCCTCCTGCGTTAGTGAAGTTTTTCTTATACACACATCCACCAATTTTCGAAAGAATTCATACGTTTGAACAATATGAAAAGGAAAAGAAGCGGTAGTGTACTGCTTCTTTTTTTATGCGTTATTCGAGTTTTGGAAAATTATAGTGTATAATATATGGAATATTCAGTGAAATTTTTAGGAGGTTAATATTTTGTTTCATTCAAAATCAATGCCGGCTATAAAAATGATCCTTTCGATGTCTATTTTCGGATCAATTGGATTTTTCTCTGTTCAAACAGGTTTACCGTCTTTTGAATTAGTATTCGTTCGTTGTATTTGTGCGACTATATTTTTAGCATTATGTTGGCTCGTAACAGGACAATATAAAAGTGAGCAATGGAATAAAAAAGAAGTCATGCAAATATTAGCATGCGGTATATTTCTCGTTTTTAACTGGGTATTTCTATTTAAAGCATTTGAAGTTATGTCGATTACAATTGCGATTTCAGTTTATCATCTAGCACCCATTATCGTATTAATGATTGGTAGTATCGTATTTAAAGAGAGACTTACAATGTTTGCTGTTTTGTCCATTGTCATTTGTTTTATCGGTACAGTGTTAGTGGCTGGAGTAGATGGAAGTCTATCACTTGAAAAACTTATGTCATCTGGCATGGTATGGGCACTACTTGCGGCACTATTTTATGCTTTTACTACTTTACTAGGAAAAGGAATTCAGCATACGAGCGCATATGCGATGACATTTTTACAAACATTTTTAGGTATATTTTTATTGCTACCATTCGTAGACTTTGGCAAGTTTCAAGGGTTAACAGAGATGAATTGGATGATGATTACAGCGACAGGTCTTATACATACTGGATTTGTATATTACTTATTTTTTGATAGTTTAAGAGATTTATCTACTAGAATGATTTCTGTATTAGTATTTTTAGATCCTGCGGTTGCAATACTATTAGATACCGTCTTTACTGGGTTTAGACCGACTAGTATGCAAATAGTAGGAATTGTTCTTATATTTGTAGGAATGGCATTTACTTTTCGAAAAACGAAGGATGAAAAAATAATAGTAGAAGAAAAATTCTATTCTTAATTGTAAACAATTAGGTTTAATTACATTTATAATTTTCAGATTTCTTGTATAATATAATTTGCAGGGAAATAAAGGAAAAGGTAGATGAGAGAGATGAAAAAGCTAGTAAAGATTGCGACATCACTAACTTTAATGGGGGGAATATTTGTAAGTGCAAATGGTGTGTCTGCAAATACAGATGTTATCAAAAAATCTAGTCCTAATATTATGATAAAGTTTGATGATGTAACAACAGATCATTGGGCATATGATGAAATTACAAATTTAGTATATCATCGCATTATGTATGGTTATGGAAATGGTAAGTTTGGGACGGAAGATAATATAACACGTGAACAAGCGGCAGCAGTATTGTACCGCGCACTTCATGTAAAAAGAAGTGCGACTATTGGAAATCCATATGGAGATATTAGTGGGAAATCAACCATGTTCCCTTACGAAATTTTACGCTTAACACAGCTTGGTATTTTTAAAGGAGACGAAAATGGGAATTTCCGTCCGAAAGATACATTGACTCGTGCAGAATTAGCACAAATTTTAACGAAAGCATATGAGTTGAAAACAAAGAGTCCACATACATTTACAGATATACCAGAAAATCATTGGGCAAGGGATGCAATTAGCGCATTGCAGTCTAATAAAGTAGCGGTAGGAACGGGAGATGGCAAGTTCCAGCCTGAAATGCTCGTTACACGTGGGCAATTTGCAAAGTTTTTACAACGATCAATTGATAATTCTCCAGGGAAAATGGAATAGATAAAGAGAAAGCTCATAATTTGTGGAAGAGGTATCTTTCGCTCATTATGAGCTTTTGTTAATAGAGAGGTTACTATTGTCGTATGTTGTAGTTAAGTCGATATAATTGCATTTTTTGTCTAGAAAATGAACTCTTAAAACGTGAAGGATTTCTTTAAAAAAAAGTAGAATATTTATATTATAGAAACACCTTTACATGAATACAGGAAAGAAAATTAGTTTGCGTACAATTCGGTATAAAAGTTGAAATTGAGAGCGAATTGGCTCTCCTTTAGTAGTGATTTTCACAATAATAGATTTTTTAAATGTAATATATTGCATAAATGGTGCAAAGGCAACATATGTAATATTGGAAAGGATTTCAGTCTATTATTTTCCGTTTTTTCAAATGGAGGTAAAGGGGAGAGGGCAATGAAGAAGAATATGTTACGTATAATGGCAACGGTAACTATTATGGGTGGTTTGTTTGTAAGTACGAATGTTCCAAACGTAAAAGCAGAAGAATATCCAGAAATGATTGTGTTTGATGATGTTCCAGTAAACTACTGGGCATATGACGATATAATGGATGTAGTATACAATAAAGTAATGTTAGGGTATGGAAATGGTAAGTTTGGTGTAGGTGATAATGTAACAAGAGAACAAGTAGCAGCAGTGCTGTATCGTACATTGAATTTGAAAAAGGAAGGACCTTTAAAAAATCCATATAAAGATATTTCTGAGAGAGCAACAATGTTTTTAGATGAAATTTTAGTATTAACAGAGCATGGTATTTTTAAAGGTGATGAAAAAGGAAACTTTAGACCAACTGCACCAGTAACACGCGCAGAAATGGCACAAATTCTTACGAATGCATTTACATTTGAGGTGAAGAAGAACCATACATTTAAAGATGTACCAAATAATCATTGGGCAAAAAATGCGATTAGTGCACTACAGTCTAATCATGTCATAGTTGGAACAGGAAATGGGAAATTTGAACCGAATAAAGTTGTAACACGTGAGCAATATGCAACGTTTTTAAATAGAGCTGTTTTTTATTTTCCAGTAAAAGATGAAGATTATGAATGAAAGTTAAAATATAAGGATGTTTAAGTTATATTAATATAATATATATCAAGAAAAAAGCGTGGGAATTCCACGCTTTTTTCTTATTTAAAATTATTTGTAATTATATCGATTTTCTATTCGTAATTTAGTTTTTCGAATTTAGTGGATAAGAAGAGATTGAATAAAGTAACTTTTTATTGTTTAAATATACGGTTTAGTAACTTTATTGTTAATAAAGTGTAAATAAAAGTATGTGAAATATAGTTCATAAATTAGACAAAAATTACATGGGAATTATATTGTTACGCTTCCATTAATTCTTTATATTAGAAAAAAATATGTTTTTAGGGAGAGAATACTTTGAAGAAAAAGTTTTTAAAAGTAGCAACAGCTTTAACAATTATGGGTGGAGTAGCATTTAGTGCTGAAGGGACAACAGCAAAAGCTGAATTAGCTGCAAAGCCACAACAAGCAAGTCAGGCAATCTTTAAAGATGTACCAGCAGGACATTGGTCTTATGAAGCAATTCAAACTTTAGCAGAACACGAGATTATGCTTGGTTATGGAAATGGGATGTTTGGTTTTGGACATAATGTAACTCGTGAACAAGTAGCTGCTTTAATTTATCGTGCGCTGGATCTTGATGAAGAATTTGGTGAAGATGAGGAATTAGAAAGCCCGTATAATGATATTGTTGATGATAACTCAACGATGTTTTCTTTCGAAGTGTTAGCAGTAACAGAATTAGGTATTTTTACAGGTGACGAGAAAGGAAACTTCAGACCAAAAGATACGTTAACACGTGCAGAAATGGCGCAAGTTCTTACGAGAGCATTTGGACTACAAGTAAAAGGATCAGCAGGATTTAAAGATGTACCAAAAGGACATTGGGCAGAAAACGCGATTAATGCAGTAGGTTCAAATGGTATTTCAGTAGGAGATGGTAAGGGGAATTTCGCTCCGAACATGAAAGTAACACGTGAACAATATGCGCAATTCTTATTTAGAGCGCTTTAATAAAAAGGGGTCAGTGTTGTATAACACTGGCCTTTTTTTTTGTGTAATGCAGGTGGAAGAATACAGTTTTATAAAAAATCAATTAAATTTTCAAAAAAAACTTCCTTTTCTGAAGATTTGTTATATAATATAAAACATAAAATCAAATCTGTTATAAAACAGTTTAAGAAGGGGATGCTAATATGTCGACGCAAACTTCACGGGTTACACTCGTGGGAGAAATGTTACCAGCGTACAACGAAATATTGACACCTGAGGCGCTTAGTTTTTTAAAGGAACTACATGAAAATTTCAATGAGCGCCGCATAGAACTTTTACAAAAGCGTGCGGAGAAACAAAAGAGAATTGATGCAGGGGAGTTTCCGAAGTTTTTAGAAGAAACGAAGCACATACGTGAAGCGGATTGGACAATTGCTAAATTGCCAAAGGATTTAGAGGATCGTCGCGTAGAGATTACTGGTCCAGTAGATAGAAAGATGGTTATTAACGCTTTAAATTCAGGAGCGCATCTTTTTATGGCGGATTTTGAAGATTCGAATTCACCAACTTGGGAAAATGCAATTGAAGGTCAAATAAACTTACGAGATGCAGTAAAGGGAACGATTTCACATAAAAATGAAAACGGAAAAGAATATCGTTTAAATAGTAAAACAGCAGTATTAATTGTGCGCCCAAGAGGATGGCATTTAGAAGAAAAACATATGCAAGTTGACGGGAAGAATATGTCTGGTAGCTTAGTAGATTTTGGACTTTATTTTTTCCATAATGCGAAAGCTCTTTTAGCAAAAGGAAGCGGTCCATACTTTTACTTACCGAAAATGGAAAGCTATTTAGAAGCAAGGCTATGGAATGATGTTTTCGTATTTGCTCAAAAATATATCGGTATTCCAAACGGAACGATTAAAGCAACAGTATTATTGGAAACGATTCACGCTTCGTTTGAAATGGATGAAATTTTGTATGAGCTTAAAGATCATTCTGCTGGATTAAATTGCGGAAGATGGGATTATATTTTTAGTTTTCTAAAGGGTTTCCGTAATCATAATGAATTTTTACTTCCAGATAGAGCGCAAGTCACGATGACGGCGCCGTTTATGCGCGCGTATTCTTTGAAAGTCATTCAAACATGTCACCGTCGTAATGCACCAGCTATTGGAGGAATGGCAGCACAAATTCCGATTAAAAACAATCGAGAAGCAAATGAAGCAGCTTTTGAAAAAGTACGTGCGGATAAGGAGCGCGAAGCTTTAGACGGTCATGACGGGACTTGGGTTGCCCACCCGGGACTTGTACCAGTCGCGATGGAAGTATTTAATCACATTATGAAAACGCCGAATCAAATTTTTAGAAAACGTGAAGAAATACATGTTACAGAAAAGGATTTATTAGAAGTACCAGTGGGAACGATTACAGAAGAGGGTCTTCGTCTGAATATTAGCGTAGGTATTCAATATATTGCATCTTGGTTAAGCGGCCGGGGAGCAGCACCAATTTATAACTTAATGGAAGATGCAGCAACAGCGGAAATTTCTAGGGCACAAGTATGGCAATGGATTCGCCATGAAGGTGGAAAATTAAATGATGGCCGTAATATTACACTTGAATTAATGGAAGAGCTAAAAGAAGAAGAGTTAGCAAAAATAGAAAGAGAGATTGGTAAAGAAACCTTTAAGAAAGGGAGATTCCAAGAGGCGACAACGTTATTTACAAATCTCGTTCGGAATGATGAATTCGTACCATTTTTAACATTACCGGGTTATGAAATTTTATAAAAAGTGAAAAGGGGATGGAACAAATGAAAAACGAAAGAATCGAGAAATTACAAGAGAGCTGGGAACTAGATACGCGTTGGAAAGGGATCACACGTCCATATTCAGCAGAAGATGTAATTCGCCTGCGCGGGTCAATTGATATTGAACATACGTTAGCGCGCCGCGGTGCTGAAAAGCTTTGGGCGTCGCTTCATACGGAAGATTATATTAACGCACTTGGTGCATTAACAGGAAACCAAGCGATGCAACAAGTAAAAGCTGGGTTAAAAGCGATTTATTTAAGTGGCTGGCAGGTAGCAGCAGATGCAAACCTTTCTGGACATATGTATCCAGACCAAAGTTTATATCCAGCAAATAGCGTACCTGCTGTAGTAAAACGAATTAATCAAACGCTTCAACGTGCGGATCAAATTCAGCATATGGAAGGAAGCGGTGATACAGATTATTTCGTACCAATTGTAGCAGATGCAGAAGCTGGATTTGGCGGACAATTAAACGTATTTGAACTAATGAAAGGTATGATTGAAGCGGGTGCATCAGGTGTGCACTTTGAAGATCAATTATCTTCAGAGAAAAAATGCGGTCATTTAGGCGGAAAAGTATTACTACCAACGCAAACAGCGGTGCGTAATTTAATTTCGGCACGCCTTGCGGCAGACGTAATGGGAGTACCGACAATTATCGTTGCAAGAACTGATGCGGATGCAGCAGATTTAATTACGAGCGATATCGATCCTGTTGATAAAGCGTTTATTACAGGAGAAAGAACACCAGAAGGATTTTACCGTACGAAAGCAGGTCTTGACCAAGCGATTGCACGTGGTTTAGCATACGCTCCTTACGCAGACCTCGTTTGGTGTGAAACATCTGAACCAAATTTAGAAGATGCAAAACGATTTGCGGACGCAATTCATAAAGAGCATCCAGGGAAATTGCTTGCATACAACTGTTCACCTTCATTTAACTGGAAACAAAAACTAGATGAGAAAACAATTGCGAGCTTCCAAAAAGAAATCGCATCTTACGGTTATAAGTTCCAGTTCGTAACACTTGCTGGATTCCACTCATTAAACTACGGCATGTTCGAATTAGCACGCGGCTATAAAGAGCGCGGCATGGCAGCGTACTCTGAACTACAACAAGCAGAATTCGCAGCAGAAAAACACGGCTACTCTGCAACTCGCCATCAACGAGAAGTAGGAACAGGTTACTTTGATGAAGTAGCACAGGTGATTACAGGTGGTACTTCATCAACGACAGCATTAAAAGGATCTACAGAAGAAGCACAATTTACGAAATAAAAGGAAGGGGCCCCTTTTTGAAGGATGCCCCTTATTATTTTTCGCACGATTCGAGAGTAAATGAAAATATATCGACGATTTTTTCGATATATCTATCATAACTTAAAATATATCAACGATTTTTCAAATATATCGACGATTCGACAAAGAATATCGACTTACCGACAAAAAAAGACAATATGATCAAATCCACTCAGCTCCATGATCACGAATAAACTTCATATCTTTTTCATAATGCTCTAAATGTCCTTCATCAATCATTCTTTGGAAATTCAAGTCGCCTTCTTGCGCTTTTCTTTTCATATACGTACATAACGCTTCTAGGCGTAGTAGTATCATTCCTAAGTAATCTTCGTCCATACTTTTCCCGTAGGACTGAACAAACAATTGCACTCTTTCTTTTATACGATCAGCATGTTGTGTTGATTCATAACGAATTGCCTCGCCTGATTCCGTATAATACACTCTACTTAAAGGAACACAAGTATACAGTGTATAAGCGATATCCCAAATTCTTGGTCCGGGAGCAGTAACATCGAAATCAATAATACCTACTGGTTTCTCGTTATTAAATATAATGTTATATATAGCAAAATCATTGTGGCATAAAACCTCAATGTTATTTGGGGTATGGTCCATAGGTTTCCAATCATCTAATAATAGAAAGTCACTTACAGCATCATGATAAAGGCGAAGCATCTTTGCTATTTCTTTTAACACATCATTAGATCGCATATATTCTTTTAAAGGATAATTCCCAGCCTCTCCTTCAATAAAAGATAAAATCTCTCTATTTTTCTCATCTATACCTAAAAACTTTGGTGCGTAATGAAAACCTTTGTTTTCTAAATGCTGTAATAACTTATGAACTTTTGCACTGTCTGGCTTCAATTCTCGTCGAACAGTATTTTTAGAACGATATACGTTTGAGACGTTTCCCCCTGTAAGCTTTTCTTCTTTGGCGTAGTTTGACATTACATCCCCTCCATTAAAGTGTTGTCAGATTACAGTTTAACACTTAGAAAGAAGACTGTAATCGCATTCAAATAAGATATTTATAATTATATACGAAACTTAACTTGTCAGTTATTTTCAAAAAAGATTGTACATTTCATTTTAAGTATGCTATGATAATGTCAGTTGAATAGTTAAATTAAGCAATCCATATATTATCAAGTGCTGGAAACGAACGAGAAAAAGTATGTGAGAACTAGTTTATGTTTCGTATTTGATAATGTGTGGATTCTTTTTTTAGATAGGAAAACTAAAAATTTAAAAAAATGTATTTTCTTAGGAGGAAATAATTATGGCAGTAACAGGACAAGTAAAATGGTTTAACAACGAAAAAGGCTTCGGTTTCATCGAAGTTCCAGGCGAAAACGACGTATTCGTACATTTCTCTGCAATCGAAACTGATGGTTTCAAATCTCTAGAAGAAGGTCAAAAAGTTAGCTTCGAAATCGAAGATGGTAACCGTGGACCTCAAGCTAAAAACGTAATCAAACTATAATTTTATAGTTTATTATGGAAAAAGGATGGCAGCTGCCATCCTTTTTTTGTTGTGGAGAAAGTCTTTCCATCTTAAAATTCGGCGGGAGACCAACTCCCTGTTAACGCCCAATTGTTGAGGGCTGATTAAAGTTTCACTTTATTTGTTGTTTTGTCTACATCTGAAATGGGTAAATCTGCGCCATATAGGCTTTGATTCATATCTTTTTTGTTAGAATTTTGTTCGTCTTGAGATGATGTTTCTAACATTTGTTCTTGCTCCTTACTAGGGGTATTCAGAGCATCTGATGGGACGCTATTAATCTGTTGTCTTAATAGACTTTTTTTCTCCATATTATACAGCTCCTTTTTGGAATTAGATAAAAAACGAATGTAATCATAAATAATCACTTATATATTTTGTGTTTTGAAGTGGAATTATATACAAAACTTATATTGCAGATTTAACGAGTTAAAAAGTTGCTAGTGATGTATAAAGTTGAAGTTCTTAATAAAAAATAAAAATGGGTAACATGTGCAAGTATTTTTTAACGTAGTGGATAATTTTTTAATATGTAATAATATTAGAAAATAAAGGGGATACAGGGACACTCGGAAGAAAATATGAAAAAGAGTAAAAGGCTTTCCAAAATGGAAAGCCTTTTACTCTTCTTTTTCAACCTTTTTCTTCTCGCGTTTCTTACATTCAGAGCATTTCGATTTACGGAAAGGTTTTGCAAAGAATAGTAGTATGAAAAATAAGCCGAATATAATACTAGCTGAGTTTTTCACGATCACAATGCTACTATTTTTCATTTGAATCGTTGGTTGCATTTCTTTTTCTTCCATAGCGGACCTCCATATATTGGATTTTTATTTTAATTATAGCAAAGTTAATTGTCTTAATGATGCGAAATGAGGAAGTAGTTGTAAATATTTATAGGTAGTATAAATAGATTTTGTATAGGTTTATTATTACAAAAACAATATATTTTTATTTTATAATTTAAAAGGTATTTGACAAATAATAAAGTATTGTAAAAAAGCGGAATCTGTAAGCCATTTCCTTTTCATAGATGCTAAAATTATACATGCAGCTGCTAATATAAATAGAAAAAAGGAGATAGTGGAATATGGAGAATAAAGTGGAACGCTACGTCGAAAACTATGTTGTAAATAAAAATACAATGGCCTTACTTCCTGTAATTCTCAGTGAAAAGAAAATTGTTACGCGAGTTGTTGAAGTGCAAGACTCTTTTTTCGTATTTCAAAAACCTCTAGATATTATAGAAAGAAGTTGTCGCAAGCATGGTTCTAGTTTCTTAGGCAGAAAAGAAGGAACGAAAGAGCTAACTCACATTACACATAAAGCACCAATTGCGATTAGTCCGACCGATCAACTTTATTTTTTCCCTACCTATTCGTATTCTAGAAAAGAGTGCGCGTGGTTATCTCATTTTTATATTGAAAGCAATAAAGAATTAAAAGATGGAAACCTTATTATTAGATTTATAAATGGTTTTGCGGTGAAGTTAGAGATATCGAAAACTAGTTTTGAAAATCAACAAAATCGTACTGCGAAATTGCGAACGGAGTATGAAGATCGTAGGAAAAAACAAGGGAATCCTTGTTTTAAAGAGGTTGATCAAAGGGATGAATCAACATTAAGACCAGCTTATGAGAAAGTGTATTTTGTTAGAGAAGAGGATGTATGAGAGGAAAAGGATGGGGTGACTCATCCTTTTTGATTTCATTATATATCCAGTTTACGTTGTAAGATTTATAAACAAAACGAGAGAAATGTACAAACTTTTTGTTCTCTAAGGGCTTACGATAATATAAAATTACAATATAATGGTAATTCCTCTGTGTACTTAATATAGTGTGAACATATATCATGTTACATTTGTGAAGTACATAATATTTTTTTCATACTGTATAAAAAGGAGATGGTATGTTGAAAAGGACTATGTTATTTTAGGCGCAATATATTCTTGTTGTGCCTATATTATTGCTTACCTTTATGTTTACTGGTTTTGTTGGCAGTCAGTTAATGATAGGGGCTGACAAACGACATTTTATATTTACGCCTCAAAATGCTACAGAATATAGTCAAATTAGTGAAATTGATAAATTACTATTTTCTTTTTCAATTCAACCAGTTGTCACCATAGTATTTCTTCTATCGATTGTGTACGTACTGACACTGCTTGTTTTTCAAATTATTGAATGCAAGAAGCAAAGAAAGATATTGCATAGTTTGCAATATATGATTCTTATATCAATTTTTATTTACTTATGGTTAGGGATAACACAATTTTCCGCAGTTAGTTTAACTTGGATAGATAATTGGAAAGATTATCTTATGTTTACTCCTGCAACTATAACGAATGAGCAAGATATATATATGATTGATAAGTTTCTATACAAATTTCGAATGTTACCTATTCGGAGTACAGTATTAATACTATCTTTTATATATTTGTTAATACTTACTGTGATTGACAGTGTACGTTTGCTAAAAAGATTGCTTGTAAGAAATAGCCAATAGAAAAGGGGAATTGTTTGAAGGTAAAATAATTATCCGCTGCTACCTATTTTCGTATAGGTAGAAATAACCTTACTTGCAGTAGGGTTATTCTTATGAAAAAGACTCATTATTACTTTCTGTATCTTCTTCTTTTTTATAATAACCATTGAGTGATAATCTGGGTACGTTGTCTAAATTAACTTCATATCCTGTCGAATATTGATGGATTATCATAGTTAAATAATGAAGGAATTCTAATGAAAGGTATGGAAACTTAATAATTACATCTCCATATGTCGTATCTACCATTTCCTCTTTCATATAGGCAATGATACAGTAGAGGTAGTACTTAGAGTAAAGGGGTAAAGTGTAGAATGGATTTTCAGACAATCAAAGAGTATTTTTCACCAGAAAATATGGATCATATTGTTGAAAGTTATAAAGCGTTCGGACCACTTCTTGGTATTGGGCTACCGATGATAGAGGCGCTAATTCCAGCATTGCCACTTATCGTATTTGTACTGGCGAATGCTGTTGCATTTGGATTTTGGCTCGGTTTTCTTTATTCTTGGCTTGGATCAGTAATGGGTGCCTTACTTGTTTTTTTCATAATCCGCCATTTTGGCCGAAGTCGTTTCTTTTCTTTTGTGAATAAGCATGAGAAAGTACGAAAGGCAATGGGATGGATTGAAAGGAAAGGGTTCGCGCCGATTTTCGTCATCTTTTGTTTTCCGTTTACACCGTCTGCGCTTATAAATGTTGTCGCTGGTCTATCACGTATTAGTGTAAAACAGTTTGGCCTTGCGCTCGCGTTCGGAAAGCTTGTGATGATTTTTATTTTAACGTATATCGGTCATGATTTAATGTCATTTATTCATAATCCGGTGAAATCAGTCATTGTAGCGATTGGTATTTTTATTTTATGGTATGTCGGCAAGAAAATTGAAGTAAAGTTAGAACTGCATTAAGAATAGTCTTCTTTGTAAAGGAAAGCTTCATTATTAAAGGATAAGGGGAGAAGCGGATGAAGAAAACTTTGAAAAAAGAAGGCATAGAGTGGATACGAACAATTTTAATTGGTGTATTATTAGCTGTATTTTTTCGAACGTTTTTCTTTTCAACGTATGTTGTAGAGGGGAAGTCAATGATGCCGACATTGCAAGATGGCAATATGCTCGTTGTAAATAAGGTGAGTTATCAAGTGGGGGACTTGAATAGGTTTGATGTTGTTGTATTTCATGCGAATAAAAAAGAAGACTACGTAAAACGAATTATCGGTTTACCTGGAGATCAAATTGAATATAAGCATGATAAACTATATATAAACGGACAATTCGTAGATGAACCTTATCTAGAGAAGTATAAGAAAGAGATAAATGGACGACAACTAACAGGTGACTTTACGCTAGAAGAGTTAACGAAGGAAAAAACGGTGCCGCCTGGATATATTTTTGTAGTAGGTGATAACCGCCTCGGGAGCTGGGATAGTAGACATTTTGGTTTTGTAAAAGCTGATACAGTTGTCGGTAAAGTTGATTTACGATATTGGCCAATTCAAGAGGTGCAAACGAATTTTTCAAAAGGTTGATATAATAGGTAGAAGTATAGAAAAAGACAAACTACTCCGTTTGTCTTTTTTCGTGTCCTATAATACAATTATAGTAGCAAACTAACGTTCGTTATGTAAGTGAAAGGTGGGGTTACATGTCACTTCGATTTGTGATTGGTAGAGCGGGAAGTGGAAAAAGTACACTTTGTTTACACGAAGTGCAAGAAGAGTTAAAGCAGCGCCCAAGAGGGGAAACAATATTATATCTTGTGCCAGAACAGATGACATTCCAAACGCAGCAGGCATTAATTGGTAGTGAGGATGTTAGAGGTTCTATTCGGGCACAAGTTTTTAGTTTTTCACGATTAGCGTGGAAAGTATTGCAAGAAGTTGGCGGAGCGAGTCGTCTTCACATTGATGAAGCGGGCGTACATATGTTACTTCGTAAAATTGTAGAGTCTCGTAAAGATGGATTATCGGTATTCCAAAAAGCAGCGGAGCAAAATGGTTTCTTTGAACATCTTGGCAGTATGATTGCGGAGTTTAAACGATATAACGTGACGCCATCAAACGTATATGAAATGTGGCAACAATTAGATGCGCATAGTAGCAGTGCCGAACAAAAGCTATTAGCGAATAAAGTGTATGATTTACAGTTATTATATGATGATTTTGAACGTGCTTTAATCGGAAAGTACTTAGATTCAGAAGACTATCTGCAATTGCTAGTGGAAAAGCTTCCGCAGTCTGAATATGTAAAGGGAGCTGAAATTTATATAGATGGCTTCCATTCGTTTTCACCGCAAGAACTAGAAATTGTAAGACAACTTATGATTTGCGGAGCGAGAGTGACAATCACGTTAACGCTAGATGAAAAAACGTTAGCACAACCAGTAAATGAACTAGATTTATTTTATGAAACGACGTTAACGTATGAAAAAATAAAACAAGTAGCACGTGAAGAGAAGATAGAAATTGAAAAAACGATTCCACTTATGGAACAGCCGCGTTTTCATTCTCCGGCGTTAGCGCATTTAGAAACACACTATGAAGCACGTCCAAATGAAAAGTTTCACGGGGAAGCAAGTGTAACGATTCATACAGCCGCGAATTTACGAGCGGAAGTAGAAGGCGTTGCACGTGAAATTCGTAGACTTGTGGCAGATGAAGACTATCGTTACCGAGATATTGCAGTTCTTCTTCGTAACGGAGAAAGTTATTACGATGTAATGCGGACTCTATTTACAGATTATAATATCCCACACTTTATCGATGAAAAACGCCCGATGTCACATCATCCGTTAGTAGAATGCATTCGTTCTGCACTCGAGATTATTAGCGGGAATTGGCGTTATGATGCAGTATTTCGCTGCGTGAAAACAGAGCTTTTATATCCATTAGATGTAAGAAAAGAAACGATGCGCGAAGAGATGGATGAGTTTGAAAACTACTGTTTAGCGTACGGTGTACAAGGGAAAAGATGGACTTCTGAAGATCCGTGGATGTATCGCCGCTATCGTTCTCTTGACGATACGAACGGGATGATTACAGACAGTGAACGTGAAATGGAAGAGAAAATAAATCGATTGCGTGACGTTGTAAGAACGCCCGTTATTCGTATGCAAAAAAGACTGAAGCGTGCGGGAACGGTTATGCAAATGTGCGAAGCTGTTTACTTATTTTTAGAAGAGCTTGACGTTCCGAAAAAATTAGAAGCATTACGTATTCGTGCAGAAGAGAGCGGAGATTTCTTATTTGCGACAGATCATGAACAAGTATGGGAAGAAGTAATGAGTCTTCTTGATACGTTTGTTGAGATGCTTGGCGAAGAAAAAATGTCGCTTTCTATGTTCACAGACGTTATGTCGACAGGTCTTGAGGCGCTTCAATTCGCAAACATTCCGCCGTCATTAGACCAAGTGTTAATTGCGAATATTGATCGTTCTAGATTATCAAATGTGAAAGCAACATTCGTCATTGGAGTGAATGAAGGTGTGATTCCAGCAGCACCGATGGATGAAGGTATGCTTTCTGATGAAGAAAGAGATGTTCTTAGCGCTGCAGGTATTGAACTCGCACCAACGACGAGACAAACTTTATTAGAAGAACAGTTTGTTATGTACCAAATGGTAACGAGAGCAACTGAGAAATTATATATTTCATGCCCGCTTGCAGATGAGGAAGGAAAGACGTTACTTGCATCTAGCTTTATTAAGAAAATAAAAAGAATGTTCCCTGATGTGAAAGATACATTTATTACGAACGACGTAAATGATTTATCACGTTCGGAACAAATTTCATATGTAGCAACACCAGAAGTAACGTTGTCATATGTTATGCAGCAACTTCAAACGTGGAAGCGATATGGATTTGAAGGCAACTTAGACTTTTGGTGGGATGTATATAATTTCTACGTTACTTCAGATGAATGGAAGCAAAAAAGTAGCCGCGTATTATCAAGCTTATTCTACCGAAATCGTGCGCAAAAGCTAAGTACAGCTGTAAGTAGAGATTTATACGGAGACAAAATAAAAGGAAGCGTTTCTCGTATGGAATTATTTAACCGTTGTGCGTACGCTCATTTTGCGCAGCACGGTTTATCGTTAAGAGAGCGTGATATTTTCAAACTGGATGCGCCAGATATTGGAGAGCTCTTCCATGCAGCGCTGAAGAGAATTGCAGATAGGCTATTACGTGAAAATCGTACTTGGGCGGATTTATCAATAAAAGAGTGTGAGCATCTTTCTGCTGTAGTAATAGAAGAGATTGCACCGTTATTACAAAGACAAATTTTATTAAGTTCAAACCGTCATTTCTATTTAAAACAAAAACTACAACAAATCATTTTCCGTACGTCAATCATTCTTCGTGAGCACGCGAAATCGAGTGGTTTCGTACCAGTTGATTTAGAAGTACCATTCGGTATGGGCGGTACAGGATCGCTTCCGCCAATGGAATTCTCGTTACCTAATGGTGTGAAGATGGAAGTAGTTGGCCGTATTGACCGTGTTGATAAGGCAGAAGATGAAAATGGAACATTCCTACGTATTATTGACTATAAATCAAGCTCAAAAGCGTTAGATTTAACGGAAGTGTATTACGGATTAGCACTTCAAATGTTAACGTATTTAGATGTTGTTACTTCAAATGCGCATACGTGGATGAAAAAAGGCGGTACAGTATCACCAGCTGGTGTATTGTATTTCCACATTCATAACCCAATTGTGGAGGTAAAAGGTGACGCATCTGAAGCAGAAATTGAGAAAGAAATTTTAAAGAAATTCAAAATGAAAGGTCTCGTACTAGGAGATGCTGACGTTGTTCGTTTAATGGATAATAAACTTTCAACAGGAAGCTCTGATATTATTTCTGCTGGTCTGAAAAAAGACGGTAGCTTTAGTGCGCGTTCAAGTATTGCAAGTGAACAAGAGTTTAACGTCCTGCAAAAATATGTACACCATACGTTTGAAAATATCGGAAAAGACATTACGGAAGGCGTTATCGATATTGCTCCTTACAAAAAGGGGAATAAAGCGGCGTGTACGTTCTGTAACTTCAAATCGGTTTGTCAGTTCGATGAATCACTTGAAGATAACCAATTCCGTACGCTAAAAGATATGAAAGATAGCGAAGCGATGGAGAAAATTAGAGAGGAGGTTGGCGGAGAATGATAGAAAATTGGCCTAAAAAACCAGAAGGTAGTCAATGGACAGATGACCAGTGGAAAGCCGTTGTAGCGAACGGGCGTGATATTTTAGTCGCGGCAGCAGCTGGTTCAGGGAAAACAGCAGTATTAGTTGAACGTATTATTAAAAAGATTATAAATGAAGAAAACCCAGTCGATGTCGACCGCCTGCTCGTTGTAACATTTACGAATGCAGCGGCGCAAGAGATGAAAAACAGAATTGGGGAAGCGTTAGAAAAAGTATTAATTGATGAACCAGGCTCGCAGCACATTCGAAAGCAGCTGAGCTTATTAAATAAAGCTTCCATTTCAACGATCCATTCATTTTGTTTACAAGTTATTAGAGGATACTATTACATGCTTGATGTTGATCCTCGTTTCCGCATTGCGAATCAAACCGAAAATGAATTGTTAAAAGAAGAAGTGCTAGATGACATATTAGAAGAAGAGTATGGGATAGAAGATAATACAATATTCTTTGAACTCGTTGATCGCTATACGAGTGACCGTAGTGACGATGATTTACAACGTATGATTTTAGCGCTTCATACAGAATCAAGAGCACATCCAAATCCGGAAAAATGGCTTGATAAATTAGTAGAAGCATACGATGTCGAAGGAAAGACAATTGAAGATTTAGTGTACGCTTCCTACTTATTAGAAGATGTGAAATTCCAACTTGAAACAGCGGAACAGCATATTCGGAAAGCAACGGAACTCGCAATGCTTCCTGACGGTCCAGCGCCTCGTGTTGAAACACTGCAAGCGGATTTAGCTTTACTTGGAACGTTATCATCAGCTGCTCGTGAGTCATGGACAAGCGTGTATGAAGCGATGCAAAACGTATCGTGGCAAACGTTAAAGCGTATTAAGAAAAGCGATTACAACGAGGATATTGTCAAACAAGTAGACTCTCTTCGTAATAAAGCGAAAGATGAAGTGAAGAAATTACAAGAAGAGCTATTTAGTCGCAAACCTGAAAGTTTCTTACGAGATTTTCAAGATATGCATCCTGTATTAGAAAAACTAGTACAGCTTGTAAAAGTATTTACAGAGCGTTTCCAAGCGATGAAGCGAGATAAAGGAATGGTCGATTTCACAGATTTAGAGCATTTCTGTTTACAAATTTTAAGCGAACAAAGTGAAGAAGGTGAAATGAAGCCATCAGCTGTAGCACTTCAATATCGTAATAAATTTGCTGAAGTATTAGTCGATGAATATCAAGATACGAACTTCGTACAAGAATCGATTATTAAATTCGTAACGAAAGATTCTGAGAGTGAAGGAAACTTGTTCATGGTAGGTGACGTGAAGCAGTCGATATATCGTTTCCGACTAGCAGAACCAGGATTATTCTTAGGAAAGTATAAACGCTTCACGCAAGAAGGATTAGGCGGCGGAATGAAGATTGATTTAGCGAAAAACTTCCGTAGTCGTCATGAAGTGTTAGCGGGTACGAACTTTATTTTTAAACAAATTATGGGCGAAGAAGTTGGGGAAATTGATTACGATGCTGACGCTGAATTAAAGTTAGGTGCTACCTATCCAGAAGGTGAAGATGTAGCGGCTGAACTACTATGTATTCAGCAAACAGAAGAAGAAGTGTTAGACGGTGAAGAAGGTGCGGAAGTAGAAAAAGCACAGCTTGAAGCTCGACTTATGGCGCAGCGTATTAAAGCGATGGTTGATTCAGGTTATGAAGTGTATGACCGTAAAACGGATAGTATGCGCCCTGTACAATATCGTGACTTCGTTATTTTACTGCGCTCTATGCCGTGGGCGCCACAAATTATGGAAGAGTTAAAGCTGCAAGGAATTCCAGTATACGCTGATCTTGCGACTGGTTACTTTGAAGCGACAGAAGTAAATATAATGATGAACGTATTCCGCGTTATTGATAATCCGATGCAAGATATTCCGCTTGCAGCAGTACTTCGTTCACCAATCGTTGGATTAAATGATGAAGAACTTGCAACGCTTCGTGCTCATGGGAAGAAAGGCTCGTTTTATGAAGTAATGAGCTCCTTCTTAAAAGGGGCACCGCTTGAAGAAGAAAAAGAACTACATGACAAATTAGAATGGTTCTACAACTTACTGCAAGGATGGCGTGAATTCGCGCGCCAACAGTCACTTTCTGATTTAATTTGGAAAGTGTACGGTGAGACAGGTTATTACGATTTCGTTGGCGGTTTACCAGCTGGAAAGCAAAGGCAGGCAAACTTACGCGTACTATATGACCGCGCAAGACAATATGAAGCAACATCGTTTAGAGGACTATTCCGCTTCTTACGCTTTATTGAGCGTATTTTAGAACGCGGTGATGATATGGGTACGGCGAGAGCTTTAGGTGAACAAGAAGATGTCGTTCGCATTATGACAATTCATAAAAGTAAAGGACTTGAGTTCCCAGTCGTATTCGTAGCTGGACTAGGTCGCCGCTTTAATACACAAGACTTAATGAAGCGTTTCTTACTGCATAAAGACTTCGGTTTTGGTTCGCAATTTATCGATCCTCGTAAACGAATTAAATATACGACATTATCGCAACTTGCGATTAAGCGTAAAATGAAAATGGAATTAATCGCGGAAGAAATGCGTGTATTATACGTAGCGTTAACACGTGCAAAAGAGAAGTTAATTTTAATTGGAACGGTTAAGGATGCAAATAAAGAAATGGAAAAATGGCTTGATGCGAGGGAGCATAGTGAATGGTTATTACCAGATCATATACGTGCCGGAGCGTCTTGTTATTTAGACTGGATTGCACCTTCCTTATATAGACATCGTGATAGTGAAATACTTCTTGAATTAGGACAAGGGAGCATTCCAGATGAAATTTATGGATACGACACGAGCTGGAAAGTAGAAGTTGTTGACGGTAACACGTTACTCGCGCCAGAACCCGTTCAAGAAGAGAAACAAGAATTGTTAGAAGCACTTCGTGAGAAAAAAGCTGTTCCCCTGCAAAGTGAACGAAAAGATGAAGTGTACGACAGATTAATGTGGAAGTACGGATATGAGGAAGCAACATCTCATCGTGCGAAACAGTCTGTTACAGAAATAAAGAGAAATTATCAATCTGAAGAAGGTAGCGATAATGCCTTTATTAAAAAATTACGTGCACCAATTCAAACACGTCCTCGTTTTATGGAGAAAAAGGGATTAACATACGCAGAGCGCGGAACAGCAGTACATGCTGTTATGCAGCATGTTGATTTGAAGAAGCCGATTACAGAAGAAGTGATTCGGGAGCAAATTGCTGGAATGGTAAATAAAGAATTATTAACATTCGAGCAGGCGGAAGAAATTGCAATTGAAAAAGTGATTTCATTCTTTGACAGTGACCTAGGTAAAAGGGTATTAGCGGCGAAAAGTGTTGAGCGTGAAGTACCATTTACGATGATGCTTGCAGCGGAAGAAGCATATCAAGATTGGCAAGGGAAGAGTGGGGAATCCATTCTTGTCCAAGGGGTTATTGACTGCATGATCGAAGAGGAAGATGGTATTACGTTAATCGACTTCAAAACGGATACGATTGCAGGAAAATTCCCAGGCGGATTTGATCAAGCGAAACCAATTTTAGAAGAGCGATATAAAGTGCAGCTTTCGTTATATGCAAAAGCGCTCGAGAAAAGCTTACAACACCCTGTGAAAGAGAAATGTTTATACTTCTTTGATGGTAATCATGTTGTAAAAATCGAAGAATAGAGGAACTTGAAAATGGCAACAGAAAAAACGTTAAGAACGTGTGAAAAAGGACATGAATACTACAAAAGTAGCGATTGTCCAACTTGCCCAACCTGTGAGAACGGGAGAGCGCCGAAAGAAGGTTTTCTCGCTCTTCTTTCAGCACCAGCAAGACGGGCACTAGAACATCATGGAATTCACACTGTAGAAGAACTCTCAAAGTATAGTGAGAAAGAAATTTTAAAACTGCATGGTATGGGACCTGCGTCGATGCCAAAGCTTAGAAAAGCTTTGGAGGAACAAGAATTATCATTTAAATAAAAAGAGTATTATGCTCTTCTAGACGAAATAGAAAAGAGTCCATCATGTTAGATGGACTCTTTTGCTATCTATCTATAAGGGGTAATTACAGGGTAGCTGTTTGATTAAGCTGTTCCAATCTGATCTTGATCAGCCACATCAGAATCAAACGTATTTGTTGCACTAACACCGTTAAACGTATTCACGACAAATCCAACATTGGAAGCTCCGGATCCATTATAAGCTTTCGTATTTTCTTTCGGAGACACGTTATAAAAATCCCCTAAATTAAAAGAACCATTACTGTTTTGAACGACGAGATTTCCAACAACAGAAGGCATACCATCCACCTACTTTACTAAGCTTTTTAATTACTATATGAATTATTGAGTGGAAGGTTCATCCGTAATATATTGACGGATTTGCATAATACGAGAGTTATTAAAAACATAATCAACATTTCCAATTTGAAAGCAGCCAGAATTTAAAAGTGTTCGTAATTCAACGTCATTCACTTCAATAAAAGGGCATTCATTTACAATGTTTAATTTTACGTCTGTCGTTCGTTTTGGGATTGTGATGTGTTCATCTGTAAAGATTTCAAATGCGTCTAAGCGACCTTCGTCTTTTATATAACAAGGAATCCCCCTGTGGACGGCAAGAGCTCTACTTTTTAATTCTATTTGATTGGCATCTCCAACTTGAAATACGGCAGAAATCCCTAAAGAAATAATAGAAACATTTTGAACAACAGACACATGATGTAACATAATTTATCAGTCTCCTTAACCTGGAGTAGGAGGGACATCTGTGACTAATGGTACAAATGGCCCCTCTGTAACAGTTTCGAATGGTGTATCAAGAATAGAAGATAGTATGAGGAAATTTGCATCCCCAATTAAAAAGAGTGCGGACGAAGATACACCGTTCATTTTAATCTGTCCGACTTTTAATTCACGATTTACAACGTTAACATTCATACATACTTACTCCTTTCGGAAATTGCCCGGTATGTGTTGAATAAAAGAGAGGAATGCCTTGTCGATATCATGTTTCATAGCTTGAATAATGATATCTCGTAAATAATCTGGATCTGTTGAAATTCCTTCATGTGATTGCGCTTGTGATAAATAATAAGGGAGTCTATGCTCCATCTGTTTTTTTATGTCGTCAACCATCATTTGTCGATACATTTCATCGAGTGGCGTTCTCTCTTCCTGTTCAAAATGGAGAATTCGATTATATGCTTCTTCATCTAAGTAGCGATGCATTTCCTGAAGAATGCCTTGGTAAAAATCTGGATTTGTGTCAGTTTCAGGATTAACCTTCAAAGTTTCTGTATCTACTTGAAAATCTTCAATTTGTTGTCCTTTTGCTGAAAACGGATTTAAACCAATATTTAAAGTGCCATTTAAATTTTCTACTTTTAATTGATCGAATTTGTATTCCACTTTTCCTACAGAAGAGGAGGGGCGATTTTTTAATTCGTTAAGCTCTTCTTGTAATAGACGTACTTGATCTTCTAAATTCAGGATGGCTGTTTGTTGTGCTTGAAGAGCTTGTTGAAGTTGGTGTAAGTAAGTATATATATCTTGATTCATTTTGTGAAACCTCCTTTTCAATAGGGAGGGTAAATATATTCCTGCTATATATTTATGACAAGGATGTCTTAAGAAGAACTAGTTGATGGTTTGATAGAAATAATTTGTCCTTTCGCCTGTAATGGGCGAAGGGGCTCTGTAAATCCGCCAGTATTTGAGAATTTAGATAGGGCTTTAATACTTCCAGCAGTACCAATTTGGAATACAGAAGAGGTTGTAATGCTATCAATTTTAATGCTGTTAATGATGATACTTTGGTTTACATAAAAATTCAATACAATCGCCTCCTCTAAGTTGAACCAATTATCGCTTGATCAATGACATCTGAATCATTGACAGTCGTTGCGCTTTGATAATTGTAGACAGAAACGTTATCCCCAACATTAAAAGAGCCGGCCCCAGCGAAAGCACGTGAATAACTAATAGGCCTAATCGCAAATACATCTCCAATATGAAAAATACCACTTGATCCAATATTAACGATACGAATATGTCCGACCATAGCTGGCATACAAAACACCTTTCGTTTTTAAAGTTTTCTTTTCTACTATTGTATGGGCGTTTTCAATAAAATGTGTGTTTTTTTGAAATAAAAGAAACACACACGTTATTGCGTGTGTGTTTCGAGTGTTTGATTAGGGTGAAAATCCGTATGTACATGCCAAATTACATTTAAGAGCCTGTCCAGTTCTTGGCTACAATCCACTGTTTTTTGAGAAGTCATTCCGTAGCGTTCAGCAAAATAAATCATTTTTTCACGTTTTTTTTCAATCGCTTGCTCAAACATTGAAATCGGCTCCATCTCTAAATGAAATTTTTAGTATATATGTAGTACATATTATACAAAAACTCCATAAAAAAGAAACAGCTTCGCTAAAAAAAGTAAAATTTCTACATTTTATGCCAAATAATAAAGGAGTAACGAATCGGATATGAGAAGAATATTGTAAAAATTAGCGTGTATGAGAAGGTTTTTTTCTTGCGGATGCGAATACAATTAAAGTGTATGAGTTTTAGGATGGAGAGTGGAAATATTGCGTTTGGTAACGGCGAAAAAAGATGAAAAGGTATTTGTAGGTATTGTGGATGAAGAGGAAGAAAAGGTATTGCATGTAAGAGAAGCGCAAAGACAAAAAGGGGAAAAGGTTACGATTCCAATTACAATGTTAGAGTGTATTGAAAGAGGAACCGAATGTGTTGAAAAAATGTGTGATATTGTCAATTGGGCGAGGGAAAATGAAGGAACGGCGTATTACTCGTTAACTGAGGTGAAAATATTAGCACCAATTCCAAGGCCAAGGAAGAATATTCTTTGCGTTGGAAAAAATTATCGTGAGCATGCGATGGAAATGGGCGGCGTAGAGTCAATTCCAGAAAATATAATGATCTTTACGAAAGCACCAACGACAGTTATTGGAATGGATGAAAAAATTAATAGTCATCCCCACGCAACAAATGAACTAGACTACGAAGGAGAACTAGCTATCGTCATTGGTAAGCGAGGGAAACAAATAAAAAAAGAAAAAGCGCTTGAGCATGTTTTTGGTTATACCATTATAAATGATATAACTGCTCGCGACATTCAAAGGAAGCATAAACAATTTTTCCTTGGAAAAAGTTTCGATACATTTTGTCCGATGGGACCGTATTTAATTCATAAATCGATGATTAGTGCGCCAAATGCGTTACACATTGAAACGGTAGTAAATGGGGAAGTAAGACAAACTTCAAATACAAATAAAATGATTTTTTCAATAGAAGAAATCATTTCAACGATAAGTAAAGGAATGACATTAGAACCAGGAGATATTATCGCAACAGGAACCCCGGCTGGTGTTGGAAAAGGTTTCACACCACCGAAGTTTTTGCATGCCGGTGATGAAGTGGTCATTACAGTAGAAGGAATTGGTACTTTGCGAAATGTGGTGAAGTGAAGAAAAGAGCTATCTTATTAATAGATAGCTCTTTTCTATGGTCTTGGGTGATAGAGGTAATCGATAACGGAAAAAGTGTAAAGACCAATGACTGCAAGTGTACAAATGCCAAATAGTATAACCGTAAGTGCGCTTTTTTCGCTTCCAAAACCAATGATAGTAAGAATAACAGTAGTCCAAAATGATGCTTTCAGTAGTGTGAATGAGGTGGGAGTTGAGTAGTGACTAAGCGATGTTACGGAAAGTAGGAATCCAAAGAATGTAACTAAAAGAAAAGTTGTAGCTAAATAGTTAATATGTTTGCCGTATCTTAATAACATATCGCACCTCCTTTGTGATTTTAAAATACAGAAAATTACAATTTTATTTTAGTATAAATCAATATAAAATGAAAGAGGTTGTCCCAACATGTAGGACAACCTCTCTATTATTACGATAATACAGCTTTAATTTTTTGGAATGCCCACTCTAAATCTTCTTCAGAGATTACTAGAGGTGGTGCGATACGAATTACATTCTCATGTGTTTCTTTACATAATAGACCCGCTGCTTTTAGTTGTTCACAGTAAGGACGAGCTGGCTCGTTTAATTCGATACCGATAAATAAACCTTTACCGCGAACTTCAGTAATCATTGGGTTATCAATTTCTTTTAATTGTCCAACTAATTTTTCACCTAATTGAAGAGAACGCTCTGTTAATTTTTCTTCTTCTAACACTTCAAGAGCTGCGATAGAAACAGCACATGCAAGTGGATTACCACCGAATGTAGAACCGTGAGAACCTGGCTCAAATACCCCTAAAATGTCGCGGTTTGCTGCAACGCAAGAGATTGGGAATACGCCGCCGCCAAGTGCTTTACCAAGTATGTACATGTCAGGAGTTACACCGTCCCAGTCACAAGCAAATACTTTACCAGTACGGCCCAAGCCAGTTTGGATTTCATCTGCTACGAATAAAACGTTTTCTTTTTTACATACTTCAAGAGCTTCTTTTAAGAAACCAGCTGGTGGGATGTTAATTCCTGCTTCACCTTGGATGGGCTCTAAAATGAATGCAGCTGTGTTTGGTGTAATAGCAGCTTTTAATGCTTCTAAATCACCGTAAGGAATTACAACGATACCAGGAAGCATTGGACCGAATCCACGCTTGTACTCTTCGTTTGAAGACATAGAAACAGCACCCATCGTACGTCCGTGGAAGTTATCTTCACAAACGATAATTTCAGCACGGTTTGCTTCTACTTTCTTCACATCATAAGCCCATCGGCGAGCTGTTTTAATTGCAGTTTCAACAGCTTCTGCACCTGTATTCATTGGAAGTACCATTTCTTTATTAGTTAGTTTCGCAACTTTTTCGTACCAAGGACCTAATTGATCGCTATGGAAAGCACGAGAAGTTAACGTAACACGATTAGCTTGGTCAATTAAAGCGTTAATAATTTTTGGGTGACGATGACCTTGGTTTACTGCAGAATATGCACTTAATAAGTCCATATAGCGGTTTCCTTCAGGATCTTCTACCCAAACGCCTTCTGCTTTAGAAATAACGATTGGAAGTGGGTGATAGTTATTTGCACCGTATGTGTCTGTAAGTTCGATAATATCCTTAGTTTGAATCATGATTGTTCCCCCTTTTGTTATTACAAGAAGTTTGTAAATACTCTAAATATTATAGCATTTAAATGTAAAAAAGCGAAACATTTCCTGAAAATAAATGAACATGTTATCATATAGAGTGAAAAAGTGTGAAAAGAGGAGGGAAGGGATACGATGGTACATATGCATATTACAGCATGGGCGTTAGGTTTAATTTTATTCTTCGTTGCGTATTCACTTTATTCAGCAGGAAGAAAAGGTAAAGGTGTACATATGGGGCTTCGCCTAATGTATATCTTCATTATTGTGACAGGATTCATGTTGTACATGAGTATTGTGAAAACAGCAACAGGTAGCATGCACATGTGGTACGGTTTAAAAATGTTAGCTGGTATATTAGTAATCGGTGGAATGGAAATGGTTCTTGTAAAAATGAGCAAAAACAAACCAACAGGGGCGGTTTGGGGCTTATTTATTGTCGCGCTAGTAGCGGTAATTTATCTAGGACTGAAATTACCGATTGGTTGGAAAGTATTCTAATAAAGAAAATAAAACCACCTTATAATCTCAAAGACTTGGGAGATAAGGTGGTTTTTTATTTTATGTCGCATCGATATGCAACTCTTCTCCGTTCACTTTTGTAAAACGAAACATATTTTTATTTGATGTAGCGTGACGAACGAAATGGTGCTGTAGTGTACAAATCATCTCTTCGTTATCAAACAAAAGAATATTTACTCCTTCGCATGCTTCATCTTTCGGTAAAAAGGATAAATAATTATGACAATACATGCAATCATATAAAGAGTAATGAAGTGATTGCAATGCCTCTGTTAATAAGGCAAAGACAGAGTCAGGTAATTCCTCAAGCCATTCCGTATAGCTAAGGAGTAATTTTTTACGAATGCGTATCATTTCCCCATTTTGCAAATGGTGCTGTTCGTTGGCGATTTGTAATATATCTTGTTCATAGAAACGAGCTGGTAGCCAGTTGTTGTTATATAAAATTTCAAAGCCATCACCGGCAATATCTTCTAATAAAAATGCTTCCTCATTTTCATCATCAAAGAATACCCATTCATTGTTTATATATTCTACATTACCGACTGTATGAGCGCGAGGCTGGTTATATAAAATATGGTTACGTTGTATCATACGCGATTTCTCCTTTATGAAAAGTAGTTATTTCTGTTATAGACAGTTCATGCGTTCTTTATAACTAGACACATCTACACATAGGTGGGCATACAATAAAACACGTTTTACTGAGTGAAGATGCTATTCCATATGTGGATAGTAGGTTATCGGCAATTTTTTCATTTTTAAATCCGCACTCTTAGGGTGGGGATTACTGCACGTTCAAGAAAAGAAATAAGATGGAAGGATGATTTATATGTGCGGGATTACAGGATGGGTGGATTATAAACGCTCATTAGAAGGAGAACGGGACGTCGTTACGAAGATGGCTGAGACGTTAGCGAAGCGTGGCCCAGATGATAATAAAGTTTGGATTAAAGGAAATGTTGCATTTGGACATAAACGGTTAATCGTTGTTGATCCTGAAGGTGGTAAACAGCCGATGACTTGTTTAAAGGACGAAGCAAATTATGCAATTTGTTATAACGGTGAACTGTATAACACGGAAGATATTCGAAAGGAACTATTAAGAAGAGGATATACGTTCAAAGGTCATTCTGATACGGAAGTACTATTAGCATCGTATATGGAATGGAAAGAAGAATGTGTCGATCATTTAAACGGTATATATGCGTTTGCCGTATGGGATGAAAAGAAAGAACAAGTGTTTATCACGCGTGATCGATTAGGTGTAAAACCACTATTTTATAAATATGATAGTGGGCGATTACTATTTGGTTCAGAGTTAAAAGCGATATTGGCGCATCCAGATGTGAAGGCGGAAGTGACGTTAGAAGGATTATCCGAAATATTCGGCCTTGGACCATCTAGAACGCCTGGTCACGGTATATATGCTGGTATAAAAGAATTACGTCCAGGTCATGCGATGACATTTTCAAAGAACGGTTTATGTATATGGAGATATTGGAATGTAGAAAGTAAAAAGCACGAAGACTCCTTTGAAGAAACAGTAGAGAAAACACGCTTTTTATTACAAGATGCGATTACAAGGCAGCTCGTTTCTGATGTACCACTGTGTACTTTTCTATCAGGTGGTGTAGATTCGAGCGCGATTACAGCAATTGCTGCGAAAGAATACGAAAGATCAAGAAAAGGGCAATTACACACATATTCGATTGATTACGAAGATAATGACAAATATTTTAAAGCGAATGCATTCCAGCCAAATTCAGATGCACCATTTATTCATTTGATGACGGAGACGTTTCAAACAATTCATCATCGATGCGTCATTTCAAATGAACAATTAGCGCAGTATTTAACAGAAGCTGTACTCGTTCGTGATTTGCCTGGTATGGCAGATATTGATTCGTCATTATTATGGTTTTGTCGTGAAATTAAACAAGATTTTGTCGTCGGTTTATCTGGGGAATGTGCAGATGAAATATTTGGTGGTTATCCGTGGTTTTATAGAGAAGATGATTTACAATCGAGTGCATTTCCGTGGATGCGTTCTACAGAAGCACGTGAACAATTGCTAAAGAAAGAATGGAGAAATAAATTAAATTTACAACAATATGTACAAAGGCGCTATGAAGAGTCCATTCAAGAAGTTCCTATTTTAGAGGGAGAAAGCCCAATTGAAGCAAAGAGACGACAATTATTTTATTTAAATATGGTATGGTTTATGACAACATTATTAGACAGAAAAGACCGTATGAGTATGGGCGCAAGCTTAGAAGTACGCGTTCCATTTGCGGATCACCGACTTGTCGAATATGCGTGGAATATTCCTTGGGAAATGAAAATGTATAAAAATCGCGAAAAAGGTCTATTGCGTAAAGCACTAGAAGGATTACTTCCAAATGACATCTTATATAGAAAGAAGAGCCCGTATCCGAAAACGCATAATCCGCACTATACGAAAGCAGTAACGGTGTGGCTACAAGATTTATTAACGGATAAAGGCTCGATTTTACACGAACTATTTGATAAAGAACAGCTGAGCGGATTAATTGAGTCAGGCGGCAGCGCATTTCAAACACCTTGGTTCGGTCAATTAATGACTGGGCCTCAGCTTTTAGCTCATTTAGCGCAAATTCATGTTTGGTTTAAAGAATACGGGGTAAATATTAAAGAATAGAAGAAAAGCGACTTACTTTATATGTAAGTCGCTTTTTATTAAAAAAATTGTCATCTAAAATTTAAAATTATATTAGAAAAAATACTTATTTATAATAATTATTTTGACGTACTTATTATTAGTTGTTATAATTGGAAACAAATGTTCTTGAAAAAGATTCTCATTTATAAAATTGAGGTGTTATATAGATGACAAAGAAAAAAATAGGTTTACTCGTAATGGCATATGGAACGCCAGAATCATTAGAGGATGTAGAAGCGTACTACACACATATTCGCCACGGGCGCAAACCTTCTGAAGAAGCACTCCAAGATTTAATTGGGCGCTATAAAGCGATTGGCGGAATTTCACCACTTGCAAAAATTACGAAAGAGCAAGCGCATAAATTAACAGATTCAATGAATAATATATTTACAGAGTATGAATTTAATTGTTACTTAGGATTAAAACATATAGCTCCATTTATAGAAGATGCAGTAGAAGAGATGAAGAGTGATGGGATTGAGCAGGCGATTAGTATTGTATTAGCGCCGCATTATTCTACCTTTAGCATTAAAGCGTATAATGACCGTGCTATTCGTCTTTCCGAAGAAATTGGTGGTCCTGTTATTGAACCGATTGAACAATGGTATGATGAACCGAAATTTATTTCGTATTGGGCAGATCAAATAAAAGAAACATTTACAAAGATTGAAGATAAAGAGAAAGCAGTTGTAATTTTTTCTGCGCATAGTTTACCAGAGAAAATTATTGCGGCGGGTGATCCTTATGTGAAGCAATTGCAGCATACGGCGGATTTAATCGCAGCAGCTGCAAACATTCAAAATTATACAATAGGTTGGCAAAGTGCCGGAAATACACCTGATCCATGGATTGGACCGGATGTGCAAGATTTAACGAGAGATTTATTTGAGGAGCATAGATATGAATCTTTCATATATTGTCCAGTTGGCTTTGTCGCAGAGCATTTAGAAGTTTTATATGACAACGATTACGAGTGTAGAGTTGTAACGGATGAAATCAATGCTGCGTATTTTAGGCCGAATATGCCAAATTCACAATCTATATTTATCGATTGCTTAACTGAAATTGTTTCCAAAAAAATGAAAGAAGTAGTTGACAAAGATTTAGTTTTGAATAATAATTAGATTATAATAATTTTAAATAAATAATAATTACTACGAAAGAAAGAGGAGGATCCCCCTAGATGAATCCAAATAATCGTTTAACAACAAACCAAGGTGCTCCGGTTGGAGACAACCAAAATTCTCGTACAGCTGGTCGACGTGGACCGGTATTATTAGAAGACTATCATTTAGTAGAAAAATTGGCTCACTTTGATCGTGAACGTATTCCAGAGCGTGTTGTGCACGCACGTGGTGCAGGTGCTCATGGTGTATTCGTTACGAAAAATAGCATGAAGCAATATACGAAAGCAGCATTTTTACAAAATGAAGGAACTGAAACGCCTGTATTTGTTCGTTTTTCAACGGTTATTCATGGTCAAGGTTCTCCAGAAACAGCTCGTGATCCACGTGGGTTCGCTGTTAAATTTTATACAGAAGAAGGAAACTATGATATCGTAGGTAATCATTTACCAGTCTTCTTCATTCGTGATGCAATTAAATTCCCTGATATGGTGCATTCTTTAAAACCAGCACCTGATACAAATATTCAAACACCAGATCGTTACTGGGATTTCATGACGTTAAGTCCAGAATCTACACATATGATGACATGGGTATTTTCTGATTACGGTACACCAGCAAGCTATCGCGAAATGGAAGGGTTCGGTGTACATTCATTTAAATGGATTAATGCAGAAGGTAAAATTGTCTACATTAAATATCACTGGAAACCACAGCAAGGTGTACGTAACTTAAGTGCAAAAGAAGTGCAAGAAGTACAAGGAAAAGACTTCAACCATGCAACTCGTGACTTATTCGATGCAATCGAAAAAGGAAATTATCCGAAGTGGGATTTACACGTACAAGTGATGCAACTAGAAGAAACGGATTCTTTAGATTTCGATCCGTTAGATCCAACGAAAGTTTGGCCAGAAGATCGTTTTCCATTAATGGAAGTAGGGACAATGACGTTAAATCGTAACCCGAAAAACTTCTTTGCTGAAGTAGAACAAGTGGCGTTCTCTCCAAGTGCAACAGTAAATGGTATTGAACCATCTGAAGATAAATTATTACAAGGTCGTTTATTCTCTTATCCGGATACACAGCGTTATCGCCTTGGTGCAAACTACTTACAAATTCCTGTAAACTGCCCATATGCAGCTGTTCATAACCAACAACGTGATGGTGCGATGCAAATCAATCAAAACCCATCTACAATCAACTACGAGCCGAGCCGTCATGCTGAAAATCCAGTTGAAGACCCAGCTTACCGTGATTCAACTATGAAAGTAGAAGGCTATGTATCTCGTGAGAAAATTGACAAACCAAATGACTTCAAACAAGCTGGTGAGCGTTACCGTTCATTCTCTAAAGAAGAGCAAGACAACTTAATTGCAAACTTAACAAATGACTTAAAAGACGTAAATGAACGCACGAAATTACTAGCTGTTTGTAACTTCTTCCGTGCAGATCAAGAGTACGGTATGCGTTTAGCGCAATCATTAAATGTTGATATTACGCAATATGTAGGAAATGCTCCGAAATAAATTGGAAAAGACGACTGTTAAACGGTCGTCTTTTTTGTGTAAAAGATATTTTACATGATGGGTAAAAGGTGTTATACTCTTGTCAAATAAGTTTTACATATAAGAGGTGTATTTTGATGGATGGTTTGATTTTTATCCGACTTTAATGGGCAGTAAGACCCCCACCTCAAAATTCAGCGAAAGCAAAGAAGTTAGGTGGGGGATCAACTGCCCATAAAAGTCCGATTGGTTCAACTAATAATCAGTGGGGCATGAAGAACCCCCCACTGATTAAAGTTTCACTTTATTATTGCGTTAAGTGTCTTTTTATTTGTAGTGTTTGCTATTATAAAAATGTTTATAGCGATTGGGAAACAAGGTGATGAGCGTGCTGTATTTATAAAAAATAAAGCGATGGCTGAGACGTTTCAAATTGCAATGGGGCTAATGGTACTTGAGATGATCCCTTTTATTTATCATCGCTTTAATGAAACGGTAGGAACACCGTTTAATCCAGTTCGTTTTTTAGCTGTAATAGCGATTGCATTTCTTATTATATTAAGTTTGAATAAAAGTAAGTATGGTGATTCGTGAGTGACACGGGGGTATTTTACGTTTAAGTCATGTCGAAATTTGCTGGTAAATCGATATCCTGTGTCGAAACGTCGATATATTGAAATAATCGCTGATATATTTGAAAAATCGTCGATATATCCGAAGAATCGCCGATATATTCTACCAAATACTAGATGGGGTATTTCAAGATGCGAATATAAACATTATGTAACGGTTCCCCTACATTCAATAAAGCTAAGCAGCCTGAGTTCTACAATAGATAGGAACTCAGGCCTTTTTATGCGAAAAATTTATGAAATCTTTTTGGGACAAAACTTAGGACGAGGAAAAGTGCGATTTCACCTAAAATAGCGACAATGATATTAAATAAGAAGGTGCGAAAATTTGTAGTGATATGATTAAGAATTGCGTATTTCCAATAGGATAAGCTCATGAAAATCACTCCCTGAGGCATTTTTTATAGTATATAAAATTTGTTTCGTAAAAGTGCATGTCTTAGTTTGTGATTTGTAAAAAAACAAAACGAATTCTCAATATAATCTCAATAATTGAGCAAGAATAATGTGGAATATATTACCTGTATACTTGCATAAGAATAGAAAAGTTCACAAAACCTTTTTCTGAATTAACATAAAATTTGCAAAAAACTAATAAATTGTTGAAATAATGCAAATGAAAATATATACTCGATATATACTTTTTACAAAAAAAGGATGTGACAAAATGGATTACACGTTTACTTAGCTTGGATAGGATTGATTCATTTTACAGACTCAAAAATAATGAAGTGAGGAGAAATGTACATGTTTCGATTTATGAAATCACCAATCGGTATAGCTGTTGGGGTAGCAGCAGTTATATTGGCGTCACCGAAAGCGAGAACGGGGTTAAGAAAATTAGCGGTAAAAACAGTATCTGCTTTTCTCGGTGCAAAAGAACAAATGAAAAGTGCTGGTTCAGAAATGGAAGAAGCTCTGCCGAAAGTTAAAGAAGCGGCACGAAAAGCGGCGGTAAAAACAGTATCACCAATTATCGGAGCAGTAGAAGCAGTGCCGATTACAATTTCTAAATTCCAGGAAAAATGGGCATCTCGTGTAAATGCATATCATTCGAATGAGAGTGTAGATTATGAAAGCCTACCTGTTACTCCTTAAATAGTAAGTGATGTTATTTCATTTACAAGAATAAGGAGGATGATGATGCAGAGTAAATCATTGAAAACGAGATTTATACGATCGTTACCTGGAAGAATTCGAATTGAAATATATAAACTGAAATACAATACAAATATGGCGAACTTGATAGTAGAACGTTTTCGTGACGTGGAAGGTATTTATCAAGTAAGTCCCTCTATTTCTACAGGAAGAGCCCTTATTACTTACGATATCAACAAGACCTCTCTACATACAATTTGTGAAATAATTAAACTCCTAGAAGAACAAATTACAAAGAATAATAACCTTAATAATATGGAAGAAACGAAGAAAGTAGAAGATTCTTCATCTAGTGTAATTTCTTACGAGAAAAAAGGTGAAGGTGTCCCGTTACCGTTAACGCTTTCTGTCGCTGGATTAGGTGCATTTGGTATAAAGCAATTATTTATGGGGAGGTCAGCTTTAGCTAGAAGTCCAGGGCTTTTTTATGTATCGGGTGCTTTATCCGTTGTAACAGGATATCCGTTTCTTAAACGAGGATTCAAAAAAATAGTTGCTAGCAAAAAAGTGAATTCTGATTTAGTGCTTGGCATAGGAACGCTAGCGTTAGCACTTGCGCGAGAAAATATTGTCGTATTAGCGGGACTTAGTCTATTAAACTATTTAAATTGGAAGCGTAGTCAGGCGAATATAAATGAAGAAACAGATTCGTACAAAGAAAGGATTTTATCCCCGGAGATTAAAGCATACAGTGAAAGACAATCGAAATGGGGCATGCTTTTTGGCGGAGCAACATGGGCATTTACGAGAAATCCGTTACGCGGAATGGCGGTTTTATTAGCTGCGAATCCAAAACCTGCTGTTTCGTCTGCTGAGTATGCGTGGCGACAAGGGGATCTCGTTGCGCGAGAAAGAGGATACGTTATTCCAAATGAAGGGTCATTATCTCAATTGTCTCGAACGAGAACGGTCGTATTTGACGATGTGTCTCGTATATTCCGTAATGAAGAAGCGGGGATTAGCTGCGTTTCAGAAGATGAAGGGCAAGTTTTGTGCACGGCAGCTTCGTTACTAGAGAAGAGTGAGCATGATTGGAAAGATGAGGTTGTGCAACGAGCGAAGCAAACAAGAAGAACGTTAAGGAAAGCTTTTGAAGTTGAAGCTGATGGTGAAGGGATAAAAGGTGAAATACAAGGTATGCCATCTTTTGTCGGTAGTAAAGAATTTGCAGAACGAAATGGTGTAGATATAAGCCTATATGAGTTAGAAGCGAAGAGATTGAGCAAAGAAGGATTTAACGTTCAGTTTGTGGCAAAGGGTCAAAAATGCCTCGGATTGTTAGTTGGATCAAAAATAACAATTGTTCCTGAGTTTGCAAATATCTTTCATAAGTTAAACGAAAATAAATGGGCAATAGCTGTTATGGGAAATAGTTTAAATATAAATGAGGATGTTATTACGCAATACGGTATGGATACAAGCTGGCAACATAGCGATGTTGTAGAACGTGTAGAGCGTATCCGTTTGAATGGGGAAGAAGTGTTATTTGTATGTGAGGAAAAGAATGAATTTCCGTCAGTATCTCGCTATGAAATGAAAAATATTTTCCAATCAATAGCGCATGCAAAACGAATAGATATGCTAGTGAAAGAACATTTTCGAGTAGCAAAAATGTGGAATATTGCTGGAGAGATGTTGGCTGTTTGGTCTATATTTACTGCACCTGTCATCGCTTTAATGGCGAATGCTCTATCTTTAACATTTTTATCTAGAGCGAAGCGGGTGAGTGAGAAGATTTTTTCTAATAAAGAGATAGTAAATAAGAACGACTCGTCAGTGAGAGAGCCTTCTACTAAATGGTATACACTCTCGCAAGATGATGTAATAAATGATTTACAAGTGGAGAAACAGCGAGGATTAAGTGAGCAAGAAGTGCAAGTGCGACAAGAAAAGTATGGGGTGAATACAATTGAACCGAAGCAGTCTGTTCCTTGGATTGTTTCATTTATGGGCCAATTTAAAGAGTTTACATCGCTTATTTTATTTGGAGCAGCTGGATTGTCTGTGTTATCAGGCGGTGTGTTTGACGGATTAGCAATGGGCATAATCCTCGTTGTCAATGCGGTAATTGGAACTCTTCAAGAGCGGAAGGCCGAAAAAGTAGTGGAAGCTTTAAATCAATTCCGTGCGCCGAATTGTATAGTACTTCGAGAAGGGGAAGAAGTAGAAATAGCAAGTAGTGAGCTTGTTCCCGGTGATATTGTTTGCCTGCAGGCTGGAGACCGTGTACCTGCTGATCTTCGTACTATACATTCTTGGAATTTGGAAGTGAATGAAGCGATGTTAACGGGGGAGTCTCTACCTGTTGAGAAGAAAGTGGATGCTATAGGAGAAGAATGTTCGTTAGCGGAGCGGAATAATATGCTCTTTATGGGTACGTCTGTAACGCGCGGTAAAGCGAGAGCTATAGTAGTAGAAACAGGGATGAGTACAGAAATGGGCTATATGATTTCCTTGATGAAAGGAGAAGAAACAGAGCCTACACCACTCCAGCAAAAGGTGACGTCTATTAGTAAAACATTTATTAAAGGGGCTTTTGTAGCTGGTGGTATTGTACTTGTAGCGGGATTACTACGTGGTTTACCAATTACGCAAATGATTACAACATCGGTTGCCCTTACAGCATCAGCTGTTCCAGAAGGTTTGCCGATTATGATTACAATCGCTTTAAGCGCAGGGATATTCCGTATGCAGAAGCAAAATGCGCTCGTTCGGAAGCTCTCCAGTTTAGAAACGTTGGGTAGAACAACGGTTATTTGCTCTGATAAAACAGGTACTCTTACGAAGAACGAAATGACGGTTAAAGTGATCGCTACGCCAAATCGTGTATGGAGTGTATCTGGTGACGGATATGAACCAGTTGGTAAGATTTCGGATGTAACGTCATCTAAAGTCGCTGCTGCTGTAGAGATGGAAGTAGAAGAAGTGACTTATCATGAAAGTGAAAATACACCATTAGAACATCCAGATTTAGTTCGCGTTCTGCAAATTAGTGTTCTTTGTAATAATAGTAAATTAGAACAAGAGGAGGATCAGTGGATTGTGAAAGGTGACCCGACTGAAGGAGCTTTGTTAAGTTTGGCCTCTAAAGTGGGGGTTTCACATGAAGATATGAAATCATTTGAACGACATCATGAAGAACCGTTTGACTCTGAGACGAAAATTATGAGTGTCGTTTGTAAGGAAAATGAATCAATCTATAAGTTTTCGAAAGGATCTGTAGAGGCGATTCTTACTAGATGTAAATGGTATCAACATAATGGCGAAATCTATCCGTTATGTGATGAGGAAAAAGAAGTGATTTTACAACAAAATGAAGGTTTTGCAGAACAGGCGCTGCGAGTATTAGGGTTTGCGTATAGTAATGGTGAAAATGATGACCTTATTTTTGTTGGATTAGTTGGTATGATTGATCCGCCGAAACCTGAAGTGGAAGAGAGTATTCGTGAAGCGATTGAACTTGGTGTAAAACCAGTCATGATTACTGGGGATCATCCGACTACCGCGATCTCTATTGCGAAGCAGACTGGCATTTGGAATCGTGATGATCGTGTTTTAACAGGGATAGAAATTGATAATTTAACAGATGAAGAGTTGGAAAATATCGTGAAAAACACGTCTGTGTTTGCGCGAGTAACACCAGCCCATAAATTACGCATAGTAACTGCATATCAAGCTGACGGTCAAATTGTTGCGATGACTGGAGATGGTGTGAATGATACGCCTGCTATAAAGAAAGCGAACATCGGTATTGCAATGGGGCAAACGGGAACAGAAGTAACGAAAGAGGCTGCCGATCTTATATTGAAAAAAGATCATTTCGGTTCCATTGTGGAAGGGGTAAAAGAAGGTAGAACGATCATTGGTAATATTCGAAAAGCGGTTGGGTGTTTATTAACGGGAAATTTAGCTGAAGTATTAGTGACAAGTGCAGCAGTTATTGCGGGAATGCCCATTCCGTTAGTGCCAATTCAAATTTTATTAATGAATCTTATTACAGATGCTTTACCAGCGATGATTTTAGCTGTAAATCCTGGAAACAAAACGAAGCAAACGAAACGTCAAGATATTGTTGATAAAGAGCTATACAAAAAGGTTGTAACGCGAGGCATACTGCTTGGAGCGGGTTCACTTGCTTTATTCGGTATGAGCTTAGCAGCTGGCGTGCCTCTTGCGGTAGCGCAAACATCAGCATTTGCTGCATTAGTTGCAGGTCAACTTATTCAAACATTTTCTTGGAGACAAGAAGGGTCAGACGAAACGATGCGTGATTGGTCAAAAGATCGTTTCTTTGTAACAGCATTAGGAACGTCTTGGCTTGTATTATTATCAGCTATATATGTTCCGCCGTTTGCTCGTATATTCCATACCGTTCCATTGACATTTATGCAATGGGTACCTGTTCTTTTTGTAGCGGGCACAGTATCTCAAATTTCAAAACCTATTATTAATTTAGTTTCATATAAGAATAATGATTCAAAAAAGTTGGCAGTTAATGAACTAGCATTATTAAAAACAGTGTAAAGGAGTAATGAAGATGATACGAAAAATTGTTATTGGGTCTACTTTAGCGTTAGCGAGTGCCGCTTTATTACCTGTTGTAAGAAATACACTTCGTCCACTTGCTGAATCAGGTACAAAAGTTGTGAAATCTACTTTTGAAACAATTAAAGAAGAAGTAGAAGATATTATTGTAGAAGCGAAAATGGATAGAATGCAAAAACAATTTGAGAAAGAACTTTCTTATGTTGAAGATGATCATGCTGAAGAGCAAGAGGTAATAGAAGCGGCTGCAAAGGTTGAGGAAAAGGAGGAAGTAAGAAATGACGCATAAAGTTGTTGAACAAAATGTAGATTACCATTTAGAAAAAGCGTTAGAGCATTTTGAACAGGCGTTAGACTTGAGTGTAAAGGTAGCATCAGAAAATAAAGAGATGCAAAAAGAGATTGCTACTAAAATGGGGTCTTTTACAGGAGAAATTTTTCAATCTGTTCGTGAAAAAGGAAAGGTGAATCGCATGAATATAATGAAGTGGTTCACGCTACCACGTTTGTAAACAGGGCCGTTAATTGGAAGGGATATAGGGAGTTTTGTCTCCCTTATCCATATTCCGTACTATGTATGTCACGTTAGTTTCCGGAATGTTCAACAATATGAAGGGGTGAACGAAATGGCAGCATGGATAATGGTATTGGCATTAACATTTTCATCAAGTATCGATAACTTAGGAGTAGGAATTTCTTACGGCATTCGAAATATAAAAATTAGTCATCTATCAAACTTTATTATTTCGATAATTTGTTTTTTATTTAGTGTAGTAGGAATATATTTTGGCTTATGGCTGTCAAAAATTTTACCTGGGATTATGCCTATTGTAATCGGTTCGTTCTTATTAGTGATAATTGGTCTCCGAATTATTTTACTAGCAATTCCTCGTAAAGTTCCGGTGCAAGAGACTGAGGGAGAAGTGGCAAGTACAGAAATAAATGGTTTAACGAAAAATATCGGTAAATCTGGTGAAATCGGTTTTGTAGAATCTATTTTTCTTGGGATTGGTTTGTCTGCGAATGCACTAACGAATGGTTTAGGCGCAGGGTTATTTGGTTTGAATCCAATTGCGATTTGTATTGCAGCCGCGGTTGGTAGTTTTATTACAGTATGGGGCGGAGTTGCGTTAGGGAGAAAGATTGCTCACGTTCGTATCGGTAAGTTCACCTTAGGTCAGTTTGGTACATTGATTAGTGGAACATTATTATTAGTTATTGCGTTTGCTGCATTTTTTGATTAATTCATAGAAGGTGAGTGAAATTGAGATTACTGTATAAAAGGCTAAAATATTCGGAGTTAGAGTCGGAGTTGCAATTAGTTGAAAGTGTTTTAACTTCAGGATACTTTATTTTATTAGATTTGCTCTTTGTGTCTTTCTTATTGATGATACTAACCTTTTCTCTACATCATTCATTTTTTATGGCCATCGTCATATTCGTGAGTTCTTACATAATTTGCGGTAGTGTATTTGTATTATTACGGAAATGGTTAAAATAATTTTAAAAAGCTATCTTGAATATAAGATAGCTTTTTTGTTTGCAAAATATAAACAGATAAAGGGACTTCTATCTTGTAAATGGTCAGAAAAATTTGTTAATATAAAATGTATAGTGATGTAGTTATTTTTCATATAATAACTATGGTTATTCTCGTGAATAAAGGGGAATGAGATATGTCTCAAGATCATGAAAAAAGTAATCTTGGATTGTTGTTGAAAAAATTGCTTAAGGAAAAGTCTTTATCGATGCGAAAACTTAGTGCGCTCACTAATATTGATACCGCTACAATTTCAATGATTGTAAATGGTAAGCGAAAGGCGAATCCAAAGCATTTGCAAAAGTTTGCAGAGAGCCTTGATGTTCCGGTAGGTGATTTGTTTGTAGCGGCAGGTTATTCTATTGACACGAAACAGGAGGAGCAATCTGATATTCACGTTTCTATTAATAATATTGAACACTTACTTGAATCTGCTCAGCTATATGATCAAAAGTTTAGTATATCGAATGTAGAGCAGCAGTTAGCGAATTATGAACAATATTCGCAAACAGAAGAAGGGAAAGAAACAATTGAAAAGGGGTTTCTTGAAAAGATTCAAAAGGTAAGCAGTATTGGCCCATTTATTAATGATTTGAAAGAATTGTACGAGAGATTTTCGAAGAAGAAAGGAACGACTGCAGAACTTGCTTTAATGGGAAGTGCGCTCATTTACTTTATATTATCGGTCGATGTAATCCCAGATTATATATTTCCAATCGGCTATTTAGATGATGCGGTTGCGGTACAACTCGTTTTAAATGCACTAATGAAAAGATAAGATGTTTATATGAATAGATAGATGAAGATATTTATATACCAATAGTTTGGGATAATTGTATCGTTATGAATATACGAAAAAGGTGTACCCTGTGTTAGAACGGAGTACACCTTTTTCGTTTTAATTAGCCGATTTTTCTACATACTCATAAGCTTTCTCCCCATGCATTGAAATATCAAGTCCCATATGTTCCTCGTGCTCATCTACCCGGACAGGGAGGAAGAAGTTAATTGCTTTAATAATCGCGTACGTCATTATAATTGTGAACGCATATGTTGCGCCGATTGCTACAAGTTGTTTGAATAGTAACGCGGCGTTTCCGTAAAATAATCCGTTAGCGCCATCGCTGTTTACGGTGGTAGTTGCAAATAGTCCTGTCGCAATGCCGCCCCAAGTTCCGCCGATGCCGTGACATCCAAATGCATCGAGTGTATCGTCGTATCCAAATTTTGTTTTTAAGAAAAAGACCGCTCCGAAGCATAATACGCCCCCAACTGCTCCGATAAGAAGAGCTGAGAAAGGTGTAACGAACCCGCAAGCTGGTGTGATAGCGACTAGACCGGAAACGGCGCCACAAGCAGCTCCCATCGCGGTCGGTTTTGATTGGAAGAACCACTCTGAAAGCATCCAAGTTAATGCGGAGGCAGCGGCAGCTATATTTGTATTAATAAATGCAGTTAAAGCTACATCATTTAAAGATAATGCGCTTCCGACGTTAAAACCGAACCAGCCGAACCATAGCAGCCCAGCGCCTAACATCGTAAATGGTAAATGATGAGGAGACGAACCGTTTATGTTTTTTCGTTTTCCAAGGAAAATAGCTAATACGAGGCCGGCCACGCCAGATGTAATATGAACGACATTACCGCCAGCGAAGTCTAATGCACCAAGTTCTCTTAGCCATCCGCCAACGCCCCATACCCAATGAGCGACAGGATTGTAAACGATTGTTGTCCATAGAAGGATGAAAATAAGGAAAGCTGAAAATCGCATTCTTTCGGCAAATGCTCCTGAAATTAGAGCGGGGGTTAGAATAGCAAACATGAGTTGAAACATCATAAATAAATTGTGAGGAATAGTAGATGAGTAGTCTGGATTTGGTGCGTAGGTAACTCCGTTTAAACCGAACCAATCGAATGTGCCGATAAGTCCGTGCCAATCTGGTCCGAATGATAAAGAATAACCAATTACAATCCATTGAATCGAAACGATAGCCATTGCGCTATAACTATGCATTGTCGTACTGAGTACGTTTTTACTGCGAACCATACCTCCATAAAAAAGTGCTAATCCTGGTGTCATTAACATGACCATTACTGTCGCTACAAACATAAAAACCGTATCTCCTGTATTCATTCTCTCTCCTCCTGTAATGTTAGAAAAAATAACATCGATTTGTTATGTTTCATATCATATTCGAAATAAAGAGAAAAATCAACTAAAAATTCAGAAAGCTTTATACGTAATGTTAGAAAAACTAACATGGAGTAATTTAATAAGAATGAAATCAACGTATGCGATTCGTTTGGATAATTGGTATAATATTCTTACAATTAAAATACATGGGGGATGCGTGTGGGGAAAATACATACTAGGAAACTATTCATTTGTTTTTGTTTAGCTGTCGTTTTGCTTGTACCAATACATACATTTGCAGACGAAAAAAGAGAGTGGCAAGACGAAGTTATATATTCCATTATGATTGATCGTTTTAATAATGGGGAACCGAAAAATGACAAACAGTTAGAAGTTGGCAATTTAGAAGGATATCAGGGCGGAGATATAAGAGGTATTATAAAAAGGCTGGATTACATAAAAGAAATGGGATTTACTACTGTTATGCTTTCGCCGCTTTTTGAAAGTGTAAAATACGATGGGTTAGACGTGCGCAATTTTCAGAAGGTAAATGAACATTTCGGAACAGAAAATGATGTGAAAGAACTTGTGCAAGAAGCTCATGCAAAAGGAATGAAAGTTGTATTTCAATTTCCACTTGGAGAAAACGAACAACAAGTAATCGACTCGATGAAATGGTGGATTAAAGAAGTTGATTTAGATGCAAGTTATGTAATATATAGTGAAAAAAAGTCGCCTGCTTTTTGGGATGATGTGCAAAAAGATATGCAAGTGATAAAGAAAGATTTTCGAGTTATGACAAAAGAAGATAGTGAATACAACGAAAAAATAGTAGATGCGTTTTCCAAAGCGGACGTATCGGTGAAACCTTTATATGATGTGAGTAAAAAAGACGGAGTAGCCGCTACATTTTTAGATAATCAAGATACAAAAAGATTTGCTCGTATTGCAAAAGAGAATATGAATTATCCACCATCTCGTTTGAAACTAGCTCTTACATATTTATTAACAACACCAGGTATTCCGAATTTTTATTACGGAACTGAAATTGCATTGGATGGAGGAGGTACGCCAGATAATAGACGATTAATGGACTTCAAATCAGATGAAAAGTTTATGCAACACATAACGAAACTCGGTGAGCTTAGACAAGCGAGACCATCTTTACGCCGCGGTACGTTTGAGCTTCTATATGATAAAGATGGAATGAGTGTACTAAAGAGAAAGTATAAAGATGAAGTGACAGTAGTAGCGATTAATAATACGAAAGAAACACAAAAAGTTGCTTTACCTGCAAGTGCGATTGGTGAAAAACAAGAGCTAAGGGGGTTGTTAGAAGATGAAATTATAAGAGAAGAAAACGGAAAATTTTATCTCGTTTTAAAGCGTGAGGAATCAAATGTGTATAAAGTTAACGGGGAAACAGGTGTGAATTGGCTATTTATTTCTTTAATCATCGGTGTGAACGTATTGTTTATTGCTTTTTTAATTGTGGTTAAAAAGAGACGGAAATAAGGGGATATTCTCTTTTGTGTTCAATTAAAAGTGCGTGATGAGGTGAGATGTTTGAGTCTTCTTATCGTATTCGTAATTCTGTATTTTGGGGATAACAGTGACGATGGGGAATTTGTTCGGTGGGACAGGCTAAGGAGAAAACTTTCTCCCTAGCCTGTTTTTCTTTGAAGTAAGACTCTCACCTCGAAATGCAACTGAGCAAAGGAGTAAAAAAATCGATAGAAGCAACAATAATTGAAAATATACTAATTTTACATTACATTAAAGGGTGAAAAGTATTTTGTTACTCATTGAGGGCTATATTTGAGGAGGAAAAATGGAATTTTACGATTTGGGTATTACCATTAAAGATCTTAGAATGAAAAAGAATATATCACAATCTGAATTGTGTCATGGAATATGTTCGCAAAGTCAAATTAGCAAAATAGAAAAAGGTATGATTTATCCATCTAGCATATTGTTATATCAATTATCTGAAAGACTTGGTATTGATCCAAATCATATTTTCGCACTAACTCAAAACAAAAAACTAAAATATGTAGAAAATGTAAAATGTGTAATGAGAGATTGTACAAAACAAAAACAATATAATGAACTTTATGAAATAGTGAAACAAGAGAAAACCGAAAATAATTTCAAGTTAAAAGAAGATAAACAATTTCTAATATGGCATGAAGCGATTGCTATATTTTATGTGGATAAATCAATAAAAACTGCTTTAAATCTTTTAAATAATGCACTAAAACTAACTGTAACGAATGGTGATTTTTTATCAGAAAGAGAAATAGATATTATGCAGTCGATGGCTATATTTCATTGGGCAAATAAAGAATATGAAAAGAGTATTACTATATTAAGAAGATGTTTAACTAATTTTAATAAGTTAGATTTCCCTAGAGATAAAGAGGTTAAATTAAAAATCATTTTTAATTTAGGGAAAATGTTAGGTCATGCAAATCAACATGAAGAGGCAATAAAATACAATGATATGGGTATTAAATTAGCTATTAATCTAAATACTTTATATTTATTAGGCGAATTATACTATGGAAAAGCTTGGAACATGCTAAAGCTGAAACAATGTAATGAAGAAGATGTAGCTGATAATATGAAAAAAGCATTATTTATCTTTGAACTAACAGAAAAAGAAGATCTGATAAAAATAGTTAAAGAAAAATATTTTGAACAACAAAATAAAAAAATCACTCATAATTTCTGATGAACATCTTATTATTCTCTATAAAAAAAGCACCTTATGGTGTCTTTTTTATGACTTATATCATCAATTATTACAGTTCGTAGGTTTCTTATACCAAGCTTTGTTGATATATTTACAATTCGCAGGTGTTGAAGTTTTAGATGTATCCCCAGGTGTAGTTATATTATTAGAACACCCTGCAATATATAGACAGAATGTAGTTAATAAAAAACATAGTATTAATTTCTTCAAATAACCACTTCTAACTCTTTTTAATTAACATTTTTCATAAAATAAATTCCTTACTAATTTTACATTACGGGAAAGGGTGGAAAATATTCTTATACTCATAATTTGTTACATTTGATTGGGGAGGGAGGTTTTTTGTTCCGATTTTTAAAAGGGTCTTCTTCATTTATGCATAAAATTTATCCGATTGCCCGTAAGCTTAGACTTTTACACGCTAAAAAGAAAAACATCCTCTACATAGAGGATGTTTTTCTTTTTAGCGGTAGTTAATAAATTGTACGTCAATCGGTAAATCAGCGCTGCGAACTGCTGCGATAACTGCTTGTAAGTCATCACGGCTTTTCGCTGTAACACGTACTTGATCATCTTGTACTTGTGTTTTTACTTTTAATTTCATTTCTTTAATGATGTTGTTAATTTTTTTCGCGTTATCTTTATCGATACCTTGTTGGAGTGTTGCACGTTGGCGAACAGTGTTACCAGCTGCCGCTTCAACTTTGCTGTAATCTAAGTTCTTAATTGGAACGTTACGCTTTACAAGTTTAGAAATAAGAACGTCTTTTACTTGCTCTAATTTGAACTCGTCGTCAGAAGTTAAAACAAGTACTTCTTTTTCAAGTTTAATATCACTTTTACTTCCTTTAAAGTCATATCGGTTTTGGATTTCCTTTAATGCGATATTAATTGCGTTTGTTACTTCAGGTAATTCTACTTTCGAAACGATGTCAAAAGAACTATCTTTTGCCATAGTTAGCACCTCCAAATAAATTTCTAATCTTTTTATGTACTGTACATACTAAAGTATAGCTGAAAACGAGCTTAGACTTAAGTGTTTTCATACTTATAATGATGTAGCCTCATTTTATTATAGTGAATTTTGGGCAGTTGGACAAATAAAGAGAAAATCGTGTTATAATTAACTTTTGTTTGGAATGATAAAAATATAAAAAGTTAAAAAAGTTCATTTTATATATATAGAAGGGAATTAAAAAAATATGTATTTACAAATAGGATCGATTGAACAGGTAACTGTTTTACGCGAAACGGAAATCGGATATATGGTTGGGAATGAAGAAGAAGAAATTTTCCTACATAAAAATGAAGTAGCTGGAGAAATTGAAGAAGGCGATACGATTGACGTATTCTTATACCTTGATCACCAAAATCGTATTTCAGCAACAATGAAGGAGCCAATTATTACAACGTATGATTGGAATTGGGTAAAGGTTGTAGAAGTTATTCCGAGTTTAGGTGTGTTTGTTGATATTGGTGTATCAAAAGATATACTAATTCCAGCTGATGAATTCCCAATTTATATGCCAGTATGGCCAGAAGTTGGAGACGAATTATATTGTACGTTAAAATTAACGAATCGTGATCGTTTAATTGCTCTTCCAGCAAGGGATAGTGATATGCAAGAAATCGTTGTAGATGCGACACCATCTATGCGTAATAAAAACGTAAACGGACGTGTGTATCGTTCACTTCAAGTTGGTTCGTTCGTATTAACAGATGAGCATTTCCGTGCATTTTTACATCATACAGAAAGAAAAGAACAAGTTCGCATCGGTCAACGTGTAACGGGACGAATTATTGATGTAAAAGATGACGGTACAATTAACATCTCCCTTCTTCCTCGTAAAGAAGAAGGAATGGAAGATGATGCTGCAGTGATTTATGCATATATGGAAGAACGAGGCGGAGCAATGCCGTTTTGGGATAAGAGCTATCCAGAAGACATTAAAGAACGTTTCAATATGAGTAAAGCTGCATTTAAGCGTGCACTTGGTAAGTTGATGAAAGAAGAAAAGGTTTACCAAGAAGAAGGTTGGACGTACTTTAAGAAATAAAGGAAATAAAAAGCACCACCTTATATTTTACCTATAAGGTGGTGCTTTTTTAATTCCCTTGCTCATGTACAAGAGTGAACGTATCTTTCAATTCACTATCATTTATTTTAATATTTGCTTTTTTTAATTCATTTTGCAATAGTTTTTTGCCGAATATAGGGTCAGAGATACGTTCTTCTTCTAAGTTTTTGCGAATAGAGTCTTTCACTTCAACATAAGGCTTTAAAGCTTTTTTATCAGTTAATTTAATAATATGATAACCGTTTGGTGATGCAACTGGATTGCTAATTTGTCCGACCTTTAGTTTATAGGCAGCAGTTTCAAATTCAGGTGCCATTCTACCTGAATTGAAGTATCCAAGGTCTCCGCCTTTCTCTTTTGACAGTAGGTCTTGCGATTCTTGTTTTGCTAGTTCTTCAAATGAAGCACCAGCATCTAATTTTTTCTTTATTTCTTTCGCTTCATTTTCGTCACTTACTAAAATATGGCTTGCTTTAATTTCTGGTTTATAGTGGTCTTTCACGTCTTTTTCTGTAATACTTTTCTTAATCGCTTCATTCATAGCAAGTTTGAACTTAATTTGATTTTTGAAATCAGCTTCATCTTTTAAACCATTGTTTTTCAATACGTTTTTAAATTGGTCTCCGTATTGATTTTTCGCTTTTTGTAATTCTTTATCTACATCATCGTCAGATACTTTATATTTTTTCGTGATAACGTCTTGCGCCATCATTTCGTACAGCATGTCTTTTCCGTAACGATCTTTCAACTGTTTTTCGAAGTCGCTCTTCGTAATGGTTGAGTCTGTTGCTGTAGCGACTGTATCTGAGTCGTTTTTTTGTCCGCAAGCAGATAGCATTAATATACTTAGTAGTGCAGTAATAATGAAAATGTGTTTCCCTCTCATGCTAACACCTCATCCGAATATGTTATCGCTATTGTAGAATATAGAAGTGAACATGAAGTGAATTTTTAATGTTTTTTCCCTGTAAACTGTAAAAAAAGTACACCAACAATATTGTTGGTGTACGATGGAATCAAAGGTGATCGGTCTTTTTAGAATAGGCACGCTTACCTTGCTCTATATTCTTTTGTTCTTGCTCATTTTTTTGCGCGCGTTTTGCATTATTATCGCGTGCTTTTTTGTCGTTATCACTCGTATGTGGCATATGTATCAACTCCATTTCTAAACGTTGTACGTTTATCATTTCCTTTTTCGTAAAGACTATGTATAGCAGTGTATTCATGAATAATGAAGGTGGATTGGAAATGGATTTGAAGTTGAATTATACCGAACTTATAAAGAAGTTAATCGTTGTAATCGTCGCAGGTTTGTTAAATGCGATTGGAATGAATTTATTTTTAACGCCAGCGAAAGTGTATGCAAGTGGCTTTGCTGGATTGTCTCAATTGCTATCACAAATATTAGGTGATTTTTTATCTATTCACATATCAACCGGGGTATTATTTAGCTTGTTTAACATTCCAGTCGTTATTTTAGCCTGGAAAAAGGTTGGAAAGGCCTTTACTTTCTTTAGTTTTCTTTGCGTTATCTTTATGACTATGTTTTTAGAAATTATCCCAGTTAGAGCAGTTTCAAACGACATCATATTAAATGCGATTTTTGGTGGGCTTATTTCAGCAATCGGGGTAGGGATTGCGTTGAAGTGGGGGGCTTCTACAGGTGGTTTAGATATAATCGCCATGATTTTATCAAAGATTAAAGACAAGCCTGTCGGTACGTATTTTTTCTTCTTTAATGCACTGATCATTATCGCTGCCGGCTATGTGTATGGATGGGAAAAAGCATTATATACTTTAGTGACTTTGTATGTGTCAACGCGAATCATCGATGCAATTCATACGCGTCATGTGAAGATTACGGCGTTAATTGTTACGAAGAATGGGGCGGATGTACGAAAGGCGATTCACTCACGCTTAGTGAGGGGGATTACAACTATACCAGCAACTGGTGCTTATACGAATGAAAATAAGGAAATGTTAATGATTGTTATTACCCGTTACGAACTGTACGAATTAGAGAGGGTTATTAAACAAGTGGACCCAGGTGCATTTACAAACGTACTGCAAACGGTTGGGGTATTCGGATTGTTTCGAAAAGATTAAAGAGGACCAAAGCTGGTCCTCTTTTTTAATGTGCATTCGTAATGTTTTGCAACTGCTCTTGCATTTCATGTAGCTGAATTTTTTCAGCTGTTGAAGAGTTTGCGTAAGCAGAGTGCAAAGCGTTTTTTGCTCTATATACGAGATCTTGTTGCTCGGCGCCGCTTGAACAAGATACGGCATTTGCAACAGCATCTCTAGCTTGTTGAAATAGTAAGTTCCCCATTTAGACCCCTCCAAAAGAAGAGTTACTTCTCGCTTTTTCTGCCTCAGCTAATGTACCTCTGTACGGGAATCTTGCATCATGCTTCATAACAGCATCGGCTCCTTGTTGGATAAAACGTTTTGATTTATTCTTTTTACCCATTCGAAAAACCCCCTTTATTTAGCTGAAAACAATCGACGCGCTAACTTTTGCGTCTAATGATAGTATGAGCGTTTGGCGAGAAACTATAAGCAGGGAATTTTTAGATTACAACCCAAGAACCTCTTCTAAATATAGTGCAATGCCATCTTCTTCGTTCGTTAGCGTCGTATGGTTTGCGAGTGATTTTAATTCAGGGATGGCATTTCCCATTGCGATGCCGTGACCAGCAAATTCAATCATTTCAAAGTCGTTATCTTCATCACCGAAAGCGATAATTCGCTCTTGTGGAATGTTGTAATGACTAGAAATTTTTTGTAGTCCAACAGCTTTATTTAATCCGCTTTTTACAATTTCAATAATCGGCCAAGGTGCGCCCCATTTTCTATGGTCAATTACTTCAGCATGCATATCAGTTAAATGTTGACGAATTGCACTGGAATGTTCGTCATGTGCGTCAATTAATAAGCAAGTTGGATGATCGTTTAAAATATTTAATAAGTCTCCTGTAAAAATGTTTGGAGAACCGAATTCAAAAATATGTTTTTTATCTTCATCAATTTCACGAACATACACATCGTCCATTACTTCAGCGTATATATTTTTTACGCCAAAATCAAAGCAAGCTCGGACGATTTCTTGTGCTGTTGCTAGCTCAAGAGGAGAGTGATGTGTGCCCCACTTTGAATCAAGAGGGTGATGTACGTAAGCGCCATTAAAGTTTACGATTGGTGTATTCAGACCAAGTTCTTTATAGTAATCATAACTAGCGCGGAATGGACGTCCTGTTGAAATAACGACAATATGTCCTTGTTCCTTTGCTTTTGCAATTGTATGTTTCGTTCGAGTGGAAATTATTTTGTTGTCTGTTAATAAAGTGCCGTCTAAGTCTAGTGCGATTAAATGCTGTTTGTTCATAATTTCACCTCTTATAATAATTTATTTTTGTTTCGATCTGTATTTCCGTTTTAATATGCAGAAATAAGAGGTTAAGCTGGGTGAGACCACCAAAGATGGAAACTTCACTATATATCCATCTTACGTCGCAAAGTGTTGCGGTGTCTACTATTTCTCGCTGGAAATTAAGAAAAGTCAACATCTTTTTAGAAAGTTCAAACAATGTTTCTTTCATTATGGACAAATTGTGAAAAGGGTTACATTGGTCGTAGGATGAGGCTTATAATGAACATGTAATCTTCTCGTATATGTTTGACTCTCCTTTGAAACTGGCCTATAGTAGGTTGGTTTCTTTTTTTTCTACAAATCGGAAAGAAATCCCTGCTTTAAGCTTGTGTCATTCATGTATATGTACAAGAATGAAATGTAGTACTTGTTTCCTAAACATGACAGACAAGCTTTCTTTTAAAATGGATATACTAATGAGGCAAAGACGTCATGGAAGGAGAATGGAAATGGGACAAAATCACAGGTTTCGTTCTGGACAAAAAGCGCCAAATGATGGTATTTACGTAGAAATTGGTGAAACGGGAAGTATGGTGAAAGACCCGCAAATGGTAAAACTAACTGCTGGTGAAAAGTTTCCAGATAACACAAATCATAACCGCCAGTGGACATATAAAAGAAAACCGTAATAGAAGCCGCAATTATTATTGCGGCTTTTTTGTTGTTATCCATTTTAATTTCATTTACCGTATATTTTTCAGTCGTATCATGCATGCTCCCTTTTTCTTTTTCCAATAATAAGTTTGAAATACATAAGCAAAATTATTGTATAAAAAAGTCAGTTGGCGTATAATCAAATCAAAGGTCAAAGAAAGTCAAACATTTGGAGGACTGTAAAGATGGACTTAAATCAAATGACAACAAAAACACAAGAGGCGATTATGAGTGCTCAATCTTTAGCGGTATCTCATCATCATCAAGAAGTAGATACTGTTCATCTCTTGTTTACATTATTAGAAGAGCAAGATGGGTTAGCAGTACGTATTTTTCAAAAAATGAACGTCGATATAGAAGCATTAAAACAAGGCGCCGAAAATTTAATTAAGAAAAAGCCTTCCGTAACAGGAAGCGGTGCAGAAGCAGGTAAATTATATATAACAGGTGCCTTGCAACAATTACTTGTAAGAGCAGGAAAAGAAGCAGAAAAATTGCAAGATGATTACATTTCAGTTGAACATGTATTACTTGCTTTTACTGAAGAAAAAGGCGATATAAACCAATTATTTACAAGATTTCATATTACGAAAGATAACTTATTACAGTCTTTAATGACAGTTCGGGGGAATCAAAGAGTGACTAGTCAAAATCCAGAAGCAACTTATGAAGCGTTAGAAAAATATGGTCGTGATTTAGTGGCGGAAGTAAGAGCGGGGAAAATTGACCCTGTTATCGGCCGCGATAGTGAAATTCGCCGCGTAATCCGCATTCTTTCACGTAAAACGAAAAACAACCCAGTTTTAATTGGTGAACCAGGTGTTGGTAAAACAGCAATTGTTGAGGGGTTAGCACAGCGTATTGTGAAGAAGGATGTACCTGAAGGCTTAAAAGATAGAACAATCTTTGCATTAGATATGAGTGCGCTTGTAGCTGGAGCAAAATTCCGTGGTGAATTTGAAGAGCGTCTGCAAGCTGTATTAAATGAAATTAAAAAGAGTGAAGGACGCATTTTATTATTCATTGATGAACTTCATACAATCGTCGGAGCTGGTAAAACAGAAGGTGCGATGGACGCAGGGAATATGTTAAAACCGATGCTTGCTCGCGGTGAACTACACTGTATTGGGGCGACAACGTTAGATGAATATCGTAAATATATTGAGAAAGACCCGGCGTTAGAAAGACGTTTCCAACAAGTATTAGCAGAAGAACCAACTGTTGAAGATACAATTTCCATTTTACGTGGTTTAAAAGAGCGGTTTGAAATTTATCATGGTGTAAATATTCATGACCGCGCGATTGTAGCAGCATCCGTTTTATCAGATCGATATATTTCGGATCGTTTCTTACCGGATAAAGCAATTGATCTTGTTGACGAAGCGTGCGCAACAATTCGTACAGAAATCGATTCTATGCCGACAGAATTAGATGAAGTAACGCGCCGCATTATGCAGCTGGAAATTGAAGAAGCGGCTCTTGGAAAAGAAAAGGACTTTGGTAGCCAAGAACGTCTAAAAACGTTGCAACGTGAATTATCGGATTTAAAAGAAGTTGCAAGTGGTATGAGAGCGAAATGGGAGAAAGAAAAAGAAGATATTCACAAAGTTCGTGACTTACGTGAACATTTAGAGCGTCTGCGCCGTGAATTAGAAGAAGCAGAAGGGAATTACGATCTAAATAAAGCAGCGGAACTTCGCCACGGAAAAATTCCTGCAATTGAAAAAGAGTTAAAAGAAGCAGAAGAAATGGGCGCGCATAATAAACAAGAAAATCGTTTATTACGTGAGGAAGTAAGTGAAGAAGAAATTGCTGATATTGTTTCACGTTGGACTGGTATTCCTGTTGCAAAACTCGTTGAAGGTGAACGCGAGAAATTACTACGTTTAGAGCAAATTTTATCAGAGCGTGTCATCGGACAAGAGGAAGCAGTAAGCTTAGTATCAGACGCAGTTCTTCGTGCACGCGCAGGTATTAAAGACCCGAACCGTCCGATTGGTTCCTTCATCTTCTTAGGACCAACTGGTGTTGGTAAAACAGAACTTGCAAAAACGTTAGCGCAGTCATTATTCGATAGTGAAGAACAAATGATTCGTATTGATATGTCTGAGTATATGGAGAAACACGCTGTGTCACGCTTAATTGGTGCGCCTCCTGGATATGTTGGATATGAAGAGGGCGGTCAATTAACAGAAGCGGTAAGACGTAAACCGTATTCCGTTATTTTATTAGACGAAATCGAAAAAGCACATCCAGAAGTATTCAACATTTTATTACAAATGTTAGATGACGGTCGCATTACAGATTCGCAAGGACGTACAGTAGACTTTAAAAACACGGTTATTATTATGACTTCAAATATTGGATCTGCTCATTTATTAGATGGATTAGGAGAAGATGGCTCCATTAAAGAAGAATCAAGAGAACTTGTAATGGGACAATTAAGAGGTCATTTCCGACCAGAGTTTTTAAACCGTGTCGACGAAATTATTTTATTCAAACCTCTTACAACGAATGAAATTAAAGGCATTGTTGATAAAATTGTAAAAGAATTACAAGGTCGTTTAGCTGACCGTCACATTACAGTAGAATTAACAGACGCAGCGAAAGAGTTTGTTGTCGAAGCTGGCTTCGATCCGATGTACGGAGCCCGTCCATTAAAACGATACGTACAGCGTCAAGTTGAGACGAAATTAGCGAGAGAATTAATTGCAGGTACGATTACTGACAATAGTCATGTAGTGGTTGATGTAGAAAATAACGAGTTAGTTGTTCATGTGAAGTAAAATAAAAAAGAGTTCGGATAAAATCCGGACTCTTTTTTTTAGTGTTGTTCTACTGGCTCGTTTGGAATGGCAGCTGAAATTGCTAGTACTAATACCGCAAGAACAACTGAGAAAATAGACGCTTGGTTAAAATCGTATGTACCGCCAGTCATAGAGCCGATTACGTAGCTCATCATATGTACAAGCAAGAACGACCAAATTAATGCCCAAATGAAACGCATATTTTACACCTCTATTCGTTCAATCTGTCCTTATTGTAACACAATTGAAAAAAGAATATAGAAAAATATTTGTAGATTTTTCAACGCAAATTTGCATTCCGTTCATACATTATAAAAGAGTACTTTTATACGTTTAGAAAATAAGGCGGGGGAAAAATGAGTATTACGGAACGTTTTTTTTACTTAGAAAAAGAACCATGCGTTATTTATTTACCAGAGAAGCCAAATGGATTTTCTGTCATGCTTCTTGGTGATTACAACTACTTTATTGAGAATGGTACAAGTTTATGGACACAGCATGCAGGTAGATCCTATTTTTTACATGGCCTTATTGAGGAAGGCTATACGGTCTTTTCTTCTAATTTATACGGAAGACATTGGGGAAATGACCAATCTGTTCGTCTAGCGAAACGCCTATATGACGTTGTGTTGAGAAAAGAGACATTAAATGCAAAAATGCACATTATGGCAGATGGTATGGGGGCACTTGTTGCGCTTGAAATGATGAACAAATACCCTGAATGTATACGTTCTGTCATTATGTTAAATCCGTGTTTAGATTTACCAGAATATGTGGATTTTGAGAAAGAGCATAAATTTTTTTACAAGAGACTCTTGAAGGAATTAAGTTTGGCGTATGATGCTAAAGAAGAAGAATTAGAAGCGAAAATAAATAAGAAATCATTTACGCTTCTTCCGTCTTGTGTACCTGTTAAAATTTTTGTATCAACACAAGAAAAAAGAGGAAGAAAACAGCTGCTACGTAAATACGAGAAAATGAGGCAATTGAACCAATGCGATACTTCTGTCTTATTCCATCTGCAAGATGTGAAATATAAAATGGTTAGGCAAACGACTGATTTCTTTAAAAAATATGAAGAAGAATTGTGAAGCTCCCATATACATAAATGAGGAGCTATTTGTTTCAAGGGGAAAGGGTTGGTGGTATGGAACGCGTGCTAATTATAGGTGCACTTACGTTTGTAGGTTATCACCTTGTGAATAAAATGATTGCAGAAGAAGTAGAAGTATATGGCCTTGATTTTGATGAATTTGATAGTATGACAAAAATTAATGAAGAGAAGTTATTGTTAATTGGGCGAAATGCGTTATTTACGTATTATTCGATAAGAGATGAAGACGGATGGAGATCCGTAGAGGAAGAGAAATTTGATGCGGTTTACTTTTGTCTGTATGAGCCTAACCAACAAAGGGGCTTTCGAAATGAAAGAGTTATATTACAGTATTTAAAGCGAATTATAAGACTGTGTGAAGAACATAAAGTGAAGTTAAATCTAATTTCTTCTATTGAAGTAGGAAACGCAGATGAGTCCGAAAATAAACGTTTATTTTCGAAAGTGGAAGAAGGATTGAAAAAAGGAGAGGTACAATATAGTGTATTTCGAGTTCCTACATTATATGGTCCATGGCAACCATCTTTTATGATGTATCATCAGCTCATTTTATCAGAACTGGGTGAGAAAGAGTGCCATTATGCGAGTGAGGAAAACGGAAGTGATCTACTGTACGTTGAAGATGTATGTGAATACTTATGGGAAAATGGAATGAACGAGGAGCATCTCGGTATATATAATTTACTTAGTGGCAAAAAATCATTATGGAAAAAAGGTATGAACCTTTTACGCGCAGAGGATAAAGTGAATAAAGAGAATGCGGAAGAAAGAGATGGAGCGGCCGAGGATATTTCAATAAAAAGAAATACTCCGTTAGAATACGGTTTAAATAAACAATTGGCACATATGAAAAAATATAAAGAGTTATACGAAGGATAGCGAGCGTGTTACACTATGTATGTGAAAGTTTTAATGGAGAGGAAGAACATAATATGAATGAGAAAAGCATGCAATTTTTACAAATCGCAATGAAGCACTTACCAGAAGCAAAGGCCATTTTAGATGATAATGGAATTGCGCTTGATATGGAGAAAGCTCAACCAGTATTAGAGTTATTGATGAAAGTTATGAACGAAGCATATGAGCTTGGGAAAGCAGAAAAAGAATAAAAAGCATCTTTTTAGATGGAAGAGAGGTCCGAACCGTGGATAGAAGCGGTCAGGGCCTTTTTTATTCTCGCCTGGGGGAAACCAGAGATATGAAGAGGTTAAAGGGAAATGTAGTGAGGAGAACAGCCGAGTTTAGAAGGGAAAGCAGATAAAGAATAAAAGCATCTTTTTAGATGGAAGAGAGGCCCAAACCGTAAGTAGAAGCGGTTCGGGTCTTTTTATATTTCGAAAGAACAGGGAAAGGTATGTTTCCGTTTCTTTTCATAAACAATAAGGTGAATAATGCGCTAGCTTTATGTTTTAGCTGAAATATATTCTAGACAAAAATACATTTATGTTTTAAAATTAGTACCAAGTCATAATAATTGATATAAAACGGAGGGCTGCGATGTGAACGTGGGCATTTTAGGGATCGGAAGATATGTGCCGGAAAAAGTAGTCACAAATCACGATTTAGAGAAAATAATGGATACATCCGATGAATGGATTCGTACGAGAACAGGTATTGCGGAAAGACGCATTGCCGATGATACAATAGATACTTCATATATGGCCGTAGAGGCTTCTAAAAAAGCACTTGAAGATGCAGGGATTAGCGGAGAGGATATCGATCTTATTTTAGTAGCAACAGTAACGCCAGATCGTGCTTTTCCAGCAGTAGCTTGTGTTATTCAAGAAGCGATTGGCGCAAAACATGCAGCTGCAATGGATTTAAGTGCAGCGTGTGCTGGTTTTATGTACGGAATGATTACAGCGCAGCAATTTATTCAAACGGGAACTTATAAAAATATACTAGTAGTTGGTAGTGATAAACTATCTAAAATTGTAGACTGGAACGATCGAAATACAGCAGTACTATTTGGAGACGGAGCCGGTGCGATCGTAATGGGAGCTGTTTCAGAAGGTAAAGGTGTTCTATCTTTCGAATTAGGAGCGGACGGAAGTGGCGGTAAGCATCTTTATCAAGACGAGTATGTTATGATGAATGGCAGAGAAGTCTTTAAATTTGCCGTTCGTCAACTTGGGGATTCTTGTCTTCGCGTTTTAGATAAAGCTGGTCTTACGAAAGAAGATGTGGATTTCTTAGTACCGCATCAAGCGAACATTCGTATTATGGAATCTGCAAGAGAGAGATTAAATTTACCACAAGAAAAAATGAGTATGACAATTGAGAAGTTCGGTAATACATCAGCTTCTTCCATTCCGATTGCGATGGTAGAGGAATTGCAAAACGGACGTATTCAAGATGGTGATTTAATTATACTTGTTGGTTTTGGCGGCGGATTAACATGGGGAGCAGTCGCTCTTCGTTGGGGTAAATAAGGACTGAGAGAAAAAAAGGAGTGTATTTTGTATGGAAAAAAAGAGGGTCGTAATTACAGGATTAGGAGCTGTTACACCGGTCGGTACAGATGTTGAAACAGCGTGGGAAAACATAAAAAAAGGTGTATCTGGAATCGGACGACTTACAAGAATTGATCCGGAACTATTTCCAGCAAAAGTAGCAGCAGAAATTAACGACTTTGAAGTCGAGAAATATATTGATAAAAAAGAAGCGCGCCGTATGGATCGCTTTACACAATATGCAGTAGCAGCAGCGAAAATGGCAGTTGCAGATGCAAAGCTTGAGATTACAGAAGAAAACGGACCTCGAATTGGTGTATGGATTGGTTCTGGTATTGGTGGTATGGAAACATACGAAGAACAATTTAAAATTTTTACTGAGAAAGGCCCGCGCCGCGTGAGTCCATTCTTCGTACCGATGATGATTCCAGATATGGCAGCAGGCCAAGTATCAATCGCAACAGGAGCAAAAGGAATTAACACTTGTTCTGTAACGGCTTGTGCATCTGGTGCAAACTCAATTGGTGATGCGTTTAAAGCGATTCAGCGCGGTGATGCTGATGCAATGATTACAGGCGGAGCAGAGGCGCCGTTAACAAGTATGGCATTCGCAGGATTTAGCTCAGCGAAAGCATTAACATTCAATGAAGATCCAGCAACAGCTTGCCGTCCATTCGATAAAAACCGTAGCGGTTTCGTAATGGGTGAAGGTTCAGGTATTTTAATTCTTGAAGAATTAGAGCACGCATTAGCTCGTGGTGCTCACATTTATGCGGAAATCGCTGGTTACGGTGCAACTGGTGATGCATTCCATATTACAATGCCGGCTCCTGGCGGTGAAGGCGGCGTGCGCGCAATGCGTCAAGCTTTAGCAGATGCAGGTCTACAGCCAGAAGATATTGATTACATTAATGCGCATGGTACAAGTACGGATGCGAATGAAAAGTATGAAACGATGGCAATTAAAGAAACGTTCGGTGAGCATGCGTATAAAGTAGCGATCAGCTCAACGAAATCAATGACAGGTCACTTATTAGGGGCAGCTGGTGCTGTTGAAGCGATTTTCTCTATTAAATCAATTACAGATGGAGTAATTCCTCCAACAATTAACTATGAGACACCAGATCCAGAATGTGACTTAGATTACGTACCGAATAATGCGAGACATCAAGAAGTAAACGCGGTGTTAAGTAATTCATTAGGATTCGGTGGTCATAACGCAGTATTAGTATTTAAAGCGTATAAATAATAGATGAAATAAGGAGTTTTTTCGTAACATATTGCGAAAAAACTCCTTATTTATTTTTACGTCTTTTTCTTCTTTTGCATATACATAAGAAAAAGGAGGGATAAAGATGGGGATTGTTGAAACTGCTGAGTGGTTACATCTATATTATGGACGGCCAGAAAAGCTATGTGAGAAGTTTACGAAGTATATCCCGCTGCCAAAAGAAAGATTGTATCGCTTTTTAATTTCTAAAGGTATGTATCGCCCCGTTATGCGAGGAGAACAAGAAATTAAAGAGTTAGAGAAAAAGGAAGTTTGGAAAGAGTTACGCGCGGAGTATGAGAAGCTGAAAGATTGGCTAAAAGGTCCAGATGTCCCTGTCTTTATTTTATTATCAGATTCCTATAATCGAACGGTACAAGAAGAGTATAACGGCAGAGCTGGATTATCTATGCGTCACGTTATTTTCTTATTTGTATGTGGACGGAATTCGGTGGAAGAATTAAAAGTGTTACTAGCGCATGAATATCATCACATATGCAGGTTACATCAAATTGAGACGAAAGAAACGGAATATACATTACTTGATACGATGATTATGGAAGGTTTGGCTGAGCAAGCGGTAACGGAAAGATATTCAGAAAAAAACAATGCACCGTGGACGACGTATCTTTCAAAAGAAGAGGCTATATATTATTGGAAAAATGTTGTACATGAAAGAATAAGTATAAAGCGAGGAACAAGGGAGCACGACATCTTATTAAATGGATTTCATTCTTATCCAAAGATGCTTGGCTATGCGCTTGGATTTCATATTGTCAAAGATTGTGTAACTTTGGAAGGAGAAGATACACTTTCTTTATTGCCTATAGATGCGAAAGAAATATTGAATAAAGCAAATACATTTCATATATAAAAAAACAGGAGCTCTCTTTCCTGTTTTTTTAGTATTAATAGAAGAAAAAATAATAATTAGAATATATTTCCTTAGGTGGAATAAAGTTAAGAAAAATTGAACATAATGATGGATACAAACAGTAGTGAAGTGAGGGGTAGTGAATGTTATATCTACATGATGTATGGGTAAATTGGTTTGAAGGTGAAGAAAATGGGTATAACGTTTGTCATTTTTACGAATGGCGGAAAGATGATACGATTGAGCTATTAGATCAAGTGCCATTATTAAAAGTAGATGCCACATTATATCATTACATCGAGAACGAATTGTTAGAGCTTCCGCAAAAAATGTTGGAAGACGTACATCATAAGGCTTATATTCGTAAAAATCATGAACGTTTGCAGCAAGAGTATTGCTTTGTAGTTACAGATGGAAAAGGAATTATTGCGATTGACACAATTGGTTACAATGTACCGATTCGAAAAAGTAGACTTATACCGCGCCAAGAGCAGATGGTATATGAGATGGTAGAAAACGTACAAGCAGAAAAGTATGAGTTCCAAGTAGAAGAAATAGAAAAAGAACATCATATTTTATCACCATCACCATTCATTATGAATGGCTTGACTCGTAAAGAAAGACAGCTTAAACAATTATTATTTATGGCATTAGATCAATTACATACAACGAAAAACACAGCAGAAATTCGCTATTGGTTCACAGAGTGGGATCCATCAGCATACGGAATGGTTCAACATATGGAATTTGAAGATATTTGGGCTAAGCTGTATGAGGAAGCGAAAACAGGTTGGTCTGAGAAGCACGAACAATTATGCGAGCGTCTCGTAAAAGGACAACCATTTTTTGAAAAGTTATGGGAAATGGAAAACGAGCAAAAGGTAAATTAAAAAAACCGCCAATCGGCGGTTTTTTTAATTTGGTGTAACTTATCTTTAGCAGCAAGCTCTTCGTGTCTAAGAACTGAACGAGCTGCCTCCGCTTTTATATGAAATCCAGCTCTGGCTCCTAGCCCTTCGCGTCTAAGAACCTTCCCCACGAGAAGGTAAAAAGCACCTTCTGTGAGAAAGAACCTTAGCCGTCAGGGCTAAACAGTCGCCTCCGCTTTATATGAAATCCAGCTCCAGCGGCAAGAATGTTCGGTGGCTTCGCGCCTTCCTGCGAGGCAAAAAACACCTCTACGTCAGGAGCTCCATCCCCCTCACATTCTAAACGAGCCGCTTCCGCTTTATAAGTTACCTACGTTTTCTACTTAGTCCCATTGCGTTTTCTACTTTGCGTAGTTGTTTGAATGCAACGCGATTTGCTTTTTCGGCACCTTTGTCTAGAATTTCGTCTAGTTCTGGTGAGTTGATTAGTTCGTTATATTTGTCTTGGATTGGACGAATCGCTTCTACGACTACTTGTGCTAGGTCGCCTTTGAAGTCGCCATATCCTTTTCCTTCGTACATTGCTTCGATTTCTTCAACTGTTTTTCCAGAGAATGAAGAGTAGATTGTTAATAAGTTAGAGATGCCAGGTTTGTTTTCTTTATCGAATTTCACGATACCTTCAGAGTCAGTTACAGCACTCTTAATTTTCTTTTCAATTGTTTTTGGTTCATCAAGCATGCTGATCATTGATTTTGGATTCGGATCAGATTTACTCATTTTTTTCGTAGGCTCTGTTAGTGACATAACGCGAGCTCCTACTTTTGGAATGCGAATTTCAGGAATTGTGAATACTTCACGGAAGCGTTTGTTGAAACGCTCTGCTAGGTCACGTGTTAATTCCATATGTTGCTTTTGGTCATCACCAACAGGCACGATTTCAGTGTTGTAAAGTAAAATATCAGCAGCCATTAATGGTGGATAAGTTAGTAATCCAGCTGGAACTGAATCTCTACCTGATGCTTTATCTTTATATTGCGTCATACGCTCTAATTCTCCAACGTAAGCAACTGATTGCATAATCCATCCTAGTTGAGCGTGTGCCGGTACTTCTGACTGTACAAATAACGTAGCTTTTTCAGGATCGATACCGCATGCTACATAAAGTGCAGCAAGACTGCGGATGTTTTTACGAAGCCCCACGGGATCTTGAGGCACTGTAATCGCATGTTGATTTACAATACAGAAATAACAGTCGTGTTCATTTTGAAGCTCTGTAAATTGCTTCATAGCTCCTAAATAGTTTCCAAGTGTAATCGTTCCACTTGGCTGAATACCAGAAAAGATAACTGACATAAGTAATTCCTCCTAAATTTGAATGCGTGATGGGGAAGAGAAGGCAAACAAAAAAGCCCATTCATCCCAAAAAACTATAGGGACGAATGGACCGCGGTACCACCCTAATTATTTCACTACTGTGAAATCTCTCTAATCCATAATAACGTTTGGATATAACGCCAAAGCCTACTACTTTCGGTTCGGTTTGGAGCTCAAAAGCCCATTCCATACTGTACAATTACTTGTTCACACCAGCCACAAGCTCTCTGAAATTGCCTCAATATGTACTCTTCTTTATCATCGCATACATATAAATTTATTTATTGTTACCTGAGCTCTTTAAATATGAAAGAACTAAAGTTTTATAACAAAATGTTTTGCTGATTATTATATCATATGGGATAGTGTTTGCAAACTACATCAAAATAGTAAAGCTAATGAAGGTCGAGAACAACCCAAGAACGATACCGGTAATGCAAATTGGATACGTCCATTTGAATGAATATGTTTTATAAATACGTTCTTTCTTATCGACAGGTTCCTCTACTTCTTCAATTAAAGAGTCCACTTTTTTGTTCGTACCAAATACTCTCTGGAAGGCGTAAATTGTTACGTTAAAAAATCCATTTTGAAATATGAATAAAAAACCGCCTATGAGAATAAAAAATAGTGCAACATAAAACGATATATTGACAAAATTCAACAAAAATTGCGATGAAACGAGGAATGCGCCAATACTAGAAGCGATTATCGCTATGAAAATTAGTATACAAGTATGAAAAAAAACTTTATTCAAAATGTTCCCCTCCGTCAAAATATTACTAGAATTATTATACTATAAAAGCTATAATATGTACTAGAACTAATTTTTTGAAAATTATACGCAATTAAAGGTCTGATTGCAAGATGATGGTAGCAATGTTAACGTATCCCTTTACAAAAAAATAAAAAAATAAACATTTTATTAAAAATTTTAACAAAAAAACAAAAAACTATATTCACAATTGTTATATTATATGTATAATGAAAATTGTAGAAACTTGGAGATTATTCTTTCAATTCTACTTTTTTACAAGTGAGGGTACAGGAAGTGCAATTAGGGGAGGCAACACAACATGAAGAAAAAGATACCGTTATTACTTGCATCGACGTTGACTGTCAGTATGTTAGGAGCTTGTAGTTACCAAAAAGAGGATAATAAAGCAGGCGCGAAAGAAAAATCCTCAAACAAGCAAGTGTTAAATCTAACTGAGACAGCTGAAATCCCAACTATGGATACGACGTTATCAACAGATGCAACATCTTCTAACATCATGAATAACACAATGGAAGGGTTATATCGTCTGGGGAAAGATGATAAACTTGTTCCGGGTGTCGCTAAATCTTATGAGAAATCAGAGGATGGCAAAAAGTATGTGTTTAAGTTACGTGAAGATGCGAAATGGTCTAATGGTGAACCTGTAACAGCGAAGGACTTCGTTTATTCTTGGCGAAGAGCTGTAGATTCAAACACGGGTGCCAAGTTTGCTTACATACTATTTGATGTTAAAAATGCGGAGAAAGTTAACAAAAAAGAGTTACCAGTTGAAGAACTTGGTGTAAAGGCAATTGATGATCATACACTTGAAGTGGAATTAGATAACCCTGTTCCTTATTTTGTAAGTTTAACAGTCTATCCAACATTGTATCCTTTGAATGAGAAGTTTGTAACAGAACAAGGAGCAAAATTTGGATTAGAATCCAATACGACACTTTATAATGGTCCATTCGTATTAAATGAATGGAAGCATGAACAAAGTTTCCAACTTAAGAAGAATCCAACGTATTGGGAAAATAAAGAAGTAAAACTTGAGGAAATAAACTTCAATATTGTTAAGGATCGTTCAACTGCTATAAATCTATATGAAACGAAAGCAATTGATCGTGTAGTCTTAACATCAGAGTTTGTAGATAAATACAAATCAGATGCTGACTTTAAAACGATTAAGAGACCATCTACACAATTTATTCGCTTAAATGAAAAGAATAAATTTTTAGCAAATAAAAATATCCGAAAAGCAATTGCAATGTCCTTTGAACGTGAAAACATCGGAAAAGTGATCTTAAACGATGGTTCAGAGGGTATATATGGTTTTGTTCCGAAAGGCTTAGCAAAAGGTCCGAATGGAAAAGACTTCCGTGAAGAAAACGGAAAGCTTATAAAAGAGGATATGAAAGAAGCACAAAAATACTGGGAAGCTGGTAAAAAAGAACTTGGTGTAGACAAAGTAGAGTTAGAGCTATTAAACTTTGATACTGATGATGCTAAAAAAATCGGAGAGTATTTAAAAGGCCAATTTGAAAAGAACTTACCAGGTTTAACAGTTCCAACAAAAATGCAGCCATTTGCACAAAAATTAAAACTTGAAGCAAGTGGAGATTATGCAATGTCATATGCGGGATGGAGTCCGGATTATATGGATCCTATGTCATTCCTTGAGATGTATACGACAGGTAATGCGCAAAACAAAGTACATTACGCAAACCCAGCGTATGATGATTTAATTAAAAAAGCAAAAACAGAAGTTGATGTACAAGCTCGTTGGGATGCATTATTACAAGCAGAAAAACAACTGCTTGAAGATGCAGCAATTGCTCCAGTATATCAACCTGGAAAAGCATATTTACAACGCCAATCTATTACTGGCCTATTAGAACATAAATATGGCGGGGAATTTAGCTATAAGTGGGTTGAACTCAAAAACTAAAAATGGTTTCCATCATGAATAAGGGTATATGCCTATGATGGGCATGTACTCTTATTTTAAAAAAATAAAAGTAAGAATATTTAAAACTATCTTATTGCTTTTGAGAAAAACGGGGAGGTGCTTGACTATGGGACGTTATGTATTAAAACGTTTCGTGTACATGGCTTTGACATTATTTTTAATTACTACACTGACTTTCTTTTTAATGAAATTACTTCCGGGTTCTCCGCTTAAAAATCAGGAGAAGTTATCACCGGCACAAAAAGAAATCATTCTTGAAAAATATGGTTTAAATGATCCAGTACCAGTTCAATATGCACGTTACTTAGGTAACTTAGCAAAAGGTGATTTAGGGGTATCATTCCAATATGATAACCGTCCAGTAACAGATATGATTGTGGATCGCATTGGACCATCAGCACAACTTGGTTTACAAGCGATTATATTAGGAACATTTATCGGTTTAATTTTAGGAATCGTTGCGGCACTTCGTAACAATACGTGGGTCGATTATGGAGCGACAATTATTTCCGTACTCGGGATGTCGGTACCATCGTTCGTATTTGCCGCATTACTACAATATTTCGTAGGAGTAAAACTTGGATGGTTCCCAGTAGCATTCTGGAAAGGACCAGAGTTTACAGTAATGCCTACAATCGCTTTATCGATGGCAGTTATCGCAACAATCGCACGTTTCGCTCGTGCAGAGTTAATTGAAGTTATGCAAGCTGACTACATTTTAACAGCGAAAGCGAAAGGAATTAGCCAAGGCGTTATCATTATCAAACACGCCCTTCGTAACGCGTTAATTCCAGTTGTAACAATTTTAGGACCAATGGTTGCAGGGTTAATTACAGGTACATTAGTTATTGAGCAAATTTATGCTGTACCAGGACTAGGGGAACAGTTCGTTAAATCTATTACAGTGAATGACTATACAGTTATTATGGGAACTACAATTTTCTATAGTGCGATCTTCATCTTAGTTATTTTCATTGTTGATATTTTATACGGAATTATTGATCCTCGTATTCGTTTAGCGGGAGGGAAAAAATGATGAAAGATGTACAAAAATTATCTCCAGACTTATTTCAACAAGCTAATCAAAATAATGTGGATAATGAAGTCATTGCCCGTCCAAGCTTAACGTTTTGGCAAGATGTAAGAAGACGTTTGTTCCAACATAAAGGAGCAATGTTCGGTTTCGTTTTATTAACGCTTATTATCTTACTAGCAATCTTCGGACCGATGGTAAGTAAGCACTCGTATAAAGAGCAAGATTTAGGACGTGCGAAATTACCACCGAAAATTCCGGTTATTGAAAATGTTCATTGGTTACCATTTGACGGTACAGATCAATATGGTGTTGACCAATATGAAAAACGTGATATTAAAGAGTATTTCTGGTTTGGTACAGATGATCTTGGACGCGATTTATGGACAAGAACATGGGAAGGTACACGCGTATCATTATATATTGCTCTTTTAGCAGCAGCAATTGACTTAATAATTGGGGTTGCATATGGAGGTATTTCAGCGTTCTATGGCGGTAGAGTAGATAATATTATGCAACGTATTATGGAGATTATTAACGGTATTCCATACTTAATCATCGTTATTTTAATGGTAATCATTATGGGATCTGGTATATGGTCAATTACACTTGCAATGGCGATTACAGGTTGGATAGGGATGTCGCGTATCGTTCGTGGACAAATCCTAAAATTAAAAAATCAAGAATACGTATTAGCATCTCGTACATTAGGTGCAACAAATACACAGTTAATTGTAAAACACTTAATCCCGAACGTAATGGGACCAATTATCGTAATGACAATGTTTACAATTCCAACAGCGGTGTTTGGTGAGGCGTTCTTAAGCTTTATCGGTTTAGGTATTCAGCCACCATTCGCATCACTTGGTTCTCTTGTAAATGACGGTTATAAATCAATTCAAACGTATCCGCATATGATGTTCATTCCTGCGGTTGTCATCAGTATATTAATTTTAGCGTTTAACTTAATGGCAGACGGATTACGCGATGCGTTAGATCCAAAAATGCGTAAGTAAAAGAGGGGAGAGGCAAAGATGAAAACATTGTTAGAGGTAAAAGATTTACAAGTCTCCTTTGATACACATGCAGGTGAAGTACAAGCTGTACGCGGCGTTACTTTTGATTTGAAAAAAGGGGAAACATTAGCGATTGTAGGAGAATCTGGTTCTGGGAAATCAGTTACTTCTAAAGCGTTAATGGGATTAATTCCGAATCCTCCTGGACGCATTAAAAATGGTGAAATCGTATTTGAAGGTCGTGACTTAACGAAATTAACAGAAAAAGAAATGCAGCAAGTACGTGGTAAAGATATCGCGATGATTTTCCAAGATCCAATGACATCATTAAACCCAACGATGACAATTGGAAATCAAATTATGGAAGGCCTTATTAAACACCAAGGGATGAGTAAAGCAGACGCACGTAAAGTTGCGTTGGAATTAATCGACCTTGTAGGTATTCCAAATCCAGAAGCTCGTTTAAAACAATATCCGCACCAATTCTCTGGTGGTATGAGGCAGCGTGTAGTTATTGCGATGGCGTTAGCTTGTAACCCGAAATTATTGATTGCGGATGAGCCGACAACAGCGCTAGACGTTACAATTCAGGCGCAAATTTTAGAGCTTATGAAGGACATTCAGCAAAAAACAGAAGCAGCAATCATTTTCATTACGCATGACTTAGGTGTAGTGGCAAATGTTGCGGACCGCGTAGCAGTTATGTACGCTGGTAAAGTTGTTGAAATCGGAACTGTAGATGAAATTTTCTACAACCCAAAACATCCATATACTTGGGGCTTAATCGCATCTATGCCAAGTTTAGATGGTTCAGAAGAAGAGTTATATGCAATCCCTGGAACGCCTCCAGATTTATTGAAGCCGCCAAAGGGAGATGCTTTTGCACCACGTAATCCACAGGCATTAAAAATTGATTTTGAAATGGACCCACCTTTATTTAAAGTAAGTGAAACACACTATGCGGCAACTTGGTTACTTCATGAGCAAGCTCCAGAAGTAAAACCGCCGGCAGTCGTTGAAAAACGCATTCTTCAAATGAAAGCAGGTGAACAACATGACTAAACAACGTGAGAAATTAATTGAAGTAAAAAATGTAAAGCAGCACTTCGACGTGAGTGGTGGTGTTGTTAAAGCGGTTAATGATATTTCATTTGATATTTACCGCGGAGAAACATTTGGTCTTGTAGGAGAATCAGGTTGTGGTAAATCAACAACTGGAAGAACGATTATTCGTTTATATGATGCAACTGCTGGTGAAGTATTGTTTGATGGTGAGAATGTACATGGTAAAAAATCACGCGCAGAACTGAAGAAATTCAACCGTAAAATGCAAATGATTTTCCAAGATCCATATGCATCATTAAACCCGCGTATGACAGTAGGGGATATTATTGCAGAAGGTATTGATATTCACGGATTAGCGAAAAACAAAAAAGATCGTATGGACCGTGTTCATGAATTATTAAACACAGTTGGTTTAAATAAAGAGCACGCAAACCGTTTCCCGCATGAATTCTCAGGTGGACAACGTCAACGTATCGGTATCGCTCGTGCACTTGCTGTAGAACCTGAATTTATTATTGCCGATGAGCCAATCTCAGCACTTGACGTATCAATTCAGGCACAAGTTGTAAACTTACTGAAAAAGTTACAAAAAGAAAAAGGTTTAACATACTTATTCATTGCCCATGATTTATCAATGGTAAAATACATTAGTGACCGCATTGGCGTAATGTATCGTGGTCAAATCGTTGAATTAACAACAAGTGATGAGTTATATGCAAATCCAATTCATCCATATACAAAATCACTATTATCAGCAATTCCACTTCCAGATCCAGATTATGAGCGCAATCGTAAACGTATCGTATACGATCCATCTCAGCACAATTATGGTAGTGAAGAACCGACAATGCGTGAAATTCGCCCAGGACATTTCGTATTATGTTCTGAAGCGGAGTATAAGAAATATAAAGAGATTTATCAATAATAAAAAATCCATTCTTCTATCACGGAAGAATGGATTTTTTACTATATAAAAGAGTTGTCAATATTTCTCGGTAAGTCGATATATTTAAAGAATCACAGATATAAGTTGTCTTTACTAAAGACTACGCTTTAATTAAACGAGTATTATTGCGCCTGAACAGAAACAATCTCCTCTTGTTCTTCAGGTTTAACAAGTGCATAACGTTCCCATGCTCTACTTTTCCAGCGGAAGAACATAATAATCGCACGTGTCCATTCATCAATAGCAATTGCTAGCCAAATACCAACGAGCCCCATATCTAAATGGAAGGCAAAAAAGTAACCGAGTGGTAAACTCATTAACACCATAGAGAATGCGCCGATTAAAACTGGGTACTTTGCGTCACCAGCTGCGCGAAGTGAATTGATGATGACGATGTTCATCGTACGCCCTGTTTCAAGTAGTACACTTAGTAAAAGAACGCTTGCACCTAACGCAATAATGTGCGGATTATCTGTAAATAGTCCCATTAATTGTGTGCGGAATGTAATAACGAGAGCAACCATACATAAAGTGACACCAATCGCCCACTTTACACTTTTCCATACACGTTCATACGCTTCATCTTTTTCACCACCGCCAACGAGGCGCCCAATAATAATTGCAGTTCCCATACCGATTGCAATAGCGAATAAATAAGTGAACATGGAAATGTTCGTAGCGTATTGTCTAGCCGCTAACGATTCCGTTCCTAAATATGTTGCATAGTATAAGAAGACAATTTGGCAAGCTTGATACATAACCTGCTCAAATGCAGATGGAATCCCGATCTTTAAAATTTTCCCGATATATTCTTTTGATAAGGTGAAGTAGTATTGTAATTTCACACGGTACTCCATAACACGGTACAGTAACCAGAAGAAAACGATAAGCGCTATTAGCCTGCTGGCAGCAGAAGAAATAGCAGCCCCTTGTACACCAAGCTCTGGAAAACCAAATTTCCCGAAAATGAGTACGTAGTTTCCAGCGATATGAATAATATTCATTCCAAGTGAAATAAACATCGCTTGCTTTGTGAAGCCATGTACGCGGATAATTGCGGCTAATGAATTAATAATAGCTTGAAGGAAAATAGCTCCTCCGACGATGGATAAATAGCTCTGTGCATACATAAGTACATCGCCTTGTAAGTTCATCGCCATCATCATATGTTTTGAAAATAAAAGAAAACCAGCACTTATAACGAGTCCGACCACTAAATTTAATGTGACGGCTAAAGCTGATATTTTAGATGCTTCCATAAAACGTTTGGAACCGAGGTATTGAGATACGACGATAGCTGCGCCGTTCCCGATGACTTCTAGTACCAAAATAGCGATATGGAGATATTGATTCGCTGCACCAACCCCAGATACAGCATCGTCTGATAATGCACTTAACATGAAAGTATCAGCGATCCCCATTAACATAAATAGAAAAACTTCTAGAAAAATAGGCCATGTTAATAAGAATAAACTTAATTTCTCGGTAGGCCCGTTTTTTGCCTGAATTGCTGTCATGTCCGTCCCCTCTTTACCGATATCTATTTTTAGCAAAGTGTATCGTAACATACTTTCTTAACCTTTGCACTCATTTTAACCTACATATCTTTATTATGAAGGGAGCGCTATTTTATGATAAAAACAGAAGGATAATTATGCAGAAAGTATTATAGAATATAAAATTTGTTTTTATCTAATAATTTAGAAAAATATAAAAATAATTATTTCTGACACTTCAGTAAGGGAAAACAGCAATATGAAACGTTTACAAAGGTTTATTTTTTTAACAGAAAATTTTAATGAAATAGAAATATAAATATACAAAAAATATATTTGTGTGTATAATATGAATTATTGGAACATATATATATTTCTATTTGTTTGAAAATGAAAGGGCTAACATTTTTGTGGAGGGTGGAAATATGAAAAAAAAGATGCCAGTTTTTGTAGTATCAACAGTAGCGATGAGCATGATGTTAGGGGCATGTAGCTACCAAAAAGATGAACCGCAAGCGAACGCAAAAGGGGATAGCGGGAAAAGCGGTGCGAAGCAAGTTATTAACTTAATTGAAACACAAGAGATTCCAACGATGGATCCAGCGTTATCAGCTGATGCAGTTTCTTCAAGAGTAATGACTAATACGATGGAAGGCTTATACAGTTTAGGAAAAGATGATAAGCTAGTTCCTGGTGTAGCGAAGGAATTCAAAAAGTCAGAAGACGGTAAAAAATATACATTTAAATTACGTGAAGACGCAAAATGGTCAAATGGTGAGCCTGTGACAGCGAAAGATTTCGTATACGCATGGCAAAGAGCGATTAACCCAGATACAGCTGCGAAATCAGCGTACATTATGTATGATATAAAAAATGCAGAGAAAATTAATAAAAAAGAGATGAGTCCGGATCAATTAGGGGTAAAGGCAATTGATGATTATACATTAGAAGTGGAATTAGATAATTCAATTCCATACCTTGTAGATTTAATGGTATATCCAATCTTCTATCCTGTGAATGAAAAGTTTGTGAAAGAGCAAGGTACGAAGTTTGGTTTGGAAGCGAATACAACGCTTTATAACGGACCATTTACATTAAGCGATTGGCAACATGAACGCAGTTTTAAAATGACAAAGAGCACGTCATATTGGGACAATAAAGAAGTGAAAATTGAGGAAGTAAACTTTAATATTGTAAAAGATACGTCTACGCCAATTAATTTATATGAAACAAATGCAATCGATCGAGCGACGTTATTAGCAGAGTTCATCGATAAATATAAAGGAAAACCAGATTTCCAAACAGTAGAAGATACATCTGTATTCTTCCTTCGTTTAAATCAAAAAGATCCAGCGTTAGCAAATAAAAACATTCGTAAAGCAATTTCACTTGCTTTTGAACGTAAGCCGTTCGTTGATACATTATTAAATAACGGTTCTAAGCCAGCGACAGGATTAATTCCTGATAACTTCATTAAAGGACCGGATAAAAAGGACTTCCGTGCTGTAAATGGAGATATTGTAAAACCAAACGTGAAAGAAGCAAAGAAATATTGGGAAGCTGGTAAAAAAGAGCTTGGTAAAAATGAAATCGAATTAGAGCTATTAAATGAAGACGTTGAATTATCGAAGAAAACTGGTGAATATTTAAAAGGTGAATTAGAAAAGAATTTACCAGGTTTAACAGTGAAAATTAAACAGCAACCATTTGCACAAAAACTAAAACTAGAAGATGCGGGCGATTTCGTCATGTCATTCTCTGGATGGAGTGCAGACTTCCCAGATCCAATTACATATCTTGATATGTTTGTAACTGATGGATCACAAAATAAAATGAAATATTCTAATCCGAAATATGATGAGATCATCATGAAAGCGAAAAAAGATGGAAGCGATGTAAATGCTCGTTGGAAAAGCTTACTAGAAGCAGAGAAAATGTTACTTGATGACGCTGCGATTGTACCGGTATATCAACGTGGTAGAGCATACTTACAAAGAGAATCAATTAAAAATATGTACAACCATAAATATGGCGGCGATTTAAGCTTTAAATGGGCGTCAGTGGAGAAATAAGAAAAAAGCAGGCTAACCGCCTGCTTTTTTTAATACGTACGTTTCTTATAAATCCCTTTCCCGCCGACCTCGTTCCAGCCGGATTGCACATCCAAACTTTTATTAACAAACTTCATCTTTTCTTTTCCGCCAAAGAGTTTTTCACCAATGCTATTTGTAATGACACCAATCAATGCTGTTATTCCGATGATGAGGGCAGCAACAGTGACAAAATCAATAAAAAAAGCAATCATTTGCAAATTCCCCCTTTGCCTGTCTGTATTTTTATTGTATGAGATAAAAGATGAAAAAGAAAGAAATGTCAGAAAAATATTTAATATATTTTAGAAATCGTATAGACATGAACGAGAATGTTTGTTAAAATAAGAACAAACGTTCTTTTGATTCTCACTTATATAGTCTTACATTTCTTAATTGATTTATCAAAAAAAGGTAAGAAAACGTTCTCTTTTTCATAGAAAAGATTATGAGGAAATAACTATAAATCATATGAAAAATCTATGAAAAGCAAGCGTTAAGAGGGTTGAAGATTATTGTTAAAGAACAGATGAAGTAAGTGCGATTATGTTACATAGCAGTGAAATACACGGAAGAGTTTTCTCAATTAGAAGGAAATTTACTGTATATTTCTTGCAAAATCTATTGTATAATGATTATAGAAGTTACTTATTAAAAGTAATTGTTGTTTACTAAAAGTTGTTGCTTACATGAAAAGCAATTTTTGCACTTTGTTTTAAGACAAGGTATCGCGAAAAATTGCTGAATTAAGAAATTTAAACTGTAATTAGTACAGAATTTGTACTCTTTAAGGAGAGTGAGCTTTGTATGGTAACATTATATAGTTCTCCAAGCTGTACGTCTTGTAGAAAGGCGAAATTATGGCTAGAGGAAAATCATATTCCTTATACAGAACGTAATATTTTCTCAGACCCGTTAACGATTGAGGAAATTAAAGAGATTTTACGTATGACAGAAAGCGGAACGGATGAGATTATTTCTACTCGTTCGAAAGTTTTCCAAGAATTAAATGTAAACTTAGAGTCTTTACCACTTCAAGATTTATATAAGATGATTCGTGACTATCCAGGGATTTTACGTCGTCCAATTATGATTGACGAGAAACGCCTTCAAGTAGGTTACAATGAAGACGAAATCCGCCGTTTCTTACCACGTACAGTAAGAACGTTCCAATTACGTGAAGCACAGCGTCTTGTAAATTAATTATAATAATATGAAAACCTTCTACCTATTATATAGTAGAAGGTTTTTTTTAATGTTTCACATTTCGTAATCGAACTCGTTGAACGATAAAGCCGATGCATAAGATGGTGAAAATAAATAAGTAAGGAATGCCTGCAGTGAAACTTGGGTTGTTATGAAAAAAGGTTGCCAGTCTGTCTTCATGTGTGACCATTTTTCCTGCTGTATAAGCGAGAATTGCTGCCCCGCAATAAATGAGGAATGGAAAGCGTTCCATAAGTATTAAAATGAGTTTGCTGCCCCAAATAATAATCGGGATAGAAATGAGTAAACCGATTATTACGAGTAAAAATCTTCCGTGAGCTGCCCCTGCAATGGCGATAACGTTGTCAAATCCCATAACAAGGTCCGCGAATACAATTGTACGCACAGCTTGAAATAAAGTTGTTTTTCCTTGAATAGAAGAAAGATCGTTGCTATTATCAGTTAGTAAATTTACTGCAATTAATGTAAGTAAAATGCCCCCGATAAGCTGCAGAAATGGAATGTCGAGCAAATAGACAGCTAGTATAGTAAGGATAATTCTTAGTACGATTGCTAAAAGAGTACCGATCAAAATAGCTTTATTTCGTTTCGATTCAGGTAAATTTCGGCTAGCTAGTGCGATGACAATTGCGTTGTCACCACCTAATACAACATCGATACCGACAATCATTAGTACAGATGTTAAAAACTCTAAGTCCATTCGTCTGCCTCCATTATGATGTTTTAATAAGCGAACTATATGTATGTGGTGAAAAGAGACTAAAGTATCTTCTCTAATAAAAGTTTCACTTTATTACAGTGTACGGGGGAAGATGGAAATGTATGTCCAAATTTTTTATAAGTGAGAAATCGCCATAATGATATATTTGTGTATAACATCGAATGAAGATAGGTATATAACTATTTTTGTAAAATAAATCGATTTTATTTCCATTCTGGAGAATCTTATCATAAAATGAGAGTACAAGAATCTATTGATTTGTCATATGAGTGGGGAATCCCTTCATAACAATTCTAAGCAGGAAGGGAGAGTTGTATTTTGGATATTGAAAGAATTAATGATCATACAATGAAATTTTTTATTACGTACATTGATATAGAGGACAGAGGCTTTAATCGTGAGGAAATTTGGTATGACCGCGAAAGAAGCGAAGAGCTCTTTTGGGAAATGATGGACGAAGCTCGTGATCATGACGATTTCTTTATTGATGGGCCGTTATGGATTCAAGTGCAAGCAGTCGATAAAGGTATTGAAGTACTTGTAACGAAAGCAGAACTTTCAAAGGATGGACAAAAGCTAGAACTACCAATAGGTGTAGATAAAATTATAGACATTCCTCTAGATGAAGGTATTGAATCATTATTCCAGCAAGAATTAGTGGAAGAGGTAGAGGAACAAGCAGGTACAAACTTTAACGAAGATGGTACGTTTGGCTTTTTAATTAAGTTTAATGATTTTGAAGATGTCATTTCATTAAGCCATCGTCTTATCTTTGAAGATATAAAAGATGAGCTGTATTCATTTGAGGACCGCTATTATGTATATGTGGAATTCGATGAAGTGCTACATGATGAAGAAGAAATTGATCGCATTTTAAGCATTGTTTTAGAATACGGGGAAGAATCAACTTTAACAATTCATCGTGTAAGTGAGTATGGGAAACAAATTGTGAAAGAGCATGCGCTTGAAACAATTCGCAATAATTTTCCTGCTAAAACGTAGGCCGATTTCTGTAGTATGAAATCGGCTTTTTATATGAAGAATAGGAAAGCTTTCTTAGTAAGGAGGTAAGAGATGAAAAATACGTTAAAGTTGATTTTCTTCGTGTTACTATTGTTTGCATTATTTGTGTCATTACGTATGTTTATTGATGTAGCATTTTATTCGGATGTAATTGGGATAAAAGATGTTTCGATTTTAGGTATTATTAGTATTTTATTTACGGTATCTGCATTTTTAATTGGCTGCGTTATTTTCTTAGAGAACCGTCATCCATCAAAAACACTTACATGGCTCATTGTGTTAGGGATTTTTCCGGTATTTGGATTCTTCGCTTATTTATTATTCGGACAGAACTTTCGGAGGAAGAGAATGTTCCAAAAGAAGGCGTTGCTCGATGAACAAGCGTTTTTACAATATAAGGGGCATGAAGATTACGAAGAACGGATTTTGCGCAATCATAAGCATCAAGAGCTGTTATTTCGTTTAGCGGATCGCTTAGGCGCTTTAAATATTTCATTTCAAACTGAAACGAGAACATTAACAAATGGAGATGAAACGTTTCAGGCTATTTTAGATGGATTAAAACGAGCGAAACATCATATTCATATGGAATATTACATTGTGCGTGATGATAAGCTTGGAACAGAAATTAAAGATATTTTAATACAAAAATCAAAAGAAGGCGTAGTCGTTCGTTTTTTATATGATGCGGTTGGAAGTTTTAAATTATCAAAATCATATATTGAAGAATTAAACGACGCAGGTGTTGAAATGATTCCGTTCTTCCCTGTGCGCTTTCCGATTTTAAACGATAAGATTAATTATCGAAACCACCGAAAAATCGTTATTATTGATGGAAATGAAGGATTTGTAGGTGGATTAAATATTGGTGATGAATATTTAGGGAAGGATAAGTACTTCGGCTTTTGGCGAGACACACATTTATATTTGCGTGGTGAAGCTGTGCAAAGTTTGCAGCTTATTTTCCTTCAAGATTGGTTTTATATGACTGGTGAGGCTGTGCTAGCCCCTGAATATTTACAAGCGAAAGCAGTTGAGGGGGAGCATTGGGGAGGAGTGCAGCTCGTTGCAGGTGGACCGGATAATAAATGGGAAACAATTAAACATTTATATTTTGCCATGATTGCTTCTGCGCGGAAATCCATTTGGATTGCAACGCCGTATTTCATCCCGGATGATGATATTTTGTCCGCATTAAAAGTAGCGGCACTTGCTGGTATCGATGTTCGTTTGTTAATGCCGAGTAAGCCTGATAAGCGCACTGTCTTTTACGCATCGAGATCGTACTTCCCAGAGCTTTTAGATGCAGGGGTAAAGATATATGAATACGAGAAAGGTTTTCTCCATAGTAAAGTTGTCATTGTCGATTCTGATTTAGCTTCAATTGGGACAGCTAATATGGATATGAGAAGTTTTCATTTGAACTTTGAAGTAAATGCCTTTTTATATGATACAGATAGCATTCGAAAACTTGTTCAAGATTTTAAAGATGATTTAGAAGAATCAAGTGAAATTCATGTCGATCGTTTTCATAAAAGGCGCCTTCATAGACGAATTGTTGAATCAACGTACCGGTTATTATCGCCTTTATTATAAAAAGAGATGTCCGAAATTGGGACATCTCTTTTTTAAAAGGAATTTGTAATAAATTGTAGAATATAAGGAGCTGAAAGGATGTGATTCCGATGTTTATTGCTAAAAGAGAAAACGGAGAAAAAATTCATCTACTCTATCATCATGATGAAGAGCTTTTACACCGTATGCGTAAAAGGGAGAGTTTCTTTTGCACAGCTTGCGGGAAGGAAGTACTAATGAGATTAGGGAAACAAAAAAAGTGGCATTTTGCTCATAAGAAAGTGGATTCATGTTTAGCCTTTTATGAAGCAGAATCTATGTATCATAGGCACGGTAAAGAATTGTTATATAGATGGTTCAAACGTCAAAACTTTCATGTAGATATAGAACATTATTTACCAGAGATTCAGCAGCGACCGGATATTTTCATAGAGAGAGCAGGGAGAAAAGTGGCGATTGAATACCAGTGCGCGAATCTCTCTATAGAACAGCTGTACAAACGAACCTATTCGTATTGGCGAGCTGGTATACAGGTCATTTGGATTATTGGTGGAAATCAATTGAAAAAGCACTCTGCCTATTGGATGAACTTCTCCTCCCTTATGGCTTTCTCCTTACAATCTTACCCTCAACCACTTCTTATTTTCTTCTGCTCGAAACAAAAATCATTTATGAAATGCGCGTTTCTCACTTCGTTTTCTACAAGCGTCTCTTTCTCACATATTATATATTTACCAGCTGAAACGACTACTTTTGAAATGCTCTTTTCTTCTGTTCCTTTTCAAAAGGAGATATTAGAACGAGAATGGAAGAAGCGAAAGGACTATTTTCGAAAAAATGCTTTGCCTATTTGGAATTATAATCATAAGTCACTATTACGCCTCTTATATCAATGTAAATGTACCCCAGCAAATTTCCCTTCTGAAATTGGTGTGCCGCTTCCGGCCTCATTTGCTTTTCAAACAAATCCATTTATATGGCAAGCTTTTTTATATATGAAGTGTATAGGCGAGCTTGCGGTAGGGGATTATATTTCCCTTCCATACGTGTGGAGTTATATAAAAAAGTATACGAAAAGGCGTATGCTCCCGTACTTTTCACAGCATATATGGAAAGTAGCAGTTACTGAGTATATGACATTTTTATGCTATACAGGTGTATTACGTAAAGTAGGGACTTATAAGTACCAGAAAATACGGGGGATAGTTATGGTAAAAACAGAGGAGGAAGTTATGAAATATGATGAAAGTAGTTTAGCGTATGCCTTATCTTTATTTGAGGCAAAGTACAACATGAGAGAAGGAAAAGCGGATATAATAAAGACTGATCGTGAAGGAATTACATAAGAAAAATCGAATTGTATGTAAGTAGAGATATTTAAAGGAGGGCTTAAAGCATGTCTGAACAAAACACAGCAAAAACATTACCGGATCGTAACGAGATTGAAGAATCAAGTACGTGGCGATTAGAAGATATTTTCCAAACAGATGCAGAATGGGAACAAGAATTCCAAGCTATTAAAGAGCTATTACCGAAGTTAACTGAATTTAAAGGGAAACTTGGTGACTCTGCGAACAATTTACTTGAAGCATTGCAATATGAAGATGAAATTTCAATGCGATTAGGTAAGCTATATACATATGCACATATGCGTTACGATCAAGATACAACAAACTCTGTGTATCAAGCGTTAAATGATCGCGCAACAAACTTATATTCACAAGTATCTAGTAGCACAGCATATATTGTGCCTGAAATTTTATCGATTTCAGAAGATACACTGCAAACATTCTTGAAAGAAAATAGAGACTTAAGTGTATATGAACATGCGTTAGAAGAAATTACGCGTCAACGCCCTCACGTATTGTCTGAAGCGGAAGAGGCTTTATTAGCAGAAGCATCTGAAGTAATGAGTGCGTCAAGTAATACATTTGGTATGTTGAATAATGCGGATTTGAAATTCCCATCTATTAAAGGTGAGGATGGAGAAGAAGTAGAAATTACACATGGCCGTTACATTCAGTTTTTAGAAAGTGATGATCGTCGTGTGCGCGAAGATGCGTTCAAAGCTGTATATGAAACGTACGGAAAATATAAGAACACATTTGCAAGTACGTTAAGCGGAGCTGTAAAGCGTAATAATTTTAATGCACGCGTTCGTAAATATGACTCTGCACGTCAAGCAGCATTAAGTAATAATAATATTCCTGAAGCGGTGTACGATCAACTCGTTGAATCTGTAAATGATAATTTACACTTGCTACATCGTTACATTGATATTCGTAAGCGTGCACTAGGGCTTGATGAGCTTCATATGTATGATTTATATACACCACTTGTACCAGAAGTGAAAATGAATGTGAAGTATGAAGAAGCGCAAGACATGTTATTAAAGTCTTTACATGTACTTGGTGATGAGTATGTTGATATTTTGAAAGAAGCATATGAAAATCGCTGGGTAGATGTGTATGAGAATAAAGGAAAACGAAGCGGAGCATATTCATCTGGTGCATATGGAACAAATCCTTATATTTTAATGAACTGGCATGATAATGTAAATAATTTATTTACACTTGCTCATGAATTTGGCCATTCTGTCCATAGTTACTACACAAGAAAAACGCAGCCGCACGTATACGGTGATTATTCAATCTTCGTTGCGGAAGTAGCATCAACTTGTAATGAAGCGCTTCTAAACGATTATTTATTAAAAACGACAGAAGATAAGAAAGAGCGTCTATACTTATTAAATCATTATTTAGAAGGATTCCGTGGTACTGTATTCCGTCAAACGATGTTCGCAGAGTTTGAGCATATTATTCATAAGAAAGTACAAGAGGGACATGCGGTAACGCCAGACATGTTAACGGAGATCTACTATGATTTAAATAAGAAATATTTCGGTGATGCTTTAGTAATTGATGAAGAAATTGGTTTAGAGTGGTCTCGTATTCCGCACTTCTACTACAACTATTACGTATACCAATACGCAACAGGATTTAGTGCAGCAACGGCTCTATCTAAACAAATTTTAGAAGAAGGGCAACCAGCAGTAGAACGTTACATTAATGAGTTCTTAAAAGCAGGAAGCTCAGATTATCCAATTGAAGTGCTGAAAAAAGCTGGAGTAGATATGGCATCTCCAGAACCAGTAAAAGAAGCATTGCAAGTATTTGAAGAGAAATTAAATGAATTAGAAGCATTATTATTTGAAGAGAAGTAATAGAAAAGACGAGGAATTTGCCTCGTCTTTTTCTTGATGTCGTTTTGTCGATATTTGTCGAGAAAATAAAGTGAATTGTCTTCTTTTTTCTAAATTAGAAGGCAGTTTTACAGTTCATTAAAACCCTTTAAATCGTTTTTTATGGTTGAAATAAGAGAGAGCGATGACAATGACTCCAAATAAAAGAGGGAAGGCAATCATTTTAGGAAAAGCTTGTAGTAGAGAGAGGATGTACAAGAAAAAAGAAACGATGACGGCTAGAATGATAAGTAAAATATACGTTTTTTTCATACAAAACACCTCCAAAATAGCTTTTTTATAGCTTATTCAAAAATGAAAACGTTTAGAATGTGACAAAAGTGTGAAATTCGACAAAAGGGGTTGTCATCTGACGTCGAATCTTGTAATATAATAAGCGTGAACGAATTCACATACAAACATATACCCCTTTGTTTGAACGTGAAAATTTCTCCCATCCCCTTTAATATTTTTATAAGCCGTAAAGAAAAAGACCTGGTGTTTACACCAGGTCTTTTTCTTTTGCTATCCATTTCCAATAACGCTCACATTTTACGTCAATCATTTGTACTTTTCGTTTCAGTTGTAATTTTTTTAGTTCACGTTCAATTTCTTGCTTCGAGCAGTCATATATAAATGCTACTTCTTTTGAAGAGATAAATTGCGTCGCTTCTAGTAATACTTCTAAAGGTGGTAATGGTTCTGGCTCGATTTCACATTTTACAAGTTCTTTCAATAATTGTACGTAGACATCGTAGGAATACGTTCCAGCGATTTTAATACCTTCTTCATCTGAATTTGCATGAAAAAATACGAGAGAAGGTATTTCTGTAATATGCATCTCATTTGTGAATTTTAAGTCACATTGGAAAGCTTTTTTTGCGCTAGCGGAATATAGGTCTTTTTTAAATTCTTCTACATCAATATTGCTATCTTTTGCGCATGCAAGTAATAATTCGCAGTTAGGATTTGATACATTTTCAAGGAAAATGTATTCTTGGAGTTTTCGCAAAAACTTCGAACCTGCTTTTCGGCCCTGCAACTCCGCTGCTTTAATTGCCATCGAAACTAAATATGGTGTTGACGATGCTTCTTGCATATGTACCTTTCCATCACATGAAAAACCTTGTAAACTTGTTGTCTTTTCCCACACAAATCGAATATTAGCAGGTTTATTCCATTTGTGTGAGGAAGCGTTCGTTCCGTCCACTTTTCCTGTTACGATATGACGAATAGAGAAGTATTTCCCGTACTCAAGCCATAGTTTAATAATAAAGGGCTCAATTTCCCAGCAATCTTTACAAAGTGGATCAATAAATAAATATGCTTCTACAGACTTATGCTCACATGCGGAAGGAGATGGCATATTGATATGCTTTGCTTCCTGTTTATCCATTATATTTCACCTGTTTCGTTTGGAGTATTAACCATATGCTGAGCAGTTAATGCTAAACGTTCAAAAACGAACTCTCTTATATGACCGTGCACTCCTGTGTCATCCATTGCTTGCTCCATGCACGATAGCCAAGCCTCTGCTCGTTTTGGAGTAATCTCAAACGGGAGATGGCGTGCTCTTAACATAGGATGACCATGTTCTTCAGTGTATAAATTAGGACCACCTAAATATTGTGTTAAAAATTGTTTCTGCTTCCTAGCTGTTTCTGTTAAATCATCCGGGAAGATGGGAGATAGGTCAGGGTGTTTACTGACATAGGAATAAAATGTGTCTACTAATATTGCAATGCATTGTTCACCGCCAATTGCTTCAAATGGTGTCATCGGTTGCTTGCTCATCCTTTTAAACTCCTTTTTCCATGAAATGTATATCTATTGTAGCAATGGAATGTTAGGGAGGGCAAATAAACAGCCTTCATAACGTTCTTTGCTTATTCTACAGATGTAAAAGAATCTTTTCTTTTTCAAAAAGTGAGATGTATCCACTAGTAGAACGTATTCACTAGTGGAATTTTCACTTTAGCGTGCTTTGTTTTGTTTGGCAAGGAAAAAGCGTTTTACTTTATTATTTGTATGACGGATTGGTATGTCGTGTTGCTTTAACAAATGAATAAATGCAGCTTTGCCTGCTTCTTCATCTTGCACTTCAAATTCAATTTCATAATCATCGTGATTGTAATAGAAACTATGATCAAAGACAAGCGTTCCGCCTTCAAATAGTGTTTCGGCTCTTTCAGTTGTTAAACTACCCATATAAGTTAAAGCAGAAACAGGAATTTGTAATGTGTGTAGTTGATCTACTACAGCGCCTTGAATAATTGTATTTGTTTTCATCATCAATCTTGCTTCATCTGCTGTTATAACTTGATGCGTTTCTAACAAGCCGACTTCTGCAGGTTGTTTCAATGTTAATGTATAAGTTTCTCCTTTATGACGAATACGAAGTGCAGAGCCAGCTTCTTTTAATGAGAAGCTCGGTGTTTCAAAGTAGTGATTCACCTGTTTCGTAAATCCTTCAATAGAGAATGATTTACATAATGTATTGAATTCTTCTTCTGTAACAATATTTTTAAATTCAATTTCAATTTCTTGTGTCATTGTATGCGCGCTCCTTTTGAAAAATAATTCTTTACACATTATCGCTTTTTCACAAATTTGGTTCAATGTTTTATTTGTTTGCGTCCATGTTATGATACAATAATACTGTTAAGTAAGACAGGAAGTTGAGATGGAGGAGTTAGAGCATGCAAAATAAAATCCAAGTTAAGAGCGTAGAAAAGAGAGAGAATGCTCTTATTTTTTGTGCGGAAAATAGTGAAATAGAGGTAAAGGAGTTAAGTGCGCGTAATCACGTACTTGTAGACTCAGATAATTTATCATTTTTATATATCTTAGAAAACGAATCATCTTTCATTTATGTAAGTATTCCACATACATGCTGGGAAGCAATGCATGAAGCGATGAATAACGACGTGGTTATGTTCGTTCGCGTGAATGACATTGAAATGGAATTAGAAGGTTTAAAAGAAGAAGTAGAATATTTAGTTGAAAATATTGAAGGTAATGCAAATTACGGAGAAGAACTAGTAACTGCTGTAGAAAAAGTATTTCTATAAGCAAATGGATTGATTTTGGTGGTGGTTGAAATGAATCGAAATTGGGAAGAATTTTTAGCACCTTACCACCAAGCGGTGGCAGAGCTGAAAGTGAAACTAAAAGGAATGCGTACTCAATTTGCAATGTTAACAGAGCATTCTCCAATTGAGTTTGTAACAGGAAGGGTAAAGTCGGTTGCAAGTATTATTGATAAAGCGGAGAAGAGAAATGTACCGTTAGACAGGCTAAGAGAAGATATGCAAGACATCGCGGGCCTTCGAATGATGTGTCAATTTGTTGATGAGATTAAGCCTGTTGTAGAATATCTTCGAAAGCGAAATGACTTTGAAATCGTGGAAGAACGTGATTACGTCACGCAGAAGAAAGATAGCGGTTATCGTTCTTATCACGTTGTCATTAGTTACCCAGTTCAAACGATTCAAGGTGAACAAAAAGTATTGGTAGAAATCCAAATACGTACGCTAGCAATGAACTTTTGGGCAACAATTGAGCATTCTTTAAATTATAAATATAGTGGACGTTTTCCTGAAGATATTAAAATACGCTTGCAACGTGCAGCGGAAGCAGCATTTTTATTAGATGAAGAAATGTCTTCTATCCGTCTTGAAATTCAAGAAGCGCAGAAAGCTTTTTCAAGAAAGCAAGAAACGAAAGATTCCGAATCATAAACTAAAGGGTGTTGGGCGATGAAATTTACAATTATGTCAAAGGGAGATCAATCATCAGATGCACTGGCAAGCACGATGAAAGAATACTTGCTAGATTTTGGATTTATAATGGATGAACAGGAACCCGATATTGTAATTTCTGTTGGGGGAGATGGAACGCTTTTATATGCGTTTCATCGTTATTATAATCGATTGGATGAAACAGCATTTGTTGGTGTACATACAGGGCATTTAGGTTTCTATGCAGATTGGTTACCGACAGAAGTAGAGAAATTAGTAATTGCAATTGCTAAAACACCATTCCAAGTGGTGGAATATCCGCTTTTAGAAGTGATTATTCGCTATGTGAATGGGAGCAAAGAGTCACAGTATTTAGCGATGAATGAAGCGACTGTGAAAAGTGCAGAAGGTACATTAGTAACAGAAGTGGAAATACGCGGAGAGTACTTTGAAACGTTCCGCGGGGATGGTCTTTGTATTTCTACTCCTTCGGGAAGTACTGCGTATAATAAGGCGCTTGGCGGAGCAATTATTCACCCTTCTATTGAAGCGATCCAAATTGCAGAAATGGCATCTATTAATAACCGTGTGTTTCGTACGGTAGGTTCGCCGCTCGTATTGCCGAAACATCATACATGCGTGCTGAAGCCGACTGCAGGAATGAACTTACAAATTACGGTGGACCATTTAACGATGGTTCATCAAGATGTGAAATCAATTCAGTATCGCGTGGCAAACGAGAAAGTACGATTTGTTCGTTTCCGTCCATTTCCGTTCTGGAAACGAGTTCGTGACTCGTTTGTTGCAGATAAATAGAAAGGGTTTATATATTTGAACAGATTTACATTGAAATGGGATATAGAATCGGCCCAAGAGGGAACTTTAGTTAGAGAATTTCTAAAAACAAAGGGGATTTCTAAAGCCGCATTAACGGATATAAAGTTTCATGGCGGATCTATAGAAGTAAATGGTCAACATGCGAGCGTTCGTCATCAGTTGCAAGCTGGTGAAGAATTACGTGTCTTTTTTCCCGTGGAGGAAAGAAGTGAAGGGATGATTGCAGAAGATATCCCTTTATGTATTGTATATGAAGATGATGCAGTTCTTGTCATAAATAAAGAGGCGAACATGTCAACGATTCCGTCTAGAGAACACCCGGCTGGAAGTGTTGCAAATGCGCTTTTATCTCATTATGATAAGCAACATCTTGCAAGTACGGTGCACATCGTAACGAGGTTAGATCGTGATACTTCAGGGCTTATGCTTATTGCAAAAAATCGTTTCGTACATCATCTTTTATCGAAACAGCATCAACAAAAAGCTGTGAAAAGAACGTATGAAGCGATCGTTCACGGTGAGATGGTAGAAAGAGAAGGGACGATTGACGCACCGATTGGACGAAAATCGGATAGCATTATTGAGCGAATCGTTTGTGAGGAGGGGCAAAGAGCCGTTACTCATTTTAGAGTGATCGATAGCGCCAATCATAAGACGCATGTATCACTTGAGCTCGATACAGGGAGAACGCATCAAATTCGTGTACATATGGCGCACATAGGACATCCGCTACTTGGCGATAATTTATATGGTGGAAAAAGAGATGAAATGAAGCGACAAGCGCTTCACAGTACATCCTTGACGTTTTATCATCCTATTTTAGAGAAAGAAATGTCTTTCACTACACCGATTCCAAGCGATATGCAAGCGGTATTAAGACATACTTAAAAAGGGAACAAAATTCTTATGTAACGAAGAATTTTGTTCCCTTTTTTCTTAGCGGAATAATATTAAAATTTGATTGTCGCCCGTGCGCTTTATAACGAAAAAGCCACTTTCAGATTTTGTAGCAATGCCATCGTTATTTGGACGACAATATCCATGCGTTTCGCAAGTACCGTCATCACGTACTAACATTTGTCCAATTAATCCGACAGGAAGCCACTCGTTACGGTCTTTTCTTGCTATATATTTGCAAGCTGGATCCCATTCTGTATTTAAAAGAGGTTGTATGTCTTGCGATTCCGTACGTACATATTGACGTTTTCCAAAGCTATCTGTTTTATAGCGTTTTTGCCAACTTAAAGCGCCGCTATTTCCTATAAGAGCGGGGGTGGCGCTAGATATTCCTAAGATGAATGAATCGTTTGAAGTAGCGATTCGAATTTTTTCTTCGCTACTAAATGTAACGAAATAACCTACATCAATAAAAGTATTGTCTACTGTTTCGAACATTTGCGCAAAATCAGTTCCGCTTGCATTGTAAGAAGCACCCTCAATGTACATTTCTCCATTATGAGCAAGCCACTTTGCACCGATATTATGATCGGTTTCATTTGTGCCGTTTGCAATAAACCAAGAATAAGATTCATCTGCTGTGCCGAAGCGCCCCATAATATGGCTACCTGCAAAATGAGCTGTTGATGTATGATTACCTTCCGCATGAGAAGAGAATCCGTTAGCGATAGTCGCGGTTCCTTCTGCATGTGCTGCTTCGCCTAAAGCGATTGTATGTTTACCTTCCGCATGAGAATAGGAGCCACCTGCTGTCGTTTCACTTCCTTCACTATGGGAACTATGTCCAGTTGCTTTCGTTTTTGATCCTTCTGCATGAGAGAAAGAACCTTTTGCATGTGTCAGAAGTCCTTCTGCATGTGAAGCTGTACCCTCTGCATGAGAGTGAAGACCCTCTGCATATGCATACCGTCCATCTTTTTTTACTTTTGTATTTTCAGATGTAGGGGTCTGAATGATAATCGTTTTTTCTGTTTGTATATCACCTGATGGTACTAATGCTTCTTTAATTTTTTTCACTTGATTTATAATAGCAGCTGGAATTTCTGCTTCCACTTTTTTATTTATTGCTACAGGGCTGTTTTCTTCTGTATTCTTCTCTACTTGCTCAGAAGGCACAATCTGTTCAGTATGAGTAGAGAGAGGTTTATTTTTTTGCTGCATCTTTGCTTTTCTATTATCAATTATGCGGCTCATTACAGCATTCTGTAATGAGACATATTTTGGTCTATCTTTGTTTTTTGTGGAAGCCTCTTGTTCTTCCAGTTCTTCTACAGCAGCAGCTCGAATGCTGCACCAGTTGTTAATTCCGTACATGGGCAGATAAAAAGGCGGGCATTTTCTTTTTTGTTTAGAAGATTTTTTCTTCATTCTGTCACCTCCTGCGACAGTATATGCCGTGTCATTAAAAAAAGATGCACTTTATTGCATCTTTTTTTAATGACTTTACCCAGTTTTTATATGAGAGACGCCTAAATGATACGGTAATCCTTACATATGGGTTATGAAATTGGGCGGAATTTCTCAGGGACAAAAGGCAGGGAGGAAGGAACGGAAACAGTCTCCATTTCAGGATAACGTAGTCCAGTTAGTTTGCCACCAAATACAGCACCAGTGTCAATGTTGACTGTATGATTTACAAAGCGAGGTTCTTTTACGGGTGTATGTCCATATACAACCCAAGTTGTTCCTTTATACTCCTTCGCCCAGTCGCGACGGACAGGAGAGCCGTCAGCATGTTTTTCTCCTGTAATATCGCCGTATAATACAAAGGTTTGTACTTTTTTATCTTGTCTTCCTATGTAATCTTGCCGAATGCCGGCGTGACACACAATTAACCTTTTTTCATCGAGTACATGATATAAAGGGGATTGCTCGTAAAGTGTGATGAATTTTTCTTTTATCATGTTTTGTTGATGAGAAGGCAGTGCTTCATATTCGGCAACAGTTGTTTCGAGTCCATGAGCGATTGTCACATTACGTCCAAGGAAAAATCGGTATAGCTTATTGCAGTGATTTCCAGGAGCGTAATACGCCACTTTTTTATTTATGACAAGTTCCCATATAATTTCAATCATACGTAATGAATGAGGACCGCGATCTGTGATATCGCCAACAAAAGCAAGTTTGCGTTGATCAGGGTGAATCGGCAAGTCACTATTCCAGTTATATCCGAGTTTTTTCGTTAAATCTTGAAACTCTTGGAAGCATCCATGAATATCCCCTATAATGTCATATTTCATATTTAAACCTCCATCATATTTTTCATTAGTATATCTAAAAAAGGATAGAGATAAAAATATACCGTTTTTGTGCTTCAGTTGAACATAAAGATTTTCGTTCTTGAGCGGACGTTTAAAACAAATCCAATCGCTATCATGTATGTGAGTAAGGAGCTTCCTCCGTAGCTCATAAGGGGTAGTGTGATGCCTGTAATAGGTAGTAATCCGATTGTCATCCCGATATTTTGAAATACTTGAAAAGTAAACATTCCGATTGTACCAGCGCAGATGTAACTACCGAAAGGGTCATTACTTTCTATAGCGATATGAATCATGCGGAAAATAAGTAGGAAAAAAAGTGCAATAATGACGCTTGCGCCTAAAAATCCGAATTGCTCAGCGACATTCGTGAAAATAAAATCTGTATGTGGTTCTGGAAAGTATACTTGTCCATTTTCCCAACCTTTTCCTTGCATTTCTCCTGATCCGGTAGCTAAGAAAGCTTGTCTTAATTGATAGCCTTGCGCATCATATTTGTATGGCGCTAACCAGCCGTAGAAGCGATTTAGTTGATATTCTTGTAAAATGTGTGCTTTAAAGAATTTTGTATGAGTGAAAAAAATATACGTTAATGTAAAGCCAGCTACAAAGATACCGGAAACTAACCCGAAAATAAAACGCCAACGTATACCAGAAACTAATATCATTGCTGCAAGCATAGCTGAAATTACCATTGTGTTTCCTAAATCAGGTTCCTTTGCAATCAGTAGTAATGGCGGCAAACTTGTTGCGCATATTTTTCCGAGTAATAGAAAATCATCGTGTATTGTTCGGTAAAAATATTTCTCATTATGATTAGCTATAATTCGTCCGATGACGATAATTAAAAACAATTTCATAATTTCGGAAGGCTGGAAATTTCCGATGCCTGGGAGCCTGTACCAAGCGGTCGCACCTTTAATTGTAACGGCACCTGGTACTTGAAATTCTAGTCCAATAAGTAGTACCAATGCAAAGCTATATAAATACCAAGCAATTTTTTGATAACGATCGAAATCGATAATCATAATCATACCAATGGCAATGAATCCAATGAAGTACCACTGGATTTGCTTTAATACAAAATTTACATTTTGCAAAAATGGTGGTAAAGAGGCTTGTGCACTTGCAATTGCAAAGCAACTAACAATCCCAATGGCAAATAAAATGAATAGCAATACGTAGTCTATTTGATATTGAGAATTTGAATCTTTCAATGTGTGTATTCCTTTCTATCGCCTAGTAAGTATATGGATCATGTCATGATAAAAATAATATACAAGCAGACTATGCATACATTTATTCCACTATTTGTGGGAAGTCATACATCACACGGAAGGAGTAGTGCCTGCCGTGTGATGGACTATATGGCACGGAGTTCTTTTGTAATGATATTTAAACAATGGGAGAGACGGGCATGTGTATCGGAAGTTGGAATGAGATTTGGGAATAATTTGTAAAAATTCGCGGCATCATCGTGCCATTTGCAAGCTTTTAACAGACTCGATTTATAATGGGTGCTATCTTGTAAGAAACCATATTTTTTGGAGGTTAAAACGAGATGTGAAAAATCTTCACAACCTTCAAGGAATTTGTGATGTACTTGCTGTCCCTTATGAAGGCGGAATGAACTTAAGGGCTCAGTTATATACATCGCATCACCTTTTGACAGTAAACTGATCCAAGAGGCCATATCAACACTACAACCATATTTTCTACCATTTAAAGTGCCGAAAGGTTCTGCTAATAGATGTTTTCGAAAGAGTACCGTCGTAGGTTCACCAATAATGTTTTGTCCCAGTATAAGCATATGGTTTCCAAAATCTTCCCCGTTTAATAAAGTATCTTCATCATATAATTTTTTCATGGAGGGATGTTGTTCAATTATCTCTCCATCATCATTAATCCAAGTACGATAAGATGTAATAAGTGCGAGATTTTGATCTAAGTCTTTTTGGAAATAAAACATCATTTTTTCAATTTTATTATTATAAAATATATCATCGTCCATTAAGAAATTTATGTACTCTCCATTTGATTGTTCTAAAAGCATAAGGGCGTTATGAAATTGTCCTAAAGTAGAGGGGTTTCGAATGTACGTTATATGTTTATGCTTATGTAAATAATCTCTGTATATTAATTTTTCTGTTTCATTATTTGTGCTATCGTCTCCTACAATAATTTCAATATTTGAATACGTTTGTGCTAATGCACTTTCTAGAGCAATTTTAAAATAATGTGGCCGATTATAGGTAGGAATAAGGATGGAAACGAGAGGTACATTTTTTATATTTTCCATATACAACTACCTTTCAGAAATTTTCTGTGTAAGAATCATATCTTGATAACTTGTGTGTTCAGTTCTGCCACACCATGAACCATAATGAGGAGGAGTCTGCATTTCTAGCCCATATTTATTTAATAGAGTACGAATATCTTCCTCAGGATAGGCAACTGCGAAATTCGGGATATCTTTATTTAGAACATAACAATTGTCAATTTGATGGTAAAAACCTAACGGACTTAGTCCTGCATTTAAGTAATAAGAAGATTCAGGATTAATTAAAAAGAAAGTAATAAAACATCTCCCATCTTTTTTCAGAACTCGTGCAATCTCGCGTACGTAATGTTCTAATTCTTTCGGAAGGAGATGGGTAAATACAGACGTTAAAAAAATAAAATCGAATGATTCATCTTCATATGGAAACTTGTATTGGGAAGCATCTTCTTTTCCATCGGGATTGTAGAATTGGTTATATATATCGACATGTTCAAAATGGAAATTGTTACGGCGTGTTGAAATGTTATTTTTGCACCATGTAATTCCCTTATTAAATAAGTCAAATCCATAATAAGTACCATCATCGCTTAAATAGTTCATTAATGGAACCGCCATCCGGCCGATACCACAGCCTACATCTAACACTGTTTCATTTGATTTTAAATTGCCAATTTCAATAAAATACTGCAAAAATTCTTTTCCAACTTCTTCAAAGTCACCACCTACATATTGAACGAGTTCTGGGGGGGGAATTAATGTGATTTTTTTCTCATTTTCGTTCATACCTTCACTCCGTCCTTGTAGTAAAGTAAGAGATTTTTATTGCATATATAAGTTAAACATTTATAGTGAGGGGAACTTTACACGATTGCTTCTTATGAATCAGTAGTGTGATAGAACCCCCAAAAAAGAATAAAATTGTATTCTATTCTTTTCGCCAATAAATACCGAAATCATCAATTTGAGTCATAGGAGTTTTTATGTTTCTTTCACTTCTGAAATCTGTTACAGCTTCTGCGCATGTTATCAATCCATAATCATCAATAATAATAAAGCCACCTGTTGAAACTTTATCGTATAAATTTACAAGGCTATCCATCGTTGATTCATACATATCACCATCAAGGCGAGCAATTGCAATTTTTTCTACCGGTGCTGAAGGCAATGTATCTTTAAACCACCCCTTTAAAAACTTCACCTGATCATTTAATAAATCATATTTTCTAAAGTTTTCTTGCACTGTTTCTAAAGAAACTCGTAAGTAATCGAATGTGTGTAAATAATCACCGTAATCTTTCGGATATTGTTCTAAGTTAGGTGCGGGCAGACCTTCAAACGAATCGGCAACCCATACAGTACGATCCTTAATGTTGTTTGCTTGTAAAAACCCATTCATAAAAATACATGATCCTCCGCGCCATACACCAGTTTCAATAAAATCGCCTTCTATATTTTCCCTGACTACAGTTTCCATCGCTTCTTGTAATTGATTCATACGTTTTCGACCAACCATACTGTGTGCAGCTCTTGGCCAATCCTTGCCACCTTGACGCTCATTGTTTGAAACATTAGGATTAACGATTTTTAAATTGTGATTTTCTACATACTGCTTAAGAAATAAAGGAAGTGGAACCGTAACTGGTTCATATGATAGTTCTTTAGATATATGTAACGAAGCAGGTAAGTATGGTTCGTATTCTAACCATATTTCAAATAAAATTGTTTTCTTTAATAACTCAAGATAAAGCTGGACAGCCGATTTATTTTCCATATAAGTGCCTCCTGAAGAATGTCATACAACATTATGACTATGTAGAAAAGAAGGATTTAATGATTGAATTTACCAATGAAAAAGCAGTAAAACTGATATCAGTTTTACTGCTAAGTAAAAAAATTAAGCGATTTTTTCAATAATAATAGATGCATTTGTACCAAGAGCTAATGATAGCCCAAGCCCTGTAACGATTACTTCAACTAATGATGGAGTTGTCGTAATTTGCGTAATTGCTTGAACAACGATAGGTGCTCCAACTGAGATTAAAGTAGCCCCAGTACCTGGTACAGGTAATCCATTCACTTGAATTGTAAGGCCACCTAATACACTTACTGCTGCAGTATATACGATAACAGTAATTTTATAGAATCCAGTTTCACTAATTACGAAAGTATCAGGATCTAATTGAGAAATTGCTGTACCAAACTGAGATCCGACAGTATTAAATGGTACTGGAGCATTAAGTCCAAGATCCAAAGAAATCCCAGCGGAGTTAAATGCATACAATCCTGCTGGAAGTCCTAGCCCTGATGGTCCAGTCGGTCCAGTTGGCCCAGTCGGTCCGGTAGCCCCAGTCGGTCCAGTAGCACCAGTGTCACCAGTTGGCCCAGTCGATCCAGTAGCACCAGTGTCACCAGTTGGCCCAGTCGTACCAGTTGTACCAGTTGTACCAGTTGGCCCAGTTGGTCCAGTCGTACCAGTTGTACCAGTTGGCCCAGTCGGTCCAGTAGCACCAGTGTCACCAGTTGGTCCAGTTGTACCAGTTGTACCAGTTGGCCCAGTCGGTCCAGTCGGTCCAGTTGGCCCAGTTGGCCCAGTTGGCCCAGTTGGTACAGTTGGCCCAGTCGGCCCAGTTGGTCCAGTCGGTCCAGTTGGCCCAGTCGGAAGGGTAAACGGTGGTATTGGTGGTAATGTTGGTCCTACAAGATTAGGGTCAAATGCACTAGCTGATAAAGATTCATCGGGATTCAATCCATCTGAATAATTATTATTTGACATAAATTCACCTCCATAAAGCGTTCATTATATAGTAGATGCAAAACCGAAAGAAAATGACACGGACATTTGAATTATTGAAAAGAAATCTTAAACTGCTTGTGCAAGTTAAAAAAGTGGAAAGTTTATTGTATGTATAACATATGATTGATTTGGAAGAGGGTGATTATGTTGAACAAGCAAGGAATTACAATTAGTTTATGTATGATTGTTCGAGATGAGGAAGATACAATAGGTCGATGTTTAGATGCAGTCGAAAAAATTGTTGATGAAATTATTATAGTTGATACAGGTTCCATTGATCGAACGAAAGAAATTGTAGCTCAATATACCTCTAACATATATGACTTTCCATGGATTAATGATTTTGCAGCAGCAAGAAATTTTTCTTTTTCAAAAGCAACGCAAGAGTATATATTGTGGCTAGATGCAGATGACGTATTATTAGAAGATGCTCAAGAAGCATTGAAACTTTTAAAAAGAGAATTAGATCCTAAAATTGATGCTGTTTCGATGCCTTATCATCTTGCATTGGATTCTAGCGGGAAACCTTTATATTGTACAAAAAGAAATCGACTTGTAAAGCGTGAAAAACAATTTCAATGGTTTGGAAAGGTTCATGAGTATTTAGCTATTTCTGGTGAAACTTTTAGTAGTAATGTTGCTATTACACATAAAAAAGAAAAAAAGGTAACAAATCGTAATTTGAAAATTTTTCAAAATGCTGTAGCTGCAGGAGAAGAATTGAGTCCGAGAGATTTATTTTATTACGCTAATGAATCTATGGATAACCAAAAATATGATGATGCAGTTATGCTATATGAAACATTTCTTAATCAAGATGAAGGATGGTATGAAGAGAAAATTTATGCATGTGGTAAGTTAGGAGATTGCTATGCAAAGCTTGGATCATGGGAAAAGGCAATTGAATCTTGCGTGAAGTCGTTTCGATATGATGTTCCTAGAGGGGAGAATTGTACAAGAATAGGATATATATATATGGAACAACAAAAATATAACGAAGCGATATTTTGGTTTAAACTTGCAACGGAAGTACCAATGGCGACGGAGAGTCCGTTTCATAGTCCAGCGAGCTACACATGGCTTCCCTATTTACAAATGTGTATTTGTTATAGCAAGTTAGGAGATCAAGACAAAGCTTATTATTACAACGAATTAGCGGCTGCTTATGTTCCAAATAATGCTGCAATCGAATATAACCGCAAATATTTTCGGAGTGTTTTTGATAAACAATATAAATCGTTATAGGCAGCTTTTTTTAGAAATGGCTCATCGCGATTCTAACTCTAATAGATTGGCTATATAGTAAAGTATCGGCAATGTAACTAGTACAGGTTACATTTATAGACTTTAAATGAGATTTATATTTCAAATTCAATTTGCATAAGGAGTGTGTAAAATGAATTCCCCAAAAAATTCTTTATACGAAGAAAAGTCTGGGCATTATTATAATGCAGTGAATCCGAATGTATTAAAGCATATAAAAAAGGAATGGAAAGAAGTTCTTGATATCGGTTGCTCGAGTGGTGCATTGGGAGCTGCCATAAAAGAAAATGGCACACGTGTATCTGGAATTGAGGCATTCCCAGAGGCGGCAGAACAAGCAAAAGAAAAACTAGATCATGTCGTTTTAGGCGATATAGAAACAATGGATATGCCGTACGAGGAGGAGCAATTTGATTGCGTTATATTTGGTGACGTATTAGAGCATTTATTTGATCCTTGGGCCGTAATAGAAAAAGTAAAGCCATATATAAAAGAAAATGGTGTGATTTTAGCAAGTATACCAAACGTTGCTCACATTTCAGTATTAGCGCCGTTACTTGCTGGAAATTGGACGTATACAGAATATGGCTTATTAGATAAAACACATATTCGTTTCTTTACATTTAATGAAATGCTCCGAATGTTTTTAAAAGCAGGCTATTCGATTAGTAAAGTAGATCGTGTATATATTGATCATAAATTGTACGAACCACTTATTGAGGAATTATATGGAATTTGTAAGAAATATCGTCTTGGAAGTGGCTTCATGGCTGAGACGGTCGTATTTCAGTATATTATTGAAGCAGAAAAATCACAGTTATGAGTGCTGCTGAAAAAACAATATTATTTGTTACATGTATGAATGATCGGAAAATGTATGCACAGTGCGTACGACATATATTGAGCTTAGCGGTGCCTCCAGGGTATACTGTACAATTTATGCCAATTCGGAATGCGAAAAGTATGACGAGCGGATATAATCAAGCGATTTCGCATCCAGCGAAATATAAAGTATATATACACCAAGATGTTTTCATTATGAATGTGGCATTTTTATACGGATTACTTCAATTATTTAACGAACATGAACATCTTGGAATGATTGGAATGATTGGAGCCCAATATGTTCCTCCAAACGGGATATGGAATGAAGGCAAGGGGGTTGTTGGGAAAGTAATTGGTTATATGAACGATTTATTTTATATGGCAACTCAAGAACAGCCGTACCATGATTCAAAAACATTTATGCCGGTGGAATGTATTGATGGTTTATTGATGGCCACGCAGTATGATATTCCGTGGCGAGAAGACTTGTTTGATGGATTTGACTATTATGATGTATCTCAGTCATTTGAATTTAGAAAAGCTGGCTATACAGTTGGGGTTCCTGTACAGCGTGATGCGTGGTGCATTCACTATCACATTGATGTGAATATGACCAATTATGACAAGTATAGAAAGATATTTGTGGAGAACTATATGTCAGATGTAAATCAAGACGAATAGAGGGGCTACAAAATGAAGGATCGTACAATATTAGTTGTTGTTTGTGTAAATAATGAAGAGCTATTTGAACAATGCGAGAGACAAATAAGAAATCTTTTTGTTCCCCCTGATTATGTCGTACAAATTTTTCCGATACGAGATGCGAAGAGTATGGCGAGTGCATATAACCGAGCACTTTCATATCCAGCGAAGTATAAGGTTTATATACATCAGGACACTTATCTTATTAATCGAGAGATGTTTTATACACTTATTTCCCTTTTTAAAGATAATGAAAAGCTCGGCTTAATTGGAGTAGCTGGAGCACAATTTTTACCGAGTAACGGGATATGGTGGGAAGGGAAAAATTTAGTAGGGAAAGTGATTGAGTATAGAAGACGGAATTATCAATTATTAAATTTGGATCAGGAATTTTATGGAAGACAATCTTTTATGTCGGTGCAGGCAATTGATGGCTTATTCATGGCAACGCAATATGATATTCCGTGGCGAGAAGATTTGTTTCAAGGGTTCCACTTTTATGATGTGTCGCAGTCTTTAGAATTTCAAAGGGCTGGTTATTTAATTGGTATCCCTAATCAAGCAAATTTATGGTGTATTCACTACAACGGGGATGAGTTTGATGCGGATACATATGAGAAGGATCGGAAAGTGTTTGTAGAACATTACAAAGATATATTATCTCCATCATAAGGGAGAGATGCAGGGTGAAAGGAATTATTTTAGCAGGTGGAACTGGGTCGAGATTATATCCCATAACGAAAGTAACGAATAAACATTTGCTTCCTGTTGGACGTTATCCAATGATTTATCATGCGGTATATAAGCTAAAACAATGCGAGATTACAGATATTATGATTATTACAGGTAAAGAGCATATGGGAGATGTTGTTAGCTTTTTAGGAAGCGGTCAAGAGTTTGGCGTGTCCTTTACGTATCGTGTGCAAGATAAGGCTGGCGGAATTGCACAAGCATTAGGGCTTTGTGAAGATTTCGTTGGGAATGATCGCATGGTAGTTATATTAGGAGATAATATCTTTTCTGATGATATTCGTTCGTATGTTGAAGAGTTTGCAAATCAAAAAGAGGGTGCGAAAGTACTGCTGCAATCTGTAGATGATCCGGAGAGATTTGGCGTAGCGCATATTCAAAACGACAAAATAATTGAAATTGAAGAAAAGCCGAAAGAGCCGAAAAGTTCCTATGCAGTCACAGGAATTTATTTGTATGATCCGAAAGTCTTTTCTTATATAAAAGAATTAAAACCTTCCGCAAGGGGAGAACTTGAAATTACAGATATTAATAATTGGTATTTAAAACGAGGGGTACTTACTTATAATGAAATGAGCGGTTGGTGGACTGATGCAGGAACTCATGCTTCTCTTCAAAGGGCGAATACGTTAGCACGGGATATAAACTTTGGTAAACAGTTTAACGGAGAATAGGTGAGAAGATGAAAGTTATAGAAACAAACTTTACCGACGCAAAATTGTTAGAACCGAGGTTATTTGGAGATGGGCGTGGATTTTTTACTGAAAGTTATAATAAGAAGGTGCTAGAAACATTAGGGATTATGTATTCATTTGTACAGGATAATGTTTCATATTCAGCGGAAGCGGGAACGATTCGGGGATTACACTTTCAAAAAAATCCGAAGGCACAAACGAAACTTATTCAAGTTATGCAAGGGGCAATCTATGACGTTATCGTCGATTTGCGAAAAGATTCCCCAACGTTTAAACAATGGAGAGGATATATTTTAAGCGCGGATAATCATCGGCAATTATTAGTGCCAAAAGGATTTGCGCACGGTTTTTGTACACTTGTCCCGCATACGATTGTTATGTATAAAGTAGATGAGTATTATAGTGCTAATCATGACTCAGGGGTACTTTGGAATGATAAAGACTTAGCAATTCCATGGCCGGTAACAAGCCCTATTTTGTCTGATAAAGATCGAATATTACCATCGCTTCAGGAATGTGAAGATAGTTTTTGAGTAGGAGAGTTGTGTATGAATATATTAGTAACAGGTGGGGCCGGATTTATTGGAAGTAATTTTGTGCGTTATATGTTACAAAGCTATGAAACATATAAAATTATTAATTTCGATGCATTAACATATAGTGGAAACTTAAATAATGTAAAGTCTATTCAAGATCATCCGAATTACTATTTTGTAAAAGGTGAAATTCAAAATGGAGAGCTGCTGGAGCATGTTATTCAGGAACGTGATGTGCAAGTAATTGTCAATTTCGCAGCTGAATCACATGTGGACCGTAGTATTGAAAATCCGATCCCTTTTTATGATACAAATATAATTGGGACAGTCACCTTATTAGAATTAGTAAAAAAATATCCGCATATTAAACTCGTGCAAGTATCAACGGATGAGGTGTATGGCTCTTTAGGAAAAACAGGGCGATTTACCGAGGAAACCCCGTTAGCTCCAAATAGTCCATATTCTTCAAGCAAAGCGAGCGCCGATATGATAGCTTTATCTTATTATAAAACATATCAATTACCAGTTATCGTAACGCGTTGTTCCAATAACTACGGGCCGTATCAATATCCTGAAAAATTAATTCCGTTAATGGTTACGAATGCGCTGGAAGGAAAAAAATTACCGTTATATGGTGATGGATTAAATGTAAGAGATTGGTTACATGTAACGGATCATTGTAGTGCGATTGATGTTGTATTGCATAAGGGACGTATAGGAGAAGTATATAATATAGGTGGAAATAATGAAAAAACAAATGTAGATGTTGTGGAACAAATTATTACTCTCTTAGGAAAAACGGAAAAGGATATTGAATATGTGACAGACCGTTTAGGACACGACCGCCGTTATGCGATTGATGCAGAGAAAATGAAGAATGAATTTGATTGGGAACCGAAGTATACGTTTGAGCAAGGGTTACAAGAAACGGTGCAATGGTATGAGAAGAATGAGGAATGGTGGAAACCATTAAAAAAGTAAGGGGCATATAAATGAGAGAACGGATTATCATAACAGGAGCAAATGGTCAATTGGGAAAGCAACTACAAGAAGAGTTAAATCCTGAAGAATATGACATATATCCATTTGATAAAAAGTTACTAGATATAACAAATATATCCAAAGTGCAGCAAGTAGTACAAGAAATAAGGCCACATATCATTATTCATTGTGCAGCGTATACGAAGGTTGATCAAGCTGAGAAAGAACGAGATCTTGCTTATAGAATAAATGCAATAGGGGCTCGAAATGTAGCAGTTGCCTCACAATTAGTGGGAGCGAAGTTAGTTTATATTAGTACGGATTATGTATTTCAAGGTGATAGACCGGAAGGGTACGATGAATTTCATAATCCGGCGCCGATAAATATATACGGGGCTTCTAAATATGCGGGAGAGCAGTTCGTCAAAGAGTTACATAATAAATACTTTATCGTTCGTACATCGTGGTTATATGGTAAGTATGGAAATAATTTTGTGAAAACGATGATGCGATTAGGGAAAGAAAGAGAAGAAGTATCTGTTGTAGCGGATCAAATCGGTTCTCCTACGTATGTGGCGGATTTAAATGTAATGATTAATAAGCTCATTCATACTTCTGTATACGGTACGTATCACGTATCGAATAGAGGATCATGTTCTTGGTTTGAATTTGCAAAGAAAATATTTTCGTATGCAAATATGAAAGTGGATGTATTACCGGTGTCAACTGAAGAATTTGGAGCGGCGGCAGCGAGACCAAAATATTCTATTTTCCAACATAACATGCTACGATTAAATGGTTTTTTACAAATGCCTTCTTGGGAAGAAGGATTAGAGCGTTTTTTTATAGAAACAAAAAGTCATTAACATTTTAAGTTAATGACTTTTTTGTTTGCCTTTAAGAGGTTTTATGTTACTATAATTATAGTATCAGGTACTAATAACAAGTATAAGTATTTCTGGGAGGATATATCATGGAACTATTACAAGGGAAAACATTTGTTGTTATGGGCGTTGCGAACCAAAGAAGTATTGCATGGGGAATTGCTCGCTCTTTGCATAATGCAGGTGCAAAATTAATCTTCACATATGCAGGAGAACGTTTAGAGAGAAACGTTCGTGAATTAGCGGATACATTAGAAGGACAAGAATCACTTGTATTACCTTGTGATGTAACAAATGATGAAGAACTTACAGCTTGTTTTGAAACAATCAAGCAAGAAGTTGGTACAATTCACGGTGTAGCGCACTGTATTGCTTTTGCAAATCGTGACGACTTAAAAGGTGAATTTGTAGATACTTCTCGCGACGGATTTTTACTTGCACAAAATATTAGTGCATTCTCTTTAACAGCTGTAGCAAGAGAAGCGAAGAAAGTAATGACAGAAGGCGGAAATATTTTAACGTTAACATATCTTGGCGGCGAGCGCGTTGTGAAAAACTATAACGTTATGGGTGTTGCGAAAGCTTCATTAGAAGCGAGCGTGAAATATTTAGCGAACGATTTAGGTCAACATGGCATTCGCGTTAACGCTATTTCTGCAGGTCCAATTCGTACGTTATCTGCAAAAGGTGTAGGCGACTTTAACTCAATCTTAAGAGAAATTGAGGAGCGCGCACCACTTCGTCGTACAACAACTCCAGAAGAAGTTGGGGATACGGCAGTATTCTTATTCAGTGATTTAGCACGCGGCGTAACAGGAGAAAACATTCACGTTGATTCAGGGTATCATATCCTAGGATAATTATAATATTAAATGTTAAAGGACAATCTCTACATGTTGAGATTGTCCTTTTTATTTGTTCTTGGAAAGAACGATTTTTAACGAAAGTTCTTACCATGTGATGAATATAACTATAGTAGTACACGATTTATCCAGCTACGTATGGAAGTGGGAGGGACGAGTGTGAAGAATAAAAATAAAAGTTCAACAGTTGGAAAACCGTTGTTATATATTGCGCAAGTAAGTTTGGAACTTGCTGCACCGAAAATAAAAAGAATTATTTTAACAAACTTTGAAAATGAGGATCGAAAAGAGGAAAGTAATAGAAACGAAAATGTTGTAAGTAGTGCTGTGGAAGAGGTCATAGAACAAGAACAGGAACAACAAGAGGAGCAGCAAGTGGAAGGGAAAATAGAAGAAGAGGAACAAGTACAAGAACAGCAAGAGCCAGTGAGAACTGTTCCATATAATAAATCATTTAAGGATATGAATAACGAAGAGAGAATTCATTTTTTATTAAATCGCCCTCATTATATTCCGAAAGTAAGGTGCAGAATAAAAACAGCTACAGTTTCATATGTTGGATCAATCATATCGTATCGTAATGGAATTGTAGCGATTATGCCACCAAATAGCATGCGAGATATTAAGTTGTCTATAGATGATATACAATCAATTAGTATGGCTGGCTTTTAAATATGTAAAGGTGGTAGAAATCTTCTACCACCCCAATAGTTTTTTAGTTTACTTCACTTATTAGATAGAAACGTCGCGTAAGCACTGGATAGCACAGAAACAGCTTAAATCAACAGTAAGGCAAGTGTTAGTTGATACTAATCTTGCATTTGGTACAGCTAAAAACGTACAAATTGGATTATCACCAGGTGGTACAGGAGAACCGTCACCTAATACAACAGTTAATACACGTAGCACAGCACAGCTATCATCATCTACACTTTCCACACGGAAAATTGGAGATTGGCAGCTAACAAGGCTTGCAGATGGTGCAAATGCTTCAAATGCTGTTCCAGCTTTTGTGTATAAAATAAAAGGGCGTGTATTTGCTACTGAAGCACTATTGTGTGCCCCTAAAAATGGGATTTCACAACCAGATCCACACGTTGTTGTAGAACAATCTTGTAATTCATTGATGAATTTTACAACGTCAACTACACAATGAGAAGAGCCATGGTGTTTATTTTCGTTACAACTCATTAATGTCACTCCTTATCTTCTTGTTTGTATTTACATTAATAAGATATTGGAGTCGAGGAGATTTGGTCACAATCTCAAGACCTTTTTTTTTAAATAGGCGAAAGAAGATAAGGGAAGGTGGAATCATGCTGTTTACAAGTTGGCTTTTATTTTTTATTTTCGCGTTAGCGGCTTTTAGGCTCACCCGTTTAATTGTTTATGATAAAATTACAGCTTTTTTGCGAAGACCGTTTATTGACGAATTAGAGATTACAGAGCCGGATGGAAGTGTATCAACTTTTACAAAAGTAAAAGGTAAAGGATTAAGAAAGTGGATTGGCGAATTATTAAGCTGTTATTGGTGTACAGGTGTATGGGTTAGTGCTTTTTTATTAGTGTTATATAATTGGATCCCTATCGTTGCAGAACCGTTACTTGCGTTATTAGCTATTGCAGGAGCAGCAGCAATCATTGAAACGATTACAGGATATTTTATGGGAGAATAATATATTTTCATACTAAGAGAAAAAGCGGAGTTTAAAAGAATGAGGGAACGGAAATAAAGAGTTGTTCATATAGTAAATAGACAGAATTGACAGTAGAGGAGATGTTTGCTGTGAGCAATAATCCAAGGCAAAATTCATATGACCTGCAGCAATGGTATAACATACAGCAACAGCACTATGCACAACAACAGGCATATCAAGAACAATTGCAACAACAAGGATTTGTGAAGAAAAAAGGATGCAATTGTGGGAAAAAGAAGAATACAATAAAACACTATGAAGAATGAAACACTCATGCTACTGTGAGTGTTTTTTATTATACATATAAAAAGCGGTATTTCAATGAAGAAATACCGCTTTTTACTAACCAATTTGTGAAACTGTTAATGCTGCAGCACGGATGTCTACAGTTCCAATTAACTCAACTGGTACAATTTGAATTAAGTCACCAGGGTTTAAGTTAATAAGAATAACACCACTGGATACGTCTACTTCACCAGTACCAATAACGTTAGAACGAACCGCTGTACCTGATCCAGGAATAATGTTAGCCGGTGTACCTAATGATAAGAAGAAACGACCAGCTTCTGGTGCAGTAGGTACATTATCAAGACTAATTGTTAATGTATAACTGATTTGATAAATACCAGCTCGTAGAATTCGAATGCCATCTCCGACACTTACTGTATCATTTATTACAGGAACAGGAATATTTGGGTTTGGACTTACGCTAGGTAATAGTAGTGGTGTAAATAATGAAGCGAACTGAGGTGCAGACGCGTTGAAAGCAAAACCGAAGGCAGGTAGTGTACTAGCTGGTTTCGCCTCACAATCGATTTTTGTAAATTCGCAATCAGAAGAGAACATGTTTTTCACTCCTTTATCTGTTTCTACTTTCAGTTAATGAAAAGGACAGGTTCTATGTTCTAGACAAGTTCCCAATTTTAAGAAATTTACATAATAATACTCGTTAAGCATGGATTGGGTGGCAGATAATTCTGCCACCCAATCCATGCTTAACTCATTATTTAGTTTTAAATCGTAACATCACGTAAGCATTGAATAGCACAGAAGCAACTTAAATCAACAGTAAGACAAGTGTTGGTCGATATTAATCTTGCATTTGGTACAGCCAAGAACGTACAGATTGGATCGTCACCAGGTGGTACAGGAGAAGTATCACCTAATACTACAGTTAATACACGCAATACAGCGCAATCATCATCATCTATACTCTCGACACGGAAAATTGGAGATTGGCAGCTAGAAAGGCTTGCAGATGGCGCGAATGCTTCAAATGGTGTTCCGGCTTTTGTGTATAAAATAAAAGGACGTGTATTTGCTACTGATGCGCTATTATGTGCTCCTAGAAAGGGGACTTCACAACCAGATCCGCATGTTGTTGTTGCACATTCTTGTAGTTCATGTATAAAACGAACGACATTAGATACACAGTTGAAATCAAAATCATGTTGATGATCTTCGTTACAATTGCAGCTCATTATGTTCACTCCTTCTCGTGAGTTCTGACATACACTATTACAATATGAGTGGGATATGGCTGATATTACGTTAATTCTTATGATAAAAAGAGGGAATTTATATAGGAGGGATGTACATATTGCAATATAAAAAAAGACATCCTTATTTCGTGGATGTCTTTTCAGGTAAATCTTTTCGAACAGTATACAAAAAGCGAGATATATCTAATTTTTTTCCTCTAAAAAATTGCGGAGAGGAAATGTACAATTCTTCTTTCGCACGTGTAATTGCGACATAAAGTAGTCGGCGTTCTTCTTCTAAAGCTTCAGAAGTCTCTGTAACACGATCATTTGCATCTTTTAAAGAAGAAGTATGGGGCAGAATACCATCGCTCGCTCCGAGTAAAAAGACACATGGAAATTCAAGGCCTTTTGCGTTATGAATAGACATAAGTGAAACAGCATCTTTTTGCGGCATTGTTTTTAATGCTTCCATTTCTTTTTGCCCTTGAATGGCTTCATCAATAAATTGTAAATAAGCTGGAATGTCGGTGAAGCGATTTGCCGACTCCATTAATTCTTCTAACATTTCTTCTTGTATATCTTTGTGCATCGTAAAGGAAGAACGATCGTTACTTTGTAAGTACTCTAAATACTTTCCTTTACCATGAATAATTTCTTTTAATGCTTTTTTCGGTTCTAATTCTTTTATAAATTTAATAAAATCGATACGCTCATTTACCTTTTTCACTTGAAAAGGTTTTAAGCTCGGATTTAATAATAAGAAATGAAGAAGAGAAGGGAAACGGCCTTCACCATATTTCCATTGTTCACGTTCAATAAATGAAATACAATCATCACGCCCGATATACATCGTTGGTAATATGTTTGAAAGTGATTCTAATCGAAATGGTTCAATTACGAGTCGTAAATGATCCAATACAGGCTTAATTAAAGAATGTTCATAAAATGACTGACTCGCACCGTGCTTAATAAACGGGATTTTATGAATGGTAAGCTGATCAAGTAACGAACGGCTTACAGAATGTGTGCGATACAGCAAACAAAAATCTTTATAATTTCGTTCACCACTATCTACTTTTTCTTGAATGAGCTGCAAAATTTGATTTGCTTCATCAAGAGTCGTAGCCGGTCTTGCATAAAAAGGTTGTACACCTTCTTCACGAACAGAATATAGCTCTTTATCAAACCGTTCTTGATTTAGTTTGATAACTTCATTTCCAAGTCCGACAATAAAAGGATTGGATCGATAATTCGTATTAAGGGCGATAATCGTAGTGTTATCAAATTCTTTTGGGAAAGATAAAATAATTTGGTGACTTGCTCCTCGCCAACCGTATATAGCTTGATCGTCATCACCTGCGATAAATAAATTATTTCTTGGCGAAGCTAACAATTTTACAATTTCATATTGAGCATACGATGTATCTTGGAACTCATCTACTTCAATATAGTGGAAACGTTGTTGTAATTGGGTAAGCAAAGGAGCGTTATTTTCTAACATATAATATGTTTCTAATAAGATGTCATCGAAATCGATATAATTATATCGTTGTTTCACTTCTTCAAAACGCTCGTATACTTCTTTAAATTCTTGTTCAACGGGTGTTTTTGCTTTTACATCTTTCGGACGATTCAACTTGTTTTTCTCAAGTGAAATCATCGCGAGCATCGTTTCAGCATCATAATCGTCTTTTAAACGCAATTCTTTTAAAATTTTCTTTATCATAATTTGTTTATGTTTTTCGTTTGCTAAAATTTGCTGATTATATCCTTGACTACGAAGCAATTTTAAAAAGACAGAGTGGAACGTACCGGCAACAACGTAGCTACTTGCTGCATGATTCATACCTGGTAAATTCGCTACACGATTTCGGATTTCTTCAGCCGCTTTTTGTGTAAATGTAAGTAATAAAATATTTCTCGGATGAACTTGTTTTACATTTACTAAATAACCGACGCGAGTTGTTAAAACAGATGTTTTCCCGCTTCCGGCACCAGCTAATGTAAGAACAGGGCCTTCTGTCGTTCGTACGGCCTCTAATTGTTTTTCGTTTAAAAATACATTTTGCTGTTCGAGAGCGCGGAAATACGCCGCATCTGCATCTTCTTCCATAATTAAATGGGTAGATGTTTTCGGAATATGATATGTTGCACGTGGAATATCAGCGTGCGTTAATGATTTTTGTGAAAATTTTTCTTGTGTCATATATTCACCTTCAAAACTATAGCATCAACATTTAACTTTAGCGGAAGAAAAAGAAAATAGCAATGTAAAAAAACAGGAGGGGATACCTCCTGTTTTCAAATTACAATTCTTTTATCATAACGATGTGAGGAATATTTGCTTCCATAAATACATCAGAATTCGTTACATATCCAAGTTTTTTATAGAAATCTTCAGCATGTGTTTGGGCATGCAGCTTCAATTTTGGTAGCGAATTTTCTTTCGCATATGCTTCAAGTGCATCCATAACAATTTTTCCAATGCCTTTTTTACGATGGGAAGCTAGTACGCAAATGCGTTCCATTTTTCCTATTCCATCAATGGTACGAAAACGTCCAGCACCAACGGGAACATCATTATCATATATAACAACGTGTATGGAAGTTTCTTCAAACTCATCATACTCTTCTTCGGCAGAAACTTGTTGTTCCTTCACAAATACTTGCTTACGTACAGAGAATGCATCTCTTAGTTGTTCGTCCGTTTGTACGATCTGTGCATGCAAATTAGTTGTTCCCCTTTCCAAGGCGGAATGTTTCGTGTACAGTCCATGTTCCGTTTTCTAGTTGATATAGAAGGTGGAAGCGGTCAATTGGTTGTTCGTAATAGAAATCTTTCATACGTAATCGACCTAGTACATCAGCATGCTCTGCATCTGATAAGCCTTGTCCAATTGTTAAATGAGGTACAAAAGCGTATTCGCGTTCTTGTGTAAAGAATCCGCTATGCATTTCCTCATTTAAGAAAGTAAGTTCAGGTGTTTTTTCTACTTTAAAATAAAGAACATTATTAACAGGTGCGAATGAACCAACTTTTCCAACATGAAGGGTAAAAGGGTTCGTTTTACTTGCGATTGTATGTAACTCGTTTACAATCGATTCTAATTGTTCATCTTGCGTCTCAAAGGGTGTTTTCAATGTAATATGTGGCGGAACTAATGCGTAGTGCGGATCATAACGTTTACGCAATCCGTTCGCTTTATCTTGAATCATTTTAGATGGAAAAATTACAATGCCTAATTTCATGTTCCAATTCCTCCCTTTGTAAGTCTAGTTAGATTTTGAGAAAATAACTCTCTTAATCTATTATATCAAATTATTCTGAATACTGCTCTCTATTATTTCATTGATAGCATATGAGAGAAAGCTTTGGGTAAATCAGTTTGCCAATATTTCCACGTATGATTACCTTCAAACTCCTCGTAATGTGTAATGAAATTTCGATCTGTCAGAAGCGTATTAAGTTCACGGTTCGGCCCTACGAAATCAGATACTTGTCCATCCGTGCGCTTTACAGCTGTTTCTTCTGTCCCAATAACGTGATAAAGCTCTAGCGCCTCCGGATTTTTGAAGTCTTTTGCTAAGTTCATTACTGTTTCATCCACAAATGGTGATTGCATAACAACTTTACCGAATGTATGCGGATACATAAGTGCGGTCATAAAGGAAACTGTTCCGCCAAGAGAATCCCCAATTAACACACGACCTTTCCCCATTTGGTACGTTGGATAATTTTCATCGATATATGGTGCAAGTTCATGAGCAAGGAAACGAATATACGCAGCGTTTTTTACTTCATTTGGGAAATATTTTTCTTTACGATCGTGTACATTTTTATATGGAATACCGACAATAATTGTACGGTCAATTTCTTCAGTTTCACGAAGGCGCTCAATTACACGGTGTGCTTTCCCAAGCTGAAAATAATCTCTGCCATCTTGTGCAATTACAACTGTATGTTTGTGCAGCGGTGTGTAATTTACCGGTAAGTAAACGAGAAGTGTAACATCTTCTTGAAGTGATGCACTATAAAATGAAATCTCTTCAATTCTCCCAATTGTTTGATTCATGTAGATCCCCCTAAATAAAAATTTACTGTAATAATTGTAAGAGCGACGCTTGTAGTGAAAAAGAAAGAAATATTCACTAATAGGTGCTTTCGTTTCTATTTTACCATAATGGTACGAAGAATCTAAAAAATTAGTATTTAAGTTAGGAAAGAAAACGGATATAATGAAGTGGGATTTTTGACAGGTGAGAGGGGAGACGGAATTTGAAACAAGAAAGATCAATCGCACTACCATTAGCCATTTCCATTATAGCCATTTCATTCGCAGCAGTTTTTGTAAAGATGTCCTCAGCACCATCTTCTATATTAAGTATGTATCGATTATGGATTATCGTACTTATTATGCTGCCTATTGTTTGGAAAAAACGGGAAGAGTTTAGTAAGATTCAAATAAAAGATTGGGGATTTTTAATTGGATCTGGTTTCTTTTTAGCACTTCATTTTCTTTTATGGTTTGAATCTTTAAAGCATACAACAGTTGCGAGTTCGACGATTATTTTAGCGCTTCAACCAATCGTATCTTTAGTTGGAGGTTTTTTCTTATTTAAAGAAAGAACAACATACTCAGCCATTGCGACAATGGGAATTGCGATACTAGGTGTAGTGTGTATTGGTTGGGGAGATTTAGGACTAAGTGAACAAGCAATTTATGGAGATATATTATCCTTTTTAAGTGTAATAGCAGTTGTCGGTTATTTATTTATCGGCCAAACGACAGTAAAGAAAGTATCACACTGGATTTACAGCTTTACTGTTTTTGCATTCGCAGGTATTTTTATGGGGATTTATAATATAGTATTGCAAGTTCCTTTTACAGGTTATACAAAGTGGGATTGGACCATTTTTCTTTTACTTGCGGTCGTGCCGACAGTGTCACACGTCATTAATAACTGGTTATTAAACTACGTAAATGCAACAACAATTTCGATGAGTATTTTAGGGGAACCAGTTGGAGCATCTATACTAGCGTTCTTCTTACTTGGGGAAAGATTAAATGCAATGCAAATGATCGGTAGCATGCTCGTATTGTTTGGTGTATCTGTTTTCTTATTACAGCAACAAAAACGAACAGCAAAAAATGTCGTAAACGAGCCTGTTTATACACAGGAATTATAATGTTAGAGGGGAAAAGAGAAGTTGTAATACTTCTCTTTTTGTTTTACAGAAATATAGGGGAGGAAGGGGGAGGGAAATGGAAGAAATATTAAAGAAGTATATGCAGAACCTTACAACACTAAGTGAAGAAGAGCAGCACATGATTCTCAGTGAATTACAAATTGGAGAATATAAAAAAGGAACAGTGCTCTTAAGGCAAGGAGATGTCCCTTCGAAATGTTATTTTGTATTACAGGGATGTATTAGGCAACATTGTATAGATGAAACAGGGAAAGAGGTTACATCAAATTTCTATACAGAAGAACAAGCAATCGTAAATTTTAATCACCATAAACAAGATAAAGCATCCCCGCATACGTTAACGTGTTTAGAAGATTGTCTAGTTGTAGTTGGCGACCTGCACAGTGAAAAGGACATGTATAAGAAATATTCACAATTAGAAGAAATGACACGCCAAATGATTGAATACAATTTCGGTGAGGTACAAGAAGAACTTTCATTATTTATTGCATCGACACCAGAAGAGCGTTACAAATCATTATTACAAAAACGACCGCATTTAATCAATCGTGTTCCTCAATATCAATTGGCAAGTTATCTAGGTATTACGCCAGAATCATTAAGCAGAATTAAGAAACGACTCAAACAGTAGTGTTTTTTCCACCTTTAATCAATAGCCATATACTAAATCCGAGTTCACCTGCGATCATCGGTAGTTGAAAGACAACATTAAGAATGGAAATCATCGCATCATATTGTGAAAACATTGTATTCATGACGTGAATTACGATATAACCGATAGAAGCCAAGAATAGTAGTATACTAATACATTTCGGTATATGTTTACATAGAAAAGCTACATAACCTAAAACGAAAAGATGTAAGCCGAAAATGATTAACCCTACAGACCAAATGTATTCGAATGCACTGAGAGACAACATCACATATGTTTCTGGATTCGCAATCATACTTTTTGAAAGTAGCAATGCCAATATTAAATTGAATATGGCAATTCCAAGTATTGCTGTATACATAAGACGAAGCAAGGCAGCTAGTAATGAGAGGCTAGTATGAATTGGTTTTAGAAAGAAATAAAGAGCCCACGCGGCGACAATATCAGTAATGAAAATGATAATCCAACCAAAGATTTCCGCTTTGAAAAGTGAATTTGAAGTTTGGATATTATGGAATGTCACGCTCGCGTTTTCTTGTACAACGAGATTTCCATGAACAAAACCGTAAGAAAAAAATGCAATGAATGCCATAACAAGAAGAGAAGAGCCAGCAAGTAATGCATACTTTCGTTCAGTCATAATACGTCCTCCTATCCTAATGGTGTTTTCATTGTAATAGAGAAGAAGAGGAGGTTCATTGACTTAAATCAAGAGAGGAGAAGTTTAGTGGAATTTCCATCAAAAAAAGATGCATGGCTATATCCGATTTTTTTCGTTGTCATTGGAGCGTGTTTTGCTCCAATATTTGCAGGAAGAGAATATTTTCTTTTGTTTTTCACAATCCCATTAGTTATCTTATTGATGTGGAGTTGGTTTTCAACAAAATATATTGTTGGAGAAGAAACAATTACTATTAGATCAGGTTTCGTGAAAAAGCGCATATTTATACGAGATATAAAACAAATTTCAAATACGAAAAATCCAGTAGCAGCCTACGCCTTATCGTTTGATCGACTTGAAATTGTTTACGGCACACATCAAACAGAAATTATTTCTCCTAAAGATAAAGAGCAATTTATCAATCTTGTTACAAGTAAAAATCCACACATTGAAATAAAGTAAAAGAGTGGCTTCATAGCCACTCTTTTACTTTGGGTTTGTCATATAAGGTTGTACATGAATGATACATAGGTCCCTGAACTTTCCTTCAGTAGTTGTAACAATTACGACTGCTCTACCTGCACTTTTTCCGGTAATCGTTACCGTATCACCTTTTGGATACAGTGTGATAACATCAGCATTCATATTGGTCCAAATAAGTTCTTGATTCGTTGCATGCACTGGCAAAACAGAAGCTGATAACTCAGTGCTTTGTCCCGTTCTTACTTTTAACTTATTTTTTTCCATATGAACACCAATGACTGAAATAACAGAAGGAGCAATTGAAATTTTGGGTGGATTAGGTTGTATGTTTAAACAAGACGTAGAAGTATTTGTGATAGGTGAAAATTTTCGTGTTTGTTGTTGCTGGAAAGCTGCTAACATGTTGGAGTCCCCTTTCTGTATAAGTGCTGATAGTACTACTATAAAGGAGTAGTGTTACGTTTAATTTAATGAAACATAAAGAAATTGTTAAATTCGAGCAGAAGATTGTCGAACTTTGAGAAAAAAGAAAACTCTGCTGATACGATAACAGCAGAGCTTTTCCTTTATAGATTATGACTATGTTGCTTTTCAAAAGTCTCAAAGTGCTCTTCAACTTCTTTTGAAGATTGTGTTAGTAAACTAACAATTACGATTACTAGTAAACTAATAGTAAAACCAGGAATCATTTCATATAAGAATTCTTTTAAGAATTTGAATTGCGTCCAAATAATTACTGTAGCGGCACCAGAAATCATACCAGCAAGTGCGCCCCACTTCGTCATACGTTTCCAATATAAGCTTAATAAAATAGCAGGTCCGAATGAAGAGCCAAATCCAGCCCAAGCGTATCCAACAAGAGCTAAAATCGTATCATTTTGTTTAAACGCTAATGCACACCCAACTAATGCAATAACAAGAACAGCCATACGGCCGACAAATACAAGCTCTTTATCAGAAGCAGAACGTTTAAAGAAAGTACGATATAAGTCTTCCGTTACAGCACTAGAAGTAACGAGTAACTGAGATGAGATTGTACTCATAATTGCTGCTAAAATAGCGGCTAATAAAAATCCAGTAATCAGTGGGTGGAATAAAATTTTTCCAAGTTCAAGGAAAATTGTCTCTGGATTGGATAGTGTTAATCCTTTGTCTGAGTAGTACGCAATACCGATAAGACCAGTAAACATAGCTCCGACAACAGAGAAAATCATCCAGCTCATACCAATTCGTCGCGCACTTTTAATCTCTTTTACAGAAGAAATTGCCATAAAGCGTACGATAATATGAGGTTGTCCAACATAACCAAGGCCCCATGCGAATAATGAAATAATACCTAATACAGAAGTACCTTTAAAAATATCTAATAATGTTGGATCAATTGATTTAATTGTGCTAAATGCTGGACCAAGTCCATTTACATTCATAATTGTAACAGTAGGAACAAGAATAAGAGCAATTACCATAATGATTCCTTGCACGAAGTCTGTCCAACTTACTGCTAAGAAACCACCAAATAATGTGTAAGCAACAACAACGCCAGCTACAATGAATAATCCAACGTGGTAGTTCATACCAAATGAATTTTCAAATAATACAGCACCTGAAACGAGTCCTGAAGCTACATAAAAAGTAAAGAAAATCATAATAACAAGTCCAGATACTAAGCGTAGCATGTGAGATTTGTCGTGGAAACGGTGTTCCAAAAATTCTGGGATAGTAATAGAGTTGTTTGCAATTTCAGAGTAGGTACGTAAGCGAGGAGCGACATATAGCCAGTTTGCGTATGCGCCTAGTGTCAGGCCGATCGCAATCCAACTACTACTTAATCCAACGCTAAACATTGCACCGGGTAAGCCCATTAAAAGCCACCCACTCATATCGGATGCTCCAGCACTTAATGCTGTTACTGCGGGGCCTAGTGTACGCCCGCCAAGCATATAATCTGTTAAGTTGGACGTTCGTTTATAGGCGAAATAGCCAATGACTAACATCCCGAGCATGTAAATAGAGATTGAAGTTAAAGTTAACATCTGCGTACTCATGAAGTTCCCCTTCCTTTTGTCATGTCTTTTGATGCGTTATGCATATTTATAATCTATCATGATTATTCTGAAAAATCCATACAGAAATATGAATTTTCAGAAATGTAAGCGTTTTTCGATGTCATTTTACTTTTTTAATATATAATATTCATACAAAAAACCTTATTTTTAATAGAGTATTTATTATATTTACATAAAAAGAGGTTGTTTTGTCAATATAATATTGAAAGGAAAGAAAAATAAAATTTTTAAAAAAGTATTGACTTGTGAAAAAAGTCAGGTCTATAATGAGTGCAACTTAAAAAAATGCAAGCTTTGATGAAGAAGAGTACACATGATGAACATGTCAGAGAGCTGATGGTTGGTGCGAATCAGTATGGAATTGATGTGGAATGGGCTTCGGAGCTTCCAAACCGAAACGAAAGAAGTAGGCTTTGGCGACATGATCTCATCGATACAAGAGACACGTATTGTTTTTGATACGGTAAAGTGCGTTACATTCGTAACGAATTAAGGTGGCACCACGGGAGTACCCGTCCTTTCTATAGGATGAGTACTCCCTTTTTGTGTATAAAAAATTAAATAAATGAAATCGTTTAAGTAAGAAGAGTACGTATATTGGAGACGTTACAGAGAGCCGGGAATAGGTGGGAGCCTGGTGCGGTACCATATACGGAATGGGCTTACGAGAGGTATGCTGAACAATTATTTTCAGTAGGCAACCCGGGTTCCGCCGTTACAAGGATAAGGTATAAATTTTGTACCTGAATAAAGCGGGATGCTTTTGCGTCCAACATGAGGTGGTACCACGGTAAATTTATCGTCCTCTACATATTTTCGATATGTAGGGGACTTTTTTATTTTTCAGATTGAGGTGAAAGGCATGATGACAAAAGAGAAATTTATGAAACAAAAAGAACAAGGAAGAACATTTTTAGTAATTGCTGAAGAAGAAGGAGATAGCATTACGCCAATTTCTTTATATAGACGTATGAAGGGAAAGAAAAAGTTTTTATTAGAAAGTTCACAGCTTCATCAAGATAAAGGACGCTATTCCTACTTAGGGTGTAATCCGTATGGGGAAGTGAAAAGTATCGGTACGGAAGTGGAACGAACGATTTTCGGTCAAACAGAAAAGTTACAAGGTAACGTACTACAAGTGTTAGAAGAAGTGATTGCGTCAGCTCAAGTAGACAGCCCATTTCCGTTTTGCGGAGGAGCAGTTGGTTATATTGGCTATGACGTTATTCGGCAATATGAAAACATTGGAGCAAATTTACACGATCCATTGAATATTCCAGAGGTACACCTTTTACTGTACCGTGAGTTTATCGTGTATGACCACTTACGCCAAAAGTTGTCGTTTGTATATGTATGCAGGGAAGATGATGCAGCAGATTATGAAGAAGTATACGAAAGGCTGCGAGTATACAAAGAGGAAGTGCTACAGGGAGAAGAAGCGGAAGTAACTGAAATAAGATCAACATTATCATTCACTTCTTCTATAACGGAAAAAGAATTTTGCGCGATGGTAGAAACGGCGAAAGAATACATCGGGGCCGGGGACATATTTCAAGTTGTATTATCTCAGCGTTTGCAAAGTGAATGTATTGGTGATCCATTCGCGTTATACCGAAAACTACGAATTGCCAATCCATCACCATATATGTTTTATATCGATTTTCAAGATTATGTTGTGCTCGGTTCTTCGCCAGAAAGTTTGCTATCAGTAAGAGAGGATAAAGTGATGACAAATCCAATTGCTGGTACGAGGCCGAGAGGGAAGACAAAGCAGGAAGATACGGAAATTGAAAAAGAGCTGTTAGAAAATGAGAAAGAGCGAGCAGAGCATATGATGCTTGTAGATCTTGGGCGAAATGATATTGGTAGAGTGAGTGAAATCGGCTCAGTTACGATAGATAAATATATGAAAGTAGAAAAATATTCTCACGTTATGCACATTGTATCTGAAGTTTACGGAACATTGCGAAAACAAATGAGCGGATTTGATGCATTAGCGTATTGCTTACCGGCGGGTACGGTATCAGGTGCTCCGAAAATTAGAGCGATGGAAATTATAAATGAGCTAGAGAATGAAAAAAGAAATATATACGCAGGTGCGGTTGGATACGTTAGTTTTTCAGGGAATCTTGATATGGCGCTCGCCATTCGAACGATGGTCGTAAAAGATGAGAAAGCATACGTTCAGGCAGGAGCGGGGATCGTCTACGATTCAGACCCAGTTGCTGAATATGAAGAAACGTTAAATAAAGCGAGAGCGCTTTTGGAGGTAATGAAATGATTGTACTGATTGATAATTACGATTCATTCACATATAACTTGTATCAACTGTTAGGTGAATACCAAGAAGATATTGTTGTCGTAAGAAATAATCAAATAACGATAGAACAATTAGAAGAAATGAAGCCGAAAGGAATTGTACTTTCACCAGGACCAGGAAAACCAGAGGATGCTGGAATTTGTATGAAAGTGATTCGTCATTTTTATAAGAACGTTCCCATATTAGGGATTTGTCTTGGCCACCAAGCGATTATAGCTGCATTTGGAGGAGACATTGTAAGAGCAGAACGTATTAAACACGGAAAAACATCGCGTGTGAAACATAACGGAACGTCAATCTTTTCATACGCTACACAGCCGCTAACGGCAATGCGCTATCATTCCCTTGTTGCAGAGCAAACGAGCTTGCCAGAGTGTTTTGACATATTAGCGACAGCGATGGACGACGGAGAAATAATGGCAGTCCGTCACAATTATTATCCGCTCTTTGGATTACAGTTTCATCCGGAATCAATCGCAACAGAAGAAGGCGGAAAGTTAATACGTGCCTTTTTAACAGAGGTAAAAGAGGAGGAAAGGGTATGAATAACTATCTTCGTAAATTAGTGGAGGGTCAACATTTAACAGAAGAGGAAATGTATAAAGCAGGGCTTCTTTTATTAAATGAAAACATATTGGAAAGTGAAATTGCAGCTTTCTTAGTCTTACTGAAAGCGAAAGGTGAAACTGCAGAAGAAATATACGGTCTCGTCCGAGCTCTTCGTGAAAAGGCATTACCGTTTTCGAATCATATACAAGGAGCGATGGACAACTGCGGGACAGGTGGTGACGGTGCCCAAACGTTTAATATTAGTACAACATCGGCATTTGTACTGGCAGGAGCTGGTGTAAAGGTTGCAAAACATGGTAACCGTGCTGTTTCTAGTAAAACAGGAAGTGCAGATTTATTAGAAGAACTCGGTGTAAATATTAGCAGTACGCCAAACGAAATTGATTATTTATTAGAGCATGTCGGAATCGCATTTTTATTCGCACCAGCGATGCACCCAGCATTAAGACGCATTATGAAAATAAGAAAAGAATTAAACGTGCCGACAATCTTTAACTTAATTGGCCCTTTAACAAATCCGGTGAATTTAGAAACACAATTTGTCGGCATTTATAAAAGAGATATGTTACTACCAGTTGCGCAAGTATTACAAAAGTTAGGCCGGAAACAAGCGCTTGTCGTAAACGGAAGTGGTTTTTTAGATGAAGCGTCATTACAAGGGGAAAATCACGTAGTCCTTTTAAAAGATAATGAAATAGTAGAAATGAGTATTGATCCAGAAAAGTATGGTTTTTCAAGAGTGAAAAATGAAGAAATTAGAGGGGGGAATTCAAAAGAAAATGCAAAGATTACGCTCGGCGTATTGAGCGGAGAAAAGAGTGTTTATCGCGATACAGTTTTATTCAATGCAGGTTTAGCTCTTTTCGCAAATGGAAAAACGGAAACGATTGAAGAAGGAATTAAACTCGCAGCATATAGCATTGACTCTGGAAAAGCATTAGCGAAACTAAATTTATTAATTGCAGCAAGTAACGAAAAATTAGAAAGGGTGAATTAAAATGGGGACGATTTTAGATGAAATTGTAGAACAGAAGAAAAAGGAAGTTGCGGCATTATATGAAACATATACACCAATAAAAGAAAGTAGAAAGACACATTCACTCGTAGAATCATTACATCAGTTTACTGTTATTGCAGAAGTAAAGCGAGCATCACCATCAAAAGGAGATATCAATTTACACGTTGATGTACGAAAACAAGTGAAAACATATGAAGAATGCGGCGCAGGAGCAGTTTCTGTTTTAACAGACGGTCAATTTTTTAAAGGATCTTTTTATGATTTACAAACAGCACGAGAAGAAAGTAACATTCCGCTTTTATGTAAAGATTTCATAATTGATAAGATTCAAATTGATAGAGCATATGAAGCTGGCGCAGATATTATTTTATTAATTGTAGCAGCGTTACCGAAAGAGAAGTTAAAAGAGCTGTATAGCTACGTACTAGAAAAAGGGTTAGAAGCAATTGTTGAAATTCATGATGAAGAGGAATTAGAAATTGCAATCGAATTAAATCCGCACGTTATCGGTATTAACAACCGTAATTTAAAAACATTCGAAGTCGATTTAGGCCAAACAGAAAAGCTTGGAAAACGATTAAATGAGGAGAAATTACTTTGGATTAGTGAGAGCGGAATTCATTCAAAAGAAGATATGATCCGCGTCAAGCGAGCTGGAGCAAAAGGTGTATTAGTTGGGGAAGCACTTATGACATCATCTTCTATTCGCACCTTTTTTGAAGATTGTAAGGTGAATATATGAAAGTGAAAATTTGCGGTATCACTGATATGGAAACAGCAAAACGTGCTTGCGAATACGGAGCAGATGCACTCGGATTTGTTTTTGCAGAAAGTAAGCGAAAAATTACTCCAGGGCTAGCGAAAGAAATCATTCAGGAGCTTCCAGCCAACGTGTTAAAAATCGGTGTTTTCGTAAATGAATCAGTAGAAGTGATCCAGAAAATTGCAGATGAATGTGGATTAACACACGTGCAATTACATGGTGATGAAGATAATCATCAAATTAGAAGATTGAATATTGCGTCTATAAAATCACTCGGAGTAACTTCAGAGACCGATATGAAAAATGCTCAAGCATATGAAACGGATTATATATTGTTTGATAGCCCGAAAGAAAAATTTCATGGAGGAAATGGAAAGAAATTTTCATGGGAACTACTTGCACATATGTCAAAAGAGTTGCGAGAGAAAACGATATTAGCTGGTGGATTAAACGCTCTTAATATAGAAGAAGCAATTCGAACTGTTCGGCCATATATGGTCGATGTGAGCAGCGGAGTAGAGACAGAAGGAAAGAAAGATGTAGAGAAAATAAAACAATTTATTATAAAAGCGAAGGAGTGTTCCGAATGAACTACGCATATCCAGATGAAAAAGGACATTACGGTATATACGGAGGACGATACGTTCCAGAAACGTTAATGCAATCTGTACTAGAACTAGAAGAAGCATATAAAGAAGCGATGCAAGATGAAGCATTTCAAAAGGAATTAAATCATTATTTAAAAACGTACGTCGGAAGAGAAACACCGCTATATTATGCTGAAAATATGACGAAGTATTGCGGTGGTGCAAAGATTTATTTAAAACGTGAAGATTTGAACCATACAGGAGCTCACAAAATTAATAATACAATCGGTCAGGCACTACTTGCAGTACGAATGGGCAAGAAAAAAGTTGTCGCTGAAACAGGAGCTGGGCAACACGGAGTGGCAACAGCTACTGTATGTGCTCTACTCGGATTAGAATGCGTCATCTTTATGGGAGAAGAAGATGTGAGACGTCAAAAATTAAATGTGTTCCGAATGGAATTGCTCGGAGCGAAAGTGGAAAGTGTAGCGGCAGGTAGCGGCACATTAAAAGATGCGGTGAACGAGGCGCTTCGCTACTGGGTTTCACACGTGCATGATACACATTACATTATGGGATCTGTTCTCGGACCGCATCCATTCCCGCAAATTGTTCGTGATTTCCAAAGTGTAATTGGGAAAGAAACAAAAAAACAATATGAAGCGTTAGAAGGGAAGTTACCAGAAGCTGTCGTTGCTTGTATTGGAGGCGGTAGTAATGCGATGGGCATGTTTTATCCGTTCGTGCACGATGAAGAAGTTGCTCTTTACGGCGTAGAAGCAGCTGGAAAAGGCGTTCATACAGAAAGGCATGCAGCTACTTTAACGAAAGGAAGCGTTGGCGTTCTCCACGGATCGATGATGTACCTTCTGCAAAATGAAGAAGGACAAATTCAAGAAGCTCACTCTATTTCAGCTGGACTTGATTACCCGGGGGTTGGTCCAGAACATAGTTTACTAAAAGATATTGGCCGCGTTTCTTATCATTCCATTACAGATGATGAAGCGTTAGAAGCATTTCAATTATTAACGAAAAAAGAAGGAATTATCCCGGCGTTAGAAAGCTCGCATGCTGTCGCATATGCATTAAAATTAGCGGCGCAAATGAAGAAAGACGAAGGGCTTGTCATTTGTTTATCTGGCCGTGGTGATAAAGATGTAGAGAGTATAAAACGTTATATGGAAGAGGTGTAAAAGATGGGAGTAGAAAAAATTAAAGCAGCATTTGAAAATGGTAAGAAAGCATTTATTCCGTACGTAATGGGCGGAGATGGTGGCCTTGAAAAGTTAAAAGAAAGAATTCGTTTTCTAGATGAAGCAGGAGCAAGCATCGTTGAAATTGGTATCCCGTTTTCAGATCCAGTTGCAGATGGCCCAACAATTCAAAGAGCAGGAAAACGAGCACTAGATAGCGGTGTAACAGTAAAAGGCATTTTTCAAGCATTAATAGAGGTAAGGAAAGAAGTACAAATTCCGTTTGTACTTATGACATATTTAAATCCAGTACTTGCATTCGGAAAAGAACAATTCATCGAAAATTGTATAGAAGCAGGGGTAGACGGTATTATTGTTCCAGATTTACCGTATGAAGAACAAGACATTATTGTACGGCTTCTCCGAAATGAAAATATCGCTTTAATCCCACTCGTTACCGTTACGAGCCCAATTGAGCGAATCGAGAAAATTACGAGTGAATCAGAAGGATTTGTTTACGCTGTTACAGTAGCGGGCGTAACGGGAGTACGTCAAAATTTTAAAGATGAGATTCATAGTTATTTAGAAAAAGTAAAATCACATACGCATTTACCGGTAGTGGCAGGGTTCGGTATTTCAACAAAGGAACATGTAGAAGAGATGATTACAATATGTGACGGCGTTGTCGTTGGAAGTAAAGTGATTGAGCTGTTAGAAAATGAAAAACGAGAAGAAATATGTGAATTAATACAGGCAACAAAACAAAAAGAAGAGGCATAAGTCTCTTCTTTTTGTTTTACGAAATAAATGTTAAAATATACAGAAAATACATATAATTTAGAGGGTGAGAAAGCATGCTAAGACGGAAACTACTATATCTTCTTTTAACTGTACCACTATACGCTTGGCTCATTAGCATGACGCAAATAGAGTTGATGGCTCTATTTTTAGGATATGTATTCATCTTTTCCAACTTAAATCGTATTCAAGAGCAATCTATTTTAGAAATATGTATATTTTCGATTAGTATAGAACTATTTAGTATCGTTTCGATTGTATTATTAAATGAAGTATTCCGATGGATCTATTCATTTGAATTCATGAAATTTGGAAATGTTGTATTGCAAGTCATATGTGCTTATATTGTGTTTGTTCTGTTAGACAAAATGGTCGGACAGCAGACGGTTTTTCAGGATAAAAGAAAATGGGGGTGAATGAAAAAGGTGCCGTTTGGCTCCTTTTTTAAATCTGTTGCAAAAACAATTGAAATTTATGGTATCTGTTATATAATAGTTAAAAATTGTATTTTTAATGAAAAGAGATGATAACATGGCCATATTGTTGGCACTTATCCCAATTATGATGATTTTCATTTGTTTATTTTTATTTAAACAAACGTCATTAAGGTCCTCGTTAATTTCTTATGCGGTGTCTGTTGGAATCGTTTTACTCTCGCCAACGTTTCAACTAGGGATAAGTAAAACTGTGCACGCAACGATTAAAGGTTGGTTAATTTGTTTTATTGTCGGATACGTTTTATTTTTCGGTATTTTTTTATTTCACCTCATGAACAAAATGGGGTACATCGATCAAGTAGCACGTTTTCTAGAAGAAGTGACACACGATCGTTTATTACAAATGCTTCTTATGTGTTTTGGTATTTGCCCACTAATTGAATCAGTAAGTGGATTTGGAATTGGCTTTATGGTTGCAGCACCTATTTTTCTATCATTAGGCTATAAACCGTTTCAAGCTGTACTACTTTCATTTATTGGTTTACTAGCTAGTTCATGGGGGGCAATGGCAACTGGTACGATTATCGGTTCGCAGCTTATAAACATGCCCCTTACAACACTTGGCACAAATACAGCACTACTAAGCATTCCGATGTTTGCTTATTTTGTCATTCTTTCCTTACATGTTGTAGGTGGCTGGCAGGCGGTGATTGAAAAGTGGAAGGAAGGATTCGGTTTCTTTTTATTATTTTCTCTCGGAATCTACCTTTCTAACGCATATGTAAGTGTTGAACTCGCAGGTATATTAAGTTCTATCGTTACCATTACATTTGGCTTTCTTATCGTTAAATTAAAAGGAAAAAACGAACAAAACCTAATAACAGAACATGCTGCGACAACGGAAAGAGAAGTATCTATTATAAAAATTATTAGCCCTTATATATTCTTAACTGTTTGTATATTGCTTTCTCGCCTCGTGCCAGCATTACATGATTTGTTCAGATCATATGCAGTCCTTGATTTAAAATCATACTCTTACAAGCTAGAAATGCTATATTCACCAGGATTTTGGCTCGGTATGACTTGTTTATTTACGATTGTTTTCTTCCGCATTCCATCTCATATTATTAAACAATCAATCTCGCAAACGATAAAACAATGGATTCCATTTGCAATTACGACGACAATGTTTATCGCCATTTCAGAACTAATGGGTGCATCTGGCATGCATGCATTACTTGCAAAAACGGCTGGTGAAACATTTGGAACTTTTTTCGTTTTCGTTGCTCCGTTCATCGGAGCAATAGGTGGATTCTTAACAGGTAGTAACGCAGGATCAAATGCGATGTTTATAAAACTACAAATGCAAACTGCGCAAAATGTAGCACTCCCGTGGCAATACGTTACAACGCTTCAAAATACAGCGTCATCAGTAGCGACAATCGCTTGCCCGTCACGAATTACACTTGGCGCTTACTTATGTAACATACCATATCGTGAAAATGAACTATTGAAGAAAACGACGTTAATGATTTTTGGTGCGGTGTTGCTTGTAGTGGTAGAGGTTATTGTTTGGTATATGTTGAGAAATTAAAAATCCTCCTGACATAGGAGGATTTTTTGTACGATTGGATAATGTTTTAAACATGAATAGCTTCTATTAAATGAATAGGAGATGAAATGTATGCCCCTAAAAAACTACGGCGTGTTAAAAGGTACAATTATACAATCTAAAATCGGAAAAGGGAAAACTCCACATTATCAAGTTCATTTACAAGGTGAAGCAGAAGTAGATTATCGTATTGCAATTAATGTAAAGTCGCAAAGTTATCCGTCAGAAGTTTTATATTTTGCGAGCGACAATACTCGGTCAGAAGCGATTCATATTTTACCAACATTACCATTTGGTTTTACAGAAATAAAAAACAATGAACCGAAAGTAGCTTTAGACTACGTAAGAGGTAATTTATTTGATTCAAAGCAAATGGTTCCTTTACCTGCTGAAAAAGCAGGAGTAGACAATGATTTAAATGAAAAAATAGAACATTATATAAAACGAGCGATAGAAGAAAAAGCAATTATTTACGCGTTCGGTGAAAGATGGGGACCAGAAGAAAATACACCCGATTCTTACTTTCATTTCGAACCAGGAAACGGGATACATGATATTCACATGAATCAAGGGAATGTAGAGAAATGGAAAGGTGATAATGGTATATGGCAAGACGGAGGAATACTCATTCATTTTGAAAAGGAAGAAAAATGGATTGGTATCTTTCTTGCCTTCCAATCACAGTCATGGTGTACGGATGAAGAGGGACATGCTCGTGTGCCGGTTGAGCATTGTGATTATACAAGTAAGAGATAGTTTAGTATACAGGGAAAGGCCATTGCAAGTTAGATGGTCCTTTTTTGTGTGATACAATTATTTACAATTTTGTTCACCTTGATATAATTGAATAGTCAGAAAAAAAGGGGAGGGTGAAAATGAAAGGAAATAAACCGAAAGTTCTAATACTGGGATCGTGTCATATGAGTGAGCATGAAGAATTATTATCGGAAAAGAGGCAAGCCGAAATTAGAGAGCTTGTTTCTATCATACAGAAATTCCAGCCAACAAAAATTGCAGTTGAAAGTATTACAGATAAGCAGGATAAATTAAATGAGGATTTTAAACAGTACAAGATAGGTGCATACGAATTAGCATTAAATGAAATAGATCAAATTGGTTTTAGAATGGCAGCAAACTTAAAGCATAAACAGGTATATGCAATTGATTGGATGGGTGGAAATGAAGTTACTGATGTTTGGGATGTACATAAATGGGTGAAAGAAAATCAACCAGATTTATTTGAAGAAATATTTAGTTCGGTACCAGAAATAAATTTAGCGGATACTAAAAGTGTTCTTGAGTTTTACCAAGAAATGAATAATCAAGAAGTATTTAATCAGCTACATAAGTTATATGTGAATATGGCACGCATTGGTGATTTTGGTCAATATGTTGGGATGGAATGGTTAACATGGTGGTATAAAAGAAATTTAATTATGTATTCAAATATTGTTCGTTTAATTGAATCAACTGAGGAGCGTATTTTATTTATAGTTGGTGTGTCACATTGTTCGATTGTTGCTAGATTCCTTGAAGAAGGAGAGAATTGTGAGGTCGTATTAGCAGACAAATATCTGTATGAAGAACATGCATTTAAATAAAAGGGTATCCAGTTGTAATTGGATACCCTTTTATTTAAATAGAACGCCCTCCTCTTATTTTATAAAACCCAAAACTAACAAGTGTAGAAAGACAAGAGAACAATAGTGCCACGCTAGAAAATGCAATGAGATACATATTATACTTCATCACTTTGCCAATTAAATGGTTACTGTCGTACTGAAACAGTCCTGCGATTATGTTGAATAAAAATAACATGATAAACATGACGATGACACCGTCTATTGATCCTTTAATATCTGGTTTACTTAAAGCGATATGTGCAGAAATACAAATGGCGATAAATAAAAATAACCAAAAAGAAGGATTTAATAAATTACTTATTGTAAATAAGCTTTTCAATAATACAAACGTCGACAAGAGCATGTTTTGAACCATTTCTATATTAATAGAAGTAGCAGCGATTGTTTTTTCGAGAGTTGCATTAAATAAGAAATATGAATTTGGTACGAAATAGCGCATTAACAGGATTAATGCAGTAATACCCGAAATAATAGGACCAATTCCAATGAAGAAGTTCCCAATTCGTTGATATACACTTTTATGATTGTATTGATGTTGTACGTAGCCTAAAGCGCCTTGACTTGTATCTGTTGGGAAGAACTGCGTTGCTACAATTTTATGACGAAATAGTACACACATAATGGCATGTCCAAGTTCGTGAATAGGAACTCCAATCCACGCCGTTAAAAGAAATCCTTTTCTTCCGAAAGCTCTCGACCAATACATTCGTGTGAGAGATTCTAAATAGCCTAATAGAAATCCAATTACAATGATAACGCCAATTAAAGAAAATAATTGGATTACGCTTGTAAGGAGTATTTGAAAAATTGAGTTTACCAATTCCATTGTCTTTCATCCAATCTGTTAGAAACATTATTTATCCGACTTTAATGTGCAGTAAGACCCCCACCTCAAAATTCAGCGAAAGCAAAGAAGTTAGGTAGGGGATCAACTGCCCATAAAAGTCCGATTGGTTCAACTAATAATCAGTGGGGGATGAAGAAAACCCCCACTGATTAAAGTTTCACTTTATTCTGTTTCATAATAGCATTTTTTTTCAAGATTGCTAGCACATATATTTCTTTTGAAAGAAGGATTTCATAATCTTTTTCTTGTAGTCATGTTTTATGTACAAAGTCATATATTGAATTTGTAACACCCTATACGGTATATGGTTAAGGAGGGATGAGAGAATGAAATGTCCGGCGTGTCACACAGAAAATGCAACAGAGGCAAAGTTTTGCGGGAATTGTGGACATTCGTTAACGGAGGGAGCAGTAGCGAGTAGTGCACAGGGAGAAGGTGAGCAACAGGCACGCGTAGCACAACAAGCAAAGGAAACTCGACCAAATGAAACGGTAGAGCAAGCAAAGCGGTTTGCGAGCGGCTATTTTCAGTTTTTTAAACACGCATTACAAGCACCGACAGCTATTATGAAAAGCGGCAAGATTGAAATACGAAATGGAATTGTAAGTCTTGTTCTTATTTGTTTTTTAGGGGCATGTATTTTTTATAGAATGATGAGTGCTGGGGCAGCACTTACGAGAACGTTAGCGCCAGATTTATCTACTCCTTCTTTCTTTGGAGACTCTATAACAGTCTTTTTATTTTTACTCATTTTAACTTTATTTGTCGGATTTATTATTTTTGTCAGTGGGAAGATGATGAAATCATCTTTTTCGTTTCTTGAAGTATTTGGTATATGGGGAACGATAGCGACGCCAGCTATTGCTATATTAGTTCTTTCTTTTCTGTTTAGCTTTTTATTAATCTTTTTCTTACCAATCTTATTAGGGCTGGCCACAACGTATATGTCAATTAGTATAATTGTCGCTATAGTAAAGCTAGATAACGGCGGATTAGACCCTATTTATACACTTCTTATTGCAAATGTTTTAATCGGAATTGCAACATTTATTGTGCTGTGGTCTTACATTAGCACGATAATTCAAACCTTTACACAGGGAATAACTGGCCTCTAAAGAAAAGGTGGATGAATGTATGTACAAAGTGTGTGATTCAGTTTGAAGATTGAATCTTATAATGTTGAACTGAATAAATCAAGAGAATAGAACATATGAAAAAGGTACAGTGCACAACTGTACCTTTTTTATGGTTTTTTAGCTGGACCAGGTTCTCTTGAGAAAAAGATATGAAAGAGGAATGTGACTTTGCTTGCTCCTCCTGATGTACTGGCTTGCACATCAGATAAAGAACTAGATGTTAAAGCCGCTTCGGAACGAGGCGGGACGACTATTTTGAGAGTATCATCTGATTCTGAGGATATAGTAACTGTTATTGTATCATCAGAAAAATTTATAATTTTCACAGTACCAACTGGGAAGATTGATTTATTGGCGTGTGATGCAGAAGAGAAGCGAGTGGCTTTCCAAATAGTTTGTGGGAAAGTGTCATTGTCAGATAACCAAGCGCGAGCGCTGTATAAAGTTGCACTAACGGTAAACTCTTGTTCAAGTGGAAGGGCGGGTTTTGGTTCTCTCGGTTCTTCTGGGAGCTGGACGAGAAGGCCGGCGCACATGTATGTTTCACCTACTTTCGGTAGTTACAGTTATAGCATATTAAACATGTTGTTTATAAGACACGACGGTTACCTATTTAGGCATAGGTTTGTGCACAAAATTTGAAGATGAAATTCTCTTTCTTTACAATGGAAGTAGGTGTTATTTCTATAAAATATGGAAAACGTAAAGAGTATGTAAAAAAGAAGGAGTGGTAAAGTGAACTATGTCATTATTGGCGGAGATGCAGCTGGTATGAGTGCAGCGATGCAAATTGTTAGAAACGATGAAAATGCAAATGTTGTGACGTTAGAAAAAGGTGAAATTTATTCTTACGCGCAGTGTGGGTTACCGTATGTCATTAGTGGTGCTATTGCTTCAACGGAAAAGTTAATCGCCCGTAATGTAAAGACGTTTCGTGATAAATATGGAATTGATGCGAAAGTACGACATGAAGTAACGAAAGTAGATACGGAAAAGAAAATAGTATACGCAGAGCATACGAAGACGAAAGATGTCTTTGAATTTTCGTATGATCGATTATTAATTGCGACCGGAGTACGTCCTGTTATGCCAGAATGGGAAGGCCGAGATTTACAAGGTGTTCATCTTTTAAAAACAATTCCGGATGCTGAGCGCATATTAAAAACGCTAGAAACGAATAAAGTTGAAGATGTAACCATTATTGGCGGAGGTGCAATTGGACTTGAGATGGCAGAAACTTTCGTCGAACTTGGTAAGAAAGTAAGAATGATTGAGAGAAATGATCATATCGGTACAATTTATGATGCAGATATGGCGGAATATATACATAAAGAAGCAGATAAACATCATATTGAAATTTTAACGAATGAAAATGTAAAAGCGTTCAAAGGGAATGAACGAGTAGAAGCAGTTGAAACAGATAAAGGTACATATAAAGCGGATCTTGTTTTAGTATCTGTCGGAGTGAAGCCAAATACTGATTTTCTTGAAGGAACAAATATACGTACAAATCATAAAGGGGCAATTGAAGTAAATGCATATATGCAAACGAATGTGCAAGACGTATATGCAGCTGGTGATTGCGCAACACATTACCACGTTATAAAGGAAATTCATGATCATATCCCGCTCGGAACGACTGCCAATAAACAAGGGCGACTTGCAGGACTGAACATGCTGGATAAACGAAGAGCCTTTAAAGGTATGTTAGGTACAGGTATTATTAAATTTATGGATTTGACGCTTGCAAGAACAGGCTTAAATGAAAAAGAAGCAAAAGGACTACATATCCCGTTTAAAACAGTCAAAGTAGATTCGACTAATATGGCGGGCTATTATCCAAATGCGAAACCACTTTACTTGAAATTACTATACCGTTCTGACACGAAACAATTATTAGGCGGACAAGTAATTGGAGAGGAAGGTGTAGATAAACGGATTGATGTGATTGCAATGGCACTTTTCAATAAAATGAGCATTCACGATCTAGAAGATGTCGACTTAAGTTACGCACCACCATATAACAGCGTTTGGGATCCAATTCAGCAAGCGGCAAGGAGAGCAGAATAGCACTTTTTAAGTGCTATTTTTTTGTTAAAGGGTAATCATCATTTTTGTCGAATGAAGAGGATTGGGAAATAGCTACATATGGGGAAGGGGATTATTAAAAATGTTTGTAACACTGCAAACCGTTCAAGAATCAGAAAAAGAAATATTACGTAATTTGTATGCACTATATCTGCATGATCTCTCTAAGTTCACACCCAATATAACAATTGAAGCAAATGGATTTTTTGAATACGAAGATTTATATATGTTTTGGGTAAATGATGGAATCACTCCGTATTTTATTAAAAGTCATAATGAGATTGTAGGATTTTTATTACTACTGGAACGTCCATTTTTGAAGAAGGAAAACGATTTTGGTATAAATGACATTTTCATATTGAATCAGTACAAAGGAAAAGGAATCGGTAAACAAGTTATTGAGAGTTTGCTAAAAGAGAAACGAGGAAAATATTTCGTTATCGAACTTGTGAAAAATGTACCGGCTGTTTCTTTTTGGAAGAAAGTATACAGGGAGCTAAACATCGAATTTGATGAGAAAATACAGTTAATCGATGATGAAGAATGTCTCGTTCAAACGTTTGAAATATAATGAAATGGATTCTTTTAGTATATTACTTTGAAATTTAACTTTATTTTGAATATATCTTTCACCCTTGAAAACATAGTATGTATCGCTTATATTGTCATATAGTATTTACTTTAAAATAAAGCAATGAACGAACCAGGGGGCACAGTATGGCAATTAATATGAAAACAATCGAAGAATGGATTGCTGAATCAAACACAAGACATGAAGAAGACTTTGGACACGTTATTGAAGAGATGAAAGAAGTATGCGTCGGACTTGATAATGCGACATTAATTTATACGAAAAATGTATTTTGTTTCGGTAAGAAAGTAGAAGTATTGTTCTTCTTCCAAGACCATGTCGTGATCGGACAAGAAAAAGACGAATATGTTGAAATTGAAAAATTAAAGTATGATGCCATTACAAATAGTAACTTAAAAACAAACGATAAAAATACAACGCTAGAATTAAAGTTTGCTAACGGACAAACTATCAATTTAGATAGTTTAAATGATAACTATGGTACGAAAAACTGGTTATTTGCGAGACAAATAAAGAGCATTTTCAAATTAATCTAGTGAAAAAGCACGCCGATAGCCGGCGTGCTTCTAAATACGCAAATCCCCTTTTAACCAATTCCGCGCCCGATAAGCCCCAACGGGAATTTGAATGAGAGACGTTTCATTCCCAGTATCTATCCCGTACAACTGATCACATGAATTTGTATCAAAACTAAGTAAAGGATGCCCGCCCATCCCCATCGCGGTCGCTGCAAAAACGAGTTTATGAACGAGTATACCTGCTTCCATTTGGTGAATGCGGTATCCTCTATAGCCTAATGCACGTGTATAATAATCTTTCTTTCCGACTACATGCAAGCAAAGCGGTACTTGAAAAAGGTTTACGTTATCCATCGTCATACTAGATTGAAGGGGATAACGAAGGTCCCCATATCGAAGTGGTTGTATGGAATGCGTTTTACTATTATAAGCGTAAGCCCCGTTTTTTATATCTTTTACGTTATAGAAACACCCATATAATGCGACGCGTGCATTTTCATTTATATACTTACTGTCAAGGTCGTTGTAATAAGGGAAGGAGAGGCTCGCTTCTTGTAGTAAAGTAGCGAGCTCGGCTGCATCCAATTTCGTTAAAGTAAAGTCAGCATCAGGGGAATACCGTTTTCTGCAAAGTTGTAAGAAATCATAAGATAAATGCTCTACTTTCGGCAGTTGTATAGCGTGCTCATGATGTTGATAGTGCTCTTCATGAGTTAGTGTTTGAAACTGTGCTGTCGATTCGATCATAGAAGCTTCATTTATTTTTGTTATCATCGGATACTCATTTACATGCTTTGAGTGAACGAAATGTTCATGTGCGAGCGGCGGAATTTGTTGTAACAACTTATGAGAAGTAACTGTTTTATTTTCACGGTAATCATTGTGAAACCAATCAGTTTGTGGCTCTGTACTAAAAGGAACAACAGCATACACGCTTTCTTCGCCTTCTGGCAGTCCGAGTAAATGATTGATTGCACGATCTAAAAACTGAAAATATACGCCATTTGTGTAACCGAACTGTTTGGCACATTCAAGTAATTGTCCGATGAGAACACCACTATCTAACCCTTGAAGCCGATACGAAAAGTTATTGTATTTAAAGTAGTTTTTCCAAAACATAGTGGATACGAATGCAGCACCAAAACAAGACTGTAAGTTACAACGATTGCCGAGTGCTTCTGAAAGATAAGAATCGAAATTTCCTTCGCGTAGTAAGATAAGTCGGTGATGCGCGGCATCGTAATGGTAAATACCGTCTGGATAATCGTCAATCTTTAAATATATATACAATTCATTTGGATATAAAGCACCGCCGGAAGGGATAGATCTTCGGAATAAAATTTTCTCGCTATTTAGCTGACATAACTGGGTTAAACCAAATGAGCACCAAAGGTAATGACCAATCTCATTCAAAGTAGGTGTAGTAGAAGAGTTGGGTAAAGATAATGGGATTTCTAAAGAGAGAGGAATGATAGGTACATTTCGATATAATTTATAAGGAAGCGGTGCATCTTCCCAGTCCACTTCATGATTCGGCATAATTTCGTCTATAGAAAAATGGAGATGATGTAAAAAAGTATCCAGCTGCATAGAATCCCTCCTTTACTATGGAAACGGATGCGGATGTGGATTTAATTGTTCATTTGTTAAAGGCTCAGCGCTATATCCAAGCGTCATCGGTACGGTATACACTCTATCCAGTCCTGTAACCCGAGTAAGATGGTGACCGAACGTCATCGGTAGCATGCCTGGAATAATGACTTTTACACAATGTAATCCGTTTTTTTCTATAAGAGGTACGGTTTGATCTACAATGATTACTTCAAGTCCAGATTGCCCTAGACGGTTTAAAAGTTGATGAAGATCGGATGTTAAATCAAGATCAAATGATTGTAACCTGTTCATTTCTTGGAACGTTTGCATCGGGGCATCGTTACGCAGAAGAAAGTGAAGACGTTCTTCCGCTTCTTTCAATCCGTACAACATACTATGGTCTCCCATTTGGCTAACGAGATAAGGGTCTTGTAAGCAGTTTTCGTAGTGCTCTCTTTTTTGTTCAAGCTCATCGTCTGTTATAAGTAACATGCCTGCTATTTCGTGAATGGCACTCTTTAAAGCGCGGACGGGATCCAAATGAGAGCCTCCAGCACAAACAACGTTCATTCCATGTTCACGCGTATTTTTCGCAATTACCCATAAGCTTGGAATACCATGTTCCATCGTTGCGTTAAAAGCATATAACTCATACCCAGTAATCGTGTACAGCCGCTGGATCATTAATTGTAATTCTGTATCGTTTGCTGAACTAAGATCAAGGCGCGGAAGAGGTAACTCAGCATACCAAGTGAGCAAAAAGGCGTCACGCTCTACAACTTCTAAAATACCGTGAAAAATTGCTTCTTCTAAGCTACCACCAATGGCACAGCCATTTGATGTTTCATATACGTAAGCATCTCGATGACCGAGGCTATAATAAGCGATTGATTCAGGAACTAAAATTGGCCGGTTTTGTGACAATGAATATCCCCATACCCAGTTTTGTTCATAGTCAGGGTCAAACGGTTTAAATGGAAAACCATCACGATTATAGTGTTCATTTGTATGTACACCGAGCGTAAGGGGATTTAGTGCATAATCCTCTAAATCATGAAAACTACCATGCACATTTGTCTTTTTTCCTCGAGGTGACATACCACAATATCGTTCTAAACCTTCTAAAATGGCAGTTGCTTCACTTATTGAAAATGAAAGAGTTCGGCCTGCAACCCCTTCATTTCCAAACATTAATGGCATGTTTATAATAACGTCAGCAAATGGTAATAAAGAATGCTGCATTTTTCCGTTCAACATACCGACTCGGTAATCTAAATAGTCCTTCGTTAAAAATGTGTTTAGTTCATGAATGGAACGACAGCGATATGTTGCATCACTTGTTTTTAAGCTCGGTTGTAATGAAATCGCTGCTGCATCTGCCGTGTCATCAGGCAAATTACTACATACAGGACAGAGCGGATCTGGAAGAAAAGAATGCCGCGTACATTGCAGTGTTTGTAAGTTTAGTAAAATGAGTTCATTTTCTAAAGAAGAATGAGTATGAGTTAATATTTTCTCTGTTTCTGCGCAAATAAGATGGCACATTTGCAGAATGCCATTTTGGGTGGCACGTACATCACGCCTCGTTACGTTTTCTTCTTTTACCGCATATTTTCGTTGTAACTCCCACATTTCTTTTTGATCAAATCCAGCGATAAAGCGTCGTCCATCGGCACAATGAGTACATCCCGCTGCAAGAGGATGAATATAAGGACCGATAATACCTTCACCAAATGAAGTAAAACCACGTAGCCACGGAATATGATTTGACCGGAAAGTTAGCTCAGCGTCATGATGAATCGTAGAAGGAGAGCCGTCATGTAATACGAGAGCGAGGTCGATATTTTCAGGGAGTTCGTCTGCGATTGTATGTTGGCGCATGATGGAGTATTGTTTGCATAACTGATCATGTACATAGTCTGCAAGAAGGCCATCTCCTATAAGTAATATATTTTGAGTCATAGACTATCCTCCTTTGCAATTAAAACCCCGTACACACCATCTAAGTTTTCTTTCAAAAATGATTCAATTGCCAAATCAAATACAAATGGATAGAAATTATGTTCTTCTAAATGTTGTAAGGCGAGCTGTACAGATTGCGTACTTGGAATTTCTTCTTCCTCTTGTATTTCTAATCTAAAAGAATCAGTATCATATAAAATGATAGAGGATTCAGGCAAAATATTAGTTCTGTAAGGAGTCTCTTCATTTTGACTATGAAGAAGTGATAGTTGTAGTGCGTTTCGTAAGGCTAACGTCATATTAATATTAGATGCACCATACCATCGATCATTTATATCGACCCAAACGACTGGAAAGCTGAGAATATCTTCACCCATTGCGATTTTAGGTGTTTCATGAATTGTAGCGAGGGCATCGTAATAAAATCTACAATGTTTATCATGAATTTCGGTTAAGTCGATCGTCGTAATTTCTTCTAGCATATGTGATTGTCGTTCATACAGTTTGTGATTTAAATGTTGTTGTAATGCCCGGTATACACCCTCTGTCATCGTTTCTCCAGCGCCAATACCGATATCGGTATGTTCAGGGATAAGGCGGTGCATAATTTCTGCTACGTATGTTTCAATTCCTACTAAACCAGCTTCTCGGCGCGCTTCATTGTGAGTTAAACCAGCGCAAGTCATAAGAGGGAGGAGGGAAGCTGGGCCATCTGATAGAGGTGTAGCTACTTGAATATTGCATTGTGATAATGGTAATTGATATAAATCTTCTTCATCCCATACATGGAATATACCAGCTTCTTTAGAAGTTAATGAATCGAAAAAACGGAATAAATCAGTTGAAGTATGCTGGATAGACCGATGCTCAAGTTGTTCAGAAAGATTTTCTATCGTATCAATTGTAAAACTTTCATCAGTTGCGAGAGGATGTTTTATAAAGGGATGCCATGTTCCTTCGAGTGTTTCATAATTTAATAAAAAGAATTGAGGTTCTTTTTCTCGGTAAGAATCATTAGCAACGTGCTTAAATAATTCAAAAACGATTATATTTGCTAGCATTGCAGATGTAATAGGGGAGAAGGCGGCTGATGAATTTTCATTTTGTAAAGTCGTTTCATGTAGCCGATGCCATGCGGATTCCCAGCATTCTTCACGATTAGCCATTACGACAGGACCAGCTATACCAAGTGTTGATAAACAGACGGCTGGTATGAAGTTCTTTCCTACTTCTTTGCAAATCGTGTGAGCTGCTCTTAGGCCATCAATATCTCCATTTTGAGAAACGTACAAAATCCAGTCGAAAGGCTCGAACACTTCATGCAGAGGACGATCAATTGTCGTATCTATTTCTTGAACAAGTACAGTATCATCCACTTCATGTGCAAGTTCTATTAGCTCATGAATGCGGTCGTAATTCGTTTCTTCATAATCTGTCACAAGGTAATGAAAGGTAGGTAATCCGGATTCTAATAAAGAAGAAACTAAGGAAGTAAGCATATCTCCAGAACCAATTATAAGGACATTCGCTTTGCGGTACGTTTCGAATTTTAATGCGCCTGAGTGAGAATCTGCTTCTAGAAATTCAATTTGTGAAGCGTATCTATCAAGTAATGCGCTGTTTAATTCGTGAGGTGCGTCTTGACTTACATCACGGACAAATCCATTTGTATATAAAATCTCTCCAATTTCAAGTACACGATTTTGATAGGGAAGAGGGAGCCCATCCGTTATTTCTGCTAAAGAATAATTACCGTTAAACATCGGCATTAATTTTTCAATCCAATTATAAATTCCATCACCGTCCATCCGAAATGAACTGGCGTTATTTCGAAAATAGACACCCCCGTTTGAGTCGGGGAGGAAGAAGGTATCCTTATTTGCTTTCAATTTTGCATGAATTGGAAGGTTACTCATTTTAATCCTCCTTACGTTATAGGCATACATTATTAGCTTATGTCATGCGATTTGTCCCGTATGAACGCAAAAAAGGCTGTAGAATGATTATTCTACAGCCTTTATATAATAGATTATTAATCTATCAACCTTCTAATAATAATGATTTTGGATCTTCAAGCATATCTTTAACAGCAACAAGGAAGCTAACTGCTTCTTTACCATCAACAATACGGTGATCGTAAGATAAAGCGATGTACATCATTGGACGGTTTTCCATACGTTCTGCATCAATTGCAACAGGACGTACTTGGATTTTGTGCATTCCTAAAATACCAACTTGTGGACTGTTTAGGATCGGTGTTGACATTAGAGAACCGAACACACCACCGTTTGTAATTGTGAATGTACCACCTTGTAGTTCTTTTAATGAAAGTTTGTTGTCACGTGCTTTTTTACCTAATTCACGAATTTCGCTTTCGATTTCAGCGAAGTTTAATTGGTTCGCATCGCGTACAACTGGAACAACTAATCCATCTGGAGCTGCTACTGCAATACCGATATCATAGAATTTTTTAATGATAAGCTCGTCACCTTGAATTTCAGCATTTAATAATGGGAATTGTTTTAATGCTGCAACAACTGCTTTTGTGAAGAATGACATGAAACCAAGACGTACATCATGTTTTTTCTCGAAAGCATCTTTACGCTCTTTACGTAATTCCATGATTGCAGTCATATCAACTTCGTTAAATGTTGTTAACATTGCAGATGTTTGTTGAACTTCTACAAGGCGTTTTGCAATTGTTTGACGGCGGCGGGACATTTTCACGCGCTCAACTGGTTTTTCAAATTCAGTTTTTGCAACTGGAGCAGGAGCTGGACTTTTTGGAGCAGCTGGTGCTTCTTTTGGTGCTGCAGCATGAGCTTGTACATCGTGTGGTCTCACACGTCCAAGTGGATCTGTGCTACGTACGTCGTTTAAGTCGATTCCTAATTCACGAGCCATTTTTCTAGCAGCTGGTGATGCGATAGGACGGTTTGTATTTGGTAAACCTTGTAGAGTTGCAGTTTGTTCAGCACTTGGTGCCGCAGCTTTTGGTGCTTCAGCTGTTTCTTGTTTTGGTTGCTCAGCAGCCGGTGCAGGTGTACTTACTGCAACTGGTGCTCCGTTTGCATCTAAAATTGCGATAGTTGCGCCAACTTCAACTGTATCCCCAGGTTCGCCTAGTAACTTCGATACAATACCTGAATCTTCTGCAATGATTTCTACATTGACTTTATCAGTTTCAAGCTCAACAACGCTGCCACCTTTCTCAACTTTGTCGCCTACGTTGATAAGCCATTGTGAAATAGTTCCTTCTGTAATAGATTCTGCAAGCTCAGGTACTTTAATTTCGATCATTTTAAATGTCCTCCCCTTATTTGCCTAACGGTGTGTTTTTTCTTCTTTTGTCTTCGGTAATCTCCATTTGTTAGCCGCCCCCCTGGGCAGATATTCTGCCCAGGGGAACAAGCTAGAAACCTTCATTGTTACTTTTTAGTTGCTGAAAACTTCAATTTCTAGTTTATCTTGACGGAAGTTATACTTCACATCTAAAGCGTGAGCAACAATTAGTTCTTGCTCAGCTTTGTGAGCGAATGGATCGCCACCAGATGGACTAGAGCGATCTGGGCGTCCAATGTAACCCGTTTTCACTTTATCTCCAGCTAGTTCGAACAGAATTGGAGCCATGTAATGCCATGCGCCCATATTACGAGGTTCTTCTTGAACCCAAATAATTTCTTCTAAGTTTTTAAAGCGTTTAATAATAGATTGAACTTTCTCAGCAGGGAATGGGTACAACTGCTCAATGCGAACGATATGAACTTCATCTAAGTTGTACTCATGTTTACCAGACTCGATTTCTGCTGCTAAGTCAATCGCCATTTTACCTGTGCTTAAAACAAGACGTTTTACTTTGTTTGGTTTTGTGCCAAGGTTTTCTTGTTCTAAAGCAGGTTGGAAACGACCTTCGCTTAACTGACTAGCAGTTGAAAGCGTAAGTGGGTGACGTAATAAACTCTTCGGCGTCATCAGTACTAATGGTCGAACAGCTTCTGTTCCTAAGATAGATGCTTGACGACGTAAAATATGGAAGTATTGTGCCGCGCTCGTTAAGTTTGCAACTGTCCAGTTGTTCTCAGCAGCTAACTGTAAGAAACGCTCAGGACGCGCACTAGAGTGCTCTGGTCCTTGACCTTCATAACCGTGTGGTAATAGAAGAACTAAACCAGATTTTTGACCCCATTTTGCTCTTCCTGCTGAAACATATTGATCAAATAATGCTTGCGCAGTATTTGAGAAGTCACCATATTGCGCTTCCCACATAACAAGCGTTTCTGGAGCAAATACGTTATAACCATACTCGTAACCAACAACAGCAGCTTCTGATAACGGACTGTTATGAACAGAGAATGAAGCGTTGATGTTTGGTAAGCGATGTAATGGTGAATATGTTTCATTTGTATCCGTATCGTGTAATACGATGTGACGGTGCGCGAATGTACCACGCTGTGAATCTTGACCAGTTAAACGAATTGGCGTACCTTCTTGTAAAATAGAAGCGAATGCCAATGACTCAGCAAGTGCCCATTCAATTTTACCGTTCTCTTCAAGAGCATCTTTACGGCGCTCAAGAATTTTCTTCACTTTCGGATATACGTTAAAGCCTTCTGGCCAAGATAGTAGACCTTCATTAATTGCACGAAGTGAGTCAATTTCAACACCAGTATCAATTAGTTGAATGCCTTTTGCAACAACATCTGGCACTTTAACGTGAATTGTTGCATCGCTCGTATCAGCTGGCGGTACTTGTGCATAGTCAGATTTTAATTGCTCTTGCGTAAACTGTGTAATTGTTTCAATTTCATCTGCATTTAGAACACCAGCAGCTTGTAATTGATCTGCATAAATTGCTCTTACCGTTGGGTGATTTTTAATCTTTTTGTACACTTGTGGTTGTGTAACTGCTGGGTCATCCATTTCGTTATGACCGTAGCGGCGGTAACCAATTAAATCGATTAAGAAATCTTTTTTGAACAACATGCGATATTGAATCGCAAGGTTAGCAGCAGCAAGACAAGCTTCCGGATCATCAGCGTTCACGTGAACAATCGGAATATCGAAACCCTTTGCAAGGTCACTTGAATATTTTGTAGAACGAGAATCATAGCTATCAGTCGTAAAACCAACTGCATTGTTTGCGATAACATGAATTGTTCCGCCTGTTTGGTACGCGTTCAATCTGCTTAAGTTGAGTGTCTCAGATACAATACCTTGACCAGGGAATGCAGCATCACCATGAACTAAAATTACGAATGATTTTGAAGTATCTTGTTCTGGAAGACCAGATTTTTTACGGTTTTCTTGAGCCGCACGTGCGAAACCTTCTACAACAGGATTCACGAACTCAAGGTGACTTGGGTTATTTGCTAATGTAACGCGAGTGCTAACTTCCTCGTTACTAACGACTTGTTCTCTACCTAAATGGTATTTTACGTCGCCAGTCCAGCCAGAATTTGCTACTGCGCCTTCTATTTTTGCATGTTTGAACTCGGCAAACATGTGACTATATGGTTTTTCTAATACGTGTGCAAGTACGCTTAGACGACCGCGGTGAGCCATACCGATCATGACATCTTCTACGCCGTTTTTAGCACCTTCTAGCACAATTTCATCTAGAACAGGTACAAGCATATCAACGCCCTCGATAGAGAAACGCTTTTGCCCAACGAATGTTTTATGCAAGAATTGCTCGAAACCTTCAACAGCTGTTAAACGTTTTAAAAGAGCAGTTCGTTTTTTATTTGATAGTGGTTGACGCAATGAATTTGATTCCACCATTTGATGCAACCACGCGCGTTCTTCACTATCTTGTATATGAGAAAATTCATAAGCTAAAGTTTGTGTATACACTTCTTTTAATCTATGAATTACATCAAGTGCAGTGTGAATACCTTCTGGTGCATCTTGCCATACTGTTTTTGCTGGAATCGCTTTCAAATCAGCATCGCTCAGTTCGTTCATTGCTTTCTCAAGAAGAGATTGTCCATTTGCAGCATCTTCCATCGGATTGATGTGAGCCAACGTATGCCCGAAAGAACGAATCTGTTCAACAAGTTGAACGACTTTAAGAATTTTTTCAATGTTACCTGTGTTTTGAGGAGAAAAATGTGTTGCTGTGTTGTCCCCTGTTACGACATCATCTTGAAACGAAGGAGCTCCAAAAATTTCAAAAAGCTCTTGTAATTCCGGATCAACAGAACCTGCTCCAGTTACGTAAAGATCATACTGTTCAATAACATAACCAAGGTTCGGACCGTGGAACTTGGCCCAAGGGTTTGTCGTTGTATTCTTCCTCGTCATTTGTTTAAACCTCCCAATGCATATAATCCTTTTTCCATACAAAAAGGTGCATTTTGCTCTTTTCAATAATTGATGAACCAATAATCAATGTAAATGTTTTTCTTTACTCTTATGTTATTACAATAATTTACATAATACCAAACACTATTACTTATCTGTTTTGTAAAAAAACATTCACAATAACTTATCACCCAAGTTAATCTTTCATGTTATAAAGTAATTTCACAGAAAAATAGGGTGGATATATTTGGTATACCTATACAAATAACTAAAATTGTTGCATGTAAATATAAGTATAATAGTTAGAATGTTTCGATAAAAATAAGTTCGAATTATGTATATTGAAATAATAAGCGCTTTCATTGATATTATACAACAATATAACGGAATATAGTATAAAAAATAAAAAATTATGAATTTATCGTAAACTTTATTTAGATAGTGTTAAATATTGAAAGGAAAGTGAAGGATTTCTACAAAAAAAGTTGCTAAACATAAAAAATGCTTCATAAACAGTTAGTTTCTATAAATATGACGAAAAACAGCGTAAAACCAATAACGTATTTCGTGGAATAAAGGGATAAATGAAATATTTTAAAAGGATAAAACAAATATGGAGATATTAAATTTTAAAAAAAGAGAGGTGGAGATATAGTAACAGTTATTTACATTGTTCCATGTTTCATTACAAAATAGACGTGCTGAAATTGAAAAAGTTTCTTCTATAATAGCGTGAATAATAATTAAAATGAATGTAAAGGAAACTTGACGTAAAGTTTGCTTTACGTATATACTCTGTATAAGGGAGGAGGGAGAAATTTCCTTGGAAAATAAAATGGTCGAATACCGAAAAAAATTTGGACTATCTCAAGAAAAATTGGCTGAGAAACTTGGCGTTTCCAGACAAACCATCATTTCAATTGAAAAAGGAAAATACGATCCGTCACTTCCGTTAGCATTTGAAATAGCAAAAACATTTCAGACAACGATAGAACATGTATTTATTTATGAAGGAAAAGAAGGGGAGGAGTAAAGATGAATTATTCACAAAAGTACTTCGTAATTATGGGGATTATTTTTCTATTTATGAGTGGATTTATGATACTAACAGGTATAATGACGCATTCTGCACCACCAACTCCAACTTATACAGTGCTTGCGATGATGATCATGTGCTTTTGCTTAAGCTACTTACATCCGCAATTTAAAGAAAAAGACGAGCGGATGAAATTAATTCGTTATAAAGGCATGTTCTTCAGCTTTTTTGCATTAACAGCGTATTATCTTCTTTTCTCTATTGGCTTAAACTTAAATGTTATTACACTATCTGCAGTTGAACTACTGAACATACTTATGGCACTCACGATGAGTACCGTCTTTATCTCGTTTGTTGTTTTGGCAAAAAGATATTAAGATGGAAGAGAGAAAGGAAGATTAACATATGCAAATGATGTATGCTTTTGGCATTGGACTTGTATTATTTTTAGCCGTATTCTTATTTATTCGGAAAGACGTGCAAGGTGGGACGTTAACGAAACGAGGCTTTTATAAAATGATCGGCTGTTTAGTTGTTATGTTTATAGCGATTATCGTAATGATCGTTTTAATAAATCAGTCACTATAGAATGAACCTTACTTGAGTAAGGTTTTTCTTTTTGTTATAAAATCCTAAAATTCCCACTAAATCCATTTGCTGAATATAGTAGATATTATATAATTTAATAAAATGATAGATAGAGAGCATATTATATGAATAAAAAAACTATCTTCTTTTTATTAACATTTCTATTACTTGTAGCTAGTACTACTTATATAATATGTAACAAACGAGAACAAGTGCCACCTATGTTAGTATGGGAGGGACAAGAATACTACGTAACGCATGAACCTGCCAAAGCAGAAGAAGTCGGGCAAAGGCTAGGCGAAGTAACAAAGAAAATTGAAACAAGTGAAAAACCTATTAAAAATAGTGAATCCAACATATTAAACGAAAAAACAGAAGTATTCACATTGATAGAAGAAACAGAACCTCATTCACCTTTAATCATAAAGGAACCTGATGGTGACGAATACAGAATCGTGAGGCCAATGTTAAAAGTACTATAAAGTGAAAAGGAGATTCATATGCAGACAGTAACTTCATATCCATGGTCGTTAAGAAAAATGTTTGTTTTTTCCTTTGCTTCATCCTTCCTCCTATCGGTGCGATTTACATTGTAATGAATAGAGGGACGCTACAAAAAAGAGACTTCATTTTATATGTATTATTTGCTGCTATTAATATATCGTTTTGGGTGTCAATTATGATTTTTGATCGGAGCGTGTGGATGGTTTCGGGGCATTATGTGCTTGGGGCAATTGTGATTGTTTTTTCGAATATGAATAAGAGATAAGCCAGCAATCTTAAAATTACTGGTTTTTATTTTGCTATTTATAATGAAGAAACAAATTTTTAATAGAGAGTAGTGAGCGTTATGAGATGGAAAGAGGGAACGTTTGAAAAAATAGAAACGAATGACTCATCTATTGAGAAACTCATACATACATTCAAGGAACAAAACGTGAATGGCGGAGCGGTTATAAGCTGTTTTAAAGTACATAACGAAAATTTTTTCAAAGAAATACCACATTCGAAAGAGGGACACGAACACTTCTTTAGAAGAATCGTTAACTCTTTAGATATAATACATAACTTAGAAGAGTTAAAAATACATACATCAGAAAAATATAAGTTTCATTTTGAAGAACATCTGGCAGTCATGCTTGATGGTAGCATTGCCGCGCAAATTTTGTGGGGTGGAGCATATGGAGGGTTTAAGGAACGACCAGTTATCGCAAAGCAATTAGCAGTCAATGTATGCCAATATATGTTCCAAGATCGATACGAAGATATTAAAGTTTTTGAAAGCTATCGCCCTTGGACAGATTGGTTTTACGATGTTGCGTGGGATATTACTTGGATGGTGTTAGATAGTAAGGAGCAGAAAATGTGGTTCATTTGTGCTACGGATACGGATTGATAGAAAAGGGCCTTGTAGGAATGCTGCAGGGCTCTTTATCTTTTGGAAATGAATAGAAAATAAATCCTATAAATGCTATACTAAAAAATGTTTGTAATGTCAGTTTCATACTATTATATAATGCTGACTTACTAGAAAAGATAAGAGGAGAATGGGCGTGCAAAAGATAAAGAAATTATTGCTGTTAATGATGGTAGTAGGATTAACAGTAGTTGTTTTAGCAGGATGTGCAAATCCGAAAGATACGACAGAAGAATTTTTAACAGCGATACAAAAAGGTGATGTAGAAAAGGCTCGTACATTTGTTGAGAGTGACAAAGAATTTAATAAACTAAATGAAAAAACAGATGATGCTGAGGCAAAAGCAATGCTGAGTGCAATTACGAAAAACTTTAAATTTGAAAAGCCAGAAGAAGTGTCGAAAAAGGATGACAAAGCAGAAGTGAAAGTGAAAATTACATCTGCTGATCTATCCGTTGCTGTAACAAAAGCAGTGGGAGAAGTTATGCCAATGGCCTTCGCTAGTGCCTTTAGCGAAGACAAAGAGCAATCTGAAAAAGCAATCGAAAAAACAATGACATCAGCAATCGTCAAACACTTATCAGATAAAGATGCAGTCATGGCAACTCGCGAAGTTACATTGAACTTAAAGAAAAACAAAGATGGCGACTATAAAATCGTTGCAGATGATAACTTGAAAGAAGTATTATTTGCAAATGCGAAGTCTTTAGAGAAGATGTTTGGTGGGAAGTAATTAGCTTAGATAAAAAAGATAAACCATATCACGTAGAAGTTTGATATGGTTTATCTTTTTTTATGCCCCCGGAGAGGATCGAACTCACTATCTCCACCAACACTCTTTCATGATTATAGCAGATGATAGGGGATGAAAGTTGTTGTAGCTCCGTTACATAGTGATACTATACAGGAAACAGTTGATAGGCATACCTCTTTAGTTTTATCTAGAAAAATAGGATGGGGGTAAGTCTACATATTTAATAGTAGAAATAATTTCGTAGAATGGGACTAGATGATATTACTGAGTTAGCACAAATGCATAAGTTATAATTTCAAGTGCCATAAGGGGACCCCTGAGGAGAAAAAGACTTCGGATTTTTAAGATTATATAAAATATTCATAGTTGCGAAAACTCTATTGTGGTAAAATATTCTATATGAATATTTAAAAGGGGAATGGATATGGGGGATATAAAAGTTACTCCTGAACAGTTGCGAAAAGTGGCAGGAACTATTAGATCAACTATCACGAATGCAACTGTAACACAGGAGCGACTAAAACGAGATATTGATATGATTTCTAGTAATTGGTTGGGCTCAACCTATATGAAATTTAATACGGATTTCCGTGATTCATCCTTTAAGATGGCACAATTTATAATCATATTAGAGCCACTTGAGAAGTTTCTTCTTGATTCTGCTAATAAATTTGAGCAAGTAGATAACATGGATGTTGCTATTGCACTAGCCTCCAGTATTTTAACTGGGAAACCTTTTAAAGGGGATTACGAAACTTTAACAGGTGATTTTAAATTAGCAGAAGGAAATCGAGTGGGGATGAAAGCAGAAGGTTCATTGATAAAAGGTGAATATGAAATTTCGAAAGGAACAAATCTTACTTTTAAAGGGGGAAATGGCTCCTTAGAGACCAGTGTCCCAATGGACGAGAAGACATTTATTAGTGATGTTGCAGGAGGGGGGTTAGTAGGGTTTAAAGTTGGTGCTTCTCTTTTTGAGGACTCAATAGAAAAACAAATAAATAGCGGTTTTGCAGAAAAAGCAACAGTTACACAAAAGTTTGCAGATGCATCTGCTGTTGTTGGAATAGATGAGTATACTTTTCAGTTAGGAGCAGAAGTTACAGCACAGAAATATGAAGCTTTATTCGAAAAAATTGATATTCCAGACTTTATCCCATTTTTTAAGGATCATGATTTAACAGTTCGTTTAGAATATGGATTTGGTACTGGAGGGGCTAAAATACATCTCGGTCAAGAGGTGGGTGCATACTTTGGTAAAGCTCATGGCGGAGGTTTTTTTGCTAAATTTGAGAAGAATACAAAGGAGTAGTATAATGATAAAAATTGCGAGAATCGTAATGATGATAGCAATTGTAATTGTAATCATTGCAGGGCTAATAGCCCCATTTTCATTAAAAGAAAAGATGGTACATACATTCGGCATGATTATTTATGGTGCAATCGGGTTAGGTGGACTTACTTTAATAGACTACATTATTAAAAAGAAAAGAAAAGGAGAATAACTATGAAATTTTTACCAATCGGAACAGTAGTTAAGCTAGAAGAGATAGAACAATTTGTTATGATTATTGGAAGAATGGTTGTATCAGCAGATAAACGTGATTTTGATTACGTGGGTGTTCCTTATCCAGTAGGCTATCTAGGTGATGAAAAAGTATTATGTTTTAATCATGAAAAGGTTGTAGAGGAAATGCATAGAGGGTATATGACTGAGAGTGAATTGGTTCTACGTGAGAAATTAGTAGAATTGTAAAAAGAAACATAAATCTTAAAGATATGATAGGAGAAACAAAATGAGGAAGATAATGAGAATTATTGTAATTATTGGTATCCTTATTCCTCCAGCGTTAATGTGGAGTGCACCTGACATTCCTCTAAATGTTAAACTTCTGTTTACAGGTTTACAACTAACTGTAGGATTCATCGCAGTAGTAGTGTTAGAGGTAATATTTAGAAATCGAAAAAAGAAGAGGGCAAAATAGATATAAACTGTATAGACTGGCAGATAAGAATATTGGTGGTTAATCTTCTTAATAAAAGAAGCTAACAGAAGCAGGGAGAAATCCTTGCTATATTTTTTGTATAGAATTACTAAGTAGAGTATCGTTAAATTAGGATATTTGAGGGGGATTATTGTAGGCGAAACTAGGGGGATCTGAGTTAAATAAACGGTAGTCTTAAGAGTTATCTAACTGATTTCAACGAGTGTAAAAACTATAATTTTAATTACTATACAAACTTAAGTAGCATTTTCTTTTCAGTCCTTTCTCAGTTTTATGGAAACAAAAAAGAGGATGCCCCCTGAGCCAGCTGATTTGCTGACTAGAAGTAGTCCTCTTTTAACTTGTGGTGTCTGATGGAGACCTCCACAGTTTTAGTTTTTGAGAATACCCTCTCAAACCTTGATACTATTAGGTTTTATGACCCCGGAGAGGCTCGAACTCACGACCTCCACCCTGTCAAGGTGGCGCTCTCCCTGCTGAGCTACGGGATCTTCAAAAATACTTATGTAATAGCATCTTTAATCATTATGTTAAAGCAATTATATATAATGAACTGAAATTTCGCAATATTTTTTGTGGTAAGTTTTAAAAGGGAAATCATATGCAATTATGCGAGTAGTATCTGAAGGGATAATAATGAGAAAAAACTTAGTAGGATGTAGCGGTCGTATTATTTAAGATATTTATCCAAAGGGTTTTCATCGTTTAAATCAACAAGTAAAGGACATAGGAATAATAGAGGTAGAGCGGCATTAGCATGAAGAAAGGTGTCATTAGATAGATACTGCCTTCCAAAACAATACGGGTAATCCTTTTCAAATGTCACGAGTATCGACCACACATCTTTTACTTTCCACTTCGTTTTACAATACGTACAACGCGCCATGGAGTTCCTCCTCATTATAAGTTTTCTTCTAGTATATTCCATTCTATTGTACGAAAGTCATTTGTATTTGGTGTGATACAATGTAAGTTGTTTTATTTTTATGTGAATGTATTTAGTAATTTATGATCATTTGCATATCGTTTCATATTTTTGCAGGATGATAGATTTTCAGTTTCAATATGCAAATTGGCCAATATATCCTTTTTACAATTTACTGAAAATCATGTATAACAGAGATACAAGATTATTTTATAATTATTCAGAAGTAGAGGGAGAATTATTGTAATGATAAGGAAAACGTTCAAGATGCGCGTATCTAAAAATAGAACGATTTCAATTAATGGCTCAATTCTTGATGTGGATGTTACACATGATGAGTTTTTGCAAGAGTTTGTTGAGTGGGTCGATTCTAAAGGTTGGTCGTTTATGGGGATGACAGATGAGATTACACCTGAGGAAGCTAGTCAAAATTTAATAGATTCATTAATTGATGAGAAGGATAAGAAAGAATAATTCTTTCTTATTTTTTATTGTATATTTATGTTCTTCATCGTAAAAGTATGATATAGTAAAAAACAGTGAATGTTCTTCCAATTTAATACAAATTACATATAGATTGGTAGATTCAGTTTGTAAGCTGTGAGAGTATAGTGAAAAGGGAGAGTCATATGGTAAATTTTAAGAAAATTTTGGCTTTTATTACCGTTATTTGTTTATTTTTTTTGACACCTATGACGTTACGTGCTGAGACGAATGTTGGAGTGAATCCAGAACAAGTGGCACCACCACCTAAGGAAGGGCCAAATGTTTTTAGTCAGTTTGCAACTACGATTGATGCGAAAACTGGAGATATTTTGTATGATAAAAACGCACATCATCGTGCATTTCCGGCTAGTATGACGAAAGTGTTAACGGCGATTTTACTTATGGAGCATACGAAGCCAGAGGATCAATTTACGTTTTCACAATTAGCATTAGATCAAGAGAAGAGTAATTATCAAATTGAGTTTCAACCTGGTGAGACGATTAATAGAAATACTGCACTTATGATTTTAATGGTGCTAAGTGCGAATGATGTGTCATATGCAATTGCAGAGCGTATTGGCGGAAGTGTTGAGAATTTCGCTCATATGATGAATGAGAGAGCGAAGCAATTAGGGGCTACCGATAGTCATTTTGTAACACCAAATGGATTGCATGATCCGAATCATTATACTACGCCATATGATATGGCTATGATTACGAGAGGTGTGCAAAAGTACCCTGAGATTTTGCAAGCGATGAATACGAAAAGGACGACAGTTACGACATCTAGGCAGACGGTGTCCATTTTTAATAAATCTACTTATTTTGAAAATCCATTTAGTATTGGCGGTAAGACAGGTTTTACAAATGAAGCGCGCAATACGCTCGTTCTATTAAATGAGAAGGATGGAAATCGTATTATAAATGTAGTAATGGCTTCTCAAAGACCTGAAATTTATGAAGATTTAAAGCAGATGGCGGACTATTCTTTTGGTCAATTTGTGAAGCAAACTGTATTAGATAAACATACTTGGCACCAAAAGACAACGTATTTAAATAAAGATATTGATAGCGAGCTTGAAAAAAGTGCAGAAGTGATGCTTAAGAAAGATGAAGGAAAAAATGTGAGGACGATTTTCCGTGCGGCTTCATTAGATAAAGATTCTTTGTATCATAAAGGAATTCATCGTGGTGAGGTAGTTGGGGCAGTTGATATCACAAAGAATAATCAAACAATTGCGACGGTTAATGTTCTTTCTAAAGAAGATGTTACTTTTGCAATGCCTAAAAAAGATACGATCGAGCCTGAAGTAAACGAATCAAACGTGAAAATAATAAGCATTGGGATAGGTGCTGCCATATTATTTGGAGCCATTTTATTTGTAGTGTTACGCCGAAATACAAAAGGAATGAAATCAGAAGAAAAATAAATTACTAGTTTAAAGGGCTGTGAAGAGAATTTGTCACAGTCCTTTTTATATTGGAAATAACTAATAATTGTAAATTTTCTTATTGCATTTCCATTTCGTTCGTTATATTATTTACTTGTGTTCTTTTTAAAGAACGAAGGTGAATATTGCATACTTCAAATAATATAAAACAACGGAGAGGGAGAGAAACAATGAAATTAATTTGGAAGGTGATTAGCAACGTTATCTCATTTGTTTTATTTGCATTAATGGTTTGCTTAGCTTTTGTAGTTATTTCTTCAAAAGCTAGCGGTGGGGATCCAACGGTGATGGGATATCAATTTAAATCAGTGTTATCAGGATCGATGGAACCAACATTTTTAACAGGATCAATCATTGCGATAGAACCGACGAAAGATGGCTCTAAATATCAAAAAGGTGATGTTATTACTTTTAAAGAGAAAGATGAAAAAATTATCACTCACCGTATTATCGGTGTGAAAGATACAAATGGAAAAGTAATGTATGAAACAAAAGGGGATAACAACAATGGCCCTGATTTAGAACCAGTACTTGCGGATAATGTCATTGGGAAATATGCAGATATTACAGTTCCTTATGCAGGGTATGCATTAAATTATGCGAATTCAAAAGCTGGAGCTGCTTTACTTCTTATTATTCCAGGAATCTTTTTACTAGGCTATTCAGCGATTACTATTTTTAGTGCGATTCGTAGCATTGATGGAGAAAAGAAAGAGAAAAAAGTAGAACAATCCGTCTAGTTATTTTGGTTATAGTTTCCTATTAGGAAATTAACAAATATATATTAAGGGGATATGGACATGACTTTAAAGAAAAAATTAGGAATGGGTATCGCATCAGCAGTATTAGGGGCTGCATTAGTTGGCGGAGGAACGTTTGCATTTTTCAGTGATAAAGAAGTGTCAAACAATACATTTGCGGCTGGTACGCTGGATTTAGCATTAAATCCATCAACAGTTGTTAATGTATCCAATTTAAAACCTGGTGATACAGTTGAAAAAGAATTTAAATTAGAAAATAAAGGGACATTAGATATTAAAAAAGTACTACTAAAAACAGATTATACAGTAGAAGATGTGAAGAAAGATAATAAAGATGATTTTGGTAAGCATATTAAAGTAACATTCTTAAAAAATGTAGACAAGCATGAAACAATCGTAAAGGAAACAACGCTAGATAAATTGAAGGGTGACACACTTACTGCGGTAAATAACGATTTAGCTGCTTGGTTCTGGGATGAAAAAGGTATTTCTGCAGGTAAATCTGATAAATTCAAAGTGAAATTTGAGTTTGTTGATAATAAAAAAGATCAAAATGAATTCCAAGGCGATAAGTTACAATTAACTTGGACGTTTGATGCACAACAAGGCGATGCTGAAGGAAAACAATAAGGACAACAAAAAGAGACTATCAAAAGCGGTAGTCTCTTTTTATGTTAAAAGAGAAATATAAAAAGAAACATAATTTGTATATCATTTTGTAATTCACTTTATTATAATAAAGATATAGTTCTTGATAAAGAACGAGTTGTTCGATAGGAGAGATTAAAATGCTGAAGCCACCTCGCAAATTCAAAAAGATGCTTATATTGCCATGTTTGTGTTCTATTACTTTTTATTTAGGCTCTCAAATGATGACTTATACAGAAGCGTCATTCGTTCATGAAACGAAAGTAACGGCTACAATTTCGACAGCAAGTATTTTTCCAAAAACAGTTGATCAATTAATAGAACAAGCTAAGGAACATAAGGAAGTCATTTTGCATGAGTATGAAGGGATGAAATCAAAAGAAACTGCTACCTCCATTCAAGAGTTAGAACAGGCGCTTATTACGTGGAAGCAAGGGCGTGAGAAAATAACTGCTGAGAGAGAAGCGTTACAAAAAGTATATAAATCAATAGAAGAACCTTATAATCAAATACAAGAAGAGTTAAAAGGAAATACAACTGAATCGAATAAGCAAGTATTCTCGTATGTGAATGCTGGTTTTCATATAGTGAAAGAAAACTGTGAGTATGTTGATAAAGAAGTTAATTTACAAGTGATTGATAAAAAAATTCAAGATTTTGAGAAGTTATTAGTAGATGAAACAGCAAACCAAGTGAGTGAGGTTGAGAAGCAAAAGGAATTAGAAGAGAAGAAGAAACAAGAAGAAGCGAAAAAACTAGAAGAGAGTAAGAAACAAGAAGAAACGAAAAAGCTAGAAGAGAGTAAGAAACAAGAAGAAGCGAAAAAGCTAGAAGAGAGTAAGAAACAAGAAGAAGCGAAAAAGCTAGAAGAGAGTAAGAAACAAGAAGAAGCGAAAAAACTAGAAGAGAAGAAGAAACAAGAGGAAGCAAAAAAGCAAGAAGAGAGTTAGAAACAAGAATAGCAAGTAAAATGCAGTAACATATAGAGCGAATAGTGGTTATAAAGGCTGAGTAGGTGAGAGAATATTGCGACTCACCTATTCGGCGTGTCCTCTTTATTTTAACAATCTACGTCAAAAAACAGATATGAGAAAATTAATTGGCAATATGATGTTGAAGATTAATAATTAGTATAGATAGGGAATATTAATTAAAGTTTTTCTTTATTTCTCGATTTTTTTCGGAAATTTCAGAATAATATTGAGAAATAAAAATAACTGAAAATATTAATAAATATTTGTTGTATTTATATAGGGTTGTTCGTTATAATGAACGTAAGGTTTTTAAAAAAGAACAAATATTAGCTAATGCTAATATAGTTTTAGTTACATCTCTTATTTTAAATAAGAGATAGCAATAAAAATATAAAAAACAGCTAGGGGGAATTGATTGTGAGTCTGAAAAAGAAATTAGGTATGGGAGTTGCATCAGCAGCATTGGGGTTATCTTTAATTGGTGGAGGAACATTCGCATACTTTAGCGATAAAGAAGTATCGAATAATACATTTGCGGCTGGGACGTTAGATCTTACATTAGACCCTAAAACGCTTGTAGATATTAAAGATTTAAAACCAGGGGATTCTGTTAAGAAAGAGTTCTTATTAAAGAATAGCGGTTCATTAACAATTAAAGACGTTAAATTAGCGACAAAGTATACCGTGAAAGATGCAAAAGGCGATAATGCTGGTGAAGACTTTGGTAAGCACATTAAAGTGAAATTCCTTTGGAACTGGGATAAACAAAGTGAGCCTGTATATGAAACAACTTTAGCAGACTTACAAAAAACTGATCCAGATCTTTTAGCTAAAGACATCTTTGCTCCTGAGTGGGGAGAAAAGGGTGGATTAGAAGCTGGTACAGAGGATTATTTATGGGTACAATTTGAATTTGTAGATGATGGAAAAGACCAAAATATCTTCCAAGGTGATTCATTGAATTTAGAATGGACATTCAATGCTAATCAAGAAGCTGGCGAAGAAAAATAATAAAAAAGCGGGTATCCCCCGCTTTTTTTATAAAGAAAAAAGAAGTGCTGATTGTAAGCACTTCTTTCTATTTATTATTTTTGATCTTGCTTCCATTTTGTAAATTCAAGAAATTCACGAAATTGTTCTTTGGAGACGCCAGAGCTCATCGCATCTTTAACGAGTTGTGTCCATTCGGAGTCTAATTGATTTTCCTTTGTTGTTTCATCATGAAGTAAAGTATCAACTGGAATTTGTAGAACTGCTGCGATCTTTTCAAGAAATTGAATGGAAGGGTTTTTTTGTAAATTTCGTTCTATAGAACTAATGTAAGATTTAGCAACACCAGCTTTTTCGGCAAGTTCAGTTAATGAAATACCTTTTTGTAAGCGAAGGCGTTTTATACGTTCTCCAATCATATTTGCGCACCTTTCTATCAATATGTCGTCGTCTTATGATGTCATTATTATAACATAAACTTCGCTAAAAAGAACAAACCTATTGAGCCTGACTAGATGGTTTCATACGTTGGAAAAAATGTTCGATATCTTGTAGTGCAATGCCAGCGTCTAGAGCTTCAAGTATTAAATCAATCCATTCTTGATCCAATGCGTCAGTCTTATCTTTGTACAAATGTAATTCCTCCCTAATTATCGGTCATAACTGCTGCTACAGAATACGTGATAATGCAATCGGATTTTGTATTTATGTAGTGAATTATCAAATATTTTGTAGATAAAACAAAGATAAAATCCCCATTAAATTCCCTCTATGGCGATTATAAAGTTTCTGACAAATATTTTCAATATTTTCAGAAAACATTGTTGAATTGTGATATACTCGTATGCTAACTATGAAATTTTTACAAATATATTAAAAACATTACATAATATGACTAAATATTGAAAAAATATTGAATTTTTAATAAAATTCAATTTGTAATACATATTATTTATTAGGGGAGGAAATAAGGGATGAACAAGAAACCGTTCAAAGTTTTATCATCAATCGCTTTGACAGCTGTATTAGGTCTTTCATTCGGAGCAGGTGGCCAGTCTGCATATGCTGAAACGCCTGTTAATAAGACAGCTACGAGCCCAGTTGATGATCATTTAATTCCGGAAGAACGTTTAGCAGATGCACTAAAAAAACGTGGGGTAATTGATTCGAAGGCTTCAGAGACAGAAACAAAGAAAGCTGTCGAAAAATATGTAGAGAACAAAAAGGGTGAAAATCCTGGGAAAGAAGTATCAAATGGGGACCCACTTATGAAAGAAGCATCTGACTTTTTAAAGAAAGTGAAAGATGCGAAAGCAGATACGAAAGAAAAGTTAGATAAACCTGCAACAGGAACACCTACTGCGACAGGACCAGTTAAAGGCGGCTTAAATGGTAAAGTACCAACATCTCCGGCAAAGCAAAAAGCGTATAACGGTGATGTGCGTAAAGATAAAGTACTTGTTTTACTTGTAGAGTACGCGGACTTTAAACATAACAATATCGATAAAGAACCTGGTTATATGTATTCTAACGATTTTAACAAAGAACATTATGAAAAAATGTTATTCGGTGATGAGCCATTCACATTAGATGATGGAAGTAAAATCGAAACGTTTAAACAATATTATGAAGAGCAATCTGGCGGTAGTTACACAGTGGATGGAACGGTTACAAAATGGTTAACAGTTCCTGGTAAAGCCGCTGATTACGGTGCAGATGCTGCAAGTGGCGGTCATGATAATAAAGGACCAAAAGGACCACGTGATTTAGTAAAAGATGCATTAAAAGCAGCTGTAGATAGCGGTATTGATTTATCTGAGTTTGATCAATTCGATCAATACGATGTAAATGGTGATGGTAATCAAAATCAACCGGATGGTTTAATCGATCACTTAATGATTATCCATGCAGGTGTTGGACAAGAAGCTGGCGGCGGTAAATTAGGTGACGATGCAATTTGGTCACATCGCTGGACAGTTGGACCAAAACCATTCCCAATTGAAGGCACACAAGCGAAAGTTCCATATTGGGGTGGAAAAATGGCAGCATTCGACTACACAATTGAACCAGAAGATGGAGCAGTTGGTGTATTCGCACATGAATATGGTCACGATTTAGGTCTTCCAGATGAGTACGATACACAATATAGTGGTCAAGGTGAGCCGATTGAAGCTTGGTCTATTATGAGTGGCGGAAGCTGGGCTGGTAAAATCGCTGGAACGACGCCAACGAGTTTCTCACCACAAAATAAAGAATTTTTCCAAAAAACAATCGGTGGTAACTGGGCAAATATCGTAGAAGTAGATTACGAGAAATTAAATAAAGGTATCGGTCTAGCGACGTATTTAGATCAAAGTGTAACGAAGTCAGATCGTCCAGGTATGATTCGTGTTAACTTACCGGATAAAGATGTTAAAACAATTGAACCAGCATTTGGTAAGAAGTATTATTACAGCACAAAAGGTGACGATCTTCATACAAAGATGGAAACACCGCTGTTTGATTTAACGAATGCAACGACTGCGAAATTTGATTTCAAATCGTTATATGAAATTGAAGCAGAGTATGACTTCCTTGAAGTACATGCTGTAACAGAAGATGGGAAACAAACGTTAATTGAAAGACTTGGTGAGAAAGCAAATAGTGGAAATGCAGATTCGACAAATGGAAAATGGATTGACAAATCATACGATTTAAGTCAATTCAAAGGCAAGAAAGTAAAATTAACATTTGATTACATTACTGATGGTGGTTTAGCATTAAATGGATTCGCTCTTGATAATGCTTCATTAACAGTAGATGGTAAAGTAGTATTCTCTGATGACGCAGAAGGTACACCACAATTAAAATTAGATGGTTTCGTTGTATCTAACGGAACAGAGAAGAAAAAACATAACTATTATGTAGAGTGGAGAAATTATGCTGGTGCAGATAATGCATTGAAATTTGCACGCGGTCCAGTATTTAACACTGGTATGGTCGTATGGTATGCGGACTCTGCTTACACAGATAACTGGGTTGGCGTACATCCAGGACATGGTTTCCTTGGTGTAGTTGACTCTCACCCAGAAGCAATTGTAGGAACTTTAAATGGTAAACCGACAGTTAAGAGTAGTACACGATTCCAAATCGCTGATGCAGCGTTCTCATTCGACAAAACACCAGCTTGGAAAGTTGTATCTCCAACGCGTGGAACATTTACGTATGATGGCTTAGCGGGTGTACCGAAATTTGACGATTCGAAAACGTATATTAACCAACAGATTCCAGATGCAGGACGTATTTTACCGAATCTTGGTCTGAAGTTTGAAGTAGTAGGACAAGCTGATGATAATTCTGCAGGTGCTGTTCGTTTATATCGTTAATACAGTAAAACTACCGAGAGATTTTTTTTCGGTAGTTTTTTTGTGAGCAATGAATTTTATATACAAAAAGAAATTATATATAATGTAACTTTACGAATAGAAATTTATTATATATGAAGTCTATATAAATAATGAAAGAATTGGATAAAAATAGTGGGAGAAGGTGAATGAATGAGTGTTTCTTCTATTGTAAATAAACAAAAAGCATATTTTTATAATGGCCATACGAGAAGTATAGAAGTGAGAAAGAATAATTTGAAGAAGCTTTATGAAGGCATTCAGCGTTTTGAAGAAGAAATATTTCAGGCGTTGAAATTAGATTTAAATAAGTCAGTTCATGAGTCGTTTACAACGGAAGTGGGATATGTATTAAAAGAAATCTCTTTTCAATTGAAGCATATTTCATCGTGGAGTAAACCGAAGCGTGTTCGAACAGCACTCACTCATTTTGGATCAAAGGGGAAAGTAGTGCCTGAACCGTACGGTGTGACACTTATTATTGCACCGTGGAACTATCCGTTTCAATTAGCAATTGCACCGCTTGTAGGAGCGCTAGCAGCCGGAAATACAATCGTTTTAAAACCGTCGGAGTTAACGCCAAACGTTTCCAAAGTGATTACGAGGATGTTAGAAGAATTATTCCAAGAAGAGCTTGTAGCGGTAGTAGAAGGCGGCGTTGAAGAGAGTACAGCTTTGCTGAAAGAACCGTTTGATTATATTTTCTTTACAGGAAGTGTGGGCGTTGGAAAAGTAGTAATGGAAGCAGCAGCAAAACAGTTGACGCCGCTTACGTTAGAACTTGGCGGGAAAAGTCCATGTATTGTACATAAAGATGCGAAAATAGATGTAACAGCAAGAAGGATTGTGTGGGGAAAGTTTTTAAATGCAGGGCAAACGTGTGTAGCGCCTGATTATATGTATGTGCATGCTTCCGTGAAAGAACAGTTAATTGAAGCGTTGCGACATGAAATTGAGGAGCAGTATGGAAAAGAGCCACTGCACAATGATAATTATGTACGAATTGTGAGTGAACGTCATTTTGAACGTTTATGTACGTTTTTGAAAGATGGTAAAACTGTAATTGGCGGGAACTATAAAAAAGAAACTTTACATATAGAACCAACAGTGTTAACTAATGTTACATGGGAAAGTGCTGTTATGGAAGACGAAATTTTTGGTCCGATTTTACCAATTATAGAATACGACAACATAGAAGATGTAATTGACACGATTCAGCAACACCCGAAGCCGTTAGCGTTATATGTATTCTCTGAAAATAAAGGAGTGCAAAAGAAAGTAACGAGTAATATTTCGTATGGCGGAGGCTGTATTAATGATGTCGTCTATCATCTTGCAACGCCATATTTACCTTTTGGGGGCGTCGGAAGTAGTGGATTAGGGAGTTATCATGGAGAAGAAAGTTTTCGGACTTTTTCACATTATAAAAGCATTTTAGCCCAATCTACGGCATTCGATATGAAAATTCGTTACTCTTCTACAAAAAGTGCTTTAAAATTCATACGAAAGTTGTTAAAATGATGATGGTGTTTATCAGTAGGCGTAGCCGTATGATAATAGCCCCTTCGGAATGGAAGGGGTTTTTCTGTTCGACATTATGTATCATGCGAAAATGAATCAAACATACTACATAAAGAATAGAAGTGAACGCTTGCTAAATAACCATTTTTGTTTGGATCGAAACAAAAAATAGTCTATAGAACATAAATATTTATTCATGAATATAAAAATTTAAATTTGAGGTAGATAGGACGGGAAAATGAAAAAGATTATTAAAGTTGAAGCAGTAGAAAAACATTTTGGAAATCAAGTGATTATCCCACCGCTTTCTTTAGATATTAAAGAAGGGGAATTTTTAACTATTTTAGGGCCGAGTGGTTGCGGGAAAACGACGTTACTTCGTATGATCGCAGGATTTGAAACTCCAACTAAAGGGAATCTTTTATTAGATGATGAAAAGATTAACGATTTGCCACCATATAAGCGTCATATGAACCTAGTGTTCCAACATTATGCGCTATTCCCACATATGAATGTGGAGAAAAATATTTGTTTCGGTATGAAAATGCAGAAAGTACCGGCAGCAGAGCAGAAAGAGCGTGCTGAAGAGGCAATGCGTTTAACGCAGTTACTTGAGTTCCGTAATCGTAAACCTGCAAAGCTTTCTGGTGGACAGCAGCAGCGTGTAGCAATTGCGAGAGCGATTGTAAATAACCCGCGTGTACTATTACTAGACGAGCCACTTGGGGCGTTAGACTTTAAGTTAAGAAAAGACTTGCAACGTGAATTGAAAAACTTACAACGTAATTTAGGAATTACGTTCATATACGTAACGCACGATCAAGAAGAAGCGATGAGCATGAGTGATCGTATCGTAGTTATGAATAAAGGACATATTGAACAAATTGGAACGCCGAAAGAAATTTATAATAAGCCGAAAACGTTGTTCGTTGCGACATTTATCGGTGAAAATAATATTGTGAAAAACGGGGAAGGCTATGTAGCAATTCGCCCTGAAAACGTAAAAGTGCGTTCGGTTGAAGAACCGGTTTTAAAAGAATACCATCTTGGACATATTGAAGACATTGAGTTTGTTGGAAATATGGAAAAGCTTTATGTACGTGATGAGAAAACATCAGAATTACTAATGGCATATCAAACTGCTGAAGAAGCAGCGCAGTGGAGCATTGGAGATAATGTATACGTAGGCTGGGAGCAAGAGGACGAGGTGACCTTAAATTGAAAAAAGGGAAATTACTCGCACTACCTACAGTCGCATGGCTGTTAATCTTCTTCTTAATTCCCCTTCTGTTTGTATTGGCATTTGCCTTCATGCAACGCGGAGCATATGGGACAGTAGAAATGCAATTTACATTAGAGAACATAGTACGTGTATTTGACCCATTATATATGGGGACGTTATGGGAAACAGTGAAAATTGCGGTTATCACCACAGTAATATGTTTACTGATTGGTTATCCATTTGCATATACAATTACAATTGTTGATCGCAAATATCGTTCGATTCTTTTATTATTGGCAACGATCCCGTTTTGGATTAACTTCCTTGTTCGTTCTTACGCATGGATTGTTATTTTACGTTCACAAGGTCTTGTAAACACATTGCTATTGAAGCTGGGTATTATTAGTGAACCTTTAAATTTACTATATAATACACCTTCTGTCATACTCGGGATGGTATATTCTTTATTACCATTTATGATTTTACCAGTGTATGCAGCGATTGAGCAGCTTGATAAGCGTAAGCTAGAAGCAGCTTATGATTTAGGGGCAACACCAGTAAAGGCATTTTGGAATGTTACAGTACCAATGACGATGTCAGGGATTGCTACCGGTTCTATTTTAGTGTTTGTTTCTTCTATCGGAATGTTTGTTGTATCAGACGTTATGGGTGGATCGAAAGTAGCATTAATCGGCAACGTAATTCAAAATCAATTCTTAGGAGCGCGTGATTGGCCGTTTGGATCTGCGTTATCTATGATTGTTGTTCTATTCTCTGTTCTGTTAATTTACTTATATTATCGTGCAACGAAAGTATATAAATATGATGGGAACGGAGGGGAATAGGCAAAGATGAAGAAGTTTTTAGTTTCTTATTCTTGGTTAATTTTATTGTTCTTGTATTTTCCAATGATGGTTTTAATGGTGTATTCCTTCAATGATTCTCGCATTAATGCGGAATGGGAAGGATTCACATTCCATTGGTATACAGATTTATTTCAAAAACAAGATGTTATTGATGCGTTTGTAAATAGTATGACGATTGCGGTCGTAACGACGATTGTAACGACAGTTCTTGGCGTGATTTTCGCAATTGCATTACATCGTTATAAATATCGTTATGAAGGTGCGATTAACGGTCTTGTATATTTACCAATTTTAATCCCTGATATTTTAATGGGATTATCTTTACTTATTTTATTTAGTCAATTAGGTATGGAGCTTGGTAAAACAACAATTATTATTGCACACATTACATTTAGTATTTCATTTGTTGTCGTTATTTTAGCAGCACGCCTTTCTGGTATGGGACGTGATTTAGAAGAGGCTGCGAATGATTTAGGAGCAACGCCGTGGCAAACGTTTCGTTATGTAACGTTTCCAGCAATTGCACCAGGAGTTATTTCTGCCGCATTATTAACATTCACATTATCAATTGATGATTTTGTAATTAGTTTCTTCGTATCAGGACCAGGATCAACAACATTGCCATTATACATTTACAGTATGGTTAAGCGCGGAGTATCACCAGAAATTAATGCACTTTCTACAATTCTAATTGTGGCTATCGTAGGATTAATGGTTCTATCTGAAATCTTCCGTAACAAAGGTGCAGATGGTGAAGAAAACTCTGGAGGACACCTTCCTTTATAATACGAACGATATAGAAAGTACGAGGAGGTAATAAAACCGATGAAATTAATGAAAAGATTAGCAGGCGCAGCAATTAGCTTTAGCCTTGTTGCTGGTGTACTTGCTGGTTGTGGTGAAAAAAAAGAAGAGTTAAACATTTATAGCTGGGCTGACAATTTTGATGAGCAAGTGTTAAGAGATTTTGAAAAGAAATATAACGTGAAAATTAACTATGATAAGTATGCAAGTAATGAAGAAATGCTTGCGAAATTACAAGCAGGTGGCGCGAAGTATGATTTAATTCAGCCGTCTGATTACATGGTTAAAACAATGGCGAAAATGGATTTATTAGCGCCGTTAGATAAAAAGAATATCCCAAATATCGAAAACATGATTTCTAATTTCAAAACACCTGCATTTGATCCAGAGAATAAATATTCTTTAGTATATACTTGGGGCGTAACAGGTATTGCATACAATAAAAAGTATGTGAAGGAAGCACCTACAAGTTGGGCTGACTTATGGAATGAGAAATATAAAGGGCATGTAACTTTATTAAATGATTCTCGTGAAGTGTTAGGAATGGGTCTTAAGAAGCATGGATTTTCAAACAGCACGAAAGACGATGCACAGTTAAAGACAGCAGCAACTGATTTACAGAAGCTACTTCCAAACTTATTAGCATTTGATACAGATAATATTAAACAAAAATTTATTACAGAAGATGCTTGGATTGGAACAGTTTGGTCTGGAGATGCCGCATTTATCGCAAAAGATAATAAAGATGTAGAGTACGTTGTACCAAAAGAAGGCGGCACAATTTGGGCTGATACGTTAGCAATTCCAAAAGGCGCGAAAAACAAAGAGCTTGCAGAGAAGTTTATGAACTACTTACTAGATGAAAAAGTAAGTGTGAAAAACTACGAGTCAATTGGATACAGTAATCCAAATGAAAAAGCTCACCCTCTTCATAGTAAAGAATATCGTGAAAACCACATGATCTTCTTAACGAAAGAAGAATTAGATCGTACAGAATGGCTTGTTGATGTAGACGATAAGCTAAAAGACTACGACCGTTACTGGACAGAGTTAAAAACAAAAGGTAAATAAGTGAGAAAATGCGGTTTCTAAAGTAGAAATCGCATTTTTTCATAGTAGGAGGAAATCGTTTGAAGAAGAAGTTGCATCAATATGAGGTAATGTGTATCGGTTTATTATTTGCTGTATTTGGCATTGTTGCTTGGAGAGTACATGCTGGTGGTGTTACAGTGATGGATACATATGTCAGAGGGTTAGTAAAAGCATTACAAACTGAAAGTTCGCTTACATTTTTCTCACACTATACAAAATTAGGGTCTGCTATTGGGATTGTAACTACGCTCGTTATAAGTTTACTTGTTTTTTGGAGAAAACGTTACTATGCTGCGATGATCGTATATCCAGTGGGCATCTTAATAACCCATCTTGTGAATAAAGGGATAAAAGAAATTATGAAAAGGGATCGTCCGTCGCTAAATGAAGCGTTGGATGCACTTGGATATAGCTTCCCTAGTGGACATGCGATGTTATCTATTATGACATTCGGATTTCTTGCTTATATCATTGCGGCAAATTTGAAGAGTGTAACAGGGAAATATATGATAACCATTTTGATGGGAATAATCATTGTATCGATTGGATTAAGTAGAGTCATTTTAAATGTACATTATCCAACTGATATTTTAGCAGGCTATTGCGTAGGTGGTATTTTATTAATTATGGCGATTTATTACCATCGTTTACTTACTGAGAGGTTTGGTCTTAATAAAGAGAGATAGAAAAACGTCTAGAAAAACTATTATTATAGTTTTTTTAGACGTTTTTTGTTTGTATGAAGATGTGATACAGTATAAGTGACAATTGAATGATGTAAAGTAGGTGGAAATGTGTGAAAACAAATGTACATAAAGTAGATAAGTGGGGAAAATTAGGAGCTTTTTTGTATCAGTTCCGTTATACAGTAATAGTAGCATTACTATTGGTTGCGATAGCACTCGGTATATTCGCACCAAAGCTACCAGGCGTACTAGGTGGGGATGGCTTCCAAACGGAAGGGGACTACCAAAAAACGAAAGAAATTTTAGATAAAGATTTTAAGAGGTCTCAAGATACACTTCTACTCGTTTTTGAAAAAAATAAGGGCGTTTCACATGAGGAATTTCAAAAGCAAGTAGAGGGGATTGTAAAAAATGTACAAGAAAAAGAGACATATGAATCTTTCCATCATCCAGTGCAAAATAAAGAAATGTTACAAGATGATATTGGCTATGCGACAATTTTATTTTCCGGGAAAACAAATAAAGAACGACTGGAAAAGACATTACGATTTGCTGATAAAATTGAAAAGGAAAGTAATACAGCATTAAAAGTAACACCTACAGGGTTTCCGAAAATTAATAAAGAAATTAATGAAAGAACGCAAAATGATTTAAAAGTGGCAGAGATGATTGGGTTACCAATTGCATTCCTCGTATTACTATTTTCATTCGGTAGCCTTTTGGCATCTATTTTACCAATTGTAAATGGGGCACTTAGTGTTATTAGTACGATGGGAATATTATACTTTATAGGTAGCGATAAGGAACTATCTATCTTTGTGTTAAATGTTGCACCGATGATTGGACTTGCATTATCTATTGATTTTGCACTATTATTTGTAAATCGCTTTCGAGAGGAAGTTGCAAAGCGAACGGTAAAAGAAGCGATAGCAATTACATATCAAACAGCAGGGCGGGCAATCGTATTTTCAGGATTATGTGTATTCGTTGGCCTATCCGGTTTGTTTTTCTTTAAAATCGATTATATTCAGTCTGTCGCAATTAGTGGAATGATTGTTGTGATTATGAGTGTTTTATTCTCGCTCACACTTCTTCCAGCGCTATTATCGTTAATCGGTAAACGAATATTAAAAAAGAATCAAGTAGCACATACACCGGCAAAGGCGTGGCGTACATTTGCACAATTTGTAATGAAACATCCAATTGCGATGATTATTGTTGTTACAACATTTATTGTGATTTGCTTATTACCATTACGTACAGCTAATTTGCAGTTCCCTGATGTGGAGGCTTTACCTAAACAAAGTGATACAAGAATTGCATATGAGAAGTACGAAGAGGCATTTAATGAAACTGCAAAAACACATGCTGATGTTACGTTAGTCGTAGAGACGAAAAAAGATATAAAAGAAAAAGAAAGTTTACAAAAGCTAGAAGAAGTCATTCGGAAGTTAAAAGATGATAAGAAAGTATATGAAGTAAGAAGTTTATACGACAGTTTAAATGGAATGAAATCAGATCAAGTTGCTGGGATGTTACAGTCGCCAGAAGCTGCTAAAATAGCTCCGGTATTTGAAGCGTATACGAAAGGAAATAAGACAACAATCGAAGTCTTTTTAGATACAAAACCACGTACTGAAACTGCTAAACAGTGGGTTCGTGATTTTAAACGAAATTATAAAGAAACGAATGTTACGTATTATCTAGGCGGAATGACGACGTTCCAACAAGAGTTAGAAGATGAAATTAAAGATAAAGTTGCAATTGGTATGTCTGTTATATTTGGATCGACGTTTGTTATATTATTATTTGCATTTCGATCTATACTCATTCCAATTAAGGCGATTATTATGAATATACTTAGTCTAAGTGCAACAATTGGAATTGTTGTTTGGTTATTTGAAGGTGGTCATTTTGGTTTAGAAGCAAGTCCAGTTCTATTTGTTTTACCAATCTTCATTTTCGGCCTCGTCTTTGGGCTTAGCATGGATTATGAAGTCTTTCTTATTTCGCGTATCCATGAACTGTATGAAGAAACAGGGGATAACGATCAAGCGACGTTAGAAGGACTTGTTTCAACAAGTAGAATTATTACATCAGCTGCATTAATTATGATTGTTGTAACTGGTGCTTTCGCCTTTACTGATATTTTACCAGTACGGCAAATGGGTCTTGGCGTTGCATTAGCGATATTTCTTGATGCAACAATTATTCGTCTTATGCTCGTACCAAGTTTAATGAAATTGTTTGGAGACTGGAACTGGTGGTTACCATTTCGAAAGAAGAGAGAAAAATCATCATAAAAAATACTCGTCTATAAGATGAGTATTTTTTTTATGAATAGCAAGACCTACATTTTGCAAATAGTATGTGATAAGAACATTACATATAAGTAGGTGAAGGCAATGTTTCGTTATTTTAAGTTTAAGCTAAATGATACAGTACAGTTTGCAGAAAACGATGGGCATATGTATCGCATTGTCGGTTATCGGTTAGAAAAAGGGTTTTATCCAAAAGATGAATGGACTCATATCATTTATGAATTGCTTAGAGATTTTGATGGGTATACGATGGATGCGGAGGAAGAGGAACTTGTAAAAGTTATTCAAGTAGAAGATGAGTATTACAAAATACAAGAAGTATCGGGCTATCGTTATCCAGTAAAAATGAAGCAAAAACAACAAGTGATGAAAGCAGAAAAGATGGATGACTTATTAGATACGTATAATGATTATAAAAGATTGGCGGATTTCTTTAAAGATTTATCGTATGAACAAAAAGCGGAAGAAGTATTGCAGGAAATGAGAAGGCGTAGAGCGTGAGGGGCAGTCTATTATAAGACTGTCCTCTATTTTTGACGGTGCATCAAAGTGTATTTTCCGTTACAATGAGAGAATCAATAGAAATAAGGTGATACAGTATGGAAACGAAAAAGAAGGGCGAATGGTGCGAAATTACTGTGCCAGCGAAATGGAATGGTATAAGCATTGAGTCGTTATTAAAAATAGAATGGGAAATACCGAAAAAGTTGTTACATCAGCTTCGTATGGAAAAAGGTGTTACTGTTAACGGAGAACAGAGAAGATGGAATGAGCTTTTAAAAGAGGATGAAAAGTTACAAGTTCATATGTTTATGGAGGAAGAATACGGTGTAGAGCCTGAATATGGTGAATTAGATGTAGTATATGAAGACGATCATGTACTCATTGTCAATAAGCCTGAGAAGATGGATACGCACCCTGCTGAAAAAGGCGGGATGGGAACACTTGCAAATCTTGTTGCCTTTCATTTTCAAATGCAAGGTTTAGAGACGAAGGTTCGTCATATTCATCGGTTAGATAAAGATACGACAGGTGGTGTTGTATTTGCCAAACATAGAATTGCTGGTGCAATTATGGATCGTCTATTAATGGAACGAAAAATTAAAAGAACGTATGCGGCTCTTGTAGAAGGGAAAGTGAACAAGAAGCAAGGAACGATTAATGCGGCTATCGGAAGAGATCGCCATCATGCGACGAGACGACGTGTTTCTCCAAAGGGAGATCAAGCAATCACATATTATAAAGTAGAGAAGTATTTTAAAAAACAAAATGTTACGCTCGTAACGTTACAATTAGAAACTGGTAGAACCCATCAAATTCGTGTTCATATGAGCTATAATGGTAATCCGTTAGTTGGGGATATTTTATATGGTGGAGGAACGAAATATATGTCTAGGCAAGCGTTACATGCGATGAAGATAAACTTTTTACACCCAATTACGAAAGAAGAGATTGAAGTTGATGTACCATTTCCTACAAAATTAAATGACACAATGAAAGAATTTCAAAGAGTAAATGCGTAAAGTGTAAGTTTAAATTTGAGAAAAGTAGATTTTTGCAGGAATTTCTCTAAAAGAAGCGAAGCCGTTAAGAGAAAAGAGAGGTGAGAATCACTTGATCAAATATAAATATATACTAGGAATATTTTTCGCTTGTCTTTTAGTTACTCTATGTCTCTATCCATATTTACCAGAGCATTTGGCGGTACATTGGGATGTAAATGGTCGGCCGAACGAGTTTATGAGTAAACAAGTTGTTATAGCACTTATTCCTTGTCTTATTATTTTCTTACATGGATTGATGTATATTATTTCACATAATATATATAAGTTTAATGAAGACGAGCATGTCATGATAAGTGGATTTCTAAAGACGATTACTTTATTTATGTTGTTTATCCATATGCTCATTCTCTTTATTAATTTTGGAAGCATGATATCCTTTCAAACAGGACTAACAATAGGGATTAGTATGTTTCTTTTTATGCTTAGTAAGGCGTTTAAAAAAGTTCAGAGTACGGAAAAAGACTCAATCAAATTAAAAAAGATCCGTTTAGTGAGTAGACGGATTTTTCAAGTGATGGCATGTAGTATATTGTTTTCATTGTTTTTGAACTTGAAATGGGGATTTTATGTGTTACTTAGCGTAATAAGTGGTGGTTCTATTTTGTTTATGTTCTACGCTTTATACTCTTACATAATAGAAAGTTATGAAACGTAAAAAAGAGTCTTCTCATTATGAGAAGACTCTTTTAATCTATTTACTTCGTAATAAATTGTTGTGTCCAGTAGTTACCGCTTTCTACATAGCCAACACCGATGTGAGTGAAGCCATTATTTAAGATGTTTGCACGGTGTCCAGCACTGTTCATCCAAGCTTGTACTACTTCTTCAGGTGTACGTTGGCCTTGGGCGATGTTTTCACCTGCAGATGTATAAGAAATACCAAATTTCTTCATCATGTCAAACGGAGACCCGTATGTAGGACTGTTATGATCAAAGTAGTTATTTTTTTGCATATCTTCAGATTTAATGCGTGCTACTTTGCTTAATTCAGTGTCAATTTTTAAAGCTGGTAGACCTTGTTTTGCACGCTCAGCGTTTGTTAATTCAACAACACGTTGTTCGAACTCGCTTAAAGATTTTGCTTCTTCAGCAGGCTTTTGCTCAGCCGGTTTTTGTTCAGCTGGTTTTTGCGTATTATTGTTTTCAGCAGGCTTTTGAGCTTCTGGTTTTTGAACTTCTTCAGCAGGCTTTTGCTCGGCAGGTTTTTGCTCAGCAGGCTTTTGAGTTTCTGGCTTAGCTGTCGGTTGCTCAGTTACAACATTTTCAGTAGGTTGTTGACCAGGAATAATGCAATTTGGTTGGAAGTTTCCTTGTTGCCATTGTGCTAATGACTCAACGCCCATAGATTGTAAGAATGCTTGTAATTCTTGTTGGCTCATTTGCTTCATCATCACTTTTGAATGCTGAATATTTTGAACCTTTATGTTAGATGGTTGTACTGTTGCAGCTTGTGCATCTAGAGAAGATACTCCTAAAGTAAGAGCCGTTGCAGCGGCTACAGATAATAAAACACGCTTTTTCATGATGTGTGTCCCCCTATATAAAGTTTTAATTTGTTTTCACACGATTTGTTTTTGACAGCCTGTCTGACTGACAAACTCATCGTAGCATAGATTTTGTGAGAAAAAAGATGGAAAAAAATTCATAGACTTAAAATTTACCTAATTTATCCTAAGAGGGGAAAGGGGGGGAAATAAGAGAAACATAGAGTATAAAAGGAATTTTCAGCATTTTTATACTTGATTATAAGAGGGGGTTTTTGGATAAATGTACCTATATTGAAAATGAGGAATCCTATTGTATCAATGGTTTGAGCGTTTTTTTTAGGAATATACTGGATTGATTTTTACAAAACTGTAATGTTTCTGTTGTTCTTTTTTATAATAAAGTAACATATTTTTAATGTTGTAGCGGACAAAAAAGCGGCTATCTCTTTACATAGACGAAGGAGATAGCCGTTTTCCTATTATTACGTATGTTACGAGTTATTACGAGCTGGTTTCAATTGCTTCTAATAATAAATCAACAATGTGAATTCCTCTCATTTTATGAGAAAGACCCTCTCGTTCAATGCCTAATTTCATTTGTAATAAACAACCTGGATTTGCAGTAACAATGGTTGCTGCTTCTGTTTCATGCACACGGTCCATTTTGTAATCTAGAAATTCCATGGATAGTTCTGAATGAACAATGTTATAAATACCAGCAGAACCACAGCAGCGATCCGCATCTTTCATTTCACGGTATGTTGCGCCTTGAATTGCTTCTAGTAACATACGAGGTTCTGAAGATGTTCGCATAACATTGCGTAAGTGACAAGAGTCTTGATACGTAATAATTTGCGGCGTGAGTCGTAAGTCATTACGTTTATGGAAATCTAGTTCTACTAGAATAGCAGTAATATCTTTAATTTTAGAAACAAACTGCTTTGCACGTTTTGCCCACTGTGGATCATCTTTTAACAGGTAATAGTAGTCTACGAGGTAAGCTCCGCAACCACCAGCATTCGTAATAATATAGTCGATGTTTAAGTCTTCGAATGCTTTTATATTGCGTTTAGCTAATTCTTTTGCTCCACTTTTCTCACCAGCATGCCCGTGTAATGCTCCGCAGCAACTTTGTGTTTTCGGAATAACGATATCACAACCAGCTAACTGAAGAAGTTTCATCGTTGCGTTATTTGTTTCTAAAAACATTGTATCCATTAAACAACCTGTGAAGAATGCAACTTGTTTCTTCTTTGTACTTTCAGCAGGTAAAAATTCAGGCCGATCTTTCATTGCTTTCATTTTAGGGACCTTAGGCAAAACGAGATCCATTGTTGCAAGGGTTTCAGGGAATAACTTCATAATTCCTGTTTTGTGTGTTAGCGTTTGTAAACCGGAACGTTGGTAAAATCCGATTAACCCTGTTAATGTTCTCATTCGATTTTGATGAGGGAAAAGTCCTTCAAAAACGACTTTACGAACAGCTCTCACTGGCACTGAGAATTTTTTGTTTTGATTTATAATATCACGGGCTTCTTCTAATAAATGCCCATAATTCACACCAGATGGACAAACAGGTTCACAAGCACGGCAGCCGAGGCAAACATTTAATGTGTTTTCAACATCTTCATCTGGCTCAATTAAACCGTCAACGACTGCTTTCATTAATGCGATACGTCCACGTGGTGAATGTGATTCTTTATATCCAGATTGAATATAAGTAGGACAAGTTGGTAAGCAGAAACCGCATCGCATACAGTTTAGTAGTTCATCTTCACTTAATCGTTCTTTAAATTCTTTTTGAATGTTTTCTTTATTTAATGTTGTCATCGCTCAACCACCACTCTTTTGCGAGTGTCCTTCGCGAACATCTTTCCTGGATTCATAATGTTATTTGGATCGAAGGCATGTTTAATTCCTTGCATAGCAGCAATACCTTCTTTACCTAATTTCATTTCTAAATACGGAGCTTTCATTGCACCAACACCATGCTCACCAGTGATCGTGCCACCAAGTTCGATTGCTTTCGCAAATATTTCAGCAAAAGCTTGTTCAGCTCGGTGCATTTCTTCTTCGTTGCGAGCATCTGTCATACAAGTTGGGTGTAGGTTACCATCGCCAGCATGTCCAAACGTACAAATAGGAATATTATACTTTTTAGCAATGGCATTAATGGCTTCAACCATTGGAGCAATCTGTGATCGTGGTACCGTTGCATCTTCTAATATTGTAGTAGGCTTTAATCTTGCGAGTGCTGACAGTGCACTACGGCGAGCTGTACGAAGCGCATCGGCTTCCGCTTCATCTTTTGCAACGCGAACATCAACTGCATTCATAGAACGACAAACATTAGCCATTTTTTCAATATCTCGATTCACAACTTCAGGCGGGCCGTCTTGTTCAATTAATAAAATTGCTTTTACATCAGTTGGTAAACCGATTTGTGCAAACTCTTCTACTACTTCAATGGTCGGCTGATCTAAAAACTCAAGTGTCGCTGGAATGATTTTATTTGCAATAATAGAAGAAACAGCACGAGCAGCTTCATTAATATCTTCATATAGTGCAAGCATCGTTTTCTTCGTTTCAGGCATAGGAACAAGTTTTAATATCGCTTCAGTCACGACGCCAAGTGTTCCTTCAGAACCGATAAATAAACGAGTTAAATCATAACCAGCTACATCTTTTGCCAATTTACCACCAGTACGAATCATATCACCATTTGGTAAGACAAGTTCAAGACCCATCACATAATCACGTGTTACGCCATATTTTAATCCACGTAATCCACCCGAGTTTTCATTAATGTTACCGCCAATTGTAGAAATTTTCATTGAGCTTGGATCTGGTGGATAAAATAAACCTTTTTCTTCCACCACTTTAATAATATCAAGGGTAATGACACCAGCTTGTACAGTAATTGTTAAATTTTCTTCATCAATTTCTAAAATGTTATTCATATGGCGGAAGATAAGGACGATACCGCCTTCAAGTGGACATGTCCCTGCACAAAGGTTTGTTCCAGAACCACGAACATATACAGGAATATGATGAGTGTTACATACTTTTAACACTTCAGCTACTTCATTTGTATTACGAGGAGCAATGACTGCATCAGGCATTGCTTGGAAGTTTGGAGTGGCATCATAACTATACGTTAAACGCCCCATATTGGATGTATCCACATTATCTTCGCCAACAATAGATACGAATGAATCAATAATTTTTTTTTCTAACATTGGAAATCCCCCTCAAACTGTTAACGTAATTAGTCATAATAAAAAACGTTATCACAGTGCTTTCATTATAATGATAAAAAAGTCGGGGGATTCTTTCTATGTATAATCATCTAAAGATTAATCTGTTTTATCATTCTTTTTTGTGTGATTATCTAATAAGAGGAGCGAGAAGTATAAAATGTTTAAGTCTTTGAATTGTTTCGGATTAAGTCCTGTATACTCCTCAATTTTTTTAAGTCTGTAATGCAGTGTGTTAATGTGTATGTGTAATTGCTCCGCTGTTTGTTTATAGGATTGGTTATAATCGATAAATAAACGTAAAGTGTGCATAAGCTCAGGAGATGATAGTAAGTTTTCAATGGTGCGCTTTAGAAACTGTTCCCGCGTTTCCGCAGAAATATCTTGTAAGCACATTTCTAAACGTAAATCTTCATTAAATACAATTTTTTTCGTTTCAAGTGATACAGAAAGAGCTTGTAATGCTTGTTCATACGATAAGTTCATATTGCTTGGCATAACGGATTGTCCAATCCCGATATATAAAGGAATAGAAAATAAAGTTTCACAGTCTTGTTTTAATCGTTTTAAAAATTGATACGTTTGCTCTTTGGAGTTCGTGGCTGTAAATAAAATGAATCGATCATTTCCCCAGCGAACAAATAGATGCTCCTTTGTTAATAGATTGCGTACATGTTGCCAAATCTTACGCTGAAGCATCGTGTCATTTTGATCGATAGAGAACAAAATAAGTTGTTTTTTCTTATATAAATCAATACCAAGTGTTTTGGCACGATCGAGAAAGCTTGGAGACCAGTCTGTATTTTGAAGCCAATCAAAGACAAATGCTTCATAAGAACGGTGTTCAAGTTCTAGTTGTTCTAAAAAGTAGTTTTCATGGATGAGTAGTTCGGTCATTTTACGTAATATTTCTCCGTATTGTGAAATATTTTCAGGTTCGCCTGTGATTCCAATGACACCAATTACTTCGTCATGGAATAGTAAAGGGAGATTCATACCTGCCTTTACGCCTTGCAAACGTCGTTCATCCTCTTTTGTAATAATGACAGTTTTCTTTTGTTTTGCGCAGCGGAGTGCGCCCTCATGAAATTGGCCGATTCTTTCTATATCTGTACTTGCGATAATAACGCCTTGTATATTAATGATAATAATATTTTCTTTAATTAGCCTGCGTACTTCTCGTACAATTTTATTCGCTAAATCAGGAAAAAGCATAATTGGCACACCTCAAATTCTATTTGTTGTACATTATATATGTAAATGAAGTAGGAAAGGGAAATTTCACACTTTCCACACATTTATTTGTTATTTTACAATTATAACGAAATCATCCGAAGATGGAGGGGATCTTTTGAGAAAGTATGTTTTTCTTCTCTGTTTTTTATTTCTATTAGTAGGGTGTCAAGGAAGTTCCTATACATCGATTGCTAAAGATAAAAGTGTTATTATAACAACGAATATAAAAGAAGGTAGTATTAGTTTTGTAGATAAACATACTAAAAAGTTAATTACGACATGGGAACTTAACGAACCAATGGCAGGGATTGCACTACTTCCAAATGGTGAGGACATACTTGTATATGGTAAGCAGTTAGAGTACATGTATGTATATTCACTAGCAGAAGGAAGGCAAGTGGAAAAATATAAAACAGGAAAAGGCATTGTAAATGTAGTCGTATCAGAAGATAAAAAGCAATTATTTGCTGCCGATCAAAATGCCCAAAAGGTAAGGTTCTTTACGATTAATGGAAAAGAGACAGGGAATGTTTCGACAGGAAAAGGACCAATAACGATGGTAGAGTACCATAACCAGTTATCTGTATTAAACTTTTATGATACGAAGCTAACGACAATTGATACAAAGAAAAAAGAAGTGATGCAATCCTTTATGATTCCACCAGCGTCAACGGGAGCGACAATTAGTCCAGAGGGGAAAGAAATATGGATTGGCGGACATGGTGATGGAAATCAGGTAAATGAGAAAGTATTAGTGTATTCTTTGCAGAGCGGAGAAATGGTACGTTCTTTACACGCTCCGTTTATGCCTGTGAATATTACGAAGGATAATAAGTATGTATATGCATTAAGTCACGGTTCGAATACGCTTAGAAAGTTTGATGTTAGCACGTATAAAGAGGTGGCTTCTGTAGAAGTAGGATCGAACCCATTTGCATTTTTGAAGAGCGGAGCAGAAGGATACGTAGCCAGCTATGATAGTGATGAAGTGTGCGTCATGGATATGAAGAATTTGAAAATAAAACAAACAATTAAAGTCGGAAAAGGACCGTTTCAACTCATAGAGAGAGAAGGGAAGGACAATGAGTAAATATAGGGTGCTAGTTGTAGATGATGAAAGTGATATGAGGCAACTTGTTGGAATGTACTTAGATAATTTCGGATACGAGTGGGGAGAAGCTGAAAATGGAAAAGAGGCTCTAAAAAAATTAGAAACGGACCATTATGATTTCGTTGTATTAGATATTATGATGCCAGAGATGGATGGACTTTCAGTTTGCAAAGAAATTAGAAAAACGTCAGATGTACCAATTATATTTTTAACAGCAAAAGGTGAAGAGTGGAATAGGGTGAACGGCTTACGTATGGGAGCAGATGATTATATTGTAAAGCCATTTAGTCCTGGTGAATTAATTGCTCGTATGGAAGCTGTATTAAGGCGTTATACAAAGCAAGAGCAACAAGAGGAATTTCAGTTTGGACCGATCCTTATTAATGAAAAAAGTAGGAAAATTGAGGTGGATGATGAGCCAATTTCTCTTACAGTAAAAGAGTTTGATTTACTCTATTTTCTTTGCCAACATACGGGACAAGTATTTAGCCGAGAACAATTGCTAGAAAAGGTATGGGGATATGATTATGCCGGAAGTACAAGAACCGTAGATACGCACGTGAAAACGATGCGTTTGAAGCTTGGAGAAAGTGGAAACTACATTCAAACTGTTTGGGGTGTAGGCTATAAATTTGAGGTGTAACGTATGTTTACGATGGTACAGAAGCTTTGGCTGACAGTAGTATGTGCAGTATTTGTAACAGTTTCTTTTCTTTATTTCGTATCTTTATACTCGTATGAAAAACTATACGTTGATAATTTAAAAGATTCATTAGTAATGGAAGGGAAGCGTCTTTCTGCGCAATATGATAAGCGCGAAGGAATATCAATTTTTGAAGAGAAAGTAAGAGCATTTGATCAAATATCTAGTTCAGACGTTCTTTTCGTATCGAACCCACGTGATTTAAGCGCTTGTTTACCATTTGATGTGCACCATCATTCTCTTATAAGTGAAGGGGACAGGCAAGCATTATTAGATGGAAAAACTGTGACAAAGATAGGATACGAGGAACATTTTGACCGTAATATTATGGGGGTTGTCATCCCTGTTTTAGAAAATAAAAAATTAGTTGGTATTGTATATTCTTATATTCCTTTAAAAAGTATAAAAGACTTAATATATGATATGGGTCTTATTTTAGCACCGTTAGCACTTGCTATAACTTTACTGACAATATGGATTGGTAGAAAAATTATTATTGCTATTACGAAACCACTTTCGCAAATGGAGCGAGTTGCCAATCATTTGGCTACGGGAGATTTCTCAGAACGAATTACAATTTCTTCTGAAGATGAAATTGGGCGATTAGGAAAAGCATTTAATAAAATGGCAAATTCTTTGGAGACAGAAGATGTAAAGCGTAAGGAGTTTTTAGCTAACGTTTCGCATGAACTAAGAACACCGCTTAGTTATATAAAAGGGTATAGCGAGGCTATTTTAGATGGTGTAGCGAAGGGACCACAGCAGGAAAAAGTAACACAGCTTATTCATAAAGAAGCAGATCGTATGCAGCGTCTCGTTCATGATTTATTAGATTTAGCACAACTAGAAGGGGAACATTTTCCGTTAAAGAAACAACCTATCGTTTTTTCACAACTAATTGAAGATGTGTTAGATACGTATGAGATTAAGTTTATAGAAAAGAAAATTCGTATTTCAACAAATTTAAATCCAGAAATCATTGTAATGATTGATGAGGATCGTATGCAACAAGTGCTTCATAACGTGTTAGATAATGCGATACGGTATACGAATCAAAACGGGGATATTATGATAACGCTCAGGCAGGTAGATGATTACTGTGAATTGAACATAAAAGATACGGGAATCGGTATTGATACAGAGCATTTAGAAAACCTTGGCGAGCGTTTTTACCGAGTTGATAAAGCGAGAAGTCGTCAACATGGTGGAACAGGTTTAGGCCTGGCAATTGTAAGACAAATTGTTCATATACATGATGGACAGTGGCGGATTGAAAGTGAAAAAGGGGACGGTACGACGGTTAGTATTAAATTGAAAGTACAGGATGAGGAGAGCATGTTCTAATTTTTAGGGCATGCTCTTTATATGGAAGACAATAATTATACGTAAGATATAAATTAATATGTAATAAATATCGGAATTTTGACGATTTTATGAACAAAACATTTGTACTTCTTACCAATTCGTTCTAAAATAGTTATGATGCAAAGTTCTTATAAATCGTTTCAATTGTTGTTTGGAAGATACTGAGGTGATTTAACTGGAGTACAAATCTATTAAACCGAAAAAGATTTACGAAGAAGTATCTGAAGCTATTTTAACAATGATTAAAAATGGTACGTTAAAACCTGGTGACAAACTACTTCCTGTACATCAATTAGCTGAGCAGTTTCAAGTTGGTAGATCTGCTGTTCGTGAAGCGCTAAGTGCGCTAAGAGCAATGGGCTTAATTGAGATGAAACAAGGAGAAGGTACATATGTGAAGAACTTCGATTCTTCTTCATTAACAAAATCATTAAACAATAGATTATTGATGAAGAAAGAAGATATTTTGAATTTATTAGAAGTACGAAAGGTGCTTGAAGTGGGGGCAGTTCGAGCAGCTGCGGCAAAACGTACGGAAGATAATTTGCAAAATATGAAGCATTGGTTAGATGAAATGGCAAAGAGCGTTGGAGATGAAAAAGCTGGTGAAAAAGCAGATTTTCAGTTCCATATGGGAATTGCGGAGTCTTCGCATAACAACATTTTGCTTGAACTTATGAATCATGTTTCAGAGATGATTGCTGAAACGATTGGTGAATCAAGGCGCATTATTTTATATGGTGAACAAACAACATCAGAACGACTTATAGAAGAGCATCAAGTTATATATGATGCAGTGTTAAAGCAAGATGTAGAATTAGCGCAGCAAGCAATGCTAGATCATTTAACAAATGTAGAACATATTGTCACAGGTAGAAACGATATAAATTCTTAATTTAATCTTTTAAAAATCTAATTTTCTGATAAAATAGAGAGAGATTAAGTAAGCGTTTTCTTTAGAAGAGGGAGAGGATAGGCCATGGTTGAGCCTATTTCTTCTCTCCTTAGTCATCTGATGACCATATGTTTGTTGGTGGAGTTGTAAAAAGGGGGAGTAATAATTATGAAAGTTACTTTATTTGTTACTTGTTTAGTCGATATGTTTGAAACAAATGTCGGCAAAGCAACAGTTGAGGTGTTGGAGCGTTTAGGTTGTGAAATTGAATTTCCAGAAGCACAAGTTTGTTGCGGTCAGCCTGCTTATAATAGCGGCCATGTAGAAGCGGCAAAAGAAGCGATGAAACATATGATTGAGACTTTCGAGGATGCAGAATATATCGTTACGCCATCTGGTTCTTGTGCGACAATGTTTCATGAGTATCCGCATGTTTTTAAAGATGATCCGAAGTGGGCTAAACGTGCACAAAAAGTTGCTGATAAAACATATGAATTTACACAATTCATTGTAGACGTTTTAAAGGTTACTGATGTTGGTGCAAGTTTACCAGGGATTGCTACTATTCATAAATCATGTCATATGACACGTATGCTTGGAGTAACAGAGGCACCAGGAATTTTATTATCTAATGTAAAAGGGTTAACTGTGAGAGAGTTACCAAATGTGCAAAATTGTTGTGGGTTTGGGGGAACGTTTTCAGTGAAGATGACTCCAATTTCTGAGCAAATGGTAGATGAAAAGGTAGATAGTGCAATGGAAACAGGTGCTGATTATTTAATCGGTGCAGATTGTGGGTGTTTGTTAAACATTGGCGGACGTATTGAGCGTTTAGGAAAAGAAATAAAAGTAATGCATATTGCTGAGGTACTGAATAGTCGCTCATGAAGGGGGAACATAAGCTATGTCTATGAAAATCAGTGAGAAAAAATTTAATGATCGCGTTGGCGATGGAATTCAAGATTCGTTTATGCGCGGAGCAGTATCTTCTGCACAAACACGCTTATATACGAATCGTTTAAAAGCAGCAGATGAATTAGGAAACTGGGAAGAATGGCGTGAACTCGGTGAAGAAATTCGTCAACATACGTTAGAAAATCTTGATTATTATTTAATGCAGTTAAGTGAAAATGTATCAAAAAGAGGCGGACATGTGTACTTTGCGAAAACGAAGGAGGAAGCAGCAAAGTATATTCAAGACGTTGCAAAAAAGAAGCAGGCAAAAAAGGTAGTAAAATCAAAGTCAATGGTAACAGAAGAAATTAGTATGAACCATGCGCTTGAAGAAATCGGTTGTGAAGTGTTAGAAAGTGATCTAGGAGAGTATATTCTGCAAGTAGATAACGATCCACCTTCACATATTATTGCGCCTGCTCTTCATAAAAATAGAACGCAAATTCGTGATGTATTTAAAGAAAAGCTTGGCTATGAAAATTCTGATGATCCATACGAAATGACAAAGTTTGTTCGTAAACAACTTCGTGAAAAATTTATGGATGCAGAAATTGGTGTGACAGGTTGTAACTTCGCTGTTGCAAATACTGGCTCTCTTTGTTTAGTAACGAATGAAGGTAATGCCGATCTTGTTATGTCGATTCCAAAAACACAAATTGCGGTTATGGGTATGGAACGTATGGTTCCGACAATGGAAGAATTAGATGTTTTAGTTGGTTTACTATGTCGTAGTGCAGTAGGTCAAAAGTTAACAAGTTATGTAACGGTAGCGGGACCAATTCAAGAAGAGGAAGTAGATGGACCAGAAGAATTCCACTTAGTTGTGGTTGATAATGGTCGTTCTCAAATTCTTGGATCTGAATTCCGTCAAGTGTTGCAATGTATTCGTTGTGCTGCTTGTGTGAACGTATGCCCTGTATATCGACATGTTGGTGGACATTCATACGGCTCTATATACTCAGGACCAATTGGGGCGGTATTAACACCACTTTTAGGTGGATATGATGATTACAAAGAGCTTCCTTATGCTTCTAGTTTATGCGGAGCGTGTACAGAAGCTTGTCCAGTAAAAATTCCATTGCATGATTTATTATTAAAACATCGTCAGGTTATCGTTGAGCAAGAAGGTCGTGCTCCACTTGCAGAAAAATTAGCAATGAAAATGTTTAGTATGGGTGCATCTTCAGCAGCTTTATATAAAATGGGATCAAAGATGGCGCCAGCAGCAATGAGTCCATTTACATCTGGTAACCGTGTATCAAAAGGTGTTGGGCCACTTAAAAACTGGACAGATATTCGTGAATTCCCGGCTCCAAGTAAAGAACGATTCCGTGATTGGTATAAAGATCATAAGAAAGGCGGGGACAAATAATGACAGGATTAATTCAAAACCGTGAGTCCTTTCTAGAGAATATTGCAAAAGAACTTGGACGTGCGCGTAAAACGGATGGTATAAAACGTCCAGTATGGAAAAATAATGTGAATAAAGAAACGTTAAAAGATTATTCACAAGAAGAATTGTTAGAAGTATTTAAAAATCAATGTACAAACATTCATACAACTGTTGTGGAAACGACAAACGATCGTTTACGTGAAGATATTCAAAAAGTAATCGTTGAAAACGGCGGGGGACCTATTATGTTATCGACAGATGAACGTTTTGATTCTTATGGGTTGACTTCTTTATTTAAAGAAGAACTTCCAAAGCAAAATGTTGAAGTGAACGTATGGGATCCTGAGAAAAAAGAAGAGAATATGCGTATCGCGGAAAGAGCGAATATTGGAATTGCATTTAGTGATTATACTTTAGCCGAATCTGGTACGATCGTTGTACAAAGTCATAAAGGCCAAGGTCGTTCTTTACACTTTTTACCGACTATATACTTTGCTATTATTCCACGTGAAACACTTGTGCCTCGTATTACACAAGCAGTTGAGGATATGAATAAGCGTGTAGAAAATGGCGAGACAGTGGCATCTTGTATTAACTTTATTACAGGACCTAGTAACTCAGCAGATATAGAAATGAATCTTGTTGTCGGAGTACATGGACCATTAAAAGCAGTATATTTCATCGTATAAAATAGGGGAAAGCAGGCCAGAAAATGGCCTGCTTTTTTAATAGAATAGAGATAATATGAAGTAGAAGTTCTCTCCTTTTTTTGCTATGTTCTTCTGGAAAGGAGAGGAAGGGATGTTCACTTATGTATATGCATTGTTAGCGGGGATGGTGTTTGGTTCTTTTTTTATGGTAATTGCGATGAGAGTTCCGCTAGGGGAGTCTATCATAACCCCGCGTTCATATTGTCATTATTGTAAGTATGTGCTGAAGCCAAAAGAATTGATTCCAATCATTTCTTTTTGTATACAAAGAGGACGTTGTACGAATTGTAAGAGGAAAATTTCAATTTTGTACGTAGTATTTGAACTTATAACTGGAATGATATGTCTTCTTACTGTATATATGATTGGGGTGGAACGAGAGCTTATTATCGTTTTATCACTTTTTTCGTTACTTCTTATCATTTCAGTTACAGATTACATATATATGTTAATTCCAAATCGTATTTTAGCTTGGTTTGCTTGTTTACTCATTTTAGAAAATGTTTTTGTACCGTTAGTCACTTGGATAGATAGTATAGTTGGTAGTTGCGTTATATTCATTTTGTTATACTGCATGCAAAAGATACATCCAGAAGGGCTTGGTGGAGGGGATATAAAACTACTTTCGTTACTTGGATTTATTGCGGGATTAAAAGGGGTTTTTATGATTTTATTTTTATCATCTTTCTTTAGTCTTTGTTTCTTTGGAGCTGGTCTCGTATTAAAACGTATGAAAATGAGGACTCAAATACCGTTTGGTCCTTTTATTAGTCTTGGGGCAATATGTTACATGTTGGTCACGTATGCAAAATAGAGAGGGGATAGAAAATGAATGTATATATGGATGATCAAAGAAGTTGTCCGTACGGTTACGTGCTCGCAACTACAGTAGAATGTGCTTTGCAAATGGTACGAGATTATGAGGTGAATGTTCTTTCCCTTGATTTCAATATGGGATGGGGAGAAAAAAGTGGATTAGATTTTGTAGAGGCTTTTTGTAAAGAGGGCCTATATGTAAATGAAATACACTTTCATACGAATGATGTTATCGGTATGCATAAGATGAAACAGAGAATGAATAAGGGAAAGGAAGAAGGAGAGATTAACCCTAATCTTGTTGTTAAATATGTGGGGAGCTAAAAACTCCAAAGTAAAACTTTGGAGTTTTTAATGTTTCATATGCGCTTGCAACGGAATGATTTCTTCTTGTTGAGTTGCTCCTAATTCAGTTTCTTCTTGTTTCACGTCAGGTACTTTCTTTGTTAAGTAATGGTATACCATACCGACAAATACAGACCCGCCAATAATGTTACCAATTGTAACTGGAATTAAGTTATGAATAGCACCTGTAAAAGAAATTGTCTCTGGATGCGGTGAAACTAAAGATAAAGCAAACAGTGATAAGTTTGCGATGCTATGCTCGTAACCAGATAAGAAGAATGTGAAAACGAGCATCATCATCATCATAATTTTTGCTGTATCACCTTTAACTTGAGAAGGTAAGAAACAAGCAAGACATACAAGCCAGTTACATAAAATTGCTTTAAAGAATAGTTGCATTGTAGGTGTATTCATTTTTCCCTCAACGACTTTATTCATGAAATGACCGTGATCAATTGTTTCGAAAATTCCAGTGGCATAAAATAGTAAGGCAAAGAATAAAGCGCCAGCTAAATTGCCTGCATAACAAGCAAACCAGTTACGAAGTGTATCAGCAATTGTTGTTTCTTTTCTTAAAGTTGCTACAGTGAAGTACATTGTGTTTCCAGTAAACAATTCAGCACCGCCATATATAATAAGTACGAGGGCAATTCCGAAAAACATAGAAGCAGCTAAATAAGTTGCTGGTGAATCTGCAATGTGAAAAAAGTTACCTAATTTAAAACATAGTACAATAATAAAACCGATATAAATACCCGCAAGTGCGGCACGAATGAAATATTGCATCGGGTTTGTATCTAACATTTGTTTTTTGCTCTTAGCCAGTTTGACAACATAATCTAATCCTTGTTCTAGCATGAGTAATACGCTCCTTTAGTACATCATCTATAAATACTCCTTATATGAATAAAGTACATGGATTAGGTCATAGTTTCAATAAGTTTGTGCAATATTTCACAAAAAGGACATACATAGACAAGGAAAACGCTTACAAATAATAGTATAATAGAATTTTTTCTGGACATAGAGAGGGGACAAGGAAAAAAGAAAAAGCGCTGTAATTACAGCGCTTTTTCGTCTAAATTCTTTTCTACTTTTGTTTCTACTTCTTTTGAGAAGAACCAACCACCAGCTGCGATTCCAACTAATACAATCCAGAATGTAAGCTTCCATGGTGTAGATTCTGGGAATGAATGCGGAATTACATTTAATGCAGGATGTGCTAACGTATAAACTGCTAGTTTCACACCAACCCAACCTACAATTAAGAATGCCGCAGTTTCAAGTCCTGGTTTACGTTTTAAAATTTGTACGAAAGCAGTTGCCGCAAATCGCATAATGATTAATCCGATAAGTCCACCTACAAAGATAACAACGAATTGCCCAGTATCAAGACTACCAATTGTACCTAATCCTGTTTTTGGTAAAGTCATTGCTAATGCAACAGCAGCTAAAATAGAATCAACTGCGAAGGCGATATCTGCAACTTCAACTTTAAATACAGTCCACCAAAAGTTCTCTTGTTTTTTCTTTGCTTCTTTTTCTTCTGTTTCTTCATCTGTATTCTTTTTAACATACGTTTTAAATAAGTGATTACCAGCGATAAACATAAGGTAAATGGCACCGATTGCTTGCACTTGCCATACGTCGACTAGGAACGAAATCATAAATAACGATCCGAAACGGAAAACAAATGCCCCTGCTAATCCATAAAATAGTGCTTTCTTTCTTTTTTCTTCTGGTAAATGTTTTACCATAATTGCAAGAACAAGAGCGTTGTCAGCCGCTAAAATCCCCTCTAGTGCAATTAGGATGAGTAATACCCAACCATACTCCAATAATAATGATACATCCATGTACATTCTCCTCTCATTTCTATAAGTACTAAATAAGTGAAGAATTCCCCACTATTTAGTTTCCCCATACTCCTGCCTATTAACTTTGGAAGAATTTGGAAATGGATGCAAAAAAGACCTCTGCCGTTAATAGGCAAAGGTCTTGCTAGACATATGTAATAAAAATGCCAACAAAGCCGGAAGAACTAAGTTCTACGTAATGACGACTTTGTTTCCAAGAAGTCTTCTTGGACGCTACTCCCCTTTGGAGATATGCTATTGTACTCTCATTATATGGATAATTTATACGGTTGTCAACCTGTTAAAATGTCTTCATTCGGATATTTTATTTTCCGGTTCTTTTTACGTGCAAATGAAAAAGCTAATGTTAAAGGTCCCATCTTCCCAAAAAACATCATAAAGATAATAATAGCTTTTCCAATCATAGTTAAGTGTGGTGTGAAATTCATACTGAGACCGACAGTCCCAAATGCTGAAAATACTTCGAAAGCACTCATCAATAGAGGAACTCGCTCAGTAATGCTTAAAATTAAAATAGCAAAAAAAATAAATGAAATAGAAATAATAGCGATGGTCAATGATTTGACAATGAGGGTATCTTTAATGGATTTTTTAAACACGACAATATCATCTTGTTCTTGTAAAAATTTAAATACCCCAAAAAACATGATTAAAAATGTTGTCAACTTAATCCCACCACCAGTTGAAGCACTACCAGCGCCAATAAACATAAGGAGCATCATTAATAGTAAGGAAGGCTTCGATAAGGCAGAAATATCAACTGTATTGAAACCGGCAGTACGCGTTGAAACTGCTTGAAAATAAGCGGCCATGCCTTCTTCAAATGGAGTAAAGCCTCTCATAGAAAGAGAATTGTGAAACTCGAATATAAAAATAAAAACAGTCGCAATAATATTGACGATTAGAGTAGAAGAGAGCATAAGTTTTGAGTGTAATGTAAGGTTTTTAAAATTTTTCTTTCTTTTTATATCTACGATTACTGTAAAACCAATCCCACCTAAAATAATGAGGGAGGAAATGACGAGATTGACAAGAATGCTGTGAGAGTGGGGCATTAAATTATCGCTCCAAACAGAAAAACCTGCATTGTTAAAAGCAGAGATGGAATGAAAAAAGCTATAATAGATCCCCTTAGCAATCCCATATTTCGGAACCCATTCAAAAGAGAGAATGAAAGTAGCGATACATTCGACTGTAAAAGAGAATAAAAATAATGCTTTGGCAAGACGAATGACACCGCCTATATTCGTTTGATTTAATGCTTGTTGCAGTAAAATTCGGTTTTGAAGGCCAATTTTTCTGCCGAGCATAATCGCAATTAAAACGGCAAAGCTCATAATGCCAAGTCCACCCACTTGTATAAGTGTTAAAATGACACATTGGCCAAATAAGGTAAATACTTTCCCAGTGTCCACAACACCAAGCCCTGTAACCGTACAAGCAGAAACGGTTGTAAATAAAGCATCGAGCCATGAAATAGACGTCGTTGTAGCAATTGGCAATTTTAATAAGCATGTACCGATAATTGATAACATAATAAAAGACAAAGTAAGAACACGGGGAGGACTCATGTGAATGTTAATCCGTTTCATGTTACATATCGTTCCTTTCAGTTTGCTTTTACTAGTATGTGAAAAAGCACCATTATGTATGTTAAAAATAGAAAGAGGCAGAGAATATCTGCCTCTAAGCCATATGTTATATTGTTATCCACGTAATTGTTGTTGAGCTAAAGAAACAAGACGTTTTGTTACTTCACCGCCAACTGATCCGTTAGAACGAGATGCTGTATTAGACCCTAAGCTTACACCGAATTCTTGTGCAATTTCATATTTAAATTGATCAAGTGCTTGTTCAGCACCTGGAACTAGTAATTTGTTTGTTTTTGCCATGATGATACACATCCTTATGAGTAGTCCAGTCCAGCTAAGTACTTAGCTGAACTGGTACCGTTATTTTATGTGGAACCGACGTACTCATACGCGGAAGTAATCGGTGTGATTAGAAGTTATTGGATAGAAAAAAGAGTAGCAAAAATTGCTACTCTTTTTTTAGTATTGTCGCTGTACCTTCCACGACAATATCATCCGATTGATTATATATATTTGTTTGCAACGTAATGATTTTTTTATCGTCACGTTTTTTGATGACCTCTGCCACAACGCGAAGTGTATCACCGATTTTGACAGGAGCGCGGAATGAAACGTTTTGAGATAAATAAATCGTATTTTTACCCGGGAGTTTCGTTCCAAGGATTGTAGAAATAAAACTTGAAACGAGCATACCATGAGCAATGCGTTCTTTAAACATTGTCGTTTTTGCAAAAGAGTCTAAAATATGAATAGGATTCACATCTCCAGTCAATTTTGCAAAATTGATAACGTCCTCATCCGTAATCGTTTTTGTAAGGGATGCTTGATCACCGACTTGAATCTCATCATAACGAAGCTCCGGGACGGTTTGTGCTTCTTGAAATGGATTCATTTTGTCCTCCTTCTTTTCCATATCGAAAAATGCTAGCCATCTTGATGTAGTAGGAGGAAGAAAGAGTTTTGTTTGTGCTGCAGTTAGCTCCCACATTTTTCTTACTTGATGGAAGTAAATAGATTTTTTGAGTTTTCCTCGAACTTTTTTGCGAGTTCCAACTGTTTTGTCTTGAAATCTTCCAAAAAACCTTCTAACTGTTTTTGAGCCTCTTCACGTTGTAATTGTTGTTGTTCAATAAATTGCTTCGTTGTTTCTTCAAATTGACCGCTTGTTTGAGTAAGGATAGACAAAGATGTTTTTGTAGGAGAAACAGTTAGCTGTTGCATATGAGCAGAAAGTTCTTTCCACTTGTCTTGCCACTCGTTAATTTGATCATTTAAGGAGTTTCCAGTTAATTGCTTCACGTAATCTGTATATTGATTATTGAATTGAGTAGTAAATTGTTGCAGTTCTTTTTCCAGTTCATCTACTCCTGATGTTAATTTATGCAAAGCGTCTTGTTGTTGTTTTAATGTTTCTAAAGTAAGTTGCTCTAATTGTTTCCCAGCTGAAGAGAAAAGGGAAAGAGATTGAGACCAGTTTTTCCAAAATGCATCGACCAATTCGTATGGTTTAGTTTCCATTGTTTGACCCCCAAATGTTTTTTTGCATATTGTGAACGCAGATTACTCTGCTGTACCACCAGGTGAAGATGAAGAATCCTTTTCATCCTTTTCTGGAGAAGTGGCAAATGGAAAGAATGCGTTCGTATATAACGTGAAAAACGTTCGCAGCATATTTTGGTAATGCTCAAAAGAAGTTGCACATGTTGCTAAATATTTCTCTCCATATTCAGTTAAAGAATAAATTCTTTTTGCTGGCCCTCCTTCGCTTGTATCCCAAGTAGAAGAAATGAGGTTTTCTTTTTCTAATTTGCGTAGTGTTCTATAGACATTACCTTGGTCAACAGAAGAAAAGCCGATATCCATTAGCATTTGAATAAGTTTGTAACCATGAAGACTCCAGTCTTTTAGACATAGAAGTAAGAAGGGAACTAAGAAGTTTTTTGGCATGGAGTTTGGTTGTTTTGCTTGGTTGTTCTCCAAACTTTCGCGTTGTTCTGGTTCATTATGTAGCATGATTGTGCATCACCTCATGAATCAGTTAGATGGAATTTTTTGCTTATAAGTGCAATTTACACCTATCTGTTTTTAAAGTCAATACATTTGTTAGAAAATAGAAAAAAATAAAATATAGACTTGAAGTTTTATTCAGAATATTAGAAAATAATGAATAGGTTGAATTGTTTCAAAAACGAAAAAGGGAGTGTAGGTAAAGTGATTGATCAAAAATTCGATCCACTACAAGCATGGAAAAATGCTTATGAACAAACCGAAACATTTTGGGGAAAAGCGCTCAATGAAACAATTAAAACAGAAGAATATTCTGCTTGGATGGGCAGCGTTCTAGATTTGAATTTGTTTTATCAAAAAGCATTAAATGATACGACAAAAAATTATTTAGAGCAGGTGAATGTGCCTACGAAAGAGGATATCGCTAGAGTGGCTACGCTTGTTATTAACTTAGAAAATAAAGTGGATAACATTGAGGAGTTTCTAGAAGAGAAGGTAGAGTCAGTAGGACAAGCTCCTACATTAAAGCGCGATGTTACGAAAGTAAAACAAGATATTCGCACATTAGAAACGAAAGTTGATCAAATTTTAGAATTGCTAGAAAAGCAAAATGCAGTACTAGCAAAACTACAAGAACCTGTAAAAGAAGAAGTAAAACCTACGAATAAGCCAGAAAATAAAAAGTGATAATAGCGCTTGTTTATAACATATGAAAGAGAAAGAGAGAAACTTATTTCTATGTATAAACAGCGAAACATAATTATATAGGGACTCCATAGTATGAGTACCAAAATGATTCATAGTAGTCGTTCACAAATTCATTTAAGGGGGAAAAGAAATGGTTCAATTAAATGGAAAAGTAGCAATCGTAACAGGTGGGGCAAAAGGAATTGGAAAAGCGATTACAGTAGCGTTAGCACAAGAGGGCGCAAAAGTTGTTATTAACTATAACAGCAGTAAAGAAGCAGCTGAAAACTTAGTAAATGAACTAGGAAAAGAAGGACATGACGTTTATGCAGTTCAAGCAGATGTTTCTAAAGTAGAAGATGCAAACCGACTTGTAGAAGAAGCAGTGAATCATTTTGGTAAAGTTGATATTCTTGTTAATAATGCTGGTATTACAAGAGATCGTACATTCAAAAAGTTAAATCGTGAAGATTGGGAACGCGTAATTGACGTGAACTTAAGCAGTGTGTTTAATACGACAAGCGCGGTACTTCCATACATAACGGAAGCGGAAGAAGGTAGAATTATTAGCATTTCTTCTATTATTGGTCAAGCTGGTGGATTTGGACAAACAAACTACTCAGCAGCTAAAGCAGGTATGCTAGGATTTACAAAATCATTAGCATTAGAGCTTGCAAAAACAAATGTAACTGTAAACGCTATTTGCCCAGGATTTATTGATACTGAAATGGTAGCAGAAGTACCAGAAGAAGTACGTCAAAAAATCGTTGCAAAAATCCCGAAAAAACGTTTTGGTCAAGCTGATGAAATTGCAAAAGGTGTAGTATACCTATGCCGTGATGGTGCTTATATCACAGGTCAGCAATTAAACATTAACGGCGGATTATATATGTAATGAAGTAAGAAAAAAGTGCATATCCATAGCAGGAATGCACTTCTTTTTTTAGAAGGAAATTGACCAAAAAGGAGATAGAAAAATGACTACATTCGCAACAGAATGGGAAAAGCAATTAGAGCTATACCCAGAAGAGTACCGAAAAGCATATCGCCGAGTGAAAAGGGCGAGTGAAATTTTATTACGTGAACCAGAGCCACAAGTAGGATTAACGCCGAAAGAGGTTATTTGGACGAAGAATAAGACGAAGCTTTATCGCTACATTCCAAAACAAGAAAAAACACAAAGAGTTCCAATTCTATTAATATATGCTCTTATTAATAAACCATATATTATGGATTTAACTCCTGGAAATAGTTTAGTGGAATATCTAGTGGACCGTGGTTTTGATGTGTATATGCTTGATTGGGGTACATTTGGTTTAGAAGATAGTCATTTGAAATTTGATGATTTTGTGTTTGATTATATTGCAAAAGCAGTGAAAAAAGTAATGCGAACTGCAAAATCGGACGAGATTTCTTTACTTGGTTATTGCATGGGGGGAACGCTAACTTCTATTTATGCGGCACTTCATCCACACATGCCAATTCGTAACCTAATCTTTATGACAAGTCCTTTTGATTTCTCTGAAACAGGATTATATGGTCCTTTATTAGATGAGAAATACTTCAATCTAGATAAAGCGGTTGATACATTTGGAAATATTCCGCCAGAAATGATTGATTTCGGAAACAAAATGTTAAAACCAATTACGAACTTTGTTGGTCCATATGTTGCTTTAGTAGATCGTTCAGAGAATGAGCGCTTCGTTGAAAGCTGGAGGTTAGTTCAAAAGTGGGTTGGCGATGGCATTCCGTTCCCAGGTGAATCATACAGACAGTGGATTCGTGATTTTTATCAAAACAATAAACTGGTTAAGGGTGAGCTCGTTATTCGCGGACAAAAGGTAGATCTTGCAAATATTAAGGCGAATGTCTTAAATATTTCAGGGAAACGTGATCATATCGCCCTACCATGCCAAGTAGAAGCGTTGCTAGATCATATTTCTAGCACAGATAAACAATATGTATGTTTACCAACGGGACATATGTCGATTGTTTACGGTGGAACAGCGGTAAAACAAACGTATCCGACGATTGGAGACTGGCTTGACGAGCGCTCTAAGTAAAAATAAAAAATCCAACTAGCATATGTTAGTTGGATTTTTTTATGTAAAATAACAAAACATAGAAAGGAGAAACTTATATTTTAGGAGTATAATTATGAAGCTTATGACTGGTAAGTTGTTTTGGGATACAGGAGTTTCTATGCCTTGTTATCCATCGTTAGAAAATGATATGATATGTGATGTGCTTGTAGTTGGAAGTGGCGAAGCAGGTGCTCAAATAGCGTATTCGTTAGTGAAAATTGGAATGCGCGTTACACTTATTGAAAAAAATATGATTTCATGTGGTAGCACAGCTGCTAATACAGGGTTATTACAATTTCTTCATGATAAATCGTTAACCTCACTTATCCATACATTTGGCGAAGAAAAAGGGGTGCGAGCATATAAGCTTTGTTACGAAGCGTTACGAACAATGGAGAAAGTTGTACCGACTCTCGATATCGATCCCCAGTTTATTCCGCGAAACAGTTTATATTATGCAAGTAAAAGTGAAGATGTCTCATTTTTACAAGAGGAATACAAAACGTTACAGAATTATGAGTTTCCAGTTGAGTATTTTACAGCATCTGATATTAAGGAACGTTATCCTTTTACAAAACAAGCGGCATTATATACACACGGTGATGCTGAGGTAAATCCGTATTTATTAGCGCATAGCCTTTTGCATAAAGCAAATCAAATGGGTGCTACTATATATGAACATACAGAGGCCATACATATAAAAAAACGTCAAAATGATTTAATTTGTTATACGAAAACAGGAAATCAAATTGTAGCAAAGAATATTATTATGGCGACGGGTTATGAAGCACTTTTCGGAAAGAAAGAAAAAAATACAACAGTGGAAACATCATATGCAGTTGTGACAAATAAGGTAGATTCATTTGAAGGCTGGCATGAGCAATCATTAATTTGGGAAACAGCAAGGCCTTATTTATATTTTAGGACGTATGAAAATCGTATTATTGTAGGTGGATTGGATGAAGTAATGAAAATTCAAACAATCGGTGATACGAAATTATTGCATAAGCGTGATGTGCTTATTAACATTATAAAAGAGATGTTCCCGCAGTATAAAGATATACAGGCGGAGTATTATTGGGCGGCAGCATTTGGCGGTAGTCACGATGGTCTCCCTATTTTAAAAGAAGATAATAAGATACATAATTTATTTTATGCATTGCCATATGGAGGTAACGGAACTGTGTATGGAATGGTATTTGCTAAAATATTTGAGCAGTTATTTACAAATAAAGAAAGTGAAGATTTTTCTTTATTTAATCGATAGAAAAAAGGTAGCGAAGTGATGGAATGAGAGATATAAAAAAGTTTTTACAAAAATTGCGTCCTGTACAACTCATTGTTTTGTTTTATTTATTAGCAGTAGTTGTATCGGTAATATTACTTAGTTTACCGTTTGTTACAAAGGCTGATGTGAAATGGACATTTATCGATGCCCTCTTTACATCTGTTAGTGCGGTAAGTGTTACGGGACTGTCTGTTGTTACGATTTCAGATACATTTACTACGGCAGGAATTATTATTTTAGCCCTTATTTTACAATTGGGTGGCTTAGGAATTATGGCGTTAGGTACATTCGTTTGGATTATAACAGGAAAAAAGATTGGTTTGCAGAGAAGAAGACTGATTATGGCAGACCATAATCAAGGGAATTTATCAGGTCTTGTAGAATTGATGCGTTCTATTTTAATTGTAATTATTTCAATAGAGCTTATTGGAGCAATATTATTAGGTACAAGATTCTTACTTTACTTTCCAACTTGGCAAGAAGCCTATTTTCACGGTTTCTTTGCAGCTGTTAGTGCAACTACGAACGGCGGATTTGATTTAACAGGACAATCGCTAATTCCGTATAAAAAAGATTACATTGTTCAAATGATTCATATGTTACTTATTATTTTAGGAGCAATTGGATTCCCTGTATTAATGGAAGTGAAACAATTCCTTAGTAAAAGGAGACAGCAACTATTTCGTTTTTCGTTATTTACAAAATTGACGACAACAACATTTTTTGCGCTCGTGGTCGTTGGAACGATTATGATTTTTTTACTAGAACGAAATCATTTTTTAGCAGGAAAGTCATGGCATGAAACAGTTTTCTATACACTGTTCCAATCTGTGACGACGCGAAGCGGGGGACTTGCTACAATGGATATACTTGAATTGTCACAACCGACGCTTTTATTTATGAGTATATTAATGTTTATAGGAGCATCTCCAAGTTCGGTTGGGGGCGGGATACGTACAACAACATTTGCTGTCAGTATATTGTCACTATACACTTTTGCAAGAGGCGGGAGAACAGTTAGAGTCTTCAAACGTCAGCTACATGAAGAGGACGTGCTGAAAGCATCTGTTGTTATGACAATGGGGATTTTATTATGTGCCACAGCACTATTTATTTTATCTATTACGGAAAATGTACCGCTTATGAGTTTAATTGTTGAAGTCTGTTCTGCTTTCGGGACGACAGGACTATCGACAGGTATTACGCCAGATTTAACAACTGTTGGTAAACTTGTACTCATTGTACTTATGTTTATCGGGCGTGTCGGTATTTTAACATTTATACTAGCTAGTGGTGGAAGAGAACAGCCACCTCGCTATAAATACCCGAAAGAGAGAATTATTATTGGATAGTATGAAACCATTCTACCTATGTTAGGTAGAATGGTTTTTTAGTCGTTAATGCCAAATTGCGGATGCATAAAAGTATCCTTCTTATTATCTCCTTCTTTTTTTAGTAACTCTTGATTTTCTTCTGAAATCCACCCAATATCATTTGTAGGATGGATCCATTCTTCTCCAGCCATAATGGCAGGGTCTACATCATCACTCCAATTGTGAAGTGGACTGTTCTCGGAATCATATTTACTGTCTCCGATTACGACGTCATATTGATTTATGAAAGGTTGTTGCATCTTCTTTCCTGTTCCTTTAAAAGATGGGAAATTCATTTGATGCGGGAGCGTTTCATCTAAAATGGGTGACTGGACTTTATCTTTCTTCTTCAAAATAAGAGCTCCTTTTTAGTATGATTTCTTCATATGTAGTATTTCCATCTAGCAGTTCTTATGTACTTGTTAACACTTGCCAGTAATAATTATTTTAGCTTGCTTCAAACTAGAGTAGAAAGTGAATTTTTGAGAGCAGGTGAATGTATTGGTAAAAAGAAAAGTGAAACAAAATGCGGCAATCAACAATAATAAAACTCCGAAAGAAAGCTTACCAGATGCAGAATTTGCATTAGAGTATGAAGGAGAAAATAGCGCGAAGTATGCAAATCGTAATTCAAAAAAAGGTAAGCAAAAGTGAGGCGTTTTTTACAAACGCCTCATTTTTTTGTGGGATTATAAAGGTTTTTTTAATTATTTGTAAATTTAGTGTTCATTATTAGCAGAAAAATGCGAAAAAACATAGAAGTAGCAACGTATTACACAAAAACAAACAACAAACAAAAGATTAATGTTGGTTTAATACTGCTTTTACACTAGTTGTTTATATTTGAGTTGTACATAAGATTTGTAAAAGGAGAGAGAGATAGTGAAAAAAACAATCTTTAAAGCTGTAGCAACTGGAATGGTATTTTCGTTATTAATGGGGTGTGGTGCAAAGAAAGAAGGAAGTGCTGGGGCAAAAGTAAAAGATGATAAATTATCTGGATCATTAACTGTTTACACAGCAATTGAAGAAGAACTTGTACCAATTTATCTTGATTCTTTTAAAAAGAAATACCCAGATGTGAAGCTGAATATTGTTCGTGATTCAACTGGAGTTATTACAGCGAAATTGCTAGCTGAAGGAAAAAATACACAAGCAGATGTTGTATGGGGAACTGCAGCTTCAAGTCTATTAGCTTTAGATAAAAAAGATATGTTAAAAGGATACTCTCCAAAAGGAGCGGATCGCGTTTTACCGCAATTTAAAGATGATAAACAACCAGAAAAATGGGTAGGAAATACTGCATTTATGACGGGGATTGCTATAAATAAAGAAGAATTAAAGAAGAAAAATTTACCGATGCCAGAATCATACGAAGACTTAACGAAACCAGAGTATAAAGGAACGCTTGTTATGCCACATCCAGCATCTTCTGGAACAGGATTTTTAACAGTTTCTGCATGGTTACAAATTATGGGTGAAGATAAAGGTTGGGATTACATGAAGAAACTTCATGATAATATGGCAACTTATACTCATTCAGGTTCAAAACCAGCGAAATTAGCGGGTGCGGGTGAATATCCAGTTGGTGTATCGATGGTTTATAGTGCTTTGAAAGAGAAACAAAAAGGTGCACCAGTTGAAGTTGTATTGCCAAAAGAAGGATTAGGTTGGGAAGTAGAAGCGAACGCACTTATTAAAAAAGATAATGCAAAAAATGAAAAATTAGCGCAAGCATTTTTAGATTGGGCAATTACTGATGATGTAATGAAGTTATACTTCGAGAAAAATGGATTTGCGACAATTAAAAATGATTATAAACTTCCAGATGGATTCCCTAAAGATGTGACGGAAAAGTTATACAAAAAGAACGACTTTAAGTGGGCAGCAGAAAATCGTGACAAAATTTTAGAAAAATGGGAAAAAGAGTTTGGCCAAAAAGCAGAACCGAAAAAGTAAGTGAGTGGGAGAGAGAAAAAATGAGCGAATATTTATCAATTCAACACATTCAAAAACAGTTTGATGCATTTACAGCGTTAAAAGATATTTCTTTTACTGTGAAAAAAAATGAGTTTGTATGTTTATTAGGCCCAAGTGGTTGTGGGAAAACAACATTGCTTCGAATTTTAGCAGGGCTAGAAGAGGCGACAACAGGTAGTATAGCTGTGAATGGAAAAGATATTACAGCATTACCTCCTGGAAAGAGGAATTTCGGAATGGTGTTTCAATCCTATGCGTTATTTCCGAATTTAACAGCACTTGAAAACATTGAATACGGCTTAAAGACAAAAAAGTATGGAAAAGCAGAAGTAAAAGAAAAGGCGCTATCGGCGTTAGAACTAGTTGATTTACTGAATGTAAAAGATAAATATCCTGCTCAAATGTCTGGTGGACAACAGCAGCGAGTAGCACTTGCACGTGCACTCGCTCTGTCTCCGGATATTTTGTTACTCGATGAGCCGTTATCTGCTTTAGATGCAAAAGTACGTGAAAAGTTACGTAGAGAAATGCGTGATTTGCAAGAAAAAGTAGGAGTGACAACTATTATGGTCACGCATGATCAAGAAGAGGCATTAACGATGGCTGATAAAATTGTTGTAATGAATCATGCGGAAATTATGCAGATTGGCACACCAGAAGAGATTTACCAAAGACCAGCCAATCCGTTTGTGGCAGATTTTATTGGTTCTATTAATTTCTTTTCGAAAAATAACGAAGAATATGCAATTCGTCCGGAACATGTAACAGTCGTACAAAATAATGGTATGAAAACAATTGTAGAAAGCATGGAGTTTCGCGGATCTGTATATCGGACAGAAGTGCGCGTTATAGATGAGAAAACGCATCTATATAATGAGAAAATCGTTGTAGATATATTGGCATCAGAAGTAGAAAAAACAGTTATTAGGAAAGGAACGCCGATTCAAATCTCTTTCTCGGAAAATCATATGTTGTCATATGGAAAGAAGGTTGTTGTATAGATGGAGATGTTAGAAAATTTAAAGGTAGAAAGTACGAAAAAAAAGATTAAGAGACGTATCGGTAAAGAAGAGTGGGTACAAAGACTATTAATTATTGGTATGATTCTTGCTTTTTTGATTATGCTTGTATTGCCACTATTACAATTGTTTACACAAGCTTTTTATGATAAAGATGGAGTTTTCATTGGTGTTGCGAATTTCAGTAAATATTTCACAACCCCAACATTAGTTCAATCATTACAAAATACGATATGGATTTCGGGCGTGACAACAATTATTGCCGTGGCACTTGCTTTCGCTTACGCCTATGCAATCGCTCGTACGAATGTATTTGGAAAGCGTGTATTTCAATATGTCGCGTTGTTACCATTATTCGCACCAACGATGATGCATGGTATCGCACTTACATATTTATTTGGTAATCAAGGATTAGTAACGAAAGGGATGTTTGGTTTATTTGAAGGCATACAAATCCCTTTATATGGACCAGTAGGAATTGTAATGGCTGAAGTCATGTATACATTTCCGCAAGCATTTCTTATATTATTAATTGCTTTCCAAGGTTCTGATTATCGTTTATACGAAGCTTCTAATATGTTGGGAGCGAGTAAAATAAAGCAATTTCTCACTGTTACTTTACCTAGTGTAAAGTATGGATTAATTAGTGCGATGTTTGTTGTGTTTACACTTAGTTTTACTGATTTTGGCGCACCAAAAATTGTTGGTGGGCAATATAATGTACTTGCTACTGATGTATACAAACAAGTAATTGGACAACAAAATATGCCGATGGGGGCAACTGTCGGAATGATTTTATTAATCCCAGCTATATTTGCGTTTGCAGTTGATCGTGTTACACAAAGAAAGCAGGCAAATTTCTTATCTTCAAAAGCAGTGCCATATAGAATAACTGCTAATAAGAAAAGAGATGTAGCCTCGTTCACATATTGTAGTGTGATTACACTTATGATTATTCTTTTATTTGTGGCAGTTGGTATTGCGGCAAGTGTGAAAGTATGGCCATATAATATGAGTTTTACATTTGAACATTTTAATTTTTCGAGTTTAACAGGAGATGGACTTGAAGCATTTAAAAATAGTGTAATTGTATCAGCGGTAACAGCAGTTATTGGAGCAATTTTAACATTTATGTTCGCATATGCGATTGAAAAAATAAATCAGCTAAAGTTTTTCCGAAAAACAGGCTATTTTTTCTCAATCGTACCTTTAGCAATCCCAGGTCTAGTACTTGGATTGGGATACGTCTTTTTCTTTAGTCAACCAACGATTCAAATACTTGGATTATCAGTAACGAATCCGTTTCATTCTTTATACGGAACAATCGCTGTGTTAGTACTAGTCAATATCATTCATTTTTATTCTGTAACATTTGTTACGGCAACGACTGCTTTAAAGAAATTAGACCGAGAGTTTGAGCTTGTTTCGCAGTCGATGGGCATTCCGTTTTATAAAACATTCTTTAAAGTAACGGTACCAATGTGCTTACCAGCAATTTTAGAAATGGTCATGTACTATTTCGTAAATTCGATGGTAACTGTGTCAGCGGTTGTATTCTTATATGCAGCTGATTTTAAACTAGCGGCCGTATCAATCGTAAATATGGACGATGCAGGAAATGTAGCGCCAGCAGCTGCAATGAGTGTACTTATTGTTGTTACAAATATTGTAGTAAGAGTTGTATATGAATGGGGAACGAAAGCACTTCGGAACCGAACTTCACAATGGCAAAAAAGATAAAGTGAAACTTTAATCAGTGGGGGTGTTCCTCCCACACTGATTATTAGTTGAACCAATCGGGCGTTAACGGGCAGTTGATCTCCCACTTAACTTTTTTGCTCCAGCCGAATTTTGAGGGGGAAGTCTTACTGCCCGTTAACGCGGGATAAATAAGAAGGGTGATGGATTGTATGAAAATAGAAGCAGTTATTTTTGATTGGGCAGGTACGACAGTTGATTACGGATGTTTTGCACCACTGGAAGTATTTATGCAGATCTTCCATAAACGCGGTGTTGAAATTACAGCAGAAGAAGCCCGTAAACCAATGGGATTATTAAAAATTGATCATGTAAGGGCGCTAACAGAAATGCCTCGTATTGCGAGTGAGTGGAATCGCGTTTTCGGACAATTACCAACAGAAACAGACATTCAGGAGATGTATGAAGAATTTGAAGAGATTCTCTTCACTATTTTACCGCGCTATGCGTCGCCAATTCATGGAGTAAAGGAAGTGATTGCTTCTTTGCGCGAAAGAGGAATTAAAATTGGTTCAACGACTGGTTATACGAGAGAGATGATGGACATTGTAGCAAAAGAAGCAGCACTACAAGGATATAAACCTGATTTTATTGTAACACCAGATGATGTTCCTGCTGGGCGTCCATATCCGTGGATGTGCTATAAAAATGCGATGGAACTTGGTGTATACCCGATGAATCATATGATAAAAATTGGAGACACGGTATCAGATATGAAAGAGGGAAGAAATGCTGGTATGTGGACAGTGGGTGTAATTCTCGGTAGTAGCGAACTCGGCTTAAGTGAAGAGGAAGTGGAGAATATGGATCCAGTAGAGCTTCGTGAAAAAATAGAAGTAGTTCGTAATCGCTTTGTTGAAAATGGAGCGCACTTTACGATGGAAACGATGCAAGAACTTGAAACCGTAATGGAACATATTGAGAAACAACAACTTATTATTTCATAAAAGGGGAAGAGGATCATGACTGAAAATCACTACTTATTATTAACGCCAGGACCATTAACGACAACACAAACAGTAAAAGAAGTTATGCTATACGATTGGTGTACTTGGGATGTTGAATATAACACAATGGTGCAAGATGTAAGAGCTAAACTTGTATCGTTAGCAACGAAGGAAGAAGAGAAATATACGACTGTTCTTATGCAAGGAAGCGGTACGTTTTCAGTTGAAGCAGTAATTGGTTCTGTTATTCCTAAAAATGGAAAGTTGCTTGTTTGTACAAATGGTGCGTACGGTAAGCGAATTGTACAAATGGCAGAGATGTTACATATAGATGTGGTGATCAGTCAAACAGAAGAGTGGGAGCCTACTAATATTGTAGAAGTAGAAAAGATATTACAACAAGATAAAGAGATTACACATATTGCAGCTGTTCATTGTGAAACAACGACAGGCATTATTAATCCAATTGTAGACGTATGTAAATTAGGGAAGCAATACGGAAAAGTAACACTAGTTGATGCAATGAGTAGTTTTGGTGGTATTGAAATAGATATCGCTGAGTTGCAAATTGACTTTCTAATTAGTAGTGCGAATAAATGTATTCAAGGGGTTCCAGGGTTCGGATTTGTTATTGCAAAGCGCGATGAATTGTTGAAATGTAAAGGGCAGGCACGTTCATTATCTTTAGACTTATACGATCAATGGGAAACGATGGAAAATCAAAATGGAAAATGGCGTTTTACATCACCTACACATGTTGTACACGCTTTTTACCAAGCACTACTTGAATTAGAAAAAGAGGGCGGAGTAAAAGCACGTTACAATCGATATGATAACAATCAAAAATTATTAGTGAATCGAATGAGAGAAATCGGATTTAAGCCACTAGTAGATGAAAAATATCAATCGCCTATTATTACATCTTTCATTTATCCAGAAGAATGGTTTGATTTTGAGCAATTATACAATGAATTAAAGCGTGATGGATTTGTTATATATCCAGGGAAAATTTCAAAAGTAGATACATTCCGCATTGGAAATATCGGTGATGTACATGAGGCAGATATTAATCGCTTAGTTGATAGTATCGCTAAAGGAGTTGTTATAGGTTGAAAGTATTTTGCTTAGGTGGAGCAGGAAAAATTTGTCGTGAAGCAATTTTAGATTTAGTGCAATTTTCATCTTTTGAGACGATTACGGTAGCTGATTTTAACGAAGAAGAGGGGCTTAAAGTAGTAGAATGGCTCAACGATCCTCGCGTTGATTTTGTGAAAGTAGATGTAACGAATCATGAGGATACGGTTGCAAAAATGAAGGGCTATGACATTGTAATGGATGGTACAACAATTAAGTTAAATGGATTATCTACTCGATGTATTGCAGAAGCAGGTTGTCACGGTGTGAATTTAAATGGATTTGGTGAAGAAAATGATTCGCATTCTATATTTGTTCAAAATGGAAAAACATGTTTACCTGGGTTTGGTATGACACCAGGTGTAACGCAAATGATGGCGATGCATGCAGCAAATCAGTTACATACTGTAGAGTCAGTTCGTGTAAGTCATGGTTCATATCGTCCCATTGCTTTTTCTGCATCCATTACAGAAACAACGACATATGAATATGATCCACATTTGCCATCGCGTACAGTGTATGAAGATGGTGAGTTTAAGCAAGTGCCTCCGTTTGCGCGTCCAAGAGAAATTGAATTACCGGCGCCTTATGGTAAGGCAACGCAGTATATCATACCGCATTCTGAAACGATTACGTTAGCAAAAGCATTAGAAAATAAAGGCGTTAAACTAATAGAGACGAGAGGAACTTGGCCAAAGCAAAATATGCAGCTCGTACGTGCATTGTATGATTACGGTATATTGCGTAATGATCCAGTTGAAATAAATGGAAAAGAAATCGGTATAATGGATTGTATTTCGAAGTATTTATTGCAATCGAAAGAAGGACAAGAAACAGAGATTTACGGTTATGCACTTCATGTAGAAGTAATAGGTATGAAAAATAATGAGAAACAAAGACGCGTATTATATCATACACACCCGTTATCTGATGGATCTGTTGTAGGATGGGAAAAATTAAGAGCTTATACGAGAAACGTCGGTATTCCATTTGGGATTGCTACAGAGTTAATCGCAAAAGGGAATGTAAATAAAGTTGGTGTTGTGACACCCGAGGAAGCTTTTGTCAAACCACAAATTATTTTTGATGAACTAAAAAAGCGTGGTATTCATATTCACGAGGAAGTTTTCGTTGAAAAGGAAAGTTATAACTTTGTATAGGTAAGGCAGTGTATGAGGTAGAAATCAATGGGGTGAGGTTATGTCTGTAGTAGGTGAAGAAAGAAAGCGAACCATTCTTGAGAAGGTAGAGTTTAAAGGGAAGGTAAAGGTTTCAGAATTAGCGAGAGAGTTTGCTGTATCAACAGAGACGATTCGTCGTTATTTAGAAGAATTAGATCGTGAAAAGAAGTTGAAGAAAGTGTATGGTGGAGCAGTCCAACTTCCGGGAGCTGGAATAGAGGCACCAATGTTAGAACGAGAGATGCTACATATAGAAGAGAAGAAGCGAATTGGGTATAAAGCAGCAACATTTGTAGAAGATGGAGATGTTATTGCGATTGATGACGGAAGTACACCACTTCAAATGGTACCATATCTTGTACATCGCAAAAATTTAACGATTGTAACAAGTTCATTTCCAGTAGCGACACAATTAATTTCTTCTATTAATAAAAAGATGTTTCACGGTGAAGTTTTATTTATTGGTGGAAAAGTATCTCCAAAACATTCACGCGTATCAGGATCTATTTCGCAGCAAGTCATCCAGCAATTTCATTTTCATAAAGCATTTGTTTCGATTGATGGATTATTACCTGGTTTTGGAGTTTCTAGTTTTGAATTAGAAAAGGCGAAACTGTCAGAAGCGATGATGAAATTAGCAGAGAAAACATATATTTTATGTGATCATACAAAGGTAGGCGTAAAAGGAAATTACCGAATAGCAGCGTTTTCGCGCATTCAACATGTAATTTGTGATAAGAAAATGCCCTATAGTTTTGAAGAGGAAGTTAAAAGGCATAATATTCAATGGACAATTTGTTAAATACGTGGAACTCCCACCTGATTGTGAGGTGGGAGTTTTACTGCTTGCAAATAGCGGGATAAAAGATTTGTATTTATGCAAAAAAAGTGGACACATTTTCCCATCTCTTTCATATAATTTACCAATACAAAAAAAGTTGGTCGAAGGAAAGAAGGGAAAGTATGTCAGAACGGATATATAATAAACTTGTCTTGTATGCAAATATTTTGCAAAAAATTGGTGTCATCAATGAGAAGGAAAAAAATGAAATTCTTCATACGATAGGTAAAAAAGCTCTTTGAATACAGGGCTTTTTTTATTTTTTACCTTTACAAATATAAGTTTAATGTAATATTCTCATTGACAATGATAATGATATTCATTATCATTTATTTGTAAGTGATTGATAAACGTTATCAATTATAAATATTATATATGATAGGGGACATTATTTTGAAAAAAAATTATATGAAGGCGCTAGTAGTAGCGACAACATTAGCAATTCCATTTGCTGCATACTCTACTCCAGCGTTAGCAGCAATAAAAATTGAAGCAAACCAATCGGTAGCGGCAGCTAGTGAACGTACATACGATACTGAGATTAAAATATATAAGGACCAAAAAGACGAGCCATCTATGGTTTCTCAATATATAAAAGATCCTAAAGTAACGATTGCGGACGGAAAAAAACTTGTAACTGTAACAATGCAAGATAGCGATTATTTTCAATACCTTAGAATAGAGGATAACAACCAACCTGGCGTATTTCATGATGTAAAAGTTTTGTCAGAAGATAAGAGGAAGAATGGAACGAAAGTAGTTCAATTTGAAATTGGCGAGTTTGAGAAGAAGCACAATATGCAAATGCATATACTTATTCCGGCTATTGGATATGATCACAAATATCAAGTTCAATTTGAAATTAAAGATCCAACTGTAGGTGACAAAGAAACAGAGAAACCAGATGATAACTCTAATTCAGGCAATACGGAAACGGATAATCCAGTTGATAATCAAAATATGATAACAGATAACAAATTAAGAGAGCTTGTTAATAAAAAAGTATTTAATAGAAAAGATTTAAATACACCAATCACGAAAGAAGAGTTATTACAAGTAAAGGACTTGTTTTTAAATACGAATGAGATACTGGATTATAGTGCATTAAAATATATGCCAAATTTAAAATCTTTAACAGTTGCGAATGCGAAGATAAAAGATCCATCATTCTTTACGAGCCTAAAACAATTGAAACATTTAGCTTTACGTGGTAATGAATTTTCAGATGTAACACCACTTGTTAAGATGGATAATTTAGATTCTCTTGATTTAAGTAATAATAAAATTACGAACGTTGCACCACTAATTGAAATGAAAAATGTAAAAAGTTTATATTTATCAGGCAACCAAATAGAAGATGTAACAGCATTAGCGAAAATGGAACAACTAGATTACTTGAATTTAGCAAATAATAAAATTACGAATGTTGCGCCATTAAGCGCGTTGAAAAATGTAACATACTTAACTTTAGCAGGTAATCAAATTGAAGATATTAAACCGTTATATTCATTACCTTTAAAAGACTTAGTATTAACACGTAATAAAGTAAAAGATTTATCCGGTATTGAGCAAATGAAGCAATTAGAAGAATTGTGGATCGGGAAAAATGAAATAAAAGATGTTACTCCTCTAAGTAAGATGACACAGTTAAAACAATTACACTTACCTAACAATGAGTTAAAGGATATTACTCCATTATCAAGTCTAGTAAAATTACAAAAGCTTGATTTAGAAGCGAATTATATTTCAGACTTAACACCAGCTAGCAATTTGAAAAAGTTAGTATTCTTAAGTTTTGTTGCAAATGAAATTCGTGATGTTCGACCAGTTATAGAACTAAGTAAAACAGCCTATATCAATGTTCAAAATCAAAAAGTATTTTTAGAGGAAACAGAAGTAAATAAAGAAATAAAAGTACCTATATACGAGAAAGATGGTAAAATTTCTACAAAAATTCGTTTAAAGAGCGAAGGTGGTACGTATAGTAATGATGTAGTTAAGTGGAGTACACCAGGTGAGAAAGTATATGAATTTGGTGTAAAAGATCCATTTGCGGATACAGGAATCTTCTTCACAGGATCTGTGATTCAAAATGTGTTAGAAAGTAAAGGAGATAATACTTCTAAAGAAGACAATAATTCTAAAGAAGATGAAAAAGTAGGAGTAGTAGAATTTAAAGATGTACCGAAAGGACATTGGTCAGAGGAAGCAATTCATTATTTAGCGAAAGAAAATATTTTCAAGGGGTATGGAAATGGACAATTTGGATTTGGGGATCGTATTACTCGTGGACAAGTTGCGTCTTTAGTACAAAGGTATTTGAAATTAGAAAATAAAGTAGAGCAGAAAGAGAGATTTACAGATACGAAAGGACATATGTTTGAGCAAGATATTGCTACAGTTGCGCAAGCTGGAATTATGCAAGGAGATGGCACTAGGGAGTTTCGTCCAGATGGAGTATTAACTCGATACGAAATGTCTGTAGTATTATATAAAGTATTTCAGCTAAAAGAAGATGAAAATAATAAAGTGAACTTTAATGATGTATCAACTGGTCATTGGGCAGAAGGATATGTGAAAGCGTTAGCGGACAATAACATATCAAAAGGTGATGGAAAAGGAAACTTTTTAGGTGATGATTTTGTAACACGTGAACAATATGCACAGTTCTTATATAACGCAATAATGAAATAAAAGATGAGAAAATACGTTATTCTTTGATTGAAAAAGAATAACGTATTTTTTATGTATAAAATGAAATAGTCAATATACAGGAGTATAGACATATGAATAGCCCTTTTTAAAGAAGAGACGTGAAACTATATTGACAAAAAGGCGTTCTCATGTGATAATTCAATTAAATTTTTAGAATAATCAAAAAATACTCCTTTTACATAGAAAGGATTCGAACATTATATGAATATTACGCCGGGGGTGACGAAATGTTATTTTTTCTAAAGAAATGGAATGAATTAAAAGATGTGAAATCTGAACTAGCACTTCGTGATTGGTTTTATGGTACAAAAATTAGCTTATCACTTTGTACGTCAAAAGAGCCGTTAACTTTTTTAGTAAACGTTGAAGGAAGAGATAAAGGGTTATTTTCAGAAGAAGATTTTATTGTTGTAAACTGTATGTGTGAACCAGTATTTGAAAATGAAGAAAAACCAGCTGCGGAATCATTTATGCATGCAGATATTTATAAAAAAAGTAGTGCAGAATGTATTTTACAAGTACAGACTGTAGATAGTCATTTAATATCAGAGTTGTATGGAGAAAAAGGGGAAGTAACATTCGATAAACGTAGCGTGGAACGTGTTTTTGGAAAAGAAGGTATAACAGAAATGACAATTCCCATTGTAGAAGATGAGAAAAAATTCGCTGATTTATTAGAAAATAATGTGCCGAATTTTAGTGAAGGTGGAGGAGTAGTTCTCGTTCATAATTATGGCATGATTGTGTGGGGAAAAACTCCAGAATACGCGAAAAAATGGTTGGAGGGTATAGAATATTTAATGAACTACCATGTAAAATTGTTAATGATAAAAGGTGCAAAGAGTTCTGTTATATGAAATGTTTGTGATTTCGTTACAAATCCACAAATGAATGAAAGCGTTTTAAAAAATAATTTTACTCATAAAATATAGGTCTCCTTATTATATATAGATTACATGTTGACATGTAAGGAGGAACATATTTTGCGAGTTAAATATCATTTTCTGCCAAAACAGCAAGTAACATTTTGCAAAATGAACGATTCAGGTAAGAAGGCTCTGCAAATTATGAATGAAACGGGATTTCGAGCAATCCCTGTATTAGCAGAAGATGAAAAGAAATTCATGGGGATTATTTATAAAGTGGATCTTTTAGAAAAGAAGTGTAATGGTGGATTAGAGGAATTAAGTACGGAACATATGCTAGAAGATTCCGCTGCATTTATTTTTGAAAAGGACTCTTTTTTCAGAGCATTTTATGTTATTCGTCGTTTGCCGTTTTTAGCTGTACTAAATGATTATAATGAATTTGTTGGCATCTTAACTCATTCCAATATATTTGATGTTATTGAGGATTCATTTGGTATGCGGACGGGTGGTTATATATTAACGATTGCAACACAAGATTGTAAGGGAACGATTAAAGAACTTGGGACATTGTTGAAAGCATTTCATATCGGTGGACTATTTACGCTAGATAACGGCGATCAATATATTCGCCGCGTTATTGTCAATATAACAGATGAGTTAAATGAAAAAAGATTAAAGCAATTAATCGAAAAAATAGAGAAAAAAGGATTCAGGGTGAGTCATGTAGATTATATTTAAGATGAAAAGGAAAGGGAGCAATTTGCTATATGCAGATTGCTCTCTTTTTTTAGTTTGAGTCATGAATTTTATTTTGAAACAGGAGGCGGAGATAATGCTAAATCGGATAAAAAAATAAAATCTGCATGTTCACGAATTTTAGGAATAGAGGTTTCTATAACACGTGATGTAATTTCACCTGGAGGCCCAACATGTCCGATAGCTACCATAATCGGTTTTTCTTGAAGTTTTTTAATGAGTAATTGGGCTTGTTTTGAAATATGTGCCGCTGTGTATACGTCATCAAAAAATAATTGATTTTCAATAATTGGCACTCCTAATTCTTTCCCGATTTTTGGGACGACACTTTTAGGATTTGTTTTGCTATCTAAATAAAATAAACCGTGTTTTTTACAAGCTGCAAGTATAAGTCGTACAATTCTTTCGTCTGCAGTCACTTTTGATCCCATATGATTATTCATCCCAATTGCATGTGGCACTTCTTGAATCGCTTGTTCGAGTCGGTTGTTTATTTCTTCGTCGCTTAAATCAGTTGTAATTGCTTTTGGTCCAAGCCATTCTTTTTTACCTTTAATCGGTTCCATTGGCATATGTATAATAACTTCGTGTCCTTTCTTATGAGCCGCTATCGCATCTTCCTTTGTGGAAGGAAGAAAGGGCATAACAGCAACAGTTAGTGGAATAGGAAGTGATAACATTTTATCAGTTCCTTTCATATTATTGCCGAAGTCATCAATGACAATAGCTACTTTATTTGTATGAGCCTTGGCCTCAACAGGAAACAAGAAGGATGGTAAGAACATAGTCAAAATAAGCAATGCAATCGTATATTTGCGCATATAAATATTTCCTTTCTATATTATCAATCATCATTATGGTTTGCGTTTTTATATAAATTAAACAAAAAATGTCGAAGAAAAGTATATGGAAAATAGAGAATCCCCTATTTAATTGGTGTTTGTAAAAAAAGAAGATGAAAAAATTGTCTATTATTGCGAATGTATTTACAAAGATAGAATAATTTGTAATAATTCTCAAAGTGAGGGTAAAGATTTGTAAATTACAGGGAGAAAATGTTAAATTTTCTGATTCTTCAAATTCAAATATGATTAAGTGGTTAAAAGTTCAATGGAGAAGTAAAGTAGAGAGCATGGAAGTATAATAAGGGGGATATGAATGTTTACTGTAAAAAGGAAGTACACATTAGAAAAGCTTTCACGTGATATTCATATGAAACGTGAAGAGATGATTCAATTAGGTTTAACGAGTGGGTTAAATAGTATGGAGACGATTCAAGTGAGTCAAGAATTGGACAAGCTTATTTTACAGTACCAGCGTTATAAAGAAAAACAAACACCAAAATGGTTATCAATTATAAAGGTACCTATTTTTCAAATTGGGTATGAAGGGAAATCAAGTAATTTTTGGCGAATGCTTGTGGCTGGTTTTATGAAATAAGTATAATTACCCTTTAGGGATAAGGATAATTATACTATGTGTAACGGAATTTCGATATGAACTGTCGTTCCTTCGTTTTCTATACTGTTAATAAAAATATGCCCGTTGTACATCTCTACAATTCGTTTACATATGACAAGTCCAAGACCTGTTCCAGTATCTTTATTAGTAAAGAACGGATGAAAGAGGTGTTTTTGAATATGTTTTGGAATCCCTTTTCCAGTATCTATAATTTGCAATTGTGCGTGTGTTTCATTGTTTGTTACGAAAATAGTTAGTGTATCGCCAGAAGTCATAGCTTCAATTGCATTTTTTGTAATGTTTAAAACCACTTGTTTCATATGGTCTTTTGAGCACCGGATGTGAACAGGACGGTCTGGCAAATGTAAATGGAATACAATATTATGTAGATTCGCCTCAGATTGAATAATTAATGCTACCTCATTTAGAATGGTTCTCACATCATATGTTTGTTCAATGATTGCAGTTGGCTTTCCAAGAATAAGGAATTCACTTACAATTTCATTAATTCGTTCTATTTCTTGTTCGATGATGGAAAAATAGAACTGATCTTGTTCATCTTTATATTTCTCTTTTAATAGAGCGACGAGCCCTTTAATTCCGGTAAGTGGATTACGGATTTCGTGGGCTGTACTAGCTGCAAAAGTTCCAACTAATTCAATTTTTTGTAGTTCATTTTGTTGTCTTTCCAGTTTTGTTTGTCGTTTTAACAACATATATTGAGCGAGTAAAAATAAAATTGACATTAAAAATAAAGTAGCTATACATTCTACGGCAACCCACTGGTTTAAAGTTTTTTGATGAATAGGTAACGGAGAAACAGAGACCTTCCAATCTAATCTTTGGAGTGGAGTAGTAAGCATATTAGAATGCGCATCACTTGTTTCGTTATTATCATCGGTTAGAAAAACTACATCATACTTATCAGTTACTTCAAAATGGTATTGTGGCTTAATGGCATTTAAAGATGATGAAATGTAGTCAAAGCGTAAACTTGCTAACAATAAGCCTGAGAGCTCCTTCTGTTTATTAAAAATGGGGGAAGCAATCATAATAGCTTGATGGCCAAGAACACGATCTGTAATGACGGATGATACAGTTGTTTTCTTAGTTTGTAATGCGTTTTGAATATATTTACGATCTGAGACATCAACAGGTGGTCGGTCACCTTCCGATGCGATTGTAATGATACCTTCTGGTGTAGCGTAATATAGACCAGAAAAACGTGCATCGTTTCCATCTGTATCATGTACAATTTCTTTCATCCCATTAATATTTCCAGTCTCGGTTCCTACGACCTTTGCGAGCATTTCTAGGGCAGAAATTGCTTCACCAAGGTGGTGATCTAAATAGTCTCTATATAAAAAGAGAACCGTATGGGCAACTTGTTTATTTTCTTGTTTCATTTTATACGAATGATATGAATAAAATGTAGCACCAATCCCTATTGTTGGTAGGATAACAAGCAATATATATAAAACTATGCTGTGGAATTTGAATTTCAAATTTGGTACTCCTTCTTTTTTATTATCATTATATATAAACTATGTTAAAATTGTCATGTTTTTATTCAAGAATCATTCATAATATATTTGGGGAGAGGTAATGAATGAGTGAATACTCATTCGGAATTTATATGAAGTACTATTTTGTTCTTTTTATTACTGAGAATTTAAGTGAAGGGTTGAAAGTTGTATGACATCAAATAATGAACGAGAAGATATTTCTCAATCTTTAAAAGTATTTATTGCATTATCTCGTGTACATCGTTCTGTTATGGATACTACAAATAAGTCTATACAAAGTAACGGTTTAAATCCAACTGAGTTTGCTGTATTAGAACTGCTATATCATAAAGGCGGTCAACCACTTCAGCAAATTGGTGAGCGTATTTTAATAGCTAGTGGCAGCATTACATATGTTGTAGATAAGTTAGAGAAAAAGGGACTAGTAAAGAGAATTCCGTGCCCGAATGACAGACGTGTTATTTATGCACAATTAACTGAATCTGGAGAGAACTTTATTGCTTCTATTTTTCCAGGGCATGAGCAAGTTATTCATCAGTCTTTTGAAATGTTAACGAAAGAGGAAAAGGACGAATTACTTGATCTATTAAAAAAGATTGGAAAGTATGAAAAGTAATAATATGTTCCAAAGGAGCTTTGGATAAAGAAATCCAAAGCTTTTTTGTTTACATGTAATGATGGCAGTATATGCCGTATTTTGCTGAAGAATAAGAGGAGATTTGGAAGTAAGCATTGAATTATAGTAAGGATGCATATAATGGAGAGGAGGCTCGTTCATGTCATTTAAAGACTATGAATATAAAAGGCCAAATATTGAAGAATTAAAAGAGAAGTTTACAGCTGCTTTAGAGAGGTTTGATAACGCAAAAACTGTAGAGGAACAAAAACAAGTCATTCATTCAATTAACGAAATTCGTAACGATTTTGGTACAATGGGGAATCTTTGTTACATTCGTCATTCTGTTGATACAACAGATGCTTTTTATAAGGAAGAGCAAGATTTCTTTGATGAATTCTCTCCAGTTGTACAAGGATATGGTACAAAGTATTATAATGCGTTAATTCATTCTCCATTCCGTGAAGAATTAGAAGCGTATTATGGGAAGCAATTATTTGCTCTTGCGGAGTGTGATTTAAAAACATATTCTGATGAAGTTGTGAAGGATTTACAATTAGAGAATAAATTGTCTTCACAATATACACAATTATTAGCATCTGCAAAAATTGATTTTGCAGGAGAAGAAAGAACGTTATCACAGCTTATTCCATTTATGCAAGGGAAAGAGAGAAGTGAACGTAAAGCAGCAAGTGAGGCGTATTACGGATTTTTAGCTGAGAATGAAGAAGAGTTAGATCGTATTTATGACGAGCTTGTTAAAGTGAGAACGAAAATCGCCAAATCTTTAGGTTTCAAAAACTTTGTTGAACTTGGATATGCAAGAATGTACCGTACAGATTATAATGCAGAAATGGTAGCGAATTATCGTCAGCAAGTGCTAGATTATATCGTTCCCGTTACAACGGAATTAAGAAAACGTCAACAAGCGCGTATCGGTGTAGAGAAGTTAGCGTATTACGACGAAAACTTTGAATTTCCAACAGGTAACCCAACTCCAAAAGGAGATGCGAATTGGATTGTTAATCATGGGAAAACGATGTATAAAGAGTTATCGGCTGAAACAGATGAATTTTTCAATTTCATGTTAGATAATGATTTATTAGATTTAGTTGCGAAAAAAGGAAAAGCTGGCGGTGGATATTGTACATATATTGAGAATTATAAAGCCCCATTTATTTTCTCAAACTTTAACGGAACATCTGGTGATATTGACGTATTAACACATGAAGCAGGCCATGCTTTTCAAGTATATGAAAGTCGTAAATTTGAAATTCCAGAGTATAATTGGCCAACATATGAAGCGTGTGAAATTCACTCTATGAGTATGGAATTCTTCACATGGCCATGGATGAAGTTATTCTTTGAAGAAGATGCAGATAAATATTACTTCTCTCACTTAAGTTCAGCACTTCTGTTTTTACCGTATGGTGTATCTGTTGATGAATATCAACATTATGTATATGAAAATCCTGAAGCATCACCAGAAGAGCGTAAGACAGCATGGCGTAATATAGAGAAAAAGTATTTACCGCATCGTGATTATGAAGATAATGATTATTTAGAGCGCGGTGGATTCTGGCAACGTCAAGGGCATATTTATAGCTCGCCGTTCTACTATATTGACTACACGTTAGCACAAATTTGCGCACTGCAATTTTGGAAACGTGCAAGAGATAATAGACAAGAGGCGTGGGAAGACTATGTGAATCTGTGCCAACAAGGTGGAAGTAAATCATTCTTGGAATTAGTAGAAGTTGCAAATTTAACATCACCATTTGCTGAAGGCTGTGTGAAAAGTGTTATTACAGAAATTGAAGCATGGCTACAAGCAATTGACGACACAAAATTGTAAAAAACATGCGCTTTTTTTCACATGTTTAACATCGACATAATGAGAAAATGATGAGATAATAAAAGAAAATTCAGAATACTGAAGAGGTGTTTCTAATAAGGAGCACCTCTTTTCACCAACAAAAGGGGGGAAAGAAGTATGCTTCAATCTAATATGGATGTGAGTTTAGAAAGTTTGGTGAACTCATTACAGTCTACCCGAAGCACGCTATTATCAGAAATTGAAATGTTAAATGATACAGAAGTGAATGTAAAGCCACGTCGTGATAAATGGAGTATTATTCAAATTTTGCATCACTTGCATTTAGTTGAACAATCTGTCACGTCTGCCCTTGCATATGCCTTACAAAAAAATGAAAGAAACACGACTCCATTTAAAGACCTCCAACTTACGCTGGATCGCACACATAAACGAGAAGCTCCTCAGCAAATGAAACCAACAGAAACGCTAATGAAAAAACAGCAAGGAATTCAATTACTAGAACATTCACGACAAGAACTATTACACACGCTTCATAGTGTCTTAGATGAAAAAGATCTATTTGAAAATGGATTAAAGCATCCTGTTTTTAATGATTTGAATTTGTATCAGTGGGTTCAATTTCTTGATTTGCATGAACAAAGACATCTTACGCAGTTAAAAGAGGCGAAACACGCAATTTTACAGCGATAATTAGGAAGAAGTGGGAGACCACTTCTTTTTCATATGTGCATAGTTTTTCTTCTTATTTTGGAATACTACAGAGAGAAAGCAAAGAAGGAGTTGAAAAGTATGTCCAAGAAAAAGAAAGAAGAAGAACGCGCTTGGAAAGCACGTAAAGAAAATCAAAAACCACATGGAAAAGTGAAAGCTTTTGCTGAATTAGTTGAAGGAACAGAAAAAACGTGATGAGTATTTCATCACGTTTTTTGTATGAGTGGAAAAGTTAATAAGAAAGTTGTACCTGTACCTTTTTCACTTATAATATCAATTTTTCCGTTCATAGCTTGCACAACACTGAATACGACCATCATTCCAAGGCCAGTGCCTTTTTCTTTTGTTGAGTAGAAAGGGGATCCAAGGCGTTTTACTTGTTCTTGATCCATGCCAACTCCTGTATCTTTTATATATAATTGAATATGCTTATGATCAGGAACTAATGTGAAATAAAGATCACCGCCTTTTGGCATGGCCTCAATGCAGTTTTTTAAAATATTTAACAAACATTGATTTAGTTTTTGTTTTTCTCCCGCGATAAAAAAAGAAGTACTTTGCTTTATATAATGTGTACGCACATTTGTTAAATTAGCAAGCGGTGTAATTAACGATAATGCATGCAGTAGTTCTTCTTCTAACTGTAATGTTTGTTCTTTTTCAATACTTGGTTTTGCAAAGGTTAAATAATCTGTAAGAACGTGATTTGCTTGTTCGATTCCGTTGATGGCTATGTCAATATATAATTTTCGCTCTTGCTCAGTGCATGTATCTGACTGCAAAAGTTGTAAAAATCCTTTTGTTGAAGTTAACGGATTGCGAATCTCATGAGAGATGGATGCTGCCATTTCGCCAATTAAATGAAACTTTTCAGCATTCATAAGTTCGTTTTGAAGACGAACTTGAGTTTGTAATATGTGTAGTAAATATAAAATAAGTATCGTACCAAGTATCGTACATAACTCATACACAATAATATGTGGTATATAATCAGTCTTATTTGTAACCTTTGAAAGGAAGAAAGGTATCCAACTCAATCCGTATGTGAGACTGTAGATAATAGCAAGTGCTACTTTTATACGATTAGAGGTTCGATTAAAAACTTTATATGTAAATAGTAGGACAATAAATAGAAGGATAGAACCGATAAGCGATGGGAAAACACCTATTCCTCCTAATAAGAAGCGGTATATATTTAGTACAACTAATATAGATCCACCGGCAATAGGACCTCCTGTTAATGTACCGACAATTAATACGATATGACGCATATCAAATTGAAATCCATAATTTGTTTTTGCTCCGAAAGTAATACATAGTATGGTAGCGAGGCAACATAATGTAATAAATATAGTTGAATTTAATTTAGGAGAACGTTTCCCTTTTTGATTCCAAAATAAATGGTATACGAGCATTGTAACAAGGATGAATAATATATTTAAAAAGAGATAAATAATAAAGGGTTTCAGTGGGATGCCTCCTCTCTTCTCACATTAGATTAATCATACTATAAAATGCAAGAAATGAAATGAGAAATAGCGGAAAAATCAGAAATTTTTTCTGGTAGTATACAATATGTTACAATAAGCTTTGTCAATGAAAGAAGGAATTCCGTGTAATGCACGGGAGAGGTTCGCGAACTCCCTCTATAAAAAACTATGGAAACAACAATATCATTAGGTATTGTTTTGTTTTTTTATTGTGACAGTTCAAGAACGTTCTTTCTTCTTATTCGTAGTAGAGAAGGAGAATGAGTGAAATGAAAAAAGAAAAGGCAGTTGTTGTTTTTAGTGGAGGACAAGATAGTACGACATGTTTATTTTGGGCAATAGAGCAGTTTGCAGAAGTAGAGGCTGTAACGTTTAATTACAATCAACGTCATAAGCTAGAAATTGATTGTGCAACGGAAATTGCAAAAGAGCTAGGAATTAAACATACGGTACTAGATATGAGTCTATTAAATCAACTTGCTCCAAACGCGTTAACGAGAACGGATATGGAGATTACACATGAAGAAGGGGAATTACCATCGACGTTTGTAGATGGACGAAATTTACTATTCTTATCATTTGCTGCTGTATTAGCAAAACAAGTTGGAGCACGTCATATTGTAACGGGTGTATGTGAAACTGATTTTAGTGGTTATCCAGATTGCCGTGACGTGTTTGTGAAATCGTTAAACGTTACTTTAAATTTATCCATGGATTATCCGTTTGTGATTCATACACCACTTATGTGGATTGATAAAGCGGAAACATGGAAATTATCAGATGAACTTGGAGCATTCGAGTTTGTTCGAGAAAAAACATTAACATGTTATAACGGAATCATTGGTGATGGTTGCGGTGAATGTCCAGCATGTCAACTTCGTAAAGCAGGATTAGATACGTACCTACAAGAACGCGAAGGAGCGAGTAACTAATGGATAATTTCTTTGGATTTCGCATTGTAGAAAATTTGCAAAAAATGGACAAGGATATTCAGCGTAAACAGCTTAAATATCATAATAAAAGAGTAATGGTCAGCAAGGAATTTACATTTGATGCAGCACACCATTTACACTGTTATGAAGGGAAATGTAAAAACTTACATGGTCACACATATAAAGTTGTATTTGGGATTAGTGGATATGTAAATGAAATCGGTCTTGCGATTGACTTTGGAGATATAAAAGAAATTTGGAAGAATGAAATAGAAATTTATTTAGACCATCGTTATTTAAACGAAACGTTACCAGCGATGAATACAACTGCTGAAAATATGGTCGTTTGGATTTATGAAAAGATGGCAGAAGCGTTAACAAAAGATAATCGTGTGAATGAATATAAAGGAGCTCGTGTTGAATTCGTTCGTCTATTCGAGACTCCGACTAGTTATGCAGAAGTAAGACGGGAGTGGATGCTCGATGAGTAAAATCCCTGTCTTAGAAATATTTGGTCCGACTATTCAAGGTGAAGGAATGGTTGTAGGACAAAAGACGATGTTTATCCGTACAGCTGGCTGTGATTATAGCTGTGCTTGGTGTGATTCTGCTTTTACGTGGGATGGATCTGCTAAAGATCAAATTAGACAGATGACAGCGGAAGACGTTTGGAATGAGCTTGTAGAAATTGGCGGCGAAAATTTTTCTCATGTTACGATTTCAGGTGGAAATCCGGCATTGCTGAAAAATATTGAGTTTCTTCTTTCTATATTAAAAGAGAATGGAATGCGAACAGCAATCGAAACGCAAGGGAGTAAATGGCAAGATTGGTTACTTCAAATTGATGAGATAACGATTTCTCCAAAACCACCAAGTTCGACTATGAAAACTGATTTTCAGAAGTTAGATGCTATGATTCAGAAACTAGCGGGAAAAGATATTAGTTTAAAGGTAGTAGTATTTGACGATTATGATTTCGAGTATGCAGTTAAGATGCACGAACGTTATCCACATGTACCATTTTTCTTACAAGTAGGAAATGATGATACAAAAACTGTGGATGATGCGATGTTGATTAAAAAGCTATTAGATAAGTATGAGTGGTTAATTGAAAAAGCAGTTAATCGTAAAGAAATGAATAATGCAAAAGTATTGCCGCAGCTTCATGCGTTAGTATGGGGAAATAAACGCGGAGTATAATGAGAAGGGATGTTTAAAATGGCAGGAAGATTAGATGAAGATTTAAAAGATGTAACATTATTAGGAAATCAAAATACAAAATATTTATTTGAATATAGTCCAGAAATTTTAGAGGTATTTGATAATAATCATCCAAACCGTGATTACTTTGTTAAATTCAATTGTCCTGAATTTACAAGCTTATGTCCGAAAACAGGCCAACCGGATTTTGCAACAATTTATATTAGCTACATTCCAGAACAAAGAATGGTAGAGAGTAAATCTTTAAAACTATATTTATTTAGTTTTCGCAATCATGGTGACTTCCACGAAGATTGTATGAACGTTATTATGAATGACTTAATTAAATTAATGGATCCACGTTACATCGAGGTATGGGGTAAATTCACACCACGTGGAGGGATTTCCATTGATCCTTACTGCAACTACGGTCGCCCAGGAACGAAGTATGAACAAATGGCTGACTACCGCATGATGAACCATGATTTATATCCAGAAACAATTGATAATCGTTAATATATAATAGAAAGAAAGGATCTGTATAACATACAGATCCTTTCTTTCTATTATATTATGCATTTTGATTAATGACAGTATAGTTTTTATGACTAACAACTGTAAGAGGTTCCATATCTAGTTCTCTAAAATTCTCCATAATTGTTATATCTACAATAACGGAGTTTTGATTTACTTTTTGAACACGGCCTTGCATTCCACCTTTAAATTCAATGATATCTCCAGTTTCTGCGATCTGCATAAGCAACTCTCCTTGTTACAGTTTTCCCAAAAAAGAATAATTTTGGTTTTTTTATTTCTTCCTATTTTGAACCATATTGTCCATTTTGTAAATGTTTCCAAAGTAAAAATTCGAAAAACATTCACTTTTTGTAAGAAAATATGCAAGAATGTCATGTTATTAGAAAAAAGAAGGGTTTAAATGCAGATATCTTTATATAGGGGTATAATAAAAAAATACAAGAACCTACTAAAGTGGGAGAAATTAGAGGCGGTAAAATGATGTTTGAATTTGTGGGGAGTGTTATAGCATTAATTTTATTTGTATTTTCTTATATACATTTAAAAAAGATCCGTCATCATGAAACGACTACATATTTTGATGGGATGGATGGGATACATGCTGGGGTCACAAATGAGAGTGGCGTGGATATGTAAAGGTGTATAACTTTCTTTTTTTGCGTGGTATGATATGTAAAAATAGTACATAATAGAGTTCGTAAGTGATGAATGGAGAGTGGAAAGAATGAAGATTTCTTTTATTCGTCATGGTCGCTTAGACCGTACTATAGAACCAATGACGGTTACATCCTTTCGTGAATGGATGAAAGGATATGACTTACATACTATAACAGAAAAAGCACCTATACCAACGGAAACAAGGGAAGCGGTTGAAGCGGCCAAATTGATTGTAACGAGTGATCAAAGGTGTGCTGTACAGTCAGCAGCTGAATTAACGGATTCTTTATCTTTTATGCAAAATACTCTATTTAGGGAAGCAGAAGTTCCGACGAGTTTTTATGCTCCAAAATGGTTGAAGTGTAAACCTAACGTATGGATGTTTATCGGACGAACATTATGGATACTTGGTTACCATAAAGATGTGGAGTCTTATAAGGAAGTAAGAGAGAGGGCAAGACAAGCGGCTTACTTATTACATCGTTATGCTCTCGTACATGGAAGTATTGCTCTTGTAGGTCATAATTATGTGAATGTAATGATTGGTGCCGAACTGAGAGCGATGGGATGGTCTGGTTCTCCTATTTTGCACAGAGAGCCATGGGGATGTACGACATATACGTTTCATGAGGCGATGAATGGAAATATATTGAATACGAATTTAACATAAAAGCACACGGTTTATATAAATCGTGTGCTTTCTTTTTAAGATATAGAAATTTTGATGTTTAATGGTTTTACGAGATGTGCATAAGGTTCGCCTACAAGCATAACGATTTGATCTTTTTTATAACCTAGTTTTTCGTATAGTGAATAGGCACGTTTGTTTTCTAAATTAACAAGTAATGCGATTTTTTCATACTCTTTTTCAGTTGCATGTATTTCAGCAGCTTCAATTAATTTAGAACCAATTCCTTTTCCACCATATGCACTTGAAACGGATAATGTATCAATGTAATATTCATCAAGCTCGGCTTCTTTTTCTAACGTAATCGATCCATCTTTATGTAATTCTCTTAAGTGATGTACAATGGGTGCATCAAGCATTGTTGCTTCACTACCGTGATAAGCGACAATAACTCCAACTGCACCCCCGTCTTGCTCATATACAAAACAGTTTTCATAGCTCAGTCGATTTCTCTCTTTTGAGAACCATGTTTCAAGTCCTAGTAATACTTCTGTTTCAACTGTGCTACCTGTGATTTTTTCAGCAATTTCGTGCAGAGCGTTATACAATAAAGGTGCTACCAGTTTCGCATCTGTCTTTTTTGCTTTCCGAATCATAGTATCCCTCCTAGTTCTATTTATATATTGTAGCATAGTGGTATGGAACTTTGCATAATTGAATGATGAAATGATTGATATAGAGAAGTAGCTATGTTAGTATATGATATTTAGTGGACATCTACTAACGATATCTTTTTTGAAAAATAATGAAAATGAAATGAAGGTATAGCATCTGGATAATTTTACAGTTGTTGACCTATAGAATATAAGATAAAATAAAATATTGCATAGAGGTGAAATACATGGATAAAGAATTAGCAAATACAATTTTGGATCAGCTGAAAAATGGTGAAATAAAGGAGTATGTTGTTACGAAAGATGTATTTTATACGTTCAGAGAAGTTTTAGTGAATCGAGAAGACTTTAAACATTTCATTGGTAACGCACAGCGCGGCGGACAGGTCATTTATACATATTCAGAAACGCCACGTTCGTAACTAAAAGAATATAGGGAGGAGACTTATGGGCGATTTTAAACAAGGCATATTACCGCATTGGGATTATATGTGGAAAGATAGAGCCGGAAATCGATTTATGGGGATGGTCATGTATCCAGAGAAACGAAAGTGTTCGGCAAAAATGCTTCAGAAAATAAAAAGAGCATATGAAGAGGCTGTAGAAATTAAAGTAACTGTACAAGTTCAACATACATATCAGTACGTTGAAGGAATGATTGTGTACTTTGATGAAGAAGCTCCTGTATGTACAATGATTGATAAAGATGAAAATCCACATCATATATTTGTAAAAGATATTTTGCGTATTGAGCACTCTGAATAATCTTTTCATAAATAAGTTGAATTTCCATAATGATAATCTTTTTCTATAATAGTTATCTTTTAGTATGTAACGCGAACTGAAAGTATATGTATAATATTTAATAAAGCAAAGTTGATAAATGTAATCGTTTTTTAGAACAGATTATCGTTTCATGTCTGTTCTTTTTTGCGTGATGCTGGAGAAATATATTCCTCCAGCATTTGCCGTTTTATGACAAAATATATTGTTAACTTTTTTAAAAATAAGGTTAAATTCGTTGACAACTTTTTTGAAAAGCACTTTATTGACATGAGTTTTAGAATGTTGTTTCATAGTCATTGTATTGAAAAAAATCGACGGTCTTGTCGAAAAGTAAAAGTTAAAAAAAGAAAGAATTTATACATATATCTTGTGTCTTATTTTGAAACGTAATACAATATATAGAGAAATCAAGAAACAACATACAGAGAGTATAGATTGAAAAGGGAGGGTCGGAAATGTTAGTTGCATATGATTCTATGACAGGGAACGTGAAGCGTTTCATCCACAAATTAAATATGCCGGCCGTTCAAATTGGTGAAGATCTAGTAATAGATGAAGACTTTATTTTAATTACGTATACAACAGGTTTTGGCAATGTACCAGAACGTGTTTTAGAATTTTTAGAGCGCAATAATGAAAAATTAAAAGGCGTATCTGCAAGCGGCAATCGTAACTGGGGAGACATGTTCGGTGCAAGTGCTGACAAAATTTCTGCTAAATATGAAGTGCCTATTGTATCAAAATTTGAGTTATCAGGAACAAATAACGATGTAGAATATTTTAAGGAAAGGGTGCGGGAGATTGCGACACATTGAACTGAATAATGAAATCACGCAAATGCAGGACGGTTTTTATCAGCTTCATAAAGATAAAGAGGCATTAGAAGTCTTTATGGAAGAAGCTAGAGAGAATACCGTTCATTTTAATAGCGTGGCAGAGCGAATGGAGTATATGAAAGAACATGATTACTATTACAACGTTCTGGACGAGTATAACTTGGAGGAAGTAGAAGAGGTATATAACATCGCTTATGGTGAAAACTTCGAGTTCCAATCTTATATGGCAGCATCTAAGTTCTACAAAGATTATGCGTTAAAAACAAATGATCAAAAACAATACTTAGAAAGCTATGAAGATCGTGTAGCAATTGTGTCATTATACTTAGGACGCGGTGATGTTGCGAAGGCAAAACAATTCGCAAGCATGATTGTCAAACAAAACTACCAACCAGCGACACCAACCTTTTTAAATGCGGGAAGAAGCAGAAGAGGAGAAATGGTGTCTTGTTTCTTGTTAGAGATGGATGATAGTTTAAATTCAATCGGCTTTAACATTAATACTGCAATGCAATTATCAAAAATCGGTGGTGGAGTAGCTTTAAACTTATCTAAGCTACGCGCACGCGGTGAGCAAATTAAAGGTATCGACAACGCTGCAAGTGGTGTAGTACCTGTTATGAAATTACTTGAAGATTCGTTTTCATATGCGAATCAGCTTGGCCAACGAAAAGGTGCTGGCGCAGTATATTTAAACATTTTCCATTGGGATATTATTGAATTCTTGGATTAATTGGTAGTCCCTCTATACAGTAATGTGTATGAGAAAACCTTGTGAACCTAACCAATAGGGTGTCGCATTAGCGGCTAACGGTATCAGTTGAATAAGGGGTAAAAGAAAAAGAACCCGCGAAGAAGCTGACTAAGAGAGCCTACGGTCCATGTACGTGGATAGCAGGTAATACCGTGCCAAGCTTGGAAGAAATGCTATTTGGGTGAAGTGGAATCTTATATTCACCGGAGGCGAGATTCCATGAATTGTGGAATTTATTTGATAATTAATAAGGAAAATAGGAAGTTTTATATTGGTAGTTCTAATAATTTTAAAGTACGATTTAAAACTCATAGAAATCAATTGAATGCTAATCGGCATCATAGTAAACATTTACAAGCAGCCTGGAATTTATATGGTGAGAATAAATTTGAGTTTAAAGGGATAATTGAGTTACCAGAGGATAAGGATATTCTTCATAAGATTGAGCAAAGTTTATTAAGTCAGTATTATGGAAAACAGTATTGCTATAATGGACATCCTATCGCTAGAGGTGGGGCGTTGAGTGGGGAAAAGAACCATATGTATGGGAAAACACACTCAAAGGAAGTAAAAAAATTTCTTTCTGAAATTAATACTGGTCCTAATAATTATTGGTATGATAAACCTCAACATATGGAGAATATGAGATCTAAGATTACTAAACGATTTCATGGTAGAAAGCATACCGATGAAACAAAAGAAAAAATGTCTAAATCTCGTAAGGGTAAAAAACATACAAAAGAAACATGTATGAAGATAAGTAAAGCTCAAAAACATCAATATAACTCTGGAAGAGAAAAGCAAAAAAAGCCGATTGTTATAAATGACATTTACTATGAGTCTTTAGCGGAGGCAGGACGAGCATTTAATGTGCCTGCTAATACGATAAAATATAGAGTGCTATCAAATAACTTTCCTAATTATCAATACTTTCAAGAAGGTGTAGAGACTATCGAACGCACGTCATTAGACGAAAGCTAGTAGAGTAGGCTGGAAATAGGTACCAGTCGAAGTGCAAGGCAACCAGTTGCAGGTTGATGATATAGTCCAACCTTCATAGAAATATGAAGACGAGTTGACCAAAAAAATAAATGCCGATGAGAAGAGCCGTATTCAGTCTCTATCAATCGGAATTATCGTTCCAAGTAAGTTCTTTGAGCTTGCTGAGAAAAACGAACCTTTCCATGTTTTCGCGCCTTATACAGTGTATAAAGAATACGGAAAGCATTTAGATGATATTGATATCGATGAAATGTACGATGAATTAATGAGCAATCCGAAAGTGAAGAAGAAGCCGCTAGATATTAGTGCGCGTGATATGCTTATTAAAATTGCTATGATCCAGCTTGAGTCTGGTTATCCGTACTTAATGTTTAAATCAAATGCAAATAACCAACATCCATTGAAGGATATTGGAACTGTGAAGATGTCGAACTTGTGTACAGAAATCTTCCAGCTTCAAGAAACTTCTGAAATTAACGATTATGGTACAGATGATATTATCCGTCGTGATATTAACTGTAACTTAGGATCGTTAAATATCGTAAATGTAATGGAAAATAAAGAAATTCGTGAAGCAGTTCATGCGGGAATGGAAGCTTTAACAGCTGTTTCTGATATGACAATCATTCCGAATGCACCAACTGTGAAAAAAGCAAATGATGAGCTTCATTCAGTAGGGCTTGGCGCAATGAACTTACACGGATATTTAGCAAAAAATAAAATCGCTTATGAAAGTGCAGAAGCGAAAGAGTTCGCTCGTACATTCTTTATGATGTTAAATTACTACTCTATTGAGAAAAGTATGGAAATCGCTAAAGAAAAAGGCGAAACATTTAAAGACTTTGATAAGTCTGATTATGCAAGCGGCACATACTTTGAAAAGTATGAAACGACAGATTATAGCCCAGTAACTGAAAAAGTTCAACAATTATTTGAAGGAATTCATATTCCGACAAAAGAAGATTGGACAAGTTTAAAAGAGCAAGTGCAGAAGAATGGTTTATACAACTCATATCGTCTTGCCATCGCTCCTACGCAATCGATCAGTTACGTTCAAAATGCAACTTCAAGCGTAATGCCGATTGTAAGTCAAATCGAATCAAGAACGTATGCGAATGCAACAACATATTATCCAATGCCGTATTTATCAAAAGATACGTTCTGGTACTATAAATCTTCTTACGATATGAATCAGTTTAAATTAATTGATTTAATCGCAGAAATTCAAGAACATATTGACCAAGGAATTAGTACAATTCTTTACGTTAATAGTGATATTTCAACACGTGAATTAGCTCGTTATTACATCTATGCACATAAAAAAGGCTTAAAGAGTCTGTATTATACGAGAACACGTAAATTAAGCGTGGAAGAGTGCGTGGCTTGTACCGTTTAATATAAAAAAATTGAGACATTATGAGCAGGGTTTTCTGAACCCTGCTCATGCTCAGTTATCAATTTTTCATGTTTATTTAGAGAAGGGGCGATTGAATGCGTGCGGTAAACTGGAACAAAAAAGAAGATGATTTTAGTTTAATGTTTTGGAAGCAAAACATCGCTCAGTTTTGGACAGAAGAAGAAATCGCAGTGTCTTCTGACAAAAATACTTGGGTGCAATTATCGAAAGAAGAGCAAATTGCTTATAAGCGTGTATTAGGTGGTTTAACACTTTTAGATACGAAACAAGGCGGCGAAGGGATGCCACTTGTACTTGTTCATCTTGAAAATTTACAAGCGAAAAGTGTATTAGCTTTCATGGGTGCTATGGAAGAAGTACATGCGAAGAGTTACAGTCATATTTTCACAACGTTAGCTACTGAAGAAGAAATCGATGAGATTTTTGACTGGGTAGACAACCATCCGTTACTTGAGAAAAAGGCTGGTATTATTACGAGTTACTATCGTCGTTTATTAAAACCTGAAGTGACGAAAAAAGAGTTATACATGGCAATGGTAGCGAGTGTGTTCTTAGAAAGTTACTTATTCTATAGTGGATTCTTCTATCCACTATACTTAGCAGGGCAAGGAAAACTGACGGCAAGTGGTGAAATTATTAACTTAATAATCCGTGATGAGTCAATTCACGGCGTATTCGTCGGTATTTTAGCACAACAAATCTTCGCGGAACTTTCTGCAGAAGATCAACAAGAAGTGCAAAAAGAAACACAAGAGTTATTAATGGAACTATATGAAATTGAAATGGCATACACAGAAGAAATTTACACTTCTATCGGTCTTGTAGAGGATGTAAATCGTTTCGTTCGTTACAATGCGAATAAAGGACTTATGAACTTAGGACTTGAGCCGAAGTTTGAAGAAGAAGAAATTAACCCAATCGTTTTAAATGGTTTACGTACAGATACGAAAAACCATGATTTCTTCTCTGTAAAAGGAAATGGTTACGTAAAAGCAACGAACGTTGAAAAGTTATCTGACGATGACTTCGTGTTTAATTTTTAATATATGATCATAAAGAAAAGCTGTCTTATCAATGAATAAGATAGCTTTTCTTTATGATTTTGTTTACATAACACTATTATTTTTGTATAACGATTTTCGTTTGAAAAATTCTATCCGGTTAATGGATAGAATTTTTTTTGTAAGTAAATGGGTATTTACAATCTTTTTGTATCGGTGTATTATTTAACTAGTACACCGATACAAAAGGAGGGAAGAAATGAAAATAGAGTTTTCTCCAAATATACCAATTTACATCCAGGTAATGGAATACATAAAAAAAGAAATCGTAACGGGACATTTATTGCCTGGTGATAAAATTCCCTCTGTACGTGAATTAGCGAGTGAATTACAAGTAAATCCAAATACGATCCAGCGTACATTTCAAGAGCTAGAACGGGATGGGGTTGTTGTAACGCGTAGAGGAATGGGACGATATGTAACGAATGAAGGGGAGAAAATTATGGAGCTGCGAAAAGAGATGGCGAAAGAATTACTTCATTCTTTTATAGATGGAATGGACAATTTAGGTTTTTCAGAAGAAGAAATTCTTACAATCCTTCGTTCTTCATTACATGAGAAAAGGGAGGAGAGCGAATGACAGAGCTATTAAAAATAGAAAACTTATGGAAGAGATACGGGTTAAAAGCAGTAATCCGTGAATTAAGCATTGAGATTACGGAAGGGAAAATTGTTGGACTCGTTGGAGATAACGGGAGCGGGAAAACGACGTTATTGAAAATGATTGCCGGTTTGCAGCATCCTTCCGAAGGGAGTATTACAATCGCTGGTAAAAAAGTAGGATTAGAAACGAAAGAAATTGTTTCTTTTATGTCGGATAAACCAGTATTTGATGATTGGATGACGGTAAAAGATTCTTTATTTTTCTATCGAGATTTTTATAAAGATTTCGACATTCAAAAAGCGGTAGATACGGTTGCGGAATTTAAAATACCGTTAGAAGAAAAAATTACAGCTTTATCAAAAGGGATGGTTGAAAAGCTACAAATTATTTTAACGTTTTCTCGGAAAGCGAAGTTATACGTACTAGATGAACCGCTGGGCGGAATTGATCTCGTTTCTAGAGAACACATATTAGAACTTATTTTACAGTTTTATCGCGAAGATTGTACCATTTTAATTGCAACACATTTAATTGGAGAAGTGGAAAATATTTTTGACGAAGTAATCTTTTTAAAAGATGGTGAAAGTGTACTGCATGAAAATGTAGAGGAATTACGTTTCCAACGAGGGAAAGCTGTTACGGATTTGTTTAAGGAGGTGTTTAGTAGATGAAGGCCAGTTTAATATATATGTACAATGCGAATAAAAAACAAATTTTCATTTCGTTATTGTCATTCATATTTATTGCGGCTGTCGCTTTTGTAAGTATGGGGAATTATATTAAACAAGAATCAGGAGAAGTAAGGCAAATGATTACAATTGCTTTAGTATTCTTAGTTTATTTAATTTTTGCGGTATTAGTATTTCTGCAGGCGATGTCTGCGTTTGGGAAAATGACTGAAAGTACATTATTTCGGTTAACACCGATATCTGGTAAAAAAATTGTTTTAGCAATATTGTCATATGCAGCAATTAGCTTAATGTGTTTTGAATTAATAGGTGCTATGTTTTTCTATGGTATTTCGATGAAAGTAATAAAAGGTACAGAACTCCATGAATTGTTATTCACCGAAAGTACACTTACACTAGATATGGTAAAGCAGTTATTTAGTAGCGTGTTATATGTATTTAATTTATCAAGTATATTGTTAGTTTTACTTTTTACAGTAGCTGGTGTGAAAGTATTTTCTTTGAAAAAGAAAAAAATGGAGTATGTAATTATTTTCTTCTTATTTTTACTAGTAACGAAAGTAATCAATCTGATATATGAAATGCTGGGTCGACTTGCGCCTATACCTAAAATTATTAAAAAAATCGTTTATATAGATGAAACGGTGGATATGAATCTTATACTATATCCAGAAAATTTTATAAATTTATATAGTATTGCTTTTTCAATCGGTATATTTGTTTTACTTGTTTATATAACAGGTCGCATTATCGATAAAAAACTAGAAGTCTAAAGGAGGAATCAGCATTGGGAAACGTAGTAGTAAAGTTAGAGAATGTTCGAAAAAGGATTGGTGGAACGGAAATTATTCGTGGTTTATCATTTGAAGTTCGTGAAGGGGAAGTATACGGGTTCCTTGGACCGAACGGTAGCGGTAAGACAACAACGATTCGTATGATGACAGGTCTTATTTCAATGACAGAGGGCGATATTACAATTTGTGGTCATAGTATTCGTACGGAGCGTGAAAAGGCGCTAGAGCAAATTGGAGCGATTGTAGAAAATCCTGAACTATATGATTATATGACAGGGATGCAAAACTTGAAGCATTTTGCGAACATGGCAATTACACCGATTAGTAAAGAGCGCATTGCTGAAATTGTAAAACTGGTTGAATTAGAGCATGCAATTCATAAAAAAGTGAAAACATATTCACTTGGTATGAAACAACGTTTAGGAATTGCACAGGCATTACTTCATCAGCCGAAAATTTTAATTTTAGATGAGCCGACAAATGGATTAGATCCAGCTGGTATTCGCCAAATTCGTGATTATTTACAACGTTTAGCGAAAGAAGAGAATATTGCTGTAATCGTATCAAGTCACTTATTAAGTGAAATTGAACTTATGTGTGATCGCGTCGTTATTATTAAGCAAGGTGAGTTTGTACAAGAATACAACTTACATGAACAAGCAAAACATGATGAGACAGTAGTTGTAGCGTTTGAAGTAGATCAAGTTCAGAAAGCAAATGAAATTATTACAGGTAAGGCGCAAGGAAATGTCATTGTAGTATCTGTAACGAAAGAAGAAATTCCACAACTTGTAAAGAAACTTGTGAATGAAGATGTGCTTGTATACGGAGTTACCGTTCAAAATAAAACGTTAGAGGATGAGTTCTTAGCGATTACAGGGGGAGTGAAAGCGTAATGTTTAAATTAATTCAAAATGAATTTTTAAAGTTGCATGCGAAAAAAGGTATGTATATTTTAATTGGTGTTATTGCAGTATTGGAGATTTTGGGAGTTTTAGCGATGCTGAAATGGGGAGACGGAACTGAATTTAAAGGATCATATTTAGATTTTGCAAGTTCAGAGATTGGTTTAATTACTTTGTTTGCAACAATTTTTGGCATTACGATTGCTTCTCGTATAATTACGGATGAGTTCCAAAAAGGTACAATTAAGCAGTTATTAATCCGTCCAAGAAAACGAATGACAGTTTTATTCTCTAAATATATTACAGTGTTACTTACTATAGTATTTATCATATTTGCTAACACGATTATTTCAATGATTATTGGCGGAATTGCAATGGATGGTAGTAAAACAGAATTAACGATAGGAATTGTAATGAAATCTACCTTATATCAAGTACTTTCACCGTTCTTCTTTGCGACTCTTGCATTTTTCTTAGCAAACGTATTTAGAAAGTCTGTCTTACCATTAATTATTACGATGTTCCTCTTCTTTTTACAAGGACCAATTAATATGGTACTGATGATGTTTGCAAAAGGTGTAGCGAAGTTTGTAGTGTTTTTCCATTTAAATTTAAGTGTGTACGATAGCAATAAGCTAGTAAGTGGCGGAACAGAACCAACATTTACAGAGTTTACATTTACAACTTCATTATTACTTGTAGCTGCATACTTTGTTGTATTACTTGTAGCATCAAGTGCATTATTCCAAAAACGTGACGTATTATAATAAAAGAAATCCCCGCTTGTAAAAACGGGGATTTTTATTACATAACTTTCTTGTATTTTTCAACTGAAAGAAAAGAATGATTACTATATATGTTGTTCGAAAGTATTTGAGAAAAATAGGAAGAATTTCAACTATATTCATATTATAATTTAGTTACCACACCATTTACTTTTACTATCTTTGGAGGTGTTCTATATGCACGATGCATTTTCACGCATAAGACTACGCAGTTTTTTTGGATGGATGATTATAGGGCTGTTCCTTACGATGATCCCATTAGGTCTATCAAATGTTTCTGAGAATACGACGGAGGTTATTTCACAAATAACTGTGTTTTTTGTATTTCCGTTATTTTGGTTATACGTAAAAACCAATAAAAATAATGTTATATTTAACAGTTTTTTTGATAAGCCAGGACGTTTACCGTGGGGATTAATTGTGTTAGCAACGATAATGGGAATGATTTTTTCCGTTGGTATATCTCATATTCAATTTTATATATTAGCACATACGTTACCGAGTTTCTTAGTTACTATGTTAGAAGACGGAACTGTTATTAATACGAGTAACATATATATGACGATATTTACTTTCATTTCAGCATGTGTATTAGCACCAATTATGGAAGAGGTTATTTTTAGAGGCTTCTTTTTACAGCGAATGGCTTATAAATGGGGAATTAAAAAAGCTGTCATTATATCTTCCATTATTTTTGGCTTAGGACATTTTGATGTTATTGGTGCGTTCATGTTTGGTGTTGTAATGTGTCTTTTATACATAAAGACGAAAAATATATGGACGAATATTGCTGTACACGCTCTAAATAATTTCATTGCAACAAGTATGCAATTTGTCGGCGGAGAAGAGAGTAGCGCCATTTCAATTCCTGAATTACAAGCGCAAAGTAATTTATGGATCGGTATCGGTCTTACAGTTGTTGGATTACTTTGGTTAATTCCTTACGTTTGGAAACAATGGCGTATGGTAAAAGAAGTGGGTGTGCCACCAGTGCGCTTCATAAATGAGGAAAAAGTAGTGAGTGCATCAGAAGGAAATGAAATGTATAGTCAAGTGATTGTAACAGATAGATTGATGGCTGTAGAGCTACCAGATGAGGCTGTAAATAAGCTCCGATTAGAAGAAAATGATTATGTAACAGTATCTGTAGAAGACGATAAAATCGTTATAAAGAAAGCACATAATAGATAAGTAAAAAGTAGCTCTTTGTGAGCTACTTTTTACTTTGTAATAATTTCCACACGAAAATTATTGCCGTTCTTTACATATTTAATATCTGTAACAGTACGAACTGCTTTTAAAATCTCAACTTTTTCACCAATTCGAGGGATAGTCGGAACATTATCCCAAATGCCAAGCAAGTCATCTAAGTGTGCCGTTTTTTCATAAAACCAGATTTTCAATGTAAAGCCCCTTTCTCGAACTTTATGTATTTTAATACATAATATATTATTTTTATTCTTATTGTAAGAGGTTTTTATATATTTTATGAATAAAAATTAATTAATCTTCTGGGAAGATATGTTCAATATCAGGGGTAAGAGATATTTCTGATAATACGATATGAGAAACGGTCGTTGCATATGAAGAAACATCATTAATAAATTCTTCAAGTTCAACGAGTGAAGGAACAGAAATTTTTACAATGTAGCATAAGCTTCCTGTTACGCGGTAACAAAAACTTGCAGATGGATAGGACTGAATAAACTGTTGCATACGTGTTGTATCCCCGTTTTTTAAAGTGATTTCTAAAATACAGTCTAAAACAAGTCCTGCTTTTTTATAATCGATATCGATTGTGTATTTTTTGATTACGCCTTCACTTTCGAGTTTACGAACACGTTCTGCAGTAGACGGAGCAGATAAGTTTACTCGTTTCGCCAATTCACGCATGGAAAGGCGACTATCATTATATAATTCATTTAAAATTTTTCGATCAACACGGTCTAGTTGCATTTGTAAATATACCTCCAGTAAAATGATAATTTTTGTAAAGGAAAAATATAAATTAAGATTCATATGAAATGTAAAGAGAACTTTATTTATTTTACAATAAAACTGAAGGGAATAGGAGGGAAAATAATGGAGAGAATTTCATTATCAAATGTAGGAGATACAAAGTTTCAAAAGTTATTAGGTCATAATCCGGAAATATTATATTCGTGGAGTACATTAGAAAATACACTGTACAATAAAGGAACTCTTTCAGCAGAGCTGAAGGAACAAGTGAGAAGAACATTAGCGTATGGGAATGAATGCCCGTACTGTATGGCAAAGGGAAGGCCTGATGATATGCAAAAGGTAGAAGAAATTGGTGTAGCAGTAACTTTTGCGCATACATTTATTCATGGCAAAAAGGCGATAGATGATAATATGTTTCATGTATTGAAACAATATTGGACGGAAAAAGAAATTGTAGAGCTTTGCGCTTATATTTGTTTTATTACTGCATCGCAACAACTTGGTTTTCTATTTCAATTACAGCCAAACAAAGGAGAAAATGATGATGAATCAAATAGCACTTATCATAATTGATGTACAAAAAGCATTTCAATTACCATACTGGGGTGAGAGAAATAATCTTTTTGCTGAAGAAAACATGAGAATGTTATTAGAACAATGGAGAAAAAGGAAGCGACCGGTTTTTCATATTCAACATGTAAATAAAGAAAATGCGCAGTCGATGTTTTATGAGAGAGCGGAAACAGTCAACTTTAAAGAAGAGGTGCAACCACTACCAGGTGAAGTGGTTATTCAGAAATCTGTTAATAGCGCATTCATTGGGACAAATTTAGAAGAGCGATTAAGAGAGAACAAATGTAATGCAGTAGTGATTGTAGGATTAACGACAAATCATTGTGTGGAGACTACGACACGAATGGCAGGGAATTTAGGATTTAAAACATTTTTAGTGAGTGATGCGACGGCTACTTTTAACCGTAAAGGTCTAGATGGTAAAGAGTATAGTGCAGAAGATATTCATAATATGACACTTGTAAATTTACATGAAGAGTTTGCTACAATTATAAAGACAAAAGAAGTATTAAAATTATTTTAAGAAAATAATTACGAATTATGTAGAAAAAAATAAGAATATTTCGTATAATTTAAGTACAATCATTTTGAAAATAGGGGTGGCATCATATGGAGCAAATTCCGGTAAAGAGAATAGAAGAAGTACTTGTTGTAGCAGGGGATGATAAACAAAAGCAAAAGGAATTTTATGAATTGCTCTTATCTACTGAGTTTTATGTTGCTGGCTCACTAGAAGCAGAGGAAGGGGCAACAGAAGGAATACTTCGCTTGCGTCATTTCCAAGGAGAGGGTAGATGGATCGTTCCGTTCTTTACACAAATGGAATTTGTAAAAGACGTGTTGCCAGAAGGAACACCCCTTATTACGATACGTGGGAAAGAATTATTTAGTAGCATTGAGAAAGATGCTACAGCAGTATTAAATGTCGGTACTGATATAAGTAAAACATTTATTCCAGAAGAAATTGCAGATATCGCATCTAGACGAATTTTTAACTATTATAAATAAAGTGAAAATTTAATCAGTGGGGGGTTTCTTCATCCCCCACTGATTATTAGTTGAACCAATCGGGCTTTAATGGGCAGCCCGACCCCCACCTAACTTCTTTGCTTTCGCTGCATTTTGAGGTGGGGGTCTTACTGCCCATTAAAGCGGGATAAAAGGAAAAGCATAATCGCTTTTCCTTTTTAATTTGAACACGGGGTCGCTACGCCAGAAGAAATAGAGAGTGTTTTATTATGTGTACTTATTGTCGCTGTAGCTCCAAGAGGAATCCCAATGTTTGGGCTTATATGTCCAATCGGTAAACCGAATAGGACAGGTATAGCATATGGAGTGAAATATTCATATAGTATTGTTTGCAATGATTGAGATGGTTTAGAAGGAGTGCAGTCATGACAACTTGTAAAAATAACGCCACTACATTCATTAAACTTTCCAGATAAAAGTAGCTGATTTAACATACGGTCAATGCGATATGGTTCTTCCCCAATGTCTTCAAGCAATAAAAGTTTATTGGCTGTATTTATCTCGTAGGAGGAGCCAATGATACTCGTTAACACCGCTAAATTGCCTCCAACTAACTGACCTGTAATTGTACGGGAAGGGCTAGGTACGATACATTCTGATGCAGATAAAATGGTTGAATACGGATGAAAGAGTTGATTGAAAGAAGATAAAGAAAGAGAATCTACACCTTTCCCTAATTCTTCAATCATTGGGCCATGAAATGTCACAAGCTTTGCATAACGTGAAAAAGCAGTATGTAAAGCTGTAATATCGCTATATCCCCAAAAGATTTTAGGGTTTTGCCGAATGATTTCATATTGAATGTGGGGGAGGAGACGAGCACTTCCGTAACCACCTCGTGCACAGAAAACGGCTTTTACTTCATGGTTTGAAAATGCTTCATGTATATCATCGAGCCGAACTTGATCGCTTCCAGCTAAATATCCATATTTCTCATAAACACTCTTCCCGATTACTACAGACAACCCCATTTCTTGTAGTACAGTTACACCTTTTAATACATTTTCAATTGTTGGTGGGCCGGATGGTGCAATAATCATTACTGTATCACCTTGTTGTAATGCATTTGGATATATCATTTTTTTCAGCCTCCTTCACTTTCAATATATTCGCTTCATAGGAAGTTCACCCCTTGTAAAAGAAGGGGAAAGTTTGTCAAATAAAGAAGATATAAAGGGAATAGGAGGAGAGATGATGTTTACAAGTCGAGTTATAGATACATTACAAATTAAGTATCCAATCATTCAAGCCGGTATGGCGGGTGCGATTACAACGCCAGAACTCGTTGCAACTGTGAGTAATAGCGGAGGATTAGGAACGCTTGGAGCAGGCTATATGAGCCCAGAACAAATTCGTGAAGCGATTTATAAAATACGGGAACGAACAGATAAGCCCTTCGGTGTTAATTTACTATTAACGAAAGAGATACAAATAGAAGAAGAGAAGATAAACTTGGCCAAGGGATTACTTAGCGGAGTGAATAGAGAATTCGGTATAGAGGAAGAAGAACAGTTAAAGCTTCCAAAAAGTTATAAAGAACAATTACAAGTGTTAGTAGAAGAAAACGTGCCAGTCGTTAGCTTTGCATTTCAAACGTTAGAAAAAGAAGAAATAAATGACTTGAAAAGAAGCGGAATAAAAGTCATCGGAACAGCTACTCATGTGGCAGAGGCGAAAGTACTTGCTGAATTAGGAGTAGATATTATTGTCGGTCAAGGTAGTGAGGCAGGGGGCCATAGAGGAACGTTTATCGGGAAAGAACAGGACTCTATGATTGGGACGTTCGCATTAATTCCGCAGTTAGTAGCAGCAGTTCCGCATATCCCGATTGTTGCAGCAGGTGGTGTAATGAACGGGCAAGGGCTTGTTGCGGCATTTACACTGGGAGCAGAAGCTGTTCAAATGGGATCAGCCTTTTTAACGAGTGAAGAGAGTATTACGCATGACGTGTATAAAAAAGCGGTTTTACGTAGTACAGATACGAGTACAACTGTGACTCGTGCGTTTTCCGGGAAATATGCACGAGGTATTCGTAATGAATTTATAGAGAAGCACGAAGGGAAAGAAGAAGACCTTCCGATGTATCCGGTGCAAAATGTATTAACCTCTAAAATACGCCAACAAGCAGCAAAGCAAAATAATGGAGAATATATGTCACTTTGGGCAGGACAAGCGTCATCATTAGCAAGAATAGAATCAGCTCAGCATGTAGTGGAGCGAGTGATGAAAGAAGCAGATAACGTAATTGAACAATTGCAAAATGTATATAGAAAAAGACCACTTGAATAATTCAAGCGGTCTTTTCTTTAGTTTGCTTTATAAAATTGTTGGATGGCTTCATCAATATAAACCCAGCCTTTCCAACCTAAGTGCATGTGATCTTTTAAGAAGTATTTATCATACTCATGATTTGAGAAGTCGGCAATTGGATAGCCAGCTTTCTCAATTTGCTCATGAACTTTCTTATAGTACAATTCTCGGCGTTCTTTCGGGAAGCCAGCGTAATCGTACCAAGGACCTTTTACAGGAACAGAAATGAAGAGTGGTTTTGCACCAGATTGTTTTAATAAATCAAGTACAATTTGTAAATCTTCATATTCTGGCGATTGATCATAAGCATCATTTTTTAAGTAACCTTCACGTTGCTTTAATTTCTTCTTGATTTTGCTGTTGAAGTAACCATCTTCAATACCGTAATTGTTAGATCCAGATTCTGCTGCACCTGTTTGATCTGCATGTTTACGAGCCTCTTCCCAGCTCATTTGTTTTAATGACGGGTCAAGTTTTTCTTTATGCGGTTTAATATTAAACATAGCTGTAAATAAATCTTTACGATCTAAAATGTTACGATAAATATAAGCGAAAGGTTTAGCAGCAAGTGCTTTTATTTTATGCTTTGTATCATCGTAAACGATACCTTCAAGCGAAACTTTAAGTAAAGTTTCTTTCTTAACGATCTCAAAGTTTAATAAACGCTTTGCAATTTGCTTTTTCATTTCAGGTTTTACATCATCGTTGAAAATGAAGTGGTAACCTTGTTGCTTTGAAAAGTTAGGTGCAAAGTGTGTTTCATCAATACCTTGTGGCACAAACCATTGCGGAGAAAGAACGAATACCATTTTCTTATCCTTCAATTGATCCATCGTAGATGCAAAGTTTAATACATGTACAAGGTCTTGTGTTCCGCCACGTCCAAGTAGGAATGGTGTGAATCCTTCAGGCTTTACTTTGAAATAATTTGATGGATGGTAAGCATCCATACGTGCGAATTCCGATGAACCATACATTGGAAGGTATTTCGGGTCTGCTAACATCTTTTGCTGTAAAATCATACTTTGAATCTTTTCTTCTTTTAAAGAAGTGGCAGCTTGTTCTACTTTTTCATCACTTAAAAGTGGAAGTAGGAAGCGCGTTGGAATAAGTAAGAATACAGCAAAAAGGGCCAATGCTAAAAGCATCGGACCAAATTTTGCTTTGTTCATCGGATTTCTTCCAACTTCTTAATAACCATGTTTGGAGTAGCCCACTCGTCACGGTCAAAATCAGAAATAGAAACTTCAATATCTAAACGCTCTTGGAATTCAACTAATAAAGATACTACAGCGAAAGAATCAAGAATACCTTCTTCAAATAATTGAACATCTAAGTTTTCTTTCACAATATCGTTTTCACATACTTCTTCTAAAATATCTAATACTTGCTCTTTGAATTCTGCCATTTTTAAAATCTCCTTTATATCCGAAATATATTATATGTGCAACTTCTTAATGGTATAAGAAGGGTGCATTAAAAGTATCTGTTAAGGTGTCCAGAGAAAATGAGGAAACCGAAACATACAACGTGGAACGTAATTACAATCGCAAGGACGTGTGTAAATTTATTGTTTGGCCAAAACTTATGCTTCTTGTTTTTTCGTTCAAAAATATCGAATAAAATAAACAGTGCGGCATGATAAAGACCATAAATAATGTATTGATACACATGCTCACCAGTAATATGCCAAATTCCCATAATGAAGAAGTTTAAAAATGCCCCGATATACGAAATAGTGTAACGGTTCTTAATTAACTTTTTCTTCGTTGCAAAAAAGACGAAACGCATGTAAATAAAATCACGGAACCAGAATGATAAACTCATGTGCCAGCGGTTCCAGAAGTCTTTAATATTACGACTAATGAACGGTTTATTAAAGTTTTCTGGCGTTTTAATACCCATCATATAACTCACACCAATTACAAATGAGCTATAACCAGCAAAGTCGAAGAATAAATATAAGCTATAGCTATACATGTAAATCATATTGGATAGGATTGTATCTTGCTGTGCAAATGCCGGATCCATAAAATATTGCTTTATTAAGTAAGCGATAATAAATTTATACAAGAAACCTTGGAAAATACGGTTTAATCCAGTATATAGTAAATTTTGATATTCTTCTGCACTAGGTGGCTTTTGAATATCTTTTTGGAATCTACGGTAACGATCGATAGGTCCCGTTGAAATAGCTGGGAAGAATAAAACGAATTCCCAAAAATTAAAGAAGGATAGTTCTTTAATTAAACCATCACGAACTTCAAATACCATTTGTACTGCCCTAAATGTTACATAAGACATACCTAAAAATACAATAAACTTTAGGTCAGGTGCAAATGGTGCGATTTTTGCCAAAATAAGTGGCAAAATTGATAAAATAACAGCTATACAAAACGTGAATGTACTATTATTTTGTTTTCTTAAAAGTAAATAGCCTTTAATTAGGGCATATTGCCAAATAATAAATGCGGCTAACATAATCGCTTGCTTCGGTTTATCTGAGAAGATAATAGCAAGCATGACTAATGTTAAAGCGGCATTATATTTACGCAACATTTTACCTTTTAATCCAGCTATGATAGTAGGTATTAATAAAATGCCCACTATAGCGAAAAAATAAAATGATCCATATGCGGTCATGCTGTAACCTCACTCAATAATTTTTTGCGATCTACCTTTCCATTTGGTGTCATTGGAATAGAAGATTGATACATGAATTTACGTGGAATCATGTAGTTTGGTAATCGCTCATTGAGTTCTTTTTTGATTGCAGATGTTAATTTGAATTCTTTTTCAAATGAATGTTCTCCAGGAACAACAACCGCTAATAAATAATCGTATTTCTCACCTTTTTTAATTGGAACGATAACTGCTCCTTCTACGTAAGAACACGCACGAAGGTGATGCTCAATTTCTTCTAATTCCATTCGATAACCATGCAGCTTAATTTGGAAATCAAGACGACCATTATAGAATAGAAGACCATTTTCAACATAGCCAGCATCGCCTGTTTTATAGGCGCGCTCACCGTCAATCATAGTAAATGCTTTTTCTGTTAATTCAGGGCTTCCTAAATATCCAACGCTTACGCTTGGACCGACAATTACGATTTCACCTTTTTCACCATCAGGTGCAATCGTTCCATCTTCTTTCATAATAAGAAGGCGGCAGTCTGATTTACAGTAGCCAACTGGAAGTGATTTGTATTGATCAAGTACTTCTTCTGTAATGTGAATACCTGTTACAGCGACAGTAGCTTCAGTTGGACCGTACGTATTCATAATTGTTGCTTTTGGGAAACGCTCAATTAATTTTCTAGCTACTTCATTTGGTAACACTTCACCGCAGAATAAGAATGTTTTCATGTTCGGTAGCATACTCTCAGAGAAAGATGCTTCCATTAAACACATCTCTGCGAAAGATGGTGTGGAAGTCCATACTTGTATATCCGATTGCTCTAAAGAAGCAAACAAGTCTTTTGGACGTGCAATCATATCTTTATCGATTGCCCAAAGTGTACCACCTGTTACTAATGATGGGTAAATATCCATGACAGATAAATCGAATGAGAAAGGTGCTTGGTTTAAGAATACTTGCCCCGTTTGTAAGTTGAAATCTTCTACAGCCCATTTTGTAAAACTTACAAGGCAGTTATAAGTAATCTGAACCCCTTTCGGATTACCTGTGCTTCCTGATGTGTAAATAATGTAGAAGTTTTCATCACCTTTTACCGCATGTTCAGGATTTGGAGTTTTCCCTTTATGAGTAAAGAAAATATCTTTTAAGTTGTCCTCACTTACAATGCGAACTGGTAAATCAGCTACAGTTACTTCAGTTCCTGATAAAAGTAGTTTCGCACCAGAATTTTCAGCGATACGTTGTACACGATCAGCTGGGATAGATAAATCTACAGGAATATAAGCATGTCCAGCTTTTACACATCCTAAAAAGTTAATAATCATTTCAGGTTGCATATGGCCATACACCATAATTGGTGAACGATCATCTGGATACTCAGAAGAAATCCAATGTGCTAACGCATCAGAATCTTCCTTTAATTGTTTGTACGTAATTTTCGCATCTCGCCAAACAAAAGCAGTTTGATCAGGCGTTTCAATAGCCCACTTTTCAATTTGTTCTAATAACTTCATAACGTTCCCACCCTAGAATTCATTGTAAATAAATGTACTTGTGTTTGTATCATGGAATCCATACAACCAAAGTAATGCAAATAAAATTGCAAGGTAATAAACCGTCTTTGCAACCCATTGTGTGAGTGGTCGAGACCATATCTCTTTTAATCTTTCCATGTCTTTCCCTCTCTTAATGAAATAATAGCTCTTTGTAGGTATCATGTCCTACATTATTGTGAAAAAAACAAAATTCCACATTTTAGGTAAAAATAAGTCAAAAGGCTCTTTTCTGATATTAGCACTAAATACTAAAAAAGAAAATCCCTAACTTAGCAATTATATTACATTCAGCATGAATTTGTAATGGATTTGATATGTAAATAGGAAGTGGATTGTGTGAATACATAAAAGTGGACTAGAAGAATACGTAAAATATAGTATTTGTGCTTATGAGTCATTCGAGACGAAGTAAACTTTTACATTTCTAGCCCTTTTAAAAAGGAGGAAATTATCATGGATAGAGTGTGGAAGAATCTAATTTCGGAAGAAAACATCGTGAAATGGAGAAGGTATTTCCATAAGTATCCAGAATTATCGTTTCATGAAAAAGAAACTTCGCAATTTATATATGATACAGTATGCTCATTTTCTTCTTTTGAAGTAACGAGACCGACGAAGTATAGTGTACTAGCAATTAAAAGAGGAACGGAACAAGGGAAAGTGATTGCGATTCGAGCTGATATAGATGCGTTGCCAATTCAAGAGGAGACAAGTAAATCTTATACGTCTGTGAATAAAGGTGTAATGCATGCATGTGGGCATGATGCTCACGCGGCTATTTTGTTGGGTACAGCAAAAGTGCTAGCAAATATAAAGGAAAATTTTGCAGGTGAGATCCGTCTATTCTTTCAGCATGCAGAAGAGGTGTATCCCGGCGGGGGACAAGAAATGGTTGAAGCAGGCGTAATGGATGGTGTTGATTATGTAATAGGTTTACATGTTATGTCAGGACTTGAGAGCGGGAAGATAGGCATTGCGTATGGGCCGATGATGGCTGCACCAGACGTATTTACAGTTGAAATTCAAGGGAAAGGAGGGCACGCGGCGAGGCCAGAAGAAACGATAGATCCTATTGCTATCGGAGCACAGATTATTACAAATTTACAACATATCGTATCAAGAAATACGAGTGCTTTTATGCAAAGAGTCGTTTCGGTTACGCAGTTTCATGGGGGGATGGCTGATAATATAATTCCTAGTGCAGCAATTTTAATGGGAACTGTTCGTTCATTTAATCAAGCATTAAGGATAGAAGCCGAAGAGAAAATTGAGAAAATCGTGAAAGGAATTACAGAAGCACATGGAGGGTCGTATACATATTCGTATCGATATGGATATGATCCGGTTATTAATGATGAATATATTACGAAAGTAGTAGAAGAAAGTGCACTACATTTGTTTGGAAATGAGCGTGTTGTGAAGCTTGAACCTTCTATGGGAGGAGAAGATTTTTCGGCATATTTAAGAAAAGCACCTGGTTGTTTTATTAAATTAGGGACTGGTAATAAAAAGATAGATACTTGCTACCCGCATCATCATCCAAAATTTGATGTAGATGAATCAGCTCTCATTTATGGAGTGGAATTATTTTTAGAGACAACAATGAGATTATTGAAATCATAGAAAAGTATAAAGTGAAACTTTAATCAGTGGGGGTTTTACTGCCCATTAAAGTGGGATAAAAAAAGGCAACTGCGCTCTATCGCAGTTGCTTTTATTTCTTTCCGTCAGAGAGGGCTGAGAAAGAACTATGCTCATTTATAGTATATGAATAGCTAACGGACAAGCTTGTACATTTTAATCATTTTAAAAAAAAAAATTGTTGACAGTGATAATCAATGTCAATTAATCTAAAAGTAGTTGAAATTGATAATTATTATCAATAGGGTGGATGCGACATGTTAATGAGAAAAAAATTTCACCTTCTACGGAGGGGATTAAAAGATAAAAATAAAGAAGTTGATCAGCATATGGAATGGCAACGAAATGTAATTCGTTCTGAATATGTAGATGAGAAGAAGAGCATTCAAACAGAAAAAGAGATACAAAGTAAAGGGAGAGGTTCAGTTGAGTAAGTTAGTAATGATTTTTGCAAGTATGAGTGGAAATACAGAGGAAATGGCTGATCATATTGCCGGCGTGATTCGTGAAACTGAGAATGAAATTGAAGTGATTGATATTATGGATTCACCAGAAGCTTCTATATTAGAACAGTATGATGGAATTATTTTAGGTGCATACACTTGGGGAGATGGTGACCTTCCTGATGATTTCTTAGATTTTTATGACGCAATGGATTCTATTGATTTAACTGGGAAAAAAGCGGCAGTATTCGGATCATGTGATTCGGCTTATCCAAAATATGGCGTGGCAGTTGACATTTTAATAGAAAAGCTAAAAGAACGCGGGGCAGAAGTTGTGTTAGAAGGATTAAAAGTAGAATTAACGCCAGAAGATGAAGATGTAGAGAAATGTTTACAGTTTGGAGCTGAATTTGTAAAACACCTTTCTTAATGGCAGAAGGGAGATGAAGAGCAAGTGCATGAGAAAATCGCAATTAAAACGATGACAGATTATCATTTGTATGATTTTATGCGTTGTCCACATAAATTTTATTTTCGTCATATAAAAAGAAGAGAACCTTCTTCGTTTGAATGGCAACAAATCGCACAAATGATTGTGAATCGAATTATTAACGAATATTACACACTACCGGCAGGCCAACAAACGAAAATTGTACTTTTAATATTAATAGAAAAGTATTGGAAAAAAGTAAGGGTTAATATGTTTGCTTCGAAGATGGAGTATTACATTGTGTTAGCGAAGCTAACGGATCACTTATTACAGTTTGTTGAAAGAGATGATAGTCAGACACCGCCGTTATTTTTATATGAAAAATTTCAAACATATATGGAAGAGTTAGGTGTCCACATGTCATTGACATTAGAAGTTGGTGAGTGGAGTACTGAGTCGTTTGTAATTAAAAAGTATGTTGTCGATGCGGATGAGGAAATGCTTGCTCTTTGTCAAAAGTTAATGACAGTATTCAGTTATAAAGCTTTCGGCATTCTTCCAGGGAAAATTGAAGTTATTAATTTAATAGAAGGAACTAAGTATGACTACATTCCGAAACCGGAAGATATTATAACTGGAATGGCTCATTTATCTAGAATGAAAGAAATGTTACAGCAACCTGAGCATTATACAGAGCGTCATTTTCGTTCTGAGTGTATAAGTTGTGCATTTCGTAGTGAATGCCAAGGGGAAGAAGTAAAGAAAGAAGCGAAACAGAAGACAAATATCGTACATTAAAGAATGCAATGTTGCATTCTTTTTTGTTATTGACATGAAAAGCTTTTCATCATGTACCGTATATTTGTAGCAGATTTTAATAAAGGGAGGAATAATCAATGAAAGATGAAACGCAAGTATTTCAATGGTTAAAAGAACAGAATGCCCCTTTTGGAATTCAACTGCAAATTTTACAGGCATTTCAACTGTATAAAGTCATTGTTGAAATGGATAAAAAGTTAATGTTATATGAGGAGAGAGAATATAGGGAGAGAATGTAATCTCATCCCTGTAGTATTGTTTTCAGTTGTTCTATACCAGCTAAAAACTCAAGTTCATTCTTTGTTTCAAAGTTATAAATCATATTATGTAGTAAAGGACTGTATTGATAAAAATTTGTGATACGGTGAATGAGTAATGGATCATGGTGTGAAGTAAGTGTACTGTATTGTTCATATACTGATGTAGTAAATTCATGTCCGAAATCATAAGATAGCCCAGCAAAATCAAAGGCAGGATCTCCAATTTGAGCATCACCAAAATCGATAATCCCTGAAATGGTTTTATTTTGTTTATCAAATAAAATGTGATGATGTGTAAAGTCGGCGTGAATAATTGTATTTTGAAAAGCAGATGTATCGATACATGTAAAGAAATTTTTGAATAAACGATTTAAAGACAATTTTTGGAACGAAGTAAGGTTGTTGGTAACATATTGATTTAACTTAGCTTGTAGCTCTTTCCAGTAGGTAAGTGTTTTTTCAATAGGGAATCCTAACGCTGTAACACTTTTTAAAGGAATACTATGTAGAGCAGCAAGGAAAGTTGCTAATTGTGTAATAAGTGCTTTTCGTTCTTGTTTTTCTAGTGTAGTAACTATTTCTGTTTTTAAAGGTTCACCATGAATGAGAGTATAGTAGCTACAAAGCGGAATAGCATCAGTATTCTTTTCATAGAATAGGTGATATTTTGGAACTTCAATTTCATGTAGTGAACAAGAGAGAAGTGTGCATAGTTCTTTTTCTAATGGAATTCGCATTGCATATTCCTGTTTTCGCGGGAAACGAAACAGTAGCTCATCATTTACTATAATCGCTACATTATCCCATCCTTCCTCATTTTGTTTGTAGGAATGTATAGAAAGATTAGGTAGAGCTTCTTTAATATATTGTTTGTAAGAGTCCATAATTGTTCCTCGTTTCTAAGTTAAGTTATTCTACTCCATGATATCAGAATTTTCTTTCTATATGTTAAAATATAGTTATCATTATGAAGAGGGGCGGGAGTGTTATGAAGAAAAGACTATTAATCACTTCTCTATGTATCGCTTTTGGATTGTTTTGGTCATATAAAGAAGAGGTTTTTGCGAGCTATAAACCGATTGATCAGTACGGATTAAATAAGGAATTAAAAAACAAAAGTATAGAAGTTTTAACTCATAATGAAATGAAAAAGGTAGGAGAACATTTTGTGACAGAGCAACTATCAGTGTTTGGATTTCATAATAAAGAACATGTAAAACGAAAAGGTGAAGAAATATTTTTAAATAGTGGGTATGAACAATTAATGAAAAACTATTATCCAAATCGTTTTCAGGATTTAGAGTATAAATTTATAAACGGAGAGATACGTGAAGTAACGGATGAAAGTTTTCTCTATCAAACTGTAGCGTACGTGGCGGGTACTGAAAATGGTAAGAGAAGCGAAATGAAATTGAATTATGAAATGAAAATTGTAAAGGTTAATCATATATTTAAGGTGTTAGAACAAAAACAGTACGTACAATAAAGTGAAACATGAATCGGTGCCATAAATATGCTATAAATAGCGGAATAAAAAATCCCCCAGTTCTTTGAGGGATTTTAAAGGTTTTCATTTTGTTGACCAATTTCTTTTTGAGCAATATATAAATTTCCTTGCTCGACTTGTTTCTGAGTAAGAACCGAATCACCTGCATACCCTTTTTCTGTTTTCACAATTCTTTTTGAACGATTGGAATTTTGTTTCTTCATATAATAAACCGCCTTTCATCAAAAATAAACGAAAATGATAAGCACGAGTAATACAGCAGCAAAAATGGTAATACCCATTAAAAACGAAGTGTTTTTATATTTAGGTGGCTTATGTACATCTTGCCGATATCCAGGTGAAATTTCAGGGGCGAATTCTTCATCGAATGATTGCTTTTTTTCTTGTTCGTCCATATGTACCCACCTTTCTTTTTCATTATGTTATACGTTTAAAGAAAAAATATGCATAAAGAAAACCGCCCTCTATCGTGAGCGGCGGTTTTCTTTATGCATATTTTCTTTGGACTTGAAAGAGACGGATAAGAAGGAAGGTGGCGCCAAATGCTAGACCGATAATAAGACCAATCCAATATCCTTTTGCTGCCCAGTCCGTATACGTTGCTAATATGTAACCGAGAGGGAGACCGATTACCCAATAAGCGATTAATGTCATAATTAAGGAAACGTTTACGTCTTTATAACCACGTAGTGCCCCTTGTACAGGAGTTGCAATTGCATCTGAAATTTGAAATAAAATCGCAAATATAAGAAATTCTTTTGCTAAATGATGAACTTGTATATCTGTCGTATAAATAGAAGCAATTTCATCATCAAAGAAGTAAAGAAGAATGGAATATAATAGGGCGAATGCAAGTGCTAAGCCAATCCCAATAAACCCATATTGTTTTGCGTTATTATATCGTTTCGCTCCAACTTCGAATCCAACAGCGATAGTCATTGCCATTGCTAAACTTAAAGGCGTCATATATAGCAAGGAAGCGAAGTTCATAGCCGCTTGATGAGCTGCGATTGTTGTCGTACTAAAATTACTCATCATAAGTGTTACTGCAGCGAAAATACTCGTTTCAAAAAAGATAGCAAATCCGATAGGGACGCCAAGTTTTAAGAACTCTTTCCAACTAGAAAGAGAAGGGCGATATAACTGTTTAAAAATATGGAAAGATGCAAAAGGCTCTTTCGTACGAATAATCATAACGGTAATAATTAAAATGCACCAATAGGTTGCTGTAGAAGCAATTGCTGCTCCGACACCACCGAGTTTTGGAAAACCGAAATGCCCAAAAATTAATACATAATTTAATATTACGTTAATAGGTAATGATAGTAACGTAATAATCATCGTTGTGCGAGTTTTTCCTAATGCATCAATAAATCCACGTAAAACAGTGTAAGTAAATAAAGGAATAATTCCAATTGCAATAATACTTAAAAATTGTGCTGCAATACGTTCCACCGGTTCTTCTAATCGCATGCCATTTAAAATGGGTGTAACAGCGAAAAATCCAATAAGCATAACGACGAAGCTAGCGCAAATTGCTAAATAGACTGCTTGTATGACGACTTGGGGAACATCTTCTTTTTTCTTGGATCCAACGAGTTGCGCAACAATTGGAGTTGTAGCCATCAAAATACCTGTTAATCCCGTACTAACTGGAATCCATATACTCGTTCCGATAGCAACCCCTGCTAAATCAATAGGGCTTGCATGTCCTGACATTGTTGTATCAAAAAAGCTCATTGCAAATAATGACATTTGCGTAACGAAAATCGGGAAAAATAGTAATACAAATTGTTTTAATTTTTGTGAGAATGTATTAGTTTCTTTCATAAAATCCCCTTTCTACGTAAAAAAGAAAACTCTTACTATCATACAATTTAATCAAAAAATAGAAAAGGAATAAGCTTATTAAAACTACGGTTTGACTATAAAAAAGGATGCACTTTGAAAGGGGATAAGGTATTATGGTAAGGTATGAAAAAATTACATATTATTAGTTATTAAGGAGGCACTACTCGTGGCTGATTGGTTAATTGGAATAATCATGGGTGCTGTTGAAGGTTTAACAGAGTTTTTACCAGTTTCATCAACAGGGCATATGATTTTAACAGGTCATTTACTTGGATTTGACGATGAGAGAGCGAAAGTTTTCGAAGTTGTTATTCAATTGGGATCGATTTTAGCAGTTGTAGTTATATTTTGGAAGCGTCTATGGTCTTTAGTAGGTATAGGGAAAGTAACAGACGGACCATCGTTAAATTTATTACATATTATTATCGGAATGATTCCTGCCGGCGTACTTGGCGTATTGTTCCATAGTGCGATTAAAGAAGTTTTATTTGGGCCAGGCCCAGTTGTCATTAGCTTAGTGGCTGGTGGTATTTTAATGATTGTTGCTGAGAAGTTTTCGAAACCAAGTACAGCAAGAACATTAGATGAAATCACATATAAGCAAGCATTTACAATCGGAATGTTCCAATGTTTAGCGCTTTGGCCAGGATTTTCTCGTTCTGGTTCTACAATAAGTGGTGGTTTATTAGCTCGCGTGTCACATACAGCGGCAGCTGAATATACATTCATTTTAGCAGTACCAATGATGGTAGCTGCAAGTGGCTTAGATTTAATTAAAAGCTGGGATATATTAAGTGCGGCTGATATACCGTTATTTGCAACAGGATTTATTACGGCATTCGTTGTTGCAATGCTTGCAATTGTTTCATTCTTAAAATTATTATCTCGTGTAAAACTAACACCGTTTGCTTACTACCGTTTCATTTTAGCTGCGGTATTCTATTTCTTCATTATGTAATAAAAAAACTGCCGAGTTCGGCAGTTTTTTTATTTTACTACTTTTTCCATCATGCTTTCCATTACATGTTCCCAAAGAGAAGTGTCATCAGCTAATGTGGCACGGAAATTAGCGTACATTTCTTTTTGTTTCTCTTCGAATGTTGGGTCTTCTTTTTCAGGCAATGTAGCGCGCATTGAAGTTACTAACTCTTGTACTTTTGGAGCACGTGGTCCCCAAACTGCTTGTTCGTTTCCATCTTTATCAATGAAAATAAAGATTGGAATCGCACGTGCTGTTCCATTTGTTAAATATTGATCCATTAATTCTAAATTTTCATCGCGAATTAATAATGACATATCAATATTTGCAACTTCAGAAATTCGTTTCATAACAGGCACGCATAAAAGAGCATCGCCACACCAATCAGCTGTTAATACGATAACACGCCAGCCATCATTTTGACGTTCTTCTAATACAGGAAGTAATTCATTTGGAATTAAAAAGTTATTGTAAATGTGCAGTAGCTCGTATTGATTTACTTTCATTTCATTCACATATGTATCAAAGGACATACCTTTATCAGCCCATTGTTGTAAGTTCATAAGTAACACCTCTTTCGTATGATTTGTTTTCATTGTATCAATTTTTATAGAGAAAAGCTTGTATTCTTACTCTTTCTTGTCACTTAATAATTTACTTAATAGGAAAAAGAATAGTACGACACATAATTCAGCTATGTTGGATAGTTGCACGCTCTCTATCCAATCGTCAGCGGTATGAATGACGAACCAATCTAGCGTAATTTCAATGATTGCGAAAAGAGTAATAGAAAGCCAATTTGGCATGTTTTGTGTCATTGGATATAGCAGTGCCTTGAAGAAACTGAAGATGAAAAATATAATACCGTCTAAGAAAGTAATTAATAAAAAAAATAGAAGTAAGGCAGTGCGCGACCTATACTCTACACCAGTAATATGAAAGATTCCTACATATACAAAAAATATAAATGCAAAAATTACAATGAGGAACAGAATAACAAAACCAATAATCAAAGTTTTATCTTTTAGATTGAAATTCGAAAATTTGTCTTCTTCACCCACTATCCTAACTCCTTTTTTTGGAAATTTAACTTCATTTTATCATGAAATATCTATTAAAAAACTACGAATTATGGGAAAATAAGGTGACAAAAAGTAAGATTTCATGTAAAATTATTAATAAGGTTTTTATTTAACTAAATGAAATAAAAGGGGCTGTCAAAGTTGTCTCAAAATCGAGAGCAATTAATGGAAGAACTATCGACAAATGTTTTTGCTATGTTCCGCACGTTGCGTAATGATATTGGAAAAATATTTGGTGGTTACATACCGTGGAATGAGTTTATCGTCCTTAGAATATTGAATCGTACGAATAAAGAAATGGTATCACGTGTGGCGAATGAGTTAAATGTGTCGAATAGTCATATTACAGCTGTTACAGAAAAATTAATTAATAAAGGTTTTGTAACTCGTTCACGTTCTACGTCAGATCGCCGAGTTGTATATTTGGAGATTACTGAACAAGGAAAAGATTTAGTTGCAAAAATGGAAGAGGCAAAAAAACAATATTTGCAAGAAAGATTTTCTACGCTTTCAGAAGAAGAAATGAATATAATGATATCTATTTCTAAAAAACTTATTTAAGTCATTATAAGTAAGAAAACGCTTACATTTAAAAAGAAGACTTTCCTTATATGAGGAAGGTCTTCTTTCGTATGTAAAAGATTATAAAAAAGAAAATATGTAACATACTACTAATAAAGGAAGGGGGCAGAAATATGACAAATCGAAATGGTAGTAAAGGGAGCGGAAATCAAGGCTCGCCGAAATCAGGGCAATTTCAGCAAGAGTTTAGTGCAGAATTTGAAACTGGTAACGATAATAAAGGAAAAGAATATCGTTCGAAAAAGGGAAGTAAATCAAAAAAGGAGTGAATCATTTCACTCCTTTTTTGATTTAAGATGCGGCAGATTGATCTGTATTATATTTTTCTTCTGATTTTGCGACAATCATTGCGCAAATTGCATCACCAGAAATATTTACAGCTGTTCTTGACATATCTAGAATGCGGTCAATACCGATAATTAAGGCAATACCTTCTACCGGTAGATTTACTTGATTTAAAACCATCGTCAGCATTACAAGCCCAACACCTGGTACACCAGCAGTGCCGATACTAGCTAGTACAGCAGTTAATACGACTACAGCTAATTGGGAAATAGTAAGTTCAACGCCGTATACTTGAGCGATAAATACAGTTGCTACACCTTGCATAATGGCAGTACCATCCATATTAATTGTTGCACCTAGTGGTTGTACAAAAGAGCTGATTGCTTTTGGAACACCAAGTTTCTCTTGTGCGGTTTTCATTGCAAATGGCAGAGATGCATTAGAGCTAGATGTACTAAATCCAATCGCCATTACTGGTCCGAAATGTTTAAAGAAACGGACAATGCTTTCTTTTGCTAATACTTTTAATAAGCCACCATATACGAAGACACCGTGAATAATAAGTACTAGCATAACGACAATCATATACTTGAACATCGCAGCGACGCCTGCAAGACCCATTTTACCAACGGATGAAGCAAGCAACCCAAATGTTCCGATTGGAGCTAATTTCATAACGAGATTAACGAGATACATCATTAATTCGTTGCCCTGTTCAAGTAATGAATGAATACCTTGGACACGTTTTCCTAAAATAGCTATACCAAGTCCAATTAATACGGCAAAGGCAATAATTTGTAACATGTTTCCATCAGCCATCGCTTTTGCTGGGTTATCTGGTACGATATTTAGCAATGTATCGACGAAAGATGTTTCGGTTTTTGCACCTTCATATTTAAGCCCTTCGGTTTTAAAATTACCACCAGATCCTGGTTGTATAATCAGTGCAAATGTAACTGCAATAGAGATGGCAACGGCTGTAGTTACAAGAAAGAATGAAATTGATTTTAAACCAATTCTTCCAAGTTGCTTCGGGTCCCCAAGACCAGCAGCTCCAAGTACGATAGAAATGAATACAACAGGGACAACTAGCATTTTAATGAGGCGAATAAACAATTGACCAAGTGGATTGAACACATATTGATTTAATGGTTCAAAAATGGATGGTGCAGCTAAATTTAAAGTGAGTCCGACAACTAAACCGAGAAATAATGCAATTAAGATTGCTTTTGTTTGTTTCAATAAAACCCCCTCCTTATTTTTGTGAAATTACTTTCTACATTAATTGTACCGAAAAACTACCTATTTTGACAATATTTTCTGAATATTTTGTACAAAAGTATCTATTTAAATATAGATTGCTTTTACTAAAGTAAGCAGAAAAAGCTAAATACACTATTTAGAAAACAAAATAGACCATCACATAGGATGGTCTAGGGAAGGGGACAATTTATGTCAATTTAATTAGGGATGGAAGTTGTTCAAGACACTGGGGAATGTCTTATAAATTAGGGAGGAACAACTTCGATACATATACTATAAAAAGTAGATGTGACCCCCATGTGAACATAGAGTGAAAGAGAGAGGGAGTTTTAAATAGAAGATAGAAAGACAAAAAAATAAGACCATCACACAAGATGGCCAAAGGAAGGGGACAATTTATGTCAATTTAATTAGGGATGGAAGTTGTTCAAGACACTGGGGAATGTCTTATAAATTAGGGAGGAACAACTTCGATACATATACTATAAAATGTGGATGTGACGCCCGTGTGAACATAGAGTGAAAGAGAGAGGGAGTTTTAAATAGAAGATAGAAAGACAAAAAAATAAGACCATCACATAGGATGGTCTAGGGAAGGGGACAATTTATGTCAATTTAATTAGGGATGGAAAGCTGTTCAAGACACTGGGGAATGTCTTATAAATTAGGGAGGAACAGCTCCGATACATATACTATAAAAGATAGATGTGACCCCTATGTGAACATAGAGTGAAAGGTATGAGAATTTAAGAAATGATACATATAAAATGATTGTTGTGAGAGTTATAGAGTAAGGATACTTATAATAGAAAGAGTCTTTTCATAAATGAAGTGACGTTCGAGTATAAATAACAGTTGAAAACTATGAAAAAAAGGATTATGCTCAACTATATTATAAGAATATAAGGTTTATCCTGCTATTTAAGGTTTTTTATCCCGCTTTAATGGGCAGTAAGACCCCCACCTCAAAATTCAGCGAAAGCAAAGAAATTAGGTGGGGGTCGGGCTGCTCATTAAAGCCCGATTGGTTCAACTAATAATCAGTGGGGGATGAAGAAAACCCCCACTGATTAAAGTTTCACTTTATAAGCCTTTAGTTATGAGGGGAAAAAAGGGAGCTAGTGAATATGGAAGTAACAAAAAGACAAAGGCTGTATAATCGTTTTATACGATTAAATCCACCACAAATATTAGCATTAGGTTTTTTCTGCTTAATTGTGGTGGGCGGTTTGTTATTAAAGTTACCATTCGCAACGAAAGTACATATTAGTTGGGTAGATGCTTTCTTTACGGCAACATCAGCAGCAACTGTAACGGGGTTGGGAGTAGTAGATACTGCAAGTACGTTTACGATGTTTGGCGAAATTGTAATTATGTTTTTAATTCAAACGGGCGGTTTAGGTCTTATGACAATTGCCATTTTAATTGTTTGGGTATTAGGTAAAAAAATCGGATTACGTCATCGCTTATTAATTGGAGAGGCATTTAATCAGACAAATATAGGTGGTCTCGTAAAATTAGTAAAACGTGTCTTTATATTTTCAATTTGTATTGAGTTTATTGGGGTCATCTTTTTATCATTTCGTTTTATTCCAGAGTTTGGCTTTGGAAAAGGTGTATACTATAGTATTTTTCACGTGATCGCATCTTATAATAATGCTGGATTTGCTCTATGGCCGGATAATTTAACAAGGTATGTAGGCGATCCGATTATTAATATTGGGATTTGCTCTTTAATCGTAATAGGTGGTCTCGGATTTACCGTACTAATTGATATATGGTATAGCCGGAGTTTTCGAAAACTATCGCTTCATTCCAAAATCATGATTATTGGAACGGTAGCGCTAAATGTGATAGCGATGATTGTGATTTTTGTATTGGAATATAATAATGTGAAGACGTTAGGGAATTTACCGTTAAATGAAAAGTTATGGGCTTCTTTTTTCCAAGGGATTACTCCTCGTACGGCTGGATTTAATACAGTTGACTACGGGGGAATGGAAGAATCATCTATATTATTTACGATGGTTTTAATGTTTATTGGTGCAGGAAGTGTATCAACAGGTGGAGGGATTAAATTAACAACGTTTGTTATTTTAGTTACATCTGTTCTTTCTTTCTTTAGAAAGAAAGAGGAAATCGTATTATTTCAGCGCACAATTAAAATGTCGACAGTAACGAGAGCATTAGCAATTGCCGTTGCTAGTCAAATCCTTATTTTTGCAGCAGTATTTATGTTAATGCTTACAGAAAACTTCAGTTTTATTCAGTTACTATTTGAAACAATTTCAGCGTTTGGAACGGTAGGATTAACGATGGGAATTACTGCAAAGTTATCAGCGTTTGGAAAATGTATTATTATGTTTGTTATGTTTTGTGGATTAATCGGACCGTTAACACTTGTATTTTCTTTAGCGCGACCAGCAAAACAAAAAATTAAATATCCGTCAGAAGATGTATTTACAGGATAAGGTATCCCGCATAAGCGAGATACCTTTTTCTTTTTAAAAGAGGGAGAACAATAAGCCGATAAGCGCTACTCGGAATAAAATTGCAATGAGTGCTGCAATTCCGCCGACAATCGCAGCGATACCACCAGTTACAGTAGCTCCGCGGTTATAAGCGTAAATACCTAGTAGTACAGAAACAAGACCGAATAATGTTGGGAAGGTGAAAAGTGATAAGATAGATAAGGCAAGAGCGATAAAGCCAGCCGTTGATCCAGCAGCGGACGATCTTACATTATCTTTATGGTCCTTCTCATCGTAATCATAATCAATGCGCTGTGGTGCAACCTCAGCTGCATATTCTTCTTTATAGTCACTATAATCACTATCTATTCTATCTCTTTTTTTATACTCATCAAATTTCTCAGTCAAAGTCATGACTCCTTTCATAACAAGGTTCAATAGTAGTATGTATCTCTTTTTCCTTTTTATCCGAGTATGTACAGGGAGTAATATCCATTTAAAAGGTGAAGATTGTTTTTTTGAAATAGGAAAAGTTAGTATGACTTCCTCTATTTTGGAAAGTATAAAAAAGAATAATGAGGAAAGGGTGCAATACATAATGGAACATCCAATTGAAAATTTAATGAAAACAGCAATGACAAATTTAAAAGAGATGGTAGATGTAAATACGATTGTTGGAAGTCCAGTTTCAACAGCTGACGGAAATGTAGTATTAACAGTATCTCAAGTGGCCTTTGGTTTTGGAGCTGGAGGAAGTGACTTTAAAGGTGAATTTATTTCCGAAAAACATAATAATGGACAAGGGCAGCATAAAGAGAATAAGCAAAGTCATCCATTTGGAGGCGGAAGTGGGGCTGGGGTTTCTATTAGCCCAGTTGCTTTTTTAGTAGTTGGTTCTAACGGTGTGCAAGTATTGCATCTCAATAGTAGTACACATTTAATTGAAAAAGCTTTAAATACCGTACCAAGCACTGTAGATAAATTTGTAAATGGTCGCTAAAAGTGAACTTGCATTTTTTAGGAATTATGATATATTAGAAAAAGTGCGCTTTAGGATGATCGGAATAATTGAACTGTAAATATATATGATGTGTGGAATAAGGGAGAGGAATTTATGATTAATATCAAAAACTTAGTAGTTGGCTTATGTATGTTAGTAAGCGGTTTTGTTGTATATGTAATAAAAGAAAAAGCTCCATTCTAAAACAGACAAACCGTTATTGTCTGTTTTAAATTTGTGAAAAATGTTGACAAGTTGTTATATTGATGTTAAAATTTTAATTCGTGTCTCGGTTACAGCTAGTGTAAAGTAAATAAATCTTATAAATATAATACGAAAAGTTTGCGAAAGATCGGGTAGTTTTACCAACAACTTTTGTGAACAAACCCTATAAATTATAATTATAGGCTTTATAGGTATACTAGTGAATCAAGGAGCGGTCAGTGGAACCGTAATGATGAGAGAGAGGTAGGGCTTTCATCCAGTATATGTTACTTTCCCGTTAGGTGAATATAAAAAAGAGGACTCCTTTTCAGAAGGAGTCCTCTTTCTTTTTTGTATGGAATTTAAATGCGGCTCTCAACTTGCTGGCAAATTTCATCTGTTGTTAAACCGTGGGCGTTAATTACCGATCCTTTTATTGATGTATCTGCAATACCCATCATATTAGAATCTTGCCCAGTTACAACGCAACAGTCGCATCCTTGTGCGTCATGTTCCGAGTTAATTGTAACGACTTCATGCCCCTGTTGCTGAAGAGCTTGTTGGACATCTGTTAACGAATTTTCAACACCAATTTTAGCCATAATTCTCACCTCCTACCATCTAGTTGTTAGTATGCTCAAGTTCATCGTATATATTTATACAAAGACGGTAGGAAGCATATATTTATCTGTTATTTACGGGTAGTCTGATTAAAGTACGACTTTATTTAGTCGTTATATACACCAGTAAGCATTTGGCTTACGAATTGATCGTTTAAAGTATCTTGGGCGGAAGAAGTATTTGAATGGATGTCGATGGAAGCAATAAAATTGTTATGTTCTTTATTATTTGGTTCTACCTCTACATAATTATCGAATTTACAAAAACCTTTCGTATCCATTAGATCGAATAGTTGAAGCATTTCTACTACCTCTTGTCTCGTTCCTTTAATTTGTACACACGCCATATTGATTTCCTCCTTCATTTTGACAAATTGTTTTTTAAAAATAGGATTATGATTCCGAAATGAAAAATATGAATGTTATTTTTAGACAGCGTTATTTTTATTATTTTCCCCCTTTTTCAGCAAAAGTCATTGTATATTCCCGAATTTATAAAAACGGACGTCCGTTTATTGAATACAATAGATTCGTATCAATTGACGAAAATCCTTCTTTTAAACAAATATTTTTTTTAGTGAAAATTGACGAAAAAAATTTTTTGACTTTTTGTAAACGTTAACAATGTTGTTAAATCAATATAATTAAAGATGTACGTACGAATAAAAATTATAAATTTTCTAAAAATTCACTTGATTTATTTAGAAAGGAGAGTAAACTAGGAAACAATAAAAAATTCATAGAACATAGGAGGCGCTTTCCAGTGAACGAGCAATGGATTTTCTTAAATGGAGAATTTGTTCCAAAAGACGAGGCAAAAGTATCAGTATATGATCATGGTTATTTATATGGAGATGGAGTATTTGAAGGAATTAGAGTCTATAGCGGTAATGTTTTCCGTTTGAGAGAGCATCTTGTCCGGTTATATGAATCAGCAAAATCCATCATGTTAGAAATTCCATATTCTTTAGATGAAGTAACGAATATTGTTGTTGAGACGATTCGACAAAATAAATTATCTAATGGATACATTCGCCTAGTTGTATCGAGAGGAGCAGGAAATCTTGGGTTAGATCCTGATTCTTGTAAAAAACCGAATGTAGTAGTAATTGCAGAGCAACTATCTTTATTCCCGCAAGAATATTATGAAAAAGGGATTCCAGTTGTAACAGTTGCAACGCGCCGAAACCGTCCAGATGTATTGTCGCCTCAAGTAAAATCTTTAAATTACTTAAACAATATTTTAGTTCGCATCGAAGCGAAATTGGCTGGAGTACAAGAAGCGCTTATGTTAAATGATCAAGGATACGTAGCTGAAGGCTCAGGGGATAACGTATTTATTGTAAAAGGAAATAAATTAATTACACCACCAAGTTCAGCTGGAGCGTTAGAAGGCATTACACGAAACGCTATTTTAGAAATTGGTGAAAAACTTGGATATGACGTTAGAGAAGAGTTATTTACAAGACATGACGTATATGTAGCTGACGAAGTATTTTTAACAGGAACAGCAGCTGAAGTAATTGCTGTTACGACAGTAGATGGTAGAACGATTGGTTTAGGGCAAACGGGTCCACATACGAATCGTTTACTAGAAGAATTCCGAAAGTTAGTTATAGAAGATGGAGAGAAAATTTACGAAGAAAATAAAGTTGGATAACAACTTTTTATAACATAAGAAAGCGTTGATAGGGAGGAGTAGTTGATTGTGAAGCCTCACAGAGAGTCGGTGGTTGCTGGAAACCGATGGTTCACGTCGACGAACATCGCCCTTGAGTGCTAAGCTGAAGCATTTGTCTAGGCTTAGACGGTAGCTCCGTTACTAGCTAGACTCATTTTATGGGTCACTGAGGCAAGAGTATTCTTGCAAAGAAGGGTGGTACCGCGAAATCTTTCGTCCCTTCAGCACATAGCTGGAGTGTGGACGTAGGATTTTTTTTATTGATAAAAGTTTTTAAAAGGGGGCTTATAAGAACAATGTCTTCAAAAACGGAAGAGAAACTGGCAACTGGTGCACAGCTATTGTTAGAAGCGCTAGAAAAGGAAGGAGTAGAAGTGATTTTTGGTTATCCTGGTGGTGCTGTTTTACCTCTTTATGATGCACTCTATGACTGTGAAATTCCACATATTTTAACAAGGCATGAACAAGGTGCTATTCACGCTGCTGAAGGATATGCCAGAATTACTGGCAATCCAGGGGTTGTCATTGCAACGAGTGGACCGGGTGCTACAAATGTGATTACTGGTCTAGCAGATGCGATGATTGATTCGTTACCACTTGTTGTATTTACAGGGCAAGTAGCGACAACGTTAATTGGAAGTGATGCTTTTCAAGAAGCTGATATTATGGGGCTTACGATGCCGGTGACAAAACATAATTATCAAGTGCGAAAGGCTTCAGATTTACCTCGAATTATTAAAGAAGCATTTCATATTGCGAGAACAGGAAGACCAGGGCCAGTCGTTATTGACCTTCCGAAAGATATGGTAGTAGAGCAAGGCGAACGATGTAGTGATGCGCAAATGGATTTACCAGGATACAACCCGAATTATGAACCGAATCTACTTCAAATAAACAAATTATTACAAGCAATTAGGGTTGCAAACAAGCCATTAATTTTAGCTGGAGCAGGTGTATTGCATGCGAAAGCTTCGAAAGAATTAACAAGTTTTGCTCGTAAATACGAAATTCCTGTTGTGCATACATTACTTGGTCTTGGTGGCTTTCCGCCAGATGATGAACTTTTTCTAGGCATGGGAGGGATGCATGGTTCTTACACAGCTAATATGGCGTTATATGAATGCGACTTACTCATTAATATAGGTGCGAGATTCGATGATCGTCTTACTGGAAATTTAGCTTATTTTGCGAAAGAAGCGACTGTCGCGCATATTGATATTGATCCAGCAGAAATCGGAAAAAATGTGCCGACTGAAATTCCTATTGTTGCCAGTGCTAAGCAAGCGCTCCAAGTATTACTTCAAACAGAAGGAAGGAAAGAAAATCATCATGAGTGGATCTCTTTATTAAAGAATAGAAAAGAAAAGTATCCATTCTCTTATAAACGAAATTCTGAAAGTATTAAGCCTCAATATGCAATTGATATGTTATATGAAATTACGAAAGGAGAAGCGATTGTAACAACAGATGTGGGGCAACATCAAATGTGGGCAGCGCAATATTATCCGCTGAAAAATCCTGATAAATGGGTAACTTCAGGAGGATTAGGAACGATGGGATTCGGATTCCCTGCAGCAATTGGTGCACAAATTGCAAAGCCTGAAGAACTAGTTATTGCAATTGTTGGTGACGCTGGATTTCAAATGACTCTGCAAGAATTAAGTGTGTTAAAAGAACACTCTTTACCTGTTAAAGTATTTATTTTAAATAATGAAGCTTTAGGAATGGTAAGACAATGGCAAGATGAATTTTATAACCAAAGATATTCGCACTCTTTACTATCGTGTCAACCAGATTTCGTTGCTCTTGCGAATGCGTATGGCATAAAAGGAGTTCGCATAGATGATCCACTTCTTGCGAAGAAACAATTGCAGCATGCAATTGAATTACAAGAACCGGTCGTAATTGATTGCCGTGTACTTCAATCAGAAAAGGTAATGCCGATGGTTGCGCCAGGGAAAGGTGTTCACCAAATGGAGGGAGTGGAAAAAAGGTGAAGAGAATTGTTACAGCAACAGTTCGAAATCAAAGTGGTGTGTTAAACCGAATTACAGGTGTTATGACACGAAGACATTTTAATATTGAAAGTATTTCAGTAGGTCATACGGAATCATCGGACATATCGCGGATGACGATTGTTGTACACGTTGAAAATGAACAGCAAGTTGAGCAGCTAATTAAACAACTGCATAAGCAAATTGATGTTTTGAAAGTATCAGATATTACAGAAGAAGCGATGATTGCAAGAGAACTTGCACTTATTAAAGTAGCAACTTCGGTAGCGAGGGCGGAATTATATAGTTTAATTGAACCGTTTCGAGCCGCTGTAATAGATGTTGGAAAGGATTCCATAGTTGTGCAAGTAACAGGTACACAGGAGAAAGTAGAAGCATTAATTGAATTACTTCGTCCATACGGTTTGAAAGAAATTGCAAGAACAGGGGTAACAGCCTTTACGCGTAGTATGAAAAAACAAGATAAGCAAGTTATGTTAATTCAATAATCATTTAACTATAGGGGGAAATGAAAATGGCAAAAGTTTATTATGAAAAAGATGTAACGGTAAATGTATTAAAGGAAAAAAAAGTAGCAATCATTGGATACGGCTCGCAAGGTCATGCGCATGCGCAAAACTTACGTGATAACGGATTTGATGTAGTAGTAGGTTTAAGAAAAGGGAAGTCTTGGGATAAAGCGAAAGAAGATGGATTTTCAGTATATACAGTAGCGGAAGCAGCAAAGCAGGCTGATGTAGTAATGATTTTACTGCCAGATGAACTGCAACCAGAAGTATATGAAGCGGAAATTGCGCCAAATTTACAGGCAGGAAATTCTCTCGTTTTTGCACACGGATTTAATGTTCACTTTGATCAAGTGAAACCACCAGCGAATGTAGATGTATTTTTAGTAGCACCAAAAGGGCCGGGACATTTAGTTCGTCGTACGTTTGCTGAAGGAGGAGCTGTTCCGGCACTATTTGCAGTATACCAAGATGCAACAGGAGTTGCGACTGAAAAGGCACTTTCTTATGCCGATGGAATTGGAGCGACGAGAGCTGGTGTATTAGAAACGACATTTAAAGAAGAAACGGAAACAGATTTATTTGGAGAGCAAGCTGTACTTTGCGGCGGAGTAACTGCGCTGGTGAAAGCTGGATTTGAAACGTTAGTTGATGCCGGATATCAGCCGGAACTTGCATATTTTGAATGTTTACATGAACTGAAACTTATTGTTGACCTTATGTATGAAGGTGGACTTGAAAATATGAGATATTCAGTTTCAGATACAGCGCAGTGGGGCGACTTCGTATCAGGACCACGTGTTGTAACGGAAGATACGAAGAAAGCGATGGGTACAGTGCTAACAGAAATTCAAGATGGTACATTTGCAAGAGGTTGGATTGCAGAGCATAAAGCCGGAAGACCGAATTTCCATGCGACAAATGAGAAAGAAAATGAACATGAAATCGAAGTAGTTGGACGTAAATTACGTGAAATGATGCCTTTCGTACAGCCGCGAGTAAAGGTAGGGATGAAATAATATGAAGCAGATTTTGTTCATGGATACGACGCTACGTGATGGCGAACAATCACCAGGAGTGAATTTAAATGAACAAGAGAAATTGCAAATTGCGAAACAATTAGAGAGACTTGGTATTAACGTAATGGAAGCTGGCTTTGCAGCAGCTTCCGAAGGGGATTTTCAATCGGTAAAACGCATCGCGAATACAATTCAAAATGCTACAGTTATGAGTTTAGCTAGAGCGAAAGAAGGCGACATTCGAAGAGCATATGAAGCTGTGAAAGGTGCGGTATCTCCTCGTTTACACGTATTTTTAGCTACGAGTGATATTCATATGAAATATAAACTTTGTATGTCAAAAGAAGATGTATTAGATAGTATTTACCGCTCGGTTACACTTGGGAAGTCGTTATTTCCGACAGTACAATTTTCAGCAGAAGATGCGACAAGAACATCAAGAGATTTTTTAGCTGAGGCAGTAGAAGTTGCGATTCGTGCAGGAGCGAATGTAATTAATATTCCAGATACAGTTGGATATACGAATCCAGAAGAATATTATTCTCTTTTTAAGTACTTACAAGAATCCGTTCCTTCATATGAAAAAGCAATTTTCTCTTGTCATTGTCACGATGATCTTGGGATGGCTGTAGCAAATTCGCTAGCTGCAGTTGAAGGGGGAGCATTGCAAGTAGAGGGAACAATTAATGGAATTGGTGAAAGAGCAGGGAATGCGGCATTAGAAGAAGTCGCAGTTGCTCTTCATATTAGAAAAGATTTCTATCAAGCAGAGCCTTCTATGACGCTAAAAGAAATTAAAGCGACAAGTACATTAGTAAGCAGATTAACAGGTATGGTTGTACCGAAAAATAAAGCGATCGTTGGAGCGAATGCATTTGCTCATGAATCAGGAATTCATCAAGATGGTGTATTAAAAGAAGTGACAACATATGAAATTATTGAACCAGCGCTAGTAGGTGAATCTCAAAACCTATTTGTACTTGGGAAACATTCTGGACGTCATGCGTTTACAGAAAAAATGAAAGAGCTTGGCTATGAATTTACAACGGAAGAACGAGATGCGGTGTTTGAAGCGTTTAAAAAATTAGCTGATCGTAAGAAGGAAATTACTGAGGAAGATTTACGAGCACTTATGCTTGGTGAAGCAGCATTTGCGGCTCAGCAATATAATATTACGCAATTGCAAGTACATTTCGTATCAAATAGTACACAATGTGCGACAGTTGTACTAAAAGATGAGGAAGGAAATGTATTCGAAGATGCAGCTACTGGCTCTGGTAGTATTGAAGCGATTTATAATGCAATCCAAAGAATTTTAGGGTTAGAATGTGAATTGGCGGATTATCGCATACAATCTATTACGCAAGGTCAAGATGCACTGGCTCATGTTCATGTTGAACTAAAAGAAGGAACACATCAAGTATCAGGTTTTGGTGTTGCACAAGACGTATTGGAAGCGTCGGCGAGAGCATATGTCCACGCAGCGGGGAAATTGAAATCTTTTATCCAGCTTGTGAAATAAGTGTTTAATAGGTGAGAGGAGCTATTCTCACCTATTAAATTAAAGTTCTGAAAATTCAATTAAAAGGAGTGTTGAAATTGGAAAAACGTATCGTTTGTTTAGCTGGTGATGGTGTTGGACCGGAAGTTATGGAAAGTGCGAAGGAAGTATTGCGTATGGTGGAAAGGCTATATGGTCATCATTTCCATTTGCAAGATGAGTACTTCGGCGGGAGTGCTATTGATTCAAATGGGCAGCCATTACCACAACGAACACTTGCCGCTTGTTTAGCAAGTGATGCGGTTTTACTAGGAGCAGTTGGTGGACCAAGGTGGGATAGTGCGAAAGAAAGACCAGAGAAAGGATTATTAGCTTTAAGAAAAGGACTCGGTGTATTTGCGAACGTTCGCCCTGTAACGGTAGAAAGTGCAACGGCACATTTATCTCCATTAAAAAAGGCTGATGAAATTGATTTCGTTGTTGTTCGTGAATTAACAGGTGGGATTTATTTTTCTTATCCGAAAGAACGAACCGACGAAGTAGCAACGGATACACTTACGTATCATCGCCATGAAATTGAACGTATCGTTTCTTATGCCTTTCAATTAGCGAATAAACGGAAGAAAAAAGTAACATCTATTGATAAGGCGAATGTTTTAGAATCTAGTAAACTATGGAGAACTGTAACAGAAGAAGTAGCACTTCGTTATCCAGATGTTGAATTAGAACATATTTTAGTAGATGCAGCTGCTATGGAGTTAATTCGGAATCCAGGACGGTTTGATGTAATTGTAACAGAAAATTTATTTGGGGATATTTTAAGTGACGAAGCTTCCGTATTAGCTGGATCATTAGGAATGCTTCCATCAGCAAGTCACGCGGAAAAGGGCCCTTCGCTATACGAGCCTATTCACGGATCAGCGCCGGATATTGCCGGGAAAAATAAAGCGAATCCAATTGCCATGATGCGCTCTGTTGCCATGATGCTTGGGCAATCGTTCGGATTAACGAGAGAAGGGTATGCAATTGAAGAAGCAATTTTCACAGTCCTTAAATCAGGAAAATGTACAGCCGATATCGGCGGGACTGAAACGACAACTTCATTTACGAAGGCAGTTATGCAAGAAATGGAAGAACAAGCATTGGTAGGGAGAGGGAGATAATGGGGAAAAGGTTGCTAGATAAGCTTTGGGAAAAACACGTAGTTGCGACAAATGAAAACGGATTGGATTTATTATATATCGATCTGCACCTTGTTCATGAAGTAACGTCACCGCAAGCCTTTGAAGGCTTGCGGCTTACAAATCGAACGGTACGCAGACCAGATTTAACATTCGCAACGATGGATCATAATATTCCAACGAAAGATGTTTGGAATATTACCGATCGCATTGCGAAGCAGCAACTAGATACACTACGGGAAAATTGTAAACAATTTCAGGTGCCGTTAGCGGATATTGGAGATAAAGAGCAGGGGATCGTTCATGTTATCGGACCAGAACTTGGGCTCACGCAGCCAGGAAAAACAATTGTTTGTGGTGATAGCCATACGGCAACGCACGGTGCATTTGGTGCGCTAGCATTTGGTATTGGTACGAGTGAAGTGGAACATGTATTGGCAACGCAAACGCTGTGGCAAAGAAAACCGAAAGCGATGGGCATTGAGTTAAAAGGGAAATTACAGAAAGGTGTTTACGCAAAAGATATTATTTTGCATCTCTTTTCAAAGTATGGTGTAGCAGTTGGAACGGGATACGTAATGGAATTTTACGGAGAGACGATTCAGGCTATGGAGATGGAAGAGAGAATGACGCTTTGTAATATGGCGATTGAAGGAGGAGCAAAAGCGGGTATTATCGCGCCAGATGAAAAAACAATTGCTTATGTAAAAGGACGTAAATATGCACCGAAAGACTATGAAACTTTCGAGAAGAAATGGTCTGAACTTTATACAGATGTAGATGCAATGTATGATTTACATATTTCGATAGATGTTACAGATTTAGCGCCATACGTTACGTGGGGAACAAATCCGAGTATGGGAGTTCGTATTGATGAGAAATTGCCAGAAAAACATGATGTAAATGACGAAAGAGCATTTTCTTATATGGGATTAAGCCCTGGACAAAGTACGTATGATATTCCAGTTCAGCATGTCTTCATTGGATCTTGTACAAATTCCAGGCTCTCTGATTTAGAAATTGCTGCAGCTGTTGTGAAAGGGAGAAAGGTAAAAGAAGGTGTGCGAGCACTCGTTGTGCCTGGATCGAAAAGAGTAAGGGACGCGGCGATGCAAAAAGGACTACATCACATATTTGAAGAAGCGGGATTTGAATGGAGAGAACCTGGATGTTCCATGTGTCTTGGAATGAATCCAGATCAAGTACCTGAGGGAGAGCATTGCGCTTCCACTTCAAATCGTAATTTTGAAGGAAGACAAGGAAAAGGAGCAAGAACACATTTAGTTAGCCCAGCAATGGCGGCAGCAGCTGCGTTATATGGTCATTTTGTTGATATTAGAAAGGAGAGTTATGATGGAGCCATTTCGTATTCATAAAGGTACTGCCGCAGTACTTATGAATGATAACATTGATACAGATCAAATTATTCCGAAGCAATATTTAAAGAGAATTGAAAGGACGGGATTTGGAAAATATTTATTTGATGAGTGGCGGTATGATAATGAACGACACGAAAACCCTAATTTCCCACTTAATGCATCAGATAGAAAAGGAGCAAGTATATTAATTACAGGTGATAATTTTGGATGTGGTTCTTCAAGAGAACACGCACCTTGGGCACTTGCTGATTATGGTTTCCGCGTAATTATCGCGGGAGGGTTTGCAGATATTTTTTATATGAATTGTATGAAGAATGGTATGTTACCAATTGTAATGGATAAAGAAATGCGAGAAAAGCTTGCCAAAACGGATGCAAGAGAACAAATAGAAGTAGATTTAGAGAATGAAGTAATTACAACAAGTACGCACAGGTTTCATTTTAAAATCGAGAAAATGTGGAAAGAGAAATTATTAAATGGTTTAGATGAAATTAGTATTACAATGCAATATGAACAAGAAATAAAAGAGTATGAAAGAAGGGTAGCTGTACATTAAAAGATAACGGAATATTTAAAATGTATTTACATTCAGAATTAAGTATTATATACTATGTAAAAATTAGAGGAGAAAGGGAGTAAGTATTATGAAAACAATGCAATCTATTAAAATGCTTACACAACTACATCATCATACATAAAGCCCTTGAACCTAGCGTGAAAACGTGTAGGTGCAAGGGTTATTCCCGTTGTACCTACACGCTACTAAAGAGCCTTGTAGGTATATTTTATCTACAAGGCTCTTTTTATTTTCGGTTTAGGTGCATGAAATAAGCATACATTAGAAAGGGAAAGGTGTGAGAATTTCGATGACAAAATGGAAACGGGCAAATCCAAATGGAACGAGAGATTATTTATTCGAAGAATGTATGTTAATTGAAGAAGTGGAGCAAAAATTAAGGCGTACTTTTTTAGAGAGAGGTTATGAAGAAATAAGGACACCAACAATTGAATTTTATGATGTGTTCGCCTTTCAAAGCAGGCCGATAGATGAAGAAAAGATGTATAAATTTTTCGATGAAAAGGGAAGGATTATCGTATTGCGTCCAGATATGACAATTCCTTTAGCGAGAGTGATCGGAACGCAGAGGTGTGATACACCACTTAAAGTGACGTATAGCGGAAATGTATTTCGAGCGAATGAGTCCCTTACTGGAAAATATAATGAGATCGTGCAAAGTGGTATTGAAATTATTGGTATTGATAATGTAAGAGCTGAAATTGAATGTGTTATAAGTGTCATTCAATCACTTCAAAAGTTGAAAGTGCAATCTTTTACAATAGAGATTGGGCAAGTGCAGTTATATAAATGTATTGTCAAAAAGCTCTCCATTCATGAGGAAGAAGAGAAAGTTCTTAGAACATATATTGAAAGTAAAAATTATGCCGCTCTATCAAATTTTATTAGAGAAAAGAAATTAGAGCGATGTGATGAAACAGTAAGGTTACTGGAGAAATTACCAAGGTTATTTGGGAATTTAGAAGTGATTGAGGAAGCAGAAAAACTCGCATCAAGTAATGAAATGAAAATGGCCATCGCAAGAGTGAAAGAAATATATGAAGCAATTGACAAGCTAGGCTATGGATCGTACATATCAATTGATTTAGGTATGATTCAACATTTGGACTATTATACAGGTGTTATTTTCAAAGGGTATATATATGAAATTGGAGAAGAAATTGTTAGTGGCGGAAGATATGATGAGTTAATTGGAAATTTTGGAGAAATGTTGCCGGCTGTTGGACTCGCGGTGCAAGTTAATCAAATTGTGAAGGCGCTGCAGGAGCAGCAAGAACCATATGAACGAAAGAGAATAGATATTATGATTCATTACGAGTTAAATAGATTAGCAGAAGCGGAACGGTTACGAAATTTACTTCAAAAGGACGGGAAAAAAGTAGAGATATCTTTATTTTCTAATTTAAATGACACCTTTCAATTTGCAAGAAAGCATCAAATAGTAACGGTCGTTGAGGCAAAGAACGAATCGTTAGTGGAATATGTATGGAACGAGAAATGGGTAGTCCAGAAAGAAGGAGAAACTTCATGCGTAACATTCAAATTGCGTTAACGAAAGGAAGATTAGAAAAACATGTGATTCCACTCTTTGAGCAGATTGGAATCGATTGTTCAGAGCTTAAAAATAAAGGACGAAAGCTTGTCTTTCAAAGTAAAAATACAGATATCTCATTTATTTTAGTGAAAGCAGTAGATGTTGCTACTTATGTAGAACATGGAGTAGCGGATATCGGGGTCGTTGGAAAAGACATTTTAATGGAAAACGAAAAAGATATTTATGAAATGTTGGATTTAGGAGTAGGTGTGTGTAAGTTTTGTGTTGCTTCTATTCCTACTTATAATCCGAAGAGCTACCGGAAGAAACGTATTGCGACGAAATATCCACATATTACTTCTAACTATTTTCATGATAAAGGAGAGGATGTAGAAATCATAAAAATAGAAGGTTCTGTAGAAATTGCTCCTATTCTTGGGTTGGTAGATGCGATTGTTGATATTGTTGAAACAGGAAAAACATTACAAGAAAATGGACTCATTGTATTTGAGGAAATGTATTCTATATCTGCTCGAATGATTGTAAATAAGGCTGCATTAAAAACTAAAAAAGACGAAATATTCAGTATTATAAATATGATGGAGCAAGAAATTTTGTCAGGAAAATAGGGGGACTTGTAATGGAGATCGTTTTTGAAGATTTTCAAAAGGCGTTATCGAAAATAAAATTACTACGAGAAAATGCCAATATAATAGAAGAAACTGTTCAAAGAAGTGTAAGTGAAATCGTTCAAAATGTAAGGGAGAGTAGGGATGATGCCTTATCTTTTTATACAAAAAAGTTTGATGGTGTAAAGATGAAAGATTTTCGTGTAAGTGAAGAAGAAATAAAACAAGCGAGTTTGTTTGTAGAGAATTCATTTTTAGAAGCGTTACAAGAGGCGAAGAAAAACATTATTTCTTACCATGAAAAGCAAAAAAGACAATCGATGTTCGATTGCGCGAGTAAAGGCATCATTAGAGGACAAATCATTCGGCCGTTAGAGAATGTAGGAGTATATGTGCCAGGCGGAACTGCTTCGTATCCTTCGTCAGTATTAATGAATGTATTGCCAGCAAAACTCGCTGGTGTGAAAAAGATTGTAATGGTAACACCGCCAAGAGAAGGAGGAATTGATCCACATATTTTAGTTGCTGCAAGCCTTGCGGGAGTAGATGAAATTTATACGATAGGTGGTGCGCAAGCAATTGCTGCTTTAGCATACGGGACGGAATCGATTCCGAAAGTGGATAAAATAGTTGGACCAGGAAATTTGTACGTCGCTCTAGCGAAACGAGAAGTATATGGAATAGTAAATATCGATATGATTGCTGGACCGTCAGAAATTGTAGTTATTGCAGATGAAACCGGCAATGCAAAATATATTGCTGCTGATTTATTATCGCAAGCAGAACATGACGAGAGAGCGACAGCAATTTGTATTACAACAAATATAGATTTAGCAAAAAAAGTAGAAAAAGAGATAGAAAGGCAGTTAGAAACATTACCAAGAAGCGAAATTGCACGTGAATCAATAAAGAGAAATGGGGCCATTTTTATCGTTCCTTCTTTAGATGAGGCGCTAAAGTTATCGAATGAAATTGCCCCGGAACATTTAGAGTTACATATAAAAGAACCAATGAATGCTCTAGCTTATGTGAAACATGCAGGATCTATCTTTCTTGGAGCATATGCACCAGAACCGCTCGGGGATTATTTAGCAGGGCCGAATCACGTGTTACCGACAAGTGGAACGGCAAGGTTTTTCTCACCGTTATCAGTCGATGATTTTGTGAAAAAATCAAGCTTTCTGTCTTATACGGAGGAAGCATTAAGAGATGTCCAACATCATATTGTAGAGCTTGCCAATAAAGAAGGGTTACATGCGCATGCGAGAGCAATTCAAATAAGATTTGAGGAGGAAGAATAATGCGTGAGTCTAGTCAAATACGTGAGACGACAGAGACAAAAATAAAATTAAGTTTACAGCTTGATGATGGGAAGAACGTTTCTGTACAAACGGGAGTTGGTTTTTTTGATCATATGCTAACTTTATTTGCAAGGCATGGAAGATTCGGTTTGCAAGTGGAGGCAGAAGGGGATGTATTCGTTGATGCGCATCATACAGTTGAGGATGTTGGGATTGTACTCGGAAATTGTTTGAAAGAAGCACTGCACAGTAAAGAGGGGATTAACAGGTACGGCTCAGCATATGTACCGATGGATGAGTCTTTAGGCTTTGTTGCAATTGATATAAGTGGACGCTCATATATTGTATTTCAAGGAGAATTAACGAATCCGAAGCTTGGGGATTTTGATACAGAACTAACGGAAGAATTTTTTAGAGCAGTTGCTCATGCTGCCAATATTACATTACATGCTCGCATTTTATACGGAAGTAATACACATCACAAAATTGAAGCCTTATTTAAAGCGTTTGGTAGAGCGCTTAGAGAAGCAGTCGAAAGAAATGTCAACATTACTGGTGTAAATTCAACGAAAGGGATGTTGTAATTGATTGCTATTATAGATTATGGAATGGGAAATATTCGTAGTGTAGAACAAGCATTAAAGCATATTGGAGCAGCGTACATTGTAACGAGTGATAAAGAAGAGATTTTTAGAAGTGATGGAGTGATTTTACCAGGAGTAGGTGCATTTCCAAAAGCGATGGATGTATTGGAAGAAAAAGATTTAGTGCGTGTGTTACAAGAAATTGGGCGTTCCAGAAAACCACTTCTAGGTATTTGCCTAGGAATGCAGCTTTTATTTGAAAAAAGTGAGGAACTAGAAGACTGTAACGGGCTAAGTTTATTGCCAGGCGTTATTCGAAAGTTAAAGGTTCCTTATAAAATTCCTCATATGGGATGGAATGAGTTAAAGAAAGAAGGAGAAATAGCGCTTTGGAATGGAGTAGAGGACGGTTCTTTCGTATATTATGTCCACTCTTATTACGCAGATTGTCCAAATGAAATTGTGTATGGAATAAGTGATTATGGAGTAAAAGTACCTGGTTTTGTAGCAAAAGGAAATATATATGGCGCACAGTTTCATCCTGAAAAAAGTGGTGACATAGGGATGGAAATGTTGAAAAATTTTAAAGGAGTGGTAGAATCATGGAAATCTTCCCAGCTATCGATTTAAAAAAGGGACGATGCGTTAGACTGTATCAAGGGGAATTTAGTAAAGAAACAGTAATGAATGAAGATCCGGTTGCGCAAGCAATTATATTTGAAAAATTTGGAGCGAAACGGTTGCACATTGTTGATCTAGATGGTGCAGTTGCTGGTGAGTCGTTAAACTTGTCCGTCATTGAAAGAATTTGCAAGGCAGTACGTATTCCAGTGCAAGTTGGAGGAGGAATTCGATCACTTGTAGCCGTAGAGAAGTTATTTTCAGTAGGGGTAGATAAAGTGATTTTAGGAACAGCTGCTCTTTATGATAAGCCATTTTTAGAAGAAGCAGTTTTTCTATATAAAGAAAAAATCATCGTCGGAATTGATGCGAAAAATGGTTTCGTAGCAACGAGAGGCTGGCTTGATGTATCTGAAATTTCTTATATTGATTTAGCAAAACAAATGGAGAATGTAGGTGTTCAAACGATTGTGTTTACAGATATTTCGAAAGACGGGACGCTTACAGGACCGAATATAGAGCAATTGGAATTACTACAAAAAAGCGTTTCTACTCGACTTATTGCTTCTGGAGGAGTTGCATCTATTCAAGATGTGAAAAAGTTAAATGATATGAACATATACGGCGTCATAATTGGTAAGGCTCTTTACGAGAAAACGATTGATTTAGAAGAAGTGCTAGAGGTAACAAAGTTATGTTAGCAAAACGCATTATTCCATGTCTAGATGTGAAAGAAGGGCGAGTCGTAAAGGGGGTAAATTTTATAGGGTTACAAGATGTCGGGGATCCTGTTGAAATAGCAGCTTTATATAATGATGCGGGAGCAGATGAAATAGTATTTTTAGATATTACGGCAACGCATGAAGGACGAAAAACGATTATAGATGTTGTAGAAAAAACGGCTTCAAAAGTATTTATTCCTCTTACAGTTGGCGGAGGGATTTCAAGTGTGAAAGATATGTACAATTTACTAAGAGCTGGAGCAGATAAAGTTTCAATTAACTCAGCAGCAGTACGAAATCCAAAATTAATCGAAGAAGGGGCAGAGCATTTTGGTTCACAATGTATTGTCGTCGCAATTGATGCTAGAAAAGTAGCAGAAGATAAGTGGAATATATATGTGAACGGCGGAAGAGTTGATACGGGAATGGATGCAATCAGGTGGGCAAAGCGCGTTACAGAGCTAGGCGCAGGCGAAATTTTATTAACGAGTATGGATGCAGACGGAACGAAAAACGGATATGACCTTCGTTTAACAGAAGAAATTTCAAAAAGTGTTTCCGTACCTGTCATCGCGTCAGGTGGATGTGGTCATGCTAATCACATTATAGAAGTGTTTCAAAAGACAACAGTTGATGCAGCATTAGCGGCATCAATCTTTCATTACGGTGAGGCGACAATAGGGGACGTAAAGAGAAAGTTAAGAAATGCAAATGTTGAGGTGCGGCTATGAAACCTAACTTTTCAAAAGGACTATTACCAGCAGTTGTAATTGAAGAAGGTACAAAAGAAGTTTTAATGCTAGCTTATATGAATGAAGAGGCATATGAAAAAACAATAGAAACGAAAAGAACATGGTTTTATTCTCGTTCAAGAAGGTCGTTATGGAATAAAGGAGAAACATCAGGTAATGTCCAACATGTGCAATCTCTTTATTTAGATTGTGATCAAGATTCAATTGTTGTTGTCGTAAAGCAAGTAGGACCTGCATGTCATACGGGAGAAAAAACATGTTTTCATTACAAAATTATATAGGGGGATACATATGAAAAACGCCTTCACATTACTATTTGAAACAATTAAAGAACGAAAGAGAAATCCACTTCCTGAATCATATACAAATTACTTGTTTTCAAAAGGAGAAGATAAAATTTTAAAGAAAATTGGTGAGGAATGTTTTGAAGTAATTATTGCATCCAAAAATAATGATAACGAAGAGCTAGTGAAAGAAATGGTTGATGTATTGTATCACTGCTTCGTATTATTAGCCGAAAAAAATATATCATTAGAAGATATTATGGAGGAAGTGACAGAAAGAAATGGGAAGCTTTCGAGAGTAGGGGACAGAAGAGAAATAGATACATTATAGGGGGAATATGTATGAAGGTGGATTATCACATTCATTTAGAAGAAGGGCCATATTCAATAGGATGGCTAGCTAAAATAAATGAATCATTACAACATTATGAACCGCTAAAAGAAGAAAAACATTCTATGGAATGGCTTGTAAAAACACAAGAACGCCTGCAAAGACGTGTGAATGAAGGACCATTTACAACGAAATGGATTGATTTATATTTAGAAGAAGCTTTGCGAAAAGGGATAAAAGAAGTTGGTATTGTCGATCATTTATATCGTTTTTATGAAGCGAAAGAATACTATGAAAAATATGTTGATATTAGTGATTCGGGGCTTGGACGTTTACAAAAGGAATGGTTAGAACAAGTAAGGGTAGCTTCACTACATGATTTTACAAAGGCAATTGAAGAGGCGAAAGAACGGTGGAGTAAAAGAGGTGTTACGCTTAAACTTGGAATTGAAGCGGATTATTTTATTGGTGGTGAACAACAATTACAATCTTTACTCGCATTAGGAGATTTTGATTATGTAATTGGTTCTGTTCATTTTTTAAATGGCTGGGGATTTGATAATCCAGATACGAAAGAATATTTTAAGGAACATGACTTATATGCTTTATATGATACGTTTTTCAAAACGGTTGAGTGCGCAGTTCGTTCTGAGTTATTTGATATTATTGCTCATCTTGACAACATAAAAGTATTTAATTATCGGTTAGATGAGAATGAACAACTTTCCTATTATAAGAAAATTGCGCGTGCATTAGTAGAAACAAATACAGCAACGGAAATAAATGCGGGATTGTACTATCGCTATCCTGTGCGCGAAATGTGTCCGAGTCCGCTATATTTACAAGTATTAGCTAAACACGAAGTTCCGATTACACTCTCTTCAGATGCTCATTATCCGAATGATTTAGGAAAATATGTGGAAGAGAATATAAAGACGTTACGTAATCATGATATTGCTCACTTAGCTACATTTACGAAACGAGTCCGAACGATGAGATTACTAGAAGAAGAAGTAACAATTTCAAAATGATCACGATTTTTTCATGAAAACCCATCTTTTTGTTCAAAATAAGAAAGAATAAAAAGGAGGGTAAAGAAATGGTGAAACAACAAAATAAACAAAACGTACAAGATGCACAGCAACAAGCGTATACTTCTGATACGAATGCTACATCTCAATCAGTGATTGAGGAACAAATTAGTGATACAGTTGCAGAAGGAACAATTGATGTGAAGCTTGGAAAACAATCGCAAGAAAAAGCGTAAAAAGAGGGGAGACTTGTATCTCCTCTTTTTTTATGGAAAAGTGTCGATTTTCAAAACTATAATCAAATTCCTTGGTTTTTATATGTGGATTTCTTACAATGAAAGATAAGAGCTATCCTATTTTGTATAGAAGAGGTGTTAGTATAGTGGCAAAAATATTAGTAGCAGGAAAAATTCCCGAAATCGGATTAGAACTATTAAAAGATCATGATGTAGAAATGTATGATAAAGAGGAGTTAATTTCTTTAGATGAATTAACAGAACGTGTAAAAGATAAAGATGCATTGTTAAGCTTACTTTCTACAAAGGTGACAAAAGAAGTGATTGATGCGGCACCTAATTTAAAGATTGTTGCAAACTACGGTGCTGGTTACGATAATATTGATTACTCATATGCCGGAGGAAAAGGGATTGCGGTAACGAATACACCGAAAGTATCAACGGAAGCGACAGCGGAATTAACATTTGCACTTCTTTTAGCAGCTGCACGTAGAATTCCTGAAGGTGATACGCTATGCCGTACAACTGGATTTAACGGATGGGCTCCATTATTTTTCTTAGGCCGCGAAGTACATGGTAAGACAATTGGAATTATCGGCCTTGGAGAAATCGGAAAGGCAGTTGCAAAGCGTGCAAAAGCGTTTGGAATGAATGTTTTATATACAGGACCAAATCGAAAGCCTGAAGCTGAAAGTGAACTGGAAGCAACATATGTAACATTGGAAGAATTATTACAAACAGCAGACTTTATTACAATTAACTGTGCGTATAATCCGAAATTGCATCATATGATTGATGAGGAACAGTTCAAAATGATGAAGAAAACAGCGTATATTATAAATGCTTCACGTGGACCAATTATGCATGAAGCGGCACTTGCTCATGCTTTAAAAACGAATGAAATTGAAGGGGCAGCTCTTGACGTGTTTGAATTTGAGCCGAAAATTACTGAAGAGCTAAAAGGATTAAAGAATGTGGTACTTGCTCCTCACGTAGGAAATGCAACATTCGAAACGCGTGATGCGATGGCCGAAACGGCGGTAAGAAATATTTTAGCTGTATTAAATGGCGAAGAACCTGTAACACCTGTCAATCAAAAAGTATTCGTTACAAAATAAAAAGAAACCTTCCGGAATCGGAAGGTTTCTTTATTTTTCTTTATTTGCTCTTTTTGATGGTCTTTGTCTAAGGAATTGAGATAGCATGTACAAAATATATAGTGGAATAGCAATGAATAAGAAAACAGAAAAATTACCGAACCCTGTTTGGTACATTGTGATAATGATGCCCACTAAAAATAGTGTAATAATGATGCTATATCGTGGAATTGGTACATCTTTTAAACTTGGGATACGAATGCGGCTCACCATTAAAAATGCGAACGTTACAAATACTGTAATAAGAACGATTTTTGGAATGGTATGTGAAAATAATGTTAAGAAAGCAACAAGCCCTCCCGCTGCTGTAATCGGTACCCCAGTGAAATATTTCATTGAAGTAGAAGATGGTGTTACATTAAATCGTGCTAAACGATATGCTCCGAAAAGAGGGAATAGCCCCGCTATGTATAGTCCGATGATTCCATAATTAGAGAAAGATGTGTAATACATGAGAACAGCAGGTGCTGCACCAAATGTTACGACATCTGCAAGCGAGTCAAGCTCTTTTCCCATTTGTGAATCAACGCGTAATAAACGAGCAACACGCCCATCAAGACTATCTAACATCATCCCGATAAGTACTAAAATAGCAGCTGATTTATAATATCCTAAAGATGCATAGCCGATTGACAAGAATCCACTATATAAATTTCCGAGCGTAAATAAGTTTGGAATAGCTGCTCTATACAAAATCTGATCCCTTGCTTTCTGTAATAAATTCTTAATTAGTGTATGAAAGTTTACTTATTTTATCATACCATAAATTTCTTCCTCATACGAAAGAAATTCCCAATTTGTGAAAGATTTCATAGAAGAATGATTTGAAAAATAAGTGAAAAAAGAAGCAACTTTTATAAAGTTGCTTCGTGTATTATTCAAAGTTCGTTGTCATAGTTCCAGTTTTATACCGATTGTTAGGATCGAAACGTAACAAATCTCCATAAATGAGTTTGTCGGAAAGTTTCAATTCTGTTTTTGCTTTTTCAATATTCGGTTGACATAATGAGATGTCTGCTTCTTCACCTGTGTTTCGTTTATAGCACATGTTTTTTGTATACACATAATCTTCCGAAACGAAGCTACCATCACGCATTACCATAAGAGGGTCTTTTTCTTTAATAAATAGGTCAGTTCCAAATTCAACTGATTGATTTGTTTTAATACCAAGTAAATGAAGTAGCGTTGGTTTAATATCAATTTGACCAGACACTTTAGAAATGACTTTTCCTTCTTGACCAGGCACGTGAATGATGAGAGGGACGCGTTGTAATTGCATAGAATCAAACGGTGTAATAGCGTCTTTCCCAAGGAACTGAGCCATAGCTGCGTTATGGTTTTCAGAAATACCGTAATGATCTCCATAAATGACAATAACGGAATTATCATACAGTCCTTCTTCTTTTAATTGTTTAATAAATTGTTTAAGAGCTTCATCTGTGTAACGAACAGTTGGGAAGTAACGGTTTACAACACCACTTTCTGAATTAAACTCATCAACATATTGATCTTCTGGATTTAGAAGAAATGGAAAATGGTTTGTTAAAGTAATGAATTTTGTATAGAATGGCTGTGGTAAAGATTTTAGCTTTGGAATAGATTGTTCAAAGAACTCTTTATCTTTTAACCCCCAACCGACAGACATTTGTTCTGTGCCTACGTAATCATTTAAATTAAAGTAACGATCATATCCAAGTGCAGGATACATTACATCACGATTCCAAAACGTTTTATCGTTTGAATGGAAGACAGCAGAAGAATATCCGTATTTCTTTAATTGTTCTGGTGTAGCTGTATATTCATTTGTTGCATGAGTAAAGAATACAGAACCGCGGTCTAACGGATAAAGTGAATTTTCAACGATAAATTCAGCATCAGAAGTTTTACCTTGCCCTGTTTGATGATAGAAGTTATCGAAATAAAAGCTATCTTTAATAAATTCATTTAAAAATGGAGTAATTTCTTTTCCATTTATTTTTTTATTAATAACAAAACTTTGTGTAGATTCCATTGAAATTAAAATAACATTTTTGCCTTTTGCAGCTCCAAATAAATTTTTGTCAACTTGTTTATCTTTTGAATCTGTATAGTTTTTAATTTCAGAGAACCCGTCCCCACTTGCAAATACACGTTCAGCTGAAGATTTAGATTGAAGTGTAATATCAAATAGATGATATGTGTATAAACCTAAATTTTTCACGACAGTTTGACGGTCAAACGAGCGTGAGAACATTTGTGGTTTATAAATAACGGAAACAACAATTTGTAGTGCTAATAGAGCAGTTACACCGCTAAAGAAAGTTCTCTTCTCAGAGCGAGAAAGCGGCGTCTTGTCGCAAAATGATGGGAATTTACGCGAAAGAAACATTAAGATGATCGCATCTGCGAATAACAGTAATGTTTTATACGTAAAGAGTTCTTTTATACTCGTTCCTAAATCAGCCATATTATTTGTTTGAAATAATACTGGGAACGTAACGAAATCGTTATAAAACCCATAAAACATTGCATTTCCAAATAAAATGAATGACAGTATAAAACTAATTCCAACTATAATGCGATTTCGGTGTTTAGATGCAAATAAAGCAAAACCGAAAAATAAAAGTAACGCAGCTAGTGGATTAATAAAAAGCATAAATTCTTCAAAGAAATTATCAATTTTAATATCAAACGCTAGCTTGTACACAATATATGTTTTTATCCATAATAAAACGACTGCAACGAGTGCGAATCGCAGTTTTGGAAACAGACGTTGTAGCATAATATACTCCTCTCCTAAAAAGCATGACGGTTCTTGTGGGCCGATTTGATTAGCGCCTCATTTTATATATACGAACAGTCCTTTATTATTATGTTTATTATACTATGAGTATCATTATACGAAAATAAAAGAGAGTTGTGGACTTTTTTATAATAATTGAGTAGAAAAAGGGCAGTAGGAGACAATAAAATGGAGTTTCTATGTATGATTATTATCGTGCGCGGAAAGAATCGTGTAACAATACGGAGGTTATAATGCGAAAATTATTATATTTTATAGTATGCAGTAGTGTTATACTTTTTGCTTCACCAAGTGTGTCGGTAGCTCAATATGATGCACCTCTTATGGAAGATGCCCTTTATTCTGTCCTATTTCCGAAAATAAATAAAGCAATTGAAAAACAATATGGGAGCTTGAAGCCTTATCAATGTCCGAAAATTATTAGTTTAAAAAAAGTGTATAGCGGTACATATTTATTTCAAGCAGTTATTGAAGTAACGAAGTATGAACGTGTTGCAGGGAAAATTGCGCCACCATTTGAGAAGGTAACGATTACATTTAATAACGAAGAAGGCGAATGGGAAGTGACAAAGGTTTCAGTAAAGCGCTTACCAAACGATACGAAACTAAACTGTAAAAAAGCAATATAAAAAATTGTTTGACAAATAAAATGGTCCTTTGGTATTGTTAATAGCAACAATTAGATGTTTGAAAATTAAATAGACTTACCTCATCTACTCTCAAAGGTAGAGGCCGCGATAGGAAAGAGTAAGCTATGGGAGATTTAATGGAATCTGTGATCATAGGTTGAAAGGGACTATTGCCGAAATATAAGAATAACCATCTTATTCATATATTGGGACTGCATTGAATAAATGTAGTACTGTCATAAGATTTATTTTATGGAGAGCTATTTGGAGATGTTGATGCGGTTTCTTATTTTGAGGAGATAACAACTCGTTTATTTTTTCAATATATATTTTTCCTAATAAGAAACGCGTGTGAACATTGTTCCGCGCGTTTTTTGTCTATCTAAAAGCGTGCTGCAATGAATAGAAGATTGGGGTTATGAGTTTTAGAGGAAATAAGGGAGGAATTCAAATGTATTTACACGGCACAAGCCGAATCAATGGGCAAGGACACTTAGAAATTGGAGGGTGCGATACGACGCAGCTAGCAAAACAATACGGAACACCACTTTATGTATACGATGAAGAGTCAATTCGAGGAAAGTGCCGCGCGTTTCATCGTGCTTTTAAAGAAAGTGGGTTCTCTTATCAAGTAGCATATGCAAGCAAGGCGTTCTTGTGCATGGAGATGTGCCGAGTAGCTCGTGAAGAGAATATGTCATTAGATGTTGTTTCTGGAGGAGAATTATATACTGCACTACAAGCAGGATTTCCGGCATCGCGCATTCATTTTCATGGCAATAACAAAACAGATGAAGAAATTGTGATGGCTCTTCAGGCGAATATTGGTTGTTTTGTCGTAGATAACTTCTTAGAATTAGAAATTTTGCATGATTTAGCAGTGCAACATGGGAAATTTGTGAACATATTAATTCGTGTAACGCCCGGAGTAGAGGCGCACACACATGAATATATTACAACAGGTCAAGATGATTCAAAATTTGGATTTGGCGTGTCAAATGGTCAAGCGATGCAAGCAATTGAGCTTGCTTTACAAAAATCAAATTATAACGTGTTAGGAATTCATTCACATATCGGATCACAAATATTTGAAACAGCCGGCTTTGTACGAGCGATTGAAGTTCTTCATCAATTTTTAGAAAAAGTGAGAGAGCGAACAAATTATGTAGTAAAAGTGCTAAATGTAGGGGGAGGATTCGGAATACGCTACACAGAGTCCGATACACCATTAACTCTTGAGACGTATGTGCGAGCTGTAACAAGTGCGGTGAGAGAACAATTTACGTTATGTAATTATCCATTGCCAGAAATATGGGTTGAACCAGGCCGTAGTATTGTAGGTGATGCCGGAACGACACTTTATACAGTCGGATCTGTGAAAGACATTCCTGGTATTCGGAAATATGTATCAGTGGATGGTGGGATGACTGATAACTTAAGACCTGCTTTATATAACGCTCGTTATGAAGCGATGTTAGCGAATCGAGGGAATGATGAGAACGAGGAAGTTGTTTCGATTGCAGGGAAATGCTGCGAGAGTGGAGATATGTTAATTTGGGATATTAATCTACCGAAAGTTGCTTCTGCGGATTTACTAGCAATTTCTTGTACAGGGGCATACGGGTACTCGATGGCGAATAATTATAATCGGATTCGTAGACCAGCTGTCGTTTTCGCGAAAGGTGGTACATCACAAATTGTTGTAGAGCGCGAAACATATGAAAATATTATTGGGAACGATCGCATACGTATAAAAGAACTTGTTTAAATGAGGAAAAAGGAGTTGTTCGGATGGGCAATTCCTTTTTTATAAAATAAAATAATTAAAATATATCGGAAAACTAGGATTGAAAAAAATCAGAATTGTGATAAAATACAAATACAAAGCTTATCAAGAGAAGCGGAGGGAACTGGCCCGGCGAAGCTCGGCAACCTGCTTATAGAAAGCAAGGTGCTAAATCCAGCAAAATGGAATCCATTTTGAAAGATAAGGTAAAATATATTACCGAACAGTCTTTTCGAAATGGGAAAGATTTTTTTTATGAATAAAAAGGGGGGCTGTTCGCGTGAGCGTACGGGAACATTTTGAGGAAGTATCTGAGAAAATTGAAGCGATGCTTGCTGATATGAAATATGGTTCAATTACAATTGTTGTGCAAGATGGAAAAGTCATTCAACTAGAGAAAAGTGAAAAAGTACGTTTAAAGTAAAAAGCGCTGACTAGAAAAACTAGAGGCGGTTTTAACCTATTTCATTAGGTTAAAACCGTCTTTTTGCTTTTACAGGGGGAAAAAACATGTTGACGTATGAAACGTGGGAAGAAAATGATGTTTCATTTTCAGAAGAAGATGAAACGAAAGGCGCGTTATCTGTATTAAGTTGGGCTTATAAAGAATATAAAAGTGAAATTGTATACGCATGTAGCTTTGGAGTGGAAGGGATGGTACTGCTGCACCTTATTAACCAAGTAAATCCATCTGCTAAAGTTGTATTTTTAGATACTAACGTACATTTTCAAGAAACGTATGAATTAATTCAAAAAGTGCGGGAACGATTTCCTTCATTAAATATTATAGAAAAACAGCCAGAACTTACACTTGATGAACAAGCCGGATTGCATGGTGACAAGCTATGGGAAAGCAATCCTAATCTCTGTTGTAAGATTAGAAAAATTTTGCCTTTAGAAGAATCATTAGCGAATGAAAAAGCGTGGATATCGGGACTGAGGAGGGAACAATCAGAAACCCGTAAGCATACAAAGTTTATAAATCAAGATCATCGCTTTCGATCTATTAAAGTTTGTCCGCTCATTCATTGGACGTGGAAAGAGGTATGGCGATATGTATACAAACATAGTTTGCCGTATAACCCATTACATGACATTGGATATCCAAGTATTGGGTGTGAGAAATGTACGTTACCTGTAGGAGAGGGTGGCGATTCGAGAGATGGTAGATGGGCCGGGAAAGTAAAAACTGAGTGTGGTCTTCATTACCAATAAGGTGAATTTGAAAATAAAGCTAAGAGAGGGTATAGAAAATGAGTACAAGAAACGAGTTAATAAATCGAATAGACGAGACATACGATGTATCACAAATTGAAAAAGAAATTGGGCTAGATAACATTGCGTTAAGTGATTTAGAACTATTAGCGACAGGGGGATATAGCCCGCTTACTGGTTTTTTAGGAAAGAAAGATTATGATTCGGTTGTAGAAACGCTTCGTTTAGGTAATGGAAGTGTTTGGAGTATACCCATTACATTACCAGTAACAGAAGAGGTAGCAGAGACGCTAAAAGTTGGAGAGGAAGTAAAACTTGTTAACGGTGAAAATGTATATGGTGTCATTCAAATAGAAGATATTTTTGTGCCTGATAAGGAAAAAGAAGCGTTACTAGTGTATAAAACGACGGATGAGACTCATCCTGGAGTGAAAAAATTATACGAAAGACCGAACGTTTACGTCGGAGGAGCTATTGTTCTGACGAAACGTTTTGAAAATAATCCGTTTCCTTCTTATCATTTAGATCCAATTGAAACGAGAGAGGAATTTAAAAAACGTGGTTGGAAAACAGTAGTTGGATTCCAGACGAGAAATCCGGTACATCGTGCTCATGAATATATTCAAAAATCTGCTCTTGAAATTGTAGATGGTCTCTTTTTAAATCCGCTCGTTGGGGAAACGAAGTCGGACGATATTCCTGCTGATGTAAGAATGGAAAGTTATGAAGTATTACTTCAAAACTATTATCCGAAAGATCGTGTCTTTTTAAGTGTATTTCCTGCAGCAATGCGTTACGCAGGACCGAGGGAAGCGATATTCCATGCATTAGTCAGAAAGAATTTTGGATGCACCCACTTTATTGTAGGGCGCGATCATGCAGGAGTAGGAGATTATTACGGTACTTATGAAGCGCAAGAGATTTTTACAAACTTTACAGTGGAAGAGTTAGGGATTACACCGTTATTTTTTGAGCATAGTTTTTACTGCACGAAATGTGAAGCGATGGCTTCAACGAAAACATGCCCGCATGGAAAAGAGGATCATGTCATCTTATCTGGTACGAAAGTAAGAGAGCTATTAAGAAACGGTGAGGTTCCACCAAGTACATTTAGTCGTAAAGAGGTAGTAGAGGTACTAATTAAAGGATTGAAAAAAGAAGTAGTAACAGAATAGGGAGAGAATGAGATGGATACGAATATTACTTGGCATACAGCTTCTGTTTCAAAAGATGAGAGAAGAGTGAAGAATGGGCATCATAGTTTTGTCATTTGGTTTACTGGTTTATCAGCTTCGGGTAAATCTACAGTAGCGAACGCGGTTGCTCGTAAACTATTTGAAAAGAATATTGGAAACTATGTACTTGATGGAGATAATATACGTCACGGTTTAAATAAAGATTTAGGTTTCTCTGAAAGTGATCGTATGGAAAATATAAGACGAATTGGCGAAGTAGCGAAGCTATTTGTAGATCAAGGGACTGTTGTTCTTACAGCGTTTATTTCACCGTTTCGAGTAGACCGAAAACAAGTTAGAGATCTATTAGCTGCAGATGAATTTATAGAAGTGTTTGTAAAATGTCCAATTGAAGAGTGTGAGAAACGTGATCCGAAAGGACTTTATAAAAAAGCAAGAAAAGGTGATATTAAAGACTTTACAGGTATCGATTCACCGTATGAGGAACCAGAGAAAGCGGAATTAATTGTAGAAACGCACAAGTATTCTATTGAAGAATGTGCAGAACAAATCGTGAAGTACTTACAAGAGCGTAGTTTTATATAGGGGGATAAAAAATGAGTTATGAAAAAGTATGGGCTAACAATGAAAAATTAAATCAAACTGAGAAAAATAAATTAAAAAAAGATGGATTGGAAATCTTTAATGATATTCCTTACTATGCAGAGAATGGCTTCGAATCTATTCCGAAAGAAGAGTGGGACGCATTCAAATGGGCAGGGTTGTATTTACAAAGACCGAAAGAAGCTGGTTATTTTATGATGCGTGTAAATATTCCTTCTGGCATTATTACGAATGCACAGGCAGAAGTGCTTGCTTCTATCGCTGAGGATTATGGGCGTGACGTAATAGATATTACGACAAGACAGGCAATTCAGTTTCATTGGTTAGAAATTCATCAAATTCCAGATATTTTTAAAAGATTAGCAAGGGTTGGGTTATCTTCAGCTGGGGCGTGTGGTGATATAACGCGTAATATTACGGGGAATCCACTTGCTGGTATTGATGCAAATGAACTATTTGATACAACTGGCATTGTAAAAGAGGTATATGATTATTTCCAACATAATGAAGAGTTTTCTAACTTACCGCGTAAATTTAAAATGTCTATTAGTTCTAACATTTATAATTCAGCAAACGCAGAGATTAACTGTGTTGCATTTACACCTGCAACGAAAGAAATAGATGGTGAGAAAAAAGTTGGTTTTCATATAAAAGTAGGCGGTGGGTTATCAGCCCGTCCGTATTTAGCTGATGAATTAGATGTATTCGTTTTACCAGAAGAAGTGAAGGCGGTAGCAATTGCGATTGCTACGATATTCCGTGATTTTGGATATCGTGAAAAACGTCATTTAGCTCGTTTGAAATTTCTTGTTGCAGACTGGGGAGCAGAGAAGTTTAAAGAGAAACTAATAGAATATACAGGACCATTACAAAGTAAAGGAGAAAGTGCTCTTAAAGGCTGGAATGCGGGATACTTTTATGGTGTCCAAGACCAAAAACAAGATGGACTAAAATATGTAGGTTTTAATGTGCCAGTAGGACGCCTACATGCAGAAGAAATGTTTGAGATTGCAAGAATTGCTAAACAATATGGAAATGGACAAATTCGTACATGTAATTCACAAAACTTCATTATTCCGAATGTTCCGCCAGAAAATGTAACTGGCTTGCTAAATGAGCCGTTGTTTGAAGCGATATCAGCAAATCCGAAATCGTTTATTGGTCACGCGGTTTCTTGTACTGGTATTGAATATTGCAATCTTGCATTAGTAGAAACGAAAGAAAGATTACGAAAAATTGCCGAATACTTAGATACACAAATTGCACTCGATGTTCCGGTTCGTATTCATATGGTAGGATGCCCGAATTCATGTGGTCAACGTCAAATTGCTGACATTGGATTACAAGGTGTAAAAATGAAAACGAAGGAAAAAGGAATTGTTGAAGCATTTGAAATATATGTAGGTGGAACGTTGTTAGATGGTGGTGCTTATAATCAAAAGTTAAAAGGAAAAATAGATGGCGAGGATCTACCTGATGTACTCGCATCATTTATAAGTTATTTCAAAGAAAATAAATTACCAGCTGAAATGTTTTATGATTTTGTAGGCCGTGTTGGTGTAGAGACATTACAAACAGTGTTAAATAACGTGTTAGAAGAAGTAATAGCGTCTTAGGAGGGGCAATATGGATTTATATCGATTTGAAGCGGTATTAGTGAATAGCATTGTTCCGATTGTTGTTGTTGCTGAAAGTGAAGAACAGGCATTTAAGATGGCGGAGATTGAGCTTGAAAAACATTTTTTACCGTTACCAGAAGTAAAGGAGATTGCTTTATTTGAAAAAAAGAAGATTCGAAAAAGCGCAGCCTTTGTTATTCATGAGTAAGGAACATTGAAATATGAAGAAATGAAAACTTCCATTCCTATATAAGGATGGAAGTTTCACTTTAATAGTAGAAATGAGGAGAGATGATGGGAAAAGTATATATCGTTGGAGCGGGCCCTGGTGATCCAGATTTAATTACTGTAAAAGGATTGAAATGCATTGAGAAAGCAGATGTTATTTTATACGACCGTCTCGTGAATAAAGAATTGCTTTCTTATGCAAAGCCTGAAGCGGATTTAATTTATTGCGGAAAACTACCAAATTATCACACGATGAAGCAAGAGACAATTAACACGTTTCTTATTAAATATGCGAAAAAAGGAAAAGTTGTAACGAGGCTAAAAGGTGGGGATCCATTAGTATTTGGTAGAGGAGGAGAAGAAGCTGAAGCGTTAGCAAAGCAAGGTGTACCGTTTGAAATCGTTCCTGGTATTTCAGCTGGAATAGCTGCTCCTGCTTATGCTGGTATTCCAGTGACACATCGTGATGCAAGTGCAAGTTTTGCTATTGTGACAGGGCATAGAAAAGAAGATGCTGAAGAGGAAGTGAAGTGGGGAAATTTAGCGAAAGGTGTAGAGACGTTAGCTGTATATATGGGGGTTAGCAATTTACCCTACATATGTGAGCAACTGATAAAGCATGGAAAAGATAAAAGTACGCCTGCTGCTATTATTGAGCGGGGAACGACATCTATGCAGCGCACAGTTGTTGGGACGTTAGGAACAATTGTAGATGTTGCGAAAAAAGAACAAATTCAAAATCCGAGCATGATTGTAATTGGAGAAGTCGTCCGTTTTAGAGAAAAAATCCATTGGTTTGAGAAACAGACAGAAAGTACGTATCAAGTAAGTGGAGTGTTATAAAATGAAAGCCATCTTATATATATGTCATGGAAGTCGCTTGAAAGCAGCGAAAGAAGAAGCGGTTGCATTTATTACTTCATGTATGAACCATGTAGAGGCAAGTATTCAAGAAATTTGTTTTTTAGAGTTAGCGAGTCCAACTATTGATGAAGGGTTCCGTACATGTGTGAAGCGTGGTGCTACAGAGATTATTGTTATTCCCGTTTTTTTATTAGCGGCAGGTCATGTGAAGAAAGATATCCCGTTTGAATTGGAAAAGTTAACTAATCAATTTTTGAATGTTAAAGTGACCTATGGTAATCCGTTTGGTGTATCAGAAACACTTGTTAAATCGGTGTATAGCGGAAGTGGTATTGAACAGGAAGATAAGAATGAAGTGACGTTGCTTCTCGTTGCAAGAGGGAGTAGCGATCCTGAAGTATTAAGAGATATAAACTGGATTGCTTCTTTATTTCAAATGGAAGAGAAGATTAAGAAAGTAGAAGTTTGTTATTTAGCAGCTGCAGAGCCAAAATTTGAGGAGAAGTTAAAGGAAGTTGTAGAACGAAAAGAAAAGAATATCGTTGTACTGCCTTACTTGTTATTTACAGGTTTGCTTATGAAGCATATTGAAAAAGAAGTACGCCAATATGAGCTAGATGAGATAAAAATAAGTCCATATTTAGGGAAGAATGGAGCGTTTCAGTATATGTTAATTCAGAAAACGAAGAAATTATTGAAGGGAGATCAATATGTATCCACTTACAGTGCGAGTTGAGAAGAAACGTGTTGTTGTCATTGGTGGAGGGAAAGTCGCGGGATTCAAAATTATTCCTTTACTCAAACAAGGTGCAGATATAGTTGTGGTAAGTCCTGAATTGGATGCAAATTTAGTGAAACTTGTAGAAGAAAAGAAAATTCGTTGGTATCAAAGGGAGTATGAAAAAAGTGATATTAATGGTGCTTTTTTAGTTGTAGCAGCGAGTAGTGATGCCGTATTGAATGAAAAGGTTGCTGAAGATACGGCAGAAAATCAGCTGGTAAATGTTATTACGAATCCGAAAAGTGGAAATGTTCATTTTCCGGCGGCGTTTCATCGTGGGCTACTTAATATAGCTGTTTCTACTGGAGGAGCGAGTCCGAAACTTGCAAAAAAAATTCGAGATGATATCGCAAATAAATATGATGAGACGTATGAATCGTATCTTGATTTTTTATACGAAGTTAGAATAAAGGTGAAAGAATTACAAATAGAGAAAAGAGAGAGAAATATATTGTTGCAAGAGGTATTGAAGTCGATATATGTTCAAAATGAACAAAAAAGAGAATTGTTTTTACAAGAATTAGAGAGAAGAGTTCATATAGGATAATAAATAAATTGTACTTTACAACTATAAGAATATAATTTATAATCACAAGTAACTTCAATAGATGAAATCGATGAGCAAGAAGAGTATGTATATTTGATACGTTCAGAGAGCTGGGGTAAGGTGTGAGCCCGGTACGATAAAATATACAGAATGGGCTTGCGAGAGGTATGTTGAACATTGTAGTAGGCAACCCGGGTTCCGCCGTTAAAAGGATAGAGTATCGGAGTTTTTCCTGTACTTGAACAAGTGGGATTTATCAATCCAATTGAGGTGGTACCACGGTATTAACATTACATATATCGTCCTCTACATGCATATTTGCGTGTAGGGGACTTTTTTATTTTCTAAAGGAGGTGTGCGAGTATGAAATGAAAGTGTATAATTAACAAAAGTTTAAATATTCAGAAAAGGAGAATTTATGATGAAAGAAACACAGCAATGGACGTCGAAAATAGGCTTTGTACTCGCAGCAGCCGGAGCCGCAGTAGGTCTTGGTGCAATATGGAAATTTCCATATGTTGCAGGTAATGGCGGGGGAGGCGCATTCTTCCTTGTATTTTTACTATTAACTTTATTTATAGGTATGCCACTCCTTTTAGCTGAATTTGTTATTGGGCGTAGTACGCAAAAAGAGGCAGTTACAGCGTATAAAGTATTAGTGCCAAATAGCAAGGTATATCCTTGGATTGGTCGCATGGGAGTTGTTACTTGTTTTAGTGTACTATCTTTTTATAGTGTTGTAGGTGGATGGATTTTACTTTACTTATACTATAGTGTGACAGGAAGCTTCTGGAATGGAGTGACTGATTATGGGCAATTATTCGGTGAGACGATTTCAAATCCAGTAAGCGCGATTGGAGCGCAATTTGTCTTTATGCTTTGTACGATTTTTGTTGTAAGTAAAGGTGTAGAGAAAGGGATAGAAAAAGCAAGTAAGTATATGATGCCGCTATTATTTATTTTGTTTATTGCAATTATTGTTCGTGCGTTAACACTGGATGGTGCTTTTGCTGGGGTAGAGTTCTTCTTAAAACCAGATTTTTCAAAACTGACAGCAGATACGATTTTATACGCGATGGGACAATCATTCTTCTCGCTAACAGTTGGGGCCTCAGTAATGGTCACGTATAGTTCCTATTTGAAGAAAGAAGAACATTTAGCGAAATCAGCAACATCTATTGTAAGTTTAACTGTTTTTATTACAGTACTTGCAGGATTAGCGATTTTTCCAGCGATTTTCGCATTAGGTGTTAAGCCGACTGAAGGACCGGGGTTACTATTTATCGTCCTTCCAGCAGTATTTGCGAAAATACCATTTGGACAATTTTTCTTCATTATGTTTTTGGTGTTATTCTTCTTTGCAACGTTAACATCTGCGATTTCCATGCTTGAAATTGTAGTAGCATCTGTTGCGAAAGATAACGAGAAAAAGCGTCCGTCAGCATCGTTATTAATTGGTATTCTTATTTTTGCAGTTGGAATTCCGTCAGCTCTATCGTTTGGAATTATGAGTGATGTGAAAATATTTGGGAAAACATTCTTTGACTTAGTCGACTTCTCAGTAAGTAACGTATTGCTGCCGTTAGGGGTACTAGCTATTTCGTTATTTGTACCAAATAAAATGAGTAAAGAAATGTTAATGAAAGAATTAGAAGTTACGGAAACGAAAGGGAAAACATTATTTAATATTTGGTTCTTCTTACTTCGTTATGTTATTCCAGTAACTGTAATTATTGTATTTTTAAATGTGATAGGCGTATTTAAAATGTTTGCATAATAAAAAGACGGAGAAATCTCCGTCTTTTTATTATGTTGTAGGTGTATTTAATAAACGATTATATGCTTTATAGGCTGTGACGACTGCGAGGAATGATCCGATTAAAAATAAAACTGAGCCGCCAAATGTAAATATCCGGCCAATAAAAGTTTCTCTAGCTTCTTGTATTTCTTGTTGTAATTGTGTATTCATATAATTCACCCCGTAAACTATAGGCATTTAGTTGTAGTCTATGTGGAATGCCTATAGTGTGTGAAGGGGAAATAAAAAAACTCGGTATGCACCGAGTTTTTTTATAATCCGATATAAGGAGATGGATCAACTGCGTTTGTCTTACCGACATTCCATTCTCCAAGATGAAGTTCAAAGTGTAAATGCTGTCCGTATGATTGGCCGGTATTCCCCATAAATCCAAGCTGAGTTCCTTGTTTTACAGTTTGTCCATTCGATACAGAACGGCTACTCATATGAGCATATACTGTTGTATATGTTTTTCCGTTAATACGGTGAGATAAGTACACAACATTTCCGTAACTAGATGATAATTCTGAGCGAATAACAACGCCATCTGCAGCGGCAATAATTGGAACAGTTCCTGAAGCAGCGATATCGATTCCTTTATGGTTATCAATAGAGCGCACGCCAAAACCAGAAGTTTTTGATCCAGCTGCTGGTTTAATAAATCCTCCGATGTTTGTATCGTGTGGTGTTGGGGCCGCTTGAGCTGTTTGAGCAGATGTAGCAGCTTGTTTACGAGCTTCTTCCGCCTTGCGAGCTTCCTCAGCTTTACGAGCTTCTTCTGCGCGTTTTTCTTCTTCAATTGCCTTTTGAACAGCTTGACGCTGATTTTCTAAAATGCCTTTAGATTCTTCTAATCCTTCAATCTCTGAATCTACTTTTGCCACTTTCGTATGTAAATCGCTAATAAGAGTTTGTTGCTGTTGTTGGTTATTTTGTAATTCTTGTTGTTTTTGTTCTAATTTTTGCTCGGATTCTTTCAGTTGTTGCTCTTTTTTCTCAACAGCCTCTTTTTCTTTCGTCACAGCATCTTGGTCAGTTGTTTGTTTTTTCACAATATCAGTATCGTTGTTTAAAATTAAACTGACAGAGTACATAGTATCAACAAGATCAGCAATGTTTGCAGAATTTGTTAATACTTCCGTAATGATATTTGTGCGAGGTTTTTCTTGCATAGATTGCAGTCGTTGCTTAATAACTTCCTGACGTGTATCTATGTTTGTTTGTAATTGCTCTATATGTTTCTTTTTTTCAGTAATTACTTGTTGTGTTTTACTAATTTCTTTTTTTGTATCGTTTAATTCAGCTTCGTTTTTATTAATAGAAGTAGTTAAATCGTCGATTTTCTTTTGTAATTCTTGAATTTCTTTTTCTATTTGTTCTTTCTCGGCTGATTTATTTTGTAAGTCATTTTGTTTTCCTTCTAATTCAGATTGAATATTAGATAATTTATCTTGATTCGTTTCAGCGTATGCGGGTGAAAGTAACGGGGAAGCAAAAATCGTTCCTGCTGCTAAAACGCTGAACGCTACAAATTTCTTTTTCATGGTTGTCTGGCTCCTTTCCCTATGAATGTTATATATCATAAGAAGAAGAGTGTCTATCGTTGTAACCATAATGTAAAGAAAATTTTATAAAATTACTAAGTTTTGTCGGAATTTATCATTTTTCAACGATAAATTTCACTGTAGATTCATTTTTGATATTTGTGTAACAAAGGTTTGTTTTTAGAGTTTCCTTGTAAAATAAAGGGAAAAGTGAATTTGTTTTATGTAGTGAAATATTAGTTATATATTCAATAAAACACTGGTAAGGAATCGTTCTCATGTTAGGTTTTCTGACATGGGTTTTATTTTTGTCAAGAAAATTATTTGTGTTCGGGCAAAGTTATTTTGTTGTCAGATTTTAAATTTTGATTTATGATTTTTAACAGGGACAAAATGTAGTGAATTGTCGAATAATATGTAATACTCTTAATTTCAAGTTTTATAGAGATAGATAGAATGAGAGATAGAGTGACACATCGAAGAGGGGGTTACAACAAATATGAAAAGAATAGGACTTGCATGGCAAATATTAATTGGTCTTACACTAGGTATTGCAGTTGGGGCGATTTTCTTTGGCAATCCGGCAGTGGTGAGCTATTTACAACCAATTGGTGATATTTTTATCCGATTAATTAAAATGATCGTTGTACCGATTGTTGTAGCGAGTATTGTTGTTGGGGTTGCTGGTGTTGGCGATGTTAAAAAATTAGGTCGACTAGGCGGAAAAACAATTATTTACTTTGAAATTATTACAACAATTGCAATTATTGTCGGTCTATTAATTGCGAATATTTTCCAACCAGGAAAAGGCGTAAATATGGAGCAGTTAACAAAGACAGATATTTCGAAATATACACATACGACAGAGCAAGTACAAAGTCACTCATTTGCAGATACATTTGTAAATATTGTTCCAACAAACATTGTAAAGTCATTAGCTGACGGAGATATGCTTGCTATTATCTTCTTCTCTGTATTATTTGGTTTAGGTGTAGCGGCAATTGGTGAAAGAGGAAGACCGGTTCTTCAATTTTTCCAAGGTGTAGCTGATGCAATGTTTTACGTAACAAACCAAGTTATGAAATTTGCACCATTTGGTGTATTTGCGTTAATTGGAGTTACAGTTTCTACATTTGGTCTTTCTTCATTAATTCCATTAGGGAAATTATTAATTGTAGTATACGGAGCAATGATTTTCTTCGTTGTAGTCGTATTAGGAATTACAGCGAAAATATTTGGAATTAACATTTTCCAATTCTTTAAGATTTTAAAAGATGAACTGATCTTAGCGTACTCTACAGCAAGTTCAGAAACGGTTTTACCGAAAATCATGGAGAAAATGGAGAAGTTTGGTTGTCCGAAAGCAATTACATCTTTCGTTATTCCGACAGGTTATTCATTTAACTTAGATGGATCAACTTTATATCAAGCAATTGCGGCTATTTTCTTAGCACAAATGTATGGTATTGATTTATCTATTACACAACAAATTACATTATTACTTGTATTAATGCTTACATCAAAAGGTATTGCGGGTGTACCTGGCGTATCATTCGTTGTATTATTAGCGACACTTGGTACAGTAGGTATTCCAGCTGAAGGTTTAGCCTTTATCGCTGGTATTGACCGTATTTTAGATATGGCCCGTACAGCAGTTAACGTTGTAGGTAACTCTTTAGCAGCTGTAGTTATGTCTAAGTGGGAAGGTCAGTATGACGCTGAAAAAGGACAAGCCTACTTGAAAGAAATTTCTAATAAGCAAGCAGCTTAATTATAATTTGAACAAGCTCTCACATAATATGTGGGGGCTTTTCTATATAGAAGGGGAGCAGACGAAATGAAACGTAAATATGGTGACGGTTCTTCGTGGAAGCGACTAATAGAGAGGGATTATACTGTTAAGCAAATAGAAGAGGGAATGCTAGGAATACTGGAAATAAAAAAGGTGAGAGAACCTAGTTTTAAAGCATATGATGGTAAGGAACTTTGTATTGCTGGTAATCAGTATACGTGGATTCAATATTTCATAGATGGTAAAAACTTTGCGATTACAGCTATGTTAGATGATCAGAAAAAATTAGTGCAATATTATATCGATGTGGCGAAAGAATATGAAATAGATGACCGTGGCTTACCATATTTTGATGATTTATATTTAGATGTAGTGTTATTACCGAATGGTAAAATGTATGTACTCGATGAAGATGAGCTAGAGGATGCTTATAAAAGTGGCGATGTTACAAAAGAAGAGTATGAGTTAGCTTGGTACACTACGAAATGGATCATAGCTGCAATAAAAAATAGTGAATTTTATTGGATTTCAATATTGGAAGAAGAAATCGAAAAGTTAAAATGATTATTGTATTCAAATTTTTGTATAATTACCAAAAAAATCTATACAAAAAATAATTGACTTTTGTTTTGTAAGCGAGTAAAGTTAGGGAAGAAATTATTATTAAAAAATAAATATGAAACCTTCTTATAAAGAGAGGCGGAGGGACTGGCCCTACGATGCCTCGGCAGCGGACTCGATTTCAGAGTGCTGTGCCAAATCCAGCAAGCATATGCTTGAAAGATGAGAAGAGCGTTTCTTATAGATGTATAAGACCTCTTCTCGTTGGAAGAGGTCTTTTGTTATTCATTAGAAAAAGGTTGAAACTAGGGAGAGATGGTACTTTGAAAGAAACGAGAGGAAATGGTTTGGCATTATTACCACTTGGGATATTTTTGGCGCTATTTATTGGTTCTGGAATTATTACAGGTGATTTCTATAAATTGCCGATACTTGTAGCAATTTCAATTGCTGTAGGAGTCGCTTTAGCAATGAATCGTAAAGAAAGTTTTCATGTAAAAGTGGAACGATTTGCTAAAGGTGCAGGGAACCCAGACATTATGATTATGGTTCTGATTTTTGTACTGGCAGGAGCATTTTCTGAAACAGCAAAAGGGATGGGTGGCGTTGATTCTACAGTTAACTTAGCTTTATCAATTTTACCACAAGGATTTATCGTAGCTGGCATTTTCGTTATAGGAGCATTTATTTCATTAGCGATGGGAACTTCAATGGGAACAATTGCTGCATTAGCACCAATTGCTGTAGGTATTAGTGGGCAAACTGATATCTCAATTGCACTTACGATGGCTACTGTTGTTGGCGGAGCGATGTTTGGTGATAATTTATCATTTATTTCAGATACAACAATCGCAGCTGTACGTTCACAAGGAACAGAAATGAAAGATAAGTTTAAAACGAACTTTTTAATTGTATTACCAGCAGCTATTATTACAATTGTACTATTAGTAATCATTACTTTAGGAAGCGATACGCAGATTAAAACGCATAGCTTTGACTGGATAAAAATTTTACCGTATGCAGGAGTACTTATTACAGCGCTACTTGGTTGGAATGTACTTATCGTGTTAACCGGTGGAACTGTACTATCTGGGGTTATCGGTCTTTTAGATGGAAGTTATACGTTAGAGAGTTTCTTTAAAAGTGTAACGACTGGAATGGGCGGTATGATGGAGTTAGTATTACTTGCTATTTTAATTGGCGGTATGGTCGAATTGATTCAATATAATGGTGGCATTCAATATTTAATGAATATTTTAACGCGTAACATTCGTTCAAAAAAAGGAGCAGAGTTCGGTATCGCTGGTTTAGTAGGCATGACGAATATGTGTACAGCGAATAATACAATTTCTATTATCTTTACAGGTCCGCTTGCGAAAAACATTGCAGATCAATATGAAATTGATCCTCGTAAATCAGCGAGTGTATTAGATCTTTTCTCGTGCTGTGTGCAAGGATTGATTCCGTATGGTGCGCAAATGTTAACAGCAGCAGGATTTGCGGCGTTATCTCCAATTGAACTGTTACCATATGCGTTTTATCCAATCTTAGTTGGAGTATGTGGAATCATTTCTATATTAATTGGTTTTCCGAGGTTTTCTAAAGTAGCGGAAAAGAAAGAGTATCATAAAACAGCATAATGAAAATGAAGTGTATGAAAAGTAACGAAAGCCGTACAGAGAATGTTCTCTGTACGGCTTTTTATGTGCGGGAAAAGAGTGAATGATCCTATGCTACCGTATGTTTTTACAAAAGGCTGAATGCAACTCGGTCTTAAGTCTGAGTTAAAAACGGTTCTTAAGCTCGTTATGGAAAAAAGAAAAAATAGTTAAGATAAGAGTATCAAATCGAAGGGAGGCAAGCACAAGATGAAACAATTTCTAGCGTTTATCGCGGCTGGTATTTTAGCTTTAATTGCTCTTGGTAGTCTTGCTGGTATTGTAGGATTCGCAATCGGAGCAGGAGTTGTGTATTGGAGCTATAAATCATTTGTGCGAGCACAATCATTTTTTGGAAAGTTAGCTTGGGGTATTGTTGGTTTGATCGGCTTGTCCATCGCCCTTTCGCATTCCCCAGCATTAATCGGTATTGCAGCATTAGTAGTTTTATACTACGGATACCGTGAGTGGAAAAAAGAAAAAGATGTAGTTGTTGATTCTGCTCCAGAAAGTTCTAAACCATATAGTAACTTTGAAGATGAGTGGAACAAGTTAATGAAAAACTAATATAAAATCAATCAAATCAAATTTATAAAGTAGAAGAGAGGAAGATTATAATGAAACAATCTTTATTCGGACGTGTACGCGATGCAATTTTAGCAGATTTTCATAATGTGTTAGATGAGAAAGAAAGAAAAAACCCAATTGCTATGTTAAACCAATATTTACGTGATAGTGAGCGTGAAATAACAAAAATTGAGAAGTTAATTCAGCGTCATAAAACATTAAAATCTAACTTTGCTCGTGAGCTTGAGCAAGCACGTTATTTCGTGAATAAAAGATCTAAGCAAGCGATCATCGCTCAAGAAGCAGGCGAATTACAACTACATGAGCGTGCATTAGAAGAAGTAGCTTATTATGAAGGGCAAGTAACTCGATTAGAAGAAATGTATGCAGGTGTTGTAGAACAAATTGATGAGCTAGAGCGTCGTCTTTCTGAAATGAAAAATAAATTAAAAGAAATGCACGCAAAACGTATGGAATTAATGGCACGTGAAAATATGGCACATGCAAATCGTCGTATGAATACTGCGATGCATAAAATGGATGAAAATAATCCATTCTTACGCTTTGAAGAAATTGAAGATCATATTCGCGACTTAGAAACTCGTATGAACGAGGAGCATGAACGTGACACATTTGATATGAAGATTGCAAAGCTTGAGCGTGAAATGAAAGAAAAGAATGATGTATCGTTAACGAAAGAGTTAACAAAATAATAGTAGTATATTATAAAACAGGCTTATGATATAGTGATAGGAGAAAAGGTGTTGGAAAGCAATGCCTTTTCTTCTATGTATATGTGACAAGAAGGGGGGAGCTGAAATGAAGAAACATTTTTCAAAGACACAATTAATGGGGATGCTCCTCATCATATTTGGATTCGGTCTTTTTCTTGATATGATACTTGGACATTTTGAACCAGGTGGTCTCATTTTTGCATTTATTATGCTTATGTTTGGAAGGCATTATCGTAAAAAGAATCGTTATGTACGGGGAAATGTATTTTTATTTGTCGGTGGTATCGTATTTTTATTCTTCTTATTTTCATCAGCAGCATTTGTTCTTGTCGTATTTGCTTGTTTAGCTTTAATTGGTTATCAATTGATTCAACAAGGGCATCAGCAAAAAGCAATGAAGGTTGAAATTAAAGAAGAAGGGATTATAGACGAAGCGAAGCAAATATATCGTACAGAACCATATTTAAAAAATATGTTTGTAGGCAATGTACGAATGATGGATCATATTTATGAACTTGAGGATATTAATGTTCAATATGGTGCTTGTGATGTGGAAATAGATTTAACAACTGCTATGATTCCAGAAGGAGAAACAGTAATTGTTATTCGGGGTGTCGTTGGTAATATTCGTTTATATGTGCCATATGATATTGAACTGTCTTTAAATCATTCTGTTATTGTCGGACGTGTGCTCTTGCCAGGTCATGAGGAGACAGGGTTTAACCGCAATGTTACATTTAGAACAGAGCAGTATAAAGAGGCTCCTCGTCGTATTAAAATTATTTCTTCGCTTGTCGTAGGCGATACGGAAGTGAGGAAAGTATAATGAAGAAACAAAAAAATATTTCGTGGATGTATATTCGTTATTCTATGTTGTCCTCAGTTAGTATCGCACTCATTTGTACAATTGTATATGTATGGAAAAGCGAGCAACAAGTATATGATTTATTATGGAAGGAATCCATCGCTTCTGTTCCAATTGGCTTGTTTATTATGACTACAAGTTTACTTATCGGGGGAATTGTAGGATATGCAATCGGTTACTATATAGAGCAGCGTATACAAGGATTAAATACGTTTCTATTTGAAGTAGAGCGAGGGAATTTTCCGAGTGATGTTTCGTTTACTGCAGATGATGAATTTCATGAAGTGGAACGAAAAGTAATCGGTCTGGCTCGTCGATTAGAGGAGCAAGCTGGACTCTTTCAAAAGGTAACGAATGAACGAGCTCATTGGAATGAAGAGATGAGACAAGAAGCGATTTCCCAAGAAAGGCATCGATTGGCGAGGGAGCTGCATGATTCTGTAAGTCAGCAGCTTTTTGCAATGTCGATGATGATGTCGGCTATTAATGAACAAGTAGCTGAATTTCCAGAAACGACGAAAAAGCAGTTACAGCTCGTTGAAAATATGGTTGTAAATGCACAGTCAGAAATGAGAGCATTGCTTCTTCATTTACGCCCAGTACAGTTAGAAGGTAAGAAACTAACAGAAGGAATAGAAGAATTATTAACAGAACTATCTAGAAAGCAACATATGAAAATTGAATGGTTAATTGAACCGATTCAATTAAAAAAAGGTGTAGAAGATCACTTATTCCGCATTGTACAAGAGGCGCTATCTAACACTTTACGTCATGCGAAGGCAAAGAAAACGGAAGTGCGTCTTCGAAAAATTGATCAATATGCAATATTGAAAATTATTGATGATGGTGTAGGGTTTAAAGTAGGAGTGAATAAGGCTGGTTCTTACGGATTAAGGTCAATACAAGAGCGTGTTCATGAAATTGGTGGGACATTAAAGGTACTTAGTTTTCCAAATAAAGGTACACAAATAGAAGTAAAAGTACCGATTATGATTGAGAGAGGGGGAGAATCATGATTAAAGTATTACTAGTGGATGATCATGAAATGGTTCGTATGGGTGTATCAGCATATTTATCAACGCAGCCAGATATTGAAGTAGTTGGAGAAGCTGAAAATGGAAGAAAAGGTTCAGAGTTAGCTTTGCAATTAAGGCCGGATATTATTTTGATGGATCTTGTCATGGATGAGATGGATGGTGTTGAAGCAACACGTGCTATTATTCAAGAATGGCCAGAAGCAAAAATTGTAGTTGTAACGAGCTTTTTAGATGATGAGAAATTGTATCCTGTTATTGAGGCCGGAGCGACAAGTTATTTATTAAAAACATCAAGAGCGAGTGATATAGCAGACGCTGTACGAGCTACTTATGATGGAGAAACGGTATTAGAGCCGAAAGTTACTGGTAAAATGATGTCTCGTATGCGTCAGAAGAAAGAACAACCTTTGCATGAGGAGTTAACAGAAAGAGAGTCTGAAATTTTGTTATTAATTGCAGAGGGGAAAAGTAATCAAGAGATTGCAGACGAGTTGTTTATTGCCCTCAAAACAGTAAAGACACATGTGAGCAATATATTAAATAAGCTAAATGTAAGTGACCGGACACAGGCGGTTATTTATGCGTTTCGACATCAATTGACGAAATGATAAAGTGAAATTTTAACCAGTGGGGTGGTCCCCACTGGTTATTAGTTTGTACAAAATCTTTTTATTGACGCTAATAAATGTAAGCGTTATCATTAAGTTGTTAACAGTACATACAAAGGGGAGAATGTATATGCTAGTTCAAACTATATTCGGTATGGATAAGTCTAAAAAACTAGGGGATTATGTGAACGCATTACAAGCGCTTTGTGAACAATATAATGTTGAAACAGATAAAATTGCAATTGTTGAGGCGACAGAAGAGTACTATTTATTTTTAATAAAGCAAGAAGAGTGCTACGATGTTGTCAAAGTAGAAACGGTGGATACAAATATCGATTATTATACGAAAGCGTATAAAATAAGCAGTTTTAATCATACTGCTTATCAAATGTAAAAAAACTCCCTTTCGGGAGTTTTTTAGGATGCTTTTATTTCACGAGATTCGGTGAGTAAGGGAACTTTTTTCGCGCCGCTTAGCTTAGCGATTGTAAGGCCGATAAGAGCTCCGATTAATGCAGGTACTAGCCAACCTATTCCTTCATTATATAAAGGGATAAATTCAAAATATGATGTGATAAATGAAACTGAAATACCACCTTGTTTTAATCCATCAAATACGCTTACGATTGCTGCTCCAATTAAAGCACCTACATAAACAGAGCGATATCCACCGAAATATTTATGCAGTAACGATAATAGAACAAGTACAATCGCAACTGGATATACAACAAGTAGAATTGGAACAGAGATGGAAATGATTTTTGTTAAACCTAAGTTGGCAACTAATAATCCCAATACACAAATGATACTTGCGAATGTTTTGTATGAAAATTTAGTCAATAATGTTGAGAAATATTGACTACATGCAGATACAAGTCCAACACATGTTGTTAAGCAAGCGAGTGTAACGATAAGAGATAATAAAAGCAGACCATATGGACCGAATAATTGTTGTACGATCACAGTAAGTAATTGTCCACCATTCTTTGCATATCCGAGCGAGACGCTAGTTGCACCGAGCCAGCCAAGCGCACCATATACAAGTACGAGGCCAGTAGCAGCAATAAGTCCAGCTTTGGCTGTTGCGATAGCAATGGATTTACGATCCTTTACACCTTTAGAGCGAATGGTATTTACAACGATAATTCCAAATGCAAGTGCTGAAATGGTATCCATCGTTAAGTATCCTTCCATAAAGCCTTTGAAAATCGGAGAAGTTTGATACTCTTGCATTGCAGGTCCTGATTGTCCAAGTGGTGTAAATACACTTTTAACAAACAATAAGAAAATAGAGAGTAATAAAATAGGTGTTAATATATTTCCAATACGATCTACAAGTTTAGATGGATTCAAACTCAGCCAATATACGATAGCAAAGAAGATGATTGTATATACAAAAAGTACGAGGTTGCTAGAGCGAATCGTTTCTGGTAAGAAAGAACTAGCGCCCATTTCATAAGCGACATTTGCAACGCGTGGAATACCCATAGAAGGACCAATGGCGATGTATACAACTACCGTAAAGAATATTCCGAATAATGGGTGAACATGACTTGCAAGTTGCTGCATACCATTTCCTGATAAAGAAATTGCGATAACTGTTAGTAGTGGTAAACCGACTCCTGTTAGTAAAAATCCAATCATTGCCGGCCAAAAGTTTTCGCCTGCATTTTGTCCAAGCATGGGAGGGAAAATTAAATTACCTGCCCCAAAAAATAAAGAAAATAGCATAAGACCCGTGAAAAAAATATGTTTTTTTGATACAGTGTTCATTGTTTTTCCTCCTTTTTTAAAATTCATTTGTAAGAACACAAAAAACTCGTCCCTAAAGAAAGGGACGAGTTATATTTACCCGCGATACCACCCTAATTTATACATGTAGAAATAATTCTATATGTATACGGCTCTGCAACGTACAACATGATACGTGTTCCTTGTAACGGGGGACAGCCGGTAAGAACTTACTATAACATTCGGTTCTACTTCTCGGAGATGATTTTCGGCTACGCACTGAACGTTGGCTTTCAGCAAATCGCCAACTCTCTGGGGAACAGTTCTATAACGTACTCGTTCTCGTCAATGAATTTTTATTCAAGTATTCTGACAGTATTGTTACATTTTTTTTTTAGAAAGTCAATATATTTTTTAATAAAATATATCTATACGGAAATGTTATTTGTTTTGAAATGAATAGTTGATGTAAATTGAATTGTAAAACAGAAGTAAAAATTTGCGGAGAATTGTAAATATTATAGAGAAAGTTGATATTTATAGGAGTAAAGAAGGGATTGTTTGAATTTAGAGAGAATAATACAACAATCCACTTGCTGGAAAGAACAAACCAAAAGAGGTGACTGAAATGCTTGCGATGGGAGTATTATTTGGCATTATTGCTATAATTGGTTTTATGTGGTTATATTATTCGCGTTCGTTTAAACAAGCAGAAGTTTTACTCTTTCAAAAAGGTAGTTTGTTGACAAATCAGTCTAGATATTTAGTATGTCCGAAGTGTGGAAGTGCACAGGCCAGAAGTGGAGGATATCAAGAGTGTTGCAAAATTAGATTATGAAAGAAGGAAGCCTCACATTATTTTGTGAGGCTTCCTTCCTTACAACTTCATGGCGCTCCAAATGGTCCAACGATCTCTTTCGATAATAGGAGAGACGTTTTGTAAGGCGGTCTTTACTTGTTGTAGAAGTTGAGAAAGTTCATAATCTGTTAGTTCATATAGAATGGATCGGCCTGTTCGAGGTGATAAATCTTGCAATAATGCCTCTACAGAATCATGTATTTTTCGTATCTCCCATTGTGTTTGAGTGGGGAAAACGTGAAGAAAATATTTTTGTAATTCTTGCTGTATCTTGGTGGTTTTTGGACGTCTTTTTGATTCTATTTCAATGAGTTTTGGGAAGATAGAGAAAAAATATCCACGGATGTGTTCGGGACTTCCAGGGATCGTACAATCTTCAATAGTTCGGTCTTGTACAATAAGTACACCGTTTTTCTTTAATATACGAGATGCTTCACGTAGAAATGTAGGAACGTCTTGTAAATGATGAATAACTGCGCGCGAAATAACAATGTCGAATGTATCATTAGGATATGGGACGCTATGTGCATCACCTTGAATGAAAGAAATGTTTGAAAATCCGCTACAATTTTCTTTTGCAGCCTGTAATATTTCTTTTGAAAAATCAAGCCCAACAACACTTTCTGCTCCCATAAGAGCAAGTTCTTTCGTATAAATCCCGCCACCACAGCCGATATCAATTATTCGTTTATTTTGTACGTCTGTAATATTTTTTATCATTTCTCTCCAAGAAATATGGGCGTTTCGCTGTGCGTATGTGTATTTATTATTTGCATCGTGAAAATTAATGGACATGAAAAAGACCTCCTTTCAATGCTTAGTATAGCGTATTTTATAGTGTGTCACGTTTTTGTTTTTTGTATGAAGATTATAAGAGTTTCTTATTGTAAAAGGAGGATTAAGTTGAAAAGGAAATATGTATTGCTGTTATTTGTTATGTTACTAGCATCTTGTAGTCAAGTTGAGCAAAAAAAAGAAACAAAAAAAGTGGAAGAGACGGTGAATGAAGTGAAAGAAACAATAGAGGTAACCGTTATACAAAAAAAACATAAAGAGAAAAAGTTACAGGAATCAGAAGCTAAGGTAGTAATAGACATTATAGATAAAGCTGAGAAACAAGAAATAACAGGTAGCTTTGGTGAACCTGAATATGAAATACAAATTAGTAGAGATGGGAAGAAAGAAACGTATTATGCATGGCTAAGAGGAGAAGACAGACGAGGATGGGTACAACATAAGAAAGCAATGTATATGCTGAATAAAAAAGATACAGAAAAGCTTTTGGCTATATTTCCAAATGTATCAGAACAAAAAGAAGATGAAACACAGGCAGGTCCTTTAAAGGAAGTAACAAAAAAAGATTTGCAGATTACCGCGTTCCATATTAAAGCGGGCGATCAAAAAGTGAATTATACAGTACGGTATACGATTTCACAATCACTATACAACAAGTTAGAGAAGGAACAAGAATACTATTTGCAGGTCATTTTTCCAGAAAAAGTTCAAAAATTAATTGGAGCAAAAGAGAGTGAAAAAATTTTAGGAGAAAAGGTAAAGGAAGGATATAAACAGTATGAATTGCATGCTACTGTTCCTGTACAAGGTGCTTCAGAATCACAATTAAATTCATTAGAAACATATTATGAAAATTATGATTTAAATATATTAAATAGTAAACAAGAAAAAATAGGTGTTTTTCAAAATATTATTCAAATTGTTAAAGATTATGGTGAAAAAATGAATTTACAAAGATAAAGTGAAACGTTATTTAGCCTTTACGGATCGGGATGAATGTAACTCGTCAATTCTATATGAACTTTCCTAGGAAATGATAATAGAGAGGGGAAAATCCCCTCTCTATTACTTTGCTTTTGCAGATGGCTCATTCATTGATTTTCGTGTAATAAGAAAAGAAATCATAAGAGCGGAAAGGATGATAAGGGCAATAAATACGTGATTGGGCAACAAATCTAATAATAATACGTAACTAACGGTATAAAAAATAAGAGTTGAGGCTAAAAAAGATAGAGCTCCTATTATGAGCGATTGTAAATTCAATTGTGTGCACCTCCTTTTATTTATATTTTTGGCTAAAAATGGATTATATAAACGTTATTTCTAACAATAGAAAAAAATATGTCATAATAGAGAAAAGAACAGGCTTTGATGAATGTATATCATTCATTAATGAGAGATAAAGGAGAGGAATATGAAAAATAATAAAAAAGGATTATGGGGAATTATTGTTGCAATAGGGTTATTTTTACTTTCTAAGTTAAAGTGGGTATTTGCAATTTTTAAATTAGCAAAGTTTTCAACGGTATTTAGTATGTTTCTATCACTTGGTGCGTACGCAGTTATATATGGTTGGAAATTTGGGGTAGCGCTCATTTATTTGTTGTTTATTCATGAAATGGGCCATTTATGGGCTGCGAAAAGAAAAGGTATACCAACATCGCCAGCAATATTTATTCCATTTATGGGCGCTCTTATTGGGATGAAAGAGATGCCTAAAAATGCAAAAGATGAAGCATATATTGCCTATATGGGACCTCTTTTCGGATTACTTTCATTTTTACCGGCTATTCCACTTTATATGATAACGAAAGAGCCATTTTGGGCGCTCATTATTTTACTCGGAAGTATGATTAATTTCTTTAATTTAATTCCGGTTTCTCCGTTAGACGGGGGACGGATTATTTCAGTTGTAAGTACGAAAATTTGGGGAGCGGGGCTTGTTTTACTACTTGGGTATTCAATTTATTTTAAAAGTATTTTAGGCGGATTTATTTTTATTATCGGCTGTATGGAATTGTATAGAGTAATAAAGAGAGATGAGCCAATTAAGGAATTAGGATATAAAATTGATGGAATGAAAGAATATGTTGCAAGGCTTGAAGAAGAGTTAAAAGAAACTGGTGCAGTGCATCGGAATATATATATGATGCAACATGAAATAAATGTATTAAGGCAAAAAGAAAGAGAGAAAGAATTAAAAATAGGAGAACTTCAAAAGATTGAAGTGTTAGAGTATCTTTTACCAAAGTTTGAGCCACTTGATTACGTCCCATATGAAGATGAAAAAGAAACACATACAATTCATATACGAGAAGCATTTGAAATGTCAGAAAGAAAATTACAGGAATGGGATGCAGACAAGAGACAACAGGAAAACTATTACAAAGTGGATACGAAGACGAAATGGACAGCATTTGCTTGTTATATCGGATTAATGGCTATACTCGGTTACGCAGCTTATGAAGGGTATATGGTTTTACAAGAACATTTGCCAACGAGGAATGTATAGAAAAATATTGTCGAAATGATAAGCTAGCTAGTATTCTAGTTAGCTTATTTTCTTTTGTAAGTGCAATGTTCATATATTTTTCACAAAAACACCGTGTTAATAGTGATTAAAATCACAATCTGTATTATACAATTCGGTTAAACTAAAAACAGTTAAGGAAATAGAGGAGTGGGATACAATGTTAAGTGAAAAAACAATTGAAATCGTAAAGTCAACAGTACCATTATTACAGGAAAAAGGCGTTGAAATTACAACGAGATTTTATGAAATTTTATTTTCGGAACATCCGGAGTTATTGAATATTTTCAATCATACAAATCAGAAAAAGGGAAGACAACAACAAGCGTTAGCGAATGCTGTTTATGCAGCTGCAACGTACATTGATAATTTAGAAGTTATTATTCCAGTTGTAAAACAAATTGGTCATAAGCATAGAAGTTTAGGTATTAAAGCAGAGCATTACCCGATTGTAGGTACATGTTTACTACGCGCAATTAAAGAGGTTGCAGGTGCACCTGATGAAGTTTTAAACGCATGGGGAGAAGCTTATGGTGTCATTGCTGATGCATTCATTAGTATTGAAGCAGAGATGTATGAAGAAGCGGCACATAAAGAAGGTGGATGGAAAGATTTCCGTAACTTTGTAGTTGTAAAAAAAGTGAAGGAAAGCGATGTTATTACGTCATTTTATTTGAAACCTGAAGATGGAGGGAAAGTTTCTTCATTCATCCCAGGACAATATGTAACGGTTCAAATCAATATCGAAGGTGAAACATATACACATAATCGTCAATATAGCTTATCAGATGCTCCTGGAAAAGAATATTATCGTATTAGTGTCAAGAAAGAAAAAGGTGTAGATACACCGGATGGTAAAGTATCTAATTACTTACATGATCATGTAAAAGAAGGCGATATGTTACCAGTAAGTGCACCAGCGGGAGATTTTGTATTAAATATGGATTCAACATTACCAGTTGTCCTAATTAGTGGTGGAGTAGGTATTACACCAATGATGAGTATGCTAAATAAGTTAATTGAACAAGATTCAAAACGTAATGTATGTTTTGTTCATGCAGCACTAAATAGTAATACACATGCAATGAAAGAATACGTTGAGGCAGTAGATAATGAATACGAACAAGTGAAAGCATACACTTGCTATTCGGCGCCGACTGAAAAAGATCTGGAAATGAAAAACTTTGATAAAGAAGGTTTGATTGAAGCTGAATGGCTGCAAACGATTATTCCGACAACGGAAGCAGAATTTTATTTCTGTGGTCCAGTACCATTTATGAAGCATATAAATGCTGCACTAACTGATTTAGGTGTGAAACAAGAGCATATTCATTATGAATTTTTCGGTCCAGCAGCAAGCTTACAATAGATGGAGTTTGAAGAAGCAAAAAAACGAGGTATTATTTCACCTCGTTTTTTATCCCGCCTTAATGGGCAGTAAGACCCCCACCTCAAAAAGCAGTGAAAGCAAAGAAGTTAGGTGGGGAATCAACTGCCCATAAAAGTCCGATTGTGAGGGCTGATAATCAGTGGGGGATGAAGAACCCCCCACTGATTAAAGTTTCACTTTATTTGTTCTCGCAATAGTCGATTTACCGTTTCGCGGCGTATACCGATGAGCTGACCAATTTCAGTTTGTGTTAATATTTCATATATAGGAATGTCACCTAAATATAGTGTGAACCATTCTTGTAAGCGATGAAGACGTTCTTTTGGAGAGACGGTCGTCAATTGGTCGATACGTTGCTGCATCATTCTTAATTTTGACTGTAATTGCATAGCGATATTTGCATATGATGCAGGATCCGCTTGAAGTTGATTGTACCACTCATTGCTAATTATAGGTTCAACTTCTGTTTTCATTAAAGCGATTGCTGTACCGTGATATTCCTTCGGTGAAATTAAGGAATGGTGAGGTATCGTTTCTCCTGGAACGATAATGTTGAATAGAAATGGTGTTCCATCTTCTTCTATCCTTACTACTTTTAATAAACCTGTTTTTATAAAATATAAAGGACCGTCCTCACCTTGACGGAATAGTACATCTCCTTTGTGTAGAATCAATGTTAGCCCCCCATTTATTAAACATTTCTATTTTTTTAGTGTATATGTATAAAGACAATATGCTATTTAAACAGCAATTTCATTGACGAAATATATGCTATTACAGTAGTATACTATTTAGTGTGTAATAGTACTAGCAATGAATACGCTGTAGGGGGTTTAGTATATTGTTAGATGCGATAAAAATGACGGATATGAGAATTCCGGCGAATGCCATCATTCATGTAGAAGAGATGAAAGGTGGAGTCGTGTTATCCGTTGAAGTAGATGGCCAAATTATTTATACGATGGCTTATGATGAAGAAACAGATAGTTATGCTGAATTATATGATCGAAACGATAAGAGGGCGTGCCAAGTACATGAAGACTTTATGGGATGGTCACTTCTTCACTAAAAAAGATGTCAATATGACATCTTTTTTTATTAAAACGATAGAATATACAAAGAAATGAAATATAAGGATAAAATTTGTAATAAATGATTTTGCATTGTTAGCACTTTGTAACTGCAAGTAAATTATTTTTTCGCTATCATAAAGATAACAGTCGCAGTCATAGGAGTGGTCAACGTGAAGAAAGTACATATTTCCAATTACATGTTATTATGTGTTTGTCTAATTTTATTTGTTCTCTTAGGAGGATTTTTATATTCATGTGTATAAGAAAAAACGCATTCTAAAAAGAACACGTTATAAAAAAGAAGTAATGATTAATCTAGTCCCAAGAATAATTAATGTGATACGTAATAAATTAATTACGGCGTTACCGCTTAATTTTGTATTAATATACGCCCCGATTTTTCCACCAACCCATGCACCAGGAATAAGAATTAATGCGTAAATCCAGCTGACATTTCCAAGGGAGATGTGAGTTGCAGAACTTACAATTGCTGATAGAAATACGATAAACATTGAAGTTGCTACAGCAATATGTGCTGGGAATGCAAAAAGTAGCATCATTGCTGGAACAAGCAAAGCACCGCCACCAATTCCAAATAACCCAGATATAAAACCAACTATAAAGGCGATAAAGATAGCGAGAAGCGGTGGGAATTGATAGTGTACAGTGTTTCCTTCGTTATCTGTAAAAGAGCGCTTGATTGCAGTCATATTTGATAAAGAAAGGGGTTTTAATTTGTCTCGTAACATAAGAAGAATGGAGACAAAAATAAGAAAAATCCCAAAATATAAAGAAAATGTATCTTGGTTTAAAAATTTATTCGCCCACGAGCCGATGATACCACCCGGGCCACTCCCGATAAATAAAATAAGTCCACTTTTGTAATCTACTCGTTTATGCTTCATATAAGTAAGGGTGGAAGATAGTCCTGTAAAAACGACTGTTACCATTGAGGTTCCTACTGCAAGTTGTGGTGATAGGCTGTGTAATCCGATTAATAACGGAACAATAATAATTCCGCCGCCAAGTCCGACTAGACTCCCGACTGTCCCGGCGATTAGTCCGATGAAAAGTAACATGATGTATTCCAAAATTGCCAACTCCTCTATATAACTTATCCACCAATTATTATACACGCTTTTTCATGAGAAAAAGCTTTGTTCACAAAAAAGTCGTCTTCCTAGAAAAATAAGGAAGACGACTTTTAATTAAAAGATTAAGTGTAATAAAGAGTAAAATAAAGCAGCTAAAGAAGCTGAAATAGGAAGTGTAATAACCCAAGTAATTAACATGCGTTTTGCAGTTCCCCATTTTACACCTTTCACACGATGAGAAGCACCAACCCCTAAAATAGAAGAAGAGATAACGTGCGTCGTACTAACTGGTAAGTGAATGAATGTTGCCCCGAAAATAACAAGAGATGATGATAAATCAGCAGCTACACCATTTACAGGACGAATTTTCATAATTTGTCCACCGACAGTTTTAATAATTTTCCATCCGCCGACAGAAGTACCAAGACCCATTGCAATGGCACAAGATAATTGTACCCAGAACGGGATATCGCTAGAAGTATGATAACTATTCGCCATAAGAGCCATTGTAATAATTCCCATTGCTTTTTGTGCATCATTCGTACCATGTGTATAAGCTTGTAATGCAGCAGTGAAAATCTGGAATATACGGAAGTTTTTGTTCGTCTTCGTTAAATTAAAGTTTTTAAAGACGACTTTAAAAATACTGTATACGATATAACCAATAACAAATGCGATAATTGGTGAAATGATTAAAGCTTCAATAATTTTTATGAATCCTTTAAAGTTTAATGAACTAAAACCAGCAGCAGCGATAGCTGCACCTGCGATGGAGCCAATGATTGCATGCGAAGAACTACTTGGAATACCGTAGTACCAAGTAATCAAATTCCATGCTATTGCCGCAAGTAAAGCAGCTAAAATTACAAGAGAACCATTTTGTAAAGCGAACGGATCAACAATATCTTTCGTAATCGTTTTTGCTACACCTGTAAATGTCATCGCACCTAAAAAGTTCATAATAGCTGCCATAATAATTGCATGTCTAGGCTTTAGAGCTTTCGTTGAAACAGCCGTTGCAATAGCGTTTGCTGTATCGTGAAATCCATTAATAAAGTCAAAAGCTAAAGCGCAAATGACTACTAAAACGGTCAGTATCAAGAGTGTATCCATGATCAAACTCCTTACGCGTTCTTCATAATAATTGTTTCTAATACGTTTGCAACGCTTTGGCAGCTATCCGCTACTTCTTCAAGCTCTTCGTAAATCTCTTTGTATTGAATGATCTTAATTGGATCTTTTTCACGAGAGAATAAGTGCTTAATCGCATGACGGCGAATATCATCACATTGTGATTCATAATCTTTAATCTTAATCGCATTTGTACGAATGTCGACTAATTTTTTGTTAGACATTAATTCAACAGAGTTTGCAATTTCAATCGCACATTGATTAATTGCTTCTACGAATTTAATCATGTATTCATCAGCTTCTGTAATAGAATACATTTCGAATAGACCAGCACTATGATCTAATCCGTCTAATACATCATCCATACTCATTGCAAGCTGTAGGATGTCCTCACGTTCAATAGGAGTAATAAACGCTTTGTTTAGCTCCATAATGATTTCGTGAATAAATGAGTCACCTTTTGACTCATACTCTTTCATGCGCATAGAAAACTCTTTTAAATCGCTAGCATTTTTAATTTTATACTCCACGAAAAACTGCGCGCCTTCTTTTAAATTTTCGGAAACATTCATTAACATTTCAGAAAATTTATCTTTTTTTGATTTAAAGACCATTATTAGTTACCCCCACAAAAGTAATATATGTAAAATATATTGGCTAGTCAATTCTAACAAAAAACTGTCGTTTTTTAAAACATTTTATCGAAAAGTTTACAAAAACTTAACATAACTCTTATTGTTGTATTAATAATATTAATAATCGATATTGAATATCTTACTTGTAGAATGTCCTTTTCTTGCAAAAAGTATGAATGTGAAAGAAAAGCTTTACACTACAGGAAAGACTACGTTATTATAATAAATTTAAAAGGAGGTATATTCTTCCTTTTGAAAAGAAGAGTGTAAACAAACGAAGGAAGTGAACGAATGAAATTGAAGAACACTCACTTAAAAAAAATACAGGAGTGGTTCAACAAGAGGAAGAAGCTTCGTAATTCATTAATTGTATTAGGAAGTTTGCTCGCTACTCTATTTATTGCTATAAATATAATAATTTCTATTCAAGACATATCTGAATTAAAGCAAGCTGTTCCGCAGCCGACCTTAATTTATGATGCAAATAATGAAGTTGCGACTAAATTAGCTTCTTCTAAAACAGAAGGCGTAAAAAAGAAAGATATTCCTGATATTATGGTTCAGGCCATTGTTGCAGTAGAAGATAAGGAATTTTTTAACCATCACGGGATTTACTATAGTGGAATTATAAGTGCAGTTTTTAAAAATATTACAGCAGGAGAAGTTGTAGCAGGGGGAAGTACAATTACACAACAACTTGCGAAAAATGTATTTCTGACACAAGACCGCACATACTCTCGAAAAATTAAGGAATATTTTTTAACAAAAAAAATAGAGCGTACGTATACGAAAGATGAAATCATTGAAATGTATATGAACCAAATTTATTTTGGTGAAGGTGCTTGGGGTATAAAAAGAGCAGCTAAATCTTATTTTGATAAAGATGTAAAAGATTTAACAATTTCAGAAGCAGCAACGATTGCGGGCTTGATTAAAGCACCATCTGCGTATTCACCTTATAAAAACTTTAACAAGTCAATTGAAAGACGTAATGTCGTATTAAGTTTAATGAAAGAGCAAGGGTATATTTCGGACGAACAGTATAATAAAGAAAAAGAGAGTGGACTTGTGTTAAAACGTGGCGTTGATGATAAATACAAGGGAAAATACTCTCAATATGTAGACTATATTGTTAGAGAGGCGATGGACAAGTACGAATTAACACAAAATGAAATTTTAGCAGGTGGTTATCGTATTTATACAGAGCTTGACCCGAAAAAACAACAGGCCGTAGAAGACGTTGTGAATAATGATAGTTATTTCAAAGATAGTGGCTCAGACCAACTCATGCAAACGGGTGTAGTTCTTATGAATCCCAAAACAGGTGGTGTACCAGCTTTAGTTGGAGGCAGAGGGCCGTATCAGTTTTTACAGTTTAACCATGCAACCCAATTAAAAAGACAACCTGGCTCAACGTTAAAGCCTTTGGCTGTATATGTACCAGCGTTAGAACAAGGATATGAAGTATACGATATATTAAAAGATGAACCATTTAACATTAAAGAATATAAACCACAAAATAGCGATCATACTTTTCACGGTGATGTGACAATGTATGAAGCAGTAGCAAAGTCGTATAATGTTTCAGCTGTGTGGCTATTAGAACAAATTGGATTAGATAAAGGATTGAAATCTTTAGAGCGATTTGGTATTCCATTAGTGCCAGAAGATCGTACGTATCCAATTGCTTTAGGTGGTATGCATGTGGGAACATCTCCATTTGTAATGGCTCAAGCATACAGTACATTTGCAAATGATGGAGTTCAAGTGGAAGCTCATGCAATTAGGGAGATACAAAATGCTGAAGGTGAAACGCTTGGAAAGTGGTATAAGAAAGAGACACGAGTGACGAGCGAGAAAGTTTCTCAAAAAATGACATATTTATTAAAAGGTGTTGTCGAAAAGGGAACGGGCGAAAAGGCGAAAGTTAATAATGTTGATACGGCAGGTAAGACAGGAACTACTCAAATTGTAAATGGCCCGAGCACCGGTGCAAAGGATTCGTGGTTTGTTGGATACACACCAGATTTGGTAGGTGCGATTTGGGTAGGATATGATAAAACCGATAGCGATCATTATGTTCCGGGTGGTAGTCAAATTACGACGACAATGTTCCGGGATATTATGAAAAAAGCGAACGCAAATCCAGCTCAAAAAGCATTTCAGTTATCGCTCATATCTGAGGCTGATTATAAAAAACAATTGACTACAATAGAAGAGGAAAAACGAAGAAAAGAAGAAGAGAAGAGAAGGAAAGAAGAGGAACAACAACGAAAACAAGAGCAACAAGAGTGGCTTGATAAAGTGAAAGAATGGATTCCTTCATTTTGGTAAAAGAAAGAGGCGAATAACGAAATTCGCCTCTTTTTTGTACAAAAACAACATAAAATTTTAATCGGTAGAGAGTTTTGTCTATCTTCATTAGCTATTAATCCATATCTATTGAGATACATGATATTACTCGTTAAGTATAATATTCGTACTGCCAAAGGATTCGGAATCGTATGTGACGATTATTTGGCCTTTACTAATAGGTTCGTAAGGTAATTCTTCTTCGTAACTACCGCTATTTTCATTGTGGATAGAAAGTGTAATTTCATCGATTTTTTTATTTGTATACTGATCTTTAATCGTTTCAGCAATTTTGAGTAACGCCTCGGAACTAGAAGCTTTCGTAATAAGCATCCCTTTTATAACTTTTTTTTCATTCTTTGTGGCATTGGAATAAGGAATGTTACTTTGTTTCGTATATAGAAGTTTGTATGGAGCAGTTTTTCTCTCTGCTTTTGATATAGTGGAATATTTTAGAGTTAAAAAAAATCCTACACATAAAATAATGCATACCATAAGTGCAAGCCAAATGCGTATTAGTGACATAACTCTCATTTTCATCCCTCTTTCATATCTTTGACTTCACTATTTATCATACAAAATGAGGATTAAGTTAAAGTAAATTTGAGGTAAAGAAACGTAAAGAAGGAGCACTTATCCTCCCAAATAAGTGCTCCTTTCTATATAAAGAGAGATTTAATGCACGGTTAAACAATACATACTATTATAAATATACTTATTGAGTGAAAATTAGTAAATTCGGAATACGGATAATGTTGCAGTTGTATCGCCTGTGTTTGGAATAGAAATAGTGTTTGCTGTAGGTTGTACAGCAATCGTTGTACCAGCTTGTAAAGTAACGATTGTAGAGAAAGAAACAGCACTACCGATAACGTTAGTTGAGAAATTACGAGTAGGTGGTTGGCCATTGAACGAAATACCAAACCCAAACGGTGAAGATCCTGGGAAAGTTGTAGACGCTGAGAAACTAATATCATATACGCCTGTTTCTAAAATTGTTAAAGTATCTGAAGTATCGTTGAAAGCGATATTGGTTAATTCAAACACTTGGTTGAATTGGATGTTTGTTCCAGGTGATATGGTTTGTGGATTTGAGTTTCCGATTGCCGCGATCGTTACAGGAATTGGCGTACCCGCTGGTCCTGTTGCGCCCGCTGGTCCTTGAGCACCAGTAGCACCTGTTGCGCCCGCTGGTCCTTGAGCACCAGTAGCACCTGTTGCGCCCGCCGGTCCTTGAGCACCAGTAGCACCTGTTGCGCCCGCTGGTCCTTGAGCACCAGTAGCACCTGTTGCGCCCGCCGGTCCTTGAGTACCAGTAGCACCTGTTGCGCCCGCTGGTCCTTGAGCACC
>NZ_JBQAHO010000002.1:0-1117971 GCF_051916915.1 Bacillus cereus group sp. MYBK139-1 | reverse complement strand
TCAAGGCGTTCAAGGTAACACAGGTGCTACCGGCGCTACTGGACCTCAAGGTGCTCAAGGACCAGCAGGGGCTACTGGCGCTACTGGTCCTCAGGGTGCTCAAGGTAACACGGGTGCTACTGGTGCTACCGGACCTCAAGGACCTCAAGGTAACACAGGTGCTACCGGCGCTACTGGACCTCAAGGTGTTCAAGGACCAGCGGGCGCTACCGGCGCTACTGGACCTCAAGGTGTTCAAGGTAACACAGGTGCTACCGGTGCTACCGGCGCTACTGGACCTCAAGGTGCTCAAGGACCGGCGGGGGCTACTGGTGCCACTGGACCTCAAGGTGTTCAAGGTAACACAGGCGCTACTGGTGCTACTGGACCTCAAGGCGTTCAAGGTAACACAGGTGCTACCGGCGCTACTGGACCTCAAGGTGTTCAAGGACCAGCGGGCGCTACCGGCGCTACTGGACCTCAAGGTGTTCAAGGTAACACTGGTGCTACTGGTGCTACTGGTGCTACCGGACCTCAAGGCGTTCAAGGTAACACTGGTGCTACCGGCGCTACTGGACCTCAAGGTGTTCAAGGTAACACTGGTGCTACTGGTGCTACTGGACCTCAAGGTGTTCAAGGTAACACTGGTGCTACTGGTGCTACTGGCGCTACTGGACCTCAAGGTGTTCAAGGACCAGCGGGCGCTACTGGCGCTACTGGACCTCAAGGTGTTCAAGGTAACACTGGTGCTACTGGCGCTACTGGCGCTACTGGCGCTACTGGACCTCAAGGTGTTCAAGGTAACACTGGTGCTACTGGTGCTACTGGCGCTACTGGCGCTACTGGACCTCAAGGTGTTCAAGGTAACACTGGTGCTACTGGTGCTACTGGTGCTACTGGCGCTACTGGCGCTACTGGCGCTACTGGACCTCAAGGTGTTCAAGGTAACACTGGTGCTACTGGTGCTACTGGCGCTACTGGACCTCAAGGACCGGCGGGGGCTACCGGTGCCACCGGACCTCAAGGCGTTCAAGGACCAGCGGGCGCTACCGGTGCTACGGGACCTCAAGGTGTTCAAGGTAACACTGGTGCTACTGGCGCTACTGGCGCTACTGGACCTCAAGGTGTTCAAGGTAACACTGGTGCTACTGGTGCTACTGGCGCTACTGGACCTCAAGGTGTTCAAGGTAACACTGGTGCTACGGGCGCTACCGGCGCTACTGGACCTCAGGGTGCTCAAGGGCCAACGGGTGCTACTGGTATAGGAGTTACCGGACCTACTGGACCTTCTGGTGGGCCTCCTGGACCTACGGGACCTCAGGGACCTCAAGGTAACACTGGTGCTACGGGTGCCACTGGACCTCAGGGTGTCCAAGGTAACACGGGCGCTACCGGTGCTACGGGACCTCAAGGTATTCAAGGGCCAACAGGTGCTACTGGTATAGGAGTTACTGGACCTACTGGGCCTACTGGACCTAGCTTCCCTGTAGCAACAATTGTTGTAACAAACAACATTCAACAAACAGTACTCCAATTTAATAACTTCATTTTTAATACTGCAATTAACGTAAACAACATTATCTTCAACGGCACAGATACAGTTACTGTTATCAACGGTGGTATTTATGTAATTAGCGTATCCATCTCTACAACTGCACCAGGATGTGCGCCACTTGGAGTAGGAATTTCAATAAATGGAGCAGTCGCAACTGACAACTTCTCTTCAAATTTAATAGGCGACTCACTTTCATTCACTACAATCGAAACGTTAACTGCCGGCGCAAACATTTCTGTCCAATCTACTCTTAACGAGATTACGATCCCTGCAACAGGAAACACTAACATTCGTCTAACTGTATTTAGAATCGCTTAAATTTCACTATTTATTGTTTATGGCAAATAAAAAAAGAGCGAGAAACTCGCTCTTTTTTTGTTATGTACAATAATTTATTACTACTCTAATTCAATTGAAACATTTTTTTGTGGTACGAATGTAGAAATTGCATGTTTATAAATAAGCTGTTGCTTACCTTCTGTTTCCAGTAGGACTGTAAAATTATCAAATCCTTTAATTAATCCACGAAGCTGGAAACCATTTAATAAGTACAGCGTAACAAACGTATTCTCTTTACGGAGTTGATTTAAAAACTGATCTTGAATATTGATTGATTGCTTCATGTCGAATCCTCCTCTTTTTCTCTACTTACTATTATTCGACTTTAGTTGTAGCTTTCCTTCTATGTATCGTAAAATTTCTGACGTTTTTTCACCGTCTGTAACATCAAACCATGTGACATCCATCTTATTACGGAACCACGTTAATTGACGTTTTGCATAACGACGTGAATTCGTCTTTAATTGTGATACCGCTTCTTCTAAAGAGACACGATCCTCAAAATAATCATATATCTCTTTATACCCAATCGCTTGAATAGATTGACAATCTCGTATCCCTCGATTATACAACCCTTCTACTTCTTCTAATAAACCTTGGTCCATCATTATATCAACTCGTAAGTTAATGCGATCGTATAGCATTTCACGATCCATTGTCAAGCCAATTAAGGAAACATCGTATAATAACTCGTTTTCTTGTTTTTCAAGTTGATTACTCATTTTTTCACCCGTCGTGTGGAAAATTTCTAACGCCCTAATGACACGGCGTACATTATTTGCATGAATACGCTCAGCGCTTTCTGGGTCTACTTCCTGTAATTTCTTATGTACATATTCCACACCACGTTCTAATGCTAACTTTTCCATTTGTTCTCGGTATATAACATCACCAGCATCATCCGTAAACTGATAATCGAATAAAACAGATTGTATATACAGACCAGTTCCACCAACGATAATCGGCAATTTACCACGCTCTGTAATCTCGCGAATATGCTTACGAACACGTTCTTGAAATTCGGCAACTGAAAATGATTCTTCCGGATTTTTTATATCAACCATATAATGTGGAATTCCGTCCATCTCTTCTTTCGTCACCTTTGCGGTTCCAATATCCATCGTACGATAAATCTGCATGGAATCTCCACTTATAATTTCACCATTTAACGCTTTGGCAAGATCAATACTTAACTTCGTCTTCCCAACAGCAGTTGGTCCAATGATGACAGCAACTTTTTCACGTTGCAATTCTCCCATATCATTCAACTCTCTTTATGTAATGTACTCCATCTATTGATTATATCCAATCTTACCAATTTTAACGACATGATTGCAAGTTCTTTCATTACGGTACATGAAATTATAAATAAAAAAGAACATAGTTTGTCCAATTCCGCATATACATGATTAAAAATACCTTCGAGAGGATGAGTTAACTATGAAACAATCCACTATCAATTTTTCATCTTTGACAAAAGACCTTATTTTAGCTACTGCTACAAAAGAACACAATTGTTCACAAGAAGAATTATACTTCGCCTTAAATTGTTTACTACGTTCTTTTCATTCTACTCTCCAAGAAACAACATTACATCTAGAAAATAAAGATACAGAGTATATACAGAACCAATTTTGCAGTGCATATAAAATTATTACAGGTAAAACTATTTACCCTTTTCAATAATCCATAAAAGGCGGTTGCTTACATACTTTCAAGCAACCGCCTTTTATATTAATACATATACACTACTCTATCACTTTCACTTTTACAGATTTGCGCCCCCAGCTATTCGCACTACCATCTGAGCCAACTAAAACATCAATACGATTTCCTTTAATCGCCCCACCAGTATCTCCAGCAATCGCTTCTCCATATCCTTCTACCCATACTTTTGATCCAAGTGGAATTACTTTAGGATCAACAGCAATTACTTTCATATTTGGATTCGCTGTTAAGTCATGCCCCATTGCAGTTAATACACGACCACCATACGAACCATTCTCACTCGGATCTGCTGTATATGCTGTCGCTTCTACCGTTATTTCACGTCCACCAGCAGGTGCACTTGTTTCATTAGATTTCGCAACTTGTTTCGTAGTTGACTGCTGTTTTGCCACAGGTTTACTTGATTCTACATTCTTAACAGATTCTTTACTCTTAACTACTTTATTACTTTTAACCGGCGTATTTACTCTTTCCGGCGCTTCTTCTTGCGTTACAACTTCTTTCTTTTCAATTACAGGTGCCGTCCCTGTTAAAAATGGCACATGAACATATCCTGTTTTTCCATTATAGTCAAATTGCAACCATTCATTTTGAACTTGATTTGTCGTTTCAATTACATCATTTTTATTCAGTTTACCAATAATTTCTGATTCAGTATTCGCTCCAGCGCGAACATTTAACACACCCGCCGTCACATAATATGTACTTTTTGTAAATTCAGCACTTACAAACGCTTCTTGACCATTTAATTTAATTTTTGTCCATCCGTTTTCTGTATTTACAACATCTAATTTATTTCCACTTAACATTTTACCGACAAGCTTAGACTCTACAGTTGGGTTTTCTCTAACATTTAATACGTCTGTTGTTACAATCGTTTCGGCTTTCGCAGAACCTGCAAAAATCCCAAGACCAAAAACTGCCGCCGTTGCTATACCTAATAATTTTTTCATGAATAGCCTCCATTTGCTTTGTTTTCGTATTTTCATTATAGCAACAGATTTTTAGGATTTTTCGAAATCACACAATTACAAACCATTCGTAATATGCGATTAATGAGTTGTAACATAAATTTCCATATTAATGAATCCCATTTCTAATAGAACCTTCAATAGTTTTCATATATTTTCCACATACAAGCACCAGAATTTTTTTCCAGAAAAAATTACAGTATTACTTTTTTGTTACAAAAAAATCATATTTCATTACATCTTTTACCAAAATTCATCATTCTCCAATTATTAACCTTCTTTTTTGTAATAAAAGGGAGCAGCTAATAAAAACTACTCCCTTTACACGTATTATTTAACTTTCTTTTTCCAAATCCCCATCATAAGAGCAGAAACAACTGCCCCTATCAATATCGAGAAAATATATAACACTGGTTTATTTACTAAAGCGATAACAAACAATCCACCATGCGGTGCCGGTAATGTAATTTGGAATAACATTGATAATGCACCTGCAATACTTGAACCGACAACACAACTAACAATTACCCGAACCGGATCTGCTGCTGCAAATGGAATCGCACCTTCTGTAATAAACGATGCCCCCATAATATAATTTGTTAAACCAGATTTACGCTCTGCTTCAGTAAACTTTGATTTAAAGAATGTTGTTGCGAATGCAATCGCTAATGGCGGTACCATACCACCAGCCATAACTGCTGAGTGTACACCAAAGTTCCGCGCTTCTATTGCCGCAATACCAAATGTAAATGCTGCTTTATTAATTGGACCACCCATATCAATCGCCATCATAGCACCTAAAATAAGACCTAGTAATATAGCATTTGTACCGTTCAAACCGTTTAACCATCCTGTTAACATTTCATTCAATGCTACTACAGGCGGAATTACTACTTTTTGCATAACAACTCCTGTAATCAACAATCCAAAGACCGGGTATAACAATACAGGTTTAATTCCTTCTAACTGCACTGGTAATCCTGAAAATAATCTTTTTAGCCCTAATACAACATATCCGGCTAAGAAACCAGCAATTAATCCACCTAAAAATCCAGCATTCGCATGTGCCGCTAAAAATCCTCCGACAACACCAGGCATAAAACCAGGACGATCAGCAATAGAACTAGCAATAAATCCTGCTAAAATTGGTACAAGGAATAGAAATGCCCCTGTTCCCCCTCCTCCAATAGACATGAACAATTCAGCTAAAGGACCTTCTGCTTTTATACCACCAAACGAAAACGCTAGCGCAATTAAAATCCCGCCACCAACAACGAATGGAAGCATATTACTTACGCCGTTCATTAAATGCTTATAAATTCCTAATCCTTTTTCTTTCTCCGTATTTTCTACCTTTCCATCCTCTTTTACACCTTTAAAGATTGGTGCATCTTGTTTTACAGCCCGATTAAGAAGCGTCTCCGTTTTTCTAATCCCATCAGCGACTGGCACTTGAATAACATGTTTCCCAGCAAAACGGTTCATTTCTACTTGTTTATCTGCCGCAACAATTATAGCCGTTGCGCGTTCAATATCCTCTTTCGTTAAACCGTTTTTTATACCTGTTGATCCGTTCGTTTCAACTTTAATTGCGATTCCTAGCTCTGCTGCTTTTGCTTTCAAGCTATCTGCAGCCATATATGTGTGAGCGATTCCAGTCGGGCAAGCTGTAACAGCTAATACATACGGTTCATTCCCTTCTGGTTTTGCAACTTCAACCTCTTCTTCTTCTTTTTCTTTTTCTTTTTCATCAAATAAACGAAGAAGTTCTTCTTCATCCTTTGCTTCTAACAATTGCTTACGAAACTCTTCATCCATTAATAGTGTAGATAGGCGTGATAACGTTTCTAAATGTGTATTATTCGCCCCTTCACTTGCAGCAATCATAAAAAATAAATGCGCAGGTTGTCCGTCAAGCGATTCATAGTTGATACCGCTTACACTTCTACCAAAACAAATCGCTGGTTGCTTAACAGCTTTTGTTTTCGCATGAGGTATAGCAATTCCTTCACCAATGCCGGTTGTACTTTGTGACTCCCGCTTTAAAATAGCTTCTTTAAATTCAGCTTTGCTATTTAAACGATTGGCCCCGTTTAATTTCTCAACTAACTCATCTATGGCAGCTTCTTTATTTGAAGCTGTCATATTCATAATAACTGTATCCCTTTTTAATAGTTCTGTAATTTTCATATGTGCTTCCCCCTATCGCTTAGTTACAATTACTTGCGACAATAATTCTTCTACTTTTTCCTTTTCACATAAATCGGCTGAAAATGCTGTTGCACTCCCTGTTGCAACGCCATATTGAAATGCCTTTTCAATATCTTTTGTCTGTTCATATCTTCCTACAAATCCCGCAACGAGAGAATCTCCAGCCCCAACCGAATTAATTACAACACCTTTTGGAATAGTTGCTTCATATATACCTTCTGCCGTAAATAATAAAGCCCCATCTCCGGCCATTGATACGATAACATGCTCTACACCTTGTTCAACTAATTTTCTTCCATATGGTAAAACATCTTCTACTGTGGAAATCTCTACTCCGAATAACTCACCAAGTTCATGATGATTAGGCTTTATTAAAAATGGTTTATTTTTAACTACATGCTGCAAGGCACTACCACTTGCATCTACTACTACACGAATGCCTTTTTCAGCTCCGAACGCTGCGATTGATTGATAAAAAGTAGTTGGGATAGACGCTGGTACACTTCCAGCTAGTACAACACAATCTCCCTGCTCCATACTTTCAATTTGTTTCATTAATTGTTCAAATTGTTCCTTAGTCACACTAGGACCTTGTCCATTTAATTCTGTCTCTTCTCGTCCTTTTATTTTCACGTTAATTCGAGTATCTTCATTTACTTGGATGAAGTTTGTTATTACACCTTCTGTCTGTAATACATCTTTAATAAATCGACCGGTAAATCCACCAGTAAATCCAAGCGCTACATTTTCCACACCTAAACGATGAAGAACGCGAGAAACATTAATTCCTTTTCCTCCAGGAAACTTCATATCTTTCTCCGCTCGATTTACTGCGCCTAAATCAAGGGAATTAACTTGTACTACATAATCAATAGATGGATTTAAAGTTACTGTATAGATCATTGTTTATCAGCCTCAATTACATTGGTTTGTCTTTTATATTTTTCTAAATCAATTTCTAAATGGTTTGTAATAATATTTGCCTCTTCCACATTGGCAATTTTCGCAAACGCCACTTCCGAAAACTTACTTTCATCAATTAAGAAATATCCTTCATTTGCTAATGCTAATGCCATTTGCTTTAAAAATGCCTCTTCTGGATCTGGTGTTGTAAAACCAAGCTGTTCATGTACACCATTCGCTCCTAAAAAACATTTATCAAAACGATACTTTTGCATACTTTCCTGCGCCATTGCACCGATTAAAGCTTTCGTCCTACTCTTCATCATTCCGCCTAGTAAATATGCACGAATATTATTTTCAACTAAAGCTTCAATATGCATAAGTCCATTCGTAACAACGGTAACATCTTTATTTATTAAAAATGGAATCATTTCAAATGTTGTACTTCCTGCATCTAAATAAATGCAATCACCTTGTTCCACAACGTTAGCCGCATACTTCGCAATTTGTTGTTTTATTTGAATGTTTTTGGATGATTTTTCAACCATCGTTGGCTCCTGTCCTTTGCCTGTTAAAACAGCTGCACCACCGTGAACTCTTTTTAATAACCTTTGTTTTTCCAATTGCGCTAAATCACGACGAATTGTTGATTCAGAGCTTTCTGTTATTTCTACTAATTGTTGTAATTTAACAACCTTCTGCTCTTTTACAAGTTGCAATATCATTTGATGACGTTCAGGAGTTAACATTTTATTCACCTCTTCTTTGATTACAGTATAATGAAAACGATCACAAAAATCAACCACAAACATTCATAAATAATCAAAAACAGTCATTAACAGTTATAAACAACAAAAAAGAAACCCATTGGATTGTTATATCAAATGGGTTCCTTTACTCGCTTCACTTATAGGGAAGCTTTATATATGCTTAAAACATCGTCTTTATTTAATTTTTTAAAGTTACCAAATTCGCCATAAGCCATCGCTTTATCCGCCATTACATCAATTTCATTTTCTCCAATAGCATAATCAGATAACGTTACTGGTGCCTCAATTGAAGTCCAAAATTGACGTAACGTCTCAATTCCTTCTAACGCAATTTCTCGATCAGTCTTTCCATCTGTTTCCACATCGAATACACGAATAGCGAATTGTTTAAAACGACTTACATTTTCATCTACAACATGCTTCATCCAGTTCGGGAATAAAATCGCAAGGCCACCTCCGTGTGGTATATCATGAACCGCAGAAACTGCGTGCTCAATATTGTGTGTTGCCCAGTCTCCTTTTACTCCCATCGCTAAAATACCGTTTAGCGCCATAGTACCGCAGTATAAAATAGTTTCTCTATGCTCATAACTTTCTAAATCACTTAAAAGCTTAGGAGCGGTTTCAATTACTGTTTTTAAAACAGACTCACAATAACGATCTTGTAATTCTGTATTTGTTCCATGATGGAAATATTGCTCTAATACGTGCGACATAATATCTACCATACCGTAAATTGTTTGATCCCTCGGCACAGACGCAGTATGGGCCGGATCTAAAATTGAAAACTGCGGGAAAGTAACTGGGCTACCCCAGCCATATTTTTCATTCGTTTCCCAGTTTGTAATGACAGAACCAGCATTCATTTCAGATCCTGTTGCTGCAAGCGTAAGTACAGTACCAAATGGTAATGCCTCACTAGCAAAAGCTTTTTTCGTTACAATATCCCACACATCTCCATCGTACTTACTACCAGCAGCAATTGCCTTCGTACAGTCAATTACACTTCCTCCACCAACTGCTAAAATAAATTCAACACCATTCTCTTTACAAATTTGAATTCCTTTCTTTACAGTCGACACACGCGGATTCGGTTCAACGCCTGTCAATTCAAATACTTCTGTATTTATATCTTTTAAAATAGAAATTATATTATCATAAATACCGTTTCTTTTAATACTGCCTCCCCCGTATACGAGAAGAACTTTTTTACCGAACTGTGGAATTTCAGTTTTCAACTGTTCTAATTGATCTTTACCGAAAATAAGTTTCGTTGGATTACGAAATACAAAATTTTGCATATCCCTTTACCATCCCTTCTATATGAAAAGCAACTATACTTTTGTATACCATATTTTTTTCATTTTACAAAAATATTTGCCTAACGAAAAAATCCCAGCCTATAGGCTGGGATTTTTTATTGATAATAAGGTGAGATCATTAAGTAAACAATAACACCAGATAAACTTACATATAACCAGATCGGCATCGTCCAACGTACAATTTTACGATGACGTGTTAATTGATTTGTAAAACCAAATACAAGTGCAAATAATGCAAGTGGCACAATAATTGCTGCTAGGATAATATGTGTAATTAAAATGATGAAATACACATATTTAATGAATCCTTCTCCACCAAAATGTGTTGCCGGCGCTAAGTAATGATACGATAAATAAGAAACACAAAATAGCAATGTCGTCGTAAATGCTGCCAGGATGAAACCACGGTGCATTTTCACATTCTTCTTAATAATAGAGTATAGAGCTGCTAATAAGAATACGAACGTAAAGCTATTAAAAATTGCATTTAACATTGGTAAAATCGTTACATCAAAATGTACTTCTCCTTCATAGCCAACAGGTCCAAAGAACAAAAATAAAATAATCGCATTTACAATTACAGAAAGCGTTATCACAATAGGAGCATAGCTTTTCTGATTTGTTGATTGATCCACCAAAATGGTCACTCCCTCTTCCTTCAAATATGTATACGTAACCTCACTATTTTAACATACTATTCACAGTGTAAATGTGACAATAGTTTGACACAGCAAGACAAAACAAAGAAAAAAAACCCTTCTTAATAAAACTTCTTAAGAAGGATTTTATCGCTTTATTATTCAAATAGCAATGCGATTAGTTTTTGTTAAAAAATGTATCGCTATATGCTTGAAAAATTTCAGACACTTGATATCCCATTAAAGAAATTGCTGTTAATGAAAAGAAACCAATCATAAGAAATCGAAACCACATATAAATCTCCTCCTTGTATTTAGCTTAAAAAACATTCGCTATATTACAAGTTGAGTGGCACTCTTCATCGTCACTTTCCTTTTTCTTTACAATTGCTGTAATAAATCGAATCATAAAGAAAAATACAAAAGGAAATTGTTCGTAATTTACCTTGGCATAGTTCAGCAACGGCTCGCGTTGCATATCGAACGGGGATGAGAAGGAATAGAACATACCTTGCTCTTCCATATATACAATTACAATTTTCATACAAAATATGATTCCTAGAAACGAAACAATATCTTGCCATTCTGTCGTATATAACAGGTTATACAGCTCTAATACGTAATCTTCCATCGTCATCCCCCCTTCCTTTTTTACCATTCTGCTCGCCTTCGTATAAAAAGTCAAGAAAAAAGTTTATATTCACTATGACAATAGTAATTACTCATTTCTATGATTATATATGATTCTTTTATAGCAATGATTGGGTGTAACTCTCTTCGAAAACAAGAAATTAGAATCGAACAGATTCCTCATTCTTACTTGTAGTATTCGATACTGTACTATTTTTATTTCTATTAAAAATAAAATAAGAAAGTATTATAAGAACAGTAACAAGCATCGTCAAAAGTGCTTGTGAACGTAAAGATTCAATTGCAAGCATCGCAACTAAAACTGCTATAATAGCGGCAATTGTAACATACGTTACATACGGGAAAAACCACATTTTCACTTTCAAATTTTGTTGTTCTACTTTCCCCATTTTTTTACGGATCTTTAAATGCGAAACAGCTATAACGAGATAAACGAGTAACGCAATTCCACCAGATGCATTGACTAAAAATAAAAAGACTTTATCTGGAGATATGTAACTAAAAACAACTCCAATATAAGCGAAGAACGTTCCGAATAAAACGGCCCGAACTGGAACACCACTACTATTCAATTTCAAAAATGCCTTTGGAGCATCTCCTCTTTCTGCCATTGAAAAAAGCATTCTTGAGTTCGTATATAAACCAGAATTTAAACAAGAAAGTACAGCTGTTAAAACGATAAAATTCATAATTTGTGCTGCCGCTGGTATCCCTATATGTTCCAGTACCGCTACAAACGGACTTTTTAGTATGTTCGCTGAATTCCATGGAAGAAGTGTAACAACTACAGCAATAGATCCAATGAAAAATACGAGAATACGCCAAATTACACTATTTGTTGCTGTTTTTACTGCTTTTACAGGTTCAGCAGATTCTCCAGCAGCTACTGCAACAATCTCAGACCCCATAAATGAAAATATAACGACAGTAATTCCAAGTAGCACCGAACTTATACCGTTTGGCATAAATCCTCCTTGTCCTACTAAATTCGAAGTGCCAGGTGCTTCCGTTCCTGGTACAAACCCTAAAATAACAGCTAGTCCAAGACAAAGGAACAAAACGATACTTATTACTTTAATAAAAGAAAACCAATATTCAAACTCTCCAAATGATTTCACCGAAAAAACATTCGTCAATGTTAATAAAATCGTTAATATTAGGCTTAATAACCAAAGCGGGATTTCTGGAATCCAGTATTGAATAATACCAGCACCTGCTGTGGCTTCTATTGCAATAACAATTACCCAGAAAAACCAATATAGCCACCCAATTGTATAACCGGCCCATGGACCAATTGCTTCTCTTGCATATGTTGCAAATGACCCACTTGTCGGGTTAATAGCTGCCATTTCCCCAAGCATTCTCATAACGAAAATAACAAGAAGTCCTGCTAATGCATATGAAACGATAGAACCTGGTCCGGCTGAATGTACAACCGCCCCACTTCCAACAAACAAACCAGCTCCTATTACGCCACCAATTGAAATCATTGTAATATGGCGTATTTTGAGGTCTTTCTTAAGATTTTTTTCCAACTCTTGTACATCCCCTTCCAAACGTAATTTTGAAATTTATCCCGCATTAACGGGGAGGGCTAATAATCAGCGGGGATGAACAAAATCCCCACTGATTAAAGTTTCACTTTATGTAAGAGTATTATGTGAAAAACCTTGTCCTATACTTTAAAATATATCAAAATATTCTGAATTTAACAATTGTAATGCAAACTCCTACAAAAATTATTTCATTAAGTTTAACAATTTCCCATATACAATTGTTGAGAAAATTATAGTTACCTTACAAAAGAATGAATTTTCAGATATTATTAAATAAACAAGATTATACATCTAGACAACTTTTTGTATAGGAGTGTTGATATGTTAAACAAGTTCAAATTCATTTGTTGTACGTTAGTAATTTTTTTACTGTTACCACTAGCCCCCTTTCAAGCACAAGCAGCAAACAATTTAGGATCAAAACTACTCGTTGGATACTGGCATAACTTTGATAACGGTACTGGCATTATTAAATTAAGAGACGTTTCACCAAAATGGGATGTAATCAATGTATCTTTCGGGGAAACTGGTGGTGATCGTTCTACTGTTGAATTTTCTCCTGTGTATGGTACAGATGCAGAATTCAAATCAGATATTTCTTATTTAAAAAGTAAAGGAAAGAAAGTAGTTCTTTCAATAGGTGGACAAAATGGGGTCGTTTTACTTCCTGACAATGCTGCTAAGCAACGTTTCATTAATTCCATACAATCTCTAATCGATAAATACGGTTTTGATGGAATAGATATTGACCTTGAATCAGGTATTTACTTAAACGGAAATGACACTAATTTCAAAAGCCCAACTACTCCTCAAATCGTAAATCTTATTTCGGCTATTCGAACAATCTCAGATCATTACGGTCCCGACTTTCTATTAAGCATGGCTCCTGAAACAGCTTATGTTCAAGGCGGTTATAGCGCATACGGAAGCATCTGGGGTGCATATTTACCGATTATTTACGGAGTGAAAGACAAATTGACATACATTCACGTTCAACACTACAACGCTGGCAGTGGCATTGGAATGGACGGTAATAACTACAATCAAGGTACTGCAGACTACGAGGTCGCTATGGCAGATATGCTCTTACATGGTTTTCCTGTAGGTGGTAATGCAAACAACATGTTCCCAGCTCTTCGTTCGGATCAAGTCATGATTGGCCTTCCTGCAGCACCAGCGGCCGCTCCAAGTGGTGGGTATATTTCTCCAACTGAAATGAAAAAAGCTTTAGATTATATCATTAAGGGCATTCCTTTCGGAGGAAAGTATAAACTTTCAAATGAGAGTGGCTATCCTGCATTCCGCGGTCTAATGTCTTGGTCTATTAATTGGGATGCAAAAAATAACTTTGAATTCTCTAGTAGCTATAGAACATATTTCGATGCGATTCCCTTGCAAAAATAATAAAAAACAACAATAGGTTTTATATGACCTATTGTTATTTTTTATTTACCACCAATTAACATCTCTCGTTCATCAGAATCAAATTAAGAATCATGATGTGGAATTGAATACATTAGTTACTATTTTGCTTCAATACAAATACTGAAAGTTCAGGTACACTCAAAAATCTCACAGGCATTCGAGTTGTCCCAATCCCACGATTTACGTATAAATGTAATGGCTTATTCTTTCCTTCTAATTCATACATACCTTCAACATGACTCTCAGCTAGTTTTGTCGTAATGAATGGACCGATAAAAGGGATTTGAACTTGTCCTCCGTGACTATGGCCTGACATTTGAAAATCAACTGGGTAACGTACTATTTTGTCTACAACATCCGGCTCATGTACTAATAACATATTGAAATCTTGTTGCCTTACATGTTTTAAAGTCGAGTCTATTTGCGGCTTACCTAATAAAAAATCATCCAAACCTGATATTGTAATATATTTGCCGTTTTCCGCTTTAATTTTCTGCACTTCATTGACTAACACAGCGAAACCAGCTTCCTCCATATATTTTTTATAAAATAAACTACCTCCGCCGCCCCTATCATGATTCCCAAACACTGCATATTTCCCTAAGGGCGCATGTATTTTTTGTAAAATCCCTTTCGCTTCTTCTCTTTCAGCTTTGTACGATCCAAACTTATCTATTAAATCCCCTGTGAAAACTACTACATCTGGACTTAATGCATTCATCTTCTCCACCAAATTTTCTAATTGTTTCAGTGTGAATTCTGGTCCTAAATGTACATCTGAGAACTGTAATATTTTTTTATTATGAAACTCTTTAGGAATTGTAGAAGCTTCTATTTCATTCCACGTAACTGTTACTAGTTTTCGTTCTATTTCTGTCGCATAGAAATACAAACTTATAGAAATCATTACTACACTTACGAAACTGATTATAGATATCTTGACGATTGATTTTTTTTGTTCTTCTTTTACGTGATACGTATTCATGTTCTCACCTCTAGAAGTACTTTAAAACCTTATTGTTACATTCATGTGACAACACGAACAATGTTAGTTATATTCAATTCCAGTCCTGCTCACTTTGACAAATTTATACAGAAATCATAACATATTTTTATAATACATAGATTCTTAAAAATGTTCCATTTATTCTTTTATCATTTTATTAAGGAGAGATTATTCATGTCTGTATTTACACCAGAAGAAATCACGGAACTTGCTGCTAATTCCGGAAGAAAAAAAGCTCATTTATCATTACTCCCTATGCTAATTCTCGGTTTTTTTGGCGGTGCTTTCATAGCATTAGGGTATTTACTCGATATTCATGTTATTGGAACAATGCCAAAAGCTTGGGGATCATTTACTAGTTTTCTAGGTGCCGCTGTATTCCCTATCGGTCTTATACTCGTTATTCTTGCAGGCGGTGAGTTAGTAACTGGCAATATGATGACCGTTTCAATGGCGTGGCTTCATAAAAAAATCGACTTATTTCACTTCATTCGAAATTTAGTTATTGTTACGTTTAGCAACTTCATAGGTGCTGTATTCGTTGCTTATTTTTTCGGTCATGTCGTCGGATTAACAGAGGGAGCTTTTTTAGCAAAAACAGTTTCTATTGCGCAAGCTAAACTACAAGATACACCACTACAAGCCTTCATTTCTGCAATCGGATGTAATTGGCTCGTTTGTTTAGCTGTTTGGCTTAGTATGGGAAGTAAAGAATTTATCGGAAAGATTATCGGCATTTGGTTCCCAGTTATGACTTTTGTTGCGATTGGATTTCAACACGTTGTAGCAAATATGTTTGTCATCCCAGCTGCAATTTTTGCTGGCCATTTAACATGGATTGAATATTTTCCAAACTTCATTTTTGTTTTCTTCGGAAACTTAGTGGGAGGTATGTTATTTGTGGCATTACCTTATTTCATATCTTATAATAAGAAACTACCTTCCAATAAAGAGCAAACCGAATTAAAGAAAAAATCTGTATCCGCTTAAATGAACCGTCTATATAGACGTATCTAAAAAATATTACAAATTCCATTTTTTTTACGAATATATGTGCGTACACTTGTTCTCGAATGTTTTATACGTTATAATAACAACTTAAATAGCATTATTTACATATGAGGTGAAAAACATGAACAAAACAGAATTAATCAAAAACGTAGCACAAAATGCTGAGATTTCTCAAAAAGAAGCTACTGTAGTTGTACAAACTGTAGTAGAATCAATCACTAACACTTTAGCTGCTGGTGAAAAAGTACAACTTATCGGATTCGGTACATTCGAAGTTCGCGAAAGAGCTGCTCGTACAGGCCGTAACCCACAAACTGGTGAAGAAATGCAAATCGCAGCTTCTAAAGTACCTGCTTTCAAAGCTGGTAAAGAACTAAAAGAAGCTGTAAAATAATGAAAAATAGCCTTCTCGTTTACGAGAGGGCTATTTTTTTCATTACATAATTAATAAAAATCTGACCATTATGCTGTTTCTTTTGTTCCTTTATGCACATAAAGCCTTTGCTTTCAAAGAAAGGTTTTGCTGTAATACTCGCTTCTGTATAGATCTCCCTATGCCCTAGGTTCGCTGCTTCTCTTTCTAACTTCTGTAATATGTAGGAAGCTATCCTTTTTCCTTGATAATCTTTATGTGTAAATAAGCGATCTACGTAATGATCCTCATTATAATCTCCAAATCCCACTATCACACCGTTATGATCCGCTACATAACTAATGTTCTTCTCTAAAGACTGTAACCAGCTTTCTCTATCTAGTCGCTCTGGTGCCCATGCCTGTAGCTGTAATACGTTATAATCTTTTGCATTAATTGTATGAACTGTTTCATAGAACAACTGTAATACTTGTTCTATATCCTCTTTATGGAATGTTCTAATGATCGTATCTTTTAACATATATGAACCACCTTACTACACTATCATTTAACTTTTCTACCATCTAGTATTCAATATTTCTGCTTTATTATATCTTTTTTCTTTCTATATAAACAAAAAACAATACTTATTTCAAAGTATTGTTTTTTGTTTAAAAGCCTATGCAATTACTCTATAGATTTAAAGTTTTATTATTTTAATTTCACTCTTTGCAATCGTAATGCATTTAATACGACCGATACAGAACTAAATGCCATCGCTGCTCCTGCAACCCAAGGCGCTAAGAAACCAAGCGCTGCAATCGGGATTCCTAAGCCATTATAAGCTAGTGCCCAGAATAAGTTTTGCTTAATATTTCTTATCGTCATCTTACTCATAAAGATTGCATCAGCAATACTATTTAAATCACCACGGATTAACGTAATATCTGCCGCTTCCATCGCTACATCCGTTCCTGTTCCAATCGCCATACCGATATCCGCCGTTGCAAGTGCTGGAGCATCATTTATTCCATCTCCAACCATTGCTACTTTTTTACCTTGCCCTTGCAGTTGTTTCACTTCTTCTGCTTTTCCTTCTGGTAATACTTCTGCGATTACGTGATCAATACCTACTTGCTTAGCGATTGCCTGAGCAGTTTGTGTATTATCTCCTGTAATCATAACAACGTCTAGACCCATTTTCTTAAGTCTTGCGATAGCTGCTTTTGAAGTATCTTTTACAGTATCCGCAACGGCAACTATACCAGCATATTCTTTATTGATCGCAATAAGCATTGCTGTTTTTCCTTCTCGTTCTAACTCTTCCATTGATTTAGAAACTTCTTCAATATCAATATTGAATTTCTTCATTAATCGGCGTGTACCAATTAATAATTGTTCCCCTTCTACAACTGATTCAATACCAAATCCAGGAATCGCTTCAAATGTTTCTGAACTTGGAATATCAATTTTCTTTTCTTTAATTCCATCTACAATCGCTTCTGCAAGTGGGTGTTCAGAATTCTTTTCTGCCGCACCTACTAAACGTAGTATTTCTTCTTCATGGAATCCATCTGCTACAATTACATCTGTTAACACAGGCTTCCCGTTTGTCACAGTACCTGTTTTATCTAGAATAACTGTATCTAATCGATGCGTTGCTTCTAAATGCTCTCCGCCCTTAAATAAAATACCATACTCAGCTGATCTTCCTGATCCAGCCATAATAGATGTAGGCGTTGCAAGACCTAATGCACATGGACAAGCGATAACAAGTACTGCTATCATTTTCTCAAGTGCTCCGCCAAAATCACCTGGTGTAACAAAGATCATCCACACTGCAAATGTAATAATCGCGATTCCAACTACAACTGGTACAAAAATACCAGAAATTTGATCAGCTACCCTTTGAATAGGAGCTTTTGAACCTTGTGCCTCTTCTACTACTTTAATAATTTGAGCTAATGCAGTATCTCTTCCTACCTTAGTTGCTTTCACTTTTAAAAATCCATTTTTATTCATTGTAGAACCGATTACTACATCCCCAATTGTTTTATCAACTGGAATACTTTCACCTGTTAACATCGATTCATCTATTGCTGACTTTCCTTCTACAATCTCACCATCTACTGGAATTTTTTCACCAGGCTTTACATAAACGATATCACCAGCTACTACTTCTTCGATTAAAATTTTCATTTCTGTTCCATCTCGCACAACTGTAGCTGTCTTTGCTTGTAAACCCATCAACTTTTTAATTGCCTCTGATGAACGTCCCTTTGCTTTCGCTTCAAATAATTTACCTAAAATAATTAGTGTAATAAGTACCGCGCTCGTTTCAAAATATAAATCTGTCATATGCTCCGAAGAACCGATAGATTGAATGCTTAAATATACACTATAGAAATAGGCAGCCGACGTTCCAAGTGCCACAAGAACATCCATGTTAGCACTTTTATTACGTAATGCTTTATAAGCCCCAACATAAAACTGTCCACCAATGATAAATTGAACTGGCGTTGCAAGAGTCAACTGCACCCAAGGGTTCATAAGCATATCCGGTAAATAAATAAACGATGTAAATGAGAAGTGACTTACCATTGCCCACAGTAACGGGAATGATAAAATAAACGAAACGATAAACTTCTTCTTTTGTCGCTCAATTTCTTGTAAGCGATGATCAGTTGATCCATCTTGCTCATCTGATTTCAATTCCAATTTATATCCTAACTTCGTAATTGCACTCTTCATTTCATTTACATTAATTTCATCAGGATTAAAATCTACTGTAGCCGATTCCAAAGCGAAATTTACTGTCGCTTCGTTCACACCTTCTAGCTTATTTAAACGCTTTTCTACTCTATTCGCACATGCTGCGCATGTCATTCCTGAAACAGTAAACTCAGCTTTATCACTTACAATTCCATATCCTAACAATTCAACTTTTTCCTTAAATTGTTGCGGATTTGTTTTTTGGGGATCATACATTATTTTTGTTTTTTCAAGTGCAAAATTTACATTTGCATCATGAACACCTTCTACTTTTTTTAGAACTTTTTCAATTCTATTTGCACATGCTGCACATGTCATTCCTGATATTTGAAGATTGGCCTCTTTTTGTTCATTCATGTCTCTCACCTCTATATACCCTTATGAGGTATAATTATTAGCAAAATAAATCGTACTTTCTATAAAGTACGATTTATTTCCATATCTAAAAATAATTATTGAACATCATATCCTTGATCTTCAATTACAGCAACGATATCTTTTAACTTTACAACTGATGAGTCAATAGTAACTTCAACAGTTCCTTCTGCTAATTGAACTTTCACTTGTTCAACACCGTTTAGTTCTTTCACACTACTTTCGATAGCATTTACACAATGTCCACAAGACATACCTTCAACTTGTAATGTTAACTGTTCCATTTAAAATCCTCCTCTTGTTTCTTCATTGTTTGTTAATCACACCCTCATCTTACCATACCCCCCTAAGGTAATCAATGGTTTTGTATCATGATTTTTCAATTATTTTCTAAAAGTTTATTTTACATACACTTTTTCACATCAATACCCCGAAACCTTATATGAAAGTAAACAAAAAACAAGCCAGTTACGTACTAGCTTGTTTTTACGCTTTTGAAAAACGTTCAAATACTGTCATTAATTCTTCGATTGCTTCGTCACCATTACCATCTTTAATTGCACCTGAAACACAATGACTTGTATGGTTTTTTAATACACCCATTCCTACTTTTTTCATCGCTGCATTAATCGCTGAAATTTGCACTAAAATATCCACGCAATACCGATCATTTTCAATCATATTTTGAATACCCCGAACTTGCCCTTCAATTCTCTTCAATCTATTTATAATTTGCTCTTTTTCTTTTTCTGATCTATGTGTTACTGCTTCATGCTCTTTATGCCCCATATTATCACCTTCTTAAAGTTTCTCTTCATCCAATAAAACAATTGCTTTTACGAGTATACCAATTATAGCATTAAATATCTATGTATGATACCCCATATGAGTATATTTCCACTTTATGATTATTCTTAACACATTGTTAGCTTCTCAGTCTCAATTTTCATTATACCCTTTCCTTTTTTCAAAAAACAATAATAAGCGGGGATTTTCCATCCCCGCTTATTATTCATCCCCAAATATAAAAGCCTCAATCTTCACACGTATAAATTGAGACTTTTTCTTCCTATATATAATTATTGCTGATCACATACTTTTGTATCATTCACTACTGAAGTTCCTTCAACGGTTACCGTATGAAAACAGTCATTTACACGAACTGTCACAACCTTATCTTGCCGATCAATGATATGATATTCATTAAAATTTTTATTCAGAGCACTGCGAATTTGTTCTCCTTCATAAATTGGAATGCCATGTGATAAAACCCAAATAAGCCCAGCGATAGCAAGAATAGTTTTCATACGATTTACCTCCTTGAGAATATAGTGAACTTTTCATCCGTGTTTTTTCAGCTCTACGAGTCATGATTGGAATGAACCAAGCCTTTTCGGAAATAAGTTCATTTCGTCTATTTTATGTTTATGCTAATTGTGAACGAATTGTGACAACTTTTTGTCTCTTTAGACGAAAAGTTGAAACAAAACTTTCAAAAAGGACAATTCTACTTACGCAAACAAAAGGCTATGGAGAATTTCCCCATAGCCTTTTGTTTATATTTTATTAGACGATTACTTTATTAACTAACCTAAAAATGTGGATTCACTCAAATCACTAACCTTTTAATCGCTGGATACATGACTAACAAACCTCAATCCTTTACTTAAAGAAGTCGGCACAACAGATGCGTGATTCTCCCCTTCAGCTTCATAAAACGTAAATCTAAACTGATCGTGTTTCACTTGGAAAAGGCGCTCTGATAATTCCTTTGCCCCTACAACCATATGCTCTCGTTCTAGTGAACCCACTGTAAGAAATACTCCTGTTTTAACCTTTGCATTGTTTAATTCACTTATAAGATTCTCTTCTTTTTCAAGCACAGATTGGTTATTCCACCAAATCGACGGGCTACTTATAAAATAATTTTGAAAAGAATTTAGATTTGTAAAGAATATATGTAAAGCAAATAGACCACCTAAAGAATGCCCAAATAGTGTTTGCTTTCCTTTATCAATTTCAAAATTCTTTTCAATTTGCGGCTTTAATTCTTCTTCAATAAAAGTGAAAAAATGATGTGCTCCTCCTGTTTTAGGCCACGGTTTACCGTCTGGCTTTAATGGTGCATCATTTGAAATTACGCTAGGCGTAAAATCATAGCATCTTTCTTCACCTGAAAATGCCCCTTCAATTGGATAACCAATACCTACTATAATGGCTGGTGAAACACCTGTTTTTTCTGCTCTAACTGATTGTATTTTAACAGCTTCATGGAATGTTTGAAAAAAGGCATTGCCGTCTAATACGTATATAACAGGATACCCTGACTCGGGTGCTGGCTGCCTCGGCTTTGAAATATAAATTTGATATTCGTTACCTTCTAATTTTGAATACATGTTCCACTGTTCTGTATTAGATGTTTTAATCTGCTGTTTTTCAATAGTAGTATTCACCCTATATCCCCCCTTTTAACTTGTTACATATATTTCTACTTTTTCTTCTTGAGATACAACGCTATCATAACCGAAGCAAACAGGAGCCCCGTTATACGGATCGATCATGACACGCGCATCAATATGAAATACTTCTTTTAATACTTCATTTGTAATAATCTCTTCTGGACTACCAGTTGTAACAATTTCTCCTTCCTTCATTGCAATAATTTCATCTGAAAACCTTGCTGCATGGTTAATATCATGTAGTACCATAACAACCGTACAATTATGTTCTTTATTTAACTTCTCCACAATTTGTAATACATCTAATTGATGAGACATATCAAGGTATGTAGTTGGCTCATCTAATAACAACACTTCTGTCTCTTGTGCTAATGCCATCGCTAGCCATACCTTTTGCCGTTGACCACCAGATAGATTTGCTATTTGTCTTGTTCGAAATGCAGAAGTTTTCGTTATATCTAATGCCCAGTCAATCATCTCTTTATCTTTTGAAGTTAACTTATTTACATTATTTCGATGTGGATAACGTCCATAAGAAATTAATTCTTCTACTTTAAGCTCTCCTGGCGCAATTGGAGTTTGCGGGAGTAAAGCTAACTGCTTCGCAATTTCTTTCGTTGGAATTGTATTTAGATCTTGCCCTTGCAAATATACTTTACCGCTCTTTTGCTTTAAAATTCTTCCCATTGTTTTTAACAATGTTGATTTACCGCACCCGTTTGGTCCTATAATTGTCGTTACTTTTCCTTCTTGTATTTCCACATTTAAATCGCGAAACACTGTAAGCTTTTCATAACTCGTTTCTAAATTTTTTGCACTTAAAATACTCACTTTTATTCCTCCTCTTACGCTTTCGCCTTATAAAGTAAATATAAGAAATACGGTACACCGACAATAGAAATAACGATTCCAACTGGTAACTCTACAGGTGTGAAAACTGTTTTTGCAATAAAGTCTGAAGCAATTACAAGAAACATTCCGATTACTCCGCACGTAGGAATGATATGCTTATGCTGAATACCGACAAGTCTTTTCGCTATATGCGGTGCCATTAATCCAATAAAACCAATACTCCCTGAAACAGCAACACATGCGCTCACAAGTCCGATACTACTTAATAGTAAAATTGATTTCTCTCTTTCTAGCGAAACACCTAAACTTGTAATACTCGTTTCTTCCAACTGAAATAAATCTAATAAATAAGCTTTCTTTTGTATGAGAGGAATTAATATGATAAGCCACGGCAACATGGCAATAATGTACTTCCAGTTTGCACTATATATACTTCCAGACACCCATACTGCAGCCATTTCAAAATCAGTTGACTTCATTTTGAGTGATAAATACATTGAAAATGCCCCAAATCCTGATCCAATTGCAATCCCTGTTAATAAAAGTCGCTGCGAATCTAACTTACCGTTTTTCCAAGAAAACAGATAAATGATGATAGCTGCACCTAATCCACCTACTAAACCAAACATTGGCATCATCATAATAGAAACCCAGTCTGTGCTTTTTAATTGTCCTTGGAAGAAAAACATAAAAATGACGATTGCTGTTCCTGCTCCGGCATTAACCCCTAAAATACCTGGGTCTGCCAATCCATTTCTCGTAATCCCTTGAATAACAGCACCTGCAACACCGAGACCTAATCCTACTAATCCAGCAATTATGATGCGCGGGAGACGAAACTCAAAAATAACTAAATCATGGTCTGGTACTGGATCTATTCTAAAGAGTGTTTTAAATACATCTGTAATCGTAATATCAAACGTACCATTCGTTAAACTAATATAAATAGCACATAGTATTAAAAATATAAGTATCCCCATCGTCATTCCGAAACGTTGATTTGAGCTTTTAAGCATGTCTCTCTCCTCCTCTTGTACGGATTAAATACAGGAAGAAAGGAATTCCAATTAAAGATGTTACGACTCCAATCGGCGTTTCAAATGGATAATTTACAAATCTACTTAAAACGTCACATAACGCTAGAAAAACGCCGCCAATAACGCCTGCACATGGTAAAATCCACTTATAATCTACTCCAATTATAAAGCGAGTAATGTGCGGAATAATTAAACCTACAAAACCTACTTTCCCCACTAAAGCAACTGCTGTTCCTGTTAAAAAGATTACTGATAAAATAGCCATTGCTTTAACTAGTTTTGTACGCTGCCCTAGGTTAATAGAAACTTCTTCTCCTAAAGAAAGAATCGTAATAGATTTTGATATTAACAGCGCTAAAACTATTCCAATTATCCCAAAGGGTATCGTGATTTTAATTATATTAGGATCAACTTGATCTAATTTTGCATTAAACCAAAAACTAACATTTTGAGAAATTTGGAAATATGAAGCCATCGCGGCCGATACACTACTTAAAAATGTTCCAATAACCGTTCCTATAATTGCCAACCTAACTGGTGATAAGCCATTTTGAAGGAGTGAACCAAAACCAAATACGATACCGGCTCCTAATGCAGAACCAATCATTGAACATACAACCATACCAATCGATGACATTCCCGGAAGAAAAATCATACAAAGTGTAATAACAAAAGCTGCCCCATCCGTCACACCCATAATAGAAGGGGATGCAAGATAGTTTCTTGTCATCCCCTGCATAAGTGCTCCTGATATGGCTAGAAATGCTCCAACTAAAAGAGCTGCAACTACCCTTGGTAAACGTGAAGTAATAATGATATTATGATTTACATCACTTGAATCAAAATGAAATAACGCGTTCCACACCGTTTCAGCATCAATACTTTTCGCCCCATACAAAATAGAAAGTATAACTGTAAATAAGATGAGTATGGGTGCTATACATAATATGGTTACTGGTACTGCATTTGTTTTCTGCATATTATTCAACGCACCTTACTTAAAATATTATTTAGATAAATTTTTCACTGCTTCTTTTAAGAATGCTGTTTTACTCCAAGCAGTACCACCTTGTGCCATTGGATCCACAACGTTTACAAATACTTTCTTTTCTTTCGCAGCATTCATACTTTGCCAAATTGGATTACTTTCAATTTCTTCTAGCACTTTCGGGTTTTTATTTTCAGTTGTTTCATATTGTAAGAAAATATAATCCGGGTTAAGTTCAGCAAGTTTTTCAAATGAAATCTTCTCTTGTGCTTTTACAGTTTTTAATTGTTCTGGAGCAGTTAGCCCAAGATCTTTATAAATTACAGGGTTGAAGTATACTCCTTCTGGATATAGGAATAATTCGTTTGCTCTTAGTCTAATAACAAGTACTTTTTTGTCTTTTAACTTATCTCCTAGTTTTGCTTTTGCTTTTTCAGCGTCCGCATTGTAATCTTTAATAATTTTTTCGGCTTTATCTTTTTTGCCAGTTAATTCTCCCATTAACTTTAAGTTATCTTCCCAATTTGTTGAAACATGTGATACCGGGAATGTAGGAGCTACTTTCGTAAATTTTTCAGCTGTTTCTGCTGGGAATTTCGTACTTGATGTAATAACATCTGGCTTTAATTGAAGTAATGTTTCGAAATTTGGTTCCATTTTCTCACCAACAGATTTTGCACCCTCTAAATCTTTCTCAAGATACTTCGGTAATTTACCACCAACAGTAATAGCACCTACTGGCTTAATACCAAGTACCGCAGCATCTTCCATTGACTCTAAACTAGCTGTCGCAATTTTATCTACTTTTGCTGGTACTGTATATTCTTTACCTAAATATGTAATTTTTCGTTTTTCGTCTTTTTTCGTCTCACTAGCCTTTGTCTGTTGTGTTTTTTCTCCTGAAGTTTTATCTGTACTATTACATGCTGCTAGCCCTACACTTAAAACTGTAACCATCCCTAATGTAAATAACTTCTTATTCATCTTTATACATCTCCTCTCGAATTTTCAAAACTATATTCTCAATAAAATTTAACTATATGAAACTTGTCTTACATATATTTCATTAGATTAACAATTCTATCCAGAACTCATTCTCGTTCACTTCCCCTAAGCTATAATTCTTTTATACCTCATGCATTGATAATTATTTTCATTGATAATGATTATCGTTACTAAGTATATATTTAATACGCAATTATTTCAAGAAAGATTTGAAAAATTTTAACAAACTGAATAAAAAAAGAAGTATCCGCCTAATGTTAGGGGGATACTTCTTTTTTTAGAAATTTATATGTAATTCAACTGGGCAATGGTCTGATCCCATTACTTCACTATTAATTTTCGCCTCTGTTATTTGGTCTTTCATTCTTTCAGAAACAACAAAATAATCTAAACGCCATCCAATATTTTCACCTTTGTAATCTTGCTCTTACATTTGTGAATACATACATACGCACTTTATTCAGGTTATACTAATTTCAGAGGTGATGTTCTTTGTACAATGAAGGAGTTACGTTAACAAATGAGCATTGGCAAGCGATTGTTCATAATGATTCTTCCTATGATAGCAAGTTCTTTTATGCTGTGAAATCAACCGGAATTTTTTGCAGGCCATCATGCAAATCAAGAATACCGAATAAAAACAATGTACGAATTTTTCATCATGCAGAGCAAGCATTAAGTGAAAATTTTCGCCCATGCAAACGTTGTAAACCAAATGGGCTCACTTTACCTAATGAAGAGTGGGTAGAACAAATTAAAGAGTATATCGAAAAACACTTTAATGAATTATTAACTCTCGACATACTTGCGGAAATGTGCCATGGTAGCTCATTTCATTTACAACGCACTTTCAAAAAAACGACAGGAATAAGTCCTATAGAATATATACAACAGTTCAGAATTGTTAAAGCGGCAGAACAACTATTACAAACAAATCAATCCATTAAAGAAATTAGTAATGCTGTTGGGATAGCAAACCCAGAATATTTCGCAACTTTATTTAAAAAGAAAACCGGATTTACGCCTACTGCATATCGAAAAAAGAATGAAATGAAAGAGGGTTACAATAATGAATTCCTACAAAAGTGATTATATATATTGGACGCTACTTACACATGAAAATTGGCAATTTCATATTGCTTCAACTGAAAATGGACTATGTTTCATTGGATCACAATATGAAACCTTTGAAGAATTAAATATATGGGCTAGAAAAAAACTGCCCCAACATATATTGATTCATAGTCCAGATTACTTACAAGTATATACAAAAGAAATTATCGAGTATTTAGAAAACAAGCGAGAAACTTTTGCATTCCCTATCGATGCATACGGAACTGAATTTCAATTATCTGTTTGGAATACAGTACGTGAAATTCCTTATGGGAAAACATATTCTTACACAGAAATTGCCGAAAGAATTCAAAAATCTAAAGCGGTGCGCGCCGTTGCTACTGCCATTGCTGCCAATCCTCTTCTCATAACGATTCCTTGTCATCGTGTTATTGGAAAGAATGGGAAACTAACTGGCTTTAGAGGGGGATTAGAAATGAAGAAAGAATTGCTTACATTAGAAAAGTCGCAGGTAGAATTCTTATGACAGCAGAATATAGTAACCCATTAACTTTAGCAGTGCCAACAGAATTTAGTTTCCAAGAAAATTTACGCTATCTATCACGTTCTAACAATGAATGTATGTTTCACATTGAAGACAACAAAATTTATAAAGTTATCTCTGTTCACGATGTAAATCCTTTAGTTGCAATTAGTATGAATACAGATGGGCATATTCAAATACGTTTTTTAGAAGAATTATATACATCTGAAGAATCGATACACGAAGCTGTAGCTAACTATGTGAAGGATTGGTTTGATTTAACTACTGATTTAACTCCCTTTTATACATTGGCTAAACATGATGTACTCCTTCAAAGACCAATTGAACAATATAATGGCCTTCGCACCTTAGGTATTCCAGACTTATTTGAAGCACTTTCCTGGGGAATTATCGGTCAACAAATTAACCTCACATATGCTTATACGCTAAAAAGAAGATTAGTCGAGACATTTGGAAGTTATGTAGAATGGAACGATAGAAAACATTGGATATTCCCTTCTCCTGAAACGATTGCCAATTTACACGTAGAAGATCTCAAAAATTTAAAAATGACGACTCGAAAGTGTGAATATTTAATCGGTATTGCAAAGCTTATTACAGAAGGAAAACTATCAAAAGAATCTTTACTACAAACACAAGATGTAAAGATTGCTGAAAAACAATTAACTGCTATACATGGTGTAGGTCCGTGGACTGCCCACTATGTTTTAATGCGCTGTTTACGATTCCCTTCTGCTTTTCCAATTGACGATGTTGGTTTGCACAATGCAATTAAATATATAACAGGTTCCGAAAGTAAACCAACTAAACAGGAAATAAAAGATTTTGCGGCAAATTGGATCAACTGGGAGTCTTACGCAACTTTTTATTTGTGGCGAGTATTATACTAAAAAACCAAGTAGCGCATCCGCACTACTTGGTTCTTTTTTAAGCTTGTTCTTCGAATCGTCTTGCGATTTCCACAATAACTTGAACAGCTTTTTCCATAACATCTACCGAAACATACTCAAATTTACCGTGATAGTTTTCACCACCTGTGAAAATGTTTGGGGTTGGTAATCCCATATACGATAGTTGTGATCCATCTGTTCCACCGCGAATCGGATGAATATTTGGTTCGATATTTAAACTTTTCATTGCCTCATATGCAATATCAACAATTTCTCTCACTGGTTCGATTTTTTCAAGCATGTTATAGTATTGATCATTCATTTCTAAAACGACTGCATCTTGTCCATACTTCTCTTGCATTTGCTTCACAATATTTTCAACGTTATGTTTACGCGCTTCAAAATTTTCACGATCAAAATCTCGAATAATATAATACGCTTTACTTTGCTCAACATCACCATGTAAAGAAAGTAAATGATAGAATCCTTCATACCCCTCTGTATATTCTGGTGCCTCTTCTACTGGTAAATAGCTATTAAACTCCATCGCAAGTTTAGTTGCGTTACGCATTTTATTTTTCGCTGTTCCAGGATGTGTATTCGTTCCGTTAAACGTTAACTTAGTGCCTGCAGCATTAAAGCTTTCATACTCTAAACCACCTAATGGACCTCCATCCATCGTATAAGCACATGATGCACCAAACGCTTCTACATCAAAATGCGCTGGCCCACGACCAATTTCTTCATCCGGCGTAAATGCTACTCTTATTTTCCCATGTTTAATTTGCGGATTATGTATTAAATAGTTCATTGCAACCATAATTTCAGTCAAACCAGCTTTATCATCTGCTCCTAGAAGTGTCGTACCATCCGTTGTAATAATCGTATGTCCTTTATATGATGGTAATTCTGGAAACTGTTCTGGCGTTAACACAACATTTAACTCTTTATTTAACGTAATCGCATTGCCATCAAAATTTTCATGAATTTGTGGTTTTACGTTTTTCCCTGTAAAGTCTGTTGCCGTATCTAAATGTGCTAAAAAGCCGATGACTGGAACATCCTTATCCGTATTAGCAGGAAGTGTTGCCATTACATAACCGTTATCATCCATCGTCACTTCTGTTAACCCAATTTCTTTTAGCTCTTCCACTAATAACTTACCAAATTCAATTTGTCCAGGTGTTGTTGGCACTGTATGACTTTCTTCATTTGATTGCGTATCAATTTTTACATATCTCGTAAATCTTTCAATAAGTTCTTGTTTCAAACTCGTTCACTCCCTTTTATATTTCTTTCTCTATTATAATCCTTGAGACGAAATATTTTAACTTTTTTGACTGTGAATACATATATTTCATTTGTATTTTAGCTATTTCAAATACCGGTTGAAAAGTCGTAATATTTGTACATTAAAACTCTTACATGTAATATACATAATTATACAATATGGGAGGTTTTAAAGATGAGGCTAACTCTCTTTCGCTATTTTCTTTTTTTCTTAGGATTAATTTTTTTCGGCCTTGGAAATGCTCTTGCAGTAAAAGTTAAATTTCTCGGTTTACATCCTTGGGAAGTTTTAAACATGGCTCTCTACCAAAGGTTTGGATGGACCATTGGTACGTGGAGTGTCATATGTGGATTATGTCTCGTTCTCATTTCTTTACTAGTAGATCGAAAATATATAAATGTGGGAACATTTTTAAATGCACTACTTATCGGTCCGATTATGGACTTTTTCTTACAATCAAATATTCTTCCAAACGCTAGTGATTATTTATGGTTAAACTTACTCATTTTATTTTCTGGCATTGCCATTACAGGTATTGGGGGAGGTATGTATGTTGCGGCTGGAATCGGCGCTGGACCTCGTGATGGATTCATGCTTACTATTTCCGACAAAACCGGTCTATCTATTAGCCGTGCTAGAATCATAGTAGAATGTATTGTACTAGTTATTGGATTTATGCTAGGGGGGCCTGTTTTTATCGTAACTTTTCTGTATACCTTTATTCAAAGTCCAATCTTTCAGCAATCATTTAAGGTATTTCAAACACTTCTACATACTCTACATAACAAAAAAAAAATTAGTGAACATATTTAAAGTACAGTTTAATACAAGTAAATTCACCCTATTTACGATTCTCACCGCAAATAGGGTGTTTCTTTTTTATTCCATAATTTAAGAAGATATACTAATCATTCACAATAAAAGTATATACATCGTCATAAATACAGCCATTTACTTTAATCACATACTTCCCTGGTTTACTAAAACGAATTGTGTATTTGTTTAGCTGAATTGCTTCTTTATCTCCAGAAAGAACATCAATGCTTCTGCCACTTAATACATATAATTCATTTAGATTCATCGATACATCAATTGCATTGAAATTCTCCTCTTTCACTTGCTGTACTTCCGCAGCGCTTACACTTGGTTCTAAAAACAGTAGTCCACTTAATCCAATCGTCCCCGCTAAAGCAACTCCCGCAAACTTTTTAATTTGTTTCATTACAATGACCTCCTTATAGATTTTGCGTAAAGGTGATGTCCCCCCTTACACCACAAAGCCTATATGTAATGAAATAAAAAGTAAACGAGGACAGTAAGACAAAATTCTACATCTTTTTCTCCTATTGAATATAAATTCAACGTTTGGAGTTTTGTCACATTTAAAATTGTTTACTTAAACCAACTTTCAATTATATTATTCAGAAACTGAATAATTACTTATTGATTTAACATTCTAAAAATAGTTGATAAAAATACTTTCTATTCAAATAAGAAGATTTTGCTATAAAAGTAACTTTTACAATAAAGCCCATACAACCAATTTTATTCTGCTTTCCATAATCTCTCTACATTCATTAATTGTTCCTCTTTAAACTCCATCTTATATATATCTGGTTTTGACGTATTCATTAAAAATTCAAACCCGTATTGCTTATCAAAATAATTCATCATGAGTGTCATGACAAGGCCATGTGTACCAATTACAATTTTTTGTCCTTGAAAATCCATTAAGATTTCTTTTAATACTTTCACTACCCTTCTTTGGCAATCCGCATATGACTCTCCTTCCGTTCGTGCAAAATCCGCTTCAGAGAACATCTTCTTTACAAGTGGATACACCTCTTTATCTGATATAACTTGATCGCCACTGGAAAACATACACTCTTTAAGATTTTCATATATTAATATTTCTTTTTCATAGAAATCGGCTGTTTTTTCTATCGTTAATACAGCTCTCTTATATGGACTTGAAATGAAAGTATCGATTCCCTCTGTTTTTAATATATTTGTTACTCTATGAGCGTCTAAACTTCCCTTTTCAGTTAAACCACGTGTTCTTTCACCCTCTTCTAATTTTGGTGATTCACCATGTCTAACCATATAGATATATGTACTCATACTTCCTCCTTGAAAATATTCATTCGTTTTTTATAAATTTTGTTGTTTTGTTCGTGTAATCCATTCTCCTACTAAACTCTCGAACAATTCAGGTTGTTCAATTTGTAAATTATGCCCTGCCATATCTAACACCGCTAATGTCGCTCTTGGATAATCATCAATAATTTCTATAATATCTTGATAACCTACGGATATATCTTGCCTTCCAGCTAGTAAAAGAACAGGTTTCTCATATTTCATATGATAAAAATTCATAGTAAGAGAGTAATTTTTTTGCAACCTTTCAATAAACTCATAATTAGCAACACCTAACCCTGGTCTAATTTCTTCTTGAAATCGCTTATATGTATATTCGTTTGCTACTACTGCTAACTCACAAAATGCCTCTCTTTCCGTAGAAGTGAGCTTATTTAAAAAGTCCTCATCTTGTAAAATTACCTGTTTATCTGGAAGAGTCCTTTTTTCTGGATCCGCTACTACAACAGGACAGACTAATAGTAATCCATTAACTCTTTCAAACAGCTTTGTGAGTATACCTCTAGCTAAATATCCGCCATAGGACTCCCCTACTAATAAAAAGTTTTTGGCTGGAATAATTTTTTCAATACATGCAATTAACAGTTCTAACATATGATCTGAACTATTTATCCAATCTGGAGCATTCGATTTCCCCATGCCAGGTAAATCAATATATATTCTTTGGTAACCTTTATATTTTTCGAATACTGATTCCATGCACCTCTGCATTAACCTATGATCAGGTGCACAGCCATGTATAATAATGACTGGTTTTCCTTCACCAATAATTTCATAATATATTTCTGCATCCTTAATCCGGTATATCATAAAAAATTCCCCCTAGTGTTCTATTCATCTTTTCAGGCACCCCTCTCAAACCCATAGGAATACACGTTCTTATTTTATAACTTTTCAGAATATAATTCCAAATTTTATTTTTCGAATTTCAAATAAAAAAGCCTTCCATGAGTGTATCCCCTCAAAAGAAAGCTCTCTTACATATATTCCCTCCTACTTGAACTTCAAGCATAATTACACATTATTCTTCTAATTTCATCAACACAATTCTCCAGCCATCTGGATCCTCTATCGTTATCCCCTTATCTTTCCAATATGGGTTCTCTGGTTCGACTTCATCATATCCCAATACATGAAACCTTTTACTCACCTTTTTCATTTCACTATCTTCATGCATATAAAATACGAGTAAATTATCTTTTGTCGGAGCTGGACATGGGCTCCCATCTATATGTCTTGTAAATTCTAAATGATACTCTTCATCTGGGAGTCCAAACATGACCCCATCATATCCTTTATGATTGTAGAATTCACCTATACGTTTTAAGCCCAATCCTTTTTCATAGAATTCTATCACCTTTTCAAATTGATCAGTTGGACGTGCTATTCGAAACTTTACCCAGTTCTTCATGCTCTTCCTCCTATACTAGAGATTTCATACATGCTTACGTATTATTGTATATACGCAACATCTTTTTGAAATCCCTCATTCGTATGAGAATAGATACATACAAAAGTTTAGTTTATACTTTATAACATTCAATTTTATATAAAATTGAATGTTATACCCTTATGCAATTATACATATTCACTTGCGAACCACTAAAAAACCTTTAAAATTCAAAGGATGACTAAATATACAATTTCCATTTAAAATCTTAATGTAATACATACTATCAAACGCCATGTTTTTTTAATTTTAAGAAGTATTAAACTCTTCATCACTTTCCTTATACGCATGATTTTTATAAGGAAATCTGATACAATTCTTAAATAATATTATTATGTATAGATATTACGAATATAGTGCATAATTAAAGAAGGTGATTTTATTGAAATTAAATAAAAATTTACAACTATGTATATTAATTGCGACATTAATATGCTATTCAATCTATTTTATGTTTTTCTATCTGTTCCCTACTCATTTTTCAAATTCAGATGTACGCTTCGCTTCACTTATTGTTGAAGCTATTACATTTGTATCACTCATTTACTCTATATATTCTAAAAAAGTCAGTTCAAATCCGTTTTGGATATGTATCACAATAGCAATTGGTAGTTTTCTATTAGGAAAAATAGTATATACATATCAAGATAGCTTCTTCGAAATTCCAATACATCGTTTTACAATTTCTGATGTATTTTACATGTTTTTTCTACTCTTTTGTCTTATCGCTTTCTGCTATAAAATCTTAAAAGAATGCGATAAATGGGAAAAAGCGTTCTTTATTTGTGATATATGCATAGTACTTACTTCCATATTCACATTGGAGTGGTATTTATTTAATCAACCAAATTTAAATATATTCTCTCTTTCACTAGGAGATGTTTTCCTTTCATTTCTATATCCAATTGCAGATTTATTATTTCTTCTACTAGGTGTTAGTCTCTTTTTCCGTCCAACAATTTTTAATTCCAAACGGAAAATTTATATCTTTATTTTTGTATTAATAAGTTCTGCAACTTTTAACTATATTTATTTTTACCTAAATAATCATTTATCAACTGAAACGATAACATTATTACGTCTTTTATATAGAATACCTATATTACTTATTGCAATAGCTGGATCTATTTCAGAAGATCATAATAGCCATAAAAATTATTTCATTGTTAACCCTATAATAGGAAAGAAGGCTTTAGTTGTATTTCCTTATCTTGCCGTTGCAATACTAATCGGGTTTACGTTAAAAGAACAAACAGCATCTTCCACTCTCATTACGGGAAATTGTATTACTTTTATTTTCGTACTCATTCGTCATTCTATTGTACGTATGCAAAACAATTCCCTAACCAAACGTTTACAAGTATTTAATGCCCAATTAGAAGAAAAAGTTACATTACGGACTTCAGATTTAGTTCATAAATCAGAGGCTCTATCTCAAAAGCAACAAAAATTCAAATCATTATATGAATATCACCCTGATCCTATTTTTACAATTGATTTAAATGGTGTATTCTTAAATGTAAATAAAGCTGGAAGTATACTACTTGGAGCACCAACGAACGAGTTACTTGGTGAAACATGTTTTTCAATTATTTTAGATGAAGATAAACATAAACTAGCATCTGCATTAGAAAAAGTGAAACAACAAGAATCGGCATCCTTACAACTTAGTTCTCAATATAAAGATGGCTTTACTTATTTTTTATACGTTACTATCGTCCCTATTATGATAGACGGACAAATTTCAGGAAGCTATATTATGGTGAAAGATATTACTGCACTAAAAAAACAGCAAGAAGAAATAAAATATTTAGCATTCCATGATACTGTAACGAAAATTGGGAACCGTGCCTTTTTCCAGAAGAAATTAAAAAGAATTATAAAAAATGCTAAAACGACAGAAAGCGAGTTTGCATTATTATATTTGGACTTAGATCGCTTTAAAGCAATTAATGATACACTTGGACATTCGGCAGGGGATCACATATTAGAAAAAGTAGCGGAGCGATTCCAATCATGTCTTCCATCACATACTCATCTATCAAGAATCGGTGGCGATGAATTTACAATCTTAATTGAAAACTATACTGACGAAGATTCCTTATTCGAGTTATGTAATCAATTATTTGAAAGTATGGAAAAACCGTTTGTCATATATGAGCATACATTAACTTTATCACTTAGTATCGGGATCGCTATTTATCCACATTCCGGAATCGATATCACTACACTATTAAAAAACGCTAATGTTGCAATGTATGATGCAAAGGCAAAAGAGCTTAATTCTGTCTCTATTTATGACGATGTAATCGCTAAAAAAATTGAAAGACGATTACGATTAGAAAAAGATTTACCAAACGCAATACAAAATGAAGAATTGTTCCTTTTGTATCAACCTCAAGTTGATAGTGAATCTAATAAAATTATTGGTGCAGAAGCTTTAATTAGGTGGAATCATCCTGAATTAGGTATTATTTCTCCATACGAATTTATTCCGATTGCAGAAGAAACACTACAAATTATTCCAATAGGAAAGTGGACATTGAAGCAAGCCTGTGAGCAAATGAAACGTTGGCACGCACTCGGATATTCACATTTAAAAATAGGTGTAAACTTATCTGCTAAAGAATTTGAACAAGAAGATTTTGTAAAATCTATTTCTGCAACATTAGCAAATACAGGCTTAGCAGCAAGTTCTCTCGATCTTGAATTAACAGAGCGAATTGCAATGATGGATGAGCGAGAAACATTAATAAAACTACGTACACTAAAAAGTTTAGGGATTCATATTTCAATCGATGACTTTGGTACAGGCTATTCTTCGCTAGCTTACTTACCTTTATATCCAATCGATACGTTAAAAATCCCACGAGAATTTATTACAATGTCTGAAACATGTGACGATGGAATGGAAATTATTAAAACAATCATCACATTAGCAAATACATTAGGAATGTCAGTTATCGCGGAAGGTGTAGAAACGAAAGAACACGTGAGTTTCCTTCAAAAAAATAATTGTCAATTTATTCAAGGCTACTACTACAGCAAGCCTATTCATGCTGATTCATTTTCTACTCTTCTCAAAAAAGGTGTTCATTCTCTGTAGCGTAAATACATACAAGAAAAGGAAAGAAGAGACGGACTCTTCTTTCCTTTTTTGTACTTTGCAACTTTTCATTTCCTTCACATATCATTTATGTAAGTAGTTACTAATATATTTATGATAACAGACTTGAATTGGAGGGAATTACATGCACCACGACAATCCAAATGATAAACTTTACAAAAACATTCCTCTATCCCTCTTCTCAATAAAAAACGAGCTAAAACAAAAATGTATCAACGTAAATAACTTCCTTTCTCCCCTTTCGAACGAAGAAGAAGTATTCGTACACACAATTAAAGAAAGAACAAAATTATTGAATCAAAATAATGTTACAAGAACTCGTGCTTACTATCAATTTTACAAAAGATATCCTGAAATACATTGGGCATTGCTTGGACATATGGTATCGCGGAACGGCGGTTGGAACATGACAGATTTAAAGGGGGATTTATATACGAAATTGTTATCTGAGAAAGATCAATTTACTTTCTTTTCTTTTTTAGAACGGGGTAATTGGCTTATCTTTCAAGATGTGTATCCACAATTTTTATTATATGAACAGAGTGTTAAAAAAAACAAAAATCTTTTTCATCTCCTCCCTCACCTCAATGTATCAACATTCATGGAAACAATGTGGAACTTCTTTTGGAAAACTGGAAACAAACAAATATTAACGATTGCGACTATTATTAATGAACAAAACTACTTAGAAAAAAGAGTGATTCAAAATAAATACTTCAAAAAAAATGTACTAAATAGTATTGGATTTAAACTTTTTGATTTCTTTCAATTTAATCATATTCTCTTCCCTTTCTCTGAAGAAAATACTGGACAAAAAACAATATTAATTGGTGATACAATGAAACATTTCACTTCCTTACACGAACGAATTTTGCTCGGAAAACGATTATATACATTATTGTTTCATGATGAACACGTTTTAGCTCGTATACTACAATGGGCTGACACTCATCCACATACTGGATCACGAAAAGATTATTGGCCACATTTATTTTCAAGTGTGAATGAATCCTTTTCAAGAGAGTTTTATAAACGAAGAATAAAAAAATGCCAATTAAAAAGTGATGCCCACCGTATATATAGCCCTGCACTTATGTATGCATGGAAAAATATGAAACATGAAGAAACAGAACATGCAGATTGGTTTAACGACTGGCAAGTCATACATTATTTAACCGATAAGGAGGAAAGGATACATGGACAAATTACAGAAGACTACTGTAAAACACTCGAAAAAATTGAGTTGGCAATTCTTGCAAAGAAAAACGTCCTCCTTCGAGAAGAAGAATAACCTTTTCGCATTAGTTATTACAATCTTATTCTCTTCTATTATCGGAACTTTCTTAGATGCTTTCTTTGTTGCGAAACAAATGTATTCCTTTCCGGTTAGACCTTTCTCATCCATATTTTCAATTAACATTGGCTTTACTTTATTTGTACTACCGATTTTAACAACGATTTTCATACAAATTTCAAAAACATTATCTACAGTTTCTAGAATTCTATTTATTATTTCAATAGGTATTTGTGCTAGCATTTTTGAACAGATTTCTGAAAGATTCGGTTTCTTTATTCATAGTTTGGATTGGAATCATACATATTCTTTATTTGGCTATATGATTTTCTTTTCTTTTATCTGGAAAGTATATTATTTCATAATTAATAAAAAAGAGTACTAAAAGGCTAGCAAACCTTTTCGTACTCTTTTTTATTATGTTTCATATATTTATTACGCATATAATTCGGATAACTCAATTATTTTATTAACAATACTTTGTTCATCTATTTTTAAACATGTGGATGCATGACCCACCAATACTTCATGACTCCCAACACAAATACTTTCCTTAGCGTGTAGAAACATTGATAAATCGTTCGAATCATTACCAAACACTACGAATTCCCTCTCTTTTATACCCAATCGTTGTAACCCTATCCATTTATCAATATTCTCAGGGCTTATATCCACGATCCCTTCATTATCATGTTCATAAATACGTATAGGAAGTTCTGTTAACATATTCATAATATATTCTTTTTGAACATGGTCAGGAAATAATACCACCTTCACTACTTCCTTAATTTCATCAATATGTACATTATTAGCCAGTTGATTAGGATCTATGTTTTTGTAGATAGGATGATTCTCGCTTCCTGTATAAGAATAATTCCAATGACTATCTATCAAATATGAAAGGCTATGTTTCTTTATTATTGAATGTATAGCACTTACCGTTCCTGGATCAAAAGTTATAACTTCAATAGTCTCCTTTCCCTTTGCAATAAATGCCCCATTCCCACCAATCATTGAATAATGATGCATATGATTTGGTAGCACCGGTAATAAGTCCCTAATCGGTCTAGCTGATGCAAATATAACCTCATGCCCTTTACTTTGACATACGTCTAGCGCGTGAATTATCCCTTTCGTTACTGCGTTCCCTTTAAAACAAATAGTACCATCAATATCAAAAATAAATTTCATATACATCACTCCTTTCTTTTTAATGTATATGAATTATTTTATAATAGAAAGGACAGATGTCCCAAAAGGAGAAACATTATGCAAAATATTGTAGATAATACCTTGTTATTAAGCTACTTAAATAACGAGTACATAAAAAAGCTATTCCAACAATTCAATCATCCATTTAAGATCCTTAGATATGAAGCGAAAGAAACTGTACTACACGAAGGCGAAATGATTGATGGCCTATATATTCAAATGTCAGGTCGTACAAAAATAACTTCAAGTGTAATTACAGGTAAAGCATTATTACTAAGATTTTGTTCTGCCATTTCTATCATGGGAGATATTGAATTAATTCAGTCCGTAAACATACAATCTCATGTAACCTCCGAACAACAGACGGATTTTCTTTTTATTGATAAAAATTATGTAACAAGTTACTTATTACAAGATGTAATCTTCCTTCAAGAACTCATTCATCACGTCACTTATAAACTACAAACCTGTACAACAGCTTCACGTATCAATTTACTAGCTTCTGTGGAAACACGCTTTGCTAGTTATTTATGTACAGCCCGAAATCCATCTAATTTATTTGGGCGCGAAATTCATACTAAAGATCATCATGAAATCGCCTCCTTAATCGGGACAACCACCCGTCATCTTAATCGAGTCATTGAAAAACTAATAGCTAACAATATCATGCATAAAAATAATAAACAAATTGTTGTTGACGATTGGAAAGCTATTGATACCCTTTCAAATGGACTACGATATGAATAAAAATTTAATAATTATATAACCCACTTTAATAAAGAGACCGTTTTTATAACGATCTCTTTTTAAGCATAATCTTCAGTTATTGCTAATGATGTAGGATTTTGAAGGCGTTTTGAACGCAAACGATAGGCAACGATTTTCTTTTTATATTGCTTTATTACATCAACATGTTCCTCATGGCTATACAGAGAAAATCGAATCTCTTTATTCCCTTTCTTCGTGTTAATAACGATTGGTGTTCCTTCCCCGTGCGGCGGAAAATAATGTTTATCTAAAAATAGAGCTTCGTTAAATTCATGAATAACTTGTAGTTTCGTTTCCCCCTCTATATTTTTTCCGTCTATCAATATAGTGGTATTCTCTTCCTCAAGTTTTTGATGCAATTCAAATCTACTAATAATTGATTCTACAACAGAAGTCGGCATACTAGAAACTAGTACTTTAATCGCACCAAAAATAAATAATGTAACTATAAACCATGTTGTCATTTTCATCATCTCCATTACATTTTAAAATATAAATTTCGTTCCATACGGTATTAGTATACTAATGAGTATTCCAGTTACAATCATCGTTACCGAACCGATAGTCGCTTCTTTCTCGCCTTCCTTCACGAGACGACTTACCCCAATAATATGTGATGAGCAGCCCATTCCCACTCCTTTTCCAATTGTACTCGTTATACGGAAAAACTTAAGTACTGTTGGTCCGATAATAGCACCTGTGATTCCTGCAACAACTACAAAACTAGAAGTCATAGACGGAATACCACCAATTTGATCCGCTAATGAAATAGCAATAGGCATCGTCGCTAATTGCGGGAGTGTTGTTAATATGAGTTCTTGATCTATATTTAACATCTCACCAATCACTACATTCATACTCGTTAAAGCCACTATACCTACCGCTACACCGATAAGTATCGACAAAAAGTTTTTCATAAGTATTTTTCGCTCTTTAAATAAAGGTATCGCTAACGCTACAATTGCAGGACTCAATAAGCCGGAGAGAATATCCCCTCCATTCTCTCTATACTCATGATGAGAAATACCAAAAATTAGAAATAAGCAAATCATACTTGCTGTAACTGTTAACACTGGTAACGTAAATGCGAACGTAAATTTTTCATATAGCTTTGTCGCCAAGAAATAAATTGCTACAGTAATAATAATTAAGACCATTTGAATCGTGCACCTTGTCGATTTTATTTTTTTGATGTGACTAATAATTGACTTATATACCCTGAAACAATCAAAGTTACTACAGTACTTGCAACTACTAAAAGGAATATAATACTCTCCTTACTGAAAAGAAAAGACCCGTATTCCATGAGCCCTGTTGTCGAAGGGATTAAAAATAACGGTAAAAATACGATTAACTTTTCCGCACCTAACTCAAACCATTTTAACGGTAAAACGCGAGTGGAAAGGAGCAGGAACAGTATTAACATCCCTATTAAACTTCCTGGCATTGATAGATGGAATACTCCTTGAATCCACGTACCCACTAGGCTAAATACATATAGCACGCCTACTTGAAGTAAAAGCGTCACGTACTTCATTTCTTTCCCTCATTTCACTATCACACATCCATATTATGAAATCTCATGTAGCGTGTCGGCAAACCGTTTAATTCCAAGTTGAATTTGTTCTATATTCGCTCTACCAAACGTAAATCGTATATATTCATTTTTCGAACCTAAAACACTGCCCGGAACAAATGCGACACCATTCTGTATAGATTCACCTAATAAGTGATATTCATCAAACTTTCCTTTCACTTTACACCATACATGTATTCCACCCTCTGGAACAAAAAATTCAACCTGATCCCCTAATATTTCTTTAAGCTTTCTAATTAACGCATCCCTTCTTTCTTTCAATTGTCCACGAAGCATTGTAATATGTGCATGAAAATCTTCTGATTCTAAAAATTGATTTGCCACCCACTGTGTAAATACGCTATGACCAAAATCAACTTGCTGCTTCGCATCTGCTAAACGCTCAATTACACGTGTAGGACCAATTATCCATCCAATACGTAATCCTGATGCAACAATTTTTGATAATGAACTTATATAAAGAACATTTCCATTTTGGTCCATTGATTTTAATGTCGGGTTCACTTCTCCATTAAAAGAAATTAAACTATACGGATCATCTTCTACAATTGGTATACCGAACTCAGAAGACAGTTCTAAAATTTTTTTACGTCTCGCTAATGAAAGCACAGTACCCGTTGGATTTTGATAATCTGGATTCAAAAACACCATACGAATGCGATGCTTTTTGTGCAAATCGATTAAGTCATCTGGATTCATTCCATACTCATCAACAGGTAAATGAAATATGTTTAAACCGGCCGATTTAAACATTGGAAGCGAAAAACAATACGAAGGATCTTCAATCGCGATCGCATCGCCAGGTTTTAATAAACATTGAACGATAAGATTAAGCGCCTGTTGTGCTCCTGACGTAATAAGAATAGAGCTTGAATCTGCTTCAATTCGTTTATATTGCTGAACATGTGCTGCAATTGTTTTTCTCAACATCTCATTTCCAAGTGGATGGTCATAGCCGAGGTTTTCCATAAATGTTTTCTCCGATAAAATTGTTCGAAATCTATCACTTGGAATTAATTCTGGTGACAGTTCACCACTTGCTAAATTAATTAAATCATCTTTTTGTGTTTCCGTTCGAATTTGTTGAACGAGTGGTACGTTAGGTAAGAACGATCCATCCTCCACGTACCTACCCCAGTTCGGTATTCGTTTATGTGAGACACCCCATATGTCTGTATTGACCCGTGTTCCGCTTCCCTTTTGTCGTTCTACTACTCCAAGTGATTTTAATTCTTCATATGCAGCTACTATCGTACTCCTATTCACCTGTAATTCTTTTGCTAACATACGCTCCGAAGGTAACTTACTTTCAGAAGGAAACTCACCTGAAGAAATACCCCTTTCAATATAATCCGCTATTTGTTTATATACAGGCGTCTTATCTGCACGATTTGGTTTCCATTCCATATAGTTGCCTCCTTTCAAAACAAACTATCCTCAATTTATTACTAACAGTATTCACTCTAAAAATAGTATTAATTAGTCACATCTTCTTATCCGCAAATAGATATATCCAAAATGACTCTCTTTCTGATTACTCGATAGCTTCTAAAATTCCAACTTCATACTCTCATTTCAGTTCTTTTACAAACTATCAGATCATTACCGCATACCATGTTACCCCAACTAGTAGAACAAAAAGAAGAAGAATATAGATTGCAGATAAGTTTTTCACATTTCTTTTTGTAGACTTACCGTAATTCTCTTCCACGTTTCTTGCAACTAGTACAGTCCCAAATAGCGATACAATTACAATAATAACGACTAGTGAAATTGCAAAACTCATTGTCTTTCACCTCTCTAAGACCCATCTATTTTAATTAAAGAACTTACATAAAAACCTTCCTCTTTAAAACGTTGATAACATACTACCTTTCTTCTCTTATCATAATAGATGTTTGTAAAAAGCGGACCAACCACTTTCGTGTTTTTTTGCTCATCCACTTTAAAAATAAAAAGCAACTGATCACTTAGGATCAGTTGCTTTTTTCACACGATAATTTTTCATTTAAAATTAATTCGATTTAAAAGTTTAGTCTTTTCATAATGAAACATCGACTGAGATAACTCGAAAATTGTTCCATTTACAAGATATACTGTATTTTCAATAAGAAGCGCCGGATCACCTTCATTTAATTCTAAAAGCTGTGCATTTTCTTTATTTACTTTTTTACAACTAATAACTTTATCAGCAAAACCAATATTTAATCGTAAATCTTCAATGAAATAACTGTATACAGAGCTTAATGCTATTTCTTCGTTCAAATATGGAATAATATCTTTTTTGAAATAACTTACTTCAATAGAGAACGGCTTAGCATCTACAATTCTTAAGCGCTTCAAAAAATACAACCTAGTTCCAGCTTCGCATTGCATCCGCTTTGCTATCTCTTCGTTCGCATCTATTACTTCAAGCCCTAACACTTTCGTTTCAATATTTTGTGAAACAAGATTCTTCGTTAATCCCCGTAAACTTCCTAAATTAATATAATCTGTTACAGAAGTTTCGCGTAAAAACATACCACTACCTTGTACTTGAAAAATATAACCTCTATTCACAAGCTGACTAATTACTTTACGTATCGTATTACGGCTTACTTCAAATCGATTCATCAACGCTTCTTCTGTAGGTAGTTTTTTCGTTTCATTAAAAAGCCCATCTCGAATGTTTTGCTCTAACACATCTGCAATTTGTTTATACTTTGCACTCATACACTTTCTCCTAAAATACTCTTTTATCTGTTATAACTCTTCCCCTCTCGTTTCGATCACATGTTTATACCAATGAAACGAAAGTTTCTTCTTACGTTTTAAGTTATCATTATGATCGATAAAAATAAAGCCATATTGCTTTTTATATCCATTTAACCAACTTAAAAGATCAATCACTGACCATGCATAATAACCTTTTAAATTAATTCCCTCTTCAATTGCACGCTTCATTACTTTTAAATGCGCTTCAATAAATTTAATTCTCGGAACATCTACAATTTCTCCGTCAATGATTGGATCTTCATCACCAAGTCCATTTTCCGTTACATACATCTTTATGTCACCGTAACGCGCTTTCAACATATGCAATCCCTCTAAGAAACCTTCGGGAGATATTTCCCATCCCCATTTTGTATATGTTTTATCATCCATTTTAACTGTTCGATAAAAACCATCAAAAGAAGGATTACCTGGAGCAAGCGTTGAGTTTTCTCGAGAATGTTCCTCACTCTTTATATCCATATCGTATCTTTCTACTCGTATTGGTTGATAATAATTCAAACCAATAAAATCATTTTCTTCTGCATTTTGTTTAATAATTTCTAATTCTTCAACCGTCCAATTAGGAGTCCACCCTTTTTCCTTTAATTGTTGTACAACATAAGACGGATACTCACCTTTTAAAACTGGATCATAATACCAATACGTTTCATATTCATTCGCATGATTTGCTGCTTGTATATTTTCTTTTTGGTTATCCACACTATAAGCAGGTAAGAAAACATGTGTAATCCCAATCTCACCATATTGTTTCAGCTGCTTGTATACCGCAACTGTTTTCGCATGTGCATAAAATACATAATGAGTCGCTTGAAAGTACTTTGGAACATCATTTTGTATTCCTGGTGGATGTGCACCTTTTAAATAACCTAATCCACAAAACATTACTGTCTCATTAAAAGTAATCCAATGCTTAACTCTGTCACCAAATGCCTTAAAACAAGTTTCTGCATATTTTACGAAAGCCTCCGCTGTTCTTTTATTCGTCCATCCACCATCTTTTTCTAACGATAATGGTAAATCCCAATGATATAAAGTGACAAACGGTACAATCCCGTATTTTAAACATTCATCAATTAAGTTGTTATAAAATTCAATCCCTTTTTCATTTACCTCTCCATCTCCAGTCGGCAATATTCTTGCCCAAGAAATAGAAAAACGATACGATTCTAATCCCATCTCAGCCATTAAGCGAACATCTTCCTTATATCGATGATAATGATCAACAGCTACATCACCATTTGTTCCATTGTATGTTTTGCCAGGAATTTTTGAAAACTCGTCCCAATTCGTAACACCTTTTCCATCTTCATTCCATGCACCTTCTACTTGATAAGAAGCTGAAGCAGCTCCGAATAAAAAATCATGTGGAAACTTCATAGTATATACCTCCATTTCATTACAACAAATTAAATTCAATGATACATTTATAATTTATTGGTACAAATTTTATATGTATGATTATATCTTATGTTTTTATTTTTTTCTATTATAAAAGTACAATTTCTAATGTTGGTTATTGGAAAATAAAAAGAAGCGACGTATTTTATCGCTTCTTACTCTCATCATCTTTATTCTTTTATAAGTGACTTATTCGCTCTTATAACTTCTTGATACAGCAGTGGTGACCACTTTTCATTTATATAGTCTTGAATAATCCATCCTACTCTTGTAGGGTTATTTTGTTTTATATAGTTTGCAATTTCAGGATTTATATAAGAGGCATAGTAATATGGACTATTCCATGCTGTACCACCAGAAGACAAGCTTGTAAAATTAATATATAGATGATTTAAATCCTCACTATCGTTCATCGTTTCATTTATCGTATCTTTAATAGATTTTACTTTCTCATCATAACTCACTTTATATTTATCTTGTACTGTTACATGTACATTTTGATTTACAGTTGTGGTAAACGTCACATTATCTGGCCAATAGAAATTATTATATCCTCCAGATTCATTACTACCACCATATCTTTTTAGTAGTACAATTTTCCCACGAGCATCTCCCAATTTTATATTTCCTTCTGTTTTTAAAAAGATAGGATCCACAAAATAACTTTTTTCAAACGTATTACTAAAGGAACTTTCTGCTCCTTTCATATCCTCATACTCTTTTTTTAAAGACATAATAATCGTTTCACTTGGGTTATCTTTTAAAAATTGTTTCGCTTCGTTTATGAATTCATGCAGTGTTACATAAAGATATAATGGCCCATGATGAAGGACTATCGTATTATCATCTGTTAAACGTCCTCTTATATCAAAAATACGAGCTCCATGATCCATTTGGTAACGAAAATCATATTCTTGCGTCATTCCCCATACTTGCTTTATTGGATTTTGTAATTTGAACGTCCCGCTATCATGTGTTCCTGGAATTGAAATTCGTGCTAATGGGATATTATCAGGTATAGGTTGCATCCACTTTGACCAATTTTCAAACTCATTAACAGAGCTTGCTGCAACTACTTGCTTATCATGTAAAGCAAATACAAATGTGATAAATATCGTACTACATATGAATAATTTCAAAATAAATTTCTTACTGCTCATTATTATTCCTCCTTTTTCTGTTTTATATCAAACTTATTGAATATAATATAATCTGGTGAGTAAAAAATAAATAACATTTCATAAATATGAAATATTACATAGAAGTAAAGTTAAAAAATCATTCACATATCCTAAATTAGAAAAATTTAAAGGAACTTCACCTGAAGTTCCTTTCGTTTACTTTATATTCAATACATATGAACCATCTTTATTCTCATACTTATAGACGTATAAATAATATTTACCTGGCTTTGCATTATAAGTACCTTTAACTACATTTCCTTCGTTTTCACCATATGCTACATAGTTATTTAAATCTGATTCATGATGAAGCACCCATGTCATCCCAATGTTTTGTTCATTTAATAGAGAAATAGTAATATTTTCTGGCGAGTCAATTTGGAAAGTAAATACATCTACTCTATCACTATTGTGTAGTGTCCCTTTCATCGGTGTATGAAAGTTAACTTTATTTGCCTGTATACGTTCATTATTTGGTTCATTTTCTGTTACTTGTAACTCATTTCCACCGTTTGGTTTTCTTTGTCCATACCCTAAGTTTACTAGTATAGACTTCAAATCTGGTAAAACACCAATTCTATCTGAATATGGATCTTTAGATTTTGTTCCTGTATTCTGGTTGCTTAATATTGCTCTTAGTTCACTCGGTCTATATGGTTGTCCTAAGTTTTCTTTAGCAATGCTTTGTACTAAAGTCGCTGCTCCGGCAATAATAGGTGACGCACTCGACGTGCCACTAAAGCTAGATGTATAAAGATTTACAGCACTTCGACTTTGCTCGGCTGTAGTTGTATCTACGTTTTCTCCCCAACCATACACATCAATACGGCTTCCATAATTCGAAAACCACATACGTTCATGAGGGAAAGATGAAGAGCCCGCTCCTACCATAATTGCACCTGAATCTTTAAAATCTTTACTATTACGATTTAAAATTTGTTTACCATTTCTATCTTTAAATTGATCTAAATCATTCCAACCATTCGCTCCAGCTTCTATAATGACAACACCTTTATCTGTACCAGCACGAATTGCATCAAAGATATCTGGTTGTACCTCAACAGGTAAATATTTATCACCATACCCATCAAAGGAAGCTTGTGCCTCTAATAATAAAACATCCCCAGCTTCTAACTGATTTATAGCACTTAATATTGCATCAGCTGTATTATACTGTCCGTTATCTCTTATTTGAGAAATCACCTTTGCTTTCGCTTTTGGCGCAATCCCAATATTCCCAACTTCATTGTCCTCAGAGGATACAATTCCTAGTACAGACGTCCCATGACCGACATGTTGATCTATATTTCTTCCAGACATTAATTCAATATTTTGATGTACTAAATCCTCATGATTTAATAACCATCCATATTCCATATCAACAAAGGTTACATCACTTCCATTACCGCCTCGGACTCCCCAGGCGAAAGGCGCATTAATACCAGATGGTGCTGCTTCAAGATAACCTTGTTTTTCATATCTAGGATTGTTATTAGGATTAAAAGATACACTTAATGGCTGTACTTCCGGTGGTGTTATTTTTTCTTGTTTCTTTATATACACATCTTCTATTAAAGAAGATGTCTTTAACTTATCTACTAGTTCTTCCTCTTGCCCACCATGTTGAGCTTGAAGAATATAGTAGTTTAATAAACTTGTAGATACATTATTAGGTGCTCTCACTTCAAGGTTTTGTATTTGTTCCGGGCTTACAGATGTGAATAAACGAGTAAATGTTACATCTGGGTATTCTGCCAAAAGATCTTCTATTACTTTATCGTTCGTTTGAGATTTTATTTGTTTTTCAATACCATCTTCATATGGAAATTTCAAATCCGCTTTAAATTTTACAATGATTTGCTTATCTGTTTCTTGTTCTATTCCTAATTTACTCTGCTGTTCTATAGAATCAGCATGTACACTAGTGACAGTGCCTCCTATTCCTAAAAGTGTTGTAATAATTACAGTTGACGTACACATTTTTTGAAATATTTTCATTACATCAATCCTCCCATTAATAATGATTAATTATTATATTAATCTATAATGATTTTATTTATATAACATATTCCCTTTCTACTAAATAGATTATAGTAATCAGCAATATGAACTTCAATGTATTTTCATATGCAATATTTCATATTCGGACTCTACACTAAATAAATAAGAAACTTATAATGATTATTTATTTTATATGTGCTAATATACTTACATTGAAATATTATATATAAACATTTTAAGCTACATTACTTAACCGTTTTACCTTATTTTTCCTAGGAGGATTCACAATGAAATTATTAAAAATAAAACATATAATCCCTTTATCTGCAGCTGCAATTACATTCGTATGTAGTCACAGTACAGCTGAAGCTTCTACCATTCATACAGTAAAAAAGAATGATACACTTTGGGGCATTAGTAAACAATACGGCGTTTCAATACAATCCATTAAACAGGCTAATAATAAAGGAAACGATCAAACTTTCATTGGCGAACAGTTACATATCCCGGGTTCCGTCAACTCAAATGAAATCACTGTTCGCCAAAACGCCAAGCCTGCGAACATTTCTGGACAAATTATTTATCAGGTACAACCGGGAGATTCATTAGAAATGATAGCAAAGCGTTACAATGTTACCGTTCAATCTATAAAACAAATGAACAACACAATCGAAAACAAGCTTTATACAGGACAACATTTAAAAATCAACTCAAGTATTTCAGAAAAAGAAAAAGACTTAATGGCACGCTTAGTTACCGCTGAAGCAGGTGGCGAATCGTATAAAGGTAAAGTAGCAGTAGCGAAAGTTATACTAAACCGTGTAAACGCAAAAGGTTTTCCAAATACAATAACAGGCGTTATTTATGAGCCTATTAAATACGGATATGCATTTACTCCTGTTACAGATGGAAGAATTAATCAGCCTGCAAGCGCAGAAGCAAAAATGGCTGTAGAAGAGGCTATCTCCACAAATGGAATACATTCTGATTGGCTTTATTTCTATAACCCGAAAACATCAACAGACAAGTGGATTACGACACGTCAAACAGTAGCAGTAATTGGTAACCACGTCTTCGCTAAATAACATTTAAAATCATTAACAGACCTCTTCACTTAAAAGGTCTGTTTTTTTGTATGTAAGAATTTATTTATCATGTGATATAGTGGTCTTTGAAAACTAATTCTTCTTGTAAATAAAGACACTTGTATTTACTTCATCACTCTAAGAAATTAAAAAAGCGTCAAGTTCAAAAACTCCCCTTTATTAATAAAATTTATTTCTTACCTTCATAAAATTGTTATACACTAGAAAAATAAAAAACAAACTATTCGTTAGCAGGTGAAAGAATATGTATGATGTTACAATTATCGGCGCTGGAGTAAGTAGCATTTTTCTGGCTTATTCACTAGTTAAAAGTAACAAAAAAGTTTTAATTCTTGATAAAGGTAAAGCGCTAGGAGCTCGCCATTGTCCTTTAGACGAAGGAAAAGCGTGTAATTGTACTACATGTGATAAATATTTCGGATTTGCTGGTTTAGGAAAATCTGAAGGGAAATTTAATTATACAAACGGATTTGGTGGAGAACTTGAGCAAAAAGTTGGTAAAGAGGGCTTTATACAACTTATGGCTGAAGTAGATGAAATTCTATGTCAGTTCGGAGGAAATTCAGTTTCAAAATATTCTACAGAAAATCCAAATCTCAATAAGAGAGCTGCATCGTGTGGTTTACAAATGCTAACAACAGAAGTACGGCATCTTGGTACTACCCTTTCAAATGAAATTTTTCAGCAACTCTACGAATTTTTACTTACGAAAATAAATATACAATTTCATATAGATGTACAACATATTATGAAACAGAAAGATCATTTTACTATAGATACAAATGAAGGAACATTTCAATCTAGGCAACTAGTATTTGCAACTGGGCGTTCCGGAGCAGATTGGTTAAAGGAGATGTGCACTTCTCTACATATTTCTCAGGAACAAACTCGTGTAGATTTAGGTATCAGGGTAGAGATGAAAGAACACCAATTACGTTCTATATTAAAAGATACATTTGAGACTAAACTTTCTTATGAGCATGAAGATTTCACAGCGACTACATACTGTATGAATCCAAAAGGACGCATTATTAGAAAGTACGAAGAAGGTTTAGTTATGCCTGACGGTCAAAATTTTCGAGAGAAAGGAACTGGTACACCTAACTTAAATTTCACTTTATTTATCCCGCGCTATTTTCCAACTCTCAAAGAAGCAAATGTATATGCAAGTTCAATTATTAAAAACATTAACCAAGGACGAGATCGGATTGTTATACAGCGCTTAGAGGACTTACTAAATAAACAGCCTACAATAGCGAACGACATGAAATATAACCGTATACAACCTACGCTACAAGGAGATTATGGAGATTTGAATACAGAAATTCCTCCATTATATATTGAAGGACTTAAAGAATTTTTATTACGATTAGAACAATTCATCCAAGAACCGATCGATACAGATACTTTATTATATGGAATTGACGGAAAGTTTTATGCTCCTACGATAAAACTCAATAATCATTTTGAAACGAGTATACATGGCCTATTTTTAGTTGGGGATTGTTCAGGCGTCACTCATTCATTATCTCAAGCTGCTGCAAGTGGGTTATATGTTGGAAAATATTTATCTCACATTTAATTGCCTTCATTCAGATTGCAATTAAATATTTTAACTTCCATAGTAATAGCTTACTATTTCCCCACAAAAAATCAGGGTTTTATGAGATACATATTTAACATAGCCATTGACATTCAATTCTCACAAATTGAATGTCAACAGTTTTAAAATCCTCTATTCATTTCCATTTTCATTTGTTCGATATTTTGTAACATCATCATAGTGTTTAATATGTTAGGATGTCTATAAGTATTTTTTACTACAACTATGACTTTTTCTGCTCTGTTCTAAAAAATAGATTTACGCTTTAAAATTCCTCATTGTACGTATGTGAATACTTTATATTATTACCTTTAGAAACCATTAACTAAATGGTTCAGTATACTCTAATAGTTATAAAAACATAATATATAACACAAGTTAAATAAATTGCAAAAAAAGGAGTAAAAATGAAAAATAAAATCAATTTACAAATGCAAAATATAAGCTTTGTTTTAATAATTGCTTTAGCAGTATGGTTAAAAACATATCTTATTACAAGGTTCAGTTTTGATTTAAAAATTGAATCTTCTACACAAGAGCTTATTTTGTTTATTAGTCCACTCGCTACATCATTAGCTTTTGTCGGATTAGCATTATTTGCAACCGGTGAAAAAAGAAATTATATCGCGCTATGTATCAACTTCGTATTAACAATCGTACTCGTTGGAAATGTAATGTTCTATGATTTTTATAGCGATTTCGTTACGTTACCAGTACTTGGACAAACATCAAACTTCGGACAATTAGGCGGCAGTATTATAGAAATATTGAACTACAAAATTATACTCGCATTCGTAGACATTATTTTCTTCTTTATTTTATTGAAGAAAAAATCAATAGTCTTCCAAACAGGACGTGTAACTCATCCGGCACGCTTGTTATATTTTCTTTTAACGATTGGTGTATTTTTTGCTAATCTACATCTTGCAGAAAAAGAGCGACCTGAACTATTAACAAGATCATTTGACCGAGTTATGCTTGTTAAAAATTTAGGACTATACACGCATCAAGTTTATGATTTAACACTGCAAGTAAAAGCAGGATCACAAAAGGCACTTGCTGATAGTAGCAAATTACAAGAAACTGAAAACTACGTGAAGGCAAACCAAAGTGAGCCGAACCCTAATATGTTTGGTGTAGCGAAAGGAAAAAACGTAATTGTTGTCACTCTTGAATCCCTGCAAACCTTTTTAATAGGAGCAACAGTTAACGGACAAGAAGTTACACCATTTTTGAATGAATTCATAAATGAAAGCTATTACTTTGATAACTTTTTCCACCAAACTGGGCAAGGAAAAACATCCGATTCTGAATTTCTAATCGATACGTCATTGTATCCATTAAATCGAGGAGCTGTATTCTTCACACACGGTAACAACGACTATACTGCGACTCCAGAAATTCTACGTCAGCAAGGTTATTTCACTTCTGTATTCCATGCGAATAACGCCACATTTTGGAATCGTAACATCATGTACTCTGCTCTCGGTTATGATCGTTACTATAATGAACTTGATTACAAAATTACGCCCGAAACAAATTTAAATTGGGGCTTAAAAGATATCGAATACTTTGATCAATCAGTAGATATATTAAAAACTGTTGATCAACCATTTTACGCTCGTTTTCTTACTTTAACGAACCATTATCCATTTACGTATGATGAAGATACACAATTCATTGAACCATATAACTCTGGTAATGGCGTATTTGATCGTTATATCGTAACAGCACGTTACTTAGACGAATCAATAAAAAAATTTATTGAGCGTTTAAAAGCTGAGGGAATGTATGATGATTCTATTATTGTTTTATATGGTGATCATTATGGCATTTCTGAAAAACATAATCGCGCGATGGCACAGTTTTTAGAAAAAGATCAAATAACAGAATTTGACACTTTAAATTTACAACGCACACCTTTATATATTCATATCCCTGGACAAACAGAAGGTCGAACGATTTCAAAGCCTACGGGACAAATCGATATGAAACCTACTATTCTCAATTTATTAGGAATTGATACTACAAACGATATTCGTTTTGGCCATGATATGTTTTCGGATGAATATGCCGGTTTTGTTGTTTTACGTGATGGTAGCTTCATTACAGACAAGTATGCATACAAAAACAATACTTTCTATGACCGCATAACAGGTGAAATTGTAGACTTGCAAAAAGAAGAAGCACAAACACTCATTAACCGTGCACAAAATGAATTACGAATGTCTGACAAAATTATTGAAGGCGATTTATTACGTTTCTCAGAAAGTAATAAAATTAAAACTGGTGAAGTACAAACTAAAATTAAAGAGACTGAAAAATAATCTTAATATGAAAAGGGAGCAACTCGTTACAGTTGCTCCCTTTTATTCTCCTATAATACATGATGCAGTTTCATATATTTCATTTTTATTCTACGCTTGTCTCTAAACTTACATCTGTATAAGCATGATCATCACCTATATGTAAAATCACTTCACATTGACGTAATCTCAATTCAAAGAGCATGATGGAATCATGATAAACTTCAGGGTTTGATTTCATTTTATGTAACATCTCTTGTTTTTCTTGTATTTCTAATTGTATATTCTCTACAGCTTGTTTCAAGGAGTTAAATGGATTCCTAAAGAATATATGAATATCTCGCTCTTGTGTGTTTTCGAATAGCTCAAATTGCAAGAAAAATTTCTTCATAATAGAATCCGTTACCTCGGTATAATCTTCATTTTCTACATACTGTTTGTATTTGTTATATAGCATAGTTTTGTTTTTCGGAAGAACTCCAAATAATTTACCGGCACTTTTCAATAAAAATTGTGCTGGCGTAAATCGACGTAAAATATTTACTTCATCCATTTGTATTCTAGTCGTCATTCTGTCAGTATCTCTGCGCCAGTCATCAAGCACTTTAAAGTCACATTCTAACTGTATTCGATTTTCTCCAAATAAAGAATTAAGTCCTTCACTAAGTTCTTCTAAGTACGATTGACTTTGAAGGAGCTCATTATGAGAAGTGGCAATCCAATTTTGCATAGAAAGAGCAAGATTAGGTAATACAGTTTGTTCTAAATATTTATGCACTCTTTCGTTCATTGCTTTATTTAGTTCTGTATCCATGTGACCGAAATCACTGTCTTCACTCATTAAATCAGAACAACTCTGTAATATCTTCGGTATATTTTCAGTAAGTTCGTTCGTAATTTCTATTTTCATTGTACGATATGACTGTGTAATGAAATGAATTTTTTCCCTCTCAAATGCAGTAAGGTTATTCATGCTACCGTTTAGTTTCACTAGCATATCTTCATTCCAATTAATAGCATCCACTAGATTATTTTCTTTCTCAACTCGTTTATCCAAAAGATATGTAATTGTTTTTCGAATGAAAAATAATAGCTTTTCAGTACGTTCTGCATCGATATTTTTATGATTAAAGTTAAAATGAATAAACTCTGTTAATTCATTCAATTGTTGATTACTTGTATATAACGAAGAGTAAGGGAAAATCCTCGCATGCGGGAAATATGTGTTTATTCTCGTTGCCGTATCATGTAGTACTCTTTTTACTTCTGCTTCACTATAAATGTTATCAATTTTATTTAATAAGAAATGCACTTGTAAATTTGGTGTATGCTCTTGAATGTTTAATAGAATATCACGCTCTTTATCAGTAAAAGGTGAATCTGCATTCAATACAAACAATAATTCATCTACGGAATTTAGATATTCAAATACCTCATCCCTAGTGTCGTTATTCCTATTAAAACCGGGTGTAACTACAAATGTAAGTTTATTTTCACTTAAAAATCTGCATGGTAATTTAAATTCGACACATGCTCTATCTCTATATGTTTGATGGTGCTGAGACATCATATTATGGTAATCAGAGATATCTTCCGTTGTTGTAATTGTAGCGTCTGTTATGGCGTTAATTTCTGTATGAGCATTATTTTTTAAAACTACTACATTTGAAATTGATTTTTCTACTATATTTTCTCCTAATATAGAGTTAATAAATGTAGTTTTTCCGTTCCCTGAAGTTCCCGTTACTAAAATACGATTTGTTCTTAAATCCGCAAGTTCGTCAACTAACCATCTAAATCGGTGACCTATTTCTATATTGTGCTTTTGTGCCCACTGTGTAATAGATTCAAAAAGATGTAGACTGTACTCTAAAGCATTCACATGATTCATAGAATATGACAGTAGGTTTTCCGCATGTTTTATATTTGATGAATCTATTTGGGTAGGAAAAATTTCATCCCATGCCAATACAGCTGCTGATGGAAATACAGCATACGATGGATTAACTACTTTCAACCAATTTGTTAAAAGATTGGGAATGATATCGTGTAATTGTCTAAGCGTATATTTCCCTTGAATTAATGCAAAGTATGTTTCTTCGTAAAGAGAAGAAATTTTGTCCCATATATCGGAAGACTCTATTTCAATATGTAAGAAAAATTCATTTATTGTGTTAAGCCACAATAAGTAATTTTGTTCATTTTTATAACTGTTCCAAAGTGATGAAACCATTTGCGTAAATTGTACTTGATCTACCTTATTTAATGTAACTAATGCATCATAAAAATAATCTGGTGAAATATGTTTAGTAAATCCTTTATCGATATATCCTTTTAACACCTCAAACCACGGATAAGATTCTGTTCGAATTAACTCATTCACAGCAAGCTCTACTGCACTATCAAAATCTTGTTGTTCCTCATAAAAGGAGCGGGCAATTTTTGTAACATTCGGATAGTCTGGATTTAAAGAAACTGCTTCTTTAATAACAGCGAAAGCTGAATCAAAATTATTTTGCTCTATGTAAAGAGAAAGTAATTGTAGTCTAATTTCAGTCATCAATATTTTATTATCAGTAGTAATGGAAGTGTATACATTTTCAGCAATTGATAATTGATTCAGTTCGAAATACGCATCCGCTATATTTTTTTGTGCCCACGGTGCTAATTCATTACTAACCTTCTCCCATTTAAAAATAGCTGCTTCAAAATCTTGATGGCGATAATAAAATTCACCTTGCGCAAAACGAATATAAGATCCATCAGAAACCTCATTTTTTTCTTCGTTTACATAAGCTTCTCCAAGTACGTCAAGAGGTGATTTTGTTACATTCTCCATTAGAAATGTTTCATAATACATCTTTTTTATTAATTGTTTTTCTATTCTCATCTTTTCCCCCACTATATCTTGAAAATACATTTTTAAGATATGTCAACACTTTATTTATGTATGCTTTTTATCTTAACAAAGAATATCTTTTGGAAAATTTCATTTTCCTTTCATTTTTCAAGTTAAATTGAATTTTCATGAGAAAAGTTTCAGTTTTTTTTCAATTCCCTTTCAGTTATGAAACAGCATTAAATGTTCCTAATAACATAATAATACTATAATATTCCGCATTATATTATCAGGAAAAACCTATATGAATCATATTATAAAAACAATTTATAACGAATATATATGCAAAATTCACTTCACCTAACATAAAAGAGTTCATCACATAGTGCTTGTTTGATAGACATATATACTAAGTCTCTTCAGAATTTCACATACACCATGATAATTTAAACAACAACAATAGTGAGCAGCTATTCATACAATATCTTTCTCGAATTGTTTTCCTTTAGAACACTTCAGTAGTTACGTAATTAAATTCCATTAACCTATATAAATAACTAGTCCAAAAAAAATCTATATGCATATCATGTTATAGTAAAGAATTCAGGAAATCCTAAAAGGAGGCTTTTTCATGTTTGAAGATAAATCTAAAATCAACTACCCATATGAATTTACAGAAACTACAACAATCCCTCTAAAGAATCCTATCAATAAAAATTTCAAAAACGGCTCTGGTACACATACTTTCCCAATTAAAAAACACTATAAGGAACAGGTGCTATATACGGAAAAAATTAATAATAATAAAAACAAATAACCTTATAGACCCTTATAGCAATGAATCAAATAATAACCTATATTAGGCCTTGTATAGTTAATAAATCTTTCTTATACAACTCATGTACTTTTAAAAAGTGCTGATATACAGCGCTTTTTTATACATAGATAATGGAAGAACAAAAAAGGTATGGATATTTTCCGCACCTTTTTTGTCCTTTACTATTTATAAATAAAGCCTACCAGCAAAACTTTACTTGTTGAAGTCATCGGAGAAAGGAGTAGATGTATGATGAATCACAAAGTTAAAGAAGCACCCATGAATTATATAGGCCATTATTGCTCTATTATATATATTTAAAAATTTACCAAACGTTGTTTCAAAGCTACTTAGTTTTCATAAAATATTTTTTGTTTTCGTTGGAACGGATAGGCTTTAATCTCATCTGTATCTAAATTTTCATGAAATAAATGAATGGCTATAATTTGTCTACAATCGTAAGTATGATAATAATATGTTCCAGACTCCATACACATTACACTTGTATATATGGTATTATCTAGTGCACCTTCTTCTGTTATTACTCCACCTTTAGGAACCTCGCAATTTGATAAGATATGAAAAAGAGCTGATACTCCCTCTTCTTCACTATCTATACCTTGAATGTTTTGTTTGCCATATGCTGCCCGCACAAATCTTGATGGTGGAGTGAAATCCCCTGGAAGTCCCATTGAGCCCGATCCCTGACCAAAAGCACTTAATGGTAAGTTACTCCACTCTGTTGGCGCGAATGGCTGCGATTTAAGACCTATGTATTGTCTTAAATTTTGCAAATGCCAATTAAACTCCGGACTATTCGTCATCACTCCTAGTGGGTTGTCATACATTTTTAATCCTTCATTTGTCGGCTCCAGTACAATACAATCTCCCCATTTATCCGCTAAGATCCAATGTAGTGGTGGCGTAAGTCCTAAATCCGGTAACGGTATGTCCAAAAAGGTAAGGCTATCTACAGATTTCTTTAACTCTTTGACAGAATTGAATTGTGTCAGACTCCAAGTCACAAAATCAAATGGAGCTAAATTCGTTTTGTTGTCATCTATGCTTTGACTATAAGTAGCGAATCCTGGAAAATAGAGTGTTGCACATGTCATACCTGCTTCATTTACTCCGTCCGCCATAATGATCCTTCCTTGATGATTAATTCCCATTCCGACCGCAGCATGTTTCGTATGAATGATTTCACCAGTTATATTATTCCACTTGTAATGCCGAGGAATGATTATTACTTCTTGATTCATATCTAATGTGAAGTCCATCGTTCTTGCAAAAAGATGCTGATCGTTTTTTGTCTGTAATGTCAAACTAGTACACATAGATAACACCCCATTTTATGATTTTATCTATACTTTACATAATTCCGATAAATCTGTAAAATAAAAACCTCTTTCCTTACAAAAAATTGAGAAAGCTCATATAAATTGTAAATCAGTTGAGGTTATCTCTAGTTTATAAATTTTTAAAATATAGTTGCAAAAGAATTATATGAAAAAGGAGCGAATTGTTACTATCGCTCCTTTTTATTTCTTTCTATATTTTATTAAAATAACCAGAGACCATTTTCTCTATGAATAGTATCCCTACATAACCCTCTTAAACATCTTTTCCAACTCATAAGTAGAATGATGCACAAGAATTGGTCTTCCGTGCGGGCATGTGTATGGGTTTGTTGTTGTACGAAGTTCTTCCAGTAAAGCAAATATTTGATCGTTCGTTAAATATTGATTTGCTTTAATTGAAGCTTTACAGCTCATCATGATCGCTGCTTCTTCACGTAGTTTTTTAATATCAACTTTTTTTAGTTTAACGACCTGCTCCATCATTTCGTCGATAATTTCTGTTTCTTGTCCTTTCGGGAACCAAGTTGGATGAGAGCGGACGATAAAGGATTGATGGCCGAATTGCTCCAAAAATAGACCGACTTTCTTTAGTTCTTCTAGTTGCTCTTCGACACGTAAAAATTCAGTAAGAGATAAATCGATACGGTATGGTACGAGTAGTTCTTGTACTTCTTGTGCTACTCGTCCTACTTTATCACGGAAGTATTCATAATTAATACGTTCCTGCGCGGCATGCTGGTCAATCATATATAAGCCTTTATCATTTTGAGCGAAAATATATGTTCCGTGCATTTGTCCAATTGGATAAAGCGGCGGTAAATCATTACCGTTCATTTCGATCTCTTCTATTTCCTGAACTTCTTCTTCCAATTCCTCTAATTCAAAGTCTTCATCGTTACTGTTCCACGATTTCTCTTCTCGAATCGGTTCTTCGATTATCGGTTTACTAGATGGTTGCCAACTTTGTTCTTCTCTTACGAGCGATTGTGGTGGTTGCCATTCTTGCTTCGGCGGTTGCCACAGTTGTGCTGGCTGCTTCACTACCAGTGGTTCTTCTCGTTTTTCATCCATGCCTGTCGGTAAAATGATTTCCGGCATAGATGGCTCCTTCGGCTTCGCATGCTCAAACTGGAACTGTTCTTGCACACTTTCATCTTTTTCTTTTTTCTTCGTTATTACACCCGCATCTGGAATGAGCTGTATTTTTTTGAATGCTGCTTGCAATGTTTCTTCGATCAACTTTAGCAATTCTTGTTCTTTACTAAAACGAACTTCTAATTTCGCAGGATGTACGTTAACGTCAACTAGCATTGGATCCATTTCAATCGATAAGAAGCCGATTGGATATCGTCCGACTGGCAATAATGTATGGTATCCTTGCTGAATAGCTTTCATTAATACGAAATTTCGAACGTAACGACCATTTACAATCGTTGACATATAATTTCGAGATGCTCTCGTTACTTCTGGTAATGTTACATAGCCTTTAATTGTGAAATCTAAAGATTCCGCTTCAATTGGAACAAGCTTCTTCGCAACTTGAATGCTATAAATCGATGCAAGTACTTGTCTTACATCACCGTTTCCTGATGTATGAAGCAATTTCTTTTCATTATGAAATAGCTTTAATGATACTTCTGGATGTGACATTGCAATACGATACACGATATCTGTGATATTACCAAGCTCTGTATGAATGGTTTTCATATATTTAAGACGCGCTGGTGTATTAAAGAATAAGTTTTGTACTGTAATATCTGTTCCTTTTCGGCTCGCTGTTTTCTCCTGCTTTATAATGTCTCCACCTTTAATAATAAGGTGCGTACCAGGTGCATCACCTGTGCTAGTGATTAATTCTAATTCACTAACTGAGGCAATACTCGGCAATGCCTCACCACGGAAACCGAGTGTTCTTATGCGAAACAGATCGTTTTCATCTTTAATTTTGCTCGTCGCATGTCGTTCAAAAGCGACGATACAATCTTCTTCTGCAATACCATCACCGTTATCAATGATACGAATTTTCGATAACCCAGCTTCTTCTAAGTGGATTTCAATAGATGTACTATTCGCATCGATAGAATTTTCCACAAGTTCTTTTACGACTGAGGCAGGGCGCTCTACTACTTCCCCTGCCGCAATTAAGTTTGAGAGTTGGTCATCGAGTTTGCGAATTTTCCCCATCTACTTACTCATCCTTTCTTTAACTTTTTCTGTAAGCGATACAGTTCATTCATCGCTTCTAAAGGTGTCATATCAAGTAAATCAATTTTTTTAATTTGCGCAAGTACTGCCGTTTCTTTTGCATCTAGAACTGGTTTGTCTTGTTTTTTCGGGGACTGTTCTCCACCAAAGAATGATAGTTGTGATTCTTCTTCAGTCTCTACTTTCGTTTCTTGTATTTCTACTGGTTCTTCTTTTACAACTACAGGCTCTGGAGTAACTTCTTGTACTTTCACTTCTGTACGCTTTGGAATAATAATTTCTTCTTGTCCTTCTAATTGTGCTAACACTTCTTTCGCACGAGCAATCAAGCTATCTGGAAGCTCCGCAAGTTGCGCAACGTGAATTCCGTAACTTTTATCTGCTGCCCCGTCTTGAATTTTGTGAAGGAATACTACTTTTCCGTTCTCTTCAATAGCTGAAACGTGTACATTCTTCAGTTGATCTAAACTTTCTTCTAGCACTGTCAATTCATGATAATGTGTAGAGAATAACGTTTTTGCACCAATTTGGTCGTGAATATGTTCAATGATTGCTTGTGCAAGTGCCATACCATCATACGTAGATGTACCGCGTCCAATTTCATCAAATAAAATTAAACTTCTTTCTGATGCGTTTGCAATTGCATTTTTCGCTTCTAACATTTCGACCATAAATGTACTTTGACCTGAAATTAAATCATCCGCCGCGCCAATTCTCGTAAAGATTTGGTCAAATACAGGTAATACTGCTTCTGTTGCTGGTACGAAACAACCGATTTGCGACATAACCGTTACAAGTGCTAATTGTCTCATATACGTACTTTTACCAGACATGTTCGGTCCTGTAATTAAAAATACATCCATATTCTCTGGCATAATACAATCATTCGGTACATACAATTTCCCGTTCAATACTTTTTCAACGACAGGATGACGACCATCTTTAATGAAAATTTCACGCTTCGTTGTTAGTACAGGTTTTACAAACTGTTCCTCTTCACTCACTGTCGCAAAACTTTGCAGTACGTCTAATTCACTAATCACTTTCGCTAAATGCTGTAATTTCGGAATAAATACTTTTACTTCTTCACGAAGCGCTGTAAATAAATCGTATTCTAGTTGTACAATTTTTTCTTCTGCTTCTAAGATTAATGTTTCTTTTTCTTTTAGTTCATCTGTAATAAAACGTTCCGCATTAGCAAGCGTTTGTTTACGCTCATAGCGGCCTTCTGGTAATGCTCCAAGGTTCGCTTTCGTTACTTCAATGTAGTAACCGAAAATACGGTTGTATCCGATTTTTAACGATTTAATTCCTGTAATATCACGCTCTCGTTTTTCAAGCTCAGCAATCCACGTTTTTCCGTTTTTACTCACGTAACGATATTGATCAAGCTTGTCATTATAACCATCTTTAATAATATCTCCATCTTTAATAGAAAGCGGTGGATTTTCTTGAATACTTCTTCCTAATAATTCTGTTAAGCTCTCACATGGATCTGCACCTTGAATTAATCTCGCTGCATACGCGTTATCTAACAAACTAATCGCTTCTAAAATAGCTGGTACTTGCAGTAAAGATCGTCTTAACTGTAATAAGTCCCGTGCATTCACATTACCAAAAGCAACTTTCCCTGCTAAACGTTCTAAATCATATACTTCTTTTAACTTTTCTTTTAAATCTTCACGCAAGAAGTAATCATTTACAAACGTTTCAACCATTTCTAAACGCTCTTCAATTCGTTCTTTCTGTATAAGTGGACGTTCCATCCACTGTTTTAACATACGGCCACCCATAGCCGTTTTCGTCTTATCTAATAGCCATAATAATGATCCTGTTTTTTCTTTCGTTCGAAGTGTTTCTGTCAACTCTAAATTTCGCTTTGAATGCACATCAATTTTCATAAATTGATTCGTATAATAAATTTCCACTGGCTGCAAATGATCTAATGAACGTTTTTGCGTTCTTATTACATAGTTAAATAAGCGTCCAACTGCTTTAATTAACTTTGCTTGTGAAACGTTTTTCACAAGCTGTTCTAGCCCTTCAGGAATTGCCGTTGCATCTTCATATGAAATTGTCATTTTTAACGTTTCAGTTAACTTGTTTAGTTCATCTTTAGAAAAGGAAGAATCTACAACAATTTCTTTCGAACCAGTTGCATACACTTCTAATAAAATATCTTCAACTGAACCAGTCAATAACGTTACTGTATTTTGTCCAGTCGTCAAATCGTTACAAGCTAACGCATATGATCCATCTTCAAAATGTGTTAATGCGGCTAAAAAGTTATTTTCTTTCTCATCAATCGTACGCCCTTCCATCATCGTTCCTGGCGTAATTAATTGTACGACTTCACGGCGCACTACACCTTTAGCTGTTTTTGGATCTTCTACTTGCTCACAAACCGCTACTTTATATCCTTTTTCAACAAGTTGTTCAATATAGTTTTTAGCCGCATGATACGGTACACCGCACATCGGTATACGTTCACTACTACCACCGTCTCGGCTCGTTAATGTAATTTCAAGTTCGTGGGCTGCTTTAACCGCATCCTCAAAGAACATTTCATAAAAATCACCTAAGCGGAAAAATAAAAAGGCATCTTGATAGTCTGCCTTAACTTTTAAATATTGCTGTATCATAGGCGTATATTGCGTCATACTTATCCTCCATAATTCTTACATAATAATCTATACTCATATATGTCACATTTCACGGACACTCTTATCTCCTATTTCAGGAGTCTTTCTTCATTATAGCACATTTCATTAGCAATCATGTTCATCTAAGCACCACTTATGTAAAGTAAAAAGCTAGGAAGAACTTCTCCCTAGCTTTCTATTACTCTTCTTCTGCATCAACGATAAAGTTCGGATCTAACTCTTCAAACTCATCATCTTCAATTTGGAAAGCATCATCTGATTCTACACAACCTTCAGGGTTTACACTTACACAAATTTTCGTTTCTCCAACTACTTCTGTTACAAATTCACGTTCTACCGTTACAACAATTTTATTACCATTTGGTGATACAAGAGCCTCTAAACAATTTGGTGGCTGAATGACACGAGCAATAATTTCTAAATCATCACCAGAAAAGTTTTTATCACGATATCCAATGCTTACTTCATCTGTGTAGTTCACACGTTCTGTTACAACTTCTGTCTTTGTATTGCCATCAAATGAATACCAAGTGTTCACATCATAGAAACCTTCAATTTCCACATGTTTTCCATTCTTTCTTGCTTCGTATGAGTGGTTAATTACCCAGCACCCTAAAATACTTGTTGGCTCATTATTCGATTCACATGTATGCGTTGACTTTGTATACTTACGTCCTTTTCCAACCACTGCTTTTGTAATAATCTCTCTAAATTCGGACATTCGTAACCCTCCTCAATCACTATTCACTTAATCATATGCGTGACAATAGCGGAATGTGTCATTCTTTTTTTGAGAAGAACTTACGTTTAATCCACTAAAAAAAGAGATGTCATTTCGACATCTCTTTAACAACCACAATTTCCTTTTTTACTTTCTACCGCTGCGCCCGTTTCACCCTTCAATACATCGCCATTAGTTGAAATTAATATTTCATCTGTTACGTTGTTAGAAATCGTACTTGCAACTAGTTGTAGTAAGTCATTTACATATGTTTGTGAAGATTTAAATTCTTGTACAACTGGGATACTATCTAACTTATCTTGCAGGGCATCAATTTCAGCTTCTACTTTTTTCAAAGCTTCCCATTTCCCGTAATGCTGCAAGTTTACTGCTTGTTTTTGCAGTGCTTTAATTTCATCAATTGCGCGCTTCACATTTTCATTTTTATGAATTTGTGCCTCTGCTTTCTTAAAGAAATCAACTTCTTCTGTTTCAGAAATCATTTTTGCTAATTCTTTCGCTTGCTCAACAATTTCATCTTTCGAATATACTTTCATCTATTATTCCACCTCAATCGGCTCTTCAACTAATTCTCCGTTAAGAGACCAAGTTTTTGCATCCGTTACTTTTACTTTCACAAGCTGACCAATTAAAGACTTTGGAGCAACGAAATTTACAAGTTTATTCGTACGAGTATAACCTGCAAGTACTTCTGGATTATTTTTACTTTCCCCATCAACTAACACTTCTACAATTTGACCTTTATAACGATCATTCTTTTCAATTGCCAATTTATTTACTAATGCATTTAAGCGTTGAAGACGTTCTTTCTTTACTTCCATCGGTACATTGTCTTTCATTTTTGCAGCTGGTGTACCTTCACGCGGAGAATAAATAAAGGTAAAGGCAGTATCAAACCCTACTTCACGATATAACGACATCGTTTCTTCAAATTGCTCATCTGTTTCATTCGGGAAACCGACGATAATATCAGTTGTTAATACCGCGTTTGGAATTGCTTCTTTAATTTTTCTTACAAGCTCTAAATAATGCTCACGTGAATATTTACGCGCCATAATTTTTAACATTTCTGTGCTTCCAGATTGAACTGGTAAGTGAATATGTTCTACTAAGTTGCCGCCTTTTCCAAGCACTTCAATTAAGTGATCATCGAAATCGCGTGGATGGCTCGTTGTAAAACGAATACGGGCAATATCAACTTTACGGAGTTCGTCCATTAAATCGCCAAGACCGTATTCTATATCTTCAAAGTCTTTACCATATGCATTTACGTTCTGTCCAAGTAACGTAATTTCTTTATAACCATTCGCAGCTAAATGACGAATCTCTTGGATAATGTCTTCTGGACGTCTGCTTCGCTCTTTTCCGCGCGTATACGGTACGATACAATATGTACAGAACTTATCACATCCATACATAATATTTACCCAAGCTTTAATATCACCACGACGTACTTTCGGAAGGTTTTCAATTACGTCTCCTTCTTTGGACCAAACTTCAACTACCGTTTCCTTTGAGAACATTGCATCTTTTAGAATGTACGGTAATCTATGAATATTATGCGTTCCAAACACCATATCTACATGCTGATTTTTTTGCATAATTTTATTTACAACAGATTCCTCTTGAGACATACAACCACATACACCAATTAAAAGATCCGGATTTCTTCGTTTTAGTGCCTTTAAATGACCTAGTTCACCGAACACTTTATTTTCAGCATTTTCACGAATAGCACAAGTATTTAATAATACTACATCTGCTTCTTCAGTTGAAAAGGTTGGTTCATACCCAAGTGCAGTGAAAATACCCGCCATTACTTCTGTATCATGCTCATTCATTTGACAACCATATGTACGAATATAAAACTTTCTTCCTGCACCAAAATTGCGAAACTCTTCAGGTAAGCCAAAATCCCGTTCAATTTTAACTTCTTCTTTTCCTCTCTTTTTCGCGTCTTTTAAGGAAGGTGGTTGGTATACACTTTCAAAGTATTTGCTATAATCTTTCTCTTCTTTTTTCGTAGAGGAATTCACTTGTTGACTTGCTAATCGTTGTTGCTCGTTCATCGGTAATCTCCTTTCACCCTTAACTATACACTCTCTATAGTCCATTTTAATGCGCTTAGACCCACCTCAAAAATGGTTAGATAGCTTGAGAGATACTTGTCCTTTGAAACTTGAGTAATCAATCTAATCATCTATAAGAATGAAGTCTTCCCCACACAAATAGACATTCCCTTTTTGTATTTCTTTTGTCCTAATCAAAAGCATATTGCTTTATCCCTATACACATTACCATAGTATGAAGTGTTTCGCCAATTTTTACAAAGAAGAAGGCTTATCCTATTATTACATTTCCTAGTTAATGAACATGCAATTTTCATACAACGATTTATATATTATTTTACCATTCTGAATTTTCTAAGTAAATAAGGCTACCTTATATTTTTACTCATTAAAAAAGGCTGCCAAATGGCAACCTTCTCTTCTTACATTACATAAATTCAGCAACAAGTTCATCAAACATTTTCTGATCCATATTTAAATCAGATTGCACTAAAGGCTTCTCACTATAGCCTTTTACTAGTTCTTGGTATGAAGGTTGCGCTGTATTTTGATAAATTAAACCTGTTACTAATCCGTTATTTTCCATTAATGTTTGCATAGCCATCATGCGATTAGACGGATCATATCCCTCTACTGTACTTAGTTTTTTTAAATTCTCTTTAAACCAATCGTAAGTATTTACTTTATTGTAAGTAACACATGGGCTGAACACGTTAATTAATGAAAATCCTTTATGATTAATACCAGCTTCAATAATTTGTGTTAATTCTTTTAAATCACTTGAAAAGCTTTGCGCCACAAATGTTGCACCAGCTGTTAAAGCCATTTCCATAACATTTAGCGACGGTTCAATTGAACCTTGTGGTGTACTTTTCGTTTTGAATCCAGCTTCACTACGTGGTGAAGTTTGCCCTTTTGTTAATCCGTAAATTTGGTTATCCATTACGATGTACGTAATGTCAATGTTACGACGAATAGAATGGATCGTATGTCCCATACCAATCGCAAATCCATCACCGTCACCACCTGATGCGATAACTGTTAAATCACGGTTTGCCATTTTCACACCTTGCGCAATTGGAAGGGCACGACCATGAATACTATGCACACCATATGAATTAATATATCCTGAAATACGACCTGAACAGCCGATACCAGAAATAACAGCAAGTTCATCTGGATTTAGGCCAACGTTAGCTGCCGCACGTTGAATTGCAGCTTGCACTGAGAAGTCTCCGCAACCTGGGCACCAGTTTGGTTTTACACTGTTACGAAAGTCCTTAAATGTTGCCATTTAATACAACCCCTTTTTTGCATTCGTTGTAAATCTCTTTCGGCAAGAATGGGTTTCCATCATATTTTAAAAGACTAGAAATTTTCTCACCGTTACCAAGATTCATTTTCATAATGTTAGCAAGTTGGCCTGTTGCATTGTTTTCTACCACTACAACACGCTTCGCATTTTTCACAAGTGGATCGATTTCAGCTGTTGGGAACGGATGAATTAAACGCACATGAGCATGGTTTACTTTCATACCCTCTTGTTCTAAGCGCTCCATTGCTTCTTCGATCGCACCACGAGTTGAGTTAAATCCAACAAGCAATACGTCTGCTTCTTCATGCTTAACATTTTTATAAACAGGGGTATTAAACTTCAAGTTCTCCATTTTACGGAAACGTTTGTCCATTTGATCTTTACGGTTTATAGCTGATTCAGATGGTTTACCAGTTTCATCATGTTCTACACCTGTAACATGGTGAACACCATTTTTCATACCAGGTAAAACACGTGGTGAAACACCATCTTCTGTTACTTCATAACGCTTGAAGTATGCTTTATTTTCACGTTCTGGTAATTCCGCTTCTAAATCAAGCTTACCGCGACGAATTTCCACTTTATCTAACTTAAGTGGTTCTACTGTCTGTTTCCCTAAAGAAAGCTGTAAATCTGTTAAGAAAATAACAGGTACTTGATATTCTTCAGATAAGTTAAACGCTTCTACAATATCATAGAAAGCTTCTTCCACTGTACTTGGCGCCATTACGATTTTTGGAATTTCACCGTGCGTACCGTAAATCATTGCCATTAAATCAGACTGCTCTTGTTTCGTTGGTAATCCTGTACTTGGGCCACCGCGTTGTGTATCAACAATTACTAATGGCGTTTCTGTAATACCTGCTAAACCGATTGCTTCCATCATTAAAGATAGACCTGGACCAGCAGACGCAGTTAATGTACGAACACCAGCATAGTTTGCACCGATTGCCATTGTACAAGCTGCGATTTCATCCTCAGTTTGGATTACTGTTCCGCCGACTTTTGGCAATTTTTTAATTAAGTATTCCATAATTTCTGATGCAGGTGTAATTGGATATGCAGACATAAAGCGAGCACCACCAGCTACTGCACCAAATGCAATTGCATCGTTCCCAATCATAAACATGCGTTTCTGACCATCAGCTTTTTCAAGCTGCATCATGTTTACTTTTTCACCTAGTAACTCTTTCATATATTGAGAGCCGCGCTTAATTGCGTCCATGTTCTTTTGAACGACTTGCTCTCCTTTACGACCAAAGATCTCTTCAACAACATCTAAATAAGCTGTTTCATCTAATCCTAATACCGCACTTGACGCTCCAACAGCAACCATGTTTTTCATTAATGATGTGCCTAATTCTGAAGCAATATCTGTAAACGGTATCACATATAGATTTACATCTGTATTGTCAGGTATTGTCGGATTAAATTTCGCATCTGCAACTACAATCCCACCTGGACGTAATTCGTGGAAGTTAAAATCAATTGTTTCTTGATCAAAAGCAATTAAAATATCTAAATCATCTGAGATCGCGCGTACTTCTGTTGTACTTACACGAATTTTATTATTTGTATGGCCGCCTTTTATACGTGATGAGAAGTGGCGGTAACCGTATAGGTAATATCCTAATCGGTTTAATGCAATACAGAAGATTTCTCCTGTACTTTCAATTCCTTCACCTTGTTGGCCTCCAACTTTCCATGAAAGTTGACTAATCATCTCCTACACCCCTTTTGGCTGCATTCATTGTAGTGTATTTTTTTACAGTAATAGTTTAGCATTTTTTATGCAAATAAACTACAATGGACGCAAATTATGCCTCTTCTGATTTCCCTGAATCTTTAGTATAAAGCTATTTTGTTTTTCATTCTAGTATTAGGTCTTAAAAAAAGCAATAATATCAAATGAATTAATTCTAATTTTTCTGGATTTTTAAAACAAAAATTTTAAAAGCTTATATGTTCAACAAAATTATCATATAAAAATCGCTCTACAGTAGATGCAGCATAGTGTTTACAAAGCTCGTTCATTACATTTTCATAATCTCCATACGCTGATACATTTACAACTGTTTCTACTATCCCATCAAAATCCGAACCAAACCCTATATTGTTCTCTCCACCTAATGAACAAATATATTCGATATGTCTTATTATATCTGTTATATTCGCTTGTTTTTCACTTGTTAGGAACTGTGGTACAAAAGTGACACCGATTATGCCATTTCGCTTTATAAGAACTTTAAGTTGTTCATCATTTAAATTACGTGGGTGCTGACAAAGTTTCCTACAATTTGAGTGGGAAGCAATTGGATTTCTTGCAATTTCAATCACATCCCAAAAACTTCTTTCATTCAAATGAGACACATCAGTCCATACATGTAACGCATTCAGTTCTTGTACAACATGTTTACCAAAAGTCGTTAAACCTGCCCCACGCGTCTCTAGTGCACCATCAGCTAATAAATTGGCATAATTCCATGTTAATCCAAAAGAACGTACTCCTAGGCGATAAAACAACCGTAATTTCATTTCATCTTTTCCAAGTGCCTCGCATCCTTCTAGTGTTAATATTGCTCCAATCTCGTTCTGTTTTAACATGTTAATATCATCTTTTGTCCGAATAAACTTTACACCCGGTAGTGATAAAATTTCATTATAAAAAATATCTACCATTTGTAATGCCACTTCAAATCGTTTTTCATACGCCACTATTTCTGGAACATATATAGCAAAACATTGTATACTTCTTTTTCTTCTCTTTAACTGTTCAAACGTAATATGTAATTGCGAATCATGTTTAAAATCTTTTTTCCCCTTCGCATTCCATAACTGAAAGAGTACATCACAATGGGCATCAAAAATTTTCATTTTCATTCCTCCATTATAAAAACAACCTGTTTGCATACTGCAAACAGGTTGTTTAAACTTAACGAGGTTCTACAATTAATTTTATTGCTGTACGCTCTTCCCCATCAATCATAATATCCGTAAACGCTGGGATACAAATCAGGTCCAAACCACTAGGCGCTACAAATCCTCTTGCAATTGCTACTGCCTTTACCGCTTGGTTCAATGCACCTGCACCAATGGCTTGAATTTCTGCTGTTCCGCGTTCGCGAATAACACCTGCAAGTGCACCAGCTACAGAATTAGGGACCGACGTTGCTTTAACTTTTAATATTTCCATTCCGCGTTTCCTCCTCGTTTCTATAAAAAGTATTAGCAATTATTTCACTTTAACTTATATTCACGAGGAATGACACGTATTCCTGCTAAATTTCTGTAATTTTTCTAAAAAATTAAAAAATAATAACTTATCTAAATTTTAACAGGGATTACTCAAAAAATGGTTGATCATCATTAATTAAGATACGCTCAATTTTCTTAGCTTTTCCTGTATTAGGATCCACATCAATTAGCACTGCGCTTAATTGTGTTCTACCATTTGTCACTTCAAATCGTACTGGTAAGTTTGTTAAAAACTTCTTCAATACTGCTTCTCGGTCCATGCCTAAAATTCCATCGTACGGTCCTGTCATACCAACATCTGTGATATATGCCGTTCCGCTTGGTAAAATGCGATTATCTGCTGTAGGGACATGCGTATGTGTACCTACTACCGCTGTAGCACGACCATCTACATACCAACCTAACGCTTGTTTTTCACTTGTAGTTTCCGCATGGAAATCAACAAAAATAATATTCGTACGTTTTTTCGCAATGTTAATTAATTCATCCACTTTACGGAATGGACAATCAATTGGAGGCAGGAATGTACGTCCTTGTAAGTTAATAACTGCAACTTCTGTTCCATTACAGTTCACAAAAATAAGCCCTTTTCCTGGAGTTCCTTCTGGGAAGTTAGCCGGTCTTGCAAGATATTTTGCGTCATCAATAAATTCAAATACTTCACGGTTATCCCAAGCGTGATTTCCAAGTGTAACCGCTTGTGCTCCGCATTCTAAAAAGTTTCGGTATATTTTTTCCGTAATTCCGCGTCCACCTGCTGCATTTTCTCCATTAATAATGGTTACTGTAGGTGTATATTTCTTCTTTAGTGCCGGTACGTATTGTTGAATCATGCCTCTACCAGGAGATCCTACTACATCCCCAACAAATAATATTCTCATATGTCTTACCCTTCCTATGTACTACATTTTTTATTACTATAGCTTCAAGTAATTACCTTACAATATATTTATTATAAGTTTGTTTCACTTGTATGCTAGGTATAACTAATTTCCTTTATTTTAACCAATTCCAACACAAAAAAATAAAGTGGTGTTTCACCACTTTATTTTGCGTATTCCACTGCACGTGTTTCACGAATAACAGTTACTTTAATATGTCCTGGGTAATCCAGTTCATTTTCAATACGTTTTCGAATATCACGAGCTAAACGATGAGCTTCTAAATCATCAATTGTATCTGGTTTTACCAGAATACGAACTTCTCGTCCTGCTTGAATTGCGAAAGATTTTTCTACGCCTTCATAAGACTCTGAAATCTCTTCTAACTTTTCAAGACGACGAATATAGTTCTCAAGTGTCTCACTACGAGCTCCAGGTCTTGCAGCTGATAATGCATCTGCTGCTGCAACTAAAACTGCAATGATAGAAGTTGGTTCTGTATCCCCATGGTGAGATGCAATACTGTTTATAACTACAGGATGCTCTTTATATTTTGTTGCGAGTTCGACACCAATTTCAACGTGGCTACCTTCTACTTCATGGTCAATCGCTTTCCCGATATCATGTAATAGACCAGCACGTCTTGCTAGTTTTTCATCCTCACCAAGCTCTGCCGCCATAAGTCCAGTTAAATATGCAACTTCCATAGAATGTTTTAAGACGTTTTGTCCGTAACTTGTACGGTATTTTAAACGACCTAAAATCTTAATTAAATCTGGATGTAATCCGTGAACACCCACTTCAAACGTTGTTTGCTCTCCGACTTCGCGAATATACTCGTCCACTTCACGTCTTGATTTTTCGACCATCTCTTCAATACGCGCTGGGTGAATACGTCCGTCCTGTACCAGTTTATCAAGAGCGATACGAGCTGTTTCACGACGAATTGGGTCGAATCCAGAAAGGATAACCGCTTCTGGTGTATCATCGATAATTAGGTCAATACCTGTTAACGTTTCTAACGTACGAATATTTCGACCTTCACGTCCGATAATACGTCCCTTCATTTCGTCATTTGGAAGATTTACAACCGAAACGGTTGTTTCAGCAACATGATCAGCTGCACATCTTTGCATTGCAAGAGATAAAATCTCTTTTGCTTTTTTATCCGCTTCTTCTTTCGCACGAACTTCACTTTCTTTTACCATTACGGCAATTTCATGAGAAACTTCACTTTCTACTTTACCAAGAATAATTGCTTTCGCTTGTTCGCGTGTCAGATTGGAAATGCGCTCTAATTCTGTTTGTTGCTTTTGAACTAACTCTCCCACTTTGCTTTCCAACTCTTCAATCTGTTGTTGTCTCGCTACAAGAGAATCCTCTTTCTTTTCTAACTGTAGCTCGCGTTTATCGAGCGTTTCGTCTTTACGATCAAGGTTCTCTTCTTTTTGCATTAAACGATTTTCTTGTTTTTGTAATTCGCTTCTACGGTCACGAATTTCTAATTCAGCTTCTGTACGAAGTGTATGAATTTCATCCTTTGCTTCTAAAAGCGCTTCTTTCTTAAGTGCTTCAGCCTCACGATTCGCTTCGTCTAGAATACGTTTCGCTTCATTGGCTGCACCATTAATCTTCGCTTCAGCAATAGACTTTCGAACAAAAAAGCCAACAACTGCACCGACTGTTGCAAGCAAAATGGAGATGAGTATCCAAACTGTACTACTCATGATTTCACCTCCCCTTGCTATGAATGAAAAAAGACTGTCGGCATGTACATTGAATACCAACATACAGCAAAGACCGTCGTCCCGCTTTTTTAAGGGACTTTCTTCATTTCACAATTAAAATGTCATATTATTATTTCGGCAAGATTTAAGTCTTACTCCGAATATTACTTCTCTTCTTGAGAAGAGTGTTTCGTATATAAGAAAAAATATACATTCTCATTGTATCTATCGCAATTTTCATTGTCAAGCGTTGTCTACTTTTACTTTCTTTACCTTCAGCTTTAATTTATATAGGAATGTAAAAAGCAGAGAGCATATTATCCTGGAAAACCTTAGTAAATTCCAGTTTATTCATGTAAAACGCGCATATATCTCTTTTTATATATAATCTTTTAGGTAGATTAAATATTTTATCTCCAACGATATACAACGCTTTCATGATGATACAAAAATAAAAGACACGAAGCCGTGTCTTTTACTTTTAATCGAGAAGACTTGGATCTTCCATACCTTCAGCACCTGAATCTTCGCTAATTCCGTGATGCTCACGAATAAAGAAGGCAATTTCTTCTCTTAAATCCGTATTTTCTTTTAAGAACTGCTTCGAATTTTCACGACCTTGTCCTAAGCGTTCTTCATTATAAGAGTACCAAGCACCGCTCTTTTGAACGATATCAAGTTCAGAAGCCATATCCAAGATTTCACCTTCTCTTGAAATACCTTCTCCGTACATAATATCAACTTCCGCAACACGGAATGGTGGTGCCACTTTATTTTTAACTACTTTTACTTTTGTTTTATTACCAACGATGTCGTTACCTTGTTTTAATTGCTCCGCACGACGCACTTCAAGACGAACAGTTGAATAGAATTTCAACGCACGACCACCTGGAGTTGTTTCTGGGTTTCCGAACATAACCCCAACTTTTTCACGAATTTGGTTAATAAAGATTGCGATTGTTTTTGATTTATTGATTGCACCTGATAACTTACGAAGTGCTTGAGACATTAGACGAGCTTGTAAACCTACGTGTGAGTCACCCATGTCTCCTTCAATCTCAGCTTTTGGTACAAGAGCTGCTACAGAGTCAATTACGATAATATCAACCGCACCACTTCGTACAAGTGCTTCTGCGATTTCTAAACCTTGCTCCCCTGTATCAGGTTGTGATAATAGTAATTCATCGATGTTAACACCTAATTTTTGTGCATATACAGGATCCATTGCATGCTCCGCATCGATGAATGCTGCTTGTCCACCTTGACGCTGTACCTCTGCAATTGCATGTAATGAAACTGTTGTTTTACCTGAACTCTCAGGTCCATAAATCTCGATAATACGGCCGCGTGGGTATCCGCCTACCCCTAATGCCACATCAAGTGCTAAAGAACCACTAGAAACTGTAGAAACTCTACGCTCCGCTTGTTCTCCTAATTTCATAATTGAACCTTTACCGAATTGCTTCTCTATTTGTTTTAACGCCATATCTAATGCCGCTTGACGATCACTCATTCAAAATTCCTCCTTAACTGAATTGCTAATCTTATTATACCTATTTTCAATTCAATTTGCCAACAAAAATCGAACATTTATTCGATTTTTTTATTTTCCATTAAATAAAACTGCATTTAACCATTAAAAAAAGCTAGAAGAGACTTATATCTCTTCTAGCTTTTTATACAAATGATAAAACCCATATTTTGCTGAGCGTTCCCTAATTTGTTGACGACTTCCGCTTAAGTTTAGAGGAAAGACTACAGTTGGTTCATCTTTAATCGCCAATCCAACAAATACTGTTCCCGGCTCTTTATGTTCTGAAGCATCTGGTCCTGCTACCCCAGTGAAACTAATTCCGATATCCGCTTTTAATAATTCTTTAACATTTTCAGCAAGATAACGAGCACATTCTTTACTAACTGCACCGTCAGTAGACAACACTTCCTCAGGTACATGTAATACATGTTGCTTCACATCATTATGATAACAAATGACACCGCCTTTAAATACGGAAGACACACCAGCACTTTCTGTTACTTGATTCCCGAAGAGACCACCTGTTAAACTTTCCGCACACGCTAAAGTTAATCCTTTTTTCTTCAATAACTCTATCGCCTTATAATGCAGAAACTCTTGGTCATACCCGTAGAAGAACTCTCCTACTCTTTCTAAAATCAAATCTTCCACATGCTGAATGAGTTTCTCTGCTTCATCAACATTTTGATGTTTGGCAGTTAAACGTAATGTCACTTCTCCATCATTCGCAAGCGGGGCGATTGTCGGGTTCGTTTGTCCATCAATTAAATCTTGAACTTTCACCTCTAATTGAGATTCCCCAATTCCGAAGAAGCGCAGCACGCGAGAATAAATGTTTTCTCCTGTTGTAAAGTTACGTAAAAAAGGCTCTACATAACTTACATACATTGGCTTCATCTCTTTCGGTGGTCCTGGTAATAAAATGTAAACTTTTCCGTTCTTATTTAAACCCATACCAGGTGCCATACCGTGATCATTCGCAAATACAGTTGCCCCATTCAAAACGAGTGCCTGCTTTTTATTATTTTCAGTGAACTCACGACCTGTACGCTTAAAATAATCACTTATTAATGCTAATGCATTTTCGTCATATACAAGCTCTTCCCCTAAGCTAGACGCAATTGTTTCCTTCGTCAAATCATCTTTTGTCGGGCCTAATCCACCTGTAAAAATAAGCATGTCCGCACGCTCTTCTGCAACTTCAATCGCCTGCTGTAATCGTTTGTTATTATCTCCAACTACAGTATGGTAGTACACATTAATACCAATTGAAGCTAACTTTTCAGATAAAAACTGGGCGTTTGTATTTGCAATTTGTCCAAGTAATAATTCTGTTCCAACCGCAATAATTTCAGCATTCATCCCAATTCCCCCATAAACTTCTATTTTGAGTTTACAAAAGCAGCTCTATTTTTCCAGAAATAATCCCATCCTGAAATAATAGTAAAAATTAATGCAATCCATATGAAGATATCAGCAACTGGAATATGGATTAAATTTAAAGGTACATCATGTAATAAGTATGCCGCAATCGCGATGATTTGTGTCCATGTCTTAATTTTCCCTAGTTGATTTGCCGCAACTACTTCCCCTGTTCCAGCAAGCACAAGACGTAGACCAGTTACCGCAAACTCACGGCTTATAATAATAATAACGATCCAAGCTGGTACGTATTGCATCTCAACTAACGTGATAAGTGCCGCTGAAACAAGTAATTTATCAGCTAACGGGTCAAGGAACTTCCCTAAATTCGTTACAAGATTATACTTTCTTGCGTAATGTCCATCAATCCAATCTGTAGCCGAAGCAACAATAAAGATAAGCGCTCCTACTAAATGCTGAATTGGTAAATCAACATCACCAATTGTATATGACCCCCAATCAAAGGGTGCTAACATAATTACCATAAAAATTGGAATTAAGCAGATTCTAGATATTGTAATTTTATTTGGTAAATTCACAGCTATTCCTCCATCATATCAAAAACATTTGTTCATTGAAAAAAGTCATCGAAGCGATGACTGTTATTGTGCAGGTTGCTCTATCCCTAGATTTTTAATCAAGAATTTTTGATGATAATTCTCTTCTGGATTCAACGGGAATGTAACGACTTGGCCATTTAATTTAAATTCAACATTCGGTGCACTTCCTATATTAAGGTTTACCACTTTCGCTGTTGATAAATCATATTTTTGAGTTTGGCCTTCCTCTATTGTTCCACTAAAGATATCATTTCCTGCCTCATTTTTAATACCTACATAACTTGCGCCTTTTGTTGTAATTTCTAGTTCTAACGTTTTATTATTATGAATTTCCAAAGTGGATTCCTTACCAGTTGTCCCAATTACTTTGATTTCTTGTTGTCCCGTTTGTTGCGCTGGTTGTTCTTCTTTCTTTGGCTCTTCTTTTTTCGGTTCTTCTTTTTTCGGCTCTTCCGCTTTCACTTCATCTTTCTTCGTATCTAACGGCGAGTTTTCCGCTTTTTTAACTTCAATTTTCTCACTTTGAGCATTCGGAACTTTCTCATCACTTTTTCCAGTTAACGCTTGGAAAACAAACCAAATTACCACTCCAACTGCGATTACTAAAAGCGCAACTAAGATTTTTGGCATGTGATCTGCAATTGGCCATGATGATGATTTTTGCATTGTTTCTTGTGTTTTTTGTCCAGTTGAAACTTGCGGAACGTCTCGTTTTTCAGATTGTGGTATCGTACTCTGATATTCTACAAGCAGTTCTTCTCCATTTAATCCAACCGCATCTGCGTATTGTTTAATGAATGCACGCGCATAAAAAGTCCCTGGCAATACATCATAATTACCTTCCTCAATCGCTACTAAATGACGTTTTTGAATTTTTGTAATCTCATGCAGCTGATCAATAGACAAGCCTTTCGTTCCTCTTGCTTCTTTCAGCTTTTGTCCTAATTCTGTCACTACTAACACCTCAATATTTCTTTAAAAGTCAAACATAGAGAAATTATTTTGCGTACCTTGCTCAATTTCATCTACTAAATTATATTGAATTTCTTCATCATAATCGTTACGCAACTCAATAATATAATCAAAATCATCCAACGTGTATTCTGACTGACTCACAAATACGTCAGGATGTTCCACAACTTTTGTTGCAGGCAATCTCATAATTTCACGAACAAGCTGCCAATGCCTTTCGTTAGCACGCTTTGTTGACACGATTCCATCTAAGATGAAAATATTGTCGTCGCTATACTCATCTTCAATCAATTGACTACGAACAGTTTGCTTAATAAGAGTAGATGATACAAATAACCATCTTTTATTTGCACAAACACTTGCGGCAACAATGGATTCTGTTTTTCCGACACGAGGCATTCCTCGTATCCCGATTAGTTTATGACCTTCTTTTTTCATTATTTCAGCCATAAAGTCTACAAGTAATCCTAATTCATCACGCACAAAACGAAATGTTTTCTTATCATCTGCATCTCGTTGTATGTACCTACCATGTCTAACCGCTAGCTTATCTCTTAGCTTTGGCGGACGATATTTCGTTACCGTTATATTATCCATCGTATTTAAAATTGATTCAAGTCTAGAGATTTGCTCTTGATTATCACACATAAGGAGTAATCCACGCCTTGCGTTATCTACACCATTAATTGTGACAATATTAATGCCGAGCATACCGATTAACGAAGAAACGTCACCAAGCAAGCCAGGTCGGTTTTTATGTATTTCATATTCAAAATACCATTCAATCATCCAAGATCACTCCCCTTGCTTACTTTACACCTACGTACTATATTATATGATTTCACCTTAATAGGGAAGCTAAATGTATAATCTATCCTGCGTTATTATTATACAAAAAAAATAGAGAGGAGATTCTCCTCTCTATTTTTTACTTATGCTGTACAAACTTTACCATTAAGTTTGCGATTGTATGTTGCTCTTGTTCGTCAGCAACTTTCCAAAGCTCAGCTAATAGTTTCTCTTGATCGTTGCGTGCTTCTACTTCATTTGCTAAATAGTCACCAACACGAAATGCCATATCTGATACAGCACCACCATCAAGACCTTTCCCTTGCGCCTGTTCTAAACGTTCTCCTAAAAAGCTCTTCCATTGATCAAAATTATCTAAAACTGACATGTGTAAGCACCTCACTACTTAGTATTAGAATCATGCTTAATTTGTACAGTTTTTCATTTTTTATGTAAGAAATTTTTAGCAATGCCAACCGCCGTTCACTCCGATAATTTGTCCCGTTATATAAGATGCACCTGAAGAGACAAGAAATGACACTGTTTTTGCTACTTCTTCTGGCAATCCCAGCCTACCTAACGGAATCTCTTCTGCAATTTCATTCTTATCCTCTTCTGAAAATACGTTTAACATTTCCGTTTCAATTGCTCCTGGCGCCACCGCGTTCACTCTTATTCCACTTAATGAAACTTCTTTTGCTAAAGCTTTCACATATGAATTTTGCGCACCTTTTACCATCGAGTAAAGCACTTCACATGATGCGCCAATTTGTCCCCATATAGACGATACAAGTACAATATTACCGCTTCTCCGCTGAATCATTGAAGGCAGTGCCATTGATAATAATTTATAGATACTCTTCACTTGAAGTTCTACCATATCATTCAATTCATCGTTCGTTACATCTGTTACGAGTCCAAATATACTCTTCCCAGCTGCATATACGATAACATCAAGAGGATGTTCAATTTGTTTCCACAATTGCTCTGCCCCATCAGTAGAAGCTAAATTCGCTTGAACAGGAATTACTTCACCCCATTCTTTCTGTAACTCATTCACTTTCTCTTCACTGTTATTATAATGAACATATACTGTATATCCATCTTGAATTAATTGTTTCGAAATAGCAGAGCCAATCCCTCCGCTTCCTCCAGTTACTAATGCATACTTTTTCATACAATTCCTCTCTTATCTCAAAAAATCTTTTCCCCACAAATAAATAATACCCTCATCTTACAATTTATCAATGATAAGATGAGGGTATTATTGTGAAACCTTTTATTTTTTCGGTAAAACTTGACAAATGCTCATTTTTTCTTCTGATAATAATAATTTTGCTACTTCTTGTAAATCTTGAACCGTTAAACTTTCTAATACAGTCAATGCATCAAACAGACTCGATTCATTAAACGCATATCGTGTAAATTGATTTGCAATATATTCTGGTGAATTCAAGGAGCGTAAAAAGCCACCTATTTTCTTTTTCTTTACTCGTTCTAATGCCGCCTCATCTAATTGATCATAATTTGTGTTTAATAAAATACCTTTCAAACGCTCTTCCAGTTCATCAGGTTGCTTCGTATCGCCACCAACCATTGCAAAACCGAAGTTATTCTCTTCCGTATAATCATACGAGAACGAATCATCAATGAGTCCTTCATTATATAAAGATTCGTAATGAACAGAACTTTTCCCAAATAAATAATCTAAAAGTAACGTAAGCGCAATTTCTTGTTTTAAAAGGGCTTCTCCTTTTTCTTTTAAGTTTGTCGCTTTAATACCAACTAAACATTTCGGTGTTTGTACAGGCATTGAAATAATTTTCTTCTTTTCATTTACCTCATCTGGTTCTTCTTCGAATGAACGTACTATTTCCGGTTGATTTTTATAATCTTTTTTCGCTTGATTTTCACGTATCAAATCCATCGTTTTCTCTGGATCGATTGCACCTACAACAAACATTAACATATTACTTGGATGATAAAACGTTTCATAACATTCATATAGTAGGTCTTTCGTAATTTTACTAATAGACTCAATTGTACCTGCAATATCAATTTTAATCGGGTGCTTTACAAACAAACTATCAATTAACCCAAAATATAAGCGCCAATCTGGATTATCTTGATACATTTGAATTTCTTGCCCAATAATACCCTTCTCTTTTTCAACTGTTTTTTCAGAGAAGTAAGGCTCTTGTACGAAATTTAACAATGTATTTAAATTTTGTTCTACATTTGATGTACATGAAAAAAGGTAAGCTGTTCTTGTGAATGATGTGAAAGCATTTGCTGATGCCCCTTGTTTACTAAACAATTGGAACGCATCGTGATCTTCTTTTTCAAATAATTTATGCTCAAGAAAATGAGCAATCCCATCCGGCACACGAATCATTTCTTCTTTACCTAGTGGTACGAATGTATTATCCACAGAACCATATTTTGTCGTAAACGTTGCAAATGTTTTATTAAATCCTTGCTTCGGTAAAATATATACATCTAATCCATTAGGAAGTTTTTCATAATAGAGTGTCTCTTTTAATTGCTCATAAACAATTTTCTCCATTTATTCTCCCTCCGTTCCTTGTAAAAAGTAAATTGTATCTAGTTCAATATTTTTAGCAACTTTCACAATCTCTTCTTTCGTCACACTTTCAATACCTGTAAGCCATTCTTCAACCGGACGCGTACGATCTGAAATAATACCATGATACAGCATTTCCACAAATCCGCGCGGTGTATCAATCGCTTCTAATATTTGATTTTGAATGACACTTTTCGTTTGATGCATCTCCTCTTCAGAAAAATCACCATTTTGCATTGCAAGCATTTGCTCTTTAATAATCTCAACCGCTTTTTCATAATTTTTTGCTTCGATTCCTGACATGACAAATAATAAACCTTTATGACTTTCAAAGCGAGATGCTGCATAGTACGCTAAACTATTTTTTTCACGAACGTTAACGAATAACTTCGAATGAGAAAATCCTCCAAACAATCCATTGAACAATTGCAGTGCAAAATAATCTTCATCTTTATACGTAATAAACGTACGATAACCGATGTGTAATTTACTTTGTTTTAATTCTTGTTTTTCCACAACTTCTTTTTCTTCATTATTTCTCTTATGAAGAAGTACATTTCTTTCTCTCGCAGGACGCGCTGAAATAGAAAAATACTTACTTACAAGATCAACTGCGTTTTCTGAAATATCACCAATAATGTATAGATCCATTTCATCCTCTGCTAACACTTTTTGATAATATTGATACAAACTTTCATTTGTAATGGAAGAAACACTCTCTTTTTTCCCATTTGCGCTTAAACGATACGGTTCTACTTTACACATTTCTTCAATTAAACGCTCGTTTGCATAACGCATTTTATCATCATACGTCGCTTCAATTCGTTGCAATAGCGCTCTCTTTTCACTTTCTACGATAGAAGGTAGAAAACCATTCCCCTCTGTCGCTGGATGCAAAACGATATCCGATAACATAGAAAGCGCTTTTTCAAATAACGGTGGTGCATCATGTAAATAAACTTCATTTGCAATGTCTACATAAATAGAGATAATATGGTCTTCTCCTTTTTTACTTACATCTACTGCTAAAGAAGATCCATATAATTCTTCTAAATATTGACGAAGACGAATTACAGAAGGAAGCTTTTCTGTCGCACTTTGCAATACGTATGGCAATAGGGCACGCTCTGTCACCGTCTCCTCATTTAAAGGTGCCTTAAAACGAAATACAAAAGTATTTGTTTTATATTTATCAGTTGGAATAATATGTACTCGCAAACCACCTAACTCATGTAACTGTTGTTCCATTAGTTTCATTTATAGCCCTCCTTTACGTATATAGGAATATTCCTCTTCAATATACAGTTTTTAGAAATAAAAAATCAACTTTTCTTCCTCACTATACTTACATTAAGTTCTTTCTAAAAACTTGAATATGTAAGGAACATAGTAAAATTCCGTATTAAATATAGTCTATGTAAAAAAGCCCGCACTAATGTGCGAGCTTTTTTATACTTATCGTTTTCCTTTTTCATAAGGAGTTCCTAATGCTTTCGGAGCTTCAGAACGACCTACAAAACCAACAAGCGCTAATATTGTGAATACATACGGTAATATCGTTAAGAATACACTTGGAATTTCTTTTAGTACTGGAATTGTACCACCTGTTATTCCTAATGATTGAGCAAATCCGAAGAACAGAGCCGCTCCAAGAGCACCGAGTGGATTCCATTTACCAAAAATCATTGCTGCTAACGCTAAGAAACCTTGTCCAGTAATTGTAGCACCTGAGAAGTTACCAGAAATCGACATAGCGAAGACCGCTCCACCAACTCCTGCAAACATTCCAGATATAGCAACTGCAATATAACGCATTTTATATACGTTAATCCCCATCGTATCCGCTGCCATTGGATGTTCACCAACCGCACGAAGACGAAGACCGAACGGCGTTTTATAAATGATATACCAAACGACAAACGCTAAAATAATAGCAATATATGATGTTAACGGTACATTTGAGAAAAAGATTTTTCCGATTACCGGAATATCTGAAAGACCCGGAACATCGATTTTTTCAATACGGTATTGAATGAAATCAGTTTGTCCTTTGCCAAAGATTTTCTTAATCGCAAATACTGTTAAACCAAGAGCTAAGAAGTTAATCGCTACCCCACTCACTACTTGATCTGCACGGAATGTAATAGATGCTACTGCGTGAAGAAGTGCAAACAATCCACTACCAATTGCTGCAAATAATAATGCAATCCAAGGAGTCATCGATCCCCACGTATCACCCATTAATAACGTTGTAACAATACCAATAAATGCACCAAATAACATTAAACCTTCTAACGCTATATTTACAACTCCAGAACGTTCACTGAACACTCCACCTAACGCCGTAAAAATAAGTGGTGCTGCCGTATATAACGTACCCGTCACAAGAATGGCTAAAATATCTAAAAAGCTCATTTATTTTCCCTCCTTGCTCATGCGTGTAAGTGCCCAGCGTAAAACATAACTGCACGCTACAAAGAAAATAATACATGCAATAATAACGTTAATTAACTCCGAAGGTACATCTGCTTCGAAATTCATTTGTGGTGCTGCACTTTTCAAACCACCAAACAGTAAAGCTGCTAATAATATACCAAATGGATTATTTCCGCCTAAAAGTGCTACCGCAATCCCATCAAATCCAATACCAGTAAAAGAAGACATTGCTGTCATACTTTGGAATGTCCCTAATCCTTCCATAGCTCCACCAATTCCTGCAAAAGCACCAGCAATTGTCATTGATAATACAACATTACGCGATACTTTCATTCCTGCGTATTGAGAGGCATTTTGGTTAAAACCAACCGATTTTAATTCATACCCTAACGTTGTTCTATCTAATAAGAACCACATTACAATTGCAATGATAATAGCTACAACAATTCCCCAGTGTAAACGAGATCCATCTGTCAATGAAGATAACCAATCAGAAGCTAACGAAGCACTTGCTTGTACATCATAAGATTTCTCATTACCTTCATGAATAAAGCGTTTAATAAGGTCATACGTAACATAAAGTGCAATGTAGTTCATCATAATTGTCACAATTACTTCATTTACTTTAAGCTTTCCTTTTAAATATCCAGGTATAAAACCCCACAAACCGCCGACGATTGCTGCCACTAATATAGATAACGGAATATGCAAAATTGCTGGTAACGACACTGCATATCCAAACCAAACAGCAGCAAGCCACCCAACTAATAACTGTCCTTCCACTCCAATATTGAAAAGACCTGTACGAAATGCAAATGCTACTGAAAGACCAGCTAATACAAGCGGAATCATTGTACGCAACGTCTCACCGATAGCTTGTGGATTGCCAACCATCCCTTCCCAAAGCGCGGCATATCCAACAATTGGATCATATCCACTAACTAACATTACAATGGCACCAACAAGTAAACCGAAAACTACGGATAACACAGGTACTAAAATATTAATTGTTCGTTCTGTTAAAAATTTTTTAGCCATTTGTGTTCACCTTCTCTTTCCCTGTCCCGCCGGCCATTAATAATCCAAGCTGTTGTTCATTTGTTTCTTTCGCATCGACAATCGCTACAATTTTCCCTTCATATATAACAGCCACTCGATCGCTTACATTTAAAATTTCATCCAGTTCTAAAGATAAAAGCAATACTGCCTTACCATTATCTCTCTGCTCAATTAATTTTTTATGAATAAATTCAATCGCACCTACATCTAAACCACGTGTCGGCTGTGCTGCAATTAATAAATCTGGATTACGATCTACCTCACGTGCAATAATTGCCTTTTGTTGGTTTCCACCAGATAGAGCGCGAGCTAACGTTTGTTCACTAGGTGTACGTACATCAAACTGTTCAATAAGTGCTTTTGCTTTTTCTGTAATTTTACTAAAATTCAAAATCCCTTTCTTTGAAAATGGATTTTTATAGTATGTTTGTAAAACAATATTGTCCCGAACAGAAAAATCGAGAACAAGTCCGTGTTTATGACGGTCTTCAGGAATATGACCAATCCCCTCTTCTGTTATTCTTCGAACAGGCCAATTCGTTATTTCTTTTCCTTTAATTGCAATAGAACCTGACTCAACTTTTCGTAAACCAGTAATCGCCTCTATTAATTCACTTTGACCATTTCCATCAATCCCTGCAATCCCAACGATTTCTCCTGCACGAACAGTTAAGTCAAGGCCTTTTACAGCAGGTAACTTGCGCGTATCATGAACAATTAGGTTTGCAATAGATAGTACTTCTTCCATTGGTTTAGCTTCTATTTTTTCTGTTTTAAAATTCACTTGACGTCCGACCATTAACTCTGCAAGTTTATGCTCATCCGTTTCCGCTACATCAACAGTACCAATCCCCTTACCTTTACGAATAATTGTACAACGATCGCAAACTTCCATAATTTCTTTTAACTTATGTGTAATAAGGATGATAGATTTCCCCTCTTGCACAAGCTTTTTCATAATTTGAATCAACTCATGAATTTCTTGAGGAGTTAACACCGCGGTTGGCTCATCAAATATTAAAATCTCAGCACCACGATAAAGAGTCTTTAATATTTCAACCCTTTGCTGCATCCCAACAGAAATATCTTCAATTTTCGCATGTGGATCAACAGCCAAACCATACTGTTCAGATAATTGCTTAATTTCTTTTGCCGCCTCTTCAACAGCAATTTTCCCGTTTTTCTTCGGCTCATTTCCAAGAATAATATTCTCTGTAACTGTAAAATTATGAACAAGCATAAAATGCTGATGGACCATCCCAATACCAAGGTCATTTGCTATATTCGGATTTGTAATTTTTACAGGTGTTCCTTTAATTTTAATTTCACCTTGTTCTGGTTGATACAAACCAAATAGTACATTCATCAATGTGGATTTCCCTGCACCATTTTCTCCAAGTAAAGCATGTATTTCTCCCTGTTTTACTTGCAGCGTAATATCATCATTCGCTACAATGCCTGGGAATACTTTTGTAATATTGTTCATCTCAATTACGTATTCCATTTTGTTCCTCCTTTTAGCAGGGAACACTCCCTAATTACACTCTATTAAAAGTATTTTTATATATGCAAAGGTTAGTTCTACGAACTAACCTTTGCTATTTCTCTATTATTATTTCTTTAGAGAAGCTTCATATGTTTTATATTCTTCGTCAGTTGCAGGGACTTTAATTTCACCGTCAGTGATTTTCTTCTCAAACTCTTCTATTTTTGTTAAGATTTCTGGATTTACTTTTTTCACATTGTCAGTAGTTTTCGCAATACCAACACCGTCATCTTTTAATCCGAATTCTTCTACTTTACCGCCTTTTAATTTACCATCTTTCGCTTCTTGTGCTACTTTTGCTACTGCAATATCAACACGTTTTACCATTGATGTTAAAGTTACGTTTTCAGGCATACCTTCTTGATTTTGGTCACGGTCAACACCGATTACCCAAACGTTTTCACCTTTTTTCTTACGGTTTTTCGCTTCTGTGAATACACCGTTACCAGTTGCACCTGAAGCATGATAAATTACGTCAACTCCACCACCGTACATTGCTGAAGCTAATACAGAGCCTTTTTCTGGTTTATCAAATGCATCAGCATATTGTGATACGATTTCGATATTTGGATTTACTGCTTTTGCACCAGCTTTAAAACCTGATTCAAATTTTGTAATTAATGGGCTTTTTACACCACCAACAAACCCAACTTTATTTGATTTTGTCGTCATCGCTGCTACAGCACCAACTAGGAATGAACCTTCATGGTCTTTAAATGTAATACTTGTTACGTTTGGCTTCTCTACAACTGTATCTACAATCGCAAATTGCTCTTTTGGATATTGTTCAGCTACCTTTGTAATTGATTTTTCCATTAAGTAACCAATACCAAATGTTGTGTTATAATGATCTTTCGCAAATTTCGTTAAATTCGGGATGTAATCCGCATCTTTACTAGATTGAAGATAACGATATCCTTCATTTTTCTTTAAGTCATTGTCTTTACCGAACTTCGTTAAACCTTCCCAAGCTGATTGGTTAAATGATTTGTCATCAACGCCCCCAACATCTGTAACCATACCAACTTTAAACTCTTTTTTGTCGCTACTCGCTTTATCTGAGTTACCACATGCACCTAAAACCGCACTTGCTGCTAATGTTAATGATAATAAAAGACCTGTTTTTTTCTTCATACTAGAAACCCCTCCTGAAATGATTTGTCTATTTTTTTATACGCTGCTGTCCCTAACTTCTTGCTGTCACCTCCCTAAAAAGGAACTCACCTACATACGTTTTCTTAATACGTGGAAGCTAAACTTATCAGCTCTAAAATAATTGATAGAATATAAGATTGGCTCATCATTTTGATCATAGTGCATTTGTTTTAACACTAGCAGTGCCGTTTCCGGTTCACATTCCAAAATCGGTGAGATTTTCGGATGATAGCCAATCGGCTCAATGTGAGCAACTGCGTATGTGATACGTTTGTGCGTATTGTTATGTATCACTGTAAGCAATGATTCTTCGTTGTATCCCGATAAATCTGGCAATATTTCTTTTGCAAGTTTATCGATACAATATACAACAGGTTCCCCATCTGCTGTACGCACACGCTCAATCATCACTGCATTAAAACCATCTTCACTATTAAACTTCTCTTTTTCTTCTTCTGTTAAACTTGTTGTAGATGATGATAAAAAGATAGTTCCTGGTGTTTTCCCCACACTAGAAATCATATCTGTAATACTAGAAAGTTGTTCAATCCCAGAAGAAAATAACGGCTTTGCATTTACAAATGTTCCTACACCATGTCTGCGAATGACAACATTTTCTTCTTCTAAAATACGCAGCGCTTCCCTTAAAGTCGCTCTACTTACGCCAAGTTCTTTCGCTAAATCAAACTCTGATGGTAACTTTTGTCTTTCTTTGTAAGCCCCATCTTTAATTTTTTCTTTGATGTGATCAATCACCCGTAAATATAGGTGACGGCTATCGGATTTTACTGACATAAGACTCCCCCGCATTTCAATTATTCGACCTCTGATGTAAGACTTCTTTTCTCTTTTTTCAACTTACAACATAATAAACATTGCTAAACACTAAAAATAGGCATAATTGTCGAATAAATATTAATAATTTTTTAAGATGAAATTTTCACTCTTTACTGCATAAAAAAAACTTTGCACCATAAACATTCCTCATAGCGAGAAAAAGTTCGGCACAAAGATCTCTTACATCCTTTGTTACACACTTTTCCCCTCATAGTCTAGCAATTCATGGTTGCCAGGTAGAAACTTATGGACCTTATCTCCAAGATTATATGAGGCAGTGATTCTTTTCGAAGTAATCTTACCACTTGCTCCCATACGTGTCAACAAGATTTAACATTTTTCTACATTAAATATCGAACGTTCACAAAAAACCACACCAAAGTATTCGTATTCTAAAGAACTACCTTAAATGTAAGCCCTTTCTTTATCACTGGATATAGTATATAACAAAACCAGCATATAAAAAAGCCTAATTGTAAAAACAATTAGGCTTTTTTTATGAACTTTTTTCTTGTACATCATTAATGAGCACTTCACGTGGTTTACTACCTTCATACGGACCTACTACACCATTCATTTCCATTGCATCAATTAAGCGTGCAGCACGCGTATAACCAACTCTAAACCTACGTTGCAACATAGAAACCGATGCTGTTTGCATTTCCACTACGAGCTGAACTGCTTCATCATATAATTCATCTTCTACTTCCTGCTTCGTATCAGGAACATCTTGCGGGATCATATCTTCTTGATATTGCGCTTTTTGCTGACCAATCACATATTCTACAACTCTCTCAACTTCATCATCTGATAAAAACGCACCTTGTACACGTACAGGCTTCGATGCACCAATTGGTATAAATAGCATATCTCCACGACCTAGCAGTTTCTCCGCACCACCGCCGTCAAGAATTGTACGAGAATCTGTTTGAGAAGAGACAGCGAATGCAATACGTGATGGAATATTCGCTTTAATAACTCCCGTAATTACATCAACTGACGGACGCTGCGTTGCAATAATTAAATGAATACCAGCAGCACGAGCCATTTGCGCTAGACGCATAATCGCATCCTCTACATCTGACGAAGCAACCATCATTAAATCTGCTAACTCGTCCACAATTACTACAATATACGGTAATTCCGGTTGTTTCGCTTCTGATTGACTATTATGTTCTTTTATATAGTCATTATATCCTTCAATATTACGCGTGCCACTATGAGCAAATAACTCATAACGGCGCTCCATTTCACTCACAACTTTTTTCAATGCTTGCGATGCCTTTTTCGGATCCGTTACAACTGGTGTTAACAAATGAGGCACACCGTTATATACATTTAACTCTACCATTTTCGGATCAATCATCATTAATTTTACTTCATGTGGTTTTGCACGCATTAAAATACTAACAATAATACCGTTAATACATACACTTTTCCCACTACCTGTCGCACCTGCCACTAGTAAATGGGGCATTTTATTTAAACGAGCCAATACAGCTTCACCTGTAATATCTCGTCCAAGACCTATTAACAACTTCTCTTCCGGATGATTGTTAGCTTTAGAATCAAGAACTTCTCTAAGCGTTACCATAGAAACTTCTGAGTTCGGAACTTCAATCCCTACAGCTGATTTCCCGGGAATTGGTGCTTCAATACGAATGTCTTTCGCAGCTAACGCAAGTGCTAAATCATCACTTAAACCGACGATTTTGCTTACCTTTACTCCCATATCAGGATACACTTCATATTTTGTGACTGCAGGACCTCTATGTACTTTTGTTACTTTCGCTTTCACTCCAAAGCTTTGGAAAGTACGTTCTAATTTACGAGCATTCTCATAAATTTCCGCATTTTCATTTGTAACTTGCTTATTCTTTGGAAATTTCAATATATCAAGAGCAGGAAGCTTATAATCTTTATTTTCTACATTTGAAAATTGCATAGGAGGTGCTTGTGTTTCACCCTCTAGCGATTCAACGATTTTTTCTCCACGCTTTTTCTTCGGCTCTTCAACTGGTGGAGTCTCTTCAATAAACGGTGAAGTGATTAACTCTTCTTGCTCTACTTCAATTCGTTTATCCTCTTCTTCATTTACAGGATAATTCTCAGTGAAATTCGAAATAATCGGAGGATCAATTGAGATTTCTTCCATCGGCTCAATAATTTCTTCTTGTTCTGTAGCACGTTTGCTTCTTGTGCTTCTTGTTGTTTTTTTCTTTTCTGTTTGTTCAGCCGTTCTTTTAGCTCTCCAATCTTTATAGTCCCCTTGCATCACTTGAAATTGACTTCTAAGAATTCTACCAACTGGAGCTAACACTTCTCCAATATGCTTATTTGTTATACAAAGTATACCGAGAATAACTAAAATAATACCAATAATATAAGCTCCTACTTCATCAAATAAGAAATAACAAGTCGCGAACATAAGTGCACCAAACATGCCACCACCTAAATGAACGCTATCTGGCCCTTTTTTCATTTCAAGAAAGAAATTATCTTTCGTACTTACAATAACAGAAGTATTTTGCACTGCTCCATCTTTCGTAAGAAGGTTAAATAATGTAATATGACTAAACATTAATATCGCCAATACTATTAAATAAAAACCGATTAACCGTTTATTTAAAAGGTTCGGCCATCCACGTTTTATAACGAATGAAACTGATAAAGCTATTACACCTAACACACCAATTATGTACCACTCACCAAAGAAGAAGCGAAAAAATAACACAAACGATTTCCCTACAACGCCTAGCTGTAAAATCGTAATGATTGAAAGTGCAAAAAGAGTTAAACCGACGATTTCATAATACAAAGTTGGCTTTATCGTACGTCTTGCCTTTGCCTTCGTCCCTCTTTGCTTTTGTTTTGCCATTTCTTCACCTCGTGTTCTACATATAAGTAAAACTCCCTAAAAACTCTGCTTATATGTTTGTTTTCTCTATTTTTTCAGGTCTTTATATCTTCTATTTTTACACTTCTTGTAAAATGTTAAATAAACAGAAGAAAGCAGCCCTCTCATGGCTGCTCAACCGTCTTGTTTTTTATATTATACCATAGCTTCTAAACAAAATCCTTCTTTTTGCTAAAAGGTTATTTTCTGTCCCGGCTCAAACTCTAAGTAATGAAACGGATCCGTACTTAACACGCGTACAATAGAATAACACCCATGTTCTTCTTCTGAAACCATTAATTCAACACCATTTATGTTTACGACTTTTTGACTTTCACATTGCGAATAATCGGCTGGATACACGAGTTGCTCTGGCATAATTGTATATAAAATCATTGTAACATTGTCCCTTCTGCATGATCATCCGCGCGACCATCTATCAATTCGTTTAATTTTCGAATCGCATTTCCGATACCACCGACATCATCTATAAGACCATACTTCACTGCATCTCCACCAATTACATTCGTACCAATATCTCGCGTTAAATTTCCTTTCGCAAACATAAGCTCTTTAAAACGATCTTCCGTTACTTTCGAATGCTTCGTCACAAAGCGAATGACTCTTTCTTGCATTTTATCTAAATACTCAAATGTTTGCGGCACACCTATAACAAGACCTGTTAGACGAATCGGATGAATTGTCATCGTCGCAGTTTCTGCAATAAATGAATAATCCGTAGAGACAGCAATTGGTACACCGATAGAATGCCCTCCGCCCAGAACAAGTGATACCGTTGGTTTTGAAAGCGAAGCTACCATCTCAGAAATTGCTAGTCCAGCTTCAACGTCACCTCCGACCGTGTTTAATATTAAAAGTAAACCTTCAATTTTCGGATTTTGTTCTATCGCAACAATTTGCGGAATAATATGCTCATATTTTGTTGTTTTATTTTGCGGTGGCAACTGAACATGACCTTCCACCTGTCCAATGATTGTTAAACAATGAATACGTGATTCATTCATTTGTGGTACATTCGTTTGTCCAAGCTGTTGAATTTTTTCCACTATTGAAGCTTCTTTTCCGGTTTCTTTCGGTTCAGCCTCTTTCTCTTCATTTGTATAACGATCACGTTCTGTCATATCGCATCCCCTTTCACTCGTATATAACTAGTATTTCTTAAGTTATAAATTTCATTCGATAGAGTTAAAAAAGAAAAAAAGATCACCCGTAAAGGTGATCTTTTTTATACTTCCATAATAATCGGTAAAATCATAGGTTTTCTCTTCGTCTCTTCGTACAAGAACTGCCCTAATAATTCACGAATATTTTGTTTTAACATAGACCATTCAATTGAATATTCTTTAATTGATTGCTCAACAATCATACGTACAATCTCTGTAGAGCGGTCAATTAACGCTTCTGATTCACGTACATACACAAAACCACGTGAAATGATTTCTGGACCAGATATAATTTTCTTTTCATCTTTACCCAGTGTTACAACAACTACTAATATTCCATCTTGAGATAACATTTTTCTATCTCGAAGAACGATATTACCAACGTCACCTACACCTAATCCGTCAATTAACACATTGCCAGCTTGCACTTTGCCAACTAAGTTCGCTTCATCATCACCAAAAGCAATTACATCGCCTTTTTCTACGATAAAGATATTTTCTCTTGCAATACCTACATCTTCAGCTAAGTATGCATGTGCTTTTTGCATACGGAACTCACCATGTACGGGTACAAAATATTTCGGTTTCATTAAATTTAACATTAATTTTAATTCTTCTTGACTACCGTGACCTGAAACGTGAACTTTTCTTTCACCGTAATAAACAACTTCAGCTCCCGCTCTAAATAACAAGTCAATAATTTTTGATACAGATATTTCATTACCCGGAATTGGAGAAGCCGCAATAATAACCGTATCACCTTTACGAATTGAAATTTGTTTATGAGCTTGCTTCGCCATTCTAGAAAGGGCTGCCATCGGTTCACCTTGGCTACCTGTCGTTAAAATAGCTACCTTTTTCTCTGGGAAATTGTCTACTTCTTGTAGTGAAATAACCATACCTTCTGGAACATCTAAATAACCAAGACGTCTTGCGATATCTACCACTTTCACCATACTACGTCCTACAACCGCTACTTTTCGTCCTGTTTCAGCAGCTGCATCAAATACTTGTTGAATACGATGTACATTCGATGCAAATGAAGCAACGATAATACGTCCTTCTGCGCCGTAGAACACTTTAGAAATTTCTACACCAACTTCTTTTTCAGAACCTGTATAGCCTGGACGCTCAGCATTTGTACTATCAGATAATAAGCATAGAACGCCTTCATTTCCGATTTGAGCCATTTTTCCAAGGTCTGCTCCACTATTTCCAATTGGAGTTTGATCGAATTTAAAGTCTCCCGTATATACGATCGCACCTTTTGATGTATGGAAACAAACACCAACAGAATCCGGAATACTATGTGTCGTTCCAAAGAATGACACCGTTGTAGTATTAAACTCTACTGTTGAATTTGAATCGATTGTTTTTAAGTCTACACGACCTAACATACCCGCTTCGCCAAGTTTTTCTTGTATAAGTCCTACCGTTAATTTCGTTGCATACACTGGAATTGATAATTTACGAAGTACGTAAACAATGCCACCAATATGATCTTCATGACCGTGAGTAATAAATAAACCTTTTACTCGCTCTTGGTTTTCTACTAAATATGTAATATCAGGAATAACGATATCAATCCCAAACATTTCATCTCCCGGGAACATTAACCCTGCATCTACAATAAAGATTTCAGAATCAATTTCAACACAGTACATGTTTTTCCCGATTTCACCTACTCCACCAAGAGCAAATACTTTAACAGACTCATTCTCTTTTCTCTTCATGTTGTTGCCTGGTTTAAAAATCTTTCAAACACTGATTTCACTAAAATTGCAGAGACACCAGGGGAAACTCTACAACCACCATATATTCACCGTCCAAGACGAATGTCCTTACCGTTATGCGATATCATGTCCTTGTTTATTTTTTAAACCAGGTTTCACCTCTCTTTCATTATATAAATCAAATATCTTATTCGATATGATATGAAAATGTAATCAAATTATAATTTTTACCAATTTTGCTAAGCATACCCGTACTAAGCTACTTAGCCATATTATACCTGATACAAGAAATAGAACACAAGTTAAATCGTGCGAAAGAAAAAGTAAAAGAACGGAATTATAACAAAAGTATCAAATGGCGTTCCTATATATTTACTTCGATTTTATACTACCTATTATTTTGAAGAAATAGCCATACATACGTTAAATTCATTTCATAATATGGCGTTTCAAGACCTATTTTTCTAAAATTGAACAAAAATACTTATAAAATGGAGTTTTTTTATGAATTACGTCACATTTGAGGGGATTTCTCCGAAAAACAGAAGCGGTGGTTTATTACGTTTGTACAAATGTTGACTCTATAATCACTTTCGTTTTTGATTCATTTTAAGGGAGACGATTATTTTCTTATACATGTTGTAATTCATAATGAAGAAACGGTTAATGATCTAATAAAAACACATATAGGTGAGAAAAGAGAAGAAAAGACTTTCATCCTATAAAAAATGACCTAGTTCTACACTAGGTCATTTTTTATTAACGAGGGATAGATTGCATAACAGATTGTAACGTTACTCTTTCTTCTTCTGTTAACGGAAGAAGTGGTAAACGTACAGAACCTACGTCTAATCCAACCATTTGTAATGCTGTTTTTACTGGTGTTGGGCTTGGCGCCATAAATAATGAATCCGTTACTCTTACAAGTAATTGATGTAATTTTTGCGCCTTCTTAAATTCACCTGCTTGGAATGCTGCAATCATTTCTTGCATTTCATTTCCGATAACATGAGATGCTACAGAAACGATACCTTTCGCTCCAACTGCCATAGCTGGTAACGTTAAACCGTCATCACCGCTGTATACTGCGAAGTCGTCCGCTGTTTTTTCAATGATTTCTGTCATTGTTAACACATCGCCGCCTGCATCTTTAATCGCAACAATGTTTTCTATTTCTGATAAACGAACAACTGTATCAACGGAGATTTGTACAATAGATCGTCCCGGAACGTTATATAGCATAACCGGAAGCGGCGTGCTTTCAGCAATTGCTTTAAAGTGCTGATACATTCCTTCTTGACTCGGTTTGTTATAATACGGTGCTACTAGCATTACTGCATCAACACCAACCTCTGTTGCCTTTTTCGTTAAGTCAATAGAAGCATGCGTATTATTGCTACCTGTTCCAGCGATTACGGGCACCCTTTTATCGACAACAGATACGACATGGCGATATAACGCTACTTTTTCTTCTGAAGTTAGTGTAGGAGATTCTCCTGTCGTGCCTCCTACCACGATTGCTGTTGTACCGTTATCAATTAAATAATTTACCAATTTCGTTGTCTTTGCAAAATCGATATTGCCGTTTATATCAAACGGTGTTACCATCGCGGTTGCAATTGTCCCAAAATCTATCATGGTCTCACTCCTTATTGTTCCAGTTGCTTTTCTTTTGAAAGCTCAAACGCACTATGTAATGCATTTACAGCCTCCACTAAATCAGTTTCTTTTACAAGAACCCAAATTGTCGTATGGCTATCTGCTGATTGCAGAATTTGAATACCTTTTTCAGCTAAAGCTGTAACGATTTTCGCAGTAACCCCTGGGTATCCTGCCATTCCAGCTCCTACAATAGATACTTTCGCACAATGCTCTGTCACAATTGGCTCATATCCAAGGTTTTGTAATAGTTCAACTGCACGATTTGATACATTATCACTCACCGTATAAGCTACCCCAGTAGGTGAAATGTTAATTAAATCGACACTGATTCCTTCATTCGCCATTTCTTTAAACACATGCTGTTGCAAATCATATGCTGTTTCTTTTGCAAGTACTTTAATTTGCGTCACATTTGATACATGTGCAATACCTGTAACAGGACGTTCTTCTACATCACGGCCTTTTGTAGCGCCGTCAGATGCTGAAATAAGCGTACCTTCACTATCAGAGTACGTAGAACGTACACGAAGCGGTACTTTTGCATGCATCGCAATTTCAACTGCACGTGGATGAACGACTTTTGCACCTTGATATGCCATGTTACAAATTTCGTTATACGTTACAGTTTGAAGATGACGTGCATCTTTTACAATGCGAGGATCCGCAGTCATCACACCTTCTACATCTGTGAAGATATCGATATATTCAGCATGAAGCGCAACACCTAAAGCTGAAGCTGAAGTATCACTACCTCCGCGTCCAAGTGTTGTCGTATCACCTTTTTTCGTTTGTCCTTGGAATCCTGTCACAACGATTACATCTACATTTTCTAGCTCTTCGTGTATACGATCACAATTCATTTCAATAATCTTAGCATTTGTAAAATCATCATTTGTTACAAAACCAGCTTGTGCACCATTTAATGCCGCTGCTTTTATACCGTTCTCATTTAACATGTTAGAGAAAACGATTGCTGAGATTAATTCTCCGCATGATAATAATAAATCTTGCTCACGATTAGAAATGTGAGATTCTTCTTGATTTACAAGACTTAACAACGTATCAGTTGCATATGGTTCACCTTTACGACCCATAGCAGATACGACAGTCACTACTTTATAACCCGCATCTAGCGATTTTTTTATATGATGAAGCGCATGCTTACGTCCATTTTCATCACGTACAGATGTGCCACCAAATTTTTGAACAATAATTTTCATATTTTGCACCTTCTCTTAGCCGTTTACACTAATTGTAATTTTACTAAGCGCTCTGCAATTTGAACAGAATTCCATGCAGCGCCTTTTAATAAGTTATCAGATACGACCCAAAGATGGAATCCTTTATCGTTATTTAAATCTTTACGGATTCTTCCAACGAATACTTCGTTTTTACCTACTGCAGTAGCTGGCATTGGATATAATTGCTCTTCTGGGTTATCTTGCAGAACGATACCTTCCGCATTTGCAAGTAAGTTCTTTAATTCCTCTACTGTTACGCCCTCTTTTTCTACTTCAATGTAAACAGACTCAGAGTGACCTGATACAACTGGTAAACGTACACATGTTGCCGCTACTTCTAATTCTGGCATATGCATAATTTTTTTCGTTTCATTAATCATTTTCATTTCTTCAAACGTAAATCCATTATCTTGGAACTTATCAATCTGTGGAATCGCGTTGAAAGCAATCGGGAAATGTTTCTTATCACCTGATACAGGTAAAACATTCGCCTTTACTTCTTCACCATTTAAGATTGCTTGTGATTGTTCATGAAGTTCTTCAATCGCTGCCGCACCAGCACCTGATACAGCTTGATATGTGGAAACGATTACTCGTTTTAAACCATATTGCTGACGAACTGGCTCAAGAGCTACTACCATTTGAATTGTAGAACAGTTTGGATTTGCAATAATACCATTATGTTCTTTTAAGTCGTTTTCATTTACTTCAGGTACAACAAGTGGCACGTTTTCTGTCATACGGAATGCACTTGTATTATCAACAACAATCGCACCGCGCTTTGCTGCTTCTGGCGCTAATTGTTTTGATACAGATCCACCAGCACTAAATAGTGCGATATCTACTCCTTCAAAACTTTCAGGAGTTGCCTCTTGAACTGTAAATTCTTCGCCTTTAAATACAAGTTTCTTACCTGCAGATCGTTTAGATGAAAGTAACGTTAACTTCCCGATTGGAAATTCTCGTTTCTCTAAAGTATTTAACATTTGTTCACCAACTGCGCCGGTTGCTCCAACTACAGCGACATGAAAAGTTTTTTGCTTTTCCATCACTATGCCCCTTTCTAGATACCAATCCTTCTATAACTTAGAATGAGAAGGAGTATACAATACCCCTTCTAATCTTAATAACGTTAATTTTATCATATTCTACAGTAAGAATGATGGTTTCATCGAAAATTGTCCGTTTTTTTTCGTTTTTTAATTCATATATCTGAATTTTTCTACGACAACCGGTTGCAATTGCTTCCCTTGCAGCGCTTCTAATACTGTATCTTCCAGTAACTCCATGCGAGCTACCATTGAGTTCGGTTTTTTCTCTGGTGCATCTTGACCGAATGGGACGAAGTAGATGTTTTTTGTGGCCATTAGGCGCATGAGGTTTACCCCATTAAGCCCCAACGCATCATTCGTCGAAACAGCCAATACGACGGGCTTACCATTTCTTAGCGTCGCTTTCGCTGCCATTAATACCGGAGAGTCTGTCATTGCATTAGCAAATTTACTCATAGAATTTCCTGTTAGTGGTGCAATTACCATACAATCTAGTGGAATTTTAGGTCCTAGCGGTTCTGCGCCAACGATTGAATTAATCGCTTTAAAACCTGTTACTTCTTCAATCTTTTTAATCCACTCTGCCCCTTCTCCAAATCTCGTATTTGTTGATTGAACAGTGTAAGAAACAACTGGACGCACTTCAGCTCCCTCAGCAATTAACTTTTCTAAATGAGGCATTACTTCTTCGTACGTACAATGTGAACCAGTAAAACCAAACCCTATTCTTTTCCCTTTTAAATTCATTCCCCATTCTCCTTTCTTGCGATTACATCTTCTGCTAATAACTGAGAAAGAACGTTCGCTAAAATTTGTCCTGCTGTTTTTGGAGCAACAATACCTGGTAATCCAGGTGCTAACAGCGCTTTGACTCCTCTTTTTTCCGCATACCTAAAGTCGGTACCGCCTGGTTTAGAAGCTAAATCAATTACTAACGTATGGGCCGGCATTTTTGAAATGACATTTGCTGTCACAACGAGATGCGGTATTGTATTAATGACAATATCCATATCCCCTACTTCTTTCTCAATGTTCTGCATATGAAAAGGAGAAAACATCATTTCTGTAATACGTGCAATATGTTCCGATCGTCTTGCTCCAACTTTGACATGGGCTCCTAATGATTGAAATGCTCTGGCAACGCTCATCCCTGTTCTACCAAATCCTAAAACCATTACATTAGAACCATGAATTGTATAGTCGGTATGTTGAATTACCATCATTAATGTACCTTCTACAGTTGGTATAGAATTGTAGATTGCCACATCATCACGATCAAATAATTTAATTAGTTTACGGTTTGTAGTAGATACGAGATTTTCCAAGTAAGGCGTACCAATACCTGAATATATAGTAAAATGTTCTGGTGTATTTTCAATTTGTTCTTTCGTTATAGAAACTTTTTCGTTTGAAAAAATAGTATCTACTTCTCCCTTGGCATTTGTACCTGCAACTGGCAAAATAATTGCATCTACAGAAGTGAAATCTAAATTTTGTATACTTTCTTTTGCTGCCCCTGTGAAGCCATGGTCTAACTGATCAAACCCTATCAATGAAAGTTTCGCATCCAATTCAACGAGCTTGCGAATTACTTCTAGCTGTCTTGCATCTCCTCCTATGACAGCAATATGCATCTCAGTCAACATTCCCTAATTCACCTTCTTTTTCTGTCATTTATAAGAAAAGTGCCTACTTTTTCTTTTTCCTCCACATCATATGTAATGTACGAGTTTTAGGTGATTGAAAAACAAAAAGCGCCTATCATGTATCCCGCTATTTGTATGTAGGAAGGCCCCACCTCAAAATTCGGCATAGGAAAAGACATTATGTTGGATTTTGCTCTGAGTAAAATGAACAAAAAAAGATGACCAAAATGGCCATCTTTCACTTCGAATTTGAACAATCTGTAATATCGCAAAGAACCATATCATGACCCACTTTTTTTATTTGACTCCATGCTACTCTTATTTCTTGTGGTTCCTTTTTAAAACCTCCCCATTTCCCAGCAGGTATAATAAGAGCCTGTATTTTTCCATCCTTCTCATCAATCTCTAAATCCACATAACCTAAAACCCCCATTTTTTCTGCTCTTTCTAAATTAACAATTTCTTTCCCACTTAGTTCACTTAATCGCATACTCTCTCCCCCTACCCAAATTATTCATTTAAGTTATCCATAATTAGTACCTATTCTATATACCCACAAAAAATAACCGTATCTCATTTAAATGAGATACGGTTATTTTTAAATCATATATAGTAATTACAGTTTTATTCCTTTTGGAAGTTTTCCATCTGGACTAATTAATGCTGCAGAAAATTCATCTGTAAACATGTTACGAATTAACTCATCTACATTTTCTTTTGTTACAGTGTTTACACTTTCAATAATCTCATCAAGTGAACGGTGCTTACGAAGTAGCAATTCATTTTTACCATTACGGCTCATACGACTATTCGTACTTTCTAAACTTAACATTAAGTTTCCTTTTAATTGCTCTTTACTATTCATAAGCTCTTTTTCTGTAATACCTGTATTTTTCAATGTTTCTAATGTTTCTTGCATTGTTTCATACAGTGTATCTAATTGTTGGCTACCTGTTCCACCATACAGCGTTAACATACCTGTATCTTCATAAGAAGAATGGTAAGAAAATACTGAGTAAGCTAACCCGCGTTGCTCACGTACTTCTTGGAATAAACGGCTACTCATACTACCGCCTAAAACGTTATTTAATACAATTAAGTTATAAATATCTTCGTGTCCCATTTGTAAGCCTTTATATCCTAAACATAAATGAGCTTGTTCTGTTTCCTTTTTACGTGCTACCTTATTAAAATGGAAAATTGGGCTATGTACTTGTTCACGGTTTGTCGTTCCTTCATAACTACCGAAATATTGCTCTACTGTTTGTAAAAAGGCTTCATCAATATTTCCTGCAATTGATACAACTACATTTTCAGGTGTGTAATGATCCTTAATATATTGACGTAGCGTATCACCTGTAAACGTATTAAGCGTTTCTTCTGTTCCTAAAATAGGATATCCAAGCGGATGCGTTTCATATGTTGCTTTCGTTAACATATCATGCACAATATCATCTGGAGCATCTTCGTACATTTTAATTTCTTCACATACGACATTCTTCTCTTTTTTCAGTTCTTCTTCATCAAATGTTGAATTAAAGAACATATCTGCTAATACATCTAAAGCATATTTAGCATGCTCATCTAGCACTTTTGCATAGTAACAAGTGTATTCTTTTGAAGTAAAAGCATTCACTTGCCCACCAATGCTATCAAATGATTCTGCAATTTCGCGTGCACTACGTGTTTCTGTCCCTTTAAAGAACATATGCTCTAAAAAGTGAGAAATCCCGTTATTTTTTTCATTTTCATTTCTTGATCCTGCATGGATCCAAATACCAATCGCAACCGATCTTACAGTTGGTATATTCTCCATAACTATTCTTACACCATTTTTACAAGTATATTTTTTAATCAAAAACTTTCCTCCTACTGCCAGTTTCTCTAAATAAGTGCTATTATTTAATGATAACAAGTTTAAGGATGAATGTCATGCAAATGTATTTAATCTACACGTTTTTCATCCAGTAATTCTGTTATATTCCCTACTTTATATCCTTGTTCCTTCAATTTTGTAATCATTGTATCTAATGCTTCTGTTGTGGACGAAGTAGGATGCATTAATACGATAGCACCTGGATGTATTTTTCTCATTACTCTCTGCAATAGTACATCTGGCTCAGGTCGCTTCCAATCAATTGTATCGACAGTCCACATAATCGTTCCCATTTGAAAATCATCTGCAATTTTCACGACTTCATCCCGAAAACTTCCACTCGGCGGTGCAAACCATCTTACCTTTTGATTCGTAGCTGCTTCGATCATTCGATTTGTTTTTTGTAACTGATCTCTTATTTCATCAGACGATAATGTTTTCATATTAGGATGTGTGTAAGAATGATTTCCGACTTCTTGCTTTGCATCGACAATCATTTTTGCAAATCGTAAATTTTCTTTCACCCAACGACCTTCTAGAAAGAACGTCGCCTTCACATCATGTTTTTTCAATATTTCCAATATACGAGGCAAATACTCATTTCCCCATGCCACATTTATTGTTAATCCCACCATCTTTTTATTCGGATGCCCTCTATAAATTGGCGCTGGTGATAAATCTTCTAAGTGGACACTCGGCGATACTTCCTTGAATTCAAGATGTTTTTGATCAAATTTCTTTAACTTCTTCATATTGTTATAGGATGCTTCCATATCAACTTGTCTTCCATTATATCCTGGTGTTGCTTTCCATATCTTATCAATCATCGCATTTTGCGGTGCAATCTCATATTGTTTTGCATGCTTTTGAATTTCTTCATATAAGTTATCCTGTGCAAAAACGGAATAAGAGCCTACACTGACATATAAACAGAATATACATATGTATGCTAATATACGAGCTTTCATATAAACCCTCCCATTAACTATATAAAAACCATTTTCTTCTTATCTTTGTTAATTTGAGCGTTATAATGAAAACTATACCTATACTGACATAAAAATATGTGTAAATCATATTTTTACATAACAAAAAAAGCCAGTTAAACTGGCTTTTACTTATTGCTGCTCTTGTTTGTTTTCTTCTTTAGCAGCTTCTTTTTCTTGCTCTTCTTTTAGCAATACTTTTCTAGATAAATTCACGCGACCTTGCTTATCAATCTCGATAACTTTAACTGTAATTACATCACCGATTTTCACAACGTCTTCTACTTTACCTACACGCTCAAGTGCAAGTTCAGAAATGTGAACTAATCCATCTTTACCGCTGAATAATTCAACGAAAGCACCGAATTTCTCAACACGTTTCACTTTTCCTTCGTAGATTTCACCTACTTGTACTTCGCGAACGATATCCTCGATAATTTTCTTAGCTTTGTCGTTCATTTCTTGATTTATTGAAGAAATGAATACTGTACCATCTTGTTCGATGTCAATTTTAACGCCAGTTTCTTCAATAATTTTATTGATTTGTTTACCGCTTGGTCCGATAACGTCACGGATTTTATCTGGGTTAATTGTCATTGTAATAATCTTTGGAGCATACGCTGATAATTCAGTGCGTGGCTCTGCAATAACAGATAACATATGATTTAGAATGTGCACACGACCAACTTTTGCCTGTTGTAATGCCTCTTCTAAAATTTCACGAGATAGACCATCGATTTTAATGTCCATTTGTAATGCAGTTACACCATGTGCTGTACCTGCTACTTTAAAGTCCATATCACCTAAATGATCTTCCATACCTTGAATATCAGATAAAATTGTGTAATGCTCACCAGTTTTAACTAGTCCCATTGCAATACCTGCAACTGGAGCTTTAAGTGGAACACCAGCATCCATCATTGCTAAAGTACTACCACAAATACTTGCTTGTGAAGTAGAACCATTTGATTCTAATACTTCAGATACAAGACGTACTGTGTATGGGAAATCTTTTTCAGACGGAATTACAGGCTCAAGAGCACGTTCTCCTAGTGCACCGTGACCGATTTCACGACGACCTGGTCCACGCATCGGTCTTGTTTCACCAACACTAAACGATGGGAAATTGTAATGGTGCATAAAGCGTTTTGATTCTTCTACACCAAGACCATCTAAAATTTGCACATCGCCTAATGCACCTAATGTACAAATACTTAATGCTTGTGTTTGTCCACGTGTGAATAAACCAGAACCGTGTGTACGAGATAAAATGCCAACCTCTGATGCTAATGGACGGATTTCGTCACCTTTACGGCCATCTGGGCGGATTTTCTCAACTGTAATAAGACGACGTACTTCTTCTTTTACAATTTTATATAAAATCTCATTTACTTGTCCTAATGTATCAGCGTCAACTTCCTGCGCTTCGTAATGCTCAATTACACGCTTTTTCACTTCGTTAATTGCATCTTCACGTGCATGTTTCTCATGTACTTGAATTGCAGAATGCATATCCTTTTCAGCCATTTCACGTACAGCTTGGTTAAGATCAGCGTCAACTTCATAAAGTTTCACTTCTGATTTCTCTTTACCTACAGCTTGTACAATCTCTTCTTGGAATGCAATTAGACGTTTAATTTCGTCATGTCCAAACATAATTGCTTCTAACATTGTTTCTTCAGGCACTTGATCTGCTCCTGCTTCAACCATGTTAATTGCATCTTTCGTACCAGCTACAACAAGGTGAATATCACTTTGTTCTTGCTGTTCTACTGTTGGGTTAATAACGAATTCGCCGTTAATACGGCCAACTGTTGCACCCGCGATCGGACCTTCAAATGGAATGTCTGAAATCGATAACGCTAATGAAGAACCAAGCATAGCTGCCATTTCAGAAGAACAATCTTGATCAACACTCATTACAATGCTGACAACTTGTACTTCGTTACGGAAACCATCTGCGAAAAGTGGACGAATTGGACGGTCGATTAAACGACTTGCCAAAATTGCTTTTTCACTTGGACGACCTTCACGTTTAATGAAACCGCCAGGAATTTTTCCGACTGCATATAAACGCTCTTCATAGTTTACTGTAAGTGGGAAGAAATCTACATTTTTTGCTTCTTTTGATGCAGTTGCTGTAGATAGAACCGCTGTATCGCCATATCTTACTAATACTGCTCCGTTCGCTTGCTTTGCAAGCTGACCTGTTTCAACTGTTAGCTGGCGACCAGCTAAATCTATCGAGAAGACTTGCTTTTCTTGACTCATTTAAGTACCCCTCTCAATTTAAAGTATTCAATTCTTCTATGTAAATGGATAGTATATCACAATATTCTACCTCTAGTATTACCGAAAATGAAGTAAGCTATAAAGAGTAGAAGATATATTTTTACCTAACAAAAAAGCGGGAATATTCCCGCTTCTTTGACTATCGACGTAAGCCAAGCTTTGTGATTAATTCACGGTAACGTGTGATATCGCTATTACGAAGGTAAGTTAGTAAGTTACGACGTTTACCAACCATCTTTAATAGACCACGACGTGAATGATGATCTTTCTTGTGAGTACGTAAGTGCTCGTTTAGAGTGTTAATTTGCTCCGTTAGGACAGCAATTTGAACCTCTGGAGAACCAGTATCAGTCTCATGAGTTCTAAATTGTGCAATGATTTCATTTTTACGCTCTTGTGTTAAAGCCATCCTATTTCACCTCCTATTAATTAAACCCCCGATTACCTAGCAAGCGTCGGTGAGTCGCAATGCCAAGCAATGGTTGTCATAAAGTACATAACATAGAATACTACTTTTCATTTGAAAAAGCAAGTATATTCTTTTCGTTCGCAAAATATTCTTGTGCTGTTTTCTTATCTTTTGCGATTTGTTCAACTAACTCATCGATGCCATTGAATTTCTTCTCTTCTCTTATACGCATATGCCACTCTACTGTAACATTTTGATCATATATGTCTTTGTTAAATTCAAATAAGTGCACTTCAATGGATAGTTGGCGCTCATCTTCTTTAAAGGTTGGTTTATATCCAATATTACATACACCATCGTACCATTCATCGTGAACTTGTAATCTCACTGCATAAACACCTACAGGTGGTAATAGATACTCATCACTTAAACCTACATTAGCTGTTGGGAAACCAATTTGACGTCCACGTTTATCACCGTGTACAACCGTTCCCGCTACTGTATATGCTCTACCTAAAATAGATGGAATTTGCTCCATTTCGCCATTTCGAATTAACTTTCGTAATGCAGTAGAACTTACTTTCTCTTCTTGAAATTCAACTTTTTCAATCACAGTCTGTGTAAACTCCCCTCTTGCATGAAATGGTAAAGTCTCCATCTTTCCTTTTCCTAAACGTCCATATGAATAATCAAATCCTGCTACTACATGCTTTACATTTAAACCAATAATATAATCATCTACAAATTGTTGTGGCAATAAGCCTGCAAATGATTCATCAAATTTAACAACATATAATATATCGATACCTAAACTCTCGACTATTTTTTCTTTATCACACATTGGTGTAATATACTCGGCATGCGCTTCTTTTTTACCTAAAACAACAGATGGATGCGGATAAAATGTCATCACTGCACTTTTATATCCTCGTTCATCCGCTATTTGTTTCGCAGTTCGAATCACACATTGATGTCCTAAATGAATGCCATCAAAAAACCCTAATGCCATTACAGTAGGTGGTAATTCTAATTTATTTTGTTCATGTGGATGAGTTAAATGAATAAGTTTCACGCTTGAATTCACCTTTTTCTGTAATAATCCTTCCAATAATTCATTATAGCTTTAGTTCTTGATTATTCACAAGTACTTTCATCGGCTTTAGCATACCAGAATGTTTTGGATGGTGCTCATAAATTGCAAGGCAGCGATCGTTTTTATCAAACACTGTTATAAATGGTGCCGTTATTTGCGATTCATTTTTTAAGAACATACCATTCTTAATTTTTTCTGCTTGCTTTTCATCTACAACCATTTTCGGGAACTTACTTAATGCTTCATCAATTGAAATGAAGATAGACTCTACTGTTTCATTTTGCACGTTTTCTTCAATTTCTTCAAATGATATGCAATCTTCTAATAAAAATTCACCAGAAGCCGTTCTTACAAGGTGAGACATATGTGATGGAAAACCAAGTTTTTCACCAATCATTACCGCTAATGTCCTTACATATGTTCCTTTACTACACGTTACACGGAAACGGAATGAAATATTTTCTCCTTCAAACACTTCACGGTCATCTAATAATACAAATTCATGAATTGTAATTGTACGAACTGGACGTTCAACCTCTTGTCCTGCTCTTGCATATTCATATAATTTTTTTCCGTTAACTTTTACAGCCGAAAACATCGGAGGCATTTGCTCAATCGTACCTGTTAATGCCGCAAGAACCTCTTCCACTTCTTTACGAGTAATAACACGATCTACATGTTTCGTTTCCACAACTTCACCAGAAGCATCTTCAGTTGTTGTTGAAAATCCTAATGTCACTTCACCTTCATATGTTTTCGTTTCACTTGTTAAAAATTGTGCAATCTTTGTTGCTCTCCCAACACAAATAGGCAATACTCCTGTTACATCTGGATCTAATGTTCCTGTATGACCAATTCGTTTTTCACGCAATATCTTTCTTAATTTAAATACACAATCGTGTGATGTCATGCCTTTTGGCTTATGTAATAATACTACACCTTCCATATATGTTCACCTCATCGTAATTCTTTCATGATCATTACCTAAAACTTATTTTACATTGAAAAAATGGATAGACAAATGTCTATCCATTATTCTTCACGTTTACCGTCTTTATTAATTTGATGTAAAAGTGTATCAATTCGATGACCATATCCGATAGACTCATCAAATTCAAAGGAAATTTCAGGCGTTTTACGAAGACGAATACGTTGGCCAATTTCTGAACGAATGAAGCCTTTTGCCTTCGCTAAACCTTTTAGTGTACTTTCTTTCTGTTCTTCATCACCTAAAACAGAAATATACACTGTAGCAATTTGTAAATCTCCACTCACTTGTACATCTGTTACAGTAACAAATCCGACACGTGGATCTTTAATTTTACGACTGATGATGTCGCCTAATTCTTTTTTCATTTGCTCGCCTACACGGTTTGCACGTAATTTCATAACTCTTCACCTCATTCAATACCATTCCAATTGTGTTATCGTACGTTCAATTTCAGGAAATGAATCGATGTACTCAAGTACACGATTCATTTCTTTTTCACAAATAACACGATTAGAGGATACAGAAACAATTGCAATTTCCGTACGTTGCCATACATCTTGATGCCCTACTTCTGAAACAGCTACGTTATAACGCTGCTTCACTCGAGTTAGCACCCGTTGCAAAATTGCTCGTTTCTCTTTTAAAGAATGCACATCGTAAATCATACACTCGAATGAGAGTGAAGCGATTATCATCGCTTCACTTCTTCCATAATGTATGCTTCAATAATGTCCCCTTCTTTAAGATCATTATATCGCTCAATTGTAATACCACACTCATAGTTTTGTGCAACTTCTTTTACGTCGTCTTTGAAACGTTTTAACGTATCAAGTTGTCCTTCGAAAATTACTACGCCATCACGGATAATACGCACGCCACTATCACGTGTAATTTTACCGTCTGTTACGTAACAACCTGCGATTGTTCCAACTTTTGTTACTTTAAACGTTTGACGTACTTCTGCTTGACCGATTACTTTTTCTTCGAATTCTGGATCTAACATACCTTGCATCGCTGCTTCGATCTCTTCGATTACTTTATAAATAATGCGGTGTAAACGAATATCAACGTTCTCTAATTCAGCTGTACGCTTCGCATTCACATCTGGGCGTACGTTAAATCCAATTACAATTGCATTAGATGCAGAAGCTAAAATGATATCAGATTCTGTAATCGCACCTACGCCTGTATGGATAATTTTAACTTTGACACCTTCAACATCAATTTTACGAAGTGATGCTGCCATTGCTTCTACAGAACCTTGTACGTCTGCTTTCACAATTAAGTTAATTTCTTTTACATCGCCCTCTTGGATTTGTTGGAATAAATCTTCAAGGCTTAATTTAGATTTTTCACCACGTTGAGCAAGTAACGCTTCTTGTGCACGTGATTCACCGATTTGACGAGCTTTCTTCTCATCAGCGAATGCCATGAAACGATCTCCCGCTTGTGGTACTTCATTTAAACCTGTAATTTCAACAGGAGTTGATGGACCAGCAACTTTTACACGACGACCAATATCACTTACCATTGCACGAACACGTCCGAATGAAGTACCAACAACGATTGGATCTCCAACTCGAAGCGTACCGTTTTGAACAAGTAATGTCGCGATAGTTCCTTTACCTTTATCAAGCTGTGCTTCAATTACAGTACCAGTTGCATAGCGGTTTGGATTTGCTTTATATTCTTCTACTTCACTTACAAGAAGAATCATTTCTAGTAAGTTGTCAATTCCTTCGCCTTGAATCGCTGAGATTGGTACGAAGATTGTATCTCCACCCCATGCTTCTGGAACTAATTCATATTCTGTTAGTTCTTGCATTACGCGATCAGGATTCGCAGCTGGTTTATCCATTTTATTCACAGCAACAATAATTGGTACTCCTGCTGCTTTCGCATGGTTAATTGCTTCAACTGTTTGTGGCATAACACCGTCATCAGCTGCAACAACAAGGATTGTAATATCCGTTACTTGTGCACCACGAGCACGCATCGTTGTAAACGCCGCGTGACCAGGTGTATCTAAGAATGTAATCTTCTTGTCATTTACTTCAACTTGGTATGCACCAATATGCTGAGTAATTCCACCTGCTTCACCAGCAGTTACTTTAGAGTTACGGATAGAGTCAAGCAATGTTGTTTTACCATGGTCAACGTGTCCCATGATTGTAACTACAGCTGGACGCTCTTTTAAGTTCTCTTCATCATCTTGCTCATCGATGAATGTTTCAAACTCAGTTTCGCTTACAATTACTTCTTCTTCTACTTCAATACCGTAGTCGTTAGCAATTAACTCAATTGTATCTTTATCTAAGTCTTGGTTAATTGTTGCCATAATTCCAAGCATGAAGAGCTTTTTAATAATTTCAGATGGCTCTTTGCTTAATTTCTTAGCAAGATCACCTACTGTAAGACTTCCAGAGAAAGTAATTTTATCTGGTGTTTCTACAGTTTGTGTTTGTTGTCTGCCAGCAAAGTTCTCTTGACGCTTGTCTTCGTTTCCTTTGCCTTTTTTCTTTTTCTTATTGCTGTTCTTTTTACTACGAACAACTTTTTCTTCTACTTCAAACTCATCTGCAACAGAAGGTTTTTCAGTTTGATACTCATTATCTAATTTGTTTACTACTTCATCGTCTAACATTGTCATATGATTCGAAACCTCGATATTCATTTCTTTTAGTTTTGTCATAAGATCTTTACTTGAGATATTATGTTTTTTCGCATATTCATGCACTCGAATTTTACTCATACCTTCACCCCCGGTAATTTGTATCGAGCATGCTACGCAGCTTTTTCGCAAAGCCTTCATCTAACACAGCTACAACGACTCGCTCATCTCTCCCAATCGCATGCCCTAATTGTTGTCGATTTTCGACCTTTCTCATTGGTACGTTGTAGTACGTCGTTTTATCTGTAATGCGCTTTGTAGTATTTACTGATGCATCCTCAGATAGCAATACAAGTTTTGCTTTGCCACTTCGTACTTCCTTTAAAACGAGTTCTTCACCCGAAATAATTTTTCGAGCCCGGTTTGCTAGTCCTAAAAACGATTTCCAATCGGACACTTATTTCGACTCCTTCTCAACAAGCTCAAGAAGCTCTTCATAAAGAGAACTGTCGATTTTCGCTTTTAGATGATGTTCCAAAACATTTTTCTTTTGAGCTTGAAGAATGCTTTCTTTATCTTTTGATAAATAAGCACCTCGTCCTGATTTCTTTCCAGTTAAATCAATAGACACTTCTCCCTCTTTGGAACGAACAATGCGAACGAGCTCTCGTTTTGATTTCATCTCTTGCGTTGCAACACATTTTCGTAACGGAACTTTTCGATTGCTCATACTCATCACCTCTACTCGATTTCGTCTTCAACTGAATCGAATCCGAATGCGACTACGCTATCTTCTTCTGTTACAATTCCAAGTTGTTTCGCATCAGACTCACTCTTAATATCAATTTTCCAGCCTGTTAATTTAGCTGCAAGACGTGCATTTTGTCCACGCTTACCGATAGCTAATGACAGTTGGTGGTCTGGAACAACAACAGTTGTTGCTTTTTCTTCTTCATCTACAAGCACTTTAACAACTTGTGATGGGCTTAAAGCATTGGCAACATATTCTACTGGATCATTTGACCAGCGAACGATGTCAATCTTTTCACCTTTTAGTTCGTCTACAATGCGTTGTACACGTTGTCCTTTCGGTCCTACACAAGAACCTACTGGATCAACATCGATGTTCTCTGCATGTACAGAGATTTTAGAACGATCTCCTGCTTCACGTGCTACAGAACGAATTTCAACCGTTCCATCATAAATTTCAGGAACTTCCATTTCGAATAAACGTTTTAAAAGACCAGGATGTGTACGTGATACGTAAATTTGTGGTCCTTTTGTTGTTTTTTCCACTTTCGTAATGAATACGCGAATACGATCATGTGGTTTGTACTGTTCGTTCGGCATTTGCTCACTTACAGGTAATAAAGCTTCTACTTTCCCTAAGCTTACATAGATGAAACGAGCATCTTGACGTTGTACGATACCAACCATGATATCTTCTTCACGATCACTAAACTCAGAGTAAATAACACCACGCTCTGCTTCACGCACTCGTTGTGTTACAACTTGTTTTGCAGTTTGTGCTGCAATACGACCGAAATCTTTTGGTGTTACTTCAATTTCTAGTACGTCACCATCTTGATAGTTTGGATTAATTTGTCTTGCTTCTTCAACAGAAATTTCAAGACGTGGATCAAACACATTATCAACAACGTCTTTACGTGCTAAAACTTGGATTGTTCCCACTTGTGGGTTAAAGCTCACACGAACGTTTTGTGCTTGGTTAAAATTGCGTTTATAAGCAGAGATTAACGCTGCTTCAATCGCATCAATAATAATATCTTTGCTAATTCCTTTTTCTGACTCTAATACGAGCAAGGCATCTAACAACTCAGTGCTCATGAAGATCCCCCTTCTAACTAAAACGTAACAGCAAGTCGCGCATTTGCAACTTTGTCCATTGGAATTTGGATTTCTTTTTTACGTGTTTTAATTGTTAATAATAGTGTAATTGTAGTACCATCGTAGGAAAGCATTTTTCCTTCAAACATCTTTTCACCATCAATCGGCTCATATGTTTTAATTGCCACTTGTTTTCCTACCGCTTGCTGGAAGTCTTTCTCTTTCTTTAATGGGCGTTCTGCTCCAGGAGATGACACATCCAAAAAGTAAAGATGAGGAATTGGATCCTCTTTATCTAAAGCTTCGCTTAAACGTTCACTCACCGCACCGCATTCTTCAATGTCGACTCCCTTTTCAGAATCGATGAATACGCGTAAGAACCAGTCTTGTCCTTCTTTCACATACTCTACATCTACAAGTTCAAGATTTAACTCTTCAACGATTGGCTGCGCAAATGCTTCTACAACTTCTGTGACTTTCTTATCCATAAACAGCCTCCTTCCTGCCGCCATGTACCATTTACAAGAAAAGACCCCGCCCATAGAACGGTCTATCTTATTCTTTCTCGTTAGCTAACAAAAGCCCCTGCCGTTAAGCAGGGAATATCTGTCTTAGTATTACCAAATTTAAGAAGTAAAACTTGTAACAAAATATGTATATACGACAGAAATTTCTTACCTCTCCACATCAATAAAATGTAGATAGTAACACGAAAGAGTGGGTTTCCCCACTCTTTTTTTCACACAATATACATGACATGGTTATCTCGGTTAATAGTATACCATAGCAAATGTTGATTTGCAAAGACTTTTCCTACCTATTAGAACAGTGATAACTGGTTTTGATCCGGCAAATCACCTAAACAACCTTGACTATCTAAGTACTCAATAATTGTTTTCGAAACCTTACTACGCTGCTGCAAGTCTTCTTTTGATAAGAAGTCTCCATTCTTGCGAGCTTCCACAATACTTAAAGCTGCGTTCGTACCAAGACCAGGTACCGCATTAAATGGAGGAATTAATGAGTCTCCATCAATAATAAAGTCTGTTGCATGCGAACGATACAAATCAACCTTTTGGAATGAGTATCCACGTTCACACATTTCAAGTGTCATTTCTAATACTGTTAATAAACTCTTCTCTTTCGGCGCTGCATCTAAACCTTTTTGCGCAATTTCATCAATTCTTGCACGTATAGATGCTGAACCTTTCGCCATCGCTTCTACGTCAAAGTCATCTGCACGAACCGTAAAGTATGCCGCATAGAATAGAAGCGCGAAATGTACTTTAAAGTACGCAATACGCACAGCCATAAGTACGTATGCAGCCGCATGGGCTTTAGGGAACATGTACTTAATCTTCTTACATGAATCAATATACCAACCTGGTACATTATTACTTTTCATGTCCTCTTCCCATTCTTCTGGTACACCTTTACCTTTACGTACTGACTCCATGATTTTGAAGGCTAATGATGGGTCTAAACCTTGATAGATTAAATATACCATGATGTCATCACGACAACCGATAACTTCACTCAGCGTACATGTACCGTTATAAATTAACTCGTTTGCATTACCTAGCCATACGTCCGTACCATGTGATAATCCAGAAATTTGGACTAACTCTGAGAATGTCGTAGGTTTCGTCTCTTCTAACATCTGTCTTACGAATTTCGTACCAAACTCTGGTATACCAAGTGTACCTGTTTTACAGTTAATTTGTTCTTCCGTTACGCCTAACGATTCTGGCCCTGAGAAAATTTTCATTACTTCTGGATCGTCCGTTGGGATTGTTTTCGGATCAATACCACTTAAATCTTGTAACATACGAATAACTGTCGGATCATCGTGTCCTAGTATATCCAGTTTCAATAAATTATCATGAATAGAATGGAAGTCAAAGTGTGTCGTTCTCCATTCAGCCCCTATTGAATCTGCTGGATACTGTATTGGTGAGAAATCAAAAATGTCCATGTAATCTGGCACAACGATAATACCACCTGGATGCTGTCCTGTTGTACGTTTTACACCGGTACATCCTGCTACTAAACGGTCAATTTCTGCATTTCGAATCGTTAAGTTATGATCATTTGCATAACCTTTTACATATCCATAAGCAGTTTTTTCCGCAACTGTACCAATCGTTCCCGCACGATATACATAATCTTCGCCGAACAGTACTTTCGTATAGTTATGGGCACGTGGTTGGTATTCTCCAGAGAAGTTCAAATCGATATCGGGTACCTTATCTCCTTTAAATCCAAGGAACGTTTCGAACGGAATGTCATGTCCATCTTTTACATATGGAATATTACAAGTTGGACATTCTTTATCCGGTAAGTCGAAACCAGACCCTACAGAACCATCATTAAAGAATTCTGATTGCTTACACTTCGGACATACATAGTGTGGTGGTAATGGGTTTACTTCTGTAATTTCCATCATCGTTGCAACGAATGATGAACCTACCGACCCACGCGACCCTACTAGATATCCGTCTACTAACGATTTTTTCACCAGCTTATGTGAAATTAAATAAATTACGGCGAATCCATGTCCAATAATACTTTTTAATTCTTTTTCTAAACGTGCTTCTACAATTTCAGGTAACTCTTCACCATAAATGCTACGCGCCATTTTATAACTCATATCACGCGTTTCATCATCTGCACCTTCAATTTTCGGTGTATATAGATCATCTTTTACTGGATGAACATCGCCAATTAATGATGCAATCTTTTGTGTATTCGTTACGACAATTTCTTTCGCTACGTCTTCACCTAAGAATGAGAAACACTCTAACATTTCATCTGTTGTACGGAAATGTACAGGTGGTAATGAATGTCGGTTTAACGGATTTGCTCCACCCTGTGAACTAACTAAAATTTTACGATACATTGCATCTTCTGGATCTAAATAATGTACGTTTCCGGTAGCAACAACTGGTTTATCTAACGTCTCACCTAGTTTTACTAAGTTCGAAATAATTGTTTTTAATTGCCCCTCATCTCGAACGAGTTCACGCTCTACTAAATGACGTAGCACTTCTGGTGGCATTACTTCAATGTAATCATAGAACTGTGCAATTTCTTCTACCTCTTCAGGAGCTTTTTGCATCATCGCCTCAAATACTTCACCTTTATCACAAGCCGTTCCTACTAAAATTCCTTCACGATATTTTTTTAATAGTGATCTCGGTACACGTGGTACACGGTAAAAATAATTCAGGTGAGAATATGAAACAAGTTTATATAAATTTTTCAATCCGACATCTGATGTAGCAAGTAATGTCATATGACTTGGACGCCCGCGCTTATACGCATCTCCTTGTCCCATGCTATCATTTAATTGGTCATGATATTCAAACCCTTTTTCAATCACATCTTTTAACATTTTTACTAGTAAATATCCCGTTGCTTCTGTATCATAAATCGCACGGTGATGCTGAGTTAATTCAATGTCCATCTTTTTACACAACGTATTTAATCGATGATTTTTCATTTCCGGGAATAGGAATCGTGCAAGTTCTAACGTATCAATTACTGGGTTATTCGTTTTTTCTAACCCCGCCTTTTTAAAACCTACGTTAATGAAGCCCATATCGAAACTTGCGTTATGAGCAACAAGTGTATGGTCGCCCATCCATTCTTCAAACTTTTTAAACACTTCGTCTACTTCTGGTGCGTCGGTTAACATATCATCTGTAATACCTGTTAATTCAATGATCGTTGCCGATAATGGTTGATGCGGATTTGCAAAAGATTCAAAGCGGTCAATTATTTCGCCACCTTTTACTTTTACAGCAGCTAACTCAATAACTGTATCGTATACAGCTGATAAACCTGTCGTCTCAACGTCAAAAACAACATACGTTTCCTCTGCAAGTAAACGATGCGCTTCGTTATACGCTATTGGTACACCGTCATTAACTAAATTCGCTTCTACACCGTATATAACTTTAACTCCAGCCTTTTTCCCTGCAGAATATGCTTCCGGGAACGACTGAGCCACAGCATGGTCTGTAATCGCAATAGCCTCATGTCCCCATTTACCTGCTTGGGCAACAAGTCTAGAAACAGGAGTAACAGCATCCATTTGACTCATTGGCGTGTGAAGATGCAGCTCTACACGTTTTTCGCCTTCTGGGGCTTTATCTTTACGAGACGGTCCTGTTATTTCATTAATATCATTTGCAATCATTACTAAATCTCGAACAAATGTATCATTTTGAACAGAACCACGAGCCTTCACCCACATTCCTTTTTTCAAGGATTGTAACATTGGAATATCTTCTTTATCACGTGAGAACATTTTGATCATAATCGAATCTGTATAATCCGTTATTTTTAAAGTTAATAACGTACGTCCACTACGAAGCTCTTTCGTTTCCACATGGAAGACATATCCTTGAACTGTTTTTCTTCTTTCTTCATCTTGAATTTCTCGCATCGGTGTAATCTCTTCATCTGGCTTAATAAGATACCCGAGTGTGATCGGCCCTTCATGCACAACGCTGCTTTCTTCAGCTTGCTTCTTCGCCATTTCTTCCATAGCTTGTATAACACGCTCGCGGTCCTCTTGCTGCGTTTGCTCACGAAACTTTTGCATTTCTTCTGTATTTTGCTGTATATGTGTGTCTAACTGGAAACGCGGGAATCCAAAAGCCTCGTATTGATCCCCTACTGGTTTCGCAACGTTTTTCTTTAAAGCAGTAGATTCCAGCTCATTATTCACATTTATAAGTAACTTCACTCCATTAACCTGCGGAAGCTGCTTCTTTAAATAAGCAAACATAGGTGAAAATGTAATTCGTTCCGTACAAAGTGGCCAATACGCCCTCACTTCTTCTTCAGTAAATTGTTTGTTCTCTGTTTCTAATGCAAATGTTGTTCTTGCAATATGAGAAAATGATTGCTTAAGCTTTGTTTCTAGCAATTCATATAATTCTGTAGGCAAAATACGCGGCACTTGTAAGTCAAAATGCCAACTTTTATTCGCTTTATCAATAACTAGCTTTTCAATGCCACCGCCTTGTAAATATTGATTTATAAGGTCTTCTGGTATTTGCAACTGCTGGAGCAAAATTTGAAATCGCTCTTGTTGTTCATTTGTTAAAGACATAAGCACTCTCCTTCCATTTGCTATTATAAATTGAAACGTACTACAAAGAAAGATTTCTCCCTTCGTCTTTTACAAAATACGTTTACAAAGAAAGAGAAGGTACCTCGTTATGAGGTACCTCTTCTTATTTTAAAATATTAGCAATATATGTTTGAAGCTCTTCTACTTTCACTTCTTCAGACTCACCTGTAGCACGTACTTTCACTTCTACAATACCTTCGTCTGCTTTTTTACCAACTGTCACGCGAACTGGAAGGCCGAATAAATCAGCATCAGCAAATTTAACGCCTGCACGTTCTGCACGATCATCTAGTAATACTTCATATCCTTGCTCTTGTAATGAGTTATAGATGTTTTCACCCATTTCACGTTGTGCATCAGATTTCATATTTACTGGAATTACATGCACATGGAACGGTGCAACAGCTTTTGGCCAAACTAAACCGTTCTCATCATTAAACTGCTCTGCAATTGCTGCCACTGTACGAGACACACCAATGCCGTAACAACCCATAATAAGTGGTTGTGTTTTTCCGTTTTCATCTAGGAATGTTGCGTTCATTGCTTCACTATAACGAGTTCCTAATTTGAATACATGACCAACTTCAATTCCGCGTGCGAAAAGAATTGTTCCGTTTCCGTCTGGAGATTGATCTCCTTCTTGAATAAATCGTAAATCCGTATATTGACTTACTTTAAAGTCACGTTCTGGATTTACATTTACATAATGGAACCCTTCTTCGTTCGCTCCTGAACATCCGTTGACAATCGATGCTACAGCGTGATCAGCGATAATTTCAATATCACCTGTTACACCAATCGGACCTAATGAACCAACTTCACAATTTAATAATTCTTTTACTTCTTCATGAGAAGCAAGCTCAACAACTGAAGCACCGTATACATTTTTCACTTTTACATCGTTTACTTCATGATCACCACGAACAAGTACAACTACTAATTTCTCATCTACTTTAAATACCATAGACTTAATGCACTTTTCAGCTTCGATGTTTAAGAATGCGGATACTTCTTCAATTGCTTTTTGGTCTGGTGTTGCTACTTTTTCAAGCGTTTTTTCTGCTTCGTCACTCTTCGTATACGTAGCTACAACAGGAGCCATTTCGATGTTCGCTGCATAATCAGATGTATCAGAGTATGCAATTGTATCTTCACCAACATCAGATAATACCATAAATTCATGTGTATCTTTTCCACCCATTGCTCCTGAATCAGCAATAACCGCACGGAAATTCAAGCCACAACGAGCGAAAATGTTAGAGTATGCTTTGTATAAGCGATCGTACACTTCATCTAAGCTCTCTTGCGTAGCATGGAAAGAGTATGCATCTTTCATTAGAAACTCTCTTCCACGTAATAAACCGAAACGAGGTCTTTGTTCATCACGGAATTTTGTTTGAATTTGATATAATGTTAACGGTAATTTTTTATATGATTTCACTTCATCACGTACAAGATCCGTAATTACTTCTTCATGTGTCGCTCCTAATGCAAATTCACGAGCGTTACGATCTTTCATACGCATTAATTCAGATCCGTAAGAATACCAACGACCTGACTCTTGCCATAATTCTGCAGCTTGCATCGCTGGCATTAATAATTCTACAGCACCTGCGCGCTCCATTTCTTCTCGAACGATTCGTTCTACTTTGTGTAGCACTTTTAATCCAAATGGTAAAAAGCTATAAATACCAGAAGCATTTTGACGCATAAAACCTGCACGAAGTAATAACTGATGACTCTTAATTTCAGCATCAGCTGGAACTTCACGTAATGTAGGACTAAATACCATACTTTGTTTCATTTATTCGCACCTCTTCATTTTACTCTTATACGCAGGAAAACCCCTCACCTCGAGTTAGGTGAGGGATTTTATTCTACGAGCTCTATTTCATTATAAGTTTCACTTTATTTTACAAGAAAAACTTACGAATGTCATTCCAAGTTACTACTAACATAAGTAACATTAATAATGCAAAACCAATAAAGTGAACCATTCCTTCTTTTTGGCGATCAATTGGTTTCCCGCGTAACGCCTCAATTAAGAAGAAGAACAAACGTCCACCGTCTAAAGCAGGAACTGGTAGTAGGTTAAATAAACCAAGGTTAATACTTAAAACGGCTGCTAAACTTAATACACGCGTAAATCCATAATCTACAACTTGATCTGTTAGATTATAAATTCCTACTGGACCTGACAACTCATTAATAGAGAATTGGCCGGTTACTAATTTCACAAGAGACTCAAAAATTAGTTTCGTCCATTGGTATGTTTGTTCAAAACCTGATTTAATAGAACCTATCACTGTTTTCTCTACAGGAGAATAAACACCGATTCTACCAACTTCTTCTTTACCTTCTTTATCAAGCGTTGGCGTTACTTTCACATTAAACTGTTCACTATCACGCTTTACTTGTAACGTAATTTCTTTATTCGGATTTTCACGTACAATGGTAACAACATCTTTCCATGTACTTGTGTTTTTCCCATCAATAGCTTGAATTGTATCATTTTCTTTTAATCCAGCTTGCTCTGCTGCACTATTCTCCATCACTTTTCCGACCATTGGTTTGTCAACAGGAACACCTTGTACAAATCCAAGAATCACAAAAATAACAAATGCTAAAATGAAGTTCATTGCAGGACCTGCAAAGATCGTTAAAGCACGTTGACCTAATTTCTTAGAGCCAAACTGTCTATTATACGGAGCAATTTGAATTTCTTCACCGGCAGTAATAATACGAGCCTTCTCATTCACTCGGAATGTTTGAAGCTCTTCCTCGTACTCTTCATAACCCGAAATTGTTAAATTATGCTCTAAATCAGCTTGTTCGACTTCAATAACTCGAACATTTGGATACTTTTCATATCCATCAAAAACTAATTTTACAACTTCGTCTTTTTCGTTTAATACAAGGCCAACCTTTTTCCCAGGCTTTAACTCAACTGTATCTGCATCCTCGCCAGCCATTCTTACATAGCCACCAAGGGGCAGTAATCGAATCGTATACACCGTTTCATTCTTTTCAAATGAGAATATTTTCGGACCAAAACCAATCGCAAACTCACGGCATAAAATACCTGCTCTTTTTGCGAAATATAGATGCCCTAGCTCATGGAAAAATACGAGTGCACCGAAAATTAATATAAAGGCAATCGCTGTATTCAATTCCATACCACCTTTGCTAAATTTGTTCCATCACAAACCGTCTTGTGGTTGCATCAATTTCCAGAATTTCCTCTAAGCTCGGACGTGCAATGACATTGTGATGGTTCATTGCTTTTTCAATGAGGTCTTCCACTGTTAAGAAACCAATTCTCTTTTGTAAAAAAGCTTCAACAGCTACTTCATTCGCTGCATTCATTACAGCTGGCATACTTCCACCTGTTTTTCCAGCTTCATACGCAAAGCGCAAGCAACGGAAACGTTCTTGGTTCATTTTCTCAAAATGTAATGTACCCATTTCCCATAAATTTAACTGCTTTGTGTCTGAAAGAGGTAATCGATCAGGATATGTAAGTGCGTATTGAATTGGTACTCGCATATCAGGTGAGCCAAGCTGTGCCATCACACTACGATCTTCAAATTCAACCATAGAATGAATAATACTTTCTTTATGTAAAACAACATCGATTTGCTCGTAAGGGATACCAAAAAGCCAATGTGCTTCAATTACTTCTAGCCCCTTATTCATCATTGTAGCAGAATCAATTGTAATTTTCGAACCCATTGACCAGTTTGGATGTCGAAGCGCATCTTCTACGGTCACATGATGCAATTCATCTCTCGTTTTATCACGGAAACTTCCACCAGAAGCCGTTATAATTAGTCGAGAAATTCTTTTTTCATTTTCACCATTCAAGCATTGAAAAATAGCTGAATGTTCACTGTCTACTGGAAGTAACGAAACATTATGTTTTCGCGCTGCTTCCATTACAAGATGCCCTGCAGTTACTAACGTTTCTTTGTTTGCAATTCCAATTGTTTTTTTCGCCTCAATTGCACGAAGTGTTGGTAACAACCCTACGCTACCTACAACAGCATTTACTACGATCTCCGCATCTGGATGTAATGCTACTTCTAAAAGTCCTTCACTACCATATACAATTTTTGTATTACCAGAGACAGCTTGTAATTTTAAAACATCTTCCTCTCTTTGCACAGAGACAATTTGCGGAGAAAATTCTTGAATGACCTTTACTGCGTAGTCAATATTTTTCCCTACAGAAAAAGCAACGAGACGGAATTGGTCTGGGTGCGAGCGTAATACATCTAAAGTTTGTGTACCAATTGATCCGCTTGCACCTAATAAACTAATGTTTTTCATGACTCCAACCCCTCGTTCATTTATTAATTGTATTGTAATAAGAAGTAGAGAATTGGTAAAACGAATAACCAACTATCTGTTCGATCTAATATACCACCATGTCCAGGTAAAATTGTACCTGAATCTTTTACGCCATAATGACGTTTAAATGCAGATTGTACTAAATCACCAATTTGTCCAAAAATAGAAATGATAATTGTCAGCACGATTAAAATTACTACATTCGATTCCACTGGGAAAAACATGTTGTAAACAAGCGCTACAATAATTCCACAAACGATGCCGCCTAATGAACCTTCAATCGTTTTATTTGGACTAATTTCTGGCCATAACTTTCTTTTTCCTAATGCTTTTCCTACGAAATATGCGCCTGAATCAGTAGCCCATATAACAAATAATGCGCAAAACACATATTTAATTCCTAAAATTCTCGTTTCATTCAAATATAAGAATCCCATTGCAACATATGTTGTTGCCATTAGTAAAAACGAAGCATTGTCAAAAGTAAATGTATTCTTAGAAAGGACTGTATATGATAAAAGTAATAAAACAATCACAAATGTGATTTCTAATTTACCTAATCCAATCCAAGTAAACAGTTCTGATGCACTACTTGGAATTAAAATAATCCATAATAATACTGCAGCTAAAACTGTTGGCACTGAAATAAGCGTAAGCTTATTCATACGAATTAATTCATATAAACCTATAGAAGCAAGTGCATACACTAAAACCGTAAAAGGCACGCCACCGTAAATTACGATGGGAATGAATAGCGCGGCAGCAACCACTCCAGTAATAATTCTCTGTTTCACTACCAAACCCTCTCTTTCTACACGCCTCCGAATCTGCGCCCTCTATGTTGAAAGTCTGTAATCGCATTTAGCAAATGTTCCTCGGTAAAATCTGGCCAATACACATCTGTAAACCAAAATTCCGAATATGCAATTTGCCATAACATGAAATTACTAATACGTAGCTCTCCGCTCGTACGAATTAACAACTCTGGGTCAGGTAAAGAACTCGTCATTAAGTAGGAAGAAAGCATTTCTTCGCTTACATCTTCAACACGAACTTTTCCTTCCTCACAATCTTTCATCATATGTTGCACAGCAGAAACGATTTCATCTCGACTTCCATAGTTTAACGCGAAATTCAGAATTAATCCCGTATTCTCTTTCGTCTCTTCCATGGCCTTCTCCATCGCTCTGCGTGTATGCGTAGGAAGACGATCTTGTTGCCCTATTACACGGACTTGTACGTTCTCTTCAATCAATTCTGGTAAAAATGTACCTAAAAATTCTTCTGGAAGCTTCATTAAATAATCAACTTCCTTTTTTGGTCTTTTCCAGTTCTCAGTTGAAAAAGCATAAAGAGTTAATACTTTCACATTAAGTTTGCTTGCAAATTTTGTGATTTTCTTTACAACTTGCATGCCTTCATGATGTCCCGCAATACGAGGCATCGCTCTCCTCTTTGCCCATCTTCCATTACCATCCATAATGATGGCAATATGTTCTGGGATGTATCCTTTTTTCACTTCTTCAACGAGATGATCAAACGATGTGTCCTTTTTACCTTTAAAAAAAGGAAAGTTTTTAAACATCATTCATACCCTCCAACAAGCAGACGTATGCCTAAAAGTGTAAAAAGACCCCCTTAAGAAGAGGGTCATATTTGCGAAAGTATCGCTATTACACTTCCATGATTTCTTTTTCTTTGTTTTTTGCGATTTCGTCAACTTTTGCAATATATTTATCTGTTTCTTTTTGGATATCTTCAGTATATCCTCTTAAATCGTCTTCTGTAATCTCGCCAGCTTTTTCAAGCTTCTTAAGATCATCATTTCCGTCACGACGTACGTTACGAACAGCAACTTTTGCTTCTTCAGCATATTTTTTCACAACTTTTACAAGATCACGACGACGCTCTTCTGTTAATGCAGGGAATGCAATACGAATTACAGTTCCATCATTAGAAGGGTTTAAGCCTAAATCTGCTTTTAAAATTGCTTTTTCGATATCACCGATAGAAGTTTTGTCATACGGTTGAATTACAAGTAAACGTGCTTCTGGAACTGTAATGTTCGCTAATTGCACAACTGGTGTTGGTGCACCATAGTAATCAACTTGTACTTTATCTAATACAGACGCGTTTGCACGGCCAGCACGAACTGTTGCTAATTCACGAGAATAAGCAGCAACTGCTTTTTCCATTTTTTCATTTGAAGACTTTAATACTTGTTGTCCCATATTTATTTCCCCCTTACAACTGTTCCGATATTTTCGCCTAGAACGGCACGTTTAATATTCCCTTTTTCCATAACTGAGAATACAATTAATGGAATATCATTATCCATACATAGAGAAGAAGCTGTAGAATCCATTACACCTAAACCTTCTTTTAATACATCTAAGTAAGTAAGCGTTTCGTATTTCGTAGCTGTTGGATCAATAGATGGGTCCGCATTATATACGCCATCTACATTGTTTTTCGCCATTAAAATTACGTCTGCTTCAATTTCTGCTGCACGTAATGCTGCTGTTGTATCTGTAGAGAAGTATGGATTACCTGTACCTGCTGCAAAGATAACAACACGTTTCTTCTCTAAGTGACGAACTGCTTTACGACGAATGTAAGGCTCTGCCACTTGACGCATCTCAATTGAAGTTTGTACGCGAGTTTGAATTCCGATATTCTCCAAGCTATCTTGAAGAGCTAATGAATTCATAACTGTCGCTAACATGCCCATGTAATCTGCTCCTGCACGATCCATGCCCATTTCACTTCCAATTTTACCACGCCAAATGTTACCGCCACCAACAACAACAGCAACCTCTACATCAAGTTCTGCAATTTCTTTCACTTGTTCCGCAACTGATTTAATAACAGCTGGGTTAATTCCAAATCCTTGCTCGCCAGCTAAAGCTTCTCCACTCAGCTTTAAAACGACACGATTATATTTCGGTTTACTCATAATGAACCTCCAATTGCTTACATCTTTATTTTAAAAAAGGGAACACAATGTGTTCCCTAATCTGTATTAGTTACTACCTTTTACTTGGTTCATTACTTCTTCAGCAAAGTTGTCTTCGCGTTTTTCGATACCTTCACCAACAGCGTAGCGAACGAATCCTTTTAATGTTCCGCCTTTAGACTCAACGAACTGACGAACTTTCATATCAGGGTTTTTAACGAATGCTTGGTCAAGTAAGCAAATTTCTTCGAAGAATTTGCCAAGACGGCCTTCAACCATTTTTGCAACGATTTTTTCAGGCTTGCCTTCGTTTAATGCTTGTTGTGTTAATACTTGACGCTCATGCTCAACTTCTTCAGCTGTTACAGCATCGCGGTCGATGTATTTAGGGTTAACTGCAGCGATGTGCATTGCAACATCTTTAGCAGCCGCTTCATCAGTAGAACCTTCAAGAACTGTTAATACACCAATGCGTCCACCCATGTGTAAGTAAGCGCCGAATGCATCTGCATCAGTTTTTGATACGATTTCGAAACGACGAAGTGTAAGTTTTTCACCAATTTTAGCGATTGCTTCGTTGATGTGCTCTTCTACTTTTTTGCCGTTTTCCATTGTTTGAGCCATAGCTTCTTCAACGTTAGCTGGTTTGTTAGCTAATAAGTGAGCAGCTAATTCTTTAATTAATGTTTGGAAACCTTCGTTTTTCGCAACGAAATCAGTTTCAGAGTTTAATTCTAAGATTAAACCGTCGTTACCGTTTGTTTCGATGAAAGTTAAACCTTCAGCAGCGATGCGGTCTGCTTTTTTAGCAGCTTTCGCAATACCTTTTTCACGTAAGAAGTCAATTGCCTTCTCCATGTCGCCGTTAGTTTCTGTTAAAGCTTTTTTGCAGTCCATCATACCTGCGCCAGTTTTTTCACGTAATTCTTTTACCATTTGTGCAGTGATTGCCATACTTTTCATCCTCCTAAAATATGTATTTATACCTTTTATAAAGGTGTTTATACCTTAAAAAAGGTGATAAAAGGCCGAACCCCTTATCACCTTTCCAACTTTGTTACGCAGTAACAGTTTCTTCACCTTGTTTTGCTTCAAGGATCGCGTCTGCCATTTTAGATGTAAGAAGTTTTACAGCACGAATTGCATCATCGTTTGCTGGGATAACGTGATCGATTTCGTCTGGATCACAGTTTGTATCAACGATACCGATGATTGGAATGTGTAATTTGCGTGCTTCAGCAACTGCAATACGCTCTTTACGAGGGTCTACTACGAATAATGCACTTGGAAGACCTTTCATATCTTTAATACCGCCTAAGAATTTCTCAAGACGCTCTAACTCTTTTTTAAGTTGAACAACTTCTTTCTTAGGTAGTACTTCGAAAGTACCATCTTCTTGCATTCTTTCGATGTCTTTAAGACGCTTGATACGCTTTTGGATTGTTTGGAAGTTAGTTAAAGTTCCACCTAACCAACGTTGGTTAACGAAGTACATACCAGCACGAGTTGCTTCTTCTTTAATAGCTTCTTGTGCTTGTTTTTTAGTACCTACGAATAAGATGTCTCCGCCTTCAGCAGCGATGTCACGCATAACTTTGAAAGCTTCCTCAACTTTTTTCACAGTTTTTTGTAAGTCGATGATGTAGATACCGTTACGCTCTGTGAAAATGTAACGCTTCATTTTTGGGTTCCAACGACGAGTTTGATGTCCGAAATGAACACCAGCTTCAAGCAATTGCTTCATAGAAATTACTGACATAATATAGTTCCTCCTAAATGGTTTTTGATATCCTCCGTTTACTTCATCTCTAAGCGAAACTACAAACGTAGCACCAACACTTAAATCAGTAAACGTGTGTACTTTGTACTGACACCACTGCTTACTATATCATACTGAAATATTACAATCAAGTCGAAAATGCGAACAATGTAAAACTTTCTTTGTTCATACTCGAATTCTAGTATTACCAACCTGCATTTCTTTTAAGCAAAAAAGTGAAATGCAATTTATAGCTTTTCAAAAAATGCGATTATGCCGCTATTTACTAACAACATCAATCTTTTATACACAAAAAACTCTCCTCAAAAATGAGGAGAGTTTTATAAATTAGTTTGTTTTTAATTTAGCAAGTTCATGTAAGAATTTGTCGTTTAATACTTTAATGTATGTTCCTTTCATACCTAAAGAACGCGACTCAATTACACCAGCACTTTCTAATTTACGAAGTGCATTTACGATTACTGAACGAGTGATTCCTACGCGGTCAGCAATTTTACTTGCGACAAGTAAACCTTCTGTTCCGTTTAATTCTTCGAAGATGTGCTCGATTGCTTCTAACTCACTGTAAGATAATGAGCTGATCGCCATTTGAACAACAGCTTTGCTACGTGCTTCTTCTTCAATTTCTTCTGCTTTTTCACGTAAAATTTCCATACCTACAACAGTTGAGCTGTACTCAGCAAGAATTAAATCATCATCTAGGAACTCTTGACCAAGACGAGCTAAAACTAATGTACCTAGACGCTCACCGCCACCAACGATCGGTACGATTGTAGTTAAACCTTGACCAAATAATTCTTTATTTTCTACTGGGAATGCTGTGTAAGCACTGTTTACATCTAAGTTTGAAGATGTTTCTGTAATGTTGAATAAGCTTTGTGTATACTCTTCTGGGAATTGACGCTCTGCAAGCATTTGTTTCATACGCTCATTCTCGATTTGTTGGTGAATTGCATAACCTAGTAATTTACCACGACGGCTTACTACGAATACGTTCGCTTCGATTACTTCACACATTGTGTCAGACATTTCTCTAAAGTTTACAGGCTTTCCTGCTGCGCTCTGTAATAACGCATTTAATTTTCTTGTTTTTGCTAATAATTCCATTTCAAAAGTTCCTCCTACATGTTACTCACATATTTTTTCATCACTTGGAAACTAGGGCGAGTCACCTGATGACACTATTACAAAATAAACTGGCTCACATCTTTATTTTTAGCAATCGTTGCTAATTTCTCCTCAACGTATTGAGGTGTTATCGTTATTTTCTCTAACGTAATTTCAGATGCTTCAAACGATAAATCTTCAAGGAGCTTCTCCATAATCGTATGAAGTCTTCTTGCTCCAATATTATCTGTATCCTGATTAACTTGATAAGCAATCTCAGCAATCTTACGAATAGCTTCGTCTGAAAATTCAATTTCTATACCTTCAGTCGCTAATAAAGCCATATATTGTTTAATTAACGCATTGTCAGGCTCGATTAATATTTTAACAAAATCATCAGTTGATAATTTTGTTAATTCTACTCGAATCGGAAATCTCCCTTGCAATTCCGGAATTAAATCTGACGGTTTAGACATATGAAACGCTCCAGCTGCAACGAATAAAATATAATCCGTTTTTACTGATCCGTATTTTGTCGCAACATTTGATCCTTCTACAATTGGTAAAATGTCACGTTGCACACCTTCACGTGATACATCTACACTATTCGACTGCTTACCAGCAATTTTGTCAATTTCATCGATAAAAATAATCCCGAGCTGTTCAGCACGATAAACAGCCTCTTGTGTAACTTCATCCATATCAATTAAGCGCTGTGCTTCCTCATTTGTCAAGACTTTTCTTGCTTCTTTTACAGAAAGTTTACGTTTTTTTGTTTTTTTCGGCATAAAACTTCCTAATGCATCTTGGAAATTCATTCCCATTTGTTCCATGCCAGTTCCTTGCAACATATCGAACATGGAAGACTGTTGTTCAGTCACTTCAATCGATACAATTTCATCTTCAAGAAGTCCTGCAGTAAGCTTTCTTTCCACATCTTGACGTTTCTTTTCGATTTCAACATCTTCCTGTGAATCTGTTGTTTGATTCGAATTTTGAGCGCCACCAAATAGCATTTCTAATGGGTTTTTAAATCCAGATTGCTTCTCCGGACTCGGTACTAAAATTTCAACAAGACGTTGGTTCGCTTGTTCTTCTGCTTTGTCTTGTACTTTAACTACCATTTCTTCTTTCACAATACGAACTGACGTTTCCACAAGGTCACGTACCATCGATTCTACATCTCTACCTACATATCCAACTTCTGTAAACTTCGTAGCTTCAACCTTAATAAAAGGTGCTCCAACGAGTTTCGCCATTCGTCGTGCTACCTCTGTTTTACCAACACCTGTTGGACCAATCATTAAAATATTTTTAGGTGCAATTTCATCACGTAGATTTTCAGCTAATTTACTTCGGCGGTATCGATTTCTTAAAGCTACAGCAACCGCTTTCTTCGCATCTTTTTGACCGATAATGTATTGATCTAATTTTTCCACAATTTGACGCGGAGTAAAATGTAAATGCATATAAAATGCCTCCCTTACGATTCTACAATTCTTCCACAATTATGTTGTGGTTTGTATAAACACAAATATCGCCAGCAATTTCTAAACTCGCTTTCGCAATTTGCTTCGCTGTTAAATGTTCACTTGCATATTGTTTTAAAGCACGACCTGCTGAAAGCGCATAATTCCCACCAGATCCAATTGCTAAAATACCATCATCCGGTTCAATCACTTCTCCCGTACCTGAAACAAGGAGCATAGTTGTTTTATCCATGACAATGAGCATCGCTTCTAGCTGACGTAACATTTTGTCACCTCGCCATTGCTTCGCCATCTCAACAGCAGCACGCTGCAAGTTTCCATTATACTCTTCTAATTTCCCTTCAAACATTTCAAAAAGAGTAAATGCATCAGCAACTGAACCTGCAAAACCAGCTAAAACTTTCCCTTGAAAAAGTTTACGAACCTTACGAGCTGTATGTTTCATTACAACAGCATTTCCCATTGTCACCTGGCCATCTCCAGCCATTGCACATTCTCCATTATGATGAACTGCAAATATCGTTGTAGCATGGAAATTTCCCATAGAAAAAACTCCTTTATATGTTTTTATAGCTTTAAAAGCAATTTATGCCCGTGGGTGATGCTTCATGTAGACAGAACGCAATCTTTCTTTAGAGACATGCGTATAAATTTGTGTCGTAGACAAATTTTCATGACCGAGTAGCTCCTGTACAGTACGTAAATCTGCCCCTTCATCTAACATATGTGTAGCAAATGTATGCCTTAACATATGAGGACTTATACGCATTGTCAGTGAAGCTTTCTTAATGAGTTCATTTAATACATAGCGTACTCCTCGACTTGTCAGCGGCGTGCCTTTCGCATTTAAAAATACCATATGAGATTGTTCTTCAGTTTTCTTGGCTAACTGTTTTCTCCCGTTCTCTATATAAGTAATTAAAGCATCTTGTGCATAGCTCCCGAACGGAATATACCTTTGTTTTTTTCCTTTTCCCATTACTAAAATTGTCCCCACCGCAAAGTCAATATCGGTAAGTTGTAAATTGACACATTCACTCACACGGATCCCAGTCGCATACATCAATTCTAATAAAGCTTGATTCCTTTGACCTAACGGGGTTTCCGTATCAGAAACTTCAAATAATTCCTCTAATTCTTCAGCATATAAAAACTTTGGGATTGACAATTCTTTTTTGGGGAGTGACGCAAGTGCAAACGGATTATCTTTCAGATAACCTTCACGCATCAAAAAACGATATAAACTTCGTAAGCTTGATACTTTTCTTGCGACAGATTTACGGGCTAACTTTTCATCGTGCAACGTCGTTAAGTACAAACGAACATCCGCGTATGTAATATCTAAAAAAGAGGATATGCCTTCTCGCTCCATAAATTGCACAAAATGTTCTAAATCATTTTGATAACTTGCAATTGTATATTTTGAATAATTTCTTTCAATTTGTAAATATCCAACGAATAATTGTAACAATTTCTTCACATTCACACAATTCACCTCAATAAAGGCTACTAAATCGTATCACAACTTAGTAGCCTTTGCAAGAAATTTAACTAAATATTTACAAAATTTCGAATCGTTTCTAAAGCGCGTGTTGCATAGGCTTCATTACGTTCTGCTTTCTTTTTAATTTTCTTCTCTAACGGTGCAAACAGACCGAAGTTTGCATTCATCGGTTGGAAGTTTTTTGCATTTGTCGCAGTAATATAATTCGCCATACTTCCCATTGCAGTTACAGGCGGTAATACAACCGGCTCTTCACCTTTCACAAGTCGAGCAGCGTTGATACCTGCTAGCAATCCTGAAGCCGCCGATTCAACATATCCCTCCACTCCAGTCATTTGACCAGCGAAGAATAAATCATCACGTTGTTTATATTGGTATGTTGGACGAAGCAAGTTAGGTGAATTAATAAACGTATTACGATGCATTACACCATAACGTACAATCTCTGCGTTTTCCAGTCCTGGAATCAACTGTAACACTTCTTTTTGCGGTCCCCATTTTAAATGCGTTTGGAAACCTACGATATTGTATAACGTTCCCGCTGCATCATCTTGGCGTAACTGAACAACAGCATATGGCGTTTTCCCTGTTTTCGGATCTTCTAATCCAACAGGTTTCATCGGTCCAAATACTAGTGTTTGTCTTCCTCTACTTGCCATAACTTCTACTGGCATACAACCTTCAAAGAAAATTTCTTTTTCAAATTCTTTTAAAGGTACTGTTTCAGCAGCGATTAAAGCCTCGTAAAAACGGTCGAATTCCTCTTCCGTCATTGGACAGTTTAAATATGCCGCTTCACCTTTATCGTAACGAGATTTTAAATACACTTTATTCATATCAATGCTGTCTTTCTCAACAATCGGTGCTGCAGCATCATAGAAATAAAAGTAGTCTTCACCCGTTAATTCTTTTAATTGCGCAGAAAGATCAGGCGACGTAAGTGGACCTGTCGCGATAACAGTAGGACCTTCTGGAATTTCAGTAATTTCTTCATTCATCACAGTTACATTCGGATGGTTTTTCACATATTCCGTTACTTTTGCCGCAAATTCATGACGATCTACCGCTAAAGCCCCTCCTGCTGGTACAGAGCACTCATCAGCTGCACGAATAATAACAGAATCCATTAAGCGCATTTCTTCTTTAATAACACCAACAGCATTTGTTAATGTGTTTGCACGAAGCGAGTTACTACATACTAATTCTGCAAATTTATCTGTGTGATGAGCTGGCGTTTGCCTCACCGGTCTCATTTCGTATAATCTTACTTGGACACCACGTTTTGCAATTTGGTAAGCTGCTTCACTTCCTGCAAGACCTGCGCCAATGACGTTTACTACTTGTGTTGTCATATATTTATCACCTTTCCTTTTCTTCCCGAAAAAAATGTGAGCAGTTACGCTCACATTTGTTGTTCTTCTTCATAATCACACGAAATACATTGTACTTGTACGCCTTTTTTCAACTTCTTCTCTACTAGCATACCTTCACACTTCGGACATTTACGGCCAATCGGCTTATCCCAAGATACAAAGTCACACTCTGGATACGTACCGCACCCATAGAAAAGACGTTTCTTTTTATTACTACGACGTTCAATAATTTGACCTTTATCACATTTCGGACAAGTAACACCGATTTCTTTCACAATCGGTTTTGTATTACGACAATCTGGGAAATTCGAGCAAGCCATAAATTTCCCGTATTTACCCATTTTAAAGACCATTGGGTGATTACATAATTCACAATCTTCCCCAGCTGGTTCATCTTTAATTTCCACTTCACGCATTTCTTTTTCCGCTTTTTCTAAACGCGGTTCAAATCCTACGTAGAAATCATCAACAATTTTTACCCAATTCGCATTTCCTTCTTCTACTTCATCGAGGCTTTGCTCCATGTTAGCAGTAAATTCAATGTTAATAATTTCTGGGAAAAACTCTAAAATAAGTTCAATTACTATTTCACCTAGTTCAGTTGGAACGAAGCGTTTATTATCCAAACCTACATATCCACGTTTTTGAATCGTTTCAAGTGTCGGTACGTAAGTCGACGGTCTTCCAATTCCAAGCTCTTCAAGTGTTCTTACTAGACGAGCCTCTGTATAGCGCGGCGGAGGTTGTGTAAAGTGTTGCTTCGGTTCTAAATCCTTCGAAAATACGGTTTCCCCTACTTCTAAAGGTGGCAACATCTTATCCTTTTCTTCAGCCCCATCATCTTTCGACTCTACATACACTTTCATAAATCCTGGGAACTTTACAACCGATCCACTTGCACGGAACTGAACATTATTATTAATGAGTCTCGCTGTCACAGTATCCATTATAGCAGACGCCATTTGACTTGCAACAAATCGCTCCCAAATCAATTTATACAATCGAAGTTGATCACGACTTAAGAAACTCTTTAGTTCCTCTGGCTTTCTCATTACCGAAGTAGGACGAATTGCCTCATGCGCATCTTGTGCGTTCGACTTCTTCGTTTCTTTCTTCTTTTCTGTTCCTATGTATTCCGTACCAAACGCCTCAGTAATGTAAGTACGCGCCTCTGTTTGAGCTGTTTCTGAGATACGTGTTGAATCAGTTCTCATATACGTAATAAGACCTACAGTTCCTTGTTTTCCAAGATCGATTCCTTCATACAATTGCTGCGCAAGCATCATCGTTTTCTTTGCTCGCATGTTTAACTTACGCGCTGCCTCTTGTTGCAAGGAAGATGTTGTAAATGGTAATGCAGGATTACGTTTTCGCTCTTTTCTCGTTACATTTTCAACTGAGAACGCATTATCTTTCAGCCGTTCAATTATTTCATTCACTTGTGTTTCATTCGTTAATTGAACTTTTTCACCATCTACACCGTAAAAGCTTGCTTCAAATGTGTCTTTCCCTTTCACAAATTCTGTCTTAATTGTCCAGAATTCTTCAGGCTCGAAACTTTGAATTTCTCTTTCACGTTCGATAATTAAACGAACTGCTACAGATTGTACGCGTCCTGCACTTAGTCCTTTTTTTACTTTCTTCCATAATAAAGGACTAATATTGTAACCAACAAGACGATCTAGTATACGTCTTGCTTGTTGTGCATCTACTAAATCCATGTTAATCGCACGAGGATGTTTGAATGATTCCTTTATTGCATCTTTTGTAATCTCATTAAACACAACTCGGCAATCTGATTCAACGTCCACATTTAACGTATTAGCTAAATGCCAAGCAATAGCTTCCCCTTCGCGGTCTGGATCGGCCGCGAGATAGACTTTCTTTGCTTTTTTTGCTGCTGATTTTAAGTCTTTTAAGACGGGACCTTTACCACGAATGGTAATATACTTCGGGGTGAAGTTGTTCTTTACTTCTATCCCCATTTGGCTTTTAGGTAAATCGCGAACATGTCCCATAGACGCGACAACTTTGTATTTTTTCCCTAAATATTTCTCAATGGTCTTCGCCTTAGAAGGCGACTCCACGATTACGAGGTAATCTGACATGCTAGTGCCTCCTTAAGAGGTGGATTCAAGTCTTCATTAATCTTATTGATTTCTCTTGTTTTTGTCAATCAAGAATGAATATACCATACAGTGCCTATCTACCATTTGTCAATAATTGTTTAATAAAAACATAAAAATATAAGGTTAATTTAAAATCTCTTCCAGTATATCTTCTGCATTTCTTACTAGTTTCGCTCCTTGTTGAATGAGATGATTTGTTCCTGATGCACTATCTATAAATATAGGTCCAGGAAGTGCAAATACCTCTCTATTTTGCTCTAGAGCAAGGTCTGCGGTAATAAGTGTTCCACTTCTCGATTTCGCTTCTACAACTAAAACACCTTTACTTATGCCACTAATAATCCGATTCCTTTTTGGAAAATACCATTTTTTCGGTGCATAGTGCGGAGGATACTCTGTTAATAACAATATATATTCATTCCACACTTCATATAAATATTGATTTTCTCTTGGATATATATACGATAATCCATGTCCTAGTATCGCAATTGTCGGGCAATGCCGTCTTACTGTAATTTCATGAGACAACGTATCTATCCCTCTTGCAAATCCACTGACAATAAGCCATTCCTTTTCTAATAATGGATGTAAAATAAATTTCAAACTTTCATATCCATATAAAGTCGGTTCTCTCGTTCCAACAACCGCTAATTTGTTCGCTTTATTGAGGAAATCCTTCTCTCCTTTTCCATATAATACAAAGGGAGGGTCTTGTATTTCACGTAATAATTTTGGATAATCTTCATCCCATATTGTCATATAAAAGAATCGATTTTTCTCTAAATAAGATATATATTGTGGGAGATTTGAACTTTGAAGAAAATTTACTAATTCTGAAGATTTTTTCGAGGATATTCCAGTGTAACATTCAATTTGTTTTGTATTAAAATTGTATATTTCCTTTAATTCTGGATCGACATGTAATAGCCTCTCTATCGCCTTCCAATGGTCTGCTAACAAGTAATGTAGATGTAATAACCGTTCTCTTTTCATCTCAATTCTCCTTACCCATAATTTTTATTATGTAAACAAGAAGTTGGTAAAAAGACACCTTCAAGCAAGAAGGTGCCTTTCAACAGATTAGTAGTTTTTACAAGTCTCAAATAGACCTTTTTCTTTTAAGACAGAGATTAGCGTTTCACCCATAACTGCTGGAGTTTCTGCTACTTTAATACCACAAGCTTCCATCGTTTTAATCTTTTCTGCAGCAGTTCCTTTGCCGCCAGAAATGATTGCACCAGCATGACCCATACGCTTACCAGCAGGCGCTGTTTGGCCGCCAATGAAGCCTACAACAGGTTTTGTCATATTAGCTTTCACCCATTCAGCTGCCTCTTCTTCCGCTGTACCACCGATTTCACCAATCATAATTACAGCATGTGTTTCTTCATCTTCATTAAATGCTTTTAACGCATCAATAAAGTCTGTACCGTTAACAGGGTCTCCGCCGATACCTACAGCCGTAGATTGACCAATACCTTCTTGTGTTAACTGATGTACAGCCTCATACGTTAATGTACCAGAACGAGATACGATACCTACATGACCTTTTTTATGAATGTATCCTGGCATAATACCGATTTTACATTCATCAGGTGTGATAACACCTGGGCAGTTCGGTCCAAGTAAACGTGTATGTTTACCAGCCATATATCTCTTTACATTTACCATATCTAATACAGGAATTCCTTCAGTAATACATACTACTAAATCAATTTCTGCATCAACTGCTTCCATAATTGCATCAGCCGCAAAAGCGGGTGGAACGTATACAACTGAAGCGTTTGCGCCTGTTGCTTTCACTGCATCTTCTACAGTATCAAATACTGGTACACCTTCAATATCAGTGCCACCTTTACCTGGCGTTACACCACCGACAATTTTCGTACCGTATTCAATCATTTGTTTTGTGTGGAATAACCCTTGAGAACCTGTAATACCTTGAACAATAACTTTTGTATCTTTATTAACTAATACGCTCATTTTTCTCCCCCGCTTTCTATTAGCCCACTAGTGAAACAATTTTTTGTGCACCGTCTGCCATAGATTCTGCTGCAACAATATTTAAGCCAGACTCATTTAAAATTTTCTTACCTAACTCTACGTTTGTACCTTCAAGACGTACAACTAAAGGTAATTCAAGACCTACTTGTTTCGTTGCTTCAATAACACCTTCTGCAATAACATCACACTTCATAATGCCACCAAAAATATTAACGAAGATACCTTTTACATTTTTGTCAGAAAGGATAATTTTGAATGCTTCTGTAACTTTTTCAGCTGTCGCACCGCCACCAACATCTAAGAAGTTAGCTGGATCGCCATGGTAATGTTTAATGATATCCATAGTAGCCATCGCTAAACCTGCACCATTAACCATACAACCGATATTTCCATCTAAAGGAATGTAGTTTAAGTCATATTTAGAAGCTTCGATTTCTTTTGCATCTTCTTCATCAAGGTCACGAAGTTCTAAAATGTCTTTATGGCGATATAAAGCATTAGAATCAAAGTTTAGTTTCGCATCTAATGCCATAACTTTACCGTCACCTGTTGTAACAAGTGGGTTAATCTCCGCGATAGAGCAATCTTTTTCGATAAACGCACGGTATAAGCCCATCATAAACTTCACAGCTTGTCCTACAAGCTCTTTTGGAATATTGATGTTAAATGCAATTCGGCGTGCTTGGAAGCCTTGTAAGCCTACTGCTGGATCAATATATTCTTTAAAGATTTTTTCAGGTGTTTTTTCTGCTACTTCTTCAATTTCTGTTCCGCCTTCTTCAGACGCCATTAAAACAACTTGAGAAGTTGCACGGTCTAAAACAAGACCTACATAATATTCTTTTTTAATATCGCAACCTTCTTCGATAAGTAAGCGTTTTACTTCCTTACCTTCAGGACCTGTTTGATGTGTCACAAGTGTAGTTCCTAAAATGCTCTCTGCATATGTACGAACTTCATCTAAATTTTTTGCAACTTTTACTCCGCCAGCTTTGCCGCGTCCACCAGCGTGAATTTGTGCTTTCACTACACATACATCCGTTCCTAATTCTTTCGCCGCTTCTACAGCTTCTTCTACTGTAAATGCAACCTTCCCGTTCGGAACGCTAACCCCATAGCTTCTAAGGACTGCCTTACCTTGGTACTCATGGATATTCATGGTCCCATCCTCCCCTGTTTTCCTGTTTTACTCGAAAAGTTTTTTAATGTTTAAAAAACATTACATTGCCATTGTATAAGATGATTGGCACGCTGTCTACAATAAAGTGTCAGAAAACTGAAATCGCTTTATTCTTTTTGGAAAATAGTAATGTTTATATGTCAAAATACAAAATAAGCTGCGTTTTCGCAGCTTATTTTTGAATCATATCTTTAATTGGCGCAAACGATTTTCGATGTTCTTCTAATATGCCATGCGCTTCAATCGCTTCTAAATGTTGTTTTGTGCCATATCCCATATGTTGTTCAAATCCATATGCAGGATACTTTTCTCCAAGCTCTTTCATCATACGATCTCTCGTTACTTTCGCAATAATGGATGCAGCTGAAATAGAAATACTTTTTGCATCACCTTTAATAATAGATGTTTGCGGAATTGGTGTAGGGAGTTTCATCGCATCAATTAATAAATATTGTGGTGTACAAGATAAATTCGCAACAGCATCTAACATCGCTTGTTTCGTCGCTTGATAAATATTTATTTCATCAATAACTTGCGGTGATACAATTCCAACTCCAATTGCAATTGCTTGCGCTTTAATTTCATCATAAAAACGTTCTCGCTTCGCCTCACTCAGCTTTTTCGAATCGTTTAATCCTGGAATATAAAAGCCTTCCGGAAGAACAACAGCTGCCGTCACAACTGGCCCAGCTAGCGGTCCACGACCTACTTCATCTATACCTGCGATATATGTGAGACCTTTTTCACGTAACGCATTTTCATACTTAGACATTTCTAGAAATTTTTCTTTTTCCTTTTGTGCTAACTCTTTTTGTTTATACCACTTCGAGATGAGTTTTTGTACTCCTTTACGTTCATCTTTTATTAATATTTGAAAGCGGTCGTCCTCTTCACTCCTAATTTCTTGTAGTAAATGTTCCGCCTCTTGAATAGTCACTTTTTGCATTCATGCCACTCCTTTTATATACAAAAAAAGAAAAGACGTACAAACGCACGTCTTATACTTCTTCTACTTTTTCTGCATCTTCTGTCTGCTCCGCAAACTCTTCCGGTGTTTCAAACGTCATTTTTCCAAGTTTGCCACCACGAAGCTCCCGAAGTACAAGTTCAGATGTTTTATCATAATCAATCATTCCGCCGCCCATTAAACAGCCTCTATTTTTTCCAATCGCATCAAATAACTCCACGATGTCTTCTGGAATGTCATTTAAATTATAGCGCTCTTTTAATCGCTCTGGGTAATGTTTCTCCATAAAACGTAGCGCATAAACAGCTACGTCTTGTAGATTTAAAATAGAATCTTTAATTGCACCAGTCGTAGCTAGACGTAACCCAACTAATTGGTCTTCAAATTTAGGCCATAAAATACCCGGCGTATCTAACAGCTCCATTTCTTTCCCAACTTTAATCCATTGCTGAGCTGTTGTCACACCAGGACGATCCCCTGTTTTAGCAATATTTTTCTTCGCTAACTTATTAATCAACGTAGATTTACCAACATTCGGTATCCCTACAATTAATGCACGAATCGCTCTCGGTCTAATACCTTTTGCAACCATTTTATCAAATTTCTCTTTCACTAACACTTTACAAGCCGCCGCAATTTCCTTCATGCCTTGTCCAGCCTGTGCGTTAATTGAAATTGCCATATGGCCTTTTTCTTTAAAATATGCGATCCATTGCTTTGTTAAACGATCGTCTGCCATATCCGCTTTATTTAAAACAACAAGCCTTGGTTTATGTGTAATAATCTCATCGATCATCGGATTTCGAGAAGATAAAGGTAATCGAGCATCTACAAGCTCAATTACAACATCAATTAACTTTAATTTTTCTGTTACTTGGCGTCTAGCCTTTGCCATATGTCCTGGGAACCATTGAATTACCATGTTGCCACCTTCTTTTTCTTTTATTTCACAATACGAGCATCTTTTAACGGCCAATATAGTATATTTGCCTTTCCAATCACTTGGTCCATTGAAATTGTACCAATCGAACGGCTATCTTTACTAAAACGACGATTATCGCCTAAAACAAATAATTGACCTTCTGGAACAGTTTTCTTCCCTGTCATTTCTTCAAGAGTGAAATCATATGTAAGCGGTCCGTCAGCAATTTGTTTTTTCTGCTTGTCTAAATACGGCTCCTCATAAGCCTTTCCGTTAACATATAGTTTATCATTACGATACTCTATTTCATCGCCTGGTAGGCCGATAATACGCTTAATATAATCTTTATCTTCCGTTGCTCGGAATACAATAATATCAAATCGTTTCGGATCTCCTATGTGATAACCAATTTTATTAACTATCATTCGATCGCGATCATGTAATGTAGACGCCATCGATACTCCATCTACGAGAATTGGCGCAAAGAAAAACTGTCTAATAACACCTGCTAATACAACAGCTATCAAAATTGCCTTGATCCATTCCCAAAGTGAACTCTTTTCTTTCTTCATGCTTTTCCCCTCCACGATTATGTAAGCTGATCGTATTATATCAAAATTTTATATAGATTGGAAAAAGGGAGCTTGTGCATTTACAAGCTCCCATACATGTCTTATCGAATTTCTTTAATACGTGCTTTTTTACCGCGAAGGTTACGTAAGTAGTATAACTTAGCACGACGTACTTTACCACGGCGAAGTACTTCGATTTTCGCGATTCTTGGCGTGTGAACTGGGAATGTACGCTCTACACCTACACCGTAAGAAATCTTACGAACTGTGAATGTTTCACTAATTCCGCCACCACGACGTTTAATTACAACACCTTCGAAAAGCTGAATTCTTTCACGAGTTCCCTCAACTACTTTTACGTGTACACGTAAAGTGTCTCCAGGACGGAATGAAGGAAGGTCAGTTTTTAATTGGCCTTTTGTAATTTCTGCGATTAATTGTTGCATATTAAATTCTCTCCTTTAAACAGATGCTCTTATAAAGTCTAAATAAATTACAGCGGAACATCGTTAATACGGCCACTGATTTCAGTAGCACAAGTGTTATAATAGCATATTGCTAGGGCTGTTGCAATAGAAAATATATCAAGCCCTTATTTGCCTTCTTTAATCTGTTCTAGCCATTTCTTTTCTTGCTTAGACAATTCTCGTTCTTCTAGTAAATCCGGTCTACGCGTGTACGTACGACGCAACGATTCTTTATGTCGCCATTCATCAATATTTTTATGATTTCCCGACATTAATACATCTGGCACTTTCATACCACGAAAATCAGCTGGACGTGTATAATGAGGGTGCTCTAATAAACCTGTACTAAACGAATCCTCGACTTGTGAAGCATGATTTCCTAGTACTCCTGGAAGGAGACGTACGACACTATCAGTTATAACCATAGAGGCTAACTCTCCACCCGTTAATACGTAGTCGCCGATAGAAATCTCATCTGTTACGAGATGTTCACGAATTCGTTCGTCATATCCTTCATAATGCCCACATACAAAGATTAAATGTTCTTCCTCTGCAAGCTCTTCCGCTTTCTTCTGAGTAAACCTTTCACCTTGCGGACACATTAAGACAACTCGCGGCTTACGCTCTGTCTCTTTCGTTAAATCTTCTACAGCATCAAAAATAGGCTGAGGAGTTAATACCATCCCAGCGCCGCCACCATACGGATAATCATCCACACTATTATGCTTACTCGTTGTATAATCGCGGAAATTGACAACACGAAGCTCTACCGCTTCTTTTTCTTGTGCTTTCTTTAAAATTGAAGATCCAAACACACCTGTAAACATATCTGGAAACAAAGTTAAAATGTCAATTTTCATTATAGTAGCCCTTCCATTACATGAATGGTTACTAATTTATTCTCAATGTTAACTTGAAGTACAACATCATCAATATAAGGAATTAACAGATCTTGACCTTTTGGACGTTTAATTACCCAAACATCATTTGCACCAGGAGATAAAACTTCTTTTATTGTCCCTAACGCTTCTCCTTCTTCCGTTACAACGTTGCAACCAATAATTTCATGATAGTAGTATTCACCTTCAGCTAGTTCGCCTAATTGATCTTCAGGCACTTTTAAAAGAGAACCTTTAAACTGTTCTACTTCATTTACATTCCCGTATCCTTCGAATGTCAATAAATCAAATGTTTTATGTTGACGATGAGAAGTAATCTTTACTGGGAAAAGCTCTCCACCTTTTTCATTCGATATGTATAACGTATTCCCTACTTTATATCGCTCTTCTGGAAAATCAGTACGAGAAACCACGCGAATTTCTCCTTTTACGCCATGAGTATTTACAATTTTCCCTACGTTAAACCATTTTGTCATAAACAGTATGTCACCCCTGGTTTCTATATAAATTAAGCATCCCCATTTCACGTATGGAACATGCAACTTCTCTTTAAATGTTAAAAAAGGGAGAGGAAATAACTCCTCGCCCTTTTTACGTTTATTGAATTTCCAGTGTTACTTTTTCACTATTGTGATGTCCCACTGAATACAAGAGCATTCGAATTGCTTTCGCAACTTTCCCTTGTTTTCCAATGACTTTTCCAACATCCTCAGGATGTACAGTTAATCGATACTTTATCTCTCCGTTGTAAAGTTCCTGTGTAACTTTTACATCTTCAGGATGATCGACAAGAGGCTTGACAATCGTCTCGACTAACTTCTTCATAGTCATTGCCTCAATTACTTACCTTGTTTAGATAAGTGGAATTTCTCCATGATACCTTGGTTAGAGAATAAGTTACGAACTGTATCAGATGGTTTAGCACCATTTCCTAACCATTTTAATGCTGCTTCTTCGTTGATCTTAACTTCAGCTGGTTGAGCAACCGGATTGTAAGTACCGATTTCCTCAATGAAACGTCCGTCACGAGGAGAACGAGAATCTGCAACAACTACACGATAGAAAGGAGTTTTTTTAGCTCCCATACGTTTTAAACGAATTTTAACTGCCATTTATAAAGCACCTCCGAATTTATTTCACACAGATAATTATATTAGCAAAAAGACTATTGCTTTGTAAAGTATTTTTTCTTAACAGAGCCATCTTTTTTCCTTACATGAATGGAAACTTCAATCCACCTAGTCCTTTTTTCTTACCTTTTTGCATTCCAGTCATCGTTTTCATCATCTTTTTCATATCATCAAATTGCTTGATTAAACGATTGATTTCTTGTACCGTTGTACCGCTACCTTTGGCAATGCGTTTTTTGCGACTAGCATTGATTATTTCCGGTTGTTCTCGCTCTAATTTAGTCATAGAACGAATAATTGCCTCAATATGCCCAATTTGTTTTTCATCAACTTGTGCATTTTTCAGCCCTTTAATTTTATTTGCACCAGGAAGCATTCCTAACAATTCATCAAGTGGGCCAAGTTGACGCACTTGTCCAAGTTGTTCTAGGAAATCGTCAAGTGTAAACGAAAGCGTACGCATTTTTTGCTCAAGTTCTTTTGCTTTCTCTTCATCAACTGTAGCTTGCGCTTTTTCAATTAATGTTAAGACGTCTCCCATCCCTAAAATACGGGATGCCATACGTTCTGGATGGAACGCTTCAAGTGCATCTAGTTTTTCACCCATACCAGCAAATTTAATTGGCGTATTTGTAACAGCTTTAATAGACAATGCCGCACCACCGCGCGTATCACCATCCAGCTTCGTTAATACAACCCCTGTTAAACCTAACTGTTCATGGAAACTTTGTGCAACATTAACCGCGTCTTGTCCTGTCATCGCATCGACAACAAGGAAAATTTCATCCGGTTTCGCAACTTCTTTCACTTTCGCTAATTCATCCATTAGTTCTTCATCAATATGCAGGCGACCTGCTGTATCAATTAAAACATAATCATGATGATCTTCTTTCGCTTTTGCAATCGCTTGTTTCGCAATTTCAACAGGACTTACTTGATCTCCTAAAGAGAATACAGGCATGTCCAATTGCTTCCCTAATGTTTCAAGCTGTTTAATCGCTGCAGGACGGTAAATATCCGCCGCAACAAGCATTGGTTTACGATTATGCTTTTTACGAAGCAAATTCGCAAGCTTACCTGTCGTCGTTGTTTTACCTGCACCTTGCAGACCAACCATCATAATAACAGTCGGTGGCTTATTAGCAACAGCAATTTTGCTTTGCTCTCCGCCCATAAGTTCTGTAAGTTCTTCCTGTACAACTTTAATTACTTGTTGTCCAGGTGTCAAACTTTTCATTACATCTTGTCCGACAGCACGTTCAGATACACGCTTTACAAAATCTTTTACTACTTTAAAGTTAACGTCCGCTTCTAAAAGAGCTAGACGAACTTCTCTCATCATTTCTTTCACATCGGCTTCAGAAACTTTTCCTTTGCCGCGGATTTTTTGCATCGTCTGTTGAAGTCGGTCGGCTAATCCTTCAAATGCCATATTGCCGCCCTCCTAATCTAATTTTTCGATAGCTTCAACAACTTGTTTCATTTCTTCATTCACATGCTCTTCTTCGCTGATTAGCTGTTTTAGCTTTGCAACAAGTCGCTGTCGCTCTTGAAACTTTTGAAGTAATACTAATTTTTCTTCATATTCTTCAAGCATCGCTTCAGTCCGTTTAATGTTATCATACACGGCTTGGCGACTTACATCAAATTCTTCCGCAATTTCACCAAGAGATAAATCATCTAGATAATAAAGCGACATATAACTTCTTTGTTTTTGCGTTAACAACGATTGATAAAAATCAAATAAATAGTTCATTCTCGTTGTTTTTTCGAGCATGTTGGATCATCCTTTGTTAAGTGATTTCCCTTTACATGAATTAGTTTACATGGAGTACAAAAGAGTGTCAAGTTTTTTTCTTAACATCGCATATTTTTATAGAAAAAGAAGCGGAAAATACCGCTTCTTTCACTTATACTTCTTCTGTTTCTACTAAGTTCGCAAATAAACCATATACATATTGTTCTGGATCGAACTGTTGCAGATCATCCATTTGCTCTCCTAATCCAACGAATTTCACCGGTACATCCATTTCGTTACGAATTGCTAATACAATACCACCTTTAGCAGTTCCATCTAACTTCGTTAAAACAATACCAGTCACATTCGTTGCTTCACGGAATGTTTTCGCTTGACTTAAACCGTTTTGTCCTGTTGTTGCATCAATAACAAGTAATACTTCATGAGGAGCTCCTGGTACTTCACGCTCAATTACACGCTTTACCTTCTCTAACTCTTTCATTAAGTTTACTTTATTTTGTAAACGTCCTGCTGTATCACATAGTAATACATCTACTTTACGTGCTTTTGCAGCTTGTACAGCGTCATACATAACTGCTGCTGGATCAGACCCTGATCCTTGTTTAATCACTTCTACCCCAACGCGATCGCCCCATACTTCTAATTGTTCAATCGCTCCAGCACGGAATGTATCTCCTGCTGCTAATAAGACAGACTTACCTTCTGATTTAAACTTATGAGCCATCTTACCAATTGTTGTCGTTTTACCTACACCATTCACACCAACAAATAAAACAACTGTCAAGCCATCCTTTTGCACATTAATTTCATTAGTAAAATCGCTGTCACCTTTATAAATTTCTATTAATTTTTCCGAAATAACAGCTTGTACTTCTTTTGGATCTTGAATATTACGGCGTTGCACTTCTTCTTTCAGCTGGTCGATTAATTCCATCACTGTCGAAACGCCAACATCTGCACCGATTAAAATTTCTTCTAATTCTTCGAAGAAATCTTCATCTACTTTACGGTAACGAAAGACTAAATCATTTACTTTATCTGCAAACGAATTTCTCGTTTTTTCTAATCCTTGTTTAAACTTCTCTGTTACCGTATCTGTTTGTTTTGAAATTTTTTCTTTTAGTTTTTTAAAAAAGCTCATACTGTCCCATCCTTCCTATTTGCTTGCAACTAGTTCTTCTCCATCATCTAAACGAACCGAAACAAGTTTAGATACCCCTGACTCTTGCATTGTTACACCGTACAATACGTCAGACTCTTCCATTGTACCTTTTCTATGTGTAATTACAATAAACTGTGTCTCATCACTAAATTTCTTTAAATACTGAGCAAAACGGGCAACGTTTGCCTCATCAAGAGCAGCCTCTACCTCATCTAATACACAGAATGGGACTGGGCGCACTTTTAAAATACCAAATAGCAGCGCAATTGCCGTTAAAGCACGCTCTCCACCTGAAAGTAAACCTAAGTTTTGCAGTTTCTTCCCTGGCGGTTGCGCTACGATATCAATACCAGTATTTAATAAGTCCTCTGGATTCGTCATCACTAAATCCGCTCTACCGCCTCCAAATAATTCAGAGAACACCGATTGAAACTCCATTCGAATTCCTTCAAACGTAGTAGAAAAGCGTTTTTTCATTTCTTCATCCATTTCAGTAATAAGTTGGTGCAATGTCGTTTTTGCTTCTTCTAGATCATCTTTTTGCTCTAGTAAGAATGTATGACGCTCTGCCACACGTTCATACTCATCAATTGCTCCTAAGTTTACTGTGCCTAGCTCTTCAATGGAGAGTTTAATTAGTTTCACCTTTTTACGTGCATCCTCAGCAGGCATCACCATTGTATACTTCAGTTTTGCCGCTTCAAATGAAATCGTATATGTTTCACGTAAATGTTGTAATCTATTTTCTAACTCTACATCGAGTCGGTTTATTTTTACCTCTTGGTCTTTCAACATCTCAAGAATGTATTTATGTTTACCTGTTGTTTCTTTCAGGTTACGCTCTAACTGTTCTACTCTCTCTTGTAACGATATACGTTGCTCACGACGAGAGCGAATTAACTCTGAAGTTTGATTACGATCATATGCTTTTTTCTCAATCATATTCGTAATTTGTTCTTCACCACTTGAATTCGATGTCATTTCTTGTTTTAAGAATGCTAAATCCTCTTTCGTTTTAACAAGCGTTGCATCGGTTTCTTCTTTTTCCTTCGTCAATCGTTCTACTTTTTCTTTTTGATTAGATAAGCGTTGTTGCTTTTCAGCTGCTAACACTTTTAACTCAGTCATTTCTTTTTGAACTTTTTCTTTCGAAGAATGTTGCTCACTTTTTTGTTTTGTTAAAGCTGTGATTTTGCTATCTAATTCCGTAATCTCTGCCTGAAGAGTCGCCAAAATCTTTTCTAACTCTTCTTTACGGCCTTGCATTTTCACTTGGTCTTGCAAGAACCCTTCAATCTCTAAATCGTAAATAGATAAACGATCATTAATACGATGTTCTTCTAATTCTAAGCGACTAATTTCTTCTCTTAATTTCTGTTCATCTACACGCTCTGCTTCTACACTTTGCCTTAGTTCGCGTATTTGCACTTCTTTTTCTTGAATCTCTTGTTTGACTGCTTTAACAAAGTTTTCTAACTTCGTTGTTTTCTCTTCCATATCAGTTAACTTACTCGTCCACTCTTCTAGTTCACGTTGACGTCCTAATAAAGATGATTTCGCCTGTTTTACCGCTCCACCCGTCATAGAACCGCCAGGGTTTACTACATCGCCTTCGATTGTTACAATGCGATAACGGTATTGCAATTGTTTCGCCAACTCATTCGCTCCGCGTAAATCTTTTGCAACAATAACAGTACCTAATAAATTTGAAACTACATTTTCATATTTATTGTTATATTGCACGAGTTCTGCTGCCACACCTACAAACGATGGGTGCTGATTTACAATACGTAATTGCTCAAATGATAACGATCTACCTTTAATAACAGCTTGCGGTAAAAACGTTGCTCGTCCATGTTTATTTTGTTTTAAAAATGCAATTGCATTACGAGCATGTTCTTCTTTTTGTACAACTATATGCTGCATCGCTGCACCTAGAGCAATTTCCATTGCAATTTCATATTCTTTCGGTACCGTTAGCAGTTCTGCAACAGCACCCTCAATACCTTGCAACCTATTTTCTCTAGCTTTTAATACTTCACGTACCCCTTGATAGAAACCAGAGTAGTCCTCTTGCATCTCTTCTAGCATTTCTTTTCGAGATCGTGCCTGTTGTACAAATTGATACGCTTGATACAGTTTTGTTTCGTTTTCACTATACTGCGCCTTGCATTTCCCAAGTGCCGCTTCTGTCTTTTGTATATTCGAAAGAATTCCAGCTACTTTTTCTTTTGCTTGTTCATAACTTTCCACAAGTTTTGTCTTTTTCGCTGTAATTTCCATACGCATTTCTACATATTTCGCATTTTCTTCATCAAGGCGTTCATTTTTTGAGTTTTGTTGTTTAGATTGTTCTTCAATCATAGATAACTCATTACGATGACTAGCTTGTTGATTTAAAAGTTCAATATAGTCACCTTTTAAATTCTCAATTTGTTCCTCTAAATTGTCAGCAAACGTTGCAAGTAATTGCTCATTATCATGCAATTTCGTCTCCAACTCTTTTACATGATTTACAAATTGCATCAATACTTCTGTACTCGATTCAATTTCACCATCATAACTTGTAGCTTTCTCTGTTAATTCAACAATTAACTGTTCGAGTTGTGCACAATGCGTCGTTGCATTTTGCTTTCTCTCTTTTAATAGCTCACGCTGTCCTTCTAACTTTTCTAGCTCTTTACTAGAAAGTAACAGTACTTCTTGCAGGGAATCTACAGACTCATCTACTGCTTGTAATTGGCCTCGTAATTCCTCTAGCTCTTCTTCACCTTTTTGTAAATGCGTTGACATTTTAGCTTCTTCGTTTTTATTATGCCCAAACTGATTTCGAAGCGCTTCCCATTTCTCATGCAATTCTTCAATTTCATGTACAATAAGCGCCGCTTCTACTTTCTCTAACTCTTCTTTTTTCTCGAGATAATCTTTCGCAATAGAAGCTTGTCTTTCTAATGGTTCTACTTGACTACTTAATTCGTGAATTATATCTTGTACACGATTTAAGTTTTCTTGTGTATCTGCTAATTTTCCTTCAGCTTTCTTTTTACGAAGTTTGTATTTCAGCACTCCTGCTGCTTCTTCAAATACACCACGGCGTTCTTCTGATTTACTACTTAAAATCTCTTCAACTTTCCCCTGGCTAATAATCGAAAAAGCTTCTCTTCCCATACCAGAGTCCATAAATAAATCGATAATATCTTTCAATCTACATGATTGTTTATTAATATAAAAATCACTATCACCAGAACGAGACACACGACGCGTTACACATACCTCATTATATTCAATCGGTAAACGTTGATCCTCATTATTTAAAGTTATCGTTACTTCAGCAACATTAACTGCTCTTCTCGTATCACTGCCTGCAAAAATAATATCTTCCATCTTTGCACCACGTAATGATTTTGCCGATTGTTCACCAAGTACCCAGCGAATGGCATCAGTAATATTACTTTTCCCGCTTCCATTAGGTCCTACTACAGACGTTACACCTGGGACGAAATCAACAGATACACGCTCAGCAAAAGACTTAAATCCTGCTATTTCTAATCTTTTTAAAAACACGAAAGGCCTTCCTCCTATTCTCCGTTGCTATAAATGTTGTTTATACAAAAACAAACGATTATACGGATTTCATTTCCTTACATTTACAAACGAAAGGAAAGTTTCATTCTATGCACAAGGAATCCCCCTCATTCAAAGGGGGATTCCTTATAGTTGTTCTTTTAACTTTTTCAACGCTTCTGCAGCAGCTTGTTGCTCTGCTTCTTTTTTCGACTTGCCACTACCAAGTCCTAAAGCCACGTTATTTAACGTAACACGTGACACAAATTCTCGATTGTGGGCTGGGCCTTTTTCTTGCAAAATTTGATACTCAATATTGCCACTACCATCACGCTGAATCAACTCTTGTAATTGACTCTTATAATCCATCACATGAGAAAAAGCACCTTCATTAATTTTAGGGTATACAATTTCTTTTAAGAAGCCCCATACTGTTTCTAGCCCTTGATCAAGATAAAGGGCACCAATAAACGCTTCAAAGACATCCGCTAATAAAGCTGGTCGTTCACGTCCACCTGTCATTTCCTCACCTTTTCCTAATAAAACAAGGCTACCAAATGACAACTCATTTGCAAAACGAACAAGAGATGGTTCACATACAATAGCTGCACGTAGTTTTGTTAACTCTCCTTCGCTCATTGTCGGATATTTTTGAAACAGATACTGCGATACAGTAAGTTCCAATACTGCATCTCCAAGGAATTCGAGACGCTCATTGTCTTCATGCGGTTTTTTTCGATGCTCATTCACATACGATGAATGCGTAAATGCTTGAATCAATAATTTTTCATCTGTAAACGTAATACCTATCTTTTCTTGAAATACTTTAAACGCTTCACGATATTTTGTTTCGTATTTTTTTTCTCTATATTTACGGTACGGCATAGGTCCCTCCAGATATAAGCCGAGAAGCCCCGCTAAAAAACGGGACTTCATTCAAGCATTATAGATGACTCTCTATGTAAGTCACAGCATCGCCAACAGTAGCAATCTTTTCAGCATCTTCATCAGAAATTTCCATTTCGAATTCGTCTTCTAATTGCATTACAAGTTCTACTACATCTAGGGAGTCTGCTCCTAAATCTTCCTTGAAGCTCGCAGCTGGTACTACTTCTGTTTCTTCTACTCCTAAACGATCAACGATGATTTTTGTTACACGCTCTAAAACATCTGCCATTCCATTCACCTCCCCTCAAATATTATATTAAATATTGTCCAAAAAAACTAGCTGAAATCGATTCTTTTATTACATTACCATACCGCCATCAACATTTAACGTTTGACCTGTAATATATTTGCTTTGATCAGAAGCAAAAAACGTTACAGCATTCGCGATATCTTGTGCCTCACCAAACTGAGCTGCAGGAATTAATTTTAACATTTCAGCTTTTATATTTTCATCTAATACGTCTGTCATATCTGTCGCAATAAATCCAGGAGCAATTGCATTTACAGTAATATTACGGCTCGCTAACTCTTTTGCTGATGTTTTTGTTAATCCAATTACACCCGCTTTAGCAGCAACATAGTTTGCTTGGCCTGGGTTTCCCGTTACTCCGACAACAGAAGCGATATTTACAATACGTCCATGACGTTGACGCATCATATATCGAGATACTGCCTTTGTACATAAGAATACACCTTTTAGGTTTGTATTAATAACTGTATCCCATTCTTCTTCTTTCATACGCATTAATAAATTATCTTTTGTTACCCCTGCATTATTCACAAGAATATCAACTTGTCCAAATGCATCTACAGTTTGTTTCACCATAGTTGTAACGTCTTCAGCATTTGCAACATCTGCTCTTACTGCAATTGCATCCGAACCTAATTTCTTTATTTCATCAACTACTTCATTTGCCTTTTGCTCGTTACCAGCATAATTTACTACAACATTTGCCCCTTGTTTTGCTAAATCAATCGCAATTGCACGACCAATTCCACGTGAAGCACCCGTTACTAATGCTACTTTCCCTTTTAACATCAGTTTTCTCCTCTCAAATTCGAAATGGTATCTTGTAATGTCTCTTCATCGTATATCGCGTATGCTCTCACTGATGAATCAATTGACTTCATAAGTCCAGCAAGTACTTTCCCAGGTCCAATCTCAATAAATGTATCTACCCCTTGACTCACCATATATTCAATGGATGGGTACCATAAGACAGGCGAATAGAGCTGTTCGATTAGCTTTTCTTGAATATGCGCACCACTTGTAATAACGTCTGCTGTTACATTTGCGATTAACGGAATATTCGTATCTTGAATTGTAATTTCATTTAAGACACTTTGGAATTTCTCCGCCGCTGGCTTCATAAGCGCAGAGTGGAACGGTCCACTTACTTTAAGCGGAATTGCTCTCTTTGCACCATTTTCTTTCGCTCTTTGAGAAGCAATCTCGACTCCTTGCTTTGTTCCAGAAATCACAATTTGCTTCGTACTATTCATATTAGCAATTTGTACTGCATATCCTTCACTTGTTACTTCTTCTGTAACTTGTTTCAGCATATGTGGGTCAGCACCTAAAATAGCCGCCATTGCACCTTCTCCGCTAGGAACAGCTTCTTCCATATATTCCCCACGTTTCCTTACAGCATATACTGCATCCTCAAAAGTTAATGCACCTGCTGCTACAAGAGCGCTATACTCACCTAAACTATGCCCTGCGACAAAGTCTGGTGTAATATCATACTCTTTTAAAGCTGTCAAAATAGCAAAACTCGTTGTTAATAAAGCAGGTTGCGCATTTGTTGTTAACGTAAGCTTTTCCTGCGGCCCTTCAAAAATCACTTCTGAAAGTGAGTCTTGCAACACCTCATCTGCTTTTGCAAATACATTTGCAACCTCTTTATTATTCTCTGCTAACTGTTTACCCATTCCAACTGCCTGTGAACCTTGGCCCGGAAAAAGAAATGCTAGTTTTCCCATTTCAAATCCTCCTCTTATTGGAGTGGCTCTTTCTCCATTACGCTTGAAATAGTAGGAATAACTTCTTTCGCTACCATTTCTCTCGTCTGACGAATCGCACTAAATATCGATTGGTCATTGGAAGAACCGTGAGCCTTAATGACAGGAGCCTTCAATCCAAATAATGCCGCTCCTCCATACTCCGAATAATCCATTTTATCTTTTAATACCATAAGTTTTGGCTTTAATACCGCTGCTGCTAATTTGCTCGTAAACGAACTCATTAACTGTTCTTTTAACATAGAGAATAATGCAAGTGCTGTTCCTTCTAATGATTTCAGTGCTACATTCCCTGTAAAACCATCACATACAACAACATCTGCTACACCTTGCAATAAATCTCTTGATTCAACGTTCCCAACGAAATTAATTGGGGCATCTTTAAGCATTGCAAAGACTTGTTTTGAAAGCTCGTTACCTTTACCATCTTCTGTTCCAACGTTTAAAAGTCCAACGCGAGGATTTTTAATTCCTCTTACTTTCTCAGCATATACAGATCCCATTACTGCATATTGATATAAATGAATTGGTTTTGCATCAACGTTCGCTCCAACATCTAACATAACAAAACCTTCTCCATCAACAGTTGGCATTGTAGGGGATAAAGCTGGACGCTCAATTCCCTCCATACGACCTACAACAAACAATCCAGCCGCCATTAAAGCTCCTGTACTACCAGCTGATATACAAGCATCCGCTACACCGTCTTTCACTTGCTGCGCCGCAAGTACCATTGAAGCTTGTTTTTTTCGACGAACCGCTCTTACTGGTTCATCTGTCGATTCGATTTTTTCATCTGTATGAAGTATAGTAATTCGTTCTTCACTCGTTAAGTATTGACGAATTTCCTCTTCTTTCCCCACTAACGTAATATGTAAATCAGAATATTCCTTAATAGCTTTCATTGCTCCTAGTACGACAGCCTTTGGAGCATGGTCGCCGCCCATTGCATCTATTGCGATTTTCATAAGTTGTTACCTTCCTCACTATAATTACTAGATCGATACATTTCAAAAGTGCCTGTGAAAACAAGTTCTTCTCCAACAAAGCTACGCACTTTGACAACCGTCCGCCCTTTATCATTCTCTACATCTTCCACGCGCGCTTTTGCAACAACACGCTCTCCTAATTTTACAGGACGAATGTATCGAATGGTAGACTTTGCAGTTAAAGCTAATTCTTCATCAATAACTGCAACAGCTAGTGAGTTTGCTTGTGCAAACAAATGATGCCCACGGGCAATTTGATTCCTTTTAAATACGTGTTCTACCTTCACTTCAAAGATAGAAATCGCATGTCTATCTAATTCTATATCAATAATTTCTCCGACAACCTCTTCTAACGGTAAAGATTTCACATCTTCTTCATGTTGCTTTGTAGCTACATGTTTAATTCTTTCTCTTAATTCAGGAATAGACAATTCCATACGATCAAGACGTACGGTTTGTATACTCACTTGAAATTTTTCTGCTAAATCTTCATCCGTAATAAAAGGATTCGTTTCTATCGTTTGTTGTAATAATTCTTGTCTTTCTTTTTTACTTCTTCTTTTTTTCATACCGCACCATCCATTTTTATGACTAGGTACTAACAGTAGTATATAATCATTAAAAGTAGAATGCAACAAAAACTTTTGTTGCCTCCCTTTAATCGAGCTTCTCTCCCTGGAACACACCTGTCCCGTCAAGATACGTACGCAACGACGCATATTGATCATTATGCCAAAACGCTTCTGAATCTACTAGTAACGCCGCATCTTGTCTAGCTGTTTCTAGCGCCCGATAATCATGTACCATATCAGCAACCTTGAATTCTGGTAAACCACTTTGCTTACTCCCAAAGAAATCTCCAGGACCTCTTAACTCTAAATCTTTTTCCGACAATACAAATCCATCATTCGTTTCGGTCATAATACGCATTCGTTCTTTTCCCGTTTCCGATTTTGGATCCGCTATTAATAAACAATACGATTGTTCACTACCACGCCCAACACGTCCTCTTAACTGATGAAGCTGTGATAAACCGAAACGCTCTGCATCATAAATAACCATTACAGTCGCATTCGGTACGTTCACACCTACTTCAACAACTGTTGTCGACACAAGAATTTGCACTTTATTTTCACTAAATTGCCCCATTATCTCTTCTTTTTCTTGAGATGATAATCTTCCATGCATTAATCCGACTTGACATTTCCCCTGATAATGATGAGTCAGCATACTATGTAAGTCAATTGCATTTTGTACATCAAGTTTCTCAGATTCTTCAATAAGGGGACAAATAACATATGCTTGTCTTCCTTTTTTTATCTCTTTCTCTACGAAACCGAGAACACGATCTAACATGTCATGTTTTGCCCAGTATGTTTCAATTACCTTTCTACCAGCTGGCATCTCATCGATTATAGAAACGTCCATCTCTCCAAATGCAGTAATTGCTAACGTACGTGGAATTGGTGTTGCTGTCATAAATAATACATCTGGACTTTCACCTTTCTCACGTAAAACTCGTCGCTGCGCTACACCAAATCGATGTTGTTCATCAGTAATCACGAGACCTAACCTATGAAAAATAACTTCATCTTGAATTAAAGCATGCGTTCCAACAAGGATATCTATTTCTCCTTGTTCTAATTTTGCCAAAATCTCTCGGCGTCTCACGCCTTTAACTGAACTTGTTAACAATTCAACCTTCATACCAAAGTGCGAGAACGTCTCTGCAAGCGATTGATAATGTTGTTCTGCTAAAATTTCTGTTGGAACCATTAAAGCACCTTGATAATGCGCTAATTTCGCTGCATAAAGACCAATTGCAGCAACCACAGTTTTACCAGAACCTACATCACCTTGCAACAGACGATTCATTCGATAAGGAGATGTCATATCTTTCATAATTTCATCTACAACTCGGCTTTGCGCACCAGTTAACGGAAACGGAAGTGCATCAATAAACTCTTGCAATTCTTCTGAAGGAATTTCTTTTTTCGTCCCTTTCGAATTTTCCCTCTCCATTTTTCGTAACGTTTGCATTTTTAACTGAAATAAGAAAAACTCCTCATATACAAAACGGCGACGCGCTTGCTTCAAGTCTTCCTGCCCCGCTGGAAAGTGCAAAGCCCGAAGCGCTTCATAACGTGGCAGTAATTTATACCGACTTAGCAATCCATCTGGTAACACTTCAACTATAGAGTCTCCATACTCCTTTAACGCTTGTGCAATAAAACGGCGCATCTGTTTTACTGTAAGTTTCCCTTTCACTGAGTACACAGGCTCCACTTCTTGTTGACGTACAACCGGTCCAAAATGAAGTTCTGATACCGCAATCGTTTGACGATGCTGGTCCCATTTACCAGTAATCGTTACCGTTTCATCTAAATTTAACTTCTGCTTATAGTACGGCCTATTAAAACATACAGCTGTAATTAAATAACGACCTACGAGGACACGAACCGTAAGACGCGACTTCTTCTTCCCATAATATTGCAGTAAAGGAGCACTATGAACTTTCCCCTCAACTGTTACACGTTCATCATGCTTTACTTCCGCAAGATCTTTCATCGCATAGTCTTCATAACGGTACGGAAAATGTTCTAATAGATGAGAAACTGTATAAATTCCCATCTCGTGTAGTAATTCAGATGTTTCTCCTCCGATTCCCTTTACATCCGTAACAGGAACTTGTACAACTTCATTCAAGATTCTCACGCTCCGTCACATTATTTTTTGATTCATTATCCATTAACATGATTGACATCTGTAATCGCTCTCTTTCACCCTATATATTCTATCATAGGCATTCTAAGAGAAACTACTCAAATCCCTCATAAACAACACGAAAGAAAAGAGCCTCACTATTAGCAGCAAGGCTCTTTTTGATCTTCAATATGCTAGCCTTTTGAATAAAAACTAGTAATAAACTTCATATTACTACTTATTATCCATTAGCAAGTAAGTAATCCATTTATTTTCAAAACGAATTTTTTCTTATTCTACAGAGAAGATGAAAGAATACACCGGTTGGTTTCCAGCATGTACTTCTACTTCTGCATCTTCAAAATTCTCTTCTACAAATTCAACTAATTCAGCTACCTCTTCGTCAGTTGCATCTTCACCTTGTAGAATCGTTACGATTTCAGAATCTTCATCAATTAGTGCTTCTAGTAATTGCTTCGCAGCTCCTACTTTTTCAGCATTTGTTGATACGATTTTTCCATCTGCGATACACATGAAATCATCTTTTTGAATTGCCACACCATCAATTTCCGTATCACGTACAGCATACGTAATTTGACCTGTTTTCACATGAGATAAAGCTTCTTTCATGTTTTCTTCATTTTCTTCTAGCGTTCCAACTGGATTAAATGCTAACATTGCAGCCATACCTTGAGGAACTGTTTTTGAACGAACTACAATCACTTCTTGATCCACAACTGACGCTGCTTGTTCTGCTGCCATTACGATATTCCCGTTGTTCGGTAAAATAATGATTTTTTCAGCATTTGCTTCTTCAATCGCCTTCACGATATCCTCTGTACTCGGATTCATCGTTTGGCCACCTTCGATAACTTTCGTCGCGCCAATGCTTTCAAATAAAGTTTTAATACCAGATCCCATAGCTACAGTTACGATACCGTACGGTTGTTTCTCTTTAGACTGGCTAGTTGGCTCAGGCATCATAGCAGGTTCATCTAATAAAGCAGTATGCTGTTCACGCATATTCTCTACTTTAATCTTGATTAAACTACCGTAACGTTGTCCGTAGTTCATAGCGTCTCCAGGATGCTCTGCATGAATATGAACTTTTACAATTTCATCATCAGATACAACTAGTAGTGAATCACCATACACACTAATATCTTCACGGAATTTTTGTTCAGAGAAATTATGTTCTTTCACTTTTTCAGCTTCTAATTTCACCATGAACTCCGTACAATATCCATACTTAATATCTTCTGTACTCAATTGGCTTTGTACACTACGGTGATGTTCTGCACGTACCATCTCATTCATAGATGGTTGGGCAGGTGCATCAGAAGAAATCGTTTCTCCTTTTAAGTCAGCTAAAAATCCTTCGTATACTACTACAAGACCTTTACCACCGCTATCTACAACGCCAACTTGTTTTAATACAGGTAATAAATCTGGCGTACGATTTAACGATGCGTTTGCTTCTTTCACAACGTCTTCCATAAACAAAACAAAGTCGCGCTGTTTTTTCGCAACTGTTACTGCATATTTACCCGTTTCTCTTGCAACCGTTAAAATCGTTCCTTCAATCGGTTTCATAACCGCTTTGTAAGCCGCCTCTACTCCAGCTTCTAAAGCTGCAGCAAAATCAACTGTTGTTAATTCTTCTTTTTGTTCAATGGATTTCGAGAAACCACGGAACAACTGAGATAAAATAACTCCAGAGTTACCACGAGCTCCCATTAATAATCCTTTGGCTAAACTTACGCCGACTTTACCAGCATGTTGTGAAGGATTTGCTTTCACTTCACGTGCGCCTGAAGTCATAGATAAGTTCATGTTTGTACCGGTATCGCCATCTGGAACTGGAAATACGTTTAATGCATCAACAAGCTGAACATTATTCGTTAAATTATTCGCTCCTTGAATGATCATTTGTGATAAACGTTTCCCATCAATTTTTTGAATTGACACAGATTTTCCTCCTTAATGCACATTACAAGTTTATTACTTTAACTCCTTGTACGTAGATGTTTACAGAATCTACTGCTAGTCCTACAGTTTGATCTAATGTATATTTCACTTTCGTCTGCACGTTATGTGCTACTTCTGAAATTTTCGTACCATAGCTCACAATAATATACATATCAATATGTACTTCATCTTCATCTTTACGAACAATAACACCTCTAGTGAAATTTTCTTTTCGTAAAATGTCTGTTAATCCATCTTTTAACTGATTTTTTGATGCCATACCTACGATACCGTAGCAATCTACCGCGGCACCTCCAGCAATTGTTGCAATTACATCTGTACTAATATCAATTTGACCGTACTTCGTTTTAATTTCAATTGACATCTCGTTTTCCCCCTTCATAAATGGTGAAAGTGAGTTAGACTACTTTAGTTACTATCATATAATCTTTTTAAAGAAAATTCCATCGTTCTTTCTTTTTCACTCTCATATTTTATGTTGAAAACTACACTTTTTTATGATGAGCAAAATAGTCCATTGTTATTATACAACATGTATCACTATAATATGTCAAGCAATTTTTCTTGATTTCAACTTTTCTTCCTTGACATATAGTGTCAAGTAATTTTTCTTGATTTCTTTTTTCTACAGTGTTGCATTCTCTTTTTAGTTGTGTTAAATTATAGTAGTGTTTTTAGCATCGCATAAAAGACTAACATTGAAAAATTACGTATGGTAAGGTATCAAGGGAGGGAAATATAAATGGCTCGTGTTTGTGCTATTACTGGAAGAAAAGCTCGTTCTGGTAACTCTCGTTCTCACGCAATGAACGCTACAAAACGTAAGTGGGGCGCTAACCTTCAAAAAGTTCGCGTACGCATCGACGGAAAAGTTCAACGTGTTTACGTTTCTGCTAGAGCATTAAAATCTGGCAAAATCGAACGTGTTTAATAATAAAAAAAAGAGCCGCTAGGCTCTTTTTTTACTATACCAATGGAAAAAGCACCGGTAATAGGTGCTTTTTTTAATCTTTTTTGAAGGTATTTAACATGGCACGAACAATTCCACCAAGAAATTTAGGTAACTTAATTGTATAAAATCTCATGGTTTCCCTCCTAATCCCCATTACTCCACTTGTTCACTATATGATGTAAGGAGCAAAATTGTTTCTTTAATCAGTGCTTCTTATCACCATTAATATGCCAGAAGTAAATGAAAAAGTACCTTTTTCCTCAACGAGTTCATTACTAATACAAAGTGTTGATCCCCACTCTATTTTTTTATTCGTTAGAGGATATTTAAAACCAAGTAATGTAATCCCTTCCACTATTTCAGTAACAGGCACAAAAGATACATAAGGGAAATTTTCATTTTCTTCAATTATATGTGTACCCTCTCTTTTTACACTTATTTCATTTTGATTGTCTACAATACACATTTCTATTCCTACTTCTAATCCTTTTAAAAGCATCTGTATATTCGCTAAACCGTGATCAAGTCTTCCGCCAGTAGCACCAAAAATACGAATGAGTGCCGGCTTTTGTTCTAACGCCCAGTTAATCGCAATTTCTAAATCTGTTTGATCTTTTTCACGAGGAACAATATGTAAATCATTTGTTTGTTGCCCCATCCATGCTAATTCTTCTTCAGTAACCGAGTCATAATCTCCAAACGCAATAGCAGGAGTAATACCTCTTTTTAATAAACGATATACTCCTCTATCAACTGCCACCCACACTACTTTCTCATTTTCATATGGAGAAAAATCTGCACAATATTCCGCAGGTCCTCCCGCTAAAATATGAATAATCATGTTTCCTTCCCCCTTCTATTGTAAAAAGGCAATCTGCCATTCGGTAGATTGCCTTTTTACATATTTTTTCTCTATCCTTTATAAATAGTGAAAACTTACTACACTAGAAGATTCACTGGGATAAAGACTCGTTCATTCATTATCCACGAATGACACGAATTGCTTCACCGCGGTCTTTTTGATTGTATACTGCTGACCCAGCTACAAGTACATTTGCTCCTGCTTCTACACAAAGTCTTGCTGTTTCAGCGTTTACACCACCATCAACTTCAATTTCTACTTCTAGATTGCGCTCTTTAACCATTTCTGCAACTTGTTTAATTTTCGGTAATACAGAATGGATAAATTTCTGCCCACCAAATCCAGGGTTTACTGTCATAAGTAATACCATATCAATATCTTCTAATACATGCTCAATCACTGAAACTGGCGTATGCGGATTTAATACAACCCCTGCTTTAATGCCATGAGATTTAATTAACTGAATTGTACGATGTAAATGAGGGCACGCCTCTACATGAACAGTAATAATATCCGCTCCCGCCTTTGCGAAAGTCGGGATATAGTTATCAGGATTTTCAATCATTAAATGTACATCTAACGGTAACGATGTGATCGGACGAATTGCTTCTACAATTAATGGTCCAATCGTAATATTTGGTACGAAATGTCCATCCATTACATCGACGTGAATGTAATCCGCTCCGCCTTTTTCTACATCTTTAATCTCTTCCCCTAATTTTGAAAAATCTGCTGATAAGATCGATGGTGCAATTTTAATCATAACTAATACCTCGGCTTTCTCTCTCTAATTTCTTCTACAAATTGTTTGTAATTCTTATAACGATATTCTGTAATCTTCCCCTCTTCAACCGCAGCCTTCACAGCACATTTCGGTTCAGAAAGATGTGTACACCCTCTAAATTTACAGTATTGGCTCGCTTCTTTCAACTCTGGAAAACAATATGTAAGATCTTCTACCTCTATATCTATGAAATCGAGTGAACTAAAACCAGGTGTATCTGCAACTAGTCCGCTTCCAATCGCAATTAATTCTACGTGTCTTGTCGTATGTTTCCCGCGTCCTAAATGTGAGGAAATATCATTCGTTTTCAGTTCTAATTCTGGACGTAAGACGTTAAGCATAGAAGATTTTCCAACACCAGATTGCCCCGCAACAACGGAAACACAACCTTCTAAGAACGGTTTTAAAATATCAATACTTTCCGATGTATTTATAGAAGTAAATAATACATCATATCCCATCTCACGATAGTCATTTGCATAAGATTCAACAGTCTCTCTCATTTTTTCATCCACTAAATCCATCTTACTAATGCAAATAATCGGCTTAATGTTATGATATTCAATCAGCACTAAAAATCGATCTAACAGTCCCGGATTAAAATCTGGTTCTACTGCTGAAAAAACAAGAATTGCTTGATCAACATTAGCAATAGGAGGCCTGACAAGTTCATTTTTTCGATCAAATACTTCAAGCACGTATCCTTCACTTGGATTATCAGCCTGAAAAACAACTTGGTCTCCTACCAGTGGTGTAATTTTATTTTTTCTAAACACACCACGCCCGCGACATTGTGTAATCCCTTCTTCATGCTGCACATAATAAAATCCACTTAGAGCTTTTACAATTTTTCCTTCTGGCATATAATTCTCCTTTATTCTGTATAAAGTGAAGCTGTAATTCATATTGAATGGATTATCATTCTTTAAATAAAGATTTCAAAACCCGTCATATATACACATTAATATATTTAATCTACCATCAAATTTAAAATATTATTTATAACAGTATCACTTTTATATCTTTTTGAATCATATATTTTTGCCTGTTATACAGTCCACTATATGTAGACAGCATAACAGGCAGAAGTAATACATTCCATTCTCTTTGGAGATAAAATGGAATTCATTATTATTGAGTTGGGTATGGTACTTCTTTGTCGATAATCGTTACACCATCTCGTACAATTTTATAATGTCCTTTTGTACCTTCTTGAATTACAAATTCTAATGAAATAGTTGCCGACTCTGAAATTGTTCTAGTTTCAATTGGTCTATCCATTTTTTGTTGCATATCTTCTTTATAAATTTCTATCGTTTGCGGTTTTTTCTCACCTATTATAGAAGACTCATACGGAATAGAAATATTATCTACTTTCACTGTTTTCGTTACTTTCGGCTTAGGACCTTCTGAGATGACAATCGTCACTTTATCTCCTTCTTTTAACGGCGTTCCTGGTTTTGGAGATTGCGAAATTACAAGTCCTTTATCAACAGTATCAGAATACTCTCGTTTTATATCTGGAGTTAATTTCCTCTCATTCAAATAACCATTGACACTATTTTCAGTCCATCCTGAAAAGTCACCTGGTCTAATTTGATAAGGACCCTTACTTACCCAAATTTTCAAGTCTTGTTCCGCCTCTACTACCATTTGATCCGGCGTCGGAATTTGCTCAACGATTTCACCTTTTGGTCTATCATTTTCAATATAATTTATTGTAACTTGTTTATATTTTTCTTCTAATTCAGACCTTATGCTCTCAAAATCTTTTCCTGTGAGATCACTCATCTTATTTTTCTTTTTCCCACCTGATTGATAGATAGTAATTTTAGAGTTCTCTTTCACGACTCTTCCGGCCGCAGGGTCTGTTTTTAGAACACCACCGACCTCTACATCATCTGTATATACAATATTAGGTTCCGTAACCTCAAAACCCTTTTCAACTAATGTATTTACTGCAGTCGTATATTTCATACCAGACACATCAGGGACTTTTACATCTTTTGGAATAAAGAATCCTGGAATAACAGTAAGGGCTAACGTTATTCCGATCGCTAAAAGTAAAAATGTTGTAATTAAAATTTTAAGCCATTTATTACTTCGTTTTTTCTTCTTATTTAAATCCGTTTCTTCTTTTCTTGTCTGTTCATCCACTTTACTTCCTTTTAAAACAATTGTTTCATCAGTAACATTTTCGAATAATTGTTCTTGTTGAATAATCGGAATCGCTTTTGTCGCTTCCATATCTTCCGGTATGTAAAATGGCTGCTCATTTATCCTCTCTGGATATAGCGCAGTTTCAATATCTCGTTTCATCGCATTGGCAGATTGATATCGATGAAACGGATCTTTCGCAGTTGCCTTTAATATAATATTTTCGACACTTTGCGGAATACTTTCATTCCATCTTTTTGGAGACGGAATTTCACTTTGTAAATGTTTTAAAGCTATAGCAACAGCAGATTCACCAGAAAACGGTTGTCTTCCTGTTAACAACTCAAACATAACAATCCCTAGGGAATAAATATCTGATTGTTTATTTGCTATCCCGCCGCGTGCTTGTTCTGGTGATAAATAATGCACCGAACCGAGTACTGAATTTGTATGTGTAATTGTTGTTGCACTTGTAGCTGTCGCAATTCCAAAATCTGTTACTTTTATTACTCCATCAGCTCGAATTAAAATATTGTGCGGTTTAATATCGCGGTGCACAATTTCAAAATGATGGGCGTGTGCCATGGCGGATGTTAACTGCTCCATAATATCAAGAGCTTCTCCTATCGGTAACATCCCTCGCTCAATTATGTATTGCTTCAATGTTTGTCCTGGTACATACTCCATTACAAGATAATATATACCATCTTCTTCTCCGACATCATACATATTCACAATATTTGGATGCGACAACGTTGTAACAGACTGCGCTTCTCGATGGAAACGTTTAATAAACTCTTCGTTATTTGAATAGTCGAGTCTTAATATTTTCACCGCTACATCTCGACCTAGTATATCATCATGAGCTAAATACACATTGGCCATTCCACCGCCACCAATCATTTTCAGTAGCTTATAACGGTCATTTAAGCGTTTTCCAATCAGCACGTTGCACTTCACCTACTTTCGTTTGTCGAACCCGCATAATCAATCAGAACAAGGGTGATATTATCTTCCCCGCCACGATCATTCGCCAATTGAATGAGACGTTGTCCCTTAGTTTCTAGCTGTTCATTTAACTGTAAAACTTGTTGCATATCAGCAATAGAAACTTTGTTAGATAGTCCATCAGAGCAAAGAAGTAACTGATCATCTTCCTCTAGCACTAATGTTTTCACATCTAATCCGACTTTCTCTTCTGTTCCTAATGCCCTTAACAAAACATTCTTTTTCGGGTGATATTCTGCGTCTTCTTTTGAAATTTCACCATGTCTCACAAGTTCATTGACAAGTGAGTGATCTTCCGTTACAAGCGAGATTTCCCCCTCTGATACCATATAACAACGACTATCTCCTATATGACCTATCGTCACAAAATTTGATGTACAAATCGCTATTATAAGTGTTGTTCCCATGCCGTTACATTCTACATGTTGCTTAGAGTATTCATATATACGCTCATTAATAATCCCCACACTAGTATGTAACCACTCTTCTACTTTTTTTGGCTCGTTCATATTATGCGTTTGCTTCCAATAATCATGGAATAATTGAATGGTCATCGAGCTAGCTACATCACCAGCTCGATGACCTCCCATTCCATCTGCTACTACCGCTAAAATATTTCCATCTAAATTGTGAAAAACTCCTGCACTATCTTCATTATGTTGACGAACTTTTCCTTTATCTGATAGAAACACGGCTTTCATCTCGTCACCTCGTCTCTTCTTTGCGCTCCTTCGCACGCAACTGACCGCAGGCTGCATCAATATCATGACCTTGTTCACGGCGAATCGTTACATTTACTCCACGATCTTTTAACGTTTTTTCAAATAAGAAAATTTGTTCACGTGGCGTACGTACATAATCACGTTCAGGTACGTAGTTTACCGGAATTAAGTTCACATGACATTTTACACCTTTCAAGAGCGCAGCAAGCTCTTCAGCGTGCTCAACTTGGTCATTTTCGCCTCCAAATAGTCCATATTCAAAAGTAATACGACGCCCTGTTCTATTTACATAGTATTTAATAGCCTCCATCAAATCTGGTAGCTTATAAGCACGGTTAATCGGCATTAATTTTGAACGTAATTCTGAGTTTGGAGCATGCAGTGAAATCGCAAAATTAATTTGTAAGTCTTCTTCAGCGAACTTATAAATTTTCGGAATGATTCCACTTGTCGAAACCGTCATATGTCTCGCACCAATATGAAGTCCTTTTTCATGGTTAATGATGCGTAAGAATCCCATTAAATTATCATAGTTATCAAATGGTTCTCCAATTCCCATAACGACAAGAGAACTTACACGTTCTTCTGATTCATCAAGTGCACGTTGCACTTCTACTACTTGTGCTACAATTTCTCCAGCTTCTAAGTTTCGCTTTAAACCGCCAAGCGTTGAAGCACAGAACGTACACCCAATACGACAACCTACTTGTGTTGTTACACAAATGGAATTTCCATATTCATGTCGCATTAATACCGTTTCAATAGAATATCCATCATATAATTGGAATAAGAATTTAATTGTTCCATCCGAAGACGTTTGTTTTACTAACGTATTTAAAGTAGTAATATCAAAGGAATTCGACAATTTTTCACGCAATCCTTTAGAAAGGTTTGACATATCTTCATAATTTTTTACACGTTTTTTATATAACCAATCAAAAATTTGTCCAGCACGGAACTTTGGTTCTCCTTGCTCCTTTAACCAATCTTGCATTTCATGAAGTTGTAAAGAGTAAATTGATGGTTTTTTCGTTTCTAAATTTTTCTTTTGTTTTCTCACAGTCGTTTCCACGATGCTACACCTTCTTCCTTAAACAAGCAATATAAAAGCCATCTGTTGCAAAATAATGCGGTAAAATTTGTACTTGACCTTCATCAATATACGGACTTAGCTTTTCTGGCATACGCTCTTTTATCGTAGTATCCCACTCAAACTCAGGATGCTCTTGTAAAAATCGTTCTATTACTTGTTCATTTTCTATTTTTTCAATTGTGCACGTACTATAAACAAGGCGACCACCTTGTTTTAATAACGGTGCGATTTTTTCTAGTATTGCAAGTTGGATCGTCGATAATCTTTCACTATCGCCTTTATCTTTACCTAACTTAATATCAGGCTTACGTCTAATTACACCAAATCCAGAGCATGGGGCATCTACTAATATTTTATCAAACGTTTCATTTGCAAAGTGTTCTTGTACTTTTCTAGCATCTAATGCCTTTGTTTCGACATTTCCTAGACCAAGTCGCTCTGCTTGTTGTTTAATTAAACGTACTTTGTGTGCATGTAAATCAAGGGACATGACTTGACCAGTTCCTTTTAATCGCTCTGCAATATGCGTTGTTTTTCCGCCTGGAGCAGCACAACTATCAAGAACTACATCTCCCTCATCTGGTTCTAAGGCACTTGCTACCAGCATAGAACTTTCATCTTGAATAGAAAGAAAACCTTTTTTAAACGCATCTGTGTGCGCTACATTTCCTTTTTCAATTTGAATTGCATCATCTGATAAATCGCCACGCTTCGCTTCTATACCTTCACTAGCTAATAATGTAATTGCTTCTTCTACTGTTATTTTATCAACATTTACACGCGCTGTTGGTACAGGCGGTAACATGTTAACTTCACACATTTTCTCAGCAGTTTCTAAACCATATTCTGAAGCCCATTCTTGGACAAGCCAAACTGGATGACTTGTTGCAATTGCCAAGCGTTCTACTGGATCTTTGATTTCATCTACAGAAGGTACACCTTCTCTTTGAATCGAACGTAATACACCGTTCACCATACCAGCAATTCCTTTATGCCCGCGACGCTTTGCAATCTCAACCGCTTCATGAATAGCCGCTCTTTCGGGCACTCGGTCTAAATAAATCATTTGATATAAAGATAAGCGAAGCAATACTCTTACCCACGCTTCAACCTTCTTTTTTAAAAAAGGCTGTAAATAATAATCTAATGTGTCACGACGTTGAATTGTTCCATATACAATTTCAGTTAATAAACCAATATCTTTTCTATCAATTGTACTTTTTTCAATTAGATTATTTAAAAGTAAGTTACTGTATGCACCACTTTTTTCTACTTGAATTAAACCATCAAGAGCTAATTCACGAACATTTTGTCTCATGCATTTTCTCCTAACTTCGTTCCAATTTCAGGTTTTGTGCCACGTAAGAATTGCGAACAACTCATACGCTTTTTACCAGAAGGTTGCAATTCTGTAACTTTAACACCAGTTTCATTACCAGTTGCTACAACGAAACCATCTTCTTCGATTGCAACAATCGTACCTGCTTCAGCTGATTTCGTTACAGGTACTTTTTCTCCCCACCATACTTTAACAACTTGTCCTGCTAAAGTTGTATAAGCAACTGGCCATGGATTCAATCCGCGAATGTGATTGTATACTTCTTCACCTGTTTTTGTCCAATCAATTTTCTCTTGCTCACGTTTTATATTATATGCAAACGTTACTTCTTCCTCGTTTTGTTTAATTGGTTCTAACTTACCTTGAATTAGTAAAGGTACTGTTTTAGATAGAAGATGTGCCCCTGCTTCACTTAACTTATCAAATAACGAGCCTGTCGTTTCACGCTCTTCAATTTCCACTTCTACTTGCGTTAAGATATCACCAGCATCCAATTTTTCTACCATATACATAATTGTAATACCTGTTTTTTCTTTCCCTTCCATAATTGCATAATGGATTGGTGCACCACCACGAAGTTCAGGAAGTAAAGAAGCGTGGACGTTAATACATCCATACTTCGGTGCTTCTAAAATTTCATTTGGTACAATTTGACCGAACGCAGCTGTTACAATTAAATCCGGCTCTAATGCCAATACTTTTTCATATTCGTCTTTTTCACGAATTCTTAACGGTTGTAACACTGGAATACCATGTTTTTCTGCTTCCACTTTAACAGGCGTAGGTGTTAATACTTTCTTTCTGCCTACCGGACGATCTGGTTGCGTCACAACACCTATTACATCATAGCCATCTTCAATAAGACGACGAAGCACCGGCACTGAAAAGTCCGGTGTTCCCATAAAGACTACTTTTATCATTTAAAAACCGCTCCTTTTAATACCTATTCTAATTCGTTTTCCTCATAATATCTTGTCACTTTCGATGTAAATAACACACCGTGTAAATGATCGATTTCATGTTGAATTGCACGCGCTAAAAACCCTTCTGCTTCTAATAAAAATACTTTACCTCTGCGATTTTGCGCACGTACTTTAATATAATCCGCACGTTCCACTTCACCATAAAGTCCCGGGAAGCTTAAACAACCTTCGGGACCTACTTGTTCACCACGTTTTTCTAGTATCGATGGATTGATTAACTCAATTTTCCCAGTATCATCACCTATATCAACTACCGCCACTTGCAAGCTTACCCCTACTTGAGGCGCAGCTAAACCGACTCCGTCCGCAATTAACATTGTTTCATGCATATCTTTCAACAATTTCACTAACTTTTTATCAAAGTTAATTACTCTTTCACACGGTGTTTCTAACACTTCATTTGGATGCTTTACTATTTCTAAAACTGCCATATTTCCCTCCGCTACATTAACATTGTTGGATTAAAATCAATTGAGATTTGTAGCTCTTTTTGCATTTCTGCTTGATAATGTTCATTTACCATTTTGAGCACGTTCTTTAAGTTTGGTTCCCGTTTGTATTTTATCATGCATTGATAACGATATCTATCTTTTATCCTTGGAATTGCTGAAGCAACCGGTCCTAACACCATCGTTTGCTGCGAACAGTGAGTCCGTAAATGACCGACAATTTTTTCCGTCACTTGTACTGCCTTTAATAATTCTGGATGAGATACCGTCACAAGTACAACATAGTAATAAGGTGGGTATTGTCTCGTTCGCCTCATTTGCATTTCTTGATCAAAAAACACATCATATTGTTGGTTCTTTGCTAACTCTATACTATAATGTTCTGGCGTATACGTTTGAATGATAACTTCCCCTGGCAATTCATGTCGGCCTGCTCGTCCACTTACTTGCGTCAATAACTGGTAAGTCTTTTCACTCGCCCGAAAATCAGGTAAATGAAGCATCGTATCAGCAGTTAAAACACCAACAAGCGTTACTTTCGGAAAATCTAACCCTTTTGCAATCATTTGTGTTCCAAGTAATATATCTGCTTTTTCTTCCCCGAACGCCTTTAATAATTTCTCATGCATCCCTTTACGACTCGTCGTATCTACATCCATTCGAATGACTCGTGCCTCTGGAAATAGTTTTGTAATTTCTTCTTCTACCTTTTGCGTACCTGTACCAAAGAAACGAATGTATGTACTTTGACAAGCAGGACACGCAGTCGGCATATTTTCTTCGTAACTGCAATAATGGCATTTTAAACGATGGTTCATTTTATGATATGTCAGCGAGATATCACAATGCGGACATTGTACAACATACCCGCAATCACGGCACATAACAAATGTAGAATGACCTCTTCTATTTAAAAAGAGCACCATTTGTTCTTTCTTTTCTAACCGATCTGCTATTTTTTCATGCAGCGCCTTTGAAAACATGGAGCGATTCCCCTCACGAAGTTCTTCACGCATATCAACAATCTCTACTGTCGGTAAAGCTTGTTCGTTCATACGTTTTTCCATCGTCAGTAATTCATACACACCTTTTTTCGCTCTTGCAAACGATTCAAGCGTCGGTGTTGCACTACCAAGAACGATAGGGCATTTATGATATTGTCCTCTCCACACAGCTACATCCCTTGCATGATACCTCGGATTATCTTCTTGCTTATAGCTCGATTCATGTTCCTCATCAATAATAATAATCCCTAAATTTTCAAAAGGAGCAAATACAGCTGAACGTGCACCAACTACGACTTTCACTTCTTTTCTTAAAATCTTACGCCATTCATCATATTTTTCTCCAACAGACAGCGCACTATGAAGAACTGCAACTTGTGAGCCAAATCTACCTTTAAAACGATCTACCATCTGAGGCGTTAGTGCAATTTCAGGAACAAGTACAATAGCTTCTTTTCCTTTCTCGAGCACCGCTGCTATAGATTGTAAATATACTTCTGTTTTTCCGCTTCCTGTAACACCATATAGTAAAAATGGATTGTAAGTTTCATTTGTAATTGATGATAAAATCGGTGTAATAACTTGCTTTTGTTCCTCAGTAAGTGGAAATGGTTTCGTTTGTTCAAAATCGTCATCGTCATACGGATTTCGGTACACTTCCACATACTTTTCTGAGAGTAGTCCCTTTTTAACAAGTGCTTTAATTGGAGCATCTGTTATTTGTAACTCTTCTGTTATTACTTTTAGCGGTACACTTTTATAATTTTCCACAAAATAATAGAGGACATCTTGTTGTTTTTTACTTTTCAGTTCAAATGCTGCTAATTCTAATTTATCTTCTGGCAACTCCGGTTGAACGACTCTTTGTTTCTTCTTTTGTACTTTATCTTTTACTTGATAAACAACTTCAATCGTGCCATGTTTAATTTCTTGTTGAATCGTGCGGTATAGATGTGGCTGCGTCTCAATCGCTTCCCAATCTATCGCTTCTTTGTCCTGAAATAAAAACAGTAGTTCAGGTGCTACTTCTTCTTGTTTACGAAGCTGTAGACGTTTTTTATATGTTGCTTTTATCGCCGTTGGAAGCATAACTTGAAAAGCTGAAATCATATAACATAACGTTTCACTTGTAAGCCAATACCCCAGCTTTAACAACTCTTCATTTAAAACGGGTGTTACATCTAAAATTTCATGGATTGTCTTTAACTTCTTACTTTCTACTTCAACAGAATCTTTAATCCCAATAATAAAACCTTGCAATTTCCTTGGGCCAAACGGAACTACTACACGCATGCCTGTCTGGACAATATCTTCCCATTTTTTAGGGATAATATAATCAAATGGTCGATCTGTCTGACGTGCAGGTACATCAACAATTACACTTGCAAATTTCATAGACGATCATCTTCTAACATCATTTCAATTTGCTTTAATATTTCACGAGCAACCTCTTTCTTCGTTAAAAGTGGCAACTCTATAACTTCTCCATCTTTTCTATACATTGTTACAATGTTCGTATCTGTACCAAATCCAGCTCCTTGCGCCTTTACGTCGTTGGCAACAATCATATTCGCATTTTTCTCACGTAATTTTTTCGTTGCATATTCCTCTACGTTTGTCGTTTCAGCCGCAAAACCGATAAGTAACTGTTTGTCCTTCATCTCACCTAACGTTTTTAAAATATCTACTGTTCTCTCAAGTTCAATTACAGCATCGCCATTTTTCTTTTTCATTTTATTATCATGAACGTATTTCGGGCGATAATCTGCAACTGCTGCTGTTTTAATAACAACATCTACGTCTTCATAATGTTGAATAACCGCCTCTAACATATCTTGCGCAGATTCCACTTGCACCGTAGTTACATGTAATGGTGGATGTAATGCTGTCGGTCCCGAAACGAGTATGACGTCAGCACCTAAGTTCGCTGCCACTTCCGCAATCGCATATCCCATTTTTCCAGAAGAAAAATTGGTCATAAAACGAACTGGATCAATCTTTTCACGCGTTGGACCAGCAGTTATTAATATTCTTTTTCCATGTAATGGTTTTTGTTCTGAAAAAGCCTCTTCTAACCGTGCGATAATCGCTTCAGGTTCTTCTAATCTTCCTTTCGCTACATAACCACACGCTAAAAAACCTTCTCCAGGCTCAATAAATGTATATCCTAACGTTTTTAACGTCATCATATTTTTTTGAACAATTTTATTTTCATACATATGCACATTCATAGCAGGTGCAATCCACACTGGGGCTGTAGTAGCTAACAAAGTAGTTGTAATCATATCATCTGCAATACCGTTAGCTAACTTTCCAATACAATTGGCTGTAGCAGGTGCAACAAGTACAACATCTGCCCAATCTGCTAAATCGATATGAGCAATAACAGCTGAGTCTTTCTCATCAAATGTATCCGTATATACATCATGGCGAGAAAGCGCTTGGAATGTAAGAGGTGTAACAAATTTCATTGCCGACTCACTCATCATTACTTTTACAATAGCACCAGATTGTGTCAATTTACTCGTTAACGCAGCAGCTTTAAAGACCGCAATGCCTCCTGTTACACATAAAAGTATCTTTTTCCCTTTTAGCATATGGCTCGTCCTCTTTCTTTTTCAAACTTATAATACTGAAACAAGATTATCAGCTCATCAGTATCAATATTTCTTCCCTACCGTAAAAAAATAACAACCTACTTGTAAATAGGTTGTTACCGTTACATAGAAAATTATAAAGTCTATGTTTTAAATTGTCGAAGACAAAGTCTTATTCAGTTACTTTATCTTCACTTGGTACGTAGCTTAACGCTTCAATATCGATTTCTTCTAATGCTTTACCTACACATTTATGAGAAACTGGTTTTTCTACAACACAGTTATTAGCAAGTTGCATTTCGCGCGCACGTTTTGCAGCCACTGTTACAAGTGTATATTTAGAATCGATTTTTGTTAATAATGAATCAATTGATGGATTTAACATAATTATAGACCCTCCGTCATTTCTTTATAATATTTTGCTACTCTTTCGCGGCGGCAATGTTCGCCAACCACAATTGCTTTAATTCTTTCACAAGCTAGTTCAACTTGGTCGTTTTCTACAACGTAGTCGTAAGCGTCCATCATATCAATTTCTTCTTTCGCTACCGTTAAACGATTTTCAATAACATCTTCAGTTTCTGTACCACGACCGACAATTCGGTTCTTTAGTTCAGATAAACTTGGAGGTGCTAAGAAAATAAATACACCTTCTGGGAAAGCTTTCTTAACTTGAATTGCTCCTTGCACTTCAATTTCTAAGAATACATCTTTTCCTTCTTGTAATGTTTTTTCAACATAGTCAATTGGTGTTCCGTAATAATTACCTACGAACTCAGCCCACTCAAGTAATTTTTCATTACGAATCATTTCCTCAAATTCTTCTCTCTCTTTAAAGAAATAATCCACACCATCCACTTCACCTTCACGTGGCTTACGTGTCGTTACTGAAATGGAGTACTGAAAACGTGTATCCTCATGACTAAACAGCTCTTTTCGAACCGTTCCCTTACCAACCCCAGAAGGTCCTGAAAGAACGATGAGCAATCCTCTTCTACTTCTCATAAATATGTAAAACCTACCCTTCCTCACTTAAATCTTCTTTATTATTCAAACGATGTGCAATCGTCTCTGGCTGAATTGGACTTAATACAACATGCCCATCATCCATAACAATAACCGCCCTTGTTTTTCTCCCATACGTAGCATCAAGCAAAGCATTATGTTCGCGTGCTTCCTGTACTGTTCGTTTAATAGGAGCTGACTCCGGACTTACAATAGCAATAATTCGATGAGCAGATACAATATTTCCGTATCCAATATTTAAAAACCGCATGGCCATAGTTTGCGCCTCCTAGTAAGTCTATCCGATTTCTCCACCACGTATAACTTTATATATTTTTTGAAAGCTACTCAATATTTTGTACTTGTTCACGAATTTTTTCAAGGTTATTTTTCATTTCTACAACATATTTTGAAATTGTTAAGTCATTTGCCTTAGAACCAATCGTATTAATTTCTCTATGCATCTCTTGCACGATGAAATCCATTTTCCTTCCAACAGGCTCTTCAATCTGCAGTGTTTCACGGAATTGTTCTAAATGACTTTGCAAACGAACTAACTCTTCGTGAATATCACAACGCTCAGCAAAGATTGCAACTTCTGTTAGCAATCTTTGTTCATCTAGATCTTGATTATGTAATTCCTTTAAGCGATTTTCTAATCGTTCACGATATTTTCGTGTAACAATTGGTGCATGCGGAATAATAGCATTTACACAATTGTGAATCTCTTGTAAGCGATACGCTATATCTTTATGTAATCGTTCTCCTTCGCCATCTCTCATCGTTTTTAACATATGAGCAGCTTGGCGAACAGCCTCATATAAACTGTTCTCAAATTGTTCATTTACGTTTTCTACCTCTTCAATCGCTGTTACTTCTGGCATTGCCATTAATTGCTCGAGTGTAATAGAATCTTGTAATTGAAATTTTCCTTTTATATCTTCCATAATTGATTGGTACTGCTCAAGAAGCGACCAATTCACACTTAATTTTCTTTCAACAAGCCCTTCACCCGCTATACTAATAGACACTTCAATACGTCCACGGCGAACTTGCTGTGCAATTATTTTACGAATTTTGTCTTCAAATACCATCATTTGCTTCGGTAGTCGAATACTCATCTCTAGAAAACGGTGGTTCACCGATTTCATTTCTACTGTAATTTGAAAAGTATCACTCTCTACTTTCGACCTTCCAAATCCTGTCATACTACAAATCATTTTTTATCACATCCAAGCCATGAAATAACTCAATGAAAAAGGTAATAGAGACAAGGCTCTACTACCTTCTGTAAATTATATCACATTTTCATATCATTGACTATTTCAAGTTTAATCCCTTCTTATATAATATTGGCTTTTCCTTCTTCCCCTTTTTCCCTGTTAATAAAGAGCCTACTAATAAGAAGGTCGGAATTGATGATAAACCTCCAATTAACAACCAATCTCTCGCTTGTATTGGCATCGTGCTAAAAATCGGCTGTAACGGTGGATAATATATAACGACGAGCATGAGTAGTAATGAAATGATAACCGCTCCTACTAAATACACATTTCCAAACGGATTGCGGTGGAAAACAGAATGCTCACTTCGGCAATCAAATACATGAATCAGCTGAGCAAGTACCAACGTTGCAAACGCTACAGTTTGTGCATATTTCAGTTCATTTGGATGTTGATTATATGCAATAATAAACGCTACTAACGTCACTGCCCCAATTAGAAAGCCACGGCTTATAATTTTCCAGGCAAGCCCTCTAGCAAATACCCCTTCTTTCGGATGACGCGGCGTCCTCTTCATCACGTCTCCCTCGGCCTTATCCAAACCTAATGCCATCGCCGGTAAACCGTCAGTAACTAAATTCACCCATAAAATTTGAATTGGAACCATTGGCAGCGGTAATGCAAGCAACATTGCAAATAGCATGACCAAAATTTCTCCAACGTTCGATGCTAATAAATAACGAATAAACTTACGTATGTTCTCGTATATATTTCTACCTTCTTTAATTGCTGATTTTATCGTAGCGAAATTATCGTCCAGTAATACAAGAGAAGAAGCTTCTTTCGCAACGTCTGTCCCTGTAATTCCCATCGCTATCCCAATATCCGCTGTTTTTATAGCTGGAGCATCGTTTACTCCATCACCTGTCATCGCTACTATATGTCCTTTATTTTGCAACGCCTTAACAATTTTTAATTTATGTTCTGGTGATACACGAGCAAATACATACGTATCTTCTACAACATTTTCTAATTCTTCTACATCCATAGTTGCGAGTTCTACCCCTTCAACAACGCGTCCACCTGGTGGTAAAATGCTTAATTGTTCTGCAATCGCCATTGCAGTCACTTTATGATCACCTGTAATCATCACTGTTCGAATACCAGCTTCTCTGCACTCTTTTACTGCCCGCTCTACTTCTGGCCTTGGCGGATCAATCATTCCTTGTATTCCAACTAACATAAAATCTTTTTCAACGTCTCTTTCATGTTCAATTGAGTCTGTTACTTTTAAAGGCTTAAAAGCAACTGCAATTGTTCGAAGTGCTTGACTACCTAAGCTATGAATAGCCGCCTGTACTTCTTTTCTATACAACTCACTTAATGGTTGCTGCTTATCCCCCCATAAAATCGTTTGACTCATTTGCAGAAGGACATCTGGTGCTCCCTTCGTAACGACAAACTTTTTACCCTCTCGATCTCGTACAATAACACTCATCATTTTTCGAGTTGAATCAAACGGAAATTCACGGATAATTTCAAATTTTCCTTTCAGCGCCTCACGCGTTATCCCCGCTTTCATTGCTGCAGCTACAAGCGCTCCCTCAGTTGGATCTCCATCTAATACATACGCCTTTTTCTTTTGAATAATATTTGCGTTATTGCATAACGAACCAAATGTAAGTAGTTGATAAAGTGATTTCGTCTTAGCTGGATTAATTTCTTTTTCACCTTTCATAAACGAGCCATTAGGTTCATATCCTTGACCTGTCACTTTCCACAACTCTCCACCTGACCACATATGTGTTACCATCATTTTATTTTGCGTCATCGTTCCTGTTTTATCAGAGCATATAACAGAAGCGCAACCTAACGTTTCTACTGCTGGTAACTTTCTTACAATTGCTCTCTTTTTTATCATACGCTGTACACCAAGCGATAAGGCTACTGTAACAATTGCTGGCAATCCTTCTGGAATAGCAGCAACAGCTAGCGACACACCCGCTAAAAACATATGATACACTTCATTCCCTTGATACACACCAGCTAACACGACAAGCGCTGTCAAAACAAGAGCCACAATAATTAATATTTTTCCGAGTTGCTCTAATCTTCTTTGCAGCGGTGTTTCCATCTGCTCTGCATTTTGTAACATATTTGCAATTTGTCCCATCGCTGTATTCATACCCGTTGCTACAACGACTCCTGTTCCAGATCCTCGTGTAATCATCGTACCCATAAAAGCCATATTTTTTTGATCACCAATTGAAACATCTTGCCCTTGCAATGCTTCTACTTTCTTCTGCACGGGTACTGACTCTCCTGTCAAAGCCGATTCTTCAATATATAAACTTGACGCCTCAACAAGACGTACATCAGCTCCAACACGATCGCCACTAGAAAATTTAATAATATCACCTAAAACGAGTGCTTTAGACGGTGCCTTTACCCACTTTCCATTTCGCAGTACAGTTACTTGCGGGGCGGCTAGCTCTTTTAAAGCTTCCAATGACTTTTCAGCCTTTCTTTCTTGAAAAAAGCCGAGAATACCATTGATAATAACAATTGCCACAATCGCAATAGAATCAATGTATTCCCCTAAAAAGGCCGAAACGATTGTTGCACCAAACAAAACAAGCACCATAAAATCTTTAAATTGCGCCAAAAATACCATTAGTGCAGAAGGCCTTTTCGCTTCATCTAGTTCATTTGTACCAAATTTTTTTATTCGCCCTTCTGCTTCTTTCTCTGTAAGTCCAACCTTCACATTCGTATTCGTTCTTTCTTCCACTTCATGTGCACGCATTCCATACCAGTTCATCCTGCTATCGACCTCCTGATTCCAGACATACTCTATTGAAAGCTTATTCAGCCTCGTCCAAAAAAATGCTATAATTAACTTTTAGTTAGAAAGGAGTGTTCATTTATGGCATTCGATGGATTATTTACAAGAGCGATTACACATGAAATTGCAAATTCTCTTTACACGGGAAGAATTTCAAAAATATATCAACCTTCAAAATACGAGATTTTATTACATATTCGAGCAAACGGAAAAAATCAAAAACTGATTCTTTCCGCTCATCCGACATATGCACGTTTACACTTAACAAATCAAAATTATGATTCACCTGCACTTCCACCAATGTTCTGTATGCTTCTTCGTAAGCATTTAGAAGGTGGATTTATTGAAAAAATTGAACAAATTGATTTAGAGCGTATTATTCAAATCACTGTTCGTAGCAGAAATGAAATTGGTGATGAATCGCTAAAAACATTAGTAATTGAAATTATGGGACGACATAGTAACATCATTTTAGTAGACACAAAAACAAACAATATTTTAGATAGTTTAAAACACGTTTCCTTAGCAGTAAACCGACATCGAACTGTATACGCTGGGGCTGAATATATTGCACCACCAGCACAACATAAAATTAACCCACTTCAGATCGAAACAAATGATGAATTTATTAGACCGCTAGACTTTCTATCTGGAAACATGGATAAACAGCTAGTCGGAACCTTTACCGGAATATCACCATTATTCGCAAAAGAAGTAGTGAAAAAAGCAGGTATGGTAAATGAAAAAGCATTAGCTGACGCATTTTTCTCCATACAAAAACCATTATTAACTCATACATATTCACCAACAATGACTACTTCAAACGGGAAAGAATTCTTTTATCTTTTCCCTCTTGCGCACTTAGCAGGAGAAGACAAGACATTCTCATCTGTTAGTGAATTGCTAGACCGTTTCTTTTTCGGAAAAGCAGAGCGTGACCGTGTAAAACAACAAGCTCATGATTTAGAGCGCTTTATGCAAAACGAAAAAAATAAAAATGAGAAAAAACTCATTAAACTAGAAAAAACATTACAAGATGCTGGAAAAGCAGATAAATATCAACTATTTGGAGAACTACTTACAGCCAATATGTACGCTTTGAAAAAAGGCGATAAAGATATTGAAGTCGTTAACTATTATGATGAAAATGGTGGAACTGTAAAAATCGCATTAGATCCTTTAAAAACACCATCTGAAAATGCACAACGCTATTTCCAAAAGTACCAAAAAGCGAAAAATTCAGTTGTTGTTGTAGAAGAACAAATCGAAAAAACAAAGGAAGAAATTCTTTATTTTGATAGCTTACTTCAACAAATGGAAGCTGCTTCTTCAAAAGATATTGAAGAAATTCGTGAGGAATTAGCTGAAGAAGGTTATATGCGCAATCGTAAAACGAAAAACGGAAAGAAAAAGCCTACTAAACCAGTATTAGATAAATATGTAGCAAGTGATGGCACAGAGATTTTCGTCGGTAAAAATAATAAACAAAATGATTATTTAACAACGAAATTTGCCCGTCGTGATGAGATTTGGTTACATACGAAAGACATACCTGGTTCTCACGTTGTCATTCGTTCTTTAGAACCTGCTGAAGAAACTTTACTAGAAGCTGCTAAAATTGCTGCTTATTACAGTAAAGCAAAAGAGTCTAGTTCTGTACCTGTTGATTTCACCAAAATACGCCATGTGAAAAAGCCGAGTGGTGCAAAACTTGGTTTTGTTACGTACGACAATCAGCAAACTGTTTATGTAACACCAGATGCTGATACTGTAATGAAATTAAAAGCTTAAATATAAAAATGCGTTGCTCATAAGCAACGCATTTTTATATTCGTTCAAACTAGTTCATATACCCATTCACTAATTCATAACATCTTTCTTTTGTCATCTTGTATTTCTCTTCTGAAGCATCTATACGTCTCATCGTCCCGTTATTTGTATCAGTACCAATTGCTTTAACCTTACTTTCCTTTTCTTTAACCCACGCAATTTGTTTCGTTTTTAATGACTGAAATGCATTAGGGGACATCGTATTTTTTAATGTACTGTAAATTTCATTTAGTTTATTATCCCACAGTTCATAATTTCCTTCTATTTCATTTACTATGTCATTTGTTGACATGACATTTGTATGTTTTTCTTGGTTTTCTAGAGCCGCTAACTCATTTAAAACCTTACTTTTACCTACTGCTGACGAAGTTTCTTTTTTAGTCTGCTTCTCTTCTTTAGAAGTAGCATGCGTACTCATGTTATTTTCCTTAATGTTTTCGTGTTCTTGACTACTATTTTCTTTCGCTTCTTTTTCCTGCTTTTGCTCATCTAAATTATATGTAATAACCGATGTTTTTGCATCCACAGCTATTGATCTAGTATTTTCTTTAAAAATATATTTTTTGTCACCACTGTTTTCTTCTTTAACAAAATCGACATTCTTAAAGCCTCGAATTTTCAGAAACTCACTAGCTTCTTCCTTCGTAAGTTTTAAATCTCTCGGTGTATGCGATGACCATTTATCCATTAACCATTTTCCATCTTTATAAACGAAAATAAATTCCCATATCTCTGCTTCATTTCCCATATCATTTGAAGGTATAATCGTTTCAATCGTTAAATTTTTATCTTTCTGTGTATACGTTAATCTCATTTCTGGTTCAATATTAATAGGGAATGGCAACATATCTGTCTCTCTAGATCTATTAAATGTTTCAAGCGAATTAGGAAGCTGGTTCTCTACAAATTTTTCTGTAACTAATCCCTTAACTCCTTTTTTCGCTGTCGCCAAATCTCCAGGATTATTTCGACTCCATCCATTTTCTTTTTCCATCTCACTAAATGCATTTGCTATTGCATCTACACTCTTTCTTACAATCTTTTTCGCTTCTTTTTCTGTCACTTCTGGCGCTTCATCAAGCTGTTCAATCGTTTCATTTGCTTGAACTTTGATTTCACTTTTTTCACACGCTGTTACAACTAGCATACTAGCAGCGAAGCAAAATGACATGACTTTACTTAATTTCTTCATATACTCACATTCCTTATTCCTATTTATTCGTTACGCACCTTTATCTACAAGAAAACATAACGACCTCTTATTATACCAATTATCGCCATTTATTTATACAAAAAATATAATATTAGAATTCAAAGATTATAATGTGCAAGTTTACATTACTGTATAAATTTTTTACATCCTCATTTTATATTTGTCTAGTTTTTTTGACACAAAACTCCCTCTTCTCTTTTATTGTCAATAAGTATATTGGCACAATTTTTGCTTTATTAAATATAAAAAGGAGGCATTAAAATGAATATAAGAATAACTAATATCCAAAAACAACTACATAAGTACGGAATTGACGGGTTACTTATTACAAAAAAAGAAAACCGCCAATATGCAACAGGCTTTACAGGTAGTGCTGGCGTCGTCTTACTCTCTGCCGATCAAGCTGTTTTTATAACAGATTTCCGCTATATAAATCAAGCAAAGTCACAAATACAAGATGCTGAAATTATTATGCATAAAGGAATTTTAGAGGAAGAAGTTGCAAATCAAGTATCGAAATTAAACATTCAAAAACTTGGAATTGAAGAAAACAACATGACATTGCAACAATATAACAACTTGCAAAAATACGTACAGGCGGAAATGATTCAAGTATGCGAAATTATCGAAAATATTCGTATCATTAAAGACACGTCTGAAATAGAAACAATGAAAATTGCAGCCAATATCGCGGACGAAGCATTTCACCACATTCTTACGTTTCTAAAACCGGGAATAAGTGAACATGATGTACGAGATGAGTTAGAATTTTTCATGCGAAAAAAAGGTGCTGCCTCTTCATCATTTCAAATTATTGTAGCTTCTGGCGTTCGCTCTTCTCTTCCACATGGAGTTGCATCAAATAAAATAATTGAACGAGGCGACATCGTTACATTAGATTTCGGTGCACTTTATGACGGATACTGTTCCGATATAACACGTACTGTAGCAATCGGGGAACCATCAGAAGAATTTAAAAAGATATACAATATTGTACGAGAAGCATTAAAACGCGGGACCGAAGCGATTAAACCTGGAGAAACTGCAAAACGTATCGATGATATAACGAGAAACTACATTACTGAGCATGGATACGGTCAATATTTTGGACATTCTACTGGTCATGGTCTTGGATTAGAAATTCACGAACCACTTCGCCTATCCCAAGAAAGTAAGATTATTTTAGAAGAAGGTATGGTCGTTACAGTTGAACCAGGTATTTACATACCAAACTGGGGCGGTTGTAGAATTGAAGATGATATCGTCATTAAAAAAGATGGATATGAAGTTATTACAAAATCAAATAGAGAACTAATTGTAATCCCTTGTTAATATTTCGAAATTTTTAACAGGATTTTTTCTCTGCACATAGAATGCCTTCTCTGGAGTATTTGTTTAAAGAGGGGGAATTGTAATTGAACTTTGTAATAGATAAAATCGATGGTTTACATCCTGAATTTTCCAAAATAGTTTCCATGATGAATTATGCTCGCTATACAACAATGCAAGCGGTGGAAGATTTAACAATGGAAGAACTTGATTATTTATATAATGAGGAAGCAAATTCAATCGGCATGCTATTATATCACATGGCTGCTGTTGAATTTCACTACCAGATTCATACTTTTGAAGACCGCGAACCAACGGAGTCCGAACTAGAAAGATGGTTACCTGGCCTCGAGTTAGAAGCTCTTGGACGTGAGAAAATAAAAGGAAACTCTATAGAATTTTATATTGATACATTACAAGAAGTACGTTCCAAAACAATTGAAACATTCCAATCGTTACCTGATGAATGGCTGTTTAAAACGACAGACTTTTGGTATGACAAACAAGCAAATAACTATTTTATGTGGTTTCACGTATTTGAAGATGAAATCAATCATCGCGGACAAATTCGTTTAATTAAGAAGATGCAAAAAGCTCATTCAATAAAATGAGAAAGTGCCACCGAATAAGGTGGCACTTTTTTTATTCATTAGCAAATAGCTTTTCATTTACTTTTTTAGCGACTAGCGCTACCACTATTAAAACACACATTAAATATAGTAATTTTGCAATAAACAACCAGCCTTGAAACATTACAATCCCATCTATTATCTCATTTCCCTTCAGTAACAAAAATGGAATCGTGCTAATTATAATAACAAACTCGATGCTGAAAACAATTTTCTTTTTTCGGCTGTATGCTTTCCACTCGTCCCAGCGATACATAGGAGCAAAAACCAACACCCCTATACATAATATAACTGGCACCCATGCACTGTTAAGAAATCGTCCTGAAATAACTGATAATAGCAAACAAACGAGCACACCATAATACCCAATTTTCTCTCTCATTCATACTCCACCATTCTACTTTCCCTTTAATATGTAACTTGTTATCCTTATAACAATTCTTAGAAAAACAACAACTACAATGACAATATAAATCCCCTTCGCAGAAGACATCCACTCTTGAAAAATAGACATTTTCTCCATTTGTTTCTGCCCTTCTATTAAAATAACCCCTACGAAAAATGAGCAAACAACAATACTACCTATCATAATTCCAATATTTTTCTTACTATATTGTTTCATATCATCCCAGTTATATAACAGTACAAAAACAAATCCGAAAACAGGTATAATACTGATCCATTCATTGTTTGTAAACAAGTTTAAAATGATTAATAGACTACAAGATATAACGAATCCCACAAATCCAATTTTTTTGTGCATAAGTCCTCCTTTAATTCCATTTTTAGGATTAATTGTATTGTAACATCCATTTATTATTCTTACCATTACAGTACATGAAATTTCACTTTTTCTTTTTCCTATACTCACATACTTTCACCGCTTTCATACAATAAACTACACGAATGCCTAAAGGATGTGAATGTTATGGGAGTTGAATTAACGCTATTACACGCTCTTTATGTTATTTGTTTACTCACCATTATTACCTTTTTTATTTTCCGAAAGGATACGACGATTATTTGTATCGTTTTTATCTTTTTATTAGCATTAACTGCTACAAGTTCTATCCCTCTTGCCGTTAGCAGCATTTTTCAAAGTTTTATTTACGCCATTACTGAGCTATTACCAACTATATTAATCATTTCCATTATCGTATCCATGAGCAATTTACTCGTTCATACCGGTATAAATGATACAATGATTTCACCATTTACAAAGATGATCCGTACCCCTACCCTCGCCTACTGGATTATTGGCCTTTTGATGATGACAATTTCTTTCTTCTTTTGGCCTTCTCCCGCTGTCGCCTTAATGGGAGCTATTTTATTACCGGTTGCTGTACGCGTTGGCCTTCCGCCAATTGGAGTTGCCATCGCTATGAACTTATTCGGACACGGCATCGCCTTATCTGGTGACTTCGTTATTCAAGGTGCACCAAAATTAACAGCGGACGCTGCTGGTCTTCCTGTTTCTAGCGTTGTTTCTGCCAGTGTTCCTCTCGTAATTGTTATGGGCATAGTGACAACTTCCGTCGCATTTTTCTTCTTACGAAAAGAATTTCATACAGGATTATCTTCTATACAAGAATCTATTCCATCAACTGCGTCTTCTAAAACGCTCACTTCATTATCTCCTCGGACAAAAAAATGGCTCGCTATTTGTATTCCGATCGTATATGCCATCGATATCCTTTGCATGATTCAATTTAAACTACAAGGAAGCGATGCAACTGCACTTATCGGTGGGACCACTGTTATTATGATTATCATCATTTCTCTCATCGCTTACAAAGGAAATGGACTAAATAAAACGACCGATTATTTTATAGAAGGGCTCCAATTTGGCTTTAAAATCTTTGGTCCAGTTATCCCAATCGCTGCACTCTTTTATTTAGGAGATAGCGGTTTTGTGAAAATTATCGGAGACTATTTACCGAAAGGTTCACACGGAATCATTAACGACTTAGGAATCGCTTTGTCTCAAACTGTTCCTTTAAATCAATATGTATCGGCAGGGACATTAACTATCGTTGGTGCCATTACCGGCTTAGATGGATCTGGCTTTTCTGGTATATCACTTGCTGGTTCAATTGCCAATCTTTTCGGAACAGCACTTGGACATGGAACAGCTACATTAACAGCACTCGGGCAAATTTCAGCTATATGGACCGGGGGCGGGACGTTAATTCCTTGGGCACTTATTCCTGCCGCTGCTATTTGTAAGGTCGATCCATTTGAACTTGCACGCCGAAACTTTTTACCGGTTGTTATCGGCTTAATTGTCACCACAATTGTTGCGATGTTTATCCTATAACGTAAGCATGTGTTCTCTTGCTTACGTTTTTTGCTTGTAAAATTCATCATGAATTATCAGTTTTCAAGAGGGATTCGTTATTACTTAGCGAAATTATATTAGGAGAGTAATTATTTCAAAACGTTTACGAGAAACAGATTACTGCAATTAGAAAAGGGGACATACCTATGAATGAATTGATTTTCGTCTTATTAATTTGTCCATTATTTATCTTTATCGTATCTGTTATTGGAACACGCAAAACGAAAACGTATTACGTCATGCCGATTGTAACGTTTGCTAGTTTTTTAATAATAGGTGTTATCGCCTTTACTCCGAAGTTTTTCTTTTGGGTTGGCATGTATAGCATCTTCTCATTTATTGTTTCTTATATGACTTTATTGTTTGTGAGAGGACATGAAGTTGCGGACAGCGCTAAATAGTTATTAACGAGGAGATTGTCATATGATTTTCTTTGATGTCGATGGAACTTTACTTGATTATGAGGCCGCTGAAAGAAATGGTATTATAGATTTCTTTCAAGTATATAGTACTATTTTTTCAGGTAATGAATTAGAGGCCACAAAAGTCTGGCATGAATTATCCGAAGAATATTTCAACAAATTTTTATCCAAGGAATTATCTTTTCAAGAACAACAAGGGATGCGAATGTATCATTTATTTAAAACATATGGATTAAACTTATCACCCGAGGAATCTCAGCACAGATGCAATCAATATATAGAACTATATAAGAACAACTGGAATGCGTTTGAAGATGTAAACTATACATTACAGACCTTACAGGAAAAAGGACACTCATTAGGTATCATTAGCAACGGTGAATATGAGCAACAAGTCGAAAAGTTAATTGCTATAAACATTCTACAATATTTCAAATACATATTTACTTCTAGTGAAATTGGTGTATCGAAACCAGACCCTGAAATTTTTCAAAGAACTGTATTACAATCGAATCTTGAAATGAAAGATTGCTATTATATTGGTGATCGATTAGAGACAGATGCAATTAGTAGTACAGCAGCTGGAATGCAAGGGATATGGTTAAATCGGGATAACTTGCAACTCAAATGTGATGTTCCTACTATATGTTCTTTACATGAAGTTCTAACAATAATATAAAAAAGACGACCGCGTTCCCCCGCAGTCGTCTTTTTTCGTGTTACGCTGTGATCCAAGCTTCGTTAGCTGGATTTTTACGCCACTCTTGTAATTTTTTCGTTTCAGCTTGTCCGATCATACCTTTTTCTGCCGCTACTTCAGTTAATGCACTGTAGTCGCTTAAAGAATATGATGCTACGTTAGCTGCTTCTAATTTTTCTTTTCCTGCTTCAAGCTCGTATGTGAAGATTGATACGATTCCTAATACTTCACAGCCAGCTTCGCGAAGTGCTTCAACACATGTAATAGCACTACCGCCAGTTGAAATTAAGTCTTCTACTACTACTACTTTTTGACCTTTTTCAGCTTTTCCTTCGATTTGGTTCCCTTTACCGTGACCTTTTGCTTTACTACGTACGTAGCACATTGGTAAATCCATACGATCGCTTACCCATGCAGCGTGCGCAATACCAGCAGTTGCTGTTCCTGCAATAACTTCTACAGTTGGGAAGTGCTCTTTAATTAACTCTTCTAATCCAGCTGCGATTGCTTGACGTACTTTCGGATAAGATAAAGTTAAACGGTTATCACAATAAATTGGTGATTTCATACCTGAAGACCATGTGAATGGATCATTCGGTTGTAAAAATACTGCTCCAATTTCTAATAAATGCGATGCGATTTCTTTTTTCATACTGTTACACCTTCCCACTGTTGTTTTACTGTTTTATACGCTTCAAGCGGATTTTCTGCTTTTGTAATACTACGTCCAACTACGATATAGCTTGAGCCAAGTTCCCTCGCACGTTTCGGTGTTGCTACGCGCACCTGGTCATTTACATCATCGCTCGCAAGACGAATCCCCGGTGTTACTGTTACAAATTCATTTCCGCATACTTCACGTAGTTTTGGAACTTCAAGCGTTGAGCAAACAACGCCATCAAGTCCACTTTCTTTCGTTAGTTTTGCATAATGAGCAACGGCTTCTTCTAACGTTTTCTCAATGCCGATCTCTTTTTTCATCATAGCTTCCGAAGTGCTTGTTAGTTGTGTAACTGCAATACAAATCGGTCTCTCTTTTCCTTCTTGCTTACCTTCCTCTAATCCCTCAATCGCAGCTTTCATCATACTGCTTCCCCCAGCAGCATGAACATTTACCATATCAACATCTAGACTAGCTAGGCTACGCATAGCGCTTTTTACTGTATTTGGAATATCATGAAGTTTTAAATCCAGAAAAATCTTATGTCCTTTTTCTTTTAAGTACGTAATAATTGCAGGGCCTTCTTTGTAAAATAACTCCATACCAACTTTGACAAATAACTCTTCCCCTTCAAAGTGGCGCAAGAATTGTTCTACATCTTGTTTCCCTGGAAAATCTAGTGCAACGATTAACGACTGTGACATGTTTGCTTCCAGCTCCTTCCTTGACATTCCGAAATGTGATCAAATCCTAATTCATCTAGTAATGCTGGTAACTCTTCAATAATTGTCGGACATACGAACGGATCGATAAAGTTCGCTGTACCTACTGCAACTGCGCTTGCGCCAGCGTAGAAGAATTCGATTACATCTTCCGCTGTTTCAATACCACCCATTCCGATAATTGGAATGTTAACCGCTTGACTTACTTCATGTACCATACGAATTGCTACTGGCTTAATCGCAGGACCTGATAATCCGCCTGTACGGTTTGCTAAAATTGGTTTAGCTGTTTTTAAATCTAGACGCATACCAAGCAATGTATTAATCATCGTTAAACCATCTGCACCTGCATTTTCAATCGCTTTTGCAATTTCCACAATGTTTGCCACGTTCGGCGACAACTTCACGTATACAGGTACTTCAGAAACCTCTTTTACTCGCTTCGTTAAATCAGCAGCAATTTCAGGATTTGTACCAAAGGCGATACCACCTGTTTTTACGTTTGGACAAGAAATATTTAATTCTAGTGCATGGACATTAGGCGCTTTAGAAATTTCCTTTGCAACCGCTACGTAATCCTCAGCTTGTGAACCTGCAACGTTTGCAATAATTGGAAGGTCAAATTGTTCTAACCATGGTAATTCAGAATTCATTACTTTTTCTAATCCTGGGTTTTGAAGTCCGATTGCATTTAACATGCCGCCCGGTGTTTCAGCAACACGAGGCGTAGGATTTCCATAGCGTGGTTGTTCTGTCGTCGCTTTAATCATGATTGATCCTAGTACACTTAAATCGTAAAACTGTGCATATTCACGACCAAACCCAAAGCATCCAGATGCTGGTATAATTGGATTTTTTAATGATAATCCCGGTAATTCAACTTGCAATCTGTTCATAGTACAACCTCCCCGATTGGAAATACTGGTCCGTCGCTACACACCTTCTTGTAAGAATGTCCACTTGGATCTTCTTGTAAGTGGCATACACATGCGAAACAAGCTCCAATACCACAGCCCATACGTTCTTCTAATGAAATATAGGCTTTTTTCTCTTTGTAACGTCCTTCTAATGCACGAAGCATCGCTAACGGACCACATGAATAAAGAATATCAAAGTCAATTCCGTAATGATCAATTACATCTGTGACAAATCCTTTTGTACCGTGTGTACCGTCTACTGTCGCAACGTACGTATCACCAAGTTCTGCAAATTTTTCTTCATAGAAAACTACATCTTTCGTTTGAAAACCTAAGATGTGAATCACACGTACACCTTTTGCAACGAGGCGCTGTGATAATTCATAAAGTGGTGGTACACCAATTCCCCCGCCTACTAGTAAAGCTGTTTGACCAGCTTCTGCTTCTTCTACAGGAAAACCGTGTCCTAATGGTCCTAATACATCTACCATTTCACCTTGTTTTCTAGTTGCTAATGTTTTTGTCCCTTGTCCTTCCGCACGATATAGCATTGTAAATTCGTTCTTCTCTTGATCTACATTACAAATACTAATTGGGCGGCGCAGAAGGGGCGCAATGCCCTCTGCCACCTTAATGTGTACAAACTGCCCTGGTTCGTTCATTTGCTGTACTAAAGTTCCTTGAAGCACTAATTCGTAAATGTTCTTTGCGATTTCTTTTTGATTAACGACGATCATATTTTGCTTTTGCATCATGCATGTACCACCTCGTGACGCTTTGTTTGCGTAATTTCTTTCATTGAATGAGCTGAGAATGTCATAGATTCTAATACTCGTAAGATTGCTCTCGTTGTATCAAGTGATGTTAAGCAAGCTACACCATTTTCTACTGATTCACGGCGAATGCGGAAACCATCACGCGCTGGTTGTTTGCCTTTTGTTAATGTATTGATTACAAACTGTGCTTTTCCTTGACGGATAATATCTAGTAAGTTGTAGTCCTCAGAATCAATTTTGTTTACAACTTGTACTGGGATATTTTGCTCTGTTAACGATTGTGCTGTTCCAGCTGTTGCTAATAAGTTATAGCCGATTTCATGGAAACGTTTTGCAATTTCCATCGCCTCTTCTTTATCTTTATCCGCTACAGTAATAATTACTGATCCGTGCGTTGGGATGTTAATTCCAGAAGCAACTAACCCTTTATATAATGCTTTTTCAAGCGTTAAATCTTTACCCATTACTTCCCCTGTTGATTTCATTTCAGGTCCTAATGTTGTATCCACTGAGCGTAATTTCGCGAATGAGAATACCGGAGCTTTTACATATACTTCTTTCTCTTCTGGGTGATAGCCCGTTCCGTATCCTTGCTCTACTAGGTCTTGCCCTAGAATAACTTTCGTTGCAACGTTTGCCATTGGTACACCTGTAATTTTACTTAAGAATGGTACTGTACGGCTCGCACGTGGATTTACTTCAATTACGTACACTTGATCTTCGAATACTACAAACTGGATATTTAGTAATCCAACAATGTTTAATCCTTTTCCAAGTGCAATTGTATGTTCAATAATTTGTTCTTTTAATTTTTCAGATAAGCTTTGTGGTGGATATACTCCAATTGAGTCACCCGAGTGAACTCCAGCGCGTTCAATATGTTCCATAATACCTGGAATGAATACATTCTCACCGTCTGAAATTGCATCTACTTCAATTTCTTTACCGACCATGTAACGGTCGATTAATACTGGGTGATCTGCGTGAACTTTAACTGCATTTTTCATGTAGTGCAGTAGTTCTTCTTGACGATATACGATTTCCATCGCACGTCCACCTAGTACGTAAGATGGTCTTACTAATACTGGGTAACCAATTTCTTCTGCGATTGCTACCGCTTGTTCTACAGTCGTTGCTGTTTTACCAACTGGTTGTGGGATACCAAGTTTTGTTAAAGCAGCTTCGAATTTATCACGATCTTCTGCACGGTCTAAGTCTTCAAGTGATGTTCCTAAAATCTTCACACCATGTTCTTCTAATTTCGCCGCTAAGTTAATCGCCGTTTGTCCACCAAACTGAACGATAACACCTTCTGGCTTTTCTAAATCGATGATGTGCATTACATCTTCAATCGTTAATGGTTCAAAGTATAATTTGTCAGAAATACTGAAGTCTGTTGAAACAGTTTCTGGGTTATTGTTAATGATAATCGCTTCATATCCAGCTTCTTTAATTGCCCATACTGAGTGAACTGTTGCATAGTCAAACTCAACACCTTGACCAATGCGGATCGGACCAGATCCTAGAACTACTACACTCTTACGATCTGTTACAATTGATTCGTTCTCCTCAGCGTATGTGCTGTAGTAATACGGTGTTGCAGATTCAAACTCTGCCGCACAAGTATCTACCATTTTGAATACTGGCGTCATATTATTTTCTTTACGCATATCGTAAATTTCGCGCTCCGTTTTGTTCCAAGCTGCTGCGATGTAATGATCGCTGAAGCCCATTTCTTTTGCAGTTTGTAGTACTTCCATATTTCCTACATTCGCTTTTACTTCGCGTTCCATATTTACGATGTTTTCAACTTTTTGTAAGAAGAAGAAGTCCATTTCACACCATTCGTTAATCTCTTCTTTCGTTACACCTTGACGAATTGCTTCTGCTACGATAAACAGTCGCTCATCATCTGCTTTAATAATGCGTTTTTTCATTGTTTCTTTATCAAGTTCTTTTAAGTGGTCTAATTCTAAGTGATAAATGCCAAGTTCTAAAGAACGAACCGCTTTTAATAATGATTCTTCTAAGTTACGTCCGATTGACATAACCTCACCAGTTGCTTTCATCTGCGTTCCAAGTGTTCTGTTCGCTGATTCAAACTTATCAAATGGCCAACGTGGAATTTTTGAAACAACATAGTCTAATGCTGGCTCGAAGCAAGCGTAAGTTTTTTGTGTTACTGGGTTTACGATTTCATCTAATGTTAAGCCGACTGCAATTTTCGCTGCTAATTTCGCAATTGGATATCCAGTTGCTTTAGATGCTAATGCAGATGAACGACTTACACGTGGGTTTACTTCGATTACATAGTATTGGAAGCTATATGGATCTAATGCAAGCTGAACGTTACATCCACCTTCAATTCCTAGTGCACGAATAATTCGTAATGAAGTATTACGTAACATTTGGTATTCACGGTCGCTTAGCGTTTGGCTCGGTGCTACAACAATAGAATCACCTGTATGAACACCAACTGGATCGATGTTTTCCATATTACATACTACAATCGCGTTATCATTTGAATCACGCATTACTTCATATTCAATTTCTTTACAACCAGCAATACTTTTCTCTAATAAACATTGTGTTACTGGGCTATGTTTTAAACCACTTGTTACGATTTCAATTAACTCTTCTTCGTTATGGCAAATTCCGCCGCCCGTTCCGCCTAATGTGAATGCTGGACGAACGATTACTGGATAACCAATTTCTTTTACAAAGCCATATGCTTCATCAAGGTTATGAATGATTTCACTTGGTGGTGTTGGTTCATTTAAATCTTGCATTAATGTACGGAATAAATCACGATCTTCCGCTTGCTCGATTGCTGATAATTTTGTTCCTAAAATTTCAACTCCGCACTCTTCAAGTACGCCTGATTTTGCAAGTTCAACAGCCATGTTTAAACCTGTTTGACCGCCTAATGTTGGTAAGATTGCATCTGGACGTTCTTTACGAATGATTCGGCTTACAAATTCTAATGTTAAAGGCTCAATGTATACTTTATCTGCTGTTGCAGTATCAGTCATAATTGTTGCTGGGTTAGAGTTAACAAGGATTACTTTGTAACCTTCCTCTTTAAGAGATTGACAAGCTTGTGTACCAGAGTAGTCAAACTCCGCTGCTTGCCCAATTACAATTGGTCCTGATCCGATTACTAAAATTGTGTTAATGTCTAGACGTTTTGGCATAACTCTTCCCCTTCTTTCTTGAAGTTTTCAATCATTGTTAAGAAATCTTCGAATAAATCATTTGCATCTTCTGGTCCCGCTGAAGCTTCTGGATGGTATTGTACTGTAAATGCTGGGAACTTCTTATGACGAAGACCTTCTACTGTTCCATCATTTAAAGCAACATGTGTAATTTCAAGTTCTGTATTTTCAACTGATTCTTCTTCTACTGCGTAACCATGGTTTTGAGATGTAATTGCTACTTTTCCAGTTGCAAGATTTTTTACTGGATGGTTTAAACCACGGTGGCCGAATTTTAACTTACTTGTATTCGCACCAGATGCTAGAGCGAACAATTGATGTCCTAGGCAAATTCCGAATAAAGGAACTTTACCGATAATGTCTTTTAACATTTCAATTGCTTCTGGTACATCTTTTGGATCCCCAGGTCCGTTACTTAGCATAATTCCATCTGGGCTAAGGCGTAAAATTTCTTCAGCTGTTGTGTTGTAAGGAACTACAATCACATCACAATCACGTTTATTTAATTCTCTTAAAATACCATGTTTCATACCGAAGTCTACTAGTACAACGCGATGTCCGCGGCCTGGGCTTGGGTATGGATCTTTCGTTGATACGCGTTTTACATGGTCTGTAAATACTGTCGCTTTTAATTGGCTTACGATGTATTCTACATCTGCATCCATGTTACAAAGGCGTCCGCGTAATGTACCGTATTGACGAATTTTTCTCGTTAATTTTCTCGTATCAATTCCTGCTAATCCTGGAATGTTTCTTTCTTTTAAATAGTCATTTAACGAAATTTCATTACGGAAGTTTGATGGGTGATCACAAATTTCGTTTACGATTAAACCATTTACAGATGGGTGAATCGATTCAAAATCGTCACGGTTGATGCCGTAGTTTCCGATTAATGGGTACGTGAATGTTACAATTTGACCGCAATATGATGGATCAGATAATGTTTCTTGATATCCAGTCATTCCTGTTGTAAATACAACCTCACCTGACTTTTCGATTTCTCCTCCGAAACCTGTTCCAATTAATACTGTTCCATCTTCTAAGATAAGTTGTCTTTTCATACTAATGCACTCTCCTTTTGCCATGCGATCTTACCACCAACGATTGTCATTACCGGCCATCCTTGGCATTTCCAACCTGCGAATGGTGTGTTTTTTCCTTTTGATAAGAATGTTGTTGGATCAATCTCTTCTTCTTGTTCTAAATCAATGATTGTAATATCAGCTGTTCTACCTTCTTTCAGGCGACCTGCTTCTAAGCCGAATGTATCAGCTGGCTTTTCTGTTAAGAATTGAATTAACTGTTCTAGTGTAATAATTCCTTTTTTCACAAGGTTTGTGTATAGAAGTGGGAATGCTGTTTCAAAACCAGTAATTCCGAACGGTGCTCTTTCAATTCCTTGCGCTTTCTCTTCCGCTGTATGCGGTGCATGATCAGTTGCAATCATATCGATTGTTCCATCTAATAAACCTTCAATTAATGCTGCATGATCTTCTTTAGCGCGAAGCGGTGGGTTCATTTTAAAGTTAGGATCAGCTGATGGGATATCATCTTCACATAACACTAAGTGATGGGGTGTTACTTCTGCTGTTACTTTAATTCCAGCGCGTTTCGCATCACGTATAACACGTACAGATCCTTTCGTACTTACATGACATACGTGATAGTGACAATCTGCCGCTTCAGCAAGCAGTATATCCCTTGCAATATGTACAGATTCACATACTGATGGGATACCGTTTAATCCGTGTTTCTCAGAAAACTTCCCTTCATGTACACAACCTTTATTAATAAGAGTATTCTCTTCACAGTGCGCAACTACTGCCATATTTAATTTCGCTGCACGTTTCATAGCAGCTAACATCATGCTAGCATCTTGTACACCTACACCGTCATCAGTGAAAGCAAATGCTCCAAGTTCTTTTAACGTTTCGAAATCTGTCATTTCAGAACCCGCTTGACGTACTGTAATTGCTCCATATGGTAGTACGTTAACATGCGCTTTTTCTTTAATACGATTTTGTAAGTCTTCCATATGTTCTCTGCAATCTGGTACTGGGCGTGTATTTGGCATTGCGCAAATTGTTGTGAATCCACCTTTTGCCGCTGCTAGCGTACCTGTTTCAATTGTTTCTTTATGTTCACCACCTGGTTCACGAAGGTGTACGTGTACATCTACTAATCCAGGTGCGATTAACTTTCCGTTCACATCGATTACTTCAGCATTATCTGCCGTAATATTTTCTGCTACCTTAGCGATTTTACCGTCTTGTACGAGAAGATCCGTTGCTACGATTTTTCCTTCTTCATTCATATAACGACCATTTTTAAACAAATAATTCATGTTTCATTCCTCCTAATACATTTGGTAAGGCGCGTTTTAGTACAGCCATTCTTACGTAAACTCCATTTTCCATTTGTTTAAATATGCGTGAACGCTCACACTCAACAAGTTCACTTGCAATTTCAACATCTCGGTTTACAGGAGCTGGATGCATAATAATGCTTCCTTCTTTCATACGCTTTTCTCTTTCCACTGTTAATCCGTGTTTCTCATGATACTCTTTCATAATGTCTGTTTCATAGTGATCATGACGCTCATGTTGTACACGAAGTAACATCATTACATCCACTTCCGGAACAAGTTCATCTAATGGTTTGTATGTTCCAAATGTGTTGTCTTCATCTTTCCACTCTTCTGGACTTGCAAAGTAAATTGTTGCACCTAGCTTCGTTAATGCTTCTGCATTAGAACGCGCTACTCGGCTATGACGAACATCTCCTACTATTGCAATCTTCAAACCTTCAAATCTTCCAAACTCTTGTTTAATTGTAAGAAGGTCGAGTAGGCACTGCGTTGGGTGGTTTCCACATCCATCTCCAGCGTTTAAGATCGGGATATTCACCTGATCTTTTAGTTCATCGAAGTAGCGATCTTGCTCATGGCGGATGACCACTGCTTTTGTTCCGATTGATTCTAGTGTTCTTATCGTATCGTATAAAGTTTCTCCTTTTTGTACGCTAGATGCATCAGCTGAAAAGTTTAAAACATCAAGTCCTAATCTCTTCTCAGCAACTTCAAAGCTAAATCTCGTTCTCGTACTATTCTCAAAGAACAAGTTTGCAACAAAAGTTTGCTCTGTCGTTTTGCTCTCTTTTCCATTCGCAAAATCTTCTGCGTCTTTTAGGATTTCTGAAATTTCTAATTCCGATAATTCACTCATCGTTAACAAATGGCTCATCGTCATCCCTCATCTTTCTGATTTTTATGTTACCACTTTTGTATTTTTATAACAACCTTTGCATAAAAATACCCTAGTCGTGTGAGACTAGGGTGCAAGAAAGAAGCCACCCTTTCCGGTCTCACAGGACTGAATTAAAAGGTTATTATTATGAAGCAATCTGCTTAGATTGTTTTATTTGTTTCGTTTCTGGTAGTAGTAGATTTAACAGTACACCTACAATTGCTGCTAGTGCCATTCCTTCTACTTGGAATGATTCTCCTACGTGAAGTACCGCTCCACCAATACCGATTACTAGTATTACTGATGCAATCATTAAGTTTCGTTTGTCACTTAAATCTGTTTTATCGTCTACCATCATGCGTAATCCGCTTGATGCGATTACACCGAATAGTAAGATTGATACACCACCCATAACTGGTGTTGGGATCGAATGAATCAGTGCAGAAATCTTACCGATAAATCCGAACATGATTGCGAATACGGCTGAACCGATGAATAAGTATACACTGTACGCTCTTGTAATTGCTAGCACACCGATGTTTTCACCATACGTTGTATTCGGTGGTCCACCGATTAGTGATGCGATTAATGTGGCTACTCCATCACCGAAGATTGAACGGTGTAAACCTGGTTTTTTAATTAAATCTCTTTTAATAACATTTCCTAATACAATTTGATGTCCGATATGTTCTGAAATTGTTACTAGTGCAACTGGTACCATCAAGAGTACAATCTTCCATGAAAACTCTGGTGTGTATGTTACAAATGGTACTGTGAAATCTGGTACAACAAACCATTTTGCCTCAGCTACCGGCTTTAAGTCTACTAGCCCTTGGAAGTAAGCGAAAATATATCCGCCGATAATGCCAAGTAACACTGGTATGATACTGAAAAATCCTCTTCCGAATATTGAGCATATGATTGTAATTGCTAATGTTACTAATGCTACTGAAAAGTGTGTAAAGCTATATTTGCCATCCGCACCATTCATCGCCATGTTAACTGCTGTATGTGCTAAAGCTAGACCGATTACCATTACTACTGGACCAACTACGATTGGTGGTAGTAATTTCATAATCCACTCTGATCCTGATTTCTTAATTCCGAGTGAGATTAAGATGTATACAAGTCCTGCTAGCAAACCACCAAGCATTGCTGCTCCGGGTCCCCCTGCCGTTTTCGCTGTTATAATCGGTGCGATAAAGGCGAATGATGATCCAAGATAGGCAGGTACTTGACCTTTCGTTATAAGAAGAAACGCTAACGTTCCTAATCCACTTGATATTAATGCTACTGACGGATTCAATCCTGTTAAAAACGGAACAAGCACTGTTGATCCAAACATTGCGAACAAATGTTGTATACTTAAAAATAACCATTTTCCCGGTTTCGGTACTTCATTAACGTCTAACACTGGCTTTTGTTCCATTGTTACATCCTCCTTCAGTTTAAATCTTTGCAATAAAAAAACTCTTTGTGCCTGTGCACAAAGAGTCCTACACTTTCGTATGCCAAATTTGACATATGAAAGCCAAGACCCTTTGGCAGCCTCACAGGACTACATTTAAAAGGGCTTTACTTATCGTATATGCTTACTCGATCTTGTTGATCTGTCTCTTGCAAATCAACTTCGATACGCTCTTCACTTGATGTTGGAATGTTCTTTCCTACATAATCAGCGCGAATTGGTAGTTCACGATGACCTCTATCAACAAGAACCGCTAGTTGGATTTGTGATGGTCTACCTAAATCCATAAGAGCATCCATTGCTGCTCGAACAGTTCTGCCTGTATATAATACATCATCCACAAGGATAACTTTTTTCTTCGTAATATCTACAGGGATATCAGAACCTTTTACAAGTGGTTCTTTATTTTTCGATTGTAGTGTTAAATCATCTCGATATAACGTAATGTCTAACTCTCCAACTTCCATTTCTTTTCCTTCAATTTGACCAATTCGTTCTGCCAAACGTTGTGCAATAAAAATTCCACGAGTTTTAATTCCGACAAGAACACAATTATCGACACCTTTATTTCGTTCCACGATTTCATGACTAATTCGTGTTAAAGCGCGGCGAATCATTTGGTCATCTAAAACGACAGCTTTCTCTTGCATGCTCTACACCTCCAAGCTTTTTTCTTGCGTGAGAGTAATGGTATAAAAAAAGTCCTCTCAGCGTGTGCGAGAGGACTTTTGAAAAAGGGTACAGCATACCCTATGTATTTCAAACCGTTACCTTCTCAACCTCACGGGGCTGTGTTAAAGGATCATTATTTAACTGTTGTCAGTATCTCAGTTTTCTTATGATTTGTCAATACTATTTTCGTAAAATATTTAATGCGTCTTCAAACACTTCTGGAATCGGTGCCTCAAACTGAATATATTCACCAGTACGAGGATGGTCAAATCCTAAAATACCTGCGTGAAGTGCTTGTCCATTCATGTCTAATGTTTTCTTTGGTCCATACTTTGGATCTCCTGCAAGTGGATAGCCAATATATTTCATATGAACACGAATTTGGTGTGTACGCCCTGTTTCTAAGCGACATTCTACAAGTGTGAAATCTTTGAATCGCTCTAACACTTGGAAATGCGTAACAGCATGCTTACCATTTTCATCAACCGTCATACTTTGACGTTCTTTCTTATCACGAGCAATCGGAGCATCAATCGTTCCTTTATCATGCGGAATAACACCGTGTACAATCGCTTTGTAACGTCTCGTTACTGTTTTTGCTACAAGTTGATTTACAAGTGATTCGTGTGCCATATCATTTTTAGCAACCATTAATAAGCCTGATGTATCTTTATCAATACGATGCACGATACCTGGGCGCATTACACCGTTAATGCCCGATAAGTCTGTACAATGGTGCATAAGACCGTTCACAAGCGTACCACTTGTATGACCAGGCGCTGGATGTACAACCATACCACGTGGCTTATTAACAACTAATACATCTGCATCTTCATAATAAATTTCTAAGTTCATATCTTCTGGCTGAATATCTAACTCTTCTGGCTCAGGAATCGTCACTGTAATTTCATCATTTTCTTTAACTTTATAATTCCCTTTTACAGCTTTTCCATTAACTGTCACAACGTCATCTTTAATCCATTGCTGTACTTGTGTACGTGACCATTCATTATTTATTCCTGCAACGAATTTATCAATTCGCTCATTTTTTTGTTCTTCTGCAACTGTTACTTGTACTACTTCACTCATTCAATTACTCCTTCGTTTTCTTGCCTTCTAATAATGTTTGAATAATAATTAATACAACACCAATACATAATGCCGAATCAGCGATATTGAATACTGGATAGTTGTACGAGAAAATATACACGTGAATGAAATCCACTACTTCTTGTCTAAATACACGATCAATAAAATTACCAATTGCTCCGCCTAAAATTAGACCTAATGAAATTCCTAGAAGCTTGTCTGTTTTTGCATATTTTTTCATATAAAATACGATAAATGCTACAAAAACGACTGTAATAATGTAGAAAAACCACATTTTATTTTCTAAAATGCCCCAGGCAGCTCCTCTATTTCGATGTGATGTTATGTATAATACATTATCGATAATCGGAATGCTCGTACCCAATTCCATGTTCTTTACAATTAGCCATTTCGATATTTGATCGATGGCAATGACAAATAACGCTATTACATAATATATCATTTTCATTTCCCCCACAAAGACAGTGTACCTCAAAATTTTAGCATAGCTGCAACCTTTTCACAATGAACCTTTATAGAAGAATAAAATAAATTAAAAAAAGGTAATATAATATCGTTGTGCCCATTCATACATTTACTTTTTCATAGAAAAATTCATGAATGGTACGTGCAGTCGGCATCGTTTTCATTTGTTTTACCGACATTACTCTCCCTGTGTCTTCACAAATACCATACATATCTATTTCCATTTTAAATAATGCACGTTCTACATCTTTTAAATCCTCTTTTATATCATGTAATAATAGTTTTTTCTTTATCTCTTCCTTAATTTCATATCCAAGCTCTTCGCTAAACTCTGTATTATATTTGTACATAACCTCTTTAGCTAGCCTCTCTTGTAACTCTTTTCGCATCAATTGCAATTCTTCTTTGATTTCCATATACATTTCATTCACGTGTACATTCCTCCCAGTTGCAATGTACGATTAGTGTGTCCGAAATTTATATGCTTACCTCTCACACATTTTTCCTTCATAGGAAAGAGAGTGAAAGTTATTTCAATATACTGTTAACCAAAAAAATGACTGCACTTTACGTGCAGTCACCCCTTATTATTTTACATAATTTTCTTTAACAACCGTTGCACAACGCTCACATAATGTTTCATGTTCAGCATCTTTACCAATTGTTTCTGAAACTACCCAACAACGTTCACATGTTTCACCAGTTGCTTGAGCAACAACAACCGCTGTATGTTCATACTTCGGTGCATCTGCTGGCGCTTCTTCCATCATGCCACCAAGTTTGTACTCAGAAACGATGAATAATTGCTTTAAATCTTCGTTAATAGACTCTAACATAGCTTTCATTTCTGCAGTTGGATATAGCGTAATGCTTGCATTTAATGACTTACCGATTACCTTTTCATTACGAGCCACTTCTAACGCTTTTAATACGTCATCACGCAATGTCATAAATGCATCCCATTTTGTTTTTAATGCTTCTGCACCATCTAATTGTACAGCTTCTGGCATATCAGTTAATTGTACACTTTCTTCTGTTACACCCGGAATGTATGGCCATACTTCATCAGCTGTATGCGGTAAGATTGGTGTTACAAGTTTCGTCAATGCAACAAGAACATCATATAATACAGTTTGAATTGCACGACGATCTTCATGGTTCGCACCTTCAATGTATAAAATGTCTTTTGCAAAGTCTAAGTAGAATGAACTTAAATCAATTGTACAGAAGTTATGAATTGCATGATATACAGCAGCGAAGTCGTATGTCTCATATGCTTCTTTTACTTTTGTAATTAAGTCATTTAATTTCACTAACATATAACGATCTACTTCACGAAGTTCAGCTACAGCTACTGTATTTTCACTTGGCTTAAAGTCGTCTAAGTTTCCTAATAAGAAACGGAATGTGTTACGGATTTTACGATACACTTCTGCTACTTGTTTTAAAATATCATCCGAAATACGTACATCAGATTGATAGTCAACAGAAGATACCCATAATCGTAAAATATCTCCGCCTAATTGATCCATAATTTTCTTCGGTACGACGATGTTTCCAATCGACTTACTCATTTTACGTCCTTCACCATCTAATACGAAACCGTGGCTTAGTACACCTTTATATGGCGCTTTTCCTGTTACAGCAACTGCTGTCGATAATGAAGAGTTAAACCAACCACGATATTGGTCAGATCCTTCTAAATATAAATCTGCTGGACGTTGTAAGTCATCGCGCTCTTCTAATACCGCTTGGTGAGAAGAACCTGAGTCGAACCATACATCCATGATGTCTGTTTCTTTACGGAATTCACCATTTGGGCTACCTGGATGTGTAAATCCTTCTGGTAATAGATCTTTCGCTTCACGCTCGAACCATACGTTAGAACCGTGTTCACGGAATAAATCAGCTACATGGTTAATTGTTTCATCCGTAATAATTGGATCACCATTCTCAGCATAGAATACAGGAATTGGCACACCCCATGCACGTTGACGAGAAATACACCAGTCACCACGGTCACGAACCATGTTATGAAGACGAGTTTCGCCCCATGCTGGTACCCATTTTGTTTCCGCAACAGCTTCTAATAATTCTTTACGGAATGCTTCAATAGATGCAAACCACTGTGCTGTCGCACGGAAAATAATAGGTTTTTTCGTTCTCCAATCATGTGGATATGAATGCGTAATGAATGTTAGTTTCAGTAATGCGCCTACTTCTTCTAATTTTTCTGTAATTGGCTTGTTAGCTTTATCATAGAATAAGCCTTCAAATCCAGGTGCTTCCTCTGTTAATACACCTTTATCATCAACTGGGCAAAGTACTTCTAAGCCATACTTTTTACCAACAATAAAGTCATCTTCCCCGTGTCCTGGTGCTGTATGAACACAACCTGTACCTGCATCTGTTGTTACGTGATCTCCTAGCATAACTAATGAATCACGATCGTAGAATGGATGCTTTGCAACTGTATACTCAAGTTCACTACCTTTTACCGTTTTTACAACTTCAGCGTTTTCCCACTCTAACGTTTTTGCAACTGTCTCAAATAATTCAGAAGCAATAATATATTTTTCATCATTTACTTTCACGATGCTGTATTCAAGTTCTGGGTGAACAGAAATACCTAAGTTTGCAGGCAACGTCCAAGGTGTTGTTGTCCAGATAATGAATTTCTCATCACCTTCTAATACGTTCTTTCCATCTTTTACAGGGAATGCTACGTAAATAGATGCAGATTTTTTATCTTGGTATTCAATTTCAGCTTCCGCTAATGCTGATTCACTCGTTGGTGACCAATAAACTGGTTTTTGTCCTTTATAGATATAACCTTTTTTCGCCATATCACCAAACACTTTAATTTGTTGTGCTTCATAAGCTGGCTCTAAAGTAATATATGGGTTATCCCAATCAGCACGTACACCTAAACGCTTAAATTGCTCACGCTGACGTTCTACTTGTTCATATGCATACTCTGCACATAACTTACGGAACTCAGCAACTGTCATTTCTTTACGCTTTACACCTTTATTTGTTAAAGCTTGTTCAATTGGTAAACCGTGTGTATCCCAACCTGGGACATATGGTGCACAGAAACCAGTCATTGATTTATAACGAACGATAAAGTCTTTTAATACTTTATTTAATGCATGTCCCATATGAATGTCACCATTCGCATATGGAGGTCCATCATGCAGTACAAATAAAGGACGACCTTTCGTATGTTCTTGTACCTTTTCATAAATATTCATTTCCGCCCACTTTTCTTGCATTGCAGGCTCACGTTTTGGTAAATTCCCACGCATTGGGAACTCTGTTTTTGGCATTAGTAATGTATTTTTGTACTCCATGCTCAATTCCTCCTTACATGTATAAAAGAAAGACCTAAAAAACGGAATAAAAAAGAGACTTTCTCATCCCCAAAAGGGACGAGAAAGTCTCCCGCGGTACCACCCTAGTAGATTCTATACGTATGTATACAATCCTCTTTATATTCTTAACGCGAATATACGCCTACGCTTACTCTATTTGTTCAGCGCGGAACTCCAGGGTGATATTCCCATTATCTCCTTATCCTGAGCTTACACCATCCTCAGTTCGCTATATAAGGTATGAAAAAGGTACTTATCCCTATCTTCGTTTTTCTTAATAAATATGTTGTTTAAAATTATATGTAATAATGAGAAAAACGTCAAGCTTACACTGTTTCTTCTTTTTTCAACAGCTCGTCTACTTCGTCTTCTAACTCAATTAGTTTATCCCAATCATCGTTGTTTAACATTTCAAGCTGTGTTTCTAATAACATACGGAAACGAGTGCGGAATACTTTCGCTTGTTTCTTTAGCTCTTCAATATCAAAAGCAACTTTTCTTGATTTTACTAAAGCTTCGTTAATAATACGGTCTGCATTCTTTTCAGCTTCACGTACGATTAATTTTGCCTCTTTTTGCGCATTACGTTTTACTTCTTCCGCCGCTTCTTGTGCAACAACGATAGATTTGTTTAACGTATCTTCAATATTAGAGAAATGATCTAACTTCCCTTCTAATTGCGCAACTTGTTCTTCTAAAGCTTTTTTCTCACGAATGACTAATTCATAATCTTTGATAATTTGATCAAGAAACTCATTTACTTGATCCTCATCATAGCCACGGAATCCGCGACCAAATTCTTTGTTATGAATATCTAATGGTGTTAACGGCACAACGCCACCTCCAAGTAGTTATCTAAATTTCCTCTTTCAATTATATCTTTTCTTCGACAAAATAGGAGGATTTCCTTCTAAAAAACCAATCATTTTAGTATACCATACAAAATTCTCCATTTGTCGCGCTTTGTTCTACCTTCTACAGAAAACAATTTACTGCGTCCATATCCTCTCACTGAAAAAACATCTCCTGGATAACATTCATAAGAGGTTTGCTCCACTGTTTTCCAATTCACTTTTACTAAACCATTTTTTATGAAAGGTTGTACTTTTTGCCTAGATATATGTAACATTTCAGCTAACATAACATCTAAACGAAGTGAAGAAACTGTTCCGGATTTCTCCCCCCACGTTTCTTGTATCTGTAGAATTTTTTCCCCTTGCACTGGTGATAAGGAGACTTTCACTTTTCCTATAGATTGTAAGTTCATCTCAATATAAGATACAACTTCTTTCGCGACTACAATTTGGGCACGATCTTCTTGAAGCAAAATATCACCACATTTTTCTCTCGTTAAACCGAGAGACATAAATGTACCTAATATTTGCCTATGCTCTAGCGTATAAAACTTGGAAGGATAGTCAATTTCCAATACTTCTACTTGAAATTCCTCTTCATTTACTACTAGATAGTCCGGATAAATGAGTGCTCTTTTGCGCTCTGCTTGAGACGTTGCACCATCAAACTGTACAGCAACATCTCCTTGTCCTATTACCATAGTGACAATTTGTTGTTGTCTTGGATCAAGAAAGTCTGTTAACTTCACTTGATGGTACTCCGCTGCTCGCTTCCACTCTAACACTTTATCCACAAAGACCACTTCATCAGGTCTAAAATGCTCGTAGATGCTCATGTATTTAACCTCTTACTATAAGAAATAGCCGAATAAAGTTACTAAACCACTTGTAGCAAGTCTCAACGCAAAAATCGCAACAAGTGGTGAGATGTCAATCATACCAAGCGGCGGAATAAATCTGCGAAATGGTTCTAAATACGGTTCACAAATACGGGCAAGAAAATCTCCGAAAGTTGATTCCTTTGCACCTGGGAACCATGATAGGAGAATGTAAATAATAAGTGCCCACGAGTAAATCTCGATAGCAGTAACTAAAAGCCTTAAAACTGTTTCCATGGCGTATTACCACCTCTTTATATTTGTGTCTTCTTCTTCACCGAATAACTCTGAAATTGCACCAACTATATCTACATTTTCAGGCGTACACATAAATGTTTTCGGTCCTATTTTTTGAATGTCCCCGCCTATAGCGTATACAGTACCACTTAAAAAGTCAACGATACGTACAGCTTGATCCGTAGACATTCGTTGTAAATTAATCACAACAGCTCGTCTACCTTTTAAATGGTCCGCAATTCCTTGCGCTTCCGAATATGTGCGTGGTTCTAATAAAACAACTTTTGAAGATTGCTTCGCTGTTTCAATGCTCACAACATTTTGTTTCGTTTGCGCTTTTGGAAACGTAACATCTTGTTGTTCTGGCGGATCTTGCTGCTTCTTCATGTCTGTTTGCTCCTTTTCATAACTATATTGAGCTGCTTCTTTTTCTTCAGGTGTATCAAAAAAGAAGTATTTTACTTTTGACCAACTCATAATAAGATTCTCCTTCCTTTTACGCTTTTCCTACTAAAATCGTCCCCAAACGAATATATGTAGCACCTTCTTCAATTGCAATGGTGTAATCATTAGACATTCCCATTGATAGTTCTTTACATGGCGCATGTAATAATTCTAACTCCTGCACCTCTGTTTGTAGCATACGTAATGTCTTAAAACAGCGTCTGATTTCTTCCTCTTCTTCTGTAAACGGAGCCATTGTCATTAGTCCAACCACTTCAATCTTATCCAATTCTTGCAAACTTTGAATAAAAGAAACGGTTTCTTCTATTGCCAATCCTTGCTTTGATTCTTCAGATGATGTTTTCACTTGAATAAAACATTTCACTTTCTTATCCGCACGTTTTTGAATTTCTTTTGCAAGTGAAAGACGATCTAATGAATGTAAATAATCGATTTCATTAATGATTTCTTTTACTTTTCTCGTTTGTAATGATCCAATAAAATGCCAATTCACTTTTGAACCGAAATGTTCGTACTTCTGTAAGAAACCTTCATTTCTATTTTCACCTAAATCGATAATTCCTGCTTCAATTACTTCGTTTGTTTTTTCAATTCCTACCGTTTTTGTAACCGCAACGAGTTTAATATCTTGCAACGAACGTCCTGCTCGTGCGCAAGATTGTTTAATTGATTCGTTTACAGTTGTTAAATTTGTTTGTACTGTCACTTGCTTTCTTCCTCCTTAAAACCTATGAAACTCAACATTCTCCCCGTCTTACCTTGATCACGACGATGAGAGAAAAAGAGTTGCTCTTCACAGCTTGTACAAAGAGATGACATTACAATATTCTCTTCTTTTATACCTACTTGTAAACATAATATACGATTAATTTCTTTTAAATTAATTGCATACTGTCCGTCAGAAATTTTTTTATAAGGGACAGAACCGTTTACTACTTGCTCTGCTGCTGTTAACACTCGATCATCAACAACGTAACAACAAGATCCAATTGCTGGTCCAATCGCAACATGAATTTCATCACTTGAAATCCCTTCTGCATTCCATTTTTGAATCATTTCTTTTGCAATCTCTTTTACAGTCCCTTTCCATCCAGCATGCGCAAGTCCTATCATACCATGTGATGGTGCATAAAAATAGAGTGGAACACAATCCGCGTAACAAGATGTTAGAAGAACATCATTATTAGTCGTATAAATGCCATCTGTTTTTGAAATGCCGTCTTCATATGAATAAACGCCACTTCCTTTTTCCTGTTCTCCCACTTTTTCAACATGATGATCATGAACTTGTTCAGAGCAAATCCAGTTTTCTAATGGTTTTTGTAACTTATTTGCTAAAATGCGTCTATTTTCATGAACGTTCTCCGCAATATCATTCACATGTAATCCTAAATTCATCGCATGAAAGGAGTCCGTACTTACCCCACCATCTTTTGTCGTAAATCCAGCAGTAATGTTCCCAAGTTCTTTCCACGCTTGTAAATACAGTATACCGTCCACATATTTAAATGGCTCTCTCATAATAGCGGCTCCTTTTAATTAAAATAACATAAAAAAGCATGGTACTTCCTGTCTATTTTACCATACTTTTATTTTTTCATAATCCTAACAGAAAAAAAAGAGGAATTTGTAATATTCTTTATGAAATTGTCGGTGTTTGTATTGATTCTGTTACAGAATTAACAGAATTTACTCTAACAAGTATGACATCTTCCCCAATTTTCACAATTTCTTTCCAAGGAATTACAATTTCTATATCTTTCCCAAAGATCCCTAACATACGTGCCTGTTTGGAAATAATAATAGACTCGATTTTTCCTGTGTTCATATCGATTTCGATATCTCCAATATTACCCAGTCTTTTTCCGTCTGAAACATTTATTATATCTTTCATCTGTAATTCCGAAATTCGTATCACTTTCATCCTCTCCCTTATATATGACGAATCGAAAAAACATTGTTTCTCAAATGAACAGGAAGCACCCTCTTGCCAACCTCATATTATTTTCATTATATGAACACAGCTCCCCTACTATGAGCGCAAACAAACTATATGACATATAAAAAGGTTTCACCATAAATGGTGAAACCTTATCCTTGAATCGTTTTATTCATTTGTTTAATAGCTGATTTCTCTAAACGTGACACTTGCGCTTGAGAAATCCCAATTTCTTCTGCAACTTCCATTTGTGTTTTTCCTTGGAAGAAACGTTTTCGAATAATCATTTTTTCACGATCATTTAAACGCTTCATTCCTTCTTTTAGAGCTAACTCTTCAACCCACTGCTCGTCCTTTTGTTTTTCATCACTTAACTGATCCATAACAAAGATAGGATCTCCCCCATCGTTATAAATCGGCTCAAATAATGAAACTGGATCTTGAATTGCATCTAAAGCAAAAACAATTTCTTCATGAGTCACTTCAAGCACTTTTGCAATATCCATTGCTGTCGGTTCTTTTGAATTTTCTGCAATCAACTTTTCTCTTACTTGTAACGCTTTATACGCAATATCTCGTAAGGAGCGAGATACGCGAATCGGATTGTTATCACGCAAATATCTGCGTATTTCCCCAATAATCATCGGCACAGCATACGTTGAAAATTTTACATTTTGGCCTAAATCAAAGTTATCAATGGATTTCATAAGTCCGATACAACCAACTTGAAATAAATCGTCAACATATTCTCCTCTGTTATTAAATCTTTGGATGACGCTCAGTACAAGACGTAAGTTTCCATTCACTAATTTCTCTCTTGCGCTTATCTCTCCACTTTGCATTTCACGAAATAATTTACGCATTTCATCATTTTTTAGTACGGGAAGTTTAGCTGTATCAACACCGCAAATTTCTACTTTGTTTCTCGTCAAAGTGTTCCCTCCTATCGGGAGTTGCTGTACAGTGTAAAGTATTTCCTTTGAAGGGGATTTTATGCATGCGGTTTTCTCTTCATTTTTCATTTTAGTTGTCCTTCCTCATACAACTAAAGAGAATAAGACCAGCCTAGATAACGGCTGGTCTTACTCTTTACACCATTTTATTAAATTCTTTTCGTAATCTTTTTATGATTCTTTTTTCTAAACGCGAAATGTATGACTGTGAAATCCCAAGCATATCCGCTACATCTTTTTGCGTCTTTTCCTCTCCTCCAGCAAGCCCAAACCGAAGTTCCATAATTTGTTTTTCACGATCATTTAATTGATGTAATGCTTTCATTAGAAGATGACGATCCACAGTTGCTTCTAAATCTTTTGTAATAATATCATCGTCTGTACCTAATACATCTGATAATAAAAGTTCGTTTCCATCCCAATCGATGTTAAGTGGTTCATCAAAAGAAACTTCTGAACGATTTTTATTATTCCTGCGCAAATGCATTAAAATTTCATTTTCGATACAACGTGAGGCATATGTTGCTAATTTTATTTTCTTTTCTGGATTAAATGTATTTACCGCTTTAATAAGACCAATTGTTCCAATGCTAATCAAATCTTCAATATTTATCCCTGTATTTTCAAATTTTCTTGCTATATATACGACTAGCCGTAAGTTGCGTTCAATCAGTAACGATCTTGCCGCCTGATCTCCTTTTGGCAATTTATTTAAAAGAACTTCCTCTTCTTCTTTCGTTAACGGCGGTGGTAACGCTTCACTTCCACCAATGTAATAAATTTCATCGGTCTTAATTCCTAATTTCAGCAATACTTTATACCAAAGGTATACTAAATAAAATTTTAATTTCATCATATTATCCCGCCTCCCATTATTAAGCAATTACCATTTTTTGTGAAATTAACATTTTCGGATGCAAAATACATTGATACTCTCCATTGGTTGACAACTGTTGTGTATTTAACCCAATCAATACTTTGTTCACAACAATAGAACTTCCTTCATGATAAATTTGTACACTGTCTGGCTTAATTGCCCATAAAAATTGACTTTCTACTCCCACTGCTCGGAAAGGAATTAAGCGTAATTTTGTCGCCCACCCAGAATCATTTTCTGGTATTTGAGGAATTTCTGTTTTGGAATAAATTTGTTCTGTTAACCAAGCTGGCAAACAATGTTCTAACGATGAAATATGCATAATCATAACAGGTGTTTTCGTTAACGGGTCGTAAAGTTGATTTCCACTATCAATTAAGCCTGCAAGTTCTAGCTCCTCTTCAGCTAATTGAACTTTCAATTTCACAATTTGATCATAGTGTATTTTTGTAACCTCTACGCTTTCAATCCGCTTTTTAGAAAAATAATAAATGACTGGAAAACCAAAAATAACAAACAACCAGCTAATTGGGTCACCGTAAGAAATTGATTGAGATTGAACCAACCCATTTACCATTTCATTCGTTTGCAAAAAGAAATGAGTGCCCATTAACCCTCCGCCAACCATAAAGGTTACAAAGTAAAAAGTAAAAACAGTTTGTGCATAATTTCTAAATGTTGTAAACCCAAATGCTGTATACACAATAAGTAACGAGTACAGTAGTTTCATAATTGGATGTGTCATCACAGAAGCAAAAGGAGTAAAGGCAAAAATAACAATGGTTGAACCTATCAATGCCCCTAACACAAGCCTCCATCTTTTGATCTTCTTTTTTAACACGGTAGCTGTTAATAAAAGTAAAAGAAAATCAATGCAGGCGTTTAACAACCAAACAACGTCGGCGTAAACAACCAAACAATTCACCTCTTTTTTTAAGTTGAGACTAGTATAATGCATATCCAATAGGAAAGTGTGTCAATTTGCGGAGGTGTTTTTTTGTTATTTTGTGCTTTCTAGACATAATCTGTCGGTAAAAAATAAAAGTATATGTTTCATAGAATGCTATATTTTTTTCTTACATATAAAGTGAAACTTTAATCAGTGGGGGTTTTCTTCATCCCCCACTGATTATTAGCCCTCACCAATCGGGCTTTTATGGGCAGCCCGACCCCCACCTAACTTCTTTGCTTTCGCTGAATTTTGAGGTGGGGTCTTACTGCCCATTAAAGCGGGATAAAGTGAAACCTTAATCTGTACGCACCAATTGGGCTACCCAGCAAAGAGCGGAATAAATTACAATAAAAAAAGACCTGCTTAGCAGATCTTTTCCCTGTATAAAACAAAAAAGGAGCATAAATGCTCCTTTTCTTTTATCGTCTACGACGATTACGTAAGAATGCTGGAATATCGATATCATCTGAATCTGAATGACGCTCATGTACAACCGGCTCTTCACGCTTCATTTCACGTTTTACTTCACGTTGTTTTGGTGGTTGAGCTACTGGCTGTTGCTGTTGTTGCGTGTGATTCACATTCGGACGGATAATTGGTTTTGGTGGTTGAGTTGCAATTGTATCATCAAAACCAGTTGCAATTACAGTTACAACGATATCATCTTTTAATCCTTCATTAATAACCGAACCGAAGATCATATTTACTTCTGGATCTGATGCTGAAGCTACAATGTCTGCCGCTTCTTGTACTTCATATAAGCTTAAGTTGGCTCCACCCGTAATGTTCATGATAACACCTTGAGCTCCATCAATAGATGTTTCTAATAATGGACTAGAAATCGCTTTTTTCGCAGCTTCAGCAGCACGATTTTCTCCATTACCAGAACCAATACCCATTAAAGCAGAACCTCTATTAGACATAATTGTCTTTACGTCTGCGAAGTCTAAGTTAATTAAACCTGGTGTTGCAATTAAATCAGAAATACCTTGAACACCTTGACGTAATACGTTATCTGCTTCACGGAATGCCTCTAACATTGGCGTGTTTTTATCAACAATCTCTAATAAGCGATCGTTTGGAATTACAATAAGTGTGTCTACATTTTCTTTAAATGCCGCAATACCAGATGCCGCTTGTGTCGCACGCTTACGTCCTTCAAATGTAAATGGACGTGTTACAACACCAACTGTTAATGCACCTAATTCTTTTGCCACTTGAGCAACAACTGGAGCTGCACCAGTTCCAGTTCCGCCGCCCATACCAGCAGTTACGAATACCATATCAGCACCACGAAGTGCTTCTTGGATCTGTTCTTTACTTTCTTCTGCAGCTTTTTTCCCTACTTCAGGGTTTGCACCTGCACCAAGTCCACGTGTTAATTTTCCACCAATTTGCATTTTCGTTTCAGCTTTTGATAGATTTAATGCTTGTGCATCAGTATTCACAGCGATAAAGTCTACACCTTGTACACCGTGTTCAATCATACGGTTTACAGCATTGTTTCCGCCACCGCCGACACCGATAACTTTTATATTCGCTAATTGATCTTGAGTAGTATCAAACTCTAACATGTCGAAATCCCCCTAGAACCTCATTTTTCGTGTCCAATTTTAATCCCATAAATAACGGAATACACGTTTTACTTTTGACATCATACGGTCATCATTTTGATTATTATTGTTTTGATTACGCGTTTTTTGTTTCGCAGGTTGCTGTTGTACCGGCGTTGGAGCTGGTGCTGGTACTGGTTCAAAATGCTCTTGTTTTTCCTGCACATTTTTCCCACGCAACTTAGCTTTTTGATAAGAATGTTTAATTAATCCTACTCCACTTGTATATTGGGGCTCACGCACGCCAATATAATCAGGAGTTGCTATACGAACATTTTCATGTAAAATATCATATGCAAGATCAAGAACACCTGGCATAGAAGCAATTCCACCAGTTAGTACATAACCAGAAGCTACTTGCTTTACTCCTAACTTACGCACTTCATCTTGAACAAACATTAAAATTTCCTCTACACGAGCCTCTATTATATCCGATAATTCCAACTGAGAATATTGTTCTGTTTGATCGCTTCCCATAATAGGAACCGTAAACATCTCTTCTTCAGACGCTGTATCATAAAAAGCATGTCCATATTTCAACTTAATTTGATCTGCATTTTCTGTTGAAGTTTTCAACCCAATCGCAATATCCTTCGTTATATGGTCTCCACCTAATGGTAATACGCTCGTCGCTTGTAACTCTCCATCTTTAAAAATAGATAAAGTTGTAGATCCTCCCCCCATATCAACAAGGGCTACTCCTCTATTTTTTTCATCTGAAGATATAGCAACTGTTGCAGCCGCTAAAGGTTGAAGACAAATATCAACAATTTCAAGACCTGCTTTTTCTACACAACGAAGTAGGTTATGTAGTAAAGTTCTTGAGCCTGTAATAAGTGTACCTTCCATTTCTAATCTTACACCGATCATCCCGCGCGGATCGTTAATCTCGTCAAGACCGTCTACAATGAACTGTCGAGGTACCACATCAATAAACTCACGTTCTGGAGCAATTGACACAACTTGTGCTGCATCTAGAACGCGTAAGACATCTTCATTCCCGATTTCACGATCTTCATTTGAAACAGCGACTACTCCGTGACAAGGAAGTAGCTGTACCTGGTTTGCATTGACACCTACTACAACTTGCTCAATGTGGATTCCCACCATGCGCTCAGCTTGTTCAATTGCTTTTTTAATTGATCGAACAGTCTCGTCTATATCAACTATCGATCCCTTCTTTAAACCATTTGATTTTACATTTCCAACACCAATAATGTTTAAGCTGTCATTAACCATTTCACCAATGATGACTTTAACATTGGATGTACCGATGTCAAGACTAACATATATTTCATTGCTGTTCATTCTTTGGCACCTCCTTCTTTATTTATACCATACAACTCAATATATGGAACAACAATCGCAACTTTACTATTTATAAGAAAAATATTCAACGTCTTTATACGTTTCCCTTTTTTAACCCTATATTTTTCTTATTTTTATTTAACATTCATTTAAGAATATCGCAGTAAACTGTGAATAACTGCTTATCTTGAAATAATTCTATTTCAAGTGTAAAGATTACCGCCAAGTATAAGTCTACACTAAGATGTACTCATAGAAAAGTGAAACTTGTACCAATCCTAGTATGAATCTAAGAATTTTTACATATTTTTCATCAAATGAACCATTCTTGTAAATTCAGATACATCAAACCGAACGTATGTCCCTTAATTACGTTTATACAATTATAAAAAATGCTATTTTACTGTTCCTTTTCTTCACCATCTAAATATTTAAGGTATGCTCCTACCTCTAAATGAATTAGAGCTTTTCTACCTGGTTCAATTTGCTTTATCATTAGTGGATAAGCTTCCATACGTTTTGCGAAATTTTGAATCGTAGTGCTCACTTCATACCCTTCATTCATATATAAAGTAAGGTGGTCTTCATTCGCATTTGTCGGTGAATAACGAATTTCAGAAATAGACCTTAAAATAGTTGGTGTTAGTTTTTCAAGCTCAGCAATTAACTCCTTCATTTTCTCCTCTTTAAAAGGTTCAAAAATTGGCGCTGCAACAGGAAGTTTTCCGTTCGGGAGTACATCAAGTGTTTTCCCGTTCTCTAATAACGGTTGTAATTTCCCATCTTTGTTTATATAACCAATCGTTAAATATTCTTCAATATGAACGTCAATTTTATTTGGAAAACGCTTCTTTACATTTACTGCTTTAATTTCTTTTCGTTTCGTTAAGTTTTCTTCTGCTTTATGTGCTGTCACTCGGAAATAACTTGTATCATATGTCACACCTGATTCCTTCATCACTTGTTCATCTGTCATATAATGATTTCCAAACACGCTTATCTTTTTTATATTGCTAAGCGGAGACCGAAAATAAATTAAAAAGAGCACTAATAAAAATAAAATTGATATGTATAAAATCAACCGATGATTAACATTTTTCTTGTTTTTTTTCTGCTGATTTTTTAACTTTGGTACACGATCCTGTAGTTTAATCACTTTACTATTTTTCATGTACGATCCCCCTACGTAACATAAAGAACGGCATGTTCCTCATGCCGTTCTTATCTTCTTATTATAACATAAATGATAATGAGCGGAACGAATAACCGTTATCTTCCAATGATTTCTACTTCTGTATGCATTTCTACGCTAAATTTATCCTTGATTGTTTGTTTTACTAATGCTATTAAAGATAATACATCTTGCGCGCTAGCTCCACCAGTATTAATAATGAAGTTCCCATGCATTTCAGAAATTTGAGCTCCACCTATTTGATAACCACGAAGCCCCGCCTTCTCTATTAAATCTCCTGCAAAGTATGGAATTGGATTCCGAAACACACTTCCTGCACAAGGGTGATTCCATGGCTGTGTTTCACGACGGTAATCTTTATTCTTTTGCATGACACTTACAATTCCCTCACGCTCTCCTATCTGTAATTGAAACTCAGCTTCCAAAACAATACCAGGGCGTTTCGTTTGCAATACAGATGTACGATAGGAAAACTCCATTTCTTCATGCGTTAACCAGTCAATTGTTCCATCTTCAAACAAAATAAGAGCTTTTGATAATATGTTTGATATATCCGATTTATGTGCTCCTGCATTCATATACACTGCACCGCCAACACTTCCTGGAATACCACTTGCGAACTCCAGACCAGCTAACCCTTGACGACTAAGTAAAGTTGATAATTTAATCAGGGGATACCCACCACCAACTCTTACTCTATGTTTTTCGACTTCTAAGTGGTCTAATCCTTCTCCTAAACGAATAACGACACCTTCTATACCCAGATCAGATACGAGAAGGTTCGAACCGCGACCAATTACAGTCCACTTTGTTTTATATTTCTTTACTAACTGCAACGTTTTTTCAATACTGGCAACATGCTTTGGCACAATTAAAATATCAGCTGGTCCACCTATTTTCATAGTTGTATAACGTGCTAACGGTTCATCCACTAACACACGACCAACATTTGCTTCTATAAGCTCATTTACTAATTGCTCCATAAACAATCTCCCCCATACTAAGCATCCTTATTACAGTAGTATGCAGGGCGTTCACCTAACGTTATTTTTTTACAAGCTTATTCATTACTTCATACAACTTATTTGCTGCATCTGGAATACCTAATTGCCCAGCAGCAAGCTTCATATTTTGTAATGTTTGTGCATCTAATAAAATCTCGTCAATATCACGAATAAGTGTTGCAGCTGTTAAATCTTTTTCAAGCAACATTTTTGCTGCTCCTTTATCGACAACAGAACGTGCATTTTTTTCCTGATGGTTATTTGTTACATAAGGACTCGGAATTAACACACTTGGCTTACCTAACGCTGTTAATTCTGCAAGTGTTGTTGCTCCAGCCCTTGAGACAACCAGGTCTACACCTGTAAGTACTTCTGGCATATTATGAATGAAAGGTTTAATAATAACATTATTCGGATTCCCTTTTTGCTTCACTGCATCCATCACTTTGTCGTAATGAACTTCACCTGTTACATACAATATTTCGTAACTTTTATTTCCAAACTGTTCAATTGCCTCTACGAAAGCATCGTTAATTGGTCTAGCCCCACGGCTGCCACCAAAAATAAGCACAGATTTTTTAGGAAGAGATAAACCTACTGAACGCTTTCCTTTCATTCCATTTTGATCCATTACTTCTGACGCTCTTGGGTTTCCTGTCATGACCACTTTTGACTGCGGAAAATGTTCTGCAGCCGCTTCAAAACAAACTGCAACTTTATCAACATAGCGGCTTAAAAATTTATTCGTTACACCAGGTACACTATTTTGTTCATGTACAATAGTTGGAATACCTAATTTTGCCGCAGCATATACAACAGGTCCACATACATATCCACCCGTTCCGATTACAATATCTGGATTAAAACGACGAATATATCGTTTACTATCTTGTACACCTTTTAGGAAGCGCATCACCGTTTTCACGTTATCTAACGATATTTTACGCTTAAATCCACTTATAACAATAGATTGAAACGGTATACCTGCTTTGGGCACGATTGTGCTCTCTAACCCATTCTCCGTACCAATATATAAAAACCTTGCTTCCGGATTTAATTTTTTTATTTCTCTTATTAAAGCAAGAGCCGGATAAATATGACCTCCAGTGCCCCCACCACTTACTAATACACGCACTACTAACTCCTCCGCTTCTCTTTTTCTTATTACAGTCGTATTTATTTCTATATACATATTGTTTCTTCGTACACATACGAAAAACCCTGTCTTATAAAACAGGGTTTAGTAGCGAGAATGGCGACTTATATTTAATAATACACCTACTGCCATTAACATTAATGTCAAACTTGATCCACCATAACTTAAAAACGGCAAAGTAATACCCGTAACAGGCATCAATCCTGTTACAACACCAACATTAATCATTACTTGAATCGCAATCATCGCCACAATACCTACTGCTAAAAACGTACCATATAAATCTGGCGCTCCTAAAGCTATACGAATCCCACGCCATAATAATAGACTAAATAATAATAACACAAATGAACCACCAATAAAACCTAATTCCTCGGATAAGATTGCAAATATAAAGTCTGTTTGCGGTTCAGGTAAATAAAGAAACTTTTGTCTACTTTGTCCAAGTCCAAGCCCGAATAATCCACCTGGTCCAATTGCGAGTAACGATTGAATAATTTGAAATCCACTTCCAAGCGGATCTGACCACGGGTCTAAATATGATGTAATACGTTTCATCCGATACGGTGCTGATGCAATTAGCCCTACAAATCCTGCTACACCAAGCAAACCAAACATTGCAAAGTGAAAGACCCTTGCTCCTGAGATAAATATCATAATGATACATGTCCCAACCATTACCGTTCCTGTACCAAGGTCCGGCTGTAACATAATCATTCCGAAAGCAAGAAATACAAAACCTAGAGCTGGTAGTAAACCACGTTTAAAAGAAGTAATTAATTTCTGTCGTTCCGCTAAAAATTTCGCTAAGAAAATAATCATCGCAAACTTCATAAATTCGGACGGTTGAATGGAAAATGCCCCGATTCCAATCCAACTTCGCGCTCCTCCTCGAACAAGACCTACTCCAGGAATAAGAACGAGAATAAGAAGAATGAAGCAAACTAGCAAAATTACTTTTGAATACGTACGCCACACCCAATAATCAATTTTCATAATAAAAAACATAGCCACTACACCAAGACCTGCGAATAGCAATTGCCTTTTTGCAAAAAAGAATGAGTCCCCCATTTTATAAGAGGCCCAAACTGCACTCGCACTATAAACCATAATCATTCCGATTGTTAACAACGCAAGTGTAACGATGATGAGAATAAAATCAGGCGTTTTCTTCATTACCCATAAACACCACCTCTTTAGGCAGAAACTTTTGCCCTATGTAACAAAACATCAGTAGGTGTTAGCCTACTGATGTTTTGATTTACTTTATATAAGTTTATGCACAGCTTGTATAAAAATGTCTCCTCTTTCTTCAAATGTTTTAAATTGATCCCAGCTTGCACATGCTGGAGAAAGAAGAATTACATCGCCATCTGTAGAATGAGCATAAGCTTTCACTACAGCTTCATCTAAAGTATCGACACTTTCAATTGTATCTAATCCCGCTTTTTCTGCAGCTCTTACTAATTTTGGAGCTGTTTGTCCAAATGTTACAATCGCTTTAACATTTTTGAAATACGGAATTAAATCATCGAATTCATTTCCACGATCCAGCCCACCTGCTAATAACACAGTCGGTTGTGTAAACGCAGATAAAGCTTTCTCTGTCGCTAACATATTCGTTGCTTTTGAGTCATTATAAAACTTACGGTTGTTTATAGTTGTTACATATTCTAAACGATGTTTTACACCTGTAAAACGTTTTAAAACTGCCGTAATCGCTTCATTAGAAACACCCAATAATTTTGCGATACTCATCGCTGCTAAAATATTTTCTAAATTATGTTGACCAGGTAAAACGATATCGCCTACTTCAACAACTTTTTCGCCTTTAAAATAAAGAGCATTATCTTTTATGCACGCACCATCTTCAATTTCTTTCGTTGTTGAGAACAGTACTTTTTGACCTTTACTATAAGCAGATAAAGCCATCACATCTGCATCATCTGCATTTATTACACTATAATCATTTTCTGTTTGGTTTTTAAAAATATTTGCTTTTGCTAAGCCATATTCTTTTTTCGTCCCATGATAATCTAAATGGGCCTCAAATAAATTTAAAAACGCAGCAATTTTAGGTTGGAACAATTCTACTCCCATCAATTGGAACGATGAAAGCTCTGTAACTACAACTTCATTTTCTTTTGCATCCTGTGCTACTTCACACGCAACAGTTCCAATGTTCCCTGCAATTACGGGATGCTTTTGTCCTTCTTTTAGCATTTCAAATGTAAGCATTGTCGTCGTCGTTTTACCGTTAGACCCCGTAATCCCAACAAATGGTGCTTCTGAAATACGATATGCTAATTCAACTTCCGTAACAATTGGAATTTGCTTTTCTTTCGCAGCAACTAATATTGGATTAGAATACGGGATTCCTGGATTTTTTACTACAAGAGAAATATTTCTCTCTAATAATTCTAAAGGATGACCACCGCATACAACATCCATTCCTTTTGCTTGTAATTCTGCAGCAAGTACATTCTCTGCTAAAGGCTTTCCGTCATTTACAATAACATTTGCCCCTAACTTTTGTAACAATGTAGCTGCTGCATAACCACTTTTTGCAATGCCTAATACAAGAATATTCTTATTTTGAAATTCAGTTACAGTTTTCAATTACATCCACACCCCGATATAAATTCCTAACACAGCTAATAAAAATCCTACAGACCAAAACGTCACAACAACACGCCATTCTGACCAACCACATAATTCATAATGATGGTGTAATGGACTCATTTTAAAGACACGTTTTCCTGTTGTTTTAAACGAAATAACCTGAATAATAACCGATAAAGTTTCCATTACGAATACTCCGCCAATGATTACAAGTAGCAATTCTTGTTTTAATAAAATTGCTACAGCTGCAATGGCTCCACCTAAAGCTAATGAACCTGTATCTCCCATAAACACTTTTGCTGGATTCGCATTGAATACTAAAAATCCAAGTACAGCTCCTACAACTGCCATACAGAATATCGCTACTCCAAATTGCTCTTGTGCCACAGCAATAATACTAAATGCTCCAAATGCAATAGCAGCTGTTCCTGATAATAAACCATCTAAACCGTCAGTTAAGTTAACTGCATTTGATCCACCAATAAGCATAAATAGTACAAGTACAAAATACGCCCAACCTAATTCAAACTTAACATCCGTTCCCGGAATCATGATGTATGTGTGGAACGCTTGCCCTTTTCCAATTAAAAAGAACGCAATAGCAATAACAAGCTGACCTACTAATTTTTGTTTTGATGTTAAACCAAGATTTCTCTTCTTAACTACCTTTATGTAGTCATCTAAAAATCCAATCAATCCGTAACCAAATGTCACTAATAGTAATAACGATACCTCTGCACCTAAATGATTAAACTTAATCGCCATAATAAGTGAAGTTACCATCATAGATACGTATATGACGATACCACCCATTGTCGGTGTCCCTGATTTTTTTTGATGTGATTTTGGTCCCTCATCACGAATACTCTGTCCGAACTTTAATTTTCTTAAAAATGGAATAAACAATGGCGAAAGGGCAACAGAAATTAAGAATGCTACCCCAGCCGTTACTAATAAACCTTGCTCAAGCACATGTAGTCCTCCTCTCACGTTGTTACTCTTCGTTGTTTAAACGCTCTGTAATTGCTTCTTTAGCGATTTCACGATCGTCAAAATGATGAACATCTTTACCAATAATTTGATATGTTTCATGACCCTTACCAGCAATAATGATGATATCTTCAGCTTTTGCGTTAGCAATTGCATGGTATATCGCTTCTTTTCTATCAATAATTACTTTATAATTATTTCCATTTGCACCATGTACCATATCATCTAAAATAGCTCCTGGCTCTTCACTTCTTGGATTATCTGAAGTGTAAATGGCGTGAGTTGCATATCGTGTTGCAACACTTGCCATGATTGGTCTCTTCGTTCTATCTCTATCACCGCCACAACCGACGATGCAATATACGTCACCTTTTGCAAACTGTTTTGCTGTTTTCAATACATTTTCTAAGCTATCTGGTGTATGTGCATAATCAACAATAACTGTATAATTTTGTCCACCATCAACTACTTCAAAACGTCCTGGAACTCCAGCTAGTTCCTTTATTACATCAATGATTGTTTCTAAACTTACACCAGAAACAAGTCCTGCCGCTGTCGCAGCTAGTACGTTATATACATTAAATTTCCCAATTAATTTCATCGTAACATTTACACTCTCATACGGTGTTACAAGCGTAAATGTAGTTCCACCACTTGTCATAACGATATCTTTGGCCATAACATCACTTGTTGTATCAATTCCATACGTTACAACAGTTGCTGCAGTACTTCTCATATATTCCGCTGTTACAGCATCATCGTTATTCAATACCGCGTATTTTTCACGATTATGATTATAACTATTGCCAAGTTGCGCAAATAGCAACCCTTTTGCATGTTTATATTCTTCCATCGTTTTATGATAGTCTAAATGATCTTGTGTTAAATTTGTAAACACTGCTACATCGTAATCACATCCGTGTACACGGCCAAGATCTAAAGCATGTGACGAAACTTCCATTACTGTGCTATCCACACCGTGTTCAACCATTTTTGCAAACGTCTGTTGAAGTGTTAGTGCATCTGGTGTTGTATTTTTCACCTCAAATGTTTCATCACCGATTTTCATATTAATCGTTCCAATTAGCCCCGTTTTATGACCATGTGCGCGCATAATCTCATCCATAATATGCGATGTTGTTGTCTTTCCATTTGTACCTGTAATACCGATTAAATGTAACTTGTGTGTTGGTTGACCATAAAAATAATCAGCTAAAACCGCTAACGAACGAAAAGTATTTTTCACAAGTACAACTGGAACGTCAACATCAATTGGTCTTTCCGCAACAATAGCAGCCGCTCCTTGTGCCGCTGCTTGCTTAGCAAAATCATGGCTATCAACCGTATATCCTTTCATACATACAAATAAGCTTCCTTCTTTCACTTTACGTGAATCAGCTTCTATAGATGTGATTTCTGGATTTTCTTTTGGAACAACTGGAAAATCATGCAAACATGATACAAGTGTATGCAACTTCATTTCACTAAACCCTCTCTACATTGTGTATTTATCTCTTTTATTAATAAGCAACACGCTACCTCCTAATTATATAAAATAGGAGGTAAGTGCCACTCTGTCTAATAAATAGACCTATTTATAACTGAGACTCTTACGGCCTCAAATTAAGTAACTCTTCTATAAAGAACTCACTTCCACCAATTGTACCATAAAACGTACTAGGTTACCTTTAATTCCCGAAGTAAATTCTAATTTTTGAGCCTTCTTTCACTTTAGCTCCTGCTTCTGGGGACTGCTTAATGACTTTCTCTCCGTCTCCACTTATATCAAGCTTCAAATCGACGAGTTGCGTCTGTAAGTCTTTCTTTTTCATACCAATTAAATTCGGAACTTCCACAGTTGGTATATCGCCCCATTTATATTCTCTCTCAACTTGTTCTTTTCTCGGTTTCACTCCCATAACAGGAAGTGCATCCCGAAGAATATTCCCAACAATTGGAGCAGCTACTACTCCACCAAATTGCGTTACACCTTTCGGATTATCAACAGCAACATATACAACAATTTCTGGATCATCTGCTGGAGCAAAACCGATAAAAGATACAATATAATTATTCTCTAAATATTTACCATCTTTCACTTTTTGAGCCGTACCTGTTTTCCCACCTACACGATACCCATCAATGAAAGCACCTTTACCAGATCCTTTTGCTACAACATTCTCTAATGCATACCGAACTTTCTCTGAAGTTTCCTTGGAAATAACTTTTCTTTTTGCTACAGGTGTCTTTTTGCTTACAACTTGATTGTTTTTCGGATCAATAAATTCTTTAGCTATATACGGTTGATACAAAGTTCCACCATTTACAGCCGCTGCTACTGCCGCTACTTGTTGGATTGGCGTAACAGAAACACCTTGACCGAATGAAGTTGTTGCTTGCTCAACTGGACCGACTTTATCTAAATTAAATAAAATCCCACTACCTTCACCTTGCAGATCAATTCCGGTCTTCTGTCCAAAGCCGAAATTACGAATGTATTTAAACAATCGGTCTTTACCAAGGCGATCACCCAGTTCAATAAATCCTGGGTTACAAGAGTTTTGAACTACTTCTAAAAACGTTTGACTACCGTGACCTCCTGCTTTCCAGCATTTCAATCTAGCTCCACCAACTTCAGCTGCTCCATCATCATAAAACGTATCTTTCTCTAAGTCTACTAAATTTTCATTCAAAGCTGCGGCTAACGTAATGATCTTAAATGTTGAACCTGGCTCATACGTACTCCATACTGGTAAATTTCTATTATACACTTCTGGAGAAACACTTTGAAAATCTGCTGGATCAAAGCTCGGCCGACTCGACATACCTAAAATTTCACCATTTTTCGGATTCATCGCAATTGCAATCATACCATCTGGATTATATGTCGACTCTGCAATATTCATTTCTCTTTCCATAATTCTATTAATACGTGCATCAATTGTTAAGCCTAAATTCAAACCAGCTTCTGGTTTTTTGAAATCATCCCCAACATTAGGCATCCTTTGTCCTTTTGCATCTGCAAAAAAACGCACATGACCTTCATCACCATTTAGTTCTTTATCATAGTATTTTTCTAGTCCCATAAGACCTTGGTTATCACTACCAGCAAACCCTAACACGTGTGATAAAAAGTTACCAAATGGATAGTACCGGATAGAGTCCTCTGCGATATAAACACCTTTCAAACTTAATCCTCGTACCTCTTTCGCTTTATCATGTGATATTTTCCTTCCGCCTTTATCTAACCTTACAATCGATTCTTTTTTTGTAATTCTCTTATAGATCTCATCTTTTTCCACACCTAATACTGCAGCTAACTTCTCTGCAGTCTCTGCTGGTTTTTCAATTTGCCTCGGTACAACAAAGACAGTTGGAGCACTTTTATTCGTAGCAAGTTCCACACCATTTCGGTCTAAGATCTTCCCACGTTCAGGCTCAAAAGTAATATTACGACTCCATGAATCTTTCGCACGATCCGTTAACATATTCCCAAGAAAAAATTGCACATATCCAAGACGAATATCGATGATAGTGAAAATAAGTATACCTGATATAAGTATAAAAATAAGTCGTTTTCTAACTGTTACATTTGATACACGCATATTGGAACAAGCCTCCCTTACGCCTAGCTTGTTCCAATATATGCTTGTACTTATTTAATTAGAACTTCTTCTCTTTTACCATTACGGCTTTTCTGCTTCTTGTTGTGGTTCAAGTGGCGGTACAAGTGTTACACCTAACTCTGTACCAGGTTGCAACAATGTTCCTTCTGGTACACTTTGTTCGGTTACATATCCTGTACCAGTAGGTTTTAAGTTAAGCTTTAATGTTTTTGCTAAATTCATAACATCACGAAGTGCCCAGCCTTGTATATTCGGCATTGTAGGTTGATCTCCCACTAAGAACACTCGATCACCCTTCAATGTTTGTTCAGTCGCTTTCGGTACTTGTTGCTGCACTTTCCCTTCACCTAATACGATTGGACGAAGTTTTGCTTTATCAATGGCTTTTTTCGCTTCTTCCATCGTTTTTCCCGTTACATCTGGAACAGCAGTTTGCTGCTCTTTCACATATTTCTTCGGATCTTTCACTTCATTAGGCTTAATCTTTAAATACTCTAAACTATTCTTCGTTACATATTTAAAAATATCAGCTAAAGGTTGTGCGCCGCTCTCATCATCTTTCAATTTTGGCTGTTTAACAGCTACATACACAACAAGTTGCGGATCATCCATAGGTGCCATACCTAAGAACGAGAATATATAGTTCTCTCTTCCCGTCATATAGCCACCTTTTCCATCCGGGATTTGCGCTGTTCCTGTTTTACCACCAACTGAATATCCATCGACTTTATAAGCAGTTCCTGTTCCTTTCGGCGATGTAACAACGCGTTCTAATAACTGTCTTACTTGCGCTGCTGTCTCTTTTGTAACCGGTTTGCCCACTTCTTCTGGCTTATGTTCTAATTTTACTTCCCCTGTTATCGGATCTACAATTTTATCAATTGTATAAGGTTTCATCATTTTCCCATCGTTCGCAATAGCCGTTGCAGCTTGCACAAGCTGAATTGGCGTTACAGTGGAGCCTTGTCCAAAAGCTGTCGTTACTTGCTGTATTTGCTGATCGAATAAAATGGTATTTGAACCTTCACCAGGTAAATCAATATTCGTTTTTTCATCTAATCCGAAAGCATGGATATACTTTCTGAAACGGTCTGGACCAAGTTTTTGATCACCTAAAATAGCAAACGCTACATTGGAAGAGCGCTCTACCCCTTCATCAAATGTGATAGATCCCCATCCAGCACCGCCATTATGATCTTTTATTTTGCGGTTCCCGACTTGATATGTACCAGACTGATAATAATCTTGTCCCTTATACACACCTTCATTAATAGCTGCTGCTAGTGTAAAAATTTTCATTGTTGATCCAGGTTCAAATGCATTTGCAATTGCGTCATTATAAAAATAATTATTATTCTCTTGGTTCGGATCATAACTAGGCTTACTAGACATCGCTAATATTTTCCCTGTTTTGGGATCCGCAACAATTCCTATTAAGCTTTCTGGCTCATAATGTTTACTCGCTTCTTTCATTGCATCTTCTAAATAACTTTGAATACGCTGGTCGAGTGTTAAATATACATTATCTCCATTTTTAGGTGCCTTCACATTCACTTTTCCACCGTCAAGAGATACGCCTCTACGATCGCCTGTATAAGCTACCTCTCCATTGGAAGCACCTAAATACTTATTCAAACTCTTTTCTAAACCAAATTGACCTACAGCGATTCCCTTTTCATCAGGTCTCGCATGACCTACAACATAAGATGCAAAATCACCGTTCGGATACACTCTTGCATTTTCAGTAATAAAAGATATACCTGGTAATTTCAATGCTTCTATTTGTTCTTTCTGTTCTTTCGTCAAGCCTTTACCTAATTTCCCAAACTCTACTTGACTTCTACCCTCTTTATTTAAAATAGCTAAAATCTTCTCTTCATCTTTTCCAAGTACGCCCGCAATTTTCTTAGCAGTATCCTCTTTATTCTCAACAGGCTTCGCACCTTTTAGTTCCGCTACAAGTTTATAAGAGTTTGCATCTTGCGCTAACACATGACCGTTTTGATCATAAATCGTCCCACGATTCGCTTCCAGAACTCCTGTTTTACTATGTTTTTGCTTAGCAAGTGTATCTAAATCCTGATTATGCACTGTTCCTGTCGCTTGTATGTAAAAAAATCGGGCTAATAACAGCAAAAAGAGCAGGAGGAATAAAATCATAAAATACCCTGCTCCCTTATTGGTATGAAATTTAGTCATATTTCTCTTCATTTTCCCTTCACACCTATTGCCTTATTTGAGGCCTTTCACATTATTCGCATTAATTTCTAGCCCGTGTTTTTTTGCAACTTCAGCGATTCGTTCATAACGACTTAACTTCTCTACTTCAGCCTGTAACTCTTGATTTTCTTTTTGCTGCTGTACAATTTTTTGTTCTATTGTCGCAGCTTCTACATTAACTTGATAAAGGCCTGCTTTATTTCCAATAAACGCTACACAGGCATACAATAAAAAGCCAATAAACGCTACATACAACAGTTTTTCGATTCTTGTAATCTTCGCTTTAGCTTTCGGCTGAACCATCTGCTGTGGGGGCGTTTGAATCTGAACCTCTTCTTGCGCTTGTTGCTTGTACTTTACAGCTAAGTTACTCATACCTCTCTCCCCTTTTTATCGTTTTTCAGCGATTCTCAATTTCGCAGAACGCGCTCGATTATTTTCTTCTAACTCTATATCAGAAGGTAAAATCGGTTTTCTTGTAATAAGCTTTAATTTCGGCTTAAATTCATCAGGAATAATCGGTAATCCTGGTGGCAATTGTGGCGTTGTACTATTTCGCTTAAACGTCGTTTTACAAATACGGTCTTCTAAAGAATGGAATGTTATAACACTCACTCTTCCGCCTGGCTTGACCATCTCAATTGCAGATTCCAACGCTTCTTCAAATACTTTCAATTCATCATTTACCGCAATACGAATCGCTTGGAACACTCGCTTCGCAGGATGTCCACCCGTTCTACGAGCAGGAGCTGGAATACCCTCTTTAATTAGTTCTACTAATTCCCCTGTCGTTTCAATAGCTTTATTCTCACGATACGCTTCAATTTTTCTTGCTATTTGTTTTGAAAATTTCTCTTCGCCATACTGGAAGAAAATTCTTACAAGTTGTTCATATGACCAACTATTTACAACATCATAGGCTGTTAATGGGGCATCTTGATCCATTCGCATATCTAACGGTGCATCATGATGGTAACTAAAGCCACGCTCTGGTGTATCTAATTGCGGGGATGAAACACCTAAATCAAATAAAATACCGTCTACTTCTGTTATACCTAATTCCTGTAGTTTTTCAGATAGGTAACGGAAATTACTCTTTACTGTTATGAACTGCTCACCGTATGAAGAGAATTTTTCTTTCGCATTTTGAATTGCTATCTCATCTTGATCAAACGCGATTAATCTTCCGCCTTCAGTTAATTGGGATAATAAATAAGAACTATGTCCTCCTCCCCCCAGTGTACAATCTACATATGTACCACCTGGCTTTATATCTAAGCCATCTACTGTTTCCTTCAAAAGCACTGTTACGTGATTAAACATTGTTGCACCTACTCTTTTTCCAATTAATTATGTTGAATGTATCTCCTCCTCTAAACGCATATTTCACGACTAGAGAACGAAATACTATGAAAGAACGACTCATTTAACTTGCCTACAAAGGCAGCATACTATACAAATCGCTATTTTCTTTTATTATATACTAAATTTTATCATCTTTTGCGGGAATTTAAATAAAAAACTGTCGAAAAAGATAATAATACGTTTACATTTTGTGCTATTTTGTCATATATTTAAGTATCCTGCATAATTACGATATTAGTTTTTTAAAATTAATAATTCAGAAAAATTTCACTTCACAGTAAATTCAACGGGATAAAAATAAAATCCTGCTCCTAAGAGCAAGATTCTATAGTTTTATAACATGATGTTTTCCATTCCAAGAAAACGGTTTTTCCATTACACGATCAACGAAATCTAAACCGAACTGATTTAAATAGTAACATACATTCCACACACGCTCTTGTGGCGCTCCCAATGGACGGATTGCAAATTGTATACGACGGAATTTATTTAGTTCCACTTCATGTTTTTTCTCAACATTTCTTTTCAACATTCTTTCCAACAGTTCAATTTGTTCATTAATTTTGAACTCATTTTTCCCTGCAAACGAACTTAATCCAGGATCTATTTTCTTCACAAACTGTTGTAATGACTTATGAATATCAATTATTTCTTTTTTCGCCTCTACAAATCGTTCATCTATCGGTTCCTCTATTTGATTAGATAGCCAGTTTTCACGCAACTTATCTACGTTATTTAAAAACGGGTCACTCTCTTGCAATTGTAAATCGTGTAAATCTGTCGCTATATCCCTCTCAATATAAGTAATTGTAATACGAGGAACGACAGGCGGCATTCGGAAGCCGATAGTATGGAAGACTTGTTGTAATTCACTCCAGTAAGCTAATTCCCCTGGACCTCCAATAAACGCCAACGTAGGAAATACATACTCTTGCATAAGAGGGCGCGTTACAACATTATTACTAAAGCGCTCTGGGCTTCTTTCCATCTCTTCAATCAATTCCTCATATGAAAAGGAATACGTCCCATCCTTCCCAACAAACTTCCCTTGATTGTCTTCAAGCAACACTCGCTCATTATCAATTTCCATGAATATATGTACTGCATTAGACTTTGTTTCAATAATTGGCTTATATCCTAATTCTTTAATTACTTCCTGTTGGTTATGAAGCCCCTCTTGCACTTCTTTATACTTACTTACAATTTGTTTAAAAAACGGCACTTCTAATTTTCTTAATTCAGGATGATGCGAATCGACAAGAATTAAACCAGAATTCATAAACATTTTCATAATAAGGTGACCAAAGAAATCTACATACGTATTCGATTTCCCTAAAGAATCATCAATAAATCGCAGTACATCCTTTGTAAAATTCGTTTCAGGGTATGTTTTAAAAATTTCTTCAATCCACTTTCTACAGTCTTCCAAAGAAAGCTCAGACTCTGAAGCACTCGCCTTTTTCGGATTACGATCATGAAAAATGGTCTTTTTTATTTTTTTATTCTTCGTTACAAAAGTATGATTAATTTCATCCATATCATGGTCTTCACCAGCAATCCAGAAAACAGGAATAACTTTAACGCCTAAACTTTCTTCCTTTTCCTTCGCAAGCTGTAAAACTGAAATAATTTTATGAATCGTATAAAGTGGCCCAGTTAATAGCCCAGCTTGTTGTCCAGCTATAACAACATATGTATCTTCATCTTCAAGCGCTTTTACATTTTGAATTGTAGCTTCTCCCGCTTGTAATTTTGTATTATATTCTAATAAATGCGCTACTAAATCTTGGCGGAAAAACTCCCTCTCACGCAAATCTTGTACACGCTGTTTAAAAGCATCTTCTGTTAACATATAATCAAAACACGACTGTATCTCTTTTTTACCGTTCATATAGTCCGCTACAACACCTTGTTGCGGAACAGAGATTTCTTTTATCTCCATATAATTCTTCCTTTCGTATCCTGTTCTCTCACCAATCCACATTGTAGTCAATGTTTCACGTAAAAGCAAAGAATTACACTTATACTTTTACTTCTAATCCTTTTATTGCGTCGAACAAAAATTGAAGTGTCGGAACGGATCGTTGCTGTTTCTTCGCTTCTTCTAATACATATCCAACAATCGCACCAATCTCTGTTTGTCTATTCGCCCTTACATCTGCCAGCATAGATGATGTATTATGAGACGTTCTTTCACATACATGACGTACCATTTCCCATACCATTTCTTTTTCTTCTTTAACGAGAAAAACGACTTCCTGGAATACTTGCTCCATCATCTGATAAAAAAACGGGTTCGTAATCAATTCCCCGTTCTTGACCTGTAATAATGCCGTCAATGGATTGATACATACATTCACTACTAATTTTTTGTGCATAACACCCTTCCAATCATCTTCTATTCGAATTGGAAAATGCGGAAAAGGAAAGCAATTAAACATTTTTTCAAAATGTATAGACCGACCGCGCACGATTCCAAACTTCGTTACACCTATCCCTGTATGATAAACGGTATGTCTTTCTTCTTTTTTTGCACCATGCTCTACAATTCCAACTGCAATATTTTCATTCTCTATTTTCTGCATAGCATGAAGGTGTGACATTCCGTTTTGCAAAAAGACTACTGAGGATTTCCCTCGCACAAAAGGTAGTATGTCAGTTATATGATATTGCTTAACAGCAATAAATATATAATCTAGCTGCTGGTCTAGCATACTTTCTATTGGTAATACTGGCGGGAATACAGTTTCACGTTTCCCCTCCCTAATACAAGTTACACCCGTTATATTTAATTCGTCAGCCTGCTTAGCTGTCCTTGTAAACAACGTAACATCTTGATTACTTTTTTGTAAATAAAATGTATACAATAGACCAATAGCTCCCGGTCCCACAACTCCAATTTTCATTTTCACACAAGGAACTCATCTGAACACGATACATAAGTCCCTTTTTCCCCTCCTCTTTTATTCCGCGAACCCCCGATTCATACGGAATCATAATTAACTAAAGATGATCAAATGCCACCTCTTCTTTCAATATGTATATACTACTTATTACTATGCTTCTACTCTTAGTTTAGCAAATCCTCAAAAAAATAATAAAAGAAATACACTATCATCTTCATAAAAATAAAAAAATGAGTTATAATATTATTATAAATATTTTCACTTTTCTGCATTCAATGAGACAAAAAGGATGTGATGTTATGGGATTCCCAAAAGTTGAGCGCTTGCTCATCAATTATAAAACATTAGACGAGTTTAAAAAATTTAAAGGCTGCGGAGCTCAAGAACTATCCATGTTAGAAGAATTACAAGCAAACATTATTGAAAACAATAGTGAATCTCCATTTTACGGTATTTATTACGGCGGATCACTCATTGCACGTATGAGTCTATACATGAAAAGGAACGGCGGGGAACCATTCGAAATTACAGGTACTTACCTAGAACTTTATAAACTTGAAGTATTACCAACTTTCCAAAAACAAGGATTCGGAGAAATGCTTGTAAATTATGCGAAGGGACTGCAGTTCCCAATTAAAACGATCGCACGTATCCATTCAGCTGGTTTTTGGGATAAATTAAATTTCCAACCTGTATCAGTACCTGATGGTGATTTTTACGTTTGGCACCCAGAAACAAATTTGAATGCGGTTACAAATGAAGAGTCTGCATAAGAAATAAAAAAACAGCTACATAGCAGCTGTTTTTTTATTTCTTTAACTTCTCTAATTTCCCATTCGAACGAGCGCTATTTCTTTCCGCTACCATTACACTTCTTTTTTGATCGATATAATCAAGCAACGTTCTATATTCTTCCTCATATACTGATAATCGCTCCAACAGGCTCTCTTTCTCTGTTTGTAACGATTCAATTTGCTGTTGCAACACCACTAAAGAGTTCTCATCTTTATAATTTTGCAAGAAATCAATAACATCATTCAATGTAATTGACGTAGGTTCTAATACCTTCGTCTCTTTCACTTCATAATTTTCCACTTTACGCTGTTGCTTCGCTTCTTCAATACGTTCTTTGTATTGCTTTCTAACGTAAGAATTCCATCTAAAGCCACATGCTGCTGGTGTACGAGATAAATGTCTTCCCACTTCTTTAAAGGCAGATAATTGCGTTCCACCTTCTCGAATATGCCGGAGTACTACTTCTGCCAGAAGCAAATCTTCATCATCAGTCCAAGCATCTTGTCTTGTTGTCGCCATCTCTCTAGTCCTCCCTATGCATTTTTTATTAAACATATGCAGTTACTAGAAAAGATAGAATACAACAAATGAAGAATAAGACAAAAAAAATAAACGTAGAAGATATCTTCTACGTTTATTTTCCCGCAATTACTTGCTGATTACTTCTTTACCTTTGTAAGTACCGCATGCTTTACATACACGGTGAGCTAATTTCGCTTCACCACAGCTTGGGCACTCTACCATACCAGGTACTGATAATTTGAAATGCGTACGACGCTTTCTTTTTACTGTTTTAGAAGTTCTTCTAAAAGGTACAGCCATTCTTCCCACCTCCTTAAAAGAAATAGTTATTTTCATATGAAGGCCTGAACCAGTCTTCCGATTATTTGTCAAAAAACTTTGCAAGTCCTGCCAATCTTGGATCAACAGGCTTTTCTTTGTCTTCTTCCGAAATCACTTGCCAGTCTTGACCTTGCGTCGGTGCTCCACCAGAAACATCATCACTGAAAATTTGCATTGGAATCTCCAAAAGTATATTTTCCTTGATTACGGGCAGTAAGTCAAGTACTTCTCCTTCTAAACAATGAATTTCAGCTTCAGTTTCAAATTCTTCTTGTGAAGTTTGGAACACCTCAGTTGTTTTAATGTCAAATGGTAATGTCACATCTACTAAAGAGCGAGAACATGGTAAAACCATGCTTCCAGTTATATGTAGATGGAACGTAAACTTACCGGAGCCAAAATCAACTCTTCCTGTTACGTGAACAGGATTAATTTCACGAATATCTTTCTCGACCTCTTTTAGCTCACTTACATCTACCATCTCATCCAATGTCAATCCTTTATTTCTCAATTTATTCAATTGATGGATGGACCATTTCATATCATATCACCTCAAGGCAACAAACAAAATTATAGCTAGCCATTTTATATTTGTCAATGTTTTTTCTTTACACTATAATGAAGTCATCATAGTAAATAATATATAGAGTATCACGTTTTTCAAAAAGATGCTACATCGAAAGGAGAGATTACCATAAAAGCCAGTGGTATTGTTGTTGAATATAACCCTTTTCATAACGGTCATGCTTATCATGTGCAACAAACAAAAAAGTTAACACACTCTGATATTACAATCGCTGTTATGAGTGGCCCTTTTTTACAACGTGGTGAGCCAGCACTCGTATCCAAATGGTATCGTACCAAAATGGCCTTAGCATGCGGTGTAGACCTCGTTGTAGAGCTTCCTTATGCCTTTTCAACGCAAAAGGCCGAAACCTTTGCAAATGGCGCTATTTCTATTTTAAACGCCCTACACGTTTCTGAAATTTGTTTCGGCAGTGAAGATGGACAAATCGAAAATTTTTATAACACCATCTCTGTGCAAAAAAGTGAAGAAAAGACTTTTAATCGTCTTGTAAAGCAATTTATGAACGCAGGTAATAGTTACGCAAAAGCTACATCTGAAGCTTTCCTACACATTTTATCTTCTGAAAAAAATATAGACATGTCACAACCAAATAACATTTTAGGCTTCCAATACATAAAAGCAATTCTAATGCAAAATAGTTCTATGCAAGCACAAACGATAAAAAGATTCGCATCTCATTATCATGATGAAACATTTAACGACCAACATATTGCAAGCGCAACAAGTATTCGCAAACAACTTTTTAGTGAAAATAGTTCCTTTACAGAAGTTGAGCCTTTCATCCCAAAAGCGACTGCTTCTCTTTTAGCGAGTTATAAACAAAACTACGGGACATTACATAATTGGGAACAATACTTTTCATTTTTTAAATACAAACTTATGACAATGTCTCCAGAAGACTTACGACATATATATGAAATTGAGGAAGGTTTAGAGCATCGTATTTTATCAAAAATACAAACCAGTTCCTCCTTCCATTCATTCATGGAAGCGCTAAAAACGAAACGTTATACGTGGACTAGATTACAAAGAGCTTGTACACATATTTTAACAAATACAACAAAAGAAGAAATACATTGCGCAAATATAGAGCAACATGCACCATACATTCGTCTATTAGGCATGTCACAAAAAGGACAAACGTACCTTTCAAAAAACAAGAAAAAAATAGAGCTTCCAATCCTTACCCATACAAAAACATTTGACCATCCTACTTTACACATAGAGCGAAAAGCCAATTCTGTATATTTCTCCATCATACAAGAACCATTACGAACACAACTACTAAAACAAGATGCAACACATCACCCAATTCGTTACGATGAAACAACTGCAAAATTCCTATAAAAAAATCTCTCTTTTCAGAGAGATTTTTTTATTTCTTTCCCATTTTTTCCAAATACATTAATGCATCATCCAACGTATCAACTGGCACAACTTTCATTTTCGTTTTAATATCTTTCGCAGCCTCAAGTGCATCTTTATAATTCGATTTCTCCGCACCTTTTTCATTTGGTGCAAAGAACACTTCAGCACCAGCATCACTTGCAGCAACCACTTTTTGCTGAATACCACCAATCGGACCAACTTCTCCCTTTTCATTGATCGTCCCTGTTCCAGCTATTTCATGCCCTCTTGTTAAATCATCTTCCACCAGTTGATTATATATTTCTAATGTAAACATTAGGCCTGCCGATGGTCCGCCTATTTCATGAGAGTCAATTTTCACTTTCGGATCTACCACTAATTCTCTTTCCGTAACGATAGAAACACCTATACCAACACGTCCATTTCCATTCGGAATAGTCTTTACATTTAAATTTTCTTTTAACTGTTTCCCATCCCTCTTGTACTCAATATTTACTGTATCTCCTTCTTTTTTCCCTGTCATATATTCAATAAATTGTTCTGTCTTTTCAAATGTTTTTCCGTCGACGGCAATGATAACATCTCCAAGTTTAAGCTTTCCTTCTGAAGGCATCCCTTTCGCTACACCAGCAACCAACACACCTTTATTTTCAAAAGAAACAGTACGATTTGCACGTTTATAAGCATTATAAATCGCTGCATTTTGCGAATCTTTCATCGCATAATTTTGGCGAAATTGATATTCTTCATCACTTTCACCTTTTTGCAATATTTCTTCCGCTTTTGAAATATGTGTATATTTATTAAACTGTGCCGCTATTAAATTCACTACATTTGCCGGTCCCATTGAAACCGTAACAAGCATAAAATCACCAGATTCTTTTGTTCCCCCTTCAACTTGAACGTAAGGCTCTAATTTGGCAGCCATTCCTGGTTTCGTTACATAATACGGCAGGCGTACATAAACAAGTAACATTGCCAATATAACCCCTATTAAAATTGCATATATAAACCGAAAACGCTTAAACATTATGTTTCTCCTTCCACTGCTCAATTAATAAATGAATATTTGCAACATGCTTTTCCGCTTCTACCTCTCCAACTCGAATAATGTCTTCAATGTTTGTAAAAGCCCGGGAACTAAATTGTTCTACAGCTGGGCGCATCATTAAATCAGATGCAATTTGCCGATTTATCACAAGCTCATGTTGCATAATTTCAATACTCTGCATAATTACATCATAAATAGACGTAACCTCTCCATTTACTTTAATCGGGGATACATCAACAGCAATGACAATATCGGCACCTAACTCTTTCACAACCGATACTGGGATGCGATCAATCACTCCACCATCTACCAATAATCGTCCATCTATTTTCTCTGGCACAAACACTCCAGGTACAGAAATACTCGCTCTCACCGCCTCTGCAACTGGACCACTTGTAAAAACAACTTTTTCCCCCTTTAAGATATCAGTAGCCACAACAGCCGTCGGGATATCTAATTCTTCTAAATTTTTATTATATGTAAACATTTTAATCATATCTTTGACACGTTTTCCAGAAATAAATCCCATTTTCGGAACCGTAAAATCTAAATAATATTTCCTCTTAAAAACATTTGCCAGTTTATACAGTCTTTCAACGTTTGAACTAGCGGCATAAAATGTACCTACTAAAGCCCCCATACTACTTCCTGCAATCATATGAATCGGTATATCATTTTCCCTTAAAACCTTTATAACACCAATATGAGCAAAACCTTTTGCGCCCCCAGATCCAAGAGCTAAGCCAATTTTCGGTTCTTTCACTTTTCTCACCCTTTAATTTTTTTCGTTCCTTTTTCATACTTATGGTCTAAATTCACTACGTATCCACGTATACTGAAATGAACGTTTTTTGGGACAAAGGGGGATTTACTTACATGTATGAAAAATGGAAAACGGCTTTCCTTACCATATCAACACTTTTTTTAACCTTTTCTCTTGTACTCCACCCCCAAGCTGCTTTACAAGCTTCCATTCGAGGGTTAAATATATGGTGGGAAGTTGTATTCCCTTCACTTTTACCGTTTTTCATCATTGCCGAACTTCTCATTAGTATTGGTGTTGTAAAATTTATAGGCGTTATATTAGAACCACTTATGCGACCACTTTTCCGCGTTCCAGGAATAGGCGGATTTGTTTGGGCAATGGGAATGGCTTCAGGCTTTCCCGCTGGCGCCAAATTAAGCGCTAGACTGCGCAAAAGCAATCAGCTAACACAAATTGAAGCAGAGCGCCTCGTATCTTTTACAAACTCATCCAATCCACTTTTTATTTTTGGCGCTGTTTCTATCGGTTTTTTCAATAATCCGAAATTAGGAATCGTATTAGCTGCTGCACATTATTTAAGTAATTTTGCTGTCGGGTTACTGATGCGTTTTTACGGCAATAACAACAGTTCCACGCATGATAAACATGTTACTAAAAAACACCCTTTTCAAAACCCTTTTTCAATTCTACACGAGACACGTATGCAAGAAAAAAGACCAATAGGAAAATTACTTGGGGACGCTATCGTTTCTTCTATTCAAACGCTACTTATGATTGGTGGATTTATTATTTTATTCTCTGTTTTAAATAAAATGATTACTGTATTTCATATTACAGCAGCCCTTTCTTTTATTATGCAACATATTTTATCATTCTTCCAACTAACTACCGAATTTAGTATCCCGATATTATCTGGCATGTTTGAAATGACACTTGGAAGCCAAATGATTAGTCAAATAACTGAAACACCCCTCCTGCAGCAAGCTATGGTAACAAGCTTTATTTTAGCATTTAGCGGCCTTTCTATTCAGGCACAAGTCGCTAGCATATTAGCTGAAACAGACATTAGATTTAAGCCCTATTTTTTCGCACGAATTATCCAAAGTATTCTTGCTCCTATTTTTACTTTTATATTTTGGAAACCATTTTATGAAAAAGTAAGCTCTTTTTCACCTATGCAAAAAGATATCCCCGTCTTTTTATCGAATCATTCTTCTATTCTGCATGAAATTTGGACATCTTTTATACACTACGGACCGATATTTACATTATTTTGTTTATATGTATATGTCATCTTATTATTTTTTCGGAGCAACAAAGAAAAACCCCGTTCACTTTAACGGGGTTTGAAACTTTTCTTTTAAAGCACGTTCTACAACAGGAGGTACAAGATCTACTACACTTCCTCCATATCTCGCAACTTCTTTCACAATGCTCGAGCTTAAAAATGAGTATTGATTGTTTGTCATAATAAAAAAGGTTTCAATGTTTTCATCTAACTTTCGATTCATAGAAGTAATTTGCATCTCATATTCAAAATCAGAAACTGCTCGTAATCCACGTAAAATCGCGTTCGCATTACGCATTTTTGCATACTCAACTAGTAGTCCACTATGTGAATCTACTTTGACATTAGGAATATCCTTTGTTGCTTCTCGAATTAAATCTAAACGCTCTTCCACTGAAAAGAACGGTTTTTTTGACGAGTTGTTTAAAACTACTACGTATACCTCGTCAAATACTTTTGCTCCCCTTTTAATAATATCCAGATGCCCAAGGGTAATTGGATCAAAACTTCCCGAAGAAATAGCTATACTTGTCATTCCGTCCCCTCACCTTCATACTTATAAATCGATATCGCTGTAATACCATAATTTTCAGCTCGCACTTTTACAAGTCTTCCTATAGACTCGGGTAAAACTACATCATTACCATGCTCCGCCATAATTAAACCATCGTTATGTAGCAATCCATGTTGATCCATTACACTAATTAAAGATATAATTTTTTGATCTTTATATGGAGGATCAATTAATATAAGATCAAATGATATTTCACGTTTTATAAGTGCTTTTATCGCACGTTCTGCATCATTCCGATATACTTCAGCTTGTTCCTGTATTCTACAACTTTCTAAATTTTGATGGATTACCTTTATCGCTTTATTGTCTCGATCAACAAAAATCGCTTTATCAATCCCTCTACTTATAGCTTCGATTCCAAGACCACCGCTACCACCAAATAAATCAAGAGCGACACCCCCATCAAAATAAGGGCCTATCATATTAAAAATGGATTCTTTTACTTTATCAGTCGTTGGACGTGTTGTATTACCTGGCACCGCTTTAAGCGGGTGTCCCTTACATTTTCCTGAAACTACTCTCATCTGTTGTCACTACCTTTATTTCAATCTATCGAGCAATTATAGAAAGCCCTTCTTCATTCGGTAACCGCTACCAAACTTTACGATTCCATTCATCTTCCAACGAAGACTAGAAGAACTTAACTTAAAATAACCGCTCTGCATTTTTATGTATTCATCTCACCATTCGCTAACACGAACTATTCGTTTCACTTTACCCCGCGTTAACGGGCAGTAAAAGCCCGATTGGTGCGGGCTAATAATCAGTGGGAAATGCCCCCACTGATTAAAGTTTCACTTTATCTTTTTTATCCTATCATAAAATAAAAAAAAGAAAAATAAAAAGCCCAACATAAAATTTAATTTCATCATGTATATCTTCATTTAGATTGGACATAAATAACTATAACAACATCACCTTCGATGTTGTTGCCAACCGCGGAGAAGACTTACGTTTCCCCATAAGTTCTTCCTCCGGTTTCTCCTCTCCCTTTGCCTTCTTACTAGTACATGCTAGTATAAGAAGGGCCCTGCTTTGCAGGGTTTTTTTTCTTTGTCTACTTTTCATTTAAAAAGTGAGATGGTACAGTAAAAGAAAGAGGAGGAAAAGATATGATTCAACGTTTTATAGAACTCGGAGAGGGCTACTCTGATTTATATGAATTACTTGAAATTGCCAAAGCAAATCAAGAACGTATAACACATATGTTACAATTTGAAACAATTAAAAATGAAAAAAAAGTGTGCTCACTTGTTGTAATATTAAAACCAACTACTACTGGTGATTTCCAACCATTATACATATGTCGTGAAGGCATTCCTGTACTTGAAAATAAAAAAAGTAAACGCGTCATTTTATTTGAAGAAACGGCAGAACAACTTGGAAAAAAAGTGACTACCTTTACGGTAAAACCATCCACAACTTTCCCAGAAAAAGAACTGTTTTTCAATCATTTAATTGGTATTTTACGAATGAATAATTTTATTCCTCCAATGAAATAATGTGTTATTTCAAATGAAAAATCCCCTGCTAAAATTAGCAGGGGATTTTTTCTATTAGCTATAATCGTATTCTTTTGCCCGATCAGGACGTGAATTTTCAAATTCCGTTTTTAAATACGGGCGGTACGACTGTTCTATCTTTTTCACAAAAGGAAGTTTGTTCAACTTTTGCATCATATGCTCAATTTGTTCCATATCACAATATACTACTGCATATTTTAAACGTTTTGATATGTAATGTATGTTACCATATTTTCTTAAAATCTTGGCATGTTTCAATGAATGTAAATAAACAATCATACTTTGTCGTTGCCCGAACATAATCTTCTCCATCTTCTCCTTTTAAAAACATATATTTTATATTTTATGAAAACCAATCAGAAATTTATGACATTACAGGACAAACTCTGTATACGTTTTCTTCTATCTTCTAAAAAACGGGGTGATTTACCCCGTTTTTTTACAACCGCAACCTCCGCCGGTACCACAACCGCCACCACAGCCACCAGCATCAAAAAATGGATTTCCTGTTGGAACTTTGATGGAAGAGGACACCTCAGAACCGATTGCTACACTCACTTCATCTAACAACTTTTGTAAAGCCGTTTCTACTCGTTTAAAAGCTGCAATCTTATCATGTAAGTCTACAGAACGCTTCAATTCCCTCATTTTCGTCGAAACGAAAGTATAGTCAGGATGATATTTACCGAAACGTTGCACTTCCTCATATCGTTCTTTCATCGCTGTAAATTGCTGAATTAACGTCTGAACTTCCATATCTTCATGCAAGTCTTTATAACATTTACGGTAATCTTCTGCTATATCTGAACAGATGATCGCTTTTGCAAGCTGCTCTGCCTTATCTAATATTAATACGCTTTCTAGCGTCGCTACAATCATGAGAGACACCTCCGAGTATTTATCATACCACATTTAGAATAGAACTACTAATTGAAGTGTCTCACTAAACAGAAAGATATCATTCTAACTATTTTTTAATAATTTCAGTACGCATTTATACATTAATATGTTCCGCAATGTTGTATTTAAGAACATCCCACTTCCCACTATTTTCATTCACATAACTAATACATGCGTTTTTTAACGGTGTCTTAAACGAAATATCTTCCGGAGCAATTGCATGTAAAATTGCTTTTATCGCATGTGAATGGGCTACAATAATAATACGTTTGCCAGAATGAGTTTCTGCAACGTCTTTTACCGCAGCAAAACAACGAGCTACAATTTCTTCATCTTGCTCCATACCTTCTACTTTACCTTCTGCAATTAATTCCCTAACAGTCGCAACTGGCTTCCCAGAAGCTTCACCAAAATTACGTTCAACAAATCGCTCATCTAATAAAATTGATTGTAATCCAGTTGCCTCTGCAATTTCCTTAGCTGTTTCTTGCGCTCTAATTAATGGGCTACTTATAATTATATCCCATGCCTCCGCTTTCAAAGCAGCTGCACTTTGACTTGCTTGCTTCTTCCCCACTTCATTAAGCGGAATATCTTCACGTCCCTGAATAATCTCTTGAAAATTCCAATCAGTTTGTCCATGTCGTACTAAACAAATTTCCGTCATGCTCATGCTGCAACTCCTTTTTAAATAATCCGCTTCTATTGTATCAAAAGTTCTGCATGACGGACATAGTTTTCCCTTCCAATTATGTTGCATTTTGCTGCTTCATATACTGAAACATATCAATCATAATGGAAGCAACTGCCAATTGATTTTGGAATTTCTCAACTTTATCTGGTATCGTTTTTTTGAAATGTTGCATAGCTGCTAACTCAAATGCCTCTTTTTCTTCAGGGTTTCGCGTTAGTTTTCTATACCAGTAAGGTTGCTCCCTAATATAGCGAGATAAATCCTCATCAGCCTTTATAAACTCCATAATTTCTGCTCTCATCCGCTTTCCTCCTAATCCTTCTGAAAGAAAAATGGATTATTTTCGGAAGTACTCTCTTCTTGCTGCGTGCGTTTTCCTTGAAATTGTTGAAAAACTTGTTGCACACTACCAATAGCACTCGTCACATTGGCTAAATGATGTTGCATTTGTTCCACGTCTAACTTTTTAAAAAAAGAAAGCATTTGTCCCATCACATCAGCAGTTTTTTCCTCTTCAGTTCGAGTATCCTTTTCTTTTCCTTTTTCTTTTTTCTTTTCTTTTACCGAAGAAAAAGCAGGCGCTCCATCCGGTCTAAAAGTTGCCCATATTGGATCTTCTTCACCAAGTAAGTACCATTCCTCATAAAACTGTTGCCAAGTTTTATGACCACTTCGAACTTCATGAACCATTTTAGGGTGATGGTTTACAAACTCTTTAAACTGTTGAACCGATGGATGTAACGGTCCTTTTGTTGTCGGCATAATCCTCACCTCTTCATGTATATCTACTATATAATAAGAAAAAAAAGGCGCATGGTTCGCCTATTTTTAGACGATTCATGCACCTTTTTATCCTACTATTTGCATAGGGGAAGATTCCCATCCACAATTTACAGTTTCATTTTATTTCCGAATAAAATTTTGTGTATAAAACTTATCGTATACGCCAACACCTAATCCTGTAAATTGTTCATTCAATAAATTCTTTCGATGTCCCTCACTGTTTAACCAACCTTGCAATGCAGCAACTCCATCACTATGTTGAGCCGCTATGTTCTCACCGGCAAGTTGAAATCCTACTTTCCCGCGTTGTAAACGATCTCCTAACGTACCTAACGTAGGTGAATCGTGTGAAAAGTAATTATTATCCTTCATATCTTTACTATGACCGATTGCCACTTCTGCCGTTTGTTGGTCCCACGCTAACAACGGTAAATTATGACGACTTCGAATAATATTTGTTAAATCAAAAATTTGTTGCATATTCCCATTCTCTATTTGTTTCATTTTATCTGGAGTTAATGGTTGTTCTGCCAGTAATTCACCTGAATAAACGAGCTGATACGGTCTTTGACGTAATAACGTTTCGTCATCCATATAACGAACACCAACAAGCTCATGCGTAAAATGATCAAAATATAATTGTGCCCAGCCATCTTCTACTGGTATTAATGGTTGCTCCATCACTTCAGTATCAGATAACTCAAATTGATAACTACTCTTCCCTCTTTTTAATGAAATCTCATGCGAGAGTGGATTCTTTTTATACACATCTTCATACTTTTCATTTATATAATAAGGTGGCACCTTAACTTGCTCACCAGCAACATACGCCGTTACAACTTTACGCTCAGCAACCCCAAATTGAACATACTGAGATAAATCTTGATTGTATACCCACCATTCATATCCGTAAGCAGATGGCTCTATTCGAGAAGGTTCGCCCCATTTTGCTAATAAAATTTCAGAGTCCCCACCAATCATATTTAAAACCGTATCGGAAGAGTCTTCATTTACTTGTTTTTTCTTTTTCACAATTTTATTTTCTTGCTTTGATTGAGATGGGGTTAATATATATTGTGAAACGAGTAATTTCCCGTATAAATCAACAGCTAAAATTAAAATTGTAATCATTACGATACGCAATAATTTCTTCAATCGATATACCTCCTGCACAAAACATAAAATTGAGATATACACAAATCCTTTTCTTTCCTTTTTTTGTGTGTACCGTACTCTTTTCACTATATCATATTTTCGCAAAAAAAGTCTGGATTATCCCTTTTCTCTCAATATGAATTGCACTTTCTTATTATTCATACTATTATAAAAATAATGATGTAACATTAAAAAAGGAGGTATTTTATGCAATTTACAAATACAAAATTTAATGGAGCCGTCGTTGATTTAACACTATTAACAGAGATTATGGAAAAGAACCATTTTGTACTTGCTGGACAGTGGGATTATGAACGAGTTACATACGATTATAAATTCGAAATATTAAACGATGTTTATTATTTACGTGTACAAGGTTTAGCTGTTGAAGGTGACATTGGTAGTAGACACGCTGAAATAAAGCTACTTCCTCCTTTATTAGGTAAACACTATTATCCTCACGGCGTTGAATATGGTGATGGTGAAATTTTCCCAACGAATGTACTTCAAAAAAGCGAACAACTCCTACAAAATGTCGAAAAAGAGTTAAAAGAATTCCAAATCATTGAGTAAATAGAACAAGCGCATCATATTGATGCGCTTGTTCTATTTATCTTACTTAAGAATGAATCGTCTTTTTGACTGGATACCCATAAATAGTTCCATCCTTTACTTTAATCTCATCTTCCCAAGGAACCTTATATTTACCTTCAGCTAAATCTTTTACAAACGTATATGGGTTTTCTTTCACCCCACCAGGAGTCGCTACATATCCCCTTGAACCTAAATTATATATATTATTTTCGAGACCCCATCCTAATCTAGCTTGATCTGCTAGCTCTGGATATACTTCAGCAGTAACAATCTCCCAAGGATTTCGGTGTCCCTGCACTAAAGTAGTCCCATCAAAATTACATACTTGTCCTTCACCAAAATAATAAAATACACCATCATAACCGGCTAAGTTCACCGACAATGTATACATTAAATTTTGCCATGCATTCGAACGATTAGTTAACATCCATTGTTCACTAACTTGTGTGCTATATCCAGAAATACGAATCAAGACATTTGCGCCTTTATAAGCTGCTTCACGAGCTACTTCAGGAAACATACCATCATGACAAATACAAACAGCTAATTTACTTCCTCCAGGTCCATCACAAACAGGTAAACCTAAATCTCCAGCCTTCCAAGGTTCAACTGGCACCCAAGGATTTAGCTTACGATACTTCAAAATCATTTCACCTTGTGGATCAATAATTATTGCTGTATTATACGGTTCTCCACCATCAGGATTTCTTTCCATTATAGAAAAAACACCATATACTTCAGACTCTTTACATGCCTCAGCAAACAAGTCTGTTTCTGGCCCAGGGACTGTACATAAAAACTCTTCTGTAGTCCATTTTTTTGTATTAAGCCCTTGCGTACTATATTCTGGAAATACTATTAATTCCAATCCAGGATACCCTGCTTTAGTTGAATGAATTGTTTTTATGATCTGTTTAATTTGTTTATCAATGTCTGCACGTGACTCTACTACCGGTACTGGATATTGTATTAATGCTGTTAAAAAACCACTAATTGGCTTTACCATACTTCCACTACTACCCATTTAAATTCCCCCTTAAAATAGTCCTTGTTTTATTAAAGATAACAATATAAATTTGTAACTCTCTAAAAAACTTGTACTACACATGGAATTATTATGCATTAAAGCTAGTAGTAAATCTTATATCCACTTTTAGTACATGCCTACACTAACTTAACATAAATAATCAGAAAATTCAATCTATAAAAGTTTAGTAAAACTAAAAAAGTGTATGGAAACCCATACACTTTTTACTTCGTTTGTAAATATGGCGGTAATTGTTGCAACTGTTCTTTATCTTTTTCACGCTCTCTACGCGCCCATCGAAAGAACACATAACCAATAATCGTACCGTACACTATTTCCTGGACAATTTTCATAATGATGCCACCTGTTTGTTGATCTTGCACGACGGGCATCCAGTGTAAAAATTCTGGTCCAGTTATATTTAAATCAGATAAAGTTCCCGCTGGTACACATAATTCCATCGCCTTCATCCAAGCAGCCGGATCCGTATACGTTGCAAATAATGGTGCCGTCGCAAAAATGATTAACGCGCAAGCTGGCGTTAATAATATACCATTAGCAAACATATAACCAAGTTTCTTTATATCACTCAACGTTTGATATTCTGGTAATGGATTTAGCATCGGCCACCACATCATGATTGCCGTAAAGAACAATATAGCGAGACAAATAGGATGAGCAATTTGACTTTGTTTTACTGTATCAAAAACAACTGGTAAATGATAAAAAGAAAACAGGCCATTAAATACAAACAATGCAATAAGTGGCTTAGCAAATATCTTCAATATAATTTGAACGAACTTAAAAGAAGTAATATAGCGATATAACCAAACTGGTATACCAAGCAACAATAACGGCGGAACGGCAATATACATAACTGCCATTTCAAACATATGTGCACTAAATATAATATGACCAATTAAATCAATAGGCCCTCCCTTTACAAAATACAAAAGAACAATTCCAGTCGTAAAATAAAAAACTTGCTTCTTACTTACCTTTGTCGCATGTTCAAATCGCATTCTATATGGCCCAATAATTAAAAAGTACCCAATAAGGATTGAAATCATAAATAGTAAAAAGATTGGACTCCATAGCGCTTGAAAACCAAATATCCACAAGTTACTCATTTTCACACCTACCTTCTTAAGGTTATCCGTTCACATAACATGAAGAGGGAGCTGTGTCAACACAAGCTCCCTTATTCTTCACTTTTCAAATCCACACAATTGTCATAAAAGCTAAAATTGTAATTAATCCGATCAACAGACCAGAATAAAGAAAGAAACTTGCCGCTTCATGTCCTTTATGACTCATATGCATAAAATAATACAATTGAAAAATTACTTGTACCACCGCTAATAGTAAAATAAATGGTACTGAAAAAGTCGGACTAAAAGTTTTCGGATATGCTACTGCTACAAATGCAACTAATGTTAAAAAAATCATTAATGCAAATGTAATAACTTGATGCTTCATTTCCTCCGCACTTTTTCTTTTCCGATAAACAAGATCAACTTTAGGATTATTCGTTTGCTTTATCGCCATTGTTTATCCCACCATTCCCATCAAATATACTACAGTGAAAATAAACACCCAAACTACGTCAATAAAGTGCCAATAAATCGATGCAACATAAAACTTCGGTGCATTGTATAAATTTAGACCTCTCTTCGCATTTCTAAAGATTAATGTTAAAATCCAACACAATCCAAACAATACGTGGAGTCCATGTGTACCAACAAGAGCATAAAACGCGGAACCAAATGCGCTACTTCTCATAGTATGCTTAAATTCATGCGTATAATGATAAAACTCATAGATCTCAAATCCTAAAAACCCTAAACCTAGCAGCACTGTTACCAGTAGCCAAAGTTGCATTTTCTTAAAATTAAAGTTTTTCATATGGTACATCGCATATACGCTCGTTAAGCTACTCGTTAATAAAAGCATCGTCATAATGAAAACGAGTGGCATTTGGAACATCTCTTGAGATGTTGGTCCGCCATTTGTAGAATTCTTTAACGCTAAATATGTGCCAAATAAGGAAGCGAACAATACTGTTTCGCCTCCAAGAAATAACCAAAAACCGACAAACTTATTTTTCCCCTCAAGGGTTGCTTTTTCAGGCTCTGCTGGAAATGTTTCATTCGTTAATTTTTCATCTACATGCATTACGCCTTGCCCCCCTTATCTTCTAAATCTTCTTTATGAATATGATATCCATGATCATCAATTACTGAACGTAGGAACATTGTACCAAACGTAATAATTAAACCGATAATTGCTACTAATAACCAAAACTTATCTTTTCCACCCTGCATATACATTGCACCGAATGCCGCTATAAACAATCCTAAAGAAATGATAAATGGTGAAAATGATGGATTTGGCATATGAATATCACCAACTGGTTCCGCCGCTGTCATCTCTTTATTCCCTTCACGTTTTTCAATCCAAAACGGATCTAACCCGCGAACAAATGGTAATTGTTTAAAGTTATATTCTGGTGTAGGTGCTGGCATTGTCCATTCTAATGTACGTCCATCCCATGGATCACGACCAGCCTTTTCTTTTGATACTGTTGTTTTAATTACATTGAATAGAAGAACAATCGTTCCAAGAGCCATAAATACCGCTCCAATAGAACTAATCATATTGCCCATTTCCAACCCTTGACCTTCAAGATATGTGTAGTAACGACGTGGCATACCAATTAATCCTAGGAAATGCTGAATGAAGAACGTTAAATGGAAACCGATAAAGAATAACCAAAATGTTATCTTTCCTAACGTTTCATTCAATACTTTATTAAACATCAGTGGCCAATAATAATGGGCTCCTGCTAGTAAACCAAATACAACACCGCCGACAATTACGTAATGAAAGTGAGCTACTACGAAATAGTTATCATGAAATTGATAATCAGCTGGTGCAGATGCTAGCATAACACCTGTAACTCCTCCCATTACGAATGATGGAATGAAGGCTACTGCCCACATCATCGGTGTCGTAAAACGAATACTTCCGCCCCACATTGTAAAGAGCCAGTTGAATATTTTAATACCAGTCGGAACCGCAATCGCCATTGTTGCAACCGAGAAAATAGCATTTGCAACCGGACCAAGCCCAACGGTAAACATATGATGCGCCCATACCATAAATCCTAAAAATCCAATTAATACTGTCGCAAACACCATCGACGAATAACCAAATAATCGTTTCTTCGAAAACGTCGCGAAGATTTCCGAGAATATTCCGAAAGCTGGGAGTATAAGAATGTATACTTCTGGATGACCGAAAATCCAGAATAAGTGCTCCCATATAATTGTATTCCCGCCCAGTGCTGGATTAAAGAAACTTGTTCCAAATAAGCGGTCTAACATTAAAAGTCCTAATCCTACAGTTAACGGCGGAAAAGCAAATAATATTAATGAAGATGTTACAAATGTCGTCCATGTAAACATCGGCATACGCATATACGTCATCCCTGGCGCACGCATATTAATAATGGTTACAAGGAAGTTAATACCTCCAATTAATGTACCTATACCGGAGATTTGCAAGCCAAGCACATAAAAATCAACACCATGGCCTTTAGAGGCTAAAGCTAAAGATGCATAAGATGTCCATCCTGCATCAGGTGCTCCACCTAAAAACCAACTTAAATTTAAAAATACTCCACCAAAGAAAAATAACCAAAATCCGAGTGAATTCAAAAACGGGAACGCTACATCACGTGCACCAATTTGAAGTGGTACAGCGGCGTTCATAAATGCAAACACGAGTGGCATAGCTGCGAGGAAAATCATTGTTGTACCGTGCATAGTTAATACTTGATTATAAGCATCCCCAACAAGAAAAGCGTTGTTAGGAATCGCTAATTGAAGGCGAATAAATAGAGCTTCTATTCCGCCTATTATAAAAAACAATCCACCTGCAATTAAATAGAGAATGGCAATCTTTTTATGGTCTACTGTCGTTAAATAATCCCATATGACAGCACCCATCCCCTGTTTTTTTGCTACAGAACTCACGTTTTCAACCTCCCCTTCGCGAATAATCCCTCTTTACTTTTCAACTTTCAACGTTTGTAAATATGCATTTAATGCATCAATTTGATCGTCTGTTAAGTTGCCATATTTACCAGTCATTTTATTTCCTGGTTTCATATTTTCAGGATCTTTCAGCCATTTTTTTAAGTTTTCTTCATTGTTTTCAGCAATGCCGGCAACTGTATCGCGATCCGCAAAGTTTGCTAAGTTTGGTGCGATACGAGCGGAAGGTGGTCTACTATCATTAGATCCAACTGCGTGACAACCAATACAGCTTTTATTAAATATTTCTTGGCCTTCTTGCGCCTTTGTTGAAGCTACTTCTTTCTTCCCATCAATTTTCTTCATATCAGCAAGCCACTTTTTGTACTCGCTTTCATCTAAAGCTTTCACTTTGAATTGCATTAAAGAATGTGATGGGCCGCAAAATTCTGTACAAAAACCATTATAAGTGCCCGATTTATCTGCCTTTAACCACATTTTGTTCACATTATCTGTATTTGTATCCATTTTCCCAGCTAAAGATGGAACCCAAAACGAATGTTTAATATCGGCACCCTTCAAATTCAAATACACTTTCTTACCTGTGGGGATGACTAAATCTTGAGAAGTTACTATCTTTTCTGATTTATAAGAAAATTCCCACCAATAAAGATTCGCTGTTACATCAACAACGATAGTATCTTTATCAATATTCTTTTTCTCCATCGCACTTACATCAGCAAGTTTGAATGTATATGTAACCGTCGGAACAGCTAAGATTAGCAAAAGAATAATCGGAATAACTGTCCATATAATTTCTAGTTTGTGATTCCCTTCAACTTGCTCCGGAATATAATCTTCCTGACCTTTCTTTTGTCGGAAACGCACAATTACATATAAGAAAATAATAGTAACTACTAGTACTACTCCTACCATGATCGCACTTGCTAGTAAGAGCAGATCATATTGCATTTTTGCTACCTCTCCTTGCGGAATTAAAGTAGATTGAAAGGCTTTACCGCATCCCCCTAACAGTAAAGCCAGCAGTGAAACGAACGAAAGCAGTCGCCACTGTTTCTTCATACAAACAACCCCCACTTTCCTTGTGAATTAGATTGTACTTTATAGTTAAGTAAAGTAAATCTCAACGTAAAGAAATCCAATTATGTCGTTGTCTTAGAAGAATGTAACTACAATCATTGATACAAATAAGATTGTTAAATAATTTAGGGAATAAACAAACATTTGCACAGACCATTTGATGTCATCTTTCTTACGGAAGCCATAAAAACCTAAAACGATCCATCCGATGTTAAGCAGTGTTGCAATTACCATAAATGTTATCCCTAGTCCACTCATATAAAATGGTAGTGGTAATAAACATACTGTCCAAATCATAATTTGGCGTTTCGTAATTTCAAATCCATGAACTACAGGAAGCATTGGAATTCCTGCGTTTCGATATTCATCAACACGTTTCATTGCTAATGCAAGGAAATGTGGGATTTGCCAAATAAACATAATTAAAAATAACATCCAAGCAATTGGATGGCCTAAAGATGGATCGATTGCTGCCCACCCAATTAAAGGTGGAACTGCACCAGATATACTACCTACAACAGTATTTAGTGTATACTTTCTCTTTGTCCATAAACTATATAGAACAACATATGTGAAAGCACCAATAAATCCCATTAAGACTGCCATTGGTGTTGTTAATAATAAAAATACAAAACCAAGAAGTAATATAACTAGTCCAAATGTAAGTGCAAATCCTGGTTTATACTTTCCAGTAACCGTTGGACGGGTCTTTGTTCTTTCCATTAATGGATCGATGTCTCGATCAATGTAGTTGTTTAAACAACATACCCCTGCCATAACTAATCCAGAACCAACGATTGTAAAGAATAACTTATCCAGATTGTCCATTACACTTAATCCATTAAAGTGTAATGCCAACCAAAATCCTGTAAATACAGTAAGTGTATTTGAGTTTACAATCCCCATTTTAACGAGCGCTTTTAAATCTTGTAACCGAGTTGTTTCCGGTACGCTTGTAACAGCAGACTCATCATGCAGCTCACTTGTTGCATGGTTCATCACTTTAACCCCCTCTTAAAACTTTCATCTTTCTTTTTGCGCCTATTTCAAATTGAAATATTTCGCTTCTATATAGCAATATTATTACAGTAGAAACATTGTTAACCCATTCTACTACTAATCTACGCCCATACTCCAATATATTAAATCATATTTCCCGAACATTTTGTGAAGAAAACATGAACTTTTTGTGTCGAACATAAAAAACTTAATTGTTACTTATCCATATCATAACATGATGTTACCTTCTATAATAAACTTTTTTGTCATATTTAACACGTATTCTCCCCATTTCTTTTCAAAATAGCCTATTTTTCACCTAAAAATTTCCTTATAAACCTTATTTCCACACCCGTTTTCTCTTCCCTGTCTTCCCCCTCCATTTCTTTGCTATTTTATTATTTTTTATATATCATAGGAACTAGCGCGTTTTATTCTATACATAATGGAATGAAAATATTTCGCAATAACTTCATAGCAGAAAGATGGTGAAAGAGATTGCAACGCTTTATTAAATGGTTAGCAGTCATTACGAGTCTTGATTTATTAATAGTTTTATTAGGAGGCGCCTTAGTTACAAAAACAGGCTCTGGCCAAGGGTGCGGTAAATCATGGCCACTTTGTAACGGCGAATTTGTTCCATCTAATTTATCAATGGAAACTATTATTGAACTAAGTCATCGCCTTACATCAGGATCAGCAGGAATTCTTGTCACTCTCCTTTGTATTTTGTCCTGGAAATATTATAAACATGTGCGCGAAACAAAAACGTTAGCAATTTTATCCTTCGTATTTTTAGTTGCACAAGCATTAATGGGAGCCGCAGCGGTTGTTTGGGGGCAAATGCCAGCTGTACTTGCTATCCATTTCGGTATTTCCTTAATTTCATTTGCTTCTGTCATTTTATTAACGTGTCTTATCTTTGAAATTGACCAAAAATTTGATGCACGTTCACTTATTATGGATAAAAAAATGAAATTTCATATTTATGGTGTAACAATTTACAGTTATATTGTCGTCTACACAGGGGCTTTAGTACGTCACGAACGAGCTAGCTTAGCCTGTCCAGACTTTCCTTTATGTAGCAAAAATAGACCTATGCCAACTCAATTACATGAATGGGTTCAAATGGGACATAGAGTTGCAGCGATGTTAATTTTCGCTTGGATACTATACGCGATGATTCTCGCTATCCGCCATTACAAACAGCAGCCTGTCGTATACTGGGGATGGATCATCTCATTTATCCTTGTTACACTTCAAGCTATCGTAGGAATTTTAGTCGTATTTACAAATGCTAGTTTATCAATGGCATTATTACATTCACTATTCATTTCTTGCTTGTTTGCTGTACTATGCTATTTAGTTATGTTAGGTACAAGAAGTAAAGTGAATGCAAAAGAAGCTGCATCAACTTCTAAACAAACAAAATAAATGAAAATACCTTGCCGAATTGGCAAGGTATTTTTTCTTAATAAAAAAGAGCTGTGTTTCCACAACTCTTTTTTATTTTAGTGATCTAATTCAATGAGTAAGTCACCCGTTTGAATTGCATCTCCATCGTTAACATATACTTTTTTCACTTTACCATTGAACGGCGCTTGAACTGTCGTTTCCATTTTCATCGCTTCTGTAATTGCCATAGAATCGCCTTTTTTCACTTCATCGCCTTCTTTTACAACTACTTTAATAACCGTTCCTGGCATTGTTGCGCTAATGTGGTTTGGATTTTCACGGTTTCCTTTCACACGTTGTGCAACTGTTGCTTTCACACTTTCGTCTTTCACAACAATCTCACGTGGTTGACCGTTAAACTCCAAGTAAAGAACACGATTCCCATCTGGCTGAGGCTCTCCAATTGATACTAGTTTAACCATCAATGTTTTACCTTGTTCAATTTCCACATTGATTTCTTCACCAAGTCTCATACCATAGAAGAATGTCGGTGTATCAAGCACAGATACATTTCCATAAATCTCAGCAACTTTTTCGTAATCCATAAATACTTTTGGATATAATGCATATGCAACTACATCAAACATCGTCACTTCGCGTCCAAGTTTATGGAATAGCTCTTCTTTTAACGCGTCGAAATCTACTGGTTCTAATAATTCACCTGGTCTTACTGTTAATGGTTCTTTCCCTTTTAAAATAATTTCTTGTAACTTTTTCGGGAAACCACCATATGGTTGTCCTAAATCTCCAGAGAACATTTCAACAACAGATCCTGGGAAGTCCATAGAATGTCCACGCTCTAAAACATCTTGTTCTGTTAAGTGATTTTGAACCATGAATAATGCCATATCACCGACAACTTTAGATGATGGTGTTACTTTAACAATATCACCAAACATGTCATTCACACGGCGGTACATTACTTTCACTTCATCGAAACGATCGCCTAAGCCAACCGCTTTCGCTTGTTGTTGTAAATTACTATACTGTCCGCCTGGCATTTCGTGCATATATACCTCTGTATGAGGAGCATTCATACCACTTTCAAACGGTGCGTAGTATTTACGTACATCTTCCCAGTAATGAGATAATTTTTCTAATGAATCTATATTAACATCTGGCTGTCTTTCGTTTCCACCTAACGCATAGTATAGCGTGTTCGCACTTGGTTGTGACGTTTGACCAGCCATAGAACTTACTGCTACATCGACAATGTCAACACCTGCTTCAATTGCTTTCGTATACGTTAATATACCATTTCCACTCGTATCGTGTGTGTGCAGGTGAATCGGAATCGATACCGTCTCTTTTAATGCTGAAACTAAATCATATGCTGCATTTGGTTTTAGTAAGCCCGCCATATCTTTAATACCTAAAATGTGAGCTCCTGATGCTTCTAATTCTTTTGCTAAATTTTTATAGTAATTTAAATCATATTTACTACGTAACGGATCATGGATATCCCCTGTGTAACACATAGTTGCTTCTGCAATTTTACCAGTATCTCGTACAGCATCAATCGCAACTCTCATACCTTCTACCCAGTTTAAGCTATCAAAAATACGGAACACATCAATTCCAGCTTGAGCAGAACACTCCACAAACTTTTGAATTAAATTATCCGGATAGTTTTTGTAACCAACCGCGTTTGAAGAACGAAGTAACATTTGGAATAAAACATTTGGCATTTTTTCACGAAGATCTAGTAATCGTTCCCACGGATCTTCTTTTAAGAAACGATATGCAACATCAAACGTTGCACCGCCCCACATTTCTGCTGAGAATAAGTTCGGTAACATTCTCGCTGTCGGCTCTGCAATTTGGTGTAAATCTTTTGTACGAATACGCGTTGCAAGTAATGACTGATGCGCATCACGGAATGTTGTATCCGTTAAAAGTACACGTTTTTGATCTTGTACCCATTTTACTAATCCGTCTGCTCCACGCTCATCCAAAATTTGTTTCGTTCCATTTTGGATTGGCTCTGAGTGTAATACATTTGGTATACGAGCATCTGGGAAAATTGGTTTCTCTTTTTTCCCTACTCCTGGGAAGCCATTTACTGTTACTGTCCCGATATAATTTAACATTTTCGTTCCGCGGTCTTTACGTTTGGGGAACAAGAATAGTTCCGGTGACGCATCAATAAATGAAGTGTCATATTCCCCTGATAAGAAGTTTTTATGTTTTACTACATTCTCTAGGAATGGAATATTAGTTTTAATACCACGAATACGGAATTCTTTTAAGTTACGTTCCATTTTTGCAGCAGCTTGTTCAAAAGTAAGCGCCCATGTTGTAACTTTTACAAGTAAAGAATCATAGTACGGTGTAATAACAGCACCTTGGAAACTATTACCTGTATCAAGACGAACCCCAAAGCCACCACCTGATCGATACGCCATAATTTTTCCTGTATCCGGCATGAAATTATTTAGTGGATCCTCAGTCGTTACTCGAGATTGTATTGCAAATCCATGTACAACAACTTCCTCTTGCTTTGGAACACCTACCATTTTGCTATGTAATGCATGTCCATCAGCTATTAAAATTTGTGATTGAACGATATCGACTCCTGTAATCATTTCTGTAATTGTATGTTCTACTTGAACACGCGGATTTACTTCAATGAAATAGAAATTATCATCTTTTACAAGGAATTCAACTGTTCCTGCGTTTAAATAATTTACATTTTTCGTTAATTTCACAGCAGCATCACAAATACGCTGACGCAAATCATCTGAAAGCGACACACTAGGTGCAATTTCTACTACTTTTTGATGACGACGTTGTACAGAACAGTCTCGCTCGTATAAATGAACAACATTGCCCTCTTCATCTGCTAAAATTTGAACTTCTATATGTTTAGGTTTTTCAACGAATTTTTCTACGTATACTTCATCATTACCAAAGGCTGCTTTTGCTTCTGACTTTGCTCGATTATACGATTCTCTTAATTCTTCACTAGTACGTACAATACGCATACCACGACCGCCACCGCCAAGGGAAGCTTTAATAATAATCGGGTAATCATACTTTTCGGCAAATTCTTCGACTTCTTCTAATGAATCTACTGGCCCATCACTACCAGGAATAACTGGAATTTGTGCTAGCTGCGCTTGTGTTCTTGCTTTTACTTTATCTCCAAACATATCTAAATGCTTACTTTTTGGACCGATAAAGATAATCCCTTCTTCTTCACAACGTTTTGCGAATTGAATATTTTCTGACAAGAAACCATATCCAGGGTGAATTGCATCTACATGATTACTTTTCGCAATCTCAATAATGCCCTCAATATCTAGATAAGCATCAATTGGCTTTTTTCCTTCCCCAACTAAATAGGATTCATCGGCTTTATAACGATGATAAGAACCACTATCCTCTTTAGAATAGATTGCAACTGTTTTTAATCCCAGTTCCGAACAAGCTCGAAACACACGAATTGCAATCTCTCCACGGTTAGCTACCAATACTTTTTGAATACGTTGCAGCTTTGTCATGATTTTCCCCCTCTACTTTCCTACCACTCTAGAGATAAAATATATACACACCATAAAGAGCGTGAAGTTCTTCACTTTCTACATTATATTATACTTAGAAAGCTTCACTTTATTTTTATCCATCATACCTTATTTTTTAACAAATGATAAGTTTTCTGAGCAATTTGTCTCACAAAAATAGTATAGCATACCTCTTCCTTATGTAACAACCTAATTGTATATCACTTTCAACTTAATGTGATATACCCTTTAACTAAAAGATAAATTAATACATCATATTTAAAAATACTTAAAAATAAAAAAACACATCGCGCTCTAAAGCACAATGTGTTTTATTTTACAACTACAAGATGTGGTCCGCCTTGTTCTCTTTCTTTAACTGTCTCGTTCTGTTGTTTCTCTTGTCGTTTTACATGACTAGCAATATTGAGTAATATCCCCATCGCGAGTAGATTAGCTAATAAGGAACTCCCGCCATAACTAACAAACGGTAAAGGAACTCCTGTAAGTGGTATCAATCCAGACATACCACCAACATTAACAAATGTTTGGACTCCAAACAAACTTGCAATTCCGATAGCTATTAAACTTCCAAATGGATCTTTACACTTTTGTGCAACTCTAAACGCCCGAATAATTATAAGTAATAAACAGATTAAAATAATAGCCACACCTATAAAACCAAGTTCTTCAGATATAATTGCCATTATAAAATCCGTTTGTGGTTCTGGTAAGTAACCATACTTTTGTACACTATTTCCTAATCCTCTACCATTTAGCCCTCCCGAAGCAATTCCAATAAACGAATTTATTAATTGAAATCCATCCTTTTGTGGATCGCTAAATGGATCAAGAAAAACGGAAAACCGTGCTTTTTGGTACTGACTTAATTTATAACTCCCAAGGAAATACAACGCCGGAGCCCATACTATAGACGTTAACAAGAATCTCTTTATCCACAAATTCACATTAACTCCTGAACAAAGAAACATAATTCCTACTGTTCCCGCAATTAACATATCGGTACCTAAGTCATTTTGCTTTAAAATTAAAAACATGATTAAACCAACACCCAAAAGTACTGGTCCTGATCCTTTAAAAACAGACGTATTCGTTTCTTGCCTTTTCGCAAAGAAATGAGCCAATACGAGAATAACTGTTATCTTAACAAATTCCGCAGGCTGTATTCCAAATATCCATCCATTTGCACCATTTACTGCTTTAGCAAAAAAGGCAGCTGCTGCTAATAACGCTACACTAATTCCATAACTTCCCAATAAAAAGATTCGTTTTCTCCACACTTTATATGGAATAATAGCAAGAATTATTAATACTATTGTCCCAGCAGCTAAAGTAATTAATTGTCTTTTAAAAAAGAAATTTGCTGGTTTATCAAACCTCGAAATCGCAACAATGGAACTAGAACTATATACCATTATAACTCCCAGCACACATAAGATAACAAGAGGAAGTAATAATGAATAATCCATTGATTTCCATACTCTTTTCATTTCATTTCCTCTCTCTGTTTCAATTTAATTATTGTTGTATTCCATATGTACATTGATTCTTCCTGCTTTATTATACAAATAAAAAGCTCAAACTTTTTCAGTTTGAGCCCCCTTATTTGAACCCGTTATTGTTGTTTGTTTGTAAATGCTTCATGAAGTGCAGATAACTCACGTTCAAGCTCTCCTAACATTGCTTTCCCTTGTTCTTCTGAAATAAGACCAAGGCGAACTGCAAAATCGACTTCGCGGGATAGTCCAAACATTTGTGTGTCTAACACTTCTTCATATAATGGACATTGCGGCATTGTAAGATGGTCCATTTGCACCTTAATAAGTCTTAAAATCTTCTCCGCATCCGCTTGTAGAAGGGCTAGTGCCTTTTCCTGATGATTTGATACTGTCTCAGACGCCAAATTGATTCCCTCCGTTTCCGTCCTACTCTCTCCTATCTATTAATATTAGCGATAGTTTTAATAAATTGCAATAGAAACATTTTTTGTGACAATAGTGTCTAATACTATTATACTGAAAAGTGGGAGTATAACACAAATGGGGGAACAACAATGAGCGAAATTTTATTTATTAATGGAAAAGTTCGTTTTCCAATCACTATCGATCCAACCGTTTGGATCTTTGATGATCGAAAAGTAGATTTGACAACTTACTTTGATGAAACGAGAGAAAACACTTCAGAACTAGAAACTTATTTAAAAAACACTTCGGAACATTGGGATCGCGAAATCCGTGATGGTGCTGCTTTCCCGCCGATACAACAAAGTGTAAAGAAATTTAAAAAAGAACAGCTAATTACTGGAACATTCGGTATACCATTTCAACCTTTTCTTGCTAACGCCGAAATTTCAGATGACGCTACGCAAGTCGAGATCGAAACAGTAGATGCTACAATAACGCTTCCATTAGAAACTGTCAAACATGCTATTCTTGGTTTTTCAAAAAAAGGAAAACCATTAAAAGAAGATGGACCTGTTCATTTATATTACAATGATGGATCTAATAGACAAAATCCAATCCGTAACATCCGCAAATTTACAATTATTTAAAGAAAAGGAGTGAGCTTTAGCTCACTCCTTTTTATAATAAATCTGCTGCTAGTTGAGCTAAATTAGATCGCTCCCCTTTTACAAATTTCACATGACCACTAATACGTTGCTCTTTAAATTTCTCTACAACATATGTTAAACCATTATTATACTCATCCAAATACGGATGATCAATTTGCTGAGGATCTCCCATTAATACGATTTTACTTTTTTCTCCTACCCTCGTTAGTATCGTTTTCACTTCATGCTTCGTTAAATTTTGTGCTTCATCAATTATAATGAACTGATCTGGAATACTTCTCCCGCGTATATACGTAAGAGCTTCCACTTCTATCGAACCCATTCCAGCTAAAATAGCATCTAACTCTCCTGGTTTTTTCGTATTAAATAAATACTCTAGATTATCAAAAATCGGTTGCATCCACGGTCTTAACTTTTCTTCTTTTTCTCCCGGTAAATAACCGATATCTTTCCCAACTGGAACAATTGGCCGTGCAACGAGTAGTTTTTTGTATAACCCTAAATCTTCCGTTTGCATGAGGCCCGAAGCTAAAGCTAGTAATGTCTTTCCTGTACCAGCTTTCCCTGTTAGCGTGACTAGTGGAATATCTTCACGAAGCAACAATTCTAATCCCATAATTTGCTGCACATTTCGTGGTCGTATTCCCCATACTTGTTCATTGTGAAAAATAAGTTTTTTTACCTTCTTACCTAAATGATCCACAATACCTAGTGCTGAACTAGATCCACCTAATGCATCTTTCATTACTACAAACTGATTTGGATAAAAAGGATGATTTGCAATTTCGGATAAAGGCAATTCGCCTTTTTCATAAAAATAATCCAATTGTTCTTTTGATATATATCCTTCTAAAAATCCTGAATATATATTTTCCACTTCAATGACCCGATCACTTAAATAATCTTCCGCCTTTAAACCTATTGCATCTGCTTTTACCCTTACGAGCACGTCTTTACTTACTAAAATAACAGACTTCCCGTCCTCTTTTTCTTGTTCTTCTAAAGATAGATTTTTTGCTACAGCTAAAATTCGATTATCATTTGTTTTTTCTACAAAAATATCTTGTAGTTGGACAAACGAACGATGATTTAATTCAATACGAAATGTACCGCCGTTTTCTAGCGGAATACTTTCATGCAGTTTTCCTATTTCACGAAATTTGTCTATTAACTTAGATACATAACGAGCGTTTCGTCCTACTTCATCCATATAACGTTTTTTCGAATCAACCTCTTCTAATACAACTGCTGGAATCACTACTTCATTGGTTTCAAATGAAAAAATAGATAAAGGATCCTGCAAAAGTACATTCGTATCTAACACATAAATTTTATCCAACCTGTTACCCCCTGACTCCACTTTTAAATTTGTAGAACAAGGGTTTCATCCATAAAATATGGACGAACCATTGTTATAATTATATGTAACGTATAAACGAGGTAGAATCGAAATTTATAGCCATTAAACCTTTTATTTATTTTTTATTCATTTCTATTCAATATATTACTTTTAATTATAATTATTAACATAAAATCACAATAAGTGATTACAAAAGTTAATAACTGACTTTCTTATTTATCACATTTATAATTCTTTCATTCCTGCTAACACTTGGTTATCGAGCTTTTTAGCTGCACGAAGATCATACGTTTTTTCATATGTTGGCTCAATTGCAAGTTTTGCACCATAAAACATAACATCACGTACTTCTTGTACATTTACTTCTATTACAGTTAATTTTAGAGGAATGCCTTCCATTCTATCAGTCAAAATTTCACCTGCACCACTTATGGAAAATACGGATTCATTCGCCATTATAGTCAATACCACTCCAGTACTATGTCTTATATTTTCCACAATACGTGAACGTTGATCTACTGCAAATCGAATACTAGTTTTACTCACTGCATACACCCAAGAAATAGCACTTACGTTAGGAACTTGTTTTTCAAAATCTGTTGTCGCTACCATAACAATACACTCTTTACGTAATGTTTGTACTAAATCATCTGTTAATGTGGGCTCTACTACATTCGCCATATTTCCACCTCCAAATATACTTCATATATCCTTATCATAACCTATTTTTCGAATTGCGAAAATATTATTTTTTCCCGCTATTATTCAAAAACATTACACTTCCATGATATACTTATACTGATAGAATTCGTATTGAGGTGACGAAATGAGAGTCAAATGTATGATTTGTGATAAAAAAGATATGTTAGATGATGAAAATCCTATGGCAAAAAAACTGCGTAATCGCCCTATTCATACATATATGTGCATGGAATGTTCGGAACGAATTGCTGAACGTACGATGGAACGTCATGCAAGCGGTAATTTCCGATTATATCGTGATAAAAAAGTCGAAGACGATTGGTAAAATATAAATAAGTCCTTTATCAATATGATAAAGGACTTATTTATATTTTTCAGGTTCGCGATTCATTTGATCCAAAAAACAATCAATAGCTTCTAATGGAAACCTTACAGATTTTCTTTCTCCATTTATTTCATATGTAACTAAATACATTTCCTCGTCCTTCTTAACTTCCACATTTCTCAATTTATGTTCTTCATATATCATATTTTGAAATAACAAATACGTTTCTTTTGCAGCACTATCATCCGGACGTGCTTCAGCAACTGTTTTAATTGTTAACCAATTATATAACGCATCTTGTACGGAACGCATAAAACTTCCCCCCTCATCCTGCTTTTTGTTGTCTTGCTTGACGTAATCGCAACCTATAAATCCCAAGTACAATTGCTGCTACAACAAGCCCCTCTCCAACAGGTAAAAAAACTGCAAAGAAAGTTAACACTGTACACCCAATCGCTAACGATACATATATCACTATATTTTTTATTATAGATAGTTTTCTTGCAAAACCTAAATTATACACAAGTGCACTTAATACAATAATGACGCCATACAGTAACCACATCCCTAGTTCTGGATTTTCATCAACTTTACATAACTTCGCAAAAAACGACATTCTTTCTAACACCATTTATCCCCCTTCCTCATAAATCAAACCATTTTTCTTTATGTACTTAATACAAGAGTAACCTGTGAAAAAAATACTGTCCACAAAAAGAGTAAATATTCTAAAAAATAAAACATAAAAAACAGCTACCTTAATTAAAGGTAGCTGTTTTACTATTTTACGCTTCTACAGATTTCTTTTTCTTAGCAGCTCTTTCACGTTCGCTCTTATCAAGAATCTTTTTACGTAAACGAATTGATTCTGGAGTTACTTCACAGAACTCGTCATCGTTTAAGTACTCTAATGATTCTTCTAAAGTCATTAAGCGTGGTTTTTTCATTGTTGAAGTTTGATCTTTCGTCGCAGAACGAATGTTAGTTTGTTGTTTCATTTTCACAACGTTAACTGTTAAGTCATTCTCACGAGTGTGTTCTCCGACAATCATACCAGCATATACTTCTGTACCTGGTTCAACGAAGATTACACCACGGTCTTCAACTTGCATAATACCGTATTGTGATGCTTTTCCTGTTTCAAGTGAAACTAGAACACCTTGACGACGTCCACCAACTTGTCCAGCGTGTACTGGTTGGTAGCAATCGAATGTATGGTTTAAAATACCGTAACCACGAGTTAATGTTAAGAATTCTGTTGTGTAACCAATTAAACCACGTGCTGGAACCATGAAAGTAAGGCGAACTTGACCGTTTCCGTTATTCACCATATCTAACATTTCACCTTTACGTGCACCCATAGATTCCATAATAGAACCAGTGTATTCTTCAGGTACATCGATTTGTACACGCTCTACAGGCTCACATCTTACGCCATCAACTTCTTTAATAATTACTTCTGGCTTAGATACTTGTAGTTCATAACCCTCACGACGCATGTTTTCAATTAAGATAGATAAATGTAGTTCCCCACGTCCAGATACGATCCATGCATCAGGAGACTCTGTATTATCTACACGTAAACTTACATCTGTTTCTAATTGTGAACGAAGACGCTCTTCAATTTTACGAGATGTAATGTATTTACCTTCACGACCTGCAAATGGACTGTTATTTACAAGGAACGTCATTTGTAGTGTTGGCTCATCAATACGTAATAATGGTAACGCATCTTGATGTTCAACTGGACATACTGTTTCACCAACGTTAATGTCTTCCATACCAGAAACAGCTACTAAGTCTCCAGCTTTTGCTTCTTCAATTTCTTGACGTTTTAATCCCATGTAACCAAATAATTTTGTTACGCGGAATTGTTTTACGCTTCCGTCTACTTTCATTAAAGCAACTTGTTGTCCAACCTTCATTGTACCGCGGAATACGCGTCCAACTCCAATACGTCCAACATAGTCGTTGTAATCAAGAAGTGCTACTTGGAATTGAAGTGGCTCTTCGCTGTTATCAATTGGTGCAGGAATATGTTCAATAATTGTATCAAATAATGATTTCATATTCTCTTCTTGATTTGCTGGGTTTGAATCTAAGCTTGCTGTTCCGTTCATTGCTGATGCAAATACAACTGGGAACTCTAATTGATCTTCGTTTGCACCAAGTTCGATGAATAAGTCGATTACTTCATCAACTACTTCATCAGGGCGAGCGAAGTCACGGTCAATTTTATTTACAACTACGATTGGAGTTAAGTTTTGCTCAAGAGCTTTCTTTAAAACAAATCGTGTTTGTGGCATACAACCTTCATATGCATCAACAACAAGTAAAACACCATCAACCATTTTCATAATACGTTCTACTTCTCCACCGAAGTCAGCGTGACCCGGTGTATCTAAAATGTTAATTCTTTTATCTTCATAGTGAATCGCAGTATTTTTCGCTAAAATTGTAATACCGCGCTCTCTTTCTAGATCATTTGAATCCATTGCGCGCTCTTCAACGTGTTCGTTCGCACGGAAAGTCCCCGCTTGACGTAATAACTGGTCAACAAGTGTTGTTTTACCATGGTCAACGTGGGCAATAATTGCTATATTGCGTAAATCTTGTCGTTTTTTCAACATGTCCAACTCCTAATGTCTTTTTAATCCTTCTCTATTATAAGAGCGAAGGGGATACAATAGCAATTAAAATAAAATCAAGAATGAAAATATAGTTGTATTCTTACTTTTGTGAAAGTAAAATGAGATTGGAGGGTGAAGAAATGGAACACATTCAATATCGCTTTTTATTAACTGCAATTATCGGTGTTATTTTCTTAATCGGTATCGGCATTATGATTGCTGAAAATAGTCCAATCGGTATTATTATTTGCATTATCGGCACATTTGTTACAGTTGGATACGGTTTTGTAACAAAAAGAAAAATGCGTAAATCGCAATAACGTCAAAAAGTAAGAAGCCTGTATATAGCCTCTTACTTTTTTTGTTACTTGGATATAAAGTGAAACTTTAATCAGCCCTTACCAATCGGGCTTTTATGGATAGCCCGCCCCCCACCTCACTTCTTTGCTTTCGCTGAAATTTGAGGTGGGGGTCTTACTGCCCATTAAAGCGGGATAAACGATAACACTTCTTCATACACCCCTGGCTTCGCAACTAATACGCTACTCTTCTCCACGATAGAAAGTGGCGCTCCGGAGAATGTTGTTACCTTGCCTCCAACTTCCTCTACAATTATCTGTCCCCCACCAAAGTCCCATGGTGATAATCTAGGCGTTACATATGCATCAATTCTTCCAGTTGCAACGTATACCATCTCTAAAGCTGCACAGCCATATGATCTCGTGCCTCTTGCTTTCTTAACAAGTGCCATCATACTTTCCATATTAAGCAATGGATTGTCGGTAAGCCATATCGCATTTAAAGCTACAATACCTTGCTCTACAGTACCTTTTTCTAATAAAGGTATTGGTACTTCATTACAAAATGCTCCAGCCCCTTTTAACGCATGATATAATTCATCATGAACTGGATCATAAATAAGTCCAATCTTTCCGATACCGTTCTCATAAATTCCAATTGAAATTGCAAAATTTCTTTTTTGGTGAACAAAGTTCATCGTGCCGTCAATTGGATCAATTAACCAAACAACCCCGTCAGAAGAAGTTACCTCGTCTCCATAGCCCTCTTCACCTAAAATATGATGATGTGGGAATGTTTCTTTAATTTTCCCAATTAAAAACTGTTCTATTTCTCGGTCCATATTTGTTACTAAATCAGCTGCATTTGATTTTGTTTCTATAATAAGTGCTTTTTTCATTGATGCCATTAAACGCTCTCCCGCATCCCGAATCCACTGTTTGGCGTGTGCATCGATGTCTTTCCATACTTCTTGCATGTTTAAACACTCCGATCTATACTGTTCACAGAAAAAACGAACCCTTTATAAGGTTCGCACCAACTAATTTTTTATACATATACTATTATTACGCTTCTAAACGAATCATTTCAAGTCTTAACACTTCTAACTTTTGTACACACTCTTCTTTTTTCTGTTTATCATTTTCCATCATCGCATCATATAAAGTCGCTAATTCATAATCTAGCTCCAAACGTAGCACCGGTATTCTCTTTTCAGCATCTGTTCTCTTTAACGCATTAATCACCTGTCTCATATTATTTGCCTCCTCCCAATATTCGTCTGCCCTCGGACTAGAATTGATTCAATTTTCTGATTTTTTGTTTTATACTATACTATGTTGGATAAATCATCTATGCAACAAAATTATATTTTTTTATTTAAATTTTTTTGTGCTGTTTTTTTTATGAATAGTACAAGCTATGCTAAAATAAAAGCAAAATAGGAGTTGGAGGAACAATCATGACACTACAAACATTCAAATCAACTGATTTTGAGGTCTTTACAGTTGATGGTCTCGAAGAACGAATGAGTGCAATTAAAACGAACATTCATCCTAAGCTAGAAGCTTTAGGGGAACAGTTTGCAGCGTATTTATCCAAACAAACTGATGAGAACTTTTTTTATCATGTAGCAAAACACGCACGTCGCAAAGTCAATCCACCAAACGATACTTGGGTTGCTTTTTCAACAAATAAACGCGGATATAAAATGCTACCACATTTCCAAATTGGATTATGGGGTACTCATGCCTTCATATACTTTGGTTTAATCTATGAGTGTCCACAAAAAGTGGAGACGGCTCACGCCTTCTTAGAACATATAAATGATTTAAAAACAAATATTCCAAATGACTTCGTTTGGTCCATTGACCATACTAAACCAAGTGTAAAATTACATAAAACACTTGAAACAAATGATTTACAAAAGATGATTGAACGTCTAGCTACTGTAAAAAAAGCAGAATTATTAGTTGGTATTCATATATCACCAGAGGAGTTTTCAGCAATGACCAACGAACAATTCCTTGCTAAGATTGAATCTACGATGCAATCACTCCTTCCTTTATATGCACTTTGTAATCGATAGTAGAAAACGGACAATTTATATTGTCCGTTTTTAGTTGTTATCACATTATATCACTTCAGTTTTTATTTTTCAAAATATTTTTTACATTTTCACAAGCTTTTCTTCTTCAATTTCTTTAGCCTTCTGAATCGCACGGTATATAGAATATCCACTTACTTCTTGGAACTCTTTATCAATTTTCTTTTCTTCTGCTTTCGATGGAACAATCTCTTTAAAACGACGATATAAACCCATTAATTCTTCTCTTACAATTCCTTTTTCATATGCTTTCTCAATCGCTTCATAAAACTTCACAATTGTAACCATTTCCTCATTTGACCAATCATAATCTAACGGATATTGATATTCCATTTCGCACCTCATTTATCATTTCTTCTTATTTCAATACGCTATCTTAAAGTGATTTTTTCTACTTCACTATAGCCACTTTGCATTATACACTATTTATTCATTTTAATGGAATTGCCTTCCACTAGAAGTTAGTAGGACGCTACTATTTAACATACTCACCGTAAAAATATTTTTTGCTATACATCTATAATTATTGGTGATATAATGCTTTTGTTTTATAGAAAATAAAGTGAAGCTTCCATCTCAAAAAAGCTTTTGTGAATGGCAGAAAAACAAGTCTCATTCTAAAAAAGAACGTAACTTTTTTAGAACAAGATTATATAAAACAAACTCTCATAAATATTAAAAAAAGAAGGGGTGTATAGATTGTCCCAATACGAAACACCATTGTTTACCGCTTTAGTTGAGCACAGTAAGCGAAATCCAATTCAATTCCATATTCCAGGGCATAAAAAAGGACAGGGCATGGATCCTGAATTTCGCGAATTTATTGGGCATAATGCATTAGCAATTGATTTAATTAATATTGCGCCGCTCGATGATTTACATCATCCAAAAGGTATGATTAAAGAAGCACAGGATTTAGCAGCCGCTGCATTTGGTGCGGATCATACTTTCTTTTCTATTCAAGGTACAAGTGGCGCAATTATGACAATGGTGATGAGCGTTTGCGGTCCTGGTGACAAAATACTAGTACCAAGAAACGTGCATAAATCAGTAATGTCAGCTATTATTTTCTCAGGTGCAAAACCTATTTTCATGCATCCTGAAATTGATCCAAAACTTGGTATTTCACATGGAATCACAATTCAATCTGTCAAAAAGGCACTTGAAGAGCACTCAGATGCGAAAGGCCTACTTGTTATTAACCCAACATACTTTGGCTTTGCTGCGGACTTAGAACAGATTGTACAATTAGCACATTCTTACGATATCCCTGTACTCGTTGATGAGGCTCATGGTGTTCATATTCATTTTCACGATGAACTGCCGATGTCAGCGATGCAAGCCGGTGCAGATATGGCAGCAACAAGTGTTCACAAATTAGGTGGATCTTTAACGCAAAGTTCTATTCTTAATGTAAAAGAGGGCCTTGTGAACGTAAAACATGTTCAATCTATTATTAGCATGCTTACGACTACATCAACGTCTTACATCTTGTTAGCCTCCCTAGATGTTGCTAGAAAACGTCTTGCTACAGAAGGAACGGCACTCATAGAACAAACAATACAATTAGCGGAACAAGTTCGTGATGCTATAAATGATATTGAACATCTTTACTGTCCAGGGAAAGAAATGCTAGGTACGGATGCTACTTTTAACTATGATCCTACAAAGATAATTGTATCTGTAAAAGATTTAGGTATTACAGGTCATCAGGCTGAAGTATGGCTTAGAGAGCAATATAACATTGAAGTAGAGCTCTCAGATTTATACAACATACTATGTCTTATCACTTTTGGGGATACAGAAAGTGAGACAAATACACTTATTGTAGCATTACAAGATTTATCAGCAACATTTAAAAATAAAGCTGATAAAGGTGTTCAAGTGCAAGTAGAAATTCCAGAAATACCTGTTTTAGCACTTTCTCCTCGAGATGCTTTTTATTCGGAAACAGAAGTCATCCCATTTGAAAATGCAGCAGGTCGTATTATAGCTGATTTCGTTATGGTTTATCCGCCAGGGATTCCAATCTTTACTCCGGGGGAAATTATTACACAAGATAACTTAGAGTATATTCGTAAAAACTTAGAAGCAGGTTTACCTGTACAAGGTCCTGAAGATATGACATTACAAACATTACGCGTGATTAAAGAGTACAAGCCTATCAGTTGATAGGCTTTTCTTTCACCCTTTTGGCCTTTTCTCATACGATATTATGTAATGTAACGTATAGGTGGGGATACTATTATGATTGTAATAGGCCGTTCTATTGTACATCCTTATATCACAAATGAATATGAGCCATTTGCAAATGAGAAACAACAAATTTTATCTATAATGGCAGGAAATCAAGAAATCTATTCCTTCCGAACATCTGATGAACTCAGCTTTGATCTAAATTTGCGTGTTAATATTATTACTTCTGCATTAGAACTTTTTCAAAGTGGTTTTCAGTTTCGCACATTTCAACAATCTTTTTGTAACCCTCAGTATTGGAAAAGAACATCTCTTGGAGGATTCGAGCTCCTTCCAAACATACCCCCTTCCATTGCCATACAAGATATTTTCAAAAACGGAAAACTATATGGAACTGAATGTGCCACCGCTATGATCATTATTTTTTACAAAGCTTTACTAGCATTATATGAGGAAGAAACCTTCAACCGTCTCTTTGCAAACCTTTTACTTTATACGTGGGACTACGATCAAGATTTAAAGCTCATAACAAAGACGGGTGGCGATCTTGTCCCAGGTGATCTCGTTTACTTTAAAAATCCACAAGTGAACCCAGCTACAATCGAGTGGCAAGGAGAAAATACAATCTATCTAGGAAATTTCTTTTTTTATGGGCATGGCGTAGGTGTAAAAACAAAAGAAGAAATTATATACGCGTTAAATGAGCGACGAGTCCCTTACGCTTTTATTTCCGCTTTCTTAACCGATACTATTACCCGTATTGATAGCCGTCTTATGAGCTACCACGCTTCTCCTAGCACACCACAGACATCCATAGGATTTATTCCGATTAGAGATGATGCAATTGTTGCAACAGTTGGCAACACAACTACAGTTTATTAAAAAAAGCACCTACATATGTAGGCGCTTTTTTTATTTAAGCTTTTGAATGTTCTTTATGGTCACAGTCGCAATGAGATCCACATTTCCCGTATAGTACTGTTGATTTTTCATCTTCAAAATGTCCGATTGTTCCTTCACATACTTGGCATACGATTGTTCCCATTTTTCATTTCCCCCTGAGTTTTAATAGTAATCTATTTATTTATCATTAAGCTTTCGCATTATCTCTACTAGCACAGTCACAATTTGTACCGCATTTTCCGTAAAGCACTGTCGTTTTTTCATCTTCAAAATGTCCGATTGTTCCTTCACATACTTGGCATACGATTGTTCCCATTTTTCATTTCCCCCTAAGTTTATGGTCCTAAAAACTTTCAGCTGTCCATTTCCTATCAATTATTGGGCTTTTGTATGCTCTGTGTGATCACATCCGCAAGATCCACATTTCCCGTAAAGTACCGTTACTTTCTCATCCTCGAAGTGTGCAATTGTACCTTCACAATCTTGACATACGATTGTTCCCATTTTTCATTTCCCCCTAAGTTTATAATCCCAAAAACTTTTTGTAACCGCTTAACTTTCTGTCTTTATTTTAATATGTTATACTTTTTGCGTCAATAGGTTTTTAGTATAACACATTAAATATTTTAATTTTAAATTAGTATGCGATATTCAAACAAAAAAACAGCCATATTTATACGTACGACTGTTTTACATTATTTATTCTTCGTATTCCGCATGCAAAGATGTAGATGGAACTAGAAATGAGAAGAACTGAGCTAACTCAGCTGCTTCCTCTTCTGAACCTAATTTGAACACTTCCTGCAAATGTTGAACATTCTCTACATCATCTCGTCCAAGTAAAGTAGACCTTCCTGTTTGCATGCAAACAATAAGTGGCTTTCCAAAAAACATATTTGTATAAATAACACCAAAATCATAACGAGTATCATGTGTCATAAACCCCAAAAATCGTACCTTCACACTTTCATGTTCATCATACAATTTTTCAAACATCGGTTTCCACCTTTCTACATCACCTTTCATTAGTATATTAAACAAAAAAAGGAATACTCCTTTTAATTGTCAAAAAATTCAGTAGGATGTAGAATGAGAGTATTCTACTAAGTTAGGGGGAACTTATATGCAACATGCCTTTATTACGCTTGTACCTAAATCCAATCAACAATCTGTTTCAATAGATGATATAAAACAACTTTTTCATTATTATAAAACAGTTACTTCCAAAACTGGTGTTCAAATTAATTACGCTTATACAAATACCGCTTTTCCGTATGAAATTTTAGATACATCAGCAACAACATTCAAACTACAATCTACTCACGATCGATATGACTCCATTTATGTTGGTGTCGGTATAGACAAGGAACAAACTTATATTCAAGTTTCTTTACCACCTAATGCAACATTTGGTGATAAAGGAAAAGCAAATGAATTTTGCCGTTTTCTAGCGAAGAAATTAGAAGGAGAGTTACAATTATTTAATGGAAGAACAATGTATTTCTATAAACGTTAATTTAAAAAATAGAAAATATAATTAAGAAAAGTATGCAATTTGAACACGTAAGGAATAATGCCTGCTTTCTAATTTGTAATACAAAATATGCGATCACATATGCTAAATAAAGAAATACAAAAAATAGAATAACTTTATAATGCAACTTATCACCATTTGACAATGATAATACAACAGAAAAACCACTCCATAATAAAAAATGATAAAATATAACATGTAATATTCTCATGGAACCTTCTCCTTTGACATGCTCTATTTTATTAATATATGGTATTAAGTTTGAATCAATTACATATTACACAAAAGCATATATATGGCTTTTGGATTTATATATGTTTTAACGATTCAATTAAATTATTATATATTCATTCGACAAGTACGTATAAAGACCTTGCAAGCCACTTTTATTATAAAATAAAAAATAGCCCATCTCTTTAAATAAGAGATGGGCTATTTTCATTACTTAAATTATTTTACAATGTGAATTGGCATTCCAAGAGCAACTTCAGCTGCTTCCATTGTGATTTCACCTAATGTTGGGTGAGCGTGGATTGTTTGAGCGATATCTTCTGCTGTCATTCCAGCTTCGATAGCTAAACCAATCTCAGAAATAATGTCAGAAGCGCCTGCACCTGCAACTTGAGCACCTACAAGAAGACCATCTTCTTTACGTGTTACAAGTTGTAAGAAACCGTCAGTGCTATTTAATGATAATGCACGACCGTTAGCAGCGAATGGGAACTTAGATACAGTTACAGTCATTCCAGCTTCTTCAGCTTGTTTCTTAGTGTAACCAACAGATGCTAATTCTGGATCAGTGAAGCATACTGCAGGAATTCCGATGTAATCGATAGCTGACGCATGGCCACTAATTGCTTCTACAGCTACTTTACCTTCGTAAGAAGCTTTGTGAGCTAATGGTGGTCCAGGAACGATATCACCGATTGCATAGATGTTTGGTACATTTGTACGACATTGCTCATCGATTTCGATGATGCCGCGGTCAGTCATTTTAACTCCAACTTGCTCAAGACCGATTTCTTGAGTGTTTGGACGACGACCTACAGTTACTAATACGTAATCTGCTTCTACAGTTTGGATTTCACCTTTAACTTCGAAGCTAACTTTTACGCCAGTTTCTGTTTCTTCAACGCCTTTAGCCATAGCTTTTGTATGGATTGTTACGTTACCTTTTTTCTGTAGAGCACGTTTAACAACAGAGCTCATAGCTTTTTCGAAACCAGCTAAGATTTCGTCGCCAGCTTCTACTACAGTAACTTCTGTACCGAAGTTAGCATATGCAGTACCTAATTCCATACCGATGTAACCGCCGCCGATTACAACAAGTTTTTTAGGAATTTCAGGTAAGCTTAAAGCGCCTGTAGAGTTGATAACACGTTTAGAGTATTTGAATCCTGGAATTTCGATTGGTGTAGAACCAGTTGCAAGAACAGCATTTTTAAACGTATAAGTTTGAGCTGCATCTTCAGTCATTACGCGTAATGTGTTAGCATCTACGAAGTAAGCTTCACCGCGAATGATTTCAACTTTGTTACCTTTAAGAAGGCCTTCAACACCGCCAGTTAATTTCTTAACTACGCCGTTTTTCCATTCTTGAACTTTTGTAAAGTCAACTTTTACGTTCTCTGCAGTGATACCCATGTCATCAGAATGCATTGCATTCTCATAACGATGACCTGCATTGATTAACGCTTTTGAAGGAATACATCCAACGTTTAAGCATACGCCACCAAGGTTAGCTTTTTCAATGATTGCTACCTTTTGACCTAATTGTGCTGCACGAATTGCCGCAACGTATCCACCAGGACCTGCACCAACAACGACTGTATCTAATTCAATTGGGAAATCTCCTACTACCATTGTTATTACGCCTCCATTACTAATAATTGTGGGTCATTCAATAGACGTTTAATTTGGTTTAATGCTTTTTGAGCAGTTGCGCCGTCAATTAAACGATGGTCAAAGCTTAGAGATAATGCTAATACTGGAGCTGCAACGATCTCACCATTTTTCACAACTGGTTTCTCAGCGATACGGCCGATACCAAGGATTGCTACTTCTGGGTGGTTGATAACTGGAGTGAACCATTGTCCACCTGCAGAACCAATGTTTGTAATTGTGCAAGAAGCGCCTTTCATTTCAGCAGGAGCTAAACGACCTTCACGTGCTTTACCAGCAAGATCATTGATCTCGTTAGAAATTGTGAAGATAGACTTGCGATCTGTATCTTTAACAACTGGTACTAATAGACCTTTGTCTGTATCAGCTGCGATACCGATGTTGAAGTAATGTTTATGAACTACTTCTTGAGAAGCATCATCTAAAGAAGTGTTTAACATTGGATATTCACGTAATGCAGATGTTAAAGCTTTAACAACGTATGGAAGGTAAGTTAATTTAATACCTTTGTCAGCTGCAACAGCTTTGAACTTCTTACGGTGAGCAACAAGTTCAGTTACATCTACTTCATCCATTAATGTTACGTGAGGAGCTGTATGTTTAGAGTTAACCATTGCTTTCGCAATTGCTTTACGGATACCACTCATTTTCTCACGAGTTTCTGGATATTCACCAGCTGGAATTGGTTGTGCTTTTGGTGCTTCTTCTTTCGCTGCTGCTGGAGTAGCTTCTACTGCTGCTGGAGCCTCAGTTGCTGCTACTGCTTGTCCACCATTTGCAAATGCATCGATGTCAGCTTTTACGATACGACCGTTCTTACCAGAACCAGCTACTTTATGAATGTCTACGCCGTTTTCACGAGCATATTTACGAACAGATGGCATAGCGATTACGCGCTCATTTACTACTTCTGCAGTTGCTGCTGGAGTAGCTTCAGCTTTAGGAGCTTCTTCTTTTGCTTCTTCAGCTTTAGGAGCTTCGTCATGATCGTCGCCTTTAAATTTAAGGTTTTCGTATCCAGGAGCATCAAATTTAATTAATGTATCTCCAACTACTGCAACCGTACCTTCTTCTACAAGTACTTCAAGTACTTTACCTTTAACAGGAGAAGGAATTTCTACTACTGCTTTATCATTTTGTACTTCAAGAAGTACGTCGTCTTCGTTTACTTCGTCGCCTGGTTTAATAAACCATTTTACGATTTCACCTTCGTGGATACCTTCACCGATATCTGGTAGTTTAAATTCAAATGCCACGGAATTCAGCCCCCTGATTCATTTCTTTATTATGGAATATGGCAAAAGAAATCAGCATGTGCTGATTTCTTTTGCACATGAATAAGTAAAAATTAGAAGTTCATTACTTTGTTAACAGCTTCAACAATATCTTTGTGGTTTGGTAACCATACGCTCTCAGCTTGAGAGAATGGGAATACTGTATCAGCAGCTGCAACACGTACAACTGGAGCTTCTAAGTTTAAGATTGCACGGTCGTTAATTTCCGCTACAACGTTAGCTGCAATACCAGCTTGTTTTTGAGCTTCTTGAACTACAACTACGCGGCCTGTTTTTTCAACAGAAGCGATGATTGTTTCGATATCTAATGGTTGAACTGTACGTAAGTCAACAACCTCTAAAGAGATACCTTCTTTTTCAAGTTCTTCAGCAGCTTTTAATGCAGCGTGAACCATAGCCCCGTAAGCGATAACAGATACATCTGTACCTTCACGTTTGATATCAGCTTTGCCTAAATCAATTGTGTATTCGCCTTCTGGTACATCTTGACGGAATGAACGGTACAATTTCATATGCTCTAAGTAGATAACTGGATCGTTGTCACGAATCGCAGAGATTAAAAGACCTTTTGCATCGTATGGAGTAGATGGAATAACAACTTTTAGACCAGGTTGTTGAGCCACTAAACCTTCTAAGCTATCAGCATGTAGTTCAGGAGTATGAACACCACCACCGAATGGAGAACGAACTGTTACTGGAGCAGTCCAACGTCCACCAGAACGGTAACGCATACGAGCTAATTGACCAGAAATTGAATCCATTACTTCATAAACGAAACCGAAGAATTGGATTTCTGGAACTGGACGGAATCCTTCAAGTGCAAGTCCAACTGCAAGTCCACCAATACCAGACTCTGCAAGTGGAGTATCCATTACACGGTCTTCACCGAATTCAGCTTGTAAACCTTCAGTAGCACGGAATACACCGCCGTTTACACCAACGTCTTCACCAAACACAAGTACGTTAGGGTCATTTTTCATTTCAACGCGTAAAGCATCAGTGATTGCTTGAATCATTGTCATTTGAGCCATGGCTTACTTCGACTCCTTTTCTTTGTAAATTTCATATTGTTCAGCTAAGTTGTAAGGCATTTTTTCGTACATGATTTCCATTAAATCAGTAACTTTTTGTTTTGGAGCTTGGTCAGCCTTAGCAATTGCTTGTTTAATATCTTCTTTTGCTTCTTCGATTACTTTCTCTTCAACTTCTTGAGACCATAGGCCTTTGTTTTCTAAGAATGCACGGAAGCGTACGATTGGATCTTTTTGTTCCCATTCGTTCTCGATATCTTTTGTACGGTAACGAGTTGGGTCATCACCAGCCATTGTATGTGGACCGTAACGGAATGTTAAAGTCTCGATTAAAGTAGGACCTTCGCCATTTACTGCACGCTCACGAGCGAAAGCAGTTGCTGCGTATACAGCTAATGGATCCATACCGTCTACTTGGATTCCGTAAATACCTGCTGCTACTGCTTTTTGTGCTACAGTTTTAGCCGCAGATTGCTTTTCTACTGGAGTAGAGATTGCATAACGGTTGTTTTGTACAACGAAGATTGCTGGAGCTTTGAATGCACCCGCAAAGTTCATACCTTCGTAGAAGTCACCTTGTGAAGCACCACCGTCACCAGTGTAAGTAATTGCAACAGATTTTTTACCACGTAATTTCATACCTAACGCAACACCAGCAGTTTGGATGATTTGCGCACCGATGATGATTTGTGGAGCAAGTGCATTTACGTTCTCAGGCATTTGGTTACCCATGAAATGTCCACGAGAGAATAAGAATGCTTGGTATAATGGTAAACCGTGCCATACTAATTGTGGCACATCACGATATCCTGGTAAGATGAAATCTTCTGCTTCAAGTGCGAAATGACTTGCTAATTGAGAAGCCTCTTGTCCAGCTGTTGGTGCGTAGAAACCTAAACGTCCTTGACGGTTTAAAGAAATAGAACGTTGATCTAGTACGCGAGTATACACCATACGGCGCATTAATTCTTTTAATTGATCATCAGATAATTCAGGCATAGCTGCTTCATTCACAACTTCGCCTTTTTCATTTAAAATTTGTAATGTTTCAAATTGAGCTGCGATAGCTTTCATTTGCTCATCAACATTAAATAGGGTCTTTTTTGTTTTAGTACCCATTCCGTTCACCTCTTCCTCTCTTGAACCATATTCTGAAACGCTTTCACTATCTATTCGCTAGATGGAAACCGCAACAATGTAAACCAACAAATTTATTTGTCGGTTGAGAATAATTTTGTGTACCTAACAATCTGTACTAATGTTTTTTCAGAAACATATTAATACAATCTTGATCACGTTTTTTAGTTTACAACTATTCTAATTACGATGTCAATTACTTTGAATACGTTTTTTTATAAATAATCTGCAGGTTTCTCCTACACAAACGTGTTTTTATTTTTCACATCTGTATTAGTAAGCATTAACCTACTGTTATATTATTCCCTTTTTAACTTGTTTTTTCTCTTAGAATAATATGTAAACGATTTAATTCCCTTTAGTTTTTCTCTCTTCTTAGCAAAAATATACAAACTCTTCTTCCTTTTATAGGTAATTACCCATACATTTCTACTCTTCCCTCCATACATTATAGTAACCGCAGTATTAGCGGGAAATGATAAAGGAGGTCATCTCATGTACGGATATTCATATTGCTATCCAACTTGTTCATATCCTTCCTACGGTTATGGCGGTTCTTGTGGTGGGTCTGGACGCGGCTTCGCCTTAATCGTTGTGTTGTTTATTCTTTTAATTATCGTTGGTGCTGCTTGCATTCGCTAATGTAAAATGAAACAACTATGGAAAGAAAGAGACGGCTCTGCCGTCTCTTTCTTTTTATTCCTACATAACCGATCTATCCTCCCCTTACTTGCCGATGACTTTTTCCATCTCCTTTGGTAGACTAAAGGGGAAAGGAGAGATTACATATGCTTACAATGAAAGATGTAATTCGCGAAGGAGATCCTATTTTGCGAAACGTTGCAGAAGAGGTAGTACTACCAGCAAGCGAAGAAGATACAAATACTCTTAAAGAAATGATTGAATTTGTAATAAATAGCCAAGATCCTGAAATGGCTGAAAAATATAGTTTACGCCCTGGAATCGGATTAGCGGCTCCGCAAATCGGTATTTCAAAGAAAATGATTGCGGTTCATGTAACAGATACGGACGGTACGTTATATAGTCATGCATTATTCAATCCAAAAATCATTAGCCATTCTGTTGAACGTACATATTTACAAAGTGGTGAAGGCTGTCTATCAGTAGACCGTGAAGTACCTGGTTATGTTCCTCGTTATACAAGAATTACAGTGAAAGCAACTTCTATCAACGGCGAAGAAGTAAAATTACGTTTAAAAGGGTTACCAGCAATTGTATTTCAACATGAAATTGACCATTTAAATGGTGTTATGTTCTATGACCACATTAATAAAGAAAATCCATTTGCCGCTCCTGACGATTCAAAACCTCTGGAGCGATAGTAAAAAAGGCGGAAGATACTCTTCCGCCTTTTTACTATATGAAATAGATTCCATATTCACTTATAGCAATCCAGCCCATTTTAAACCGTGATATATACCGTCTTCGCTAACATCCTTTGTCACATGATTTGCAAGTTTTTTCAAGTCTTCATGACCATTCCCCATCACAATACCTGTCCCAACCGCTTCAATCATTTCTAAATCATTTAAACCATCCCCAAATGCATACACTTGTTCACGGTTAAATCCTAATTTTTCAATGAATTTCTCAATCCCTTTTGCCTTAGAACCACCATTTGGAATAATATCCATTGAATACGCATGCCAGCGAATAAAATGAAAGTCTGGGTACTGATTTATAAACTTTTCTTCTTCATTTACTTCACAGAAAAGAAGTGTTTGATAAATATTACGCTTCTCATAAAAATCAGGTTCATATGCCGGATGCTCAAAATGTAAACTTCCAAACCCTTCTTTCACATAATCATGATATTCCACTGATGCTCTCATTTCTTGATGATCAAGATATACGAGCGGATATCCTTCTTGTTTTGCAAACTGAGTAAACTTATGTAGAGCAGCTGGATGTAATGGGTTATTAAATACTACCTCATCTTCAAATACAACGTACTGTCCATTAAAGCTAACATAATTGTGGATATTCAGTTCCTTACGAATATCTTCAAACATAAATGGTGCACGTCCTGTCGCAATTGCTACATGCACGCCTTTTTCTTGTAACTGTCTTACTGCATCTCGTGTAGATTGCGGAATCTTCTTATCATGATCTAATAATGTTCCATCAATATCAAAAAAGACAATTTTATCATTCATTTGTCAAAATCCTTTCTGTTACTCTATATTCCTATTTTGATTATCGCTTTTCAAATGCTAAAAAAAAGTATAACATATTAAACATCTGTGAAGAAAGCGTTCACTTTCTGACCTTATTTATGAAACCTGCATATATATATTAGTAAAAAATGTGGATACTTGTTCGTATGAATTTTCTTTTCTATTCTTTCTCATACTATATCTATAACTAACGGCTACTAATCGTTACTATAGAATAACTTTCTCTGTATGAGAAAAGACAAGATTCAACATTCACTTTTGTCCTCTTTCTTATATCAGAGACGGCGTTTTCACTAGTAATATGCATGTTTAAAATAAGGAAAGGAAGGAGTAATCATGCTGAAGAAGCTGAAGAAAAAGCTGAAGCGTTATTTAAAAGATCTAGTCCGTAAAAAGACGATCGCTTAAATTGTGCCCATTTCGGGCTTTTTCTTCATTCTCATTCGAAAAAACATGAAAATCGTGACTGTTTGCTTTATAATAAGTAACAGATAATGCAAAACATAGACAAGGAGAGGTTTTCCAAATGATTTTTAAAGTATTTTATCAAGAAAAAATGACTGAGGTTCCAGTACGTGAAAATACAAAAGTTTTATATTTAGAGGCTACGTCTGAGAAGGATGTTCGTACAAAATTAAATAAGTTCGCATATAATATCGAATTCGTTCAGTCTGTGACTGGCAATCATCTTGAATATGAAAAAGAAAACGCTGATTTAACATTAGCGGAAATCGTATAGTCATATGAAATTTCTAAAGAATGATCAAGCAGCCGTTTTTGCTTTAGGTGGACTTGGTGAAATCGGTAAAAATACATATGCTGTTCAATTTCAAGATGAAATTATTATAATTGACGCTGGAATTAAGTTTCCAGAAGACGAACTCCTCGGAATCGATTATGTAATACCAGATTACACTTATTTTGTGCGAAACGAAGATAAAATTAAAGGATTATTCATTACACATGGTCACGAAGATCATATCGGTGGAATTCCTTACTTATTACGTCAAGTGAACATTCCGATTTATGGCGGAAAATTAGCAATTGCACTAATCAAAAACAAATTAGAAGAGCACGGATTACTTCGTAAAGCAAAGCTTTATGAAATTCAAGAAGATGATGTTATTAAATTTAAAAAGACATCTGTTTCCTTCTTCCGTACAACTCACAGTATCCCAGATTCATACGGAGTTGTTGTGAAAACACCTCAAGGACAAGTGGTTCATACTGGAGATTTCAAATTTGACTTCACACCGGTTGGTGAACCAGCGGACTTAACAAAAATGGCTGAAATCGGAAAAGACGGTGTACTTTGTCTCTTATCTGACAGTACAAACAGTGAAGTTCCAAACTTTACAATGTCTGAGCGCCGTGTTGGTGATAGTATTCAAGATATTTTCCGCAAAGTAGAAGGTCGTATTATCTTCGCAACCTTTGCATCAAATATCCATCGCTTGCAACAAGTCGTTGAAGCGGCTGTTGAAAACAATCGTAAAGTGGCTGTATTTGGCCGAAGTATGGAAGCAGCGATTGAAATCGGACAAAACCTCGGTTATATTCGCTGTCCGAAAGATACATTTATAGATGCATCTCAATTAAATCGTCTACCGGCTAATAAAGTTGTTATTTTATGTACAGGTAGTCAAGGGGAGCCAATGGCAGCACTATCACGTATTGCTAATGGTACCCATCGTCAAATTCAAATTATTCCTGGCGACACAGTTGTTTTCTCTTCTTCACCAATCCCTGGTAATACAATTAGTGTAAGCCGTACAATTAATATGTTGTACCGTGCTGGTGCTGATGTAATCCACGGAAAACTGTCAAACATTCATACGAGTGGACACGGTGGACAAGAAGAACAAAAACTAATGCTTCGTCTAATTAAACCGAAGTATTTCATGCCAATTCATGGTGAATATCGTATGCAACGTATGCATATGAAATTAGCAAATGATTGTGGTATTCCAGAAGAAAACTGTTTCATTATGGATAATGGTGATGTTCTTGCCTTACGTTCAGATGAAGCAAGTGTAGCTGGTAAAATACCATCTGGATCTGTTTATATTGACGGAAATGGTATTGGAGATATCGGTAATATCGTATTACGCGATCGTCGTATCCTTTCTGAAGAAGGACTTGTTATTGTCGTTGTAAGCATTGATATGAAAGAATTTAAAGTTGCAGCAGGGCCTGATATTATCTCACGTGGTTTCGTTTATATGCGCGAAAGTAGTGATTTAATTAATGATGCTCAAACATTAATTACAACTCATTTAGAAAAAGTAATGGAACGTAAAACAACGCAATGGTCTGAAATTAAAAATGAAATTACAGATACATTAGCACCATTCCTATATGAGAAAACGAAACGTCGCCCAATGATTTTACCAATCATTATGGAGATATAAGAAAAAGGACAATACCTTTATGGTATTGTCCTTTTCTCTTATCTTAAAAAGTGCTTGAAACGATCTACTTCATCGTCATGACCAATTACAATTAATATATCTCCCGCTTGAATGTTTTCCGTAGCTCGAGGGGATACAATAACTTCTTTACCACGTTTAATCGCTACAATATTCAATCCAAACTTCGCACGAATATCTAATTCGATTAAAGAATGACCATCAATTTTTTTATTTGCAATAATCTCTACAATGCTATGCTCATCTGAAAGCTCAAGATAGTCTAACACATTACTTGATGCAATATTATTAGCAATCCTTTTTCCCATATCACGCTCTGGGTGCACAATGTGATCTGCTCCTATTTTACTTAATACTTTTTCATGGTAATCATTTTGAGCTTTTACAGTAATATTTTTTACACCTAACTCTTTCAGAATTAACGTTGTTAAAATACTTGAATTTAAATTGTCTCCAATCGCAACGACTACATGATCAAAATTACGAATACCAAGACTTTTTAATACCATCTCATCTGTTGAATCTGCAATTACAGCATGTGAAGCTATATTTGCAAACTCATTAATTTTATCCTCATCTGAGTCAATTGCCATTACTTCCATACCTAATTGAGCAAGTTCCCGGCAAATACTTCCACCAAAACGCCCAAGCCCAATGACAGCAAATTCTTTCTCTTTTTCACCCACAGAAATTCCTCCAATAACATTGAATACTATGTATTTTTATTGTAACATACTTTAGATTTGCTACAAAAACCTGTATATCATTCTTTATTTTTGTTTTTGCATATAAAAATACTGTTGTAAATAAAATGCGATACTGAAAATTAACATACCAAATACAAATATGTTTCCGAATGAACTAAACGTTTCAAAAACGAATAATAACGTTTCTTGTCCGAAGAAAGCAAATAATAGTTGTGTAAATGCGAATAGCAATGCCAATATGTAATGGTGTTGATGGAATAAGTAATGCGTTGCACCTAAAAAAGCGATAAAAGAAAGAATGAAAATCCACCAATTTTCTAAAAACAGTTGCCAATTCGCAAATTGATACCCATTTACTAATATCGCAATAATTGCTATAACCGCCATCGTTGGCACACTCCATAACAATGCACGCCCTCTAAAGAAACGCGTACCTTTTACATCTCCCTTTTCATTTGCAATGTATGTTAGCACGACAGTACTTATATACAAAACAGAGAGAATTGTTAAAACAATTATGAGCCAAAAATGCAACTGATAATATTCATGTTCTATATTCGTCACGATAGCAGCTAGCATACACGGTATTAGCATTCCCGTCCAACCATCTACTTTTCTCTCATTCCAAAATACCGTATTACCAATACGAATTCCTAATAGCATAAAAATAATGATACCTAGTACAAATAATGTAGTCTTATTTCCTACTAAGCTCGTTGAAAAAGCAATTAATCCAATAAATAAAAAAAGAACAAACCCATTCATAATTTCTAGTACAGGTGATAAATACCTTTTCACCCAGTTGTATGTCTCTTCATATTCATTATTATTCGCTAAACGGTAGGCATAAAAACTTATCCCAAAATAAACCGCCGCAATAATAACATATGTATATAAAACAAAACATAAAATCGCACTGCTAATCTGCACGTAATTCCCCACCCTTTTTTCTACGTTTCACCTTGATTTTACACACTTTCCACACGAATTGTAAACATATATAAGCTAGTTAACTAATCATCTTTCTCAATAAGCGATAATGAATAATGAGCAGCGGCTCAAAACCACTGCTCATTATTTTATCTATTTGTATGCCGATGTGTATCCAAAACAAATATAAAGTGAAACTTTAATCAGCCCTCACCAATCGGACTTTTATGGGCAGCCCGACCCCCACCTAACTTCTTTGCTTTCGCTGAATTTTGAGGTGGGGTCTTACTGCCCATTAAAGCGGGATAAAAGATGTTTTCACCTTGGAACTAACGAATACCCACTTTAAATTGTTACCAAGTTGGCGAGCAAATTTACTTTCTAGTTCCCTTCCACTTTACATATTGATCTAAAAATACGATAGCTTTCTCAATAGCCTCTTCATCTGGCTTTAATTTTGCATGATGTAAACCATATTCTGAATTTACCCCAAGCCAAAACATAAATCCAGGAATCTCTTGAAGCATATAACCAAAATCTTCACCTGTCATTGCCTCAGTACATGTAATTACTTTCATATCAGTTTGTTCACTTACAAATTGCATAAACTCTCTCGTTAATGCTTCATGGTTGTATACTTGGTGATACATCGCTCCGTAGTCAATAGCCGCTTCACATTGGAAGGAAGCTTCTATACCTGCAACAATTGCCTCAATCCTACTTTTAACACGACTCATTGATTCCACTGATAACGTTCGAATCGTTCCTTCTAACCGAGACTTTTCTGCTATGATATTTTGAACTGTACCGCCTGTTATTTTTCCGATTGTAATTACTGCACTATCAAGTGGGTTTACATTACGACTAATAACGGACTGAAGCTGTGTAACAAGGTGACTAGCTGCGACAATCATATCATTTGCAGTATGAGGATAAGCTGCATGTCCACCTTTCCCCTTTAAATCAACATATAACTCTGATGTATTTGCAAATAATAGCCCCTCTTTTGTAGCAATTGTTCCTACAGGGTATTCAGGTGCAATATGAAGGCCGAGAATAATATTTGGCTTCCACTCTTTTAACTCTTCACTCTCTAACATAGGAAGAGCCCCTCCAGGCCCTTCTTCAGCTGGTTGGAATAGAAATACAAGGTCATCATCTATTCTTTCTGTTACAGCTGCTGTTAGGAGGCCTAAACCGATTGTCGTATGTAAGTCATGTCCACATGCATGCATCATTCCTTCATGAACAGAAGCGAACTCATATCCAGTTTCCTCTGTAATTGGTAAACCGTCTATATCTGCGCGATAACCTATAACTTTTTCTGGATTTCTTCCCTTTACTTTAACAATGACACCTGTTCTCCATACTTTCACTTCCACATGTTCATTCGAAAGCGTTCCTATGTAATCTAAAATATACTGTTGTGTTTTCCACTCTTTAAATCCAATTTCCGGTATTTTGTGTAAGTCTCTACGAATTTGAACGAATTTGCTTACTACCATTTTTGCACCTCTATCTATAAAAAGCGTAAGAGCCTGTTTATGCTCTTACGCTTTTTTGTTTTTATTTCTCTGGGTTTAATTGACGAAGCTCTTGTTTAATTTCAGTTTTTGCTTTTGTCTTCTCATCAATCTCTTTAATTACACGTGCTGGAGTACCTGCTACAACTGTATATGGAGGTACATCTTCTGTTACAACAGCTCCTGCTGCTACAACTGCACCTTTACCTACTGTAACTCCCTCTAACACAACTACGTTAGCACCAATAACAACATCGTCTTCAACGATAACTGGTTTTGCTGAAGGTGGCTCAATAACACCTGCAAGTACTGCGCCTGCACCTACGTGACAGTTCTTACCAACAGTTGCACGTCCACCAAGTACCGCGTTCATGTCGATCATAGACCCTTCACCAATTACAGCACCGATATTAATTGTTGCATTCATCATAATAACAGCGTTGTCGCCGATTTCAACGTGGTCACGAATAATCGCACCTGGCTCAATACGAGCTTTAATACCTTTTAAATCAAGCATTGGAATTGCAGAATTACGACGGTCATTTTCAACAACGTAATCCACAATGTACTTGCTATTTTCATCTAGAATTGTCTTAATTTCAGACCATTCTCCAAATAATACACCAGACTTTTTATTTACAAATGCTTGTACCGTTTCAGGGAATGTTACTTCTTTTAAATCCCCTTTTATGTATACCTTTACAGGAGTTTTCTTTTCACTTTTTTGAATAAACGAAATAATTTCGTTAGCGTCCATCATTTTCATTCTTGTTGCCTCCTAAATCCATTTATAATGTTACTCTACCAAACGATAGAGCGAGTAGCAAGATAATAATCCTATTTTTCCATTTGAATTTCTTCTATAATTTCTAAAAATGCTTGTACTTGCTTCAATTGTCTAGCTGATTCACTCGTCAATAACCATGTTTCTCTCGTTAATTGGACAGGTGTTTTATACATATTTTCCTGTACTTCTTTTAAAACAGTAGAAGGTAAAAGAGCATAACCTATACCATTTAAAACGAGTTGTTTGCAAGTCTCAATTTGATCAACGACAATTGTTCTCTTAGGTGGATTAGAAAATAAACCATACCACCAATTTTGTATTTGTCCATAATAAGTCGAATCACTTTTAAATTGAATAAATGGTCTATTTGTTTCTTTTAACATCGAAATATCTTTTATTTCTTTATCCACTAAATAAAGTTCATCTTCAAATAATTGTTGCTTCTGGCCTTTATATTCTTGTGTTCCTCTCAATATAGCAACATGAACGTCTCCTTCATAAAATTGCTTTTGCACTTCACTACTCCAGCCAGTAAACAGCGATATTTTCACAGAAGGATATTTATGTACAAACTTCTTCAAAACAGGAGGAAGCCAATATTGACCAATAACTGATGCGACAGCTATTTTTAACGTCCCATGAGTTTCTGTTCTAAAAACAGCTAGCTCACTTTTAATATCCTCTTCCCTTTGTAGCATTTCTTTTGCGTAATTTGCGACTTTTTCCCCTTCAGGTGTAATTGTCAATCCTTTTTGCGAACGAATAAAAAACTTCATTCCCCATTGTTTCTCCATAGATTGTAATCGTTGACTAAGCGCAGGTTGTGAAACAAATAAACGTTCCGCCGCTTTTCTCATATTTGATTCCTGTGCTAACACAACCATCATTTGAAAATCATCAATTTGCAACTTTCTCCCTCTTTCCTTAGCTTCCATACACCTTATCTCAATAAGCTTTTCATCCTTAATTTAACTACATACGCTTATATTTTTTATCTTTTTAAATATAATACATACACAACTGATATGCACGAAAAAAAAGTGACTTCTTCGGTTCTATGAAGTCACTTTTCTCACATTATCGATTATGTTGCCTTACTTTTTTATTCAACAATTTTAAAATGGCTCGACGTGTTAAAATCCCCTCAAAATACCCATCTTCATTGACAGCGCAAATAAATGGATGATCAATAGTCATTTCTAATGCTTTTGCAAATGAATCTTCTAACTTAAGAACCGGAATATCTTTCTTCATTACTTGCTCTACTTTCATTTCGTCAAGTCTTTCAAACTCAATGCGTTCTAGCCCTAACATACCGTCTAAAATCATAGCAGTACTAATTAACCCATGCAATTTGTACATCGGGTCCAAAACAGGTATCGCCGAATATCCAGATTTCACAAGTACGAGTAAAGCATGCTCTAAACCATTCCCTATTTGGACGTGTGCTACTTTTTCTGATGAAATCATTAAATCTTTTACAAAAATTTGTTGAAACTCGTCTTTTGGAATACTAATCATATTACATCCCCCATTTTCCCTTTTTCCTGCTTATAATTACCGGCTCTATTCACATTTTATGACAGCGTTTTCACATTATTATTTTGTCCTTACATTCTTTCAGTAAAAACAAAATTACACAGCTATTTTAGCATATAACACAAAAAAAAGACTACCATTCCGGTAGCGCTTAATACCCTTTATTTTTTAATCTGTAAAATAACCTTGTGATTTTTTTATATTGCATCACGTCTGTCTTTTTTAAACCATTCTCGATATCTGTAAGTTCCACAGCTAAAATTTCACTCGCATAATTTTGCTGAAATAAAATATCTAATAACAAACTTTCCTCTTCTTCCGTTAAAACAAATTCCCTTTTCATATACCCCTCTCCTTATACTCGCATCGTTACCATTATTATATACAATTTTCAGCCTATTTAATAGATGTAATATTCAGTTTTTAGTGGAAGAAATATATAAATTGTTTTTATTTCGTATATCGATTTGCATAACTAAACGCCGCATAAGCATCTGGCTTAATTTTTGCAGTTAATCCCATCGCTTGAATTTTCGCTGTCATATCTAGAATAAATTCTTTTGTTAAACCATCATTTCCAATATCTAAATGAATCTCCATTATAAAACCAGCCCCATCTTGAGCATATGGATGCAATAAATCCCATATTGTTTGTATATGATTTGGAGTAAATAGGCATGCAATTTCTTGACTAAACTGCGTCTCTAAATATATTTTCTCACGTAAAGTTGCTGGCTTATCTTTTACTGATTGATGGTGTAAACACCCCCAGGCTCCTTTTCCAACGCGATGAATATGAATTGCCGTAATAAACCTCGTATCCTTTTGATGTGCTTGTGAGTCTGTCCCAATGGATAAACGATATAAATTTCGCGGATCCTTTTCAATGAAATTACAAATACGGGTAAAGACCATATCAAAATTTAAATGTCTCTCTGAAACATTATAAAATTTATGTTCACCGGCCACATAGTCACGTCCTTTCAATTAGACAGACTTTTCGTATTCTCATTGTATGGGACAAAAACCAAAATTATAACTCCCTACCCTTTATTCGTTTCAATATTCCGAATTACATATTGGCAAACTTGGCACGTATAAATTACGTTTTGATTCGATTGAGCCGTTAGTACATGAATAATCTCAGCAGCATTGTGACAATTAGGACAAATCACAACTGGTAAACGTTCCATATAACACACCTCCTCACTATTTTCATCCCGCTATTTACAATTGGTGATGGATAATAAACAGCATAGGCCGAAGAAACCCTACTAATTACACTTTCACTTTATTACCATTGTAGGAAAAATGAAAAATCCTTATACATATATACTAAAAGTAATAGAACTAAAAAAGGTGTTGCCCTATGGCAACACCTTTTTTATATGTATCAAGAAATGATATCGTAAATCTCAATTGCAACCATGTCGATATTATCGAATTGATACACTTGAGGTTTTTCACCTTGTTGATACACTTCTAACTCATACATTTCACTTTTATCGAAAAATTTCACGCTACATTTGCGCTCACCGTTCACTTCAAAATAGCGTTGTGCTACTTCACCGCTTTCAGCTTGTTCTTGTAGACTAACAAGTCGAGTTAAAATTCCTTGGAGTAGAGACATGAAATCTCTCCTTTCTCTGATCTTCCTACCAATAGGTTTTACAGCTATACTCATTCTATCCGTCATAACAGAAAAAATGTTCCACACTCTAGGATAAAGGTTATTGGCCAGAAACTCAACTAAAAATTTGTCGAAATACGAAGGAAAAAACAGAAAGAACATCTTTTCCCTTCTTTATTGCGATTTTTATACTGGAAGAATATAATAAAAAACAGTAAAAAGGAGGAATTGCAATGAAAAAAATTGAGGTTTACACACAACCTGATTGTCCGCCATGTGTTATTGTGAAAGAATTTTTAAAGCATAATAACGTTGTATACGAAGAATTTGACGTAAAAAAAGACGCCGCTGCTCGCAATCGTCTTTTATATGACTATGATTCTTATTCAACTCCAACGGTTGTAATTGACGGAGAAGTCGTTGCTGGTTTTCAAATTGAAAAATTACAACAACTACTTAATATAGAATAGGAATAGGTAAAGACCTATTCCTATTCTTATCCCGCTATATTTTGGAAGTATACATCCGATTGTGGCGGGTTAATATTCAACGGGGTATGCCCCCTATTGATTAAAGTTTCACTTTATAATTGTTGTAACCTTTTTATTTCAGTTAAAAGTTCTTGGCTTTCATGATATCCGGCCAATTTCCATTTCCCTTGATCTCTTTGCAATGTTACAATTTGATATTGTCCACTTTTCGCCCGCTCATAAACATATAAAATTTTATGCTCTTCATCATATGACATTTTCGTTTCTGAATTAAAAGAAAATGGCGCTTCTTTTGCTGGAAGTAAATATTCACCACTTTGTTTATCACTTCTACTATTTTCATCTGTAAATACTTGAAGGAAATTCTCTGTAAAATATGGTGATAACGTTTCTATCATCTTATTCATCGGCAAATGCTTCCCACGAATTGAAAATTGGCTTTCATAGCCTTTTTGTATCGTTTCAAACACTTCTTTCCGATCGACTTTCACTTCCTCTTTTCCTAAAACAGTTGTAACACTATAACCAACTAGAAAGGCAACGCATACAAATAGAACTAACCATATTCCATATTTCCTCATTTTTTCACCTTCCTTTTAAGAAAACTTGTCTTTGTAGTATTCATTGTAACAATGATTATGCAAAGAAAGGGCTGGTTTCGTTCGTAAAATCTTTACAACGATAGACAGCATTTTCAGCACCATTTTCACTATTACCAATTTATGATAAAAACAAACAAAAAATGCACGAATCTCTTCGTGCATTAAAATAAAACATCTTCTTCATATAAATATTCATACGATAAATCTATAAATAAAAAGTTTTCATCATCAATCGGGAAAGAAAATGTTCGTACCATCTCACCGGTTTCAATATCAGCATATAAATCTGAAAGTCTTGCTTTATTCTCAAAACGCATTTTCATAATATTCTCTAGAAAATACGGGCGCCAACTCCAGTTCTTCATGTAATACTCAGGCATCACAATCCATTCCCCATCTTTTTTCATAACGTTTCCTGATTGTTGGAAACCATCTTCGTTACAAATAAATATACGAAAACTACATTGTGATACACTTTGGCTAAATTGTAATAACCAATCATTTATATCTTCATTCTTTTTCTGTTTCGCTAAAACATCGCCAATTCGATCGCGTAACATTTCTGTTAAATTATAAATCTTTTGTAGTTTTTTCTTCTCATGTTGAATAAATTGATGACACTCATTACCAAGTCGTTCTTTCAAAACGTTCGTTTCAATAAAATCAGGTAAGCATTCTTTCAAATAATTCCCTTGATAGTACCTACCACCGTTTTTCCATGCATATTGTAATTGATAAAAAGCATCTATTTCTTCATATAACAATGTCGCACCAATTCTTCTAGCAAGTAATGATAAAGAATATAAAATATCTTGATAAGATTGTAAAAGTGCAGTTTGCCTTAAATTTGTTAAATCTACTTTTAAAATATCAGGTGCTAACACGCTAATACGTTCTAAATTACTTGTACCTGTTCCGACTTTATTAATCGAAATTTGAATACCATATGTACGATAATACATAAGCAAATGATTAAATTGCTCTATATCTTCTTTACATTCATGTTCTGTAATCTCTAAAACAATGTTTTTCAAATTTAAACCTTGTTTTTCATACATCAATAAAAGTTGAAGCAAACTTTCATCATCATCGTTCATTAATACGTTAGCATTCCGATGTATAAATAATAATAGTTTTTGATCACTTTCTAAATAACGATTTAAAGCTTTTTCTACTATAATGTTATCCGCTTCTAGTTGAAACTCACTTGGAATAGAGTCATCATGAAAGAAAGAAGCTAAACTTTGTATGCCCTCTTCTGTTTGAATACGCCCTACTACTTCATATCCAATTACAGTATGTTCATCAGCACTAAAAATTGCTTGATAATAAGGAAGGACTTTATCCAAGTTACTCATTACATCTAATGCATCTATCAACGTGCTTCCCTCCCTTTACTTTTCAAAAATTATAACATGATATTTACGGAAAAATAATAAAAAATCCCTTCAGTTTTCCTGAAGGGATTAGAGGGGTAAAATGCTAAGGGGAATTAGCAATTCTACTATGAAGAAAAAAGAGGTCTTAAATATAACGTATATATGACCTCTTGTAAACACTTTTCTTTCATATGTCACAATTCCGTCACATTTTTCTTATCCCTTTTAAAATGGATATTGATGTAAATGTTGTCCTCCATCCATTGTCATACAAGTTCCATTTATGTACGCAGCTTCATCTGAACATAAATAATAAGCTAGACCTGCAATTTCTTCTGGCGTACCAAGTCTTCCAAGCGGAACACTTTGTATCGTACGCTTAGCCATTTCTTCTGAAATCCATAATTTATCAGCACCGCCCGTACGTTCAATTGGTCCTGGCGCAATAGCGTTAACTCGGATTCCATATTTACGTCCCCACTCAACAGCGAGTGTCTTCGTCATTGCTAATACTCCAGCCTTCGCTGCAGCCGAATGAATAACTCCCGGACCTGCATCCCACGCATATGTTGCTACCATGTTAATGATATTTCCTTTTATACCTTTTTCAATCCAATATTTTCCGACAGCCTGGCTACAGTAAAATGTACCGTTTAACACAATATTAATAACCGAATTCCAGCCGTTCACGGATAAATCTTCTGCTGGACAAATAAAGTTTCCAGCTGCATTATTGATTAAAATATCAATTCGTCCAAACTTCTCATCAATCTGTTCAATCATTTTCTGAATATCATCCGTATTTCTTACATCCATTTGTACCGGTAATATTTGTCCTGGAAATTGTTCAATTTCCAATTTTGTTTCCTCTAGTTTTTCCTTTGTACGTCCTGTAATAACAACTCGTGCCCCTTCTTTTGCAAAGCGAGTCGCCATTCCTTTTCCCATTCCGCTCGATCCACCTGTTATAATAACTACTTTTTCTTTCATATATATCCCCTCCCAAAAATGAATACACATTCATTTTATCATTTTATTTAATAGAAATCTTTATATTTTTAAACTTTTCTGATATCTTAACGTAAAGAGGTTTCTTTTTATTCGTTTTTTCGTTATCTATACTACTTTTACATGATTTAAAATATATTAAAAAAAACGAAAGGAGATTTGAGTAACCTGTAAATGTAACGAACACATATAATATAAACCAATTAGGTATACTCATATTTTTATGAAGAAAATTACGAGAAGAGATTTTCTAAAAACTGGAATGCGTACGTGTCTATATTCAATTATAACGACTAGCGTCGGATACTATTACGCTAAATATATTGAGCCTCATCTACTCTCTTTTACAGAGCATACATTGAAATCACAACTCATACCAAAAAGTTTTCATGGTATGAAGATTCTTCAATTTAGTGATTTACATCTCGGATACTATTTCTCTCTCCAACATTTATCTCAAATCGTTTCTAAAATTAATGCTGTAAAACCCGACATTGTTCTCTTTACTGGTGATCTCATTGATAATTATCAAACATATACTGACACTCCTTTCGTTGCATCCATCTTAAAAAATATACAAGCACCCTTCGGTAAATTTTCTATTTATGGTAACCATGATCACGGCGGATATGGAACGGAATACTACGAACACATCATGCGTGAATCTGGATTTGAACTATTACTAAACAGTGAAAAGAGAATCCGTCTACTGGATAATAGTGAAATTTCAATTTTCGGTCTTGATGATATACTATTAGGCAAACCAAAAATAAAGGAAACACTACAGCGCGCTCGGAAAAATATTTATAACATTGTTCTTGTTCACGAACCAGATATTGCACCGCAAATTGCTACATATCCAGTTAACTTACAACTTTCTGGTCATAGCCATGGCGGACAAGTACAAATTCCTTTTTTAGGCGCTATTATTACCCCAGCACTTGCTAAAAACTATGTAGAAGGTTTCTATACGATCCAAGATTTAGCTCTCTATGTCAATCGAGGCCTTGGCAGAACACGTGTCCCATTCCGATTTATGGCAAAACCTGAAATAACAATTTTTACGCTCCAGCATTCGTAATCATTCGCCTATTTTCTTACATATCCTTTCTTGTACGCGCTCATCCATGTTTCATTTACCATATGATAAAAGTGAGTCCAATAAAGGAGGTTTGTTCATGTATCCATATTATCAACCAATCCCAGTCCGTTCAGCACCTATTGGTCCAGTAGGCGACTCACGCTTCTTTCCGTTTTTTGGCGTCCCATTTCTAGCTGGTATTGCTGGTGGACTGCTTGGCGGAGCATTAGCTTTCGGTCCTAGACCGTATTACCCACCATATCCACCACCTTTCCCACCGCCGACACCTTATCCTTGTTATGGTGGACCTTGTCAACAACCATTCTATTATTAATGTACCACAACAATTCTACTAATGTTATTTCCTTTCTTAACCGATTGATGATCCATTAACATGCTTATAATAAAAAGTATTCTCTCTACGCATCCTTTATAATAAGTAGAGAACAAAGTAAAAAACCTCTTAAAAAAGAGGTTTTTTACTTTGTTCTCATTATTCAGCATCTGTATTTTGATACGCCATCTTAAATAACTTCACTTGGCTATCAATTTCTTCTGTACTACTATTAATAACATAGTAATAGTCACCAGATTTATTCTGTTCACGTGTTTTCACATTATCAGCTAAAGTAAGCTGTAAAATCGCCTTAATTCGTGCCTTCATTTCAATATCTAATATCGGGAAAGAGATTTCTACACGTTTCTCCATATTTCGTGTCATCCAGTCAGCTGAAGATAAATATATTTTCTCTTCTCCATTATGATGGAAATAATAAATACGGCTATGTTCTAAATATCTCCCGACAACACTAACTACCCGAATATTTTCACTTACATTTGGAATGCCAGGTCGTAGGCAGCATGTTCCTCGAACGATGAGTTCTACCTTTACTCCAGCTTGTGATGCTTCATATATTTTTTTAATAAGTGGTTTATCAGTTAATGAATTCATTTTAGCAATGATATATCCATTTCCATATTGCCTATGATAACGAATTTCTTCATCTATTAAATCCATAAATTGCTCTCTTATATCAAATGGTGCAACCGATAAATGATGAAAATGTGGCTTTGTTGTATAACCACTCAAATAATTAAAGAAATTTGTTGCATCGACCCCAAAGTCTTTCCGTGATGTAATATAGCCAAAATCAGTATATAGCTTTGCCGTTGCATCATTGTAATTTCCGGTTCCAAGATGTACGAACCTTTCAATTTTTCCGTTTTTTCTTCTTACAACTAGCGTAATTTTACTATGTGTTTTCAAATGACTTACACCGTAAATAACATGACAACCCGCCTGTTCTAATTCTTTAGCCCAATGCACATTATTTTCTTCATCAAACCTTGCCTTTAATTCAACCAACACCGTCACTTGTTTCCCTTTTTCAGCCGCTACCTTTAGCGCCTGAATAATTGGAGAATCACCACTTACTCGATATAATGTTTGTTTGATCGCAAGTACATTTGGGTCGTCTGCCGCATCACGAACAAAATCAACTACTGGCTGAAACGATTCAAAAGGATGATGTAATAAAATATCATGTTCGATCGCCTTTTCAAATACATCTTCCTCATCACCTAAGTCTTGAGGAGGTTGCGGAATAAGAGCCGGATATACAAGATGTTCATATAAAGGTGCTAGTTTTTTATATAAAGAAAATAGACATGTTAAATCTAACGGTCCATCCATTATATACACATCTTCATCTTTTACTTCCAACACCTCATATAATAACGCTAATACTCTTTCATCAATGTGTTCTTTGCCAACTTCTAAACGTACAGCAGCTCCCCACTTACGCTTTTTTAATTCTTTTTCAATTACTTTTAATAAATCTCTCGCACCTTCTTCATGAATCGTTAAATCCGCATTGCGTGTAATACGGAAACGAGTAACAGATGATACTTTATATCCAGTGAATAATTTATGAGTAAAACCACTAATTACATCTTCTAATAAAATAAATTTATGCTTTTGCCCTTCACTCGGTAAAAATATGAAACGTTCAAGTAATGAAGGAACTTGTACAATTCCTAACTTCGTGCGGTTTTCTTCCTCCACTTGTTTCTCATCATATAAAAGAGTAGCTAAATTCAAACTTTTATTTAATAACATAGGAAATGGACGATACGCATCGATAGCTACAGGTGTTAAGACTGGGAAAATTTGCTCATCAAAATACTCTTCTATAAATTCTCTTTGTTCTTTCGTCAAATCATGGAATGTTAAACGCTCAATCCCCTCTAGCTCCAACGCTGGCAACACATAATTTTTAAACGTATCATATTGTACAGTCATTAATTCATGGGCCTTTATCGCAATTTTATTTAATTGCTTTTTTGGTGTTAAGCCAGCCTTATTTTCTGGTTGGTTAAACCCAGCGCTCACTTGATCCTTCAATCCTGCTACACGTACCATAAAGAATTCATCTAAATTGGAGCTAAAAATGCTAATAAACTTTAATCTTTCTAAAAGCGGATTCATTTCATCCTGTGCTTCTTGTAGTACACGTTCATTAAATGCTAACCAACTTAGTTCTCTATTGTTGTAATAAGCTGTATCATTTAAATTGACTATATTCCCCTTCAACATTTCCATCCTCTTCACACTTCCCTTGAAACTTTTTCACTATAATTTAGTTACTTTCATTTTAACAAATTACAATATTCCAAAGTGTTAATTTTTTGTAAAGACATCCGTACAACTTATTGTTTTGATTCGAAGAATAAGTTAATATTCGTTTTCAATACTCTTTCCAGCTGCTTTTTTTGCTTTTCAGCTTGCACTTTTTCCGCTAATGCCGATTGCTCACATACAATTTTAAATGTTAATCCTTCTTTGCTTTCTGTTATAGATATCGATTCAACAAGCGATCTTTGTCTTATATTTAGAGCTGCTGAAAATTGTAAAACAGCCCCTAATAGGCGTATTTTTTTTTGTTCGTTTTTATCAAACCATCCTTCAAACGGAGACAGATGTTGTTTGAATAACATTTTTGATTTATAAGACGCAATAAGCGCTAATCTAACTCGCTCTTTATGCATCATACCATCAATTGTTTTATTTGCTAATAAATAAAACGTATGTAAGCGGCTCGCTTCTTCGTCTATATATTTGCCTATATTAAATACTTTCGCTGCTTGATGGAATACTTCCCAGTCTTTTATTGACATAGAAATCAGCCCTGTTTCTTCAAGCTGTTGACAAATTAATCTTCCATGTTTAATAAGCTGCATTACAAATTCCATGTCCATTTCATATTCATGTGATAATAAATACAAACTTTCTTCGACCACGTTCGGATAATATGAAATCCCCAAATCTTTTGTCAACTCTTCATAGAAAACACCTTCTCTTAATCCTTTTCTACTTAATACAAATGCTGGCGCCTCTATAACATTAACAAGCGTATGAAATACTTCAGCTGCTGGAACAATTGTATCCGCTCGATCTTTTGCCAATCCTTCCATTTTTTGAAGTTCTATGAACGACAGTCCTTCCAATTCTTCTTTCACATTTTTAATATCTTCTTTTTTCATCTTGTATAAATGTACTCCTGCTATAGGATAACAAATTAAATTTTGATGAATTTTCACTAAGTTCCTCGCACTACCACCAATTGCAATAAGGGGCAATTTCTTATCAATTAACCATGGTAATGTTCGAAATTGATATTCTAGATACGTTTGAAGCTTGTCCAACTCTTCTTCAGTAGGTATATCCTCTTTAATAAATTGTTTCTTTAAAGAAAGTGCCCCAAAAGGAAAGCTATGATACTCTAAAATCTCTCTATTTCGAAAGTATGTAACTTCCGTACTTCCTCCACCAATATCTACTGTAATCCCTTCCGAGAACGAAGTTGAATTCATAACCGCTAAATAGCCGTAACGTGCTTCTTCATATTCTGATAATACTCTAAGAGTAAAGTCTGTTTGTCCTTCAACAAGTTTTTTAATTTCCTCTTGATTCTCAGCCTGCCTAATTGTTGCTGTTGCAACACAAAGTACATGGCGCAACTGATGGAATCGTGTACTTTCTTGAAATTGAAATAATGTTTGTAACAATATCTCTATTCCTTCTTCAATCAACACACCATCGACTAAGTAATTCCTTAACCTTGCAACCACTTTCGTATTTTCAATCTCTTTATAAAAACCTCCGTTTTGCTTTTCATAAATAACTAAACGCATTGTATTAGATCCAATATCTATAATGGCATATTGCTGTTTTAATATTTCTTTCAAACTTCTCACTCTTTCATTATCAAATTTCTAAAACACATTCTATTACTATTATACAAAATAGTTGTTTTTTGTAACAATATTGCTTTAATATTGAAAATATATACAATCACTTTTTGCATATAATAAAAATCGCTTTTACTTATGGTATAATAATGAAAAATTGAAAGGAGATTTAATATGAAACCTTCACAACCACAATCTCAATTACAAAACCAACATTCTATTAATCGACTAGCTCAATCTATTTTCGTTGTGAATCGTCATGCTAAAGCTGCAACTAATCCGAAGTATTTATACTGGTTAAAAAAGACAGCTTTAGAACGCTTAATTACTGAAAAAAAAGCTATTAAAGAAGGATTACATTTCTCTAGAAATCCACGTTTTAGCCAACAACAATCTGATGTTCTTATACGTTTAGGTGATTACTTTTTCCATATTCCTCCTACAAAAGAAGATTTTCGAATCCTACCACATCTCGGTCATCTTGAATCCTCCTATCGAAATCCGAAAACAACCTTATCTTTAACAGTAGCAAAAAAAACACTTCAAGATTATATTGGTCCTGAAGCGCTAAAACAAGAAAAAAAATTAAGTGAACCTGTCCCATGGTATAGTCGTACCTATACAAAAAAATAAAACAGTTTGGCCAATTGTAGGCCAAACTGTTTTATTTTTTCTCTTCTTTAATTTTAATATTTGCTTGTTTATAAAAAGCTATTTTTTCTGTATTATAAGATTTCGTAAATTCATTAAACTTGTCTTTTTCTGATTCAATATCTTTATAAGACTGATTTACTACTTTTACTTTTTCACTAATATCTTTTAATTTTGTACCTTTATCTTGTAGCATTGTATATAATTCTTTTTCTTGTTTTAACGATTTATTATAGCTATCATACATTTTGTTAAATGAATCATGTCGTTTCTCATATGTGCTTTTCACTTTATCCGCTTGATCTTTCAATTTCTTATCTTCAATTTTCTTCACATATTTATCTGCCGATTTCACTTCTTCTTGTGCCTTAGTTAAAGATTCTTTTTCTTGTTTAAGCACTTTTTCTCGTTCATCTGTATTTTTCACTGCTTGGTTTAGTTTTTCCTTAACAGTTTGATTATTATCTTTTCCTTCTTGAACAATCTGGTTATATAATTCTTGTCCCTCTTTCTCTAAAGTTTCAAGTTTTTTTGCATCTTCAAACATTGTTTTTTCTTGCTTTGCAGCATTTTCAAATGCAACATATAATTCCTCTTCTGGTTTCGGCCCGAAACAACCCGCTAGTAAAGTCATTGATAATGCAGTTACAATTGCTAATTTACTATATTTCAACATCTTTTTCCTCCTACTTATATACGATCATCGTGTATAAAGCTATGAAATTATATAGTCTTTTATAAACTCCACACTCGCACCTTTTTCACGAAAATCATTCATATTGTTTATAATGCTTGTACAAATTGTATTACTTAAAATTACATTTTCCGTTTTTGGACTAAATAGCAGTTCCATATCCATCTTTTACTTGGCACTTTTTAAAACCTATTGATATTATGTATTACACAAAAGTACAACGGAATTCATCACAACCATAATAATTTGAAGAACAACAGTAATCATTCACCTGATAAAAGATGTTCGTTGTTCTCTCACGTCTATCATTCCCTTTCCCGCTTTCTATCAAATAATCTCTTTGTTCATTTTACACAGTATAAATGCGATCTTGCAACTATTCCCTAAAAAGGAAAAGTGTAGAGTATGCTTTCCTCTACACTTTTAAAGTGAAACACATTGTGCAAAATGCATTGACACATCCATCATAATTATATGCCTATTTCATATATTTTTAAAGACTTTTATTACAAAAAAAGTTCTTTTTGTAATAAAAGTCAAAAAAATGTTACAATCAAAACTTCTTCATATCATATTTCTTCACATCAAAGTTTTACTTATTTTTTTACGAATTTCTATGCTGGTACAATTGATTTTGTGCCTTTCTTAACAATTCTTCAAACGTTTTTCCTTCTATTGGATAACTAGCAGCCCCAAATAATAGAGTCATACTTAACAAGCCATTTTCTATTTCACTTTCAATATTTTTCATTAATCGGTTTGTTATTGTCGATTTTTCATGTCCGTTATCGATCGCCACAATAACATACTTATTTTCATCCCACTTCGTAACGACATCGCCTTTACGAATTGTCTTTACAATCGTACTCTCCAACTTTTGTACTAACACCTCCATTTTTTTTTCTTGCACTGTTTCTTTTAGTCCTTTCCATTCTTTCACAGAAAGAATGTACACTGTAATATTATGAGAATCTCGTTCTGATAAAGCAGCTACTTTCTCAAAAAAATCAACTACAAAATCATTACTTGCCATTCCTCCTACTTCCGTATCCATACGCCCACTCGCTCTTTTATCATACCAATGTCCAAAATAATAGCTGAGTATCATTTGCAATATATAAATAATAAAGACGGTATAAAATGATCGCGAATCCAGTTTTGTAATTACATCCTGAAGCGCAATCCATTCTGTAACTGCCACTGTATTCCCAAGTAATAATCCACTAATTTTCCCTTTATGTTTCATGCTTCGCCTCCCTTCTATACCAATATATGTTTCTATAACAATTATGTTTTTCTACAAAATAAAAAATGTACATATTGAGTGTACATTTCCGCTTAAGCTTGTCTACCATTTCTATTCTATTTCATATATACCATACATCATTTTAGAAATATGGTGACCTACATGCTACAAAAGAAAAATCTATCAGATATTATATGTTTACTATCGGGGTTTCTGTTGTCGCTAAAATTACTATTTAATTCTTTCGGAGTAAACTTCATTACATATAATCAAATTGACGCTATTGTAAATATTGATTGAACAAAAAAGGGACTAAAAAAGGAACCTTTCATACAGGTTCCTTTTTATCATTGTCGCACCACAACTTCATTTGTTTGCAGCGGACCATATGATACTCCGTTATATTGAAATGTATATGTAGCTTGAAATAGTGTGTTTTTGAGTTCTTTATCTTTATTTGCTTTTATTTTGCAAATTAATTCTACCTTCTCATTTGGTAATAAATTATCGATTCTCCACCTTACAAGCTGGAACAGAAACTCGCTCATTCCCTTATCAGCCTTTAATGAATTTGGAATATATGCAAAATAATCTCGAATCATATGGCTTACTACAACTCGTGAAATCATTTTCATTCCTTTATTTTCAACTTTAATTCGAATAATAAGTATGTCGTTTACATCACAGGTCAGTTCATATGAAAATTTTTCTTTATACATACTACGGATTTGTAATGTAACTGCTACGTTAGGACATTCGTTTTCCTTTTTTGAGCCATCAATCCATAATACCGGTTGTAGCGGTATTGAACGCCTTCCTTGATCCGGAATTCGTTTCCATATTTTCATAATAATATTCACCCCATTTCAGATGCATCATATCCATACGACCTTATTCTGCCTCTCTACACAATATTAATAAAGCTCGTTACAAACGATATATAGTTATTACTCTTCCTTTTATCCTATTCGACAAAGTAAAGAAAAAACCATTTTTCATCTGTTAACAGCAGGTATTCTTACTGAAATATTTTTTTACAATTTCCTTCATTGACTTTTTACCAATACTAAGTATTACTCACTCTTTTGCTGTCCATACAACAGAATATTTTGACGGAAGAAAAAGTTTGCCTTTTAGTCAAATTTGACTATAATATTCTTTATGGCTTTGTCAGTGCACTTGTGTAAATTGATTTTAAAAAATATATTTATAATTTTTATGCGCTGCACTCAAAACTTAATATAGTTTACTTATTATTAAAGGAGGGTTATCTTTGGAATCTCAATTATCAAAAAAAGACTCCAGCAAGACAAAAATTGTTGTTGCGGGTTTACTACTTGGTATTTTAATGGCTGCAATGGATAATACAATCGTTGCAACAGCAATGGCAACAATCGTTGGAGACCTAGGAGGATTTGACAAGTTCGTTTGGGTCACGTCTGCATATATGGTAGCAACAATGGCAGGGATGCCTATCTTCGGAAAACTTTCTGATATGTATGGACGGAAACGCTTTTATATTGGTGGCCTTATTCTTTTCTTGTTCGGTTCTGCACTTTGCGGAACAGCATCTAGTATTGAGCAACTAAGTATTTATAGAGCAATTCAAGGAATTGGTGGCGGCGCTCTTATGCCTATCGCCTTCACTATTATGTACGACATATTCCCACCAGAAAAGCGCGGAAAAATGACAGGGCTATTCGGTGCTGTTTTCGGAACATCTAGTGTATTCGGCCCTTTATTAGGTGCTTATATTACAGACTATATAAGTTGGCACTGGGTCTTCTATATTAATATTCCATTAGGACTTATTTCCTTCTTCTTCATTACGAAATATTACAGTGAATCTCTAGAATTTAGAAAACAAAAAATTGATTGGGCTGGCGCTATTACACTTGTTATTAGTATCGTTTGCTTAATGTTCGCCTTAGAACTTGGTGGTAAAGAATACGCATGGAATTCCCCTGTGATTATCGGCTTATTTACAACAGTTGTTATTATGCTTATTATTTTCTTCTTCGTAGAACGAAAAGCAACCGAGCCTATCATTTCTTTCCATCTATTTAAAAAACCTTTATTCGCAGCTAGCCAAGGTGTTGCCTTTTTCTATGGTGCCGCTTTTATCATCTGTACAGTTTATATCCCAATCTTCGTTCAAGGTGTTCTCGGTGGTTCGGCCTCAAATGCTGGATTAATTTTAACACCTATGATGATTGGCTCTGTAATTGGAAGTCAAACGGGTGGACAGTTAGCTTCTCGAACAAGTTATCGTAACATTATGATGGCATCTGGAGTTTTCTTCGTTCTTGGCATTTATTTACTAAGCACTTTAACAATGGATACACCTCGCCTACTCGTAACACTATTTATGGTTCTCGCTGGACTTGGTGTTGGTTTCTCATTCTCAGTTTTAAGTATGTCTTCGATTCACAAATTAGAAATGAGAGATCGTGGTTCTGCTACATCAACAAACTCATTTTTCCGTTCACTCGGTATGACTCTTGGTGTAACAATTTTCGGTACAATTCAAAATCATATTTTTACAGATAAACTAAACACTCTCTTCCCACCTGAACTAGCAAAATTAGCTCCAAAGGGTGGAGACACAAGTTTCTTATTATCACCAGGTGCTACCGATAAAATACCACCTGAAATATTAACTGGTATTAAAGAAGCTCTAGCTACATCTATTGCCAGTACATTCTTCTGGGCACTGCTCCCGGCTGTACTAAGTATTATTTGCATTTTACTTATGGGAAATGAGCGTCTTTTTACAGGACCAAAAACGAAACAAAAACAAAAGCAAGTAAGTTAGTATAGAAAAAAGAAGCGGCATACCCTTTATGAAAAAGGGTATGCCGCTTATAATATATAAAGTAAATCTTTGATCAGTAAGGAACTATTCCCACTGGTTATTATCCCTCACCAATCGGGATAAAGTTTCTATATACAGGAGAAAGAAGCAGTAAACAAAAACATAGACAAAAGTGTGCATATATAGCAAAAAAGTAATTATGAAACAATATAAACCAAAAGAATTTTCAGAAATGCTTAATGTCTCTGTTAAGAAATTACAAAGGTGGGACAATCAAGGTGTTTTAACTGCTTACCGAAACCAAAAAGGAAGAAGATATTCTACAGAAGAACAGTATAAGGAATATATGGGTATTCAAGAAGAACTTGTTCAGGATTTAATATCTATCATTCATGTATTTAGCTGTAGAATATATGGGTTGAGAAAATACAAAAAGAAAATGTCGGAGGATGAAGACTTATGAAAAGAGCATATTTAATAGAAATCAAACCGACAACTGAACAAGTTAGTAAAATCCGTCAAACTATTGGGGGGTGTCGATATGTATATAACCTGTATATCTCTAAAAATAAAGAGGCATATGAGTCGGAGGGGAAATTTCTTAGTGGCTATGACTTTTCCAAATGGCTGAACAATATTCATACAAAAGAGTGTGACCAGTGGATTAAAGAAGTGTCGAGCAAAGCGGTAAAACAAGCGATTATGAATGGAGATAAAGCTTTTAAGCGGTTTTTTAAAGGTTTATCTAAGTTTCCACGATATAAAAAAAAGAGAAAGCAAGATGTGAAGTGCTACTTTCCGAAAAACAACAAAACAGATTGGACAGTAGAAAGACATAGAGTCAAAGTTCCTACAATTGGTTGGGTAAGGTTAAAAGAATATGGATATATCCCTAAAAATGCAACTGTAAAAAGTGGCACAGTATATCAAAGAGCAGGAAGATATTTTGTATCTGTACTTTGCGAATTGGAAGAAATGGCAACAAAGTTGGCACTCAATAAAATAGGTCTAGGGATTGATTTAGGAGTGAAGGATTTTGCTACACGTAGCGATGGTATCGTTCATGAAAACATCAACAAAACAATAAAAGTAAAAAAGATAGAAAAACGGTTAAAACGTGAACAACGCTCTTTAGCACGTAAATTTGAAAATCTAAAAAAAAGAGGTGAAAAATCTGTTACTAATAAAAGAGTGAATATAGATAAAAATGTTCTTAGAGTGCAAAAGTTGCATGCTCGATTAGCGAATATTCGAATAGAGTATGTAAAGTCTATTGTAACGAATGTGGTGAAAACCAAGCCAACGTTTATTACAGTGGAAGATTTGAATGTGAAAGGTATGATGAAGAATAAACATTTATCTAAAACAATTGCCAAGCAGTCTTTTTTTGCTTTTAAAACGTGGCTTTTGACGAAATGTGAGGAATATGGAATGGAATTGAATTACGTCAAGTAGACCGGTTTTATCCATCGTCAAAGTTATGCTCATGTTGCAGTCAAAAGAAAGCGGATTTAAAGCTATCTGACCGAGTATATACATGTGAATGTGGCAATGTAATGGATAGAGATTTGAACGCAGCGATCAACCTTTTACAAGCAAAAGAATATACAATACTAACGTAAATAGATTGTATATATGTACGGTGGGCTACATCGGAATTTACGCCTGTGGAGTGTCACAGCAAACTGTAGTAGCAAGTGATTAGCGAGGCAGGGCACGTAGAAGCAGGAATACTCTAAGAATATACATTTGTCTATATTTTTAGTAGCAGTTGAGACAGCATGAGCATGAAATTAGTCATTCTCGGTTTGCTACTCGAAGGGGATAAACATCCATATGAAGTGCAACACATAATGAAAGAACGACAAATGGACTGTTATATTAAATATGCAAAAGGATCACTTTACTATGCCTTTGAGCAATTAGAAAAACAAGGGGCAATTCGTGTTACAACTATTGTTCGAGATACAAATAGACCAGATAAAACAATCTTTCATATAACAAAAGAAGGTAAACAATTATTTCACACGTTGCTATTAAAACAATTCGAGGCAAAAAATCAAATATATAAACCAATTTATTCGGCACTCTCTTTCGCTCATTTTGGTGATGATCAAGAGTTAATTCCTATTTTAGAAAAAAAGAAAAATGATACCGTTCAATATTTACATAACATGCAAACTATTTATGACTGTAGCAAAGGAAAAATCCCACGCGCACAACTATATATTTTGCAAAGCGTTATTGAACATATTACAGTTGAATTGCAATGGTTAAACACCCTTCTTGCAGATGCTGTTGCCGGGCGACTTTCAGAAATTGATATAGATGCGGATTAAACTTTCAAAATAGAAACTGTAAAATGACAATATAGTTATTTTATTTCAAAGTCTAAAACAAATATAACCCCATTCTAATTTAGGTTGGGGTTATGCTTGTTTAATTTTCGATATAAGATAAACCAATTATTTAATAACATAACTGGCATCTTATCTATGTATAGGTACCCATTTCTTTATAAATTTAATCGCACTTTATTTCAATTCTCCTCATGTTTCTCCACTCTAAAAAAATCAGAAAAATACAAATAATTAAAATAAAAAACTTTAGAATTTTCTTATTTCAAAACAGTAGACAAAATTCCAAAAATTGTGTTAGAATTTGTTTCAATATCATATCGCTTGTTAAATTCCTTTCAAAAGGAAAATGGGTACACGAACAGTTTGTTTCGTGTTTAAAAGGGAAGCTTGGTGAAACTCCAACACGGTCCCGCCACTGTAAATGCTGAGATTTCTTTTTAATGCCACTGTGAAAACGGGAAGGTGAAAGAAATCATATGAAGCATAAGTCAGGAGACCTGCCTGTTTTAACAACACTGATAGATTCACGGATGATGATGAGGTGTTAAAACAAAAAGGAAGGCTTATTTTCTATGCCTTTATGCTTTTTGTTATAGGTATTTCCTAGTAAACGGAAATGCTTACTTTCAATTGGGGAGGAATTTGAAATGGCAATTCAAACAAGTAACTTAGGTTATCCACGTATCGGACTACAACGAGAGTGGAAAAAAACATTGGAAGCTTTTTGGTCTAATAAAATTGATGAAGAACAATTTTTAACAACAATGAAAGAAATTCGTCTTCAACACGTTAAAGCACAGCAAGAAAAAGGGATTGAACTTATTCCAATTGGCGACTTTACATATTACGATCACGTTTTGGATACTGCTTATATGCTAGGATTTATCCCATCACGTTTTTCTGAGTTTACATCTTACCTTGATGTATATTTCGCAATGGCGCGTGGCTCTAAAGATCACGTAGCTTCCGAAATGACAAAATGGTTTAACACAAACTATCATTATATCGTTCCAGAATATGAAGAGGGATTACAAATCTCTTTAAAAGATAATCGTCCACTTCGCTTATACGAAGAGGCAAAACAAGAATTAGGAGTAGATGGAAAACCTGTTATTTTAGGACCATATACTTTCTTGAAATTAGCTAAAGGCTATACACAAGAACAATTTGCTACTATTTTAAAACAGTTAGTTGCACCCTACGTACAACTGCTTTCAGAACTACATGCAGCTGGTGCACAAATCATTCAAGTTGATGAACCGATTTTCGCTTCTTTAACGAGAGAAGAAGTTCAACAAGCAAAAGAAATTTATGAAGCTATTCGTAAAGAAGTTCCAAATGCGAATCTTCTTTTACAAACATATTTTGATAGTGTAGAAGAAAACTATGAAGAAATTATTACATTCCCAGTATCAAGTATTGGATTAGATTTCGTTCATGGTAAAGAAGGTAATCTACATGCTATTTCAAAATATGGATTCCCAGCTGATAAAACTTTAGCTGTTGGTTGTATAGATGGCCGTAACATTTGGAGAGCCGATCTTGATGAAGTTCTTACGTTATTTACAACGTTACAAAAACAAGTCCAAACGAAAGATTTCATCGTTCAGCCTTCTTGTAGCTTATTGCATACGCCAATCGATAAAACAGAAGAAACTCACTTATCGACTGAGCTATTTGATGCGTTGGCATTTGCAAATCAAAAATTAGAAGAGTTAGTTCTTATTCATTCCGCTCTAACTCAAGGTACAGAAAGCATTCATAATGAGCTAGAAACATATCGAAATGTACATCATACAATTCGTTCATCTGCTGCACGTAACCGAGAAGATGTCAAAGCAGCACGAACAGCACTAAAAGAAGAAGATTTTTCACGTCCTCTTCCATTTGAAAAACGATATGAATTACAACAAGTTGCCCTGAAGTTACCGTTGTTACCAACAACAACTATCGGTAGCTTCCCGCAAACAACTGAAGTTCGCCAAACGCGAAAAGAATGGCGTAACGGTGTTATTTCAAATGAACAATATGAACAATTTATTGAAAAAGAGACAGAAAAATGGATTCGTTACCAAGAAGAAATTGGTCTTGATGTTCTTGTACATGGTGAATTTGAAAGAACTGACATGGTCGAATATTTTGGTGAACGCCTTGCTGGTTTCTCATTCACTAAAAACGGTTGGGTGCAATCATACGGTTCCCGCTGCGTAAAACCACCTGTTATTTATGGTGATGTAGCCTTTATTAACGGAATGACTATTAAGGAAACTGTTTATGCACAAAGCTTAACAGAGAAAGTTGTAAAAGGAATGTTAACTGGACCGGTTACGATTTTAAATTGGTCCTTCGTTCGAAATGACATTCCAAGAAAAGAAGTTTCATATCAAATTGCATTAGCTCTTCGTCATGAAATTGAACTACTTGAATCTTCCGGAATTCGAGTAATTCAAGTCGATGAGCCAGCACTTCGTGAAGGAATGCCACTAAAAGAAAAAGATTGGGACGCTTATATTACATGGGCAGTACAATCCTTCCTTTTAGCAACTTCTTCTGTAGCAAATGAAACACAAATTCATACTCATATGTGTTACAGTAACTTCGAAGATATCGTTGATGCGATTCGCGCATTAGATGCAGATGTGATTTCTATCGAAACATCAAGAAGTCACGGTGAATTTATTGATACATTAAAACATACAACATATGAAAAAGGCATCGGTCTAGGTGTATATGATATTCATAGCCCACGTGTACCAAGTAAAGATGAAATGTATAAAATCGTAGAACAATCTTTAAAAGTATGCGATCCTAAATATTTCTGGATTAATCCTGATTGTGGTTTAAAAACGAGAAGAACAGAAGAAGTTATTCCAGCTTTAGAGCACATGGTGCAAGCGGCAAAAGACGCTCGTTCCTTGCTAAAAACAAACGCATAATAAAAATGGGGTATCCTTTTTGAGGATACCCCATTTTTTATTCTTTACTTTCAAAAAAGAATTCATATTGTATTTTATATAATTCATCATCCGTTGGTTCTTCAAGAGGTGTTGCTTGTAATACAACCGTATACTCACCATTTGGAATAGGGATTTGAAATTTATTTGAAAGAATACTTGTTACAACGATACATTCATTTTCAACTGTAAAAGGAACTGTAACCGTTCTAATCACTTCTTCTTTCTCAATATGTTTCCCTGGGGTCACTTTTACTTCACAAGTATAATCAGAGAGTGCTTCAAAAATAACAGTTCCATCCGCCTTCGCATAACCTCTTTCAAAATCCTCATCCGTCCAGTCAACGTAAGGCTGATCACCGTCATAGTTCATCAACATTAATTGCGAATACGAAATTGTTAACTCCATCGTTCCCTTCTCCTTCATTATGAAATATGCAACTACTACTTTACGTCAAATTTCACACGCGTACCATCTGGGTATTTATCTAACTTATTTCCTACCCAAGAGCCTGCTCCGCGGTTATCGGCTGGACTTATATATTCAATATGTGCTCCTTTTCCGCCTTCTTTACACATCGCCATTGGCCATTCATCACGATCATACCCTTTTTTTGATGGGTATGGAGCTAACGATAATTTTCTTCTATCCGCAGCACCACCACGGTCGATTGTACAAACTTCTGAATGTCCTTCTTTTATAGCATCCGTAATATGTTTCCCTGTCTCTGGATATCGATCTTTCGGAAATTCTAGAACTTGATCATACGCATTTGTTTTTTTAATACTTGTTTCCTCTGGAACAAGCACTTCATACACCGCTACTACAATAGAAAGAATTGCAATAATTGAAATGATAATACCTTTTAATTGTTTCATGTATACCTCCGTGATTCTACCTGTTTCTTTTCCTCAGTTATCACGCATTAACGAGCAGTAAGACCCCCACCTCAAAATTCAGCGAAAGCAAAGAAGTTAGGTGGGGGATTAACTGTCCGTAAAAGCCCGATTGGTGAGGGCTGATGATCAGTGGTGGATGAACAAAACCCCCACTGATTAAAGTTTCACTTTATTATAACAAACTTATCCTGTATATGTTTTCAGACATTATTTTAGCTCTTCTTCGCCATTCCGCCAAAAACTCTCATTTTTCTTCATCTTTTCACTAATGCTGTAGAAAACTAATAACCTTCCGACATTCTTTTTCAAAGGAAGTCCTCATAAAAGATTGAAATGATATATACGATACTTTTTGGGGAGGAAATATCATGGAAGCTACCTATAAAACGAAAGATGTGACGAATAAAACAGGCATCCCAAAACATATAGTCCGCAAATATAGTCAACTGTTAGAGGAACATGGTTATATAATTTCCAAAACAGCTGATGCTCGTATTTATAAACTTGATGATTTAAAACTATTGAAATCTATACATGAAAGAGCTGCTACATTGCAGGAAGATATTTCAGAAACGATACCAATTATTTTAAAAGAAAAAGAGGCCCCACCTGTACCAGTTATACAAGATACGCAAGAAATACAACCGAAAGAAAAAGAAGATGGGCGTAACTTCGAGGAGTTCATGTTAAAACTTGAAATGCTCGCTCAACTAAATGAAGCCATTATTCATCAAAATTCTACCCTTATTACCCAAAATCGTTTAAAAGATGAAAAGCTAGATGAGTTGATGCAACAAGTTTATGTAAAAGAAGGATCTCAGGAAAAGATGCTACAAGAGTTAGTGGATCATGCCGCTCAAACAGATGCTCTGCAAAAAGAAAAGATGGACTTATTAATGAATCATATGTATAAACGAGAATCTAAACAAGAAGAAAAAATGAATAAACTCGTAAATCAAATTTATAATAAAGATAGCAACCGTGATGCACAACTTATGCAAGTAATTCGCGAAATTCAAGAAACAAAAAGATTAGTCGCCGCCTCAAAAGAACAAAGCTTTTTCCAATCATTTAGAAGTTTATTTAGCCGAACAAAACAAGAAAAAACAACTGAATAGCATAATATATTTTTTCTAATATAAAATAAAAAGTTACCTTCTATCGGTAACTTTTATTCCTTATTTCTTACAGCTGGCAATATAATAATCGCTTCAGTTCCTTTCCCACTTTCGCTTTTATATTCCAGCGTACCATTATGCGCTTGTAAAATACTAAATGTTACCATTAGTCCTAATCCTGTCCCTTTTTCTTTTAAAGAATAATACGGTTGTCCGAGCCTTGCTAATTGTTCTTTCGTCATCCCAACACCACTATCTTTAACTCTTATTACAATCGTTTCATCTTTTTGCATCGCCGTTACTTTTAAATATCCTTTATTTCCTTGAATTGCTTCAATACCATTTTTAACAACATTCATAATAGCTTGCTTCAATTTCGTTTTATCACCGATCGTATAAAGACTTTCAGAAATCTCAACTTGCAAATATACACCCTGCATCGCTGCAAATGATGACATAAGAGTTGTCATTTCTATTAATTGAGCGGATAAGCAAATATGTTCTTTTTTCTCAATTTGTGGTCTTGCTAAATTTAAATAATCTGAAATAATTTGTTCTGCCCGGTCCAATTCAGCTAATACGAGACGCATATAATCCTTATTCTTCACATCTTCCGTACTTTCTAGCAATTGAATAAAACCACGAACAACAGTGAGTGGATTTCGAACCTCATGTGCAACACTTGCTGCTAACTCACTTACAATATTAAGTTTCTCTGACTTTTGCATCTCTGTACGTAGTATTGCATTTTCATTTAAATATTCTGTTAAGTACACCTGAAATACCATTGTCATAACCATAATAAGCGAAGCAAATATATATCCGCTATATAAGTGCGAAACATATGGTGTAAATCCCTTTTCTAACAGAACGTTAATCATACCAATCACTAAAGAAACAAGTACGTACAATGATGAAATCATAAATGCTAAAATTAGCTTCTTATCCCTTGAAAATAGAGACCATTTCTTTGATAAAAATAATGGAACTATCAATAGAAATATTACTTCTATGACTGGAAGAAGGTTTATGCCCTTTAGCGCCCATTCATAGACAACAAAAATAACGGCCGGGATTAAACCAACAATCCCACCATATAAAAAACCACTAACAATTGGGATTGGGTGAAAGTTATACCCGCAAACGTCCCCAAAACAAATAGAGTATGTCATAGAGAGAACGAGTGTAATGCTAGATAAAAACATAATAAAGTAGCGGTTCGGCTTCGGAGGCATTTCTTGATAACGATTTAAACGAATCGCTTCGTATAAAAATAGTGGCAAAATAATGATGGCAATTTGGATCATTAAATCACGGATAAGCTCCATAGCCTCTCATCCCCTATATGTATTTTGATATGATTATATCATTTTACAGGTTTGTTTGTTTTAAAATTTTGATTTTTCTTAACATATTTGTTAATTCTTTGTTAACAACACATAATAATTGTTACAGATTTTCGAAATGAATGTAAACCCTGTACCAAATTTCTGCCCGGCAGTATACAATGAATACGGATTACAAAGAAAATAAAAAATACTTCATAAGACGGACAACTATAGCAAAATACAGCATATAATCCATACTATCTATGTTTACAAATAAGTGATCATTATTTTAGTAGGAGGAAGATAAATATGGCGGGTACTACGCTTGTTTTAAAAGAAGAAAATTTGGTCGTTCTAGAAAACGTTGAAAAATCAGTGTACGAAGAGTTACAGCATAAAACAGGAGAAGAAAATTGCACATGCGCTGTGAATGAATCAGTTGTTCACCTTGGCAAAGTATCCTCTGTACTTTGGAATGAAGATGAAATAGATTGGGAATACGGATATTAAAAAGTCGCTTACAGCGGCTTTTTTTCTATTATCCTTCTCTTTCTACATACCATATACGCAAGCGAAATCATAGAAAATATGTTAAAATGAATTTAATTTTCAAACGGAAGAAAGGGAGATACAATGGAACAATTCATTAACCCTAGAGTGAAGGACATCCAAATTTCTGGAATCCGTCAATTCTCTAATATGATTCAAAACTATGATAATCTTATCTCTTTAACAATTGGACAACCTGATTTTCCTACACCTTCTCTCGTAAAAGAAGCGGCAAAACGGGCTATTACAGAAAATTATACAAGCTATACACATAACGCTGGTTTACTAGAATTACGCAAGGCAGCTTGTAACTTTGTAAAAGATAACTACGATTTACATTATTCACCTGAAAACGAAACTATCGTTACAATCGGTGCTAGTGAAGCAATTGATGTTGCATTTCGAACGATTTTAGAGCCAGGAACAGAAGTCATTTTACCTGCCCCTATTTATCCAGGGTACGAGCCGATTATTCGATTATGCGGTGCAACCCCTGTATTTATAGATGTTCGTGAAACTGGCTTCCGTTTAACAGCCGATGCACTAAAAAATGCCATTACAGAAAAAACAAGATGCGTCGTACTGCCGTATCCTTCTAACCCAACTGGTGTAACTTTATCAAAAGAAGAACTACAGGATATTGTACATGTTTTAAAAGATAAAAAGATTTTCGTCCTTTCTGATGAAATTTATAGCGAACTTGTATATGAACAAACACATACATCGATTGCTCATTTCCCAGAAATGCGCGAAAAGACTATCGTCATTAACGGTTTATCAAAATCGCATTCGATGACTGGCTGGCGTATCGGTCTATTATTCGCACCAAACTATTTAGCTGGGCATATATTAAAAGTTCATCAATACAACGTAACGTGCGCTACTTCAATCGCTCAATATGCTGCAATTGAAGCATTAACAGCTGCTAAAGATGCACCAAAAATGATGCGTCATCAATACAAAAAACGCCGTGATTACGTATATAATAGACTCATTCAAATGGGCTTAACAGTTGAAAAGCCAACAGGTGCATTTTACTTATTCCCATATGTTGGCCATTTAACATCTTCATCATTTGATTTTGCACTTGATCTTGTGAAAGAAGCTGGACTTGCCGTCGTTCCCGGAACAGCATTCTCTGAATATGGGGAAGGCTACCTTCGCTTGTCCTATGCGTATAGTATTGAAACTTTAAAAGAAGGCTGTGACCGTTTAGAAGCCTTTCTACAAAAAAAAGCTAAGAGTTAAACTCTTAGCTTTTTTTATGCATAATGATCACAAGTTTGACGCTTCAATAATTTATGCGGAATAATGATACACTTTGCAGTAGACTCTGCATTCTCTACTTTATCAACTAAAGCTTTTGCAGCTTCATATCCTAGCTGATATATATTCACATCAACTGTTGAAAGTGGCGGACTCGAAATTTCTGATAATAAAGCATTATTAAAACTTACAATTGAAACATCCTTCGGTACAACGAACCCTTTTTTAGAAAGTGCACTTAGCACACCAAGTCCAATTAGATCATCCGTTGCCATAATTGCTGTTGGTGGTTGCTTCAATCCCATTAATTCCTCCACGGCTTGTTGACCACTTTCTCTTGAGAAATCAAAATGTAAAATATACTCTTTTGGTAATACAATGTCTGCTAATTTTAAAGCATCACTCATACCAGCCAAACGATCTCTCGTTACAAGTAAATCTGATCCACCGCCGATGAACGCGATTTGTTTATGACCTAATGAAATCAAATATTCTGCTACTTCTCTTGCAGCTGTATAATTGTCATTATCTACATATGTAATTTCTTCTTTACGATCATATGGTTTCCCGATTAATACGAACGGGAAATTTTGTTTATGTAAATATTGAATAATCCGATCATTCTCTCTTGAATATAAAAGAATAATGCCACCAATTTGGCGCCCCTGCACCATCTTTACAACACCATTAAAAATTTCATCTTCCGTTTCACCTGTCGACATATAAAGTGCATACCCTTCCACATGTGCAAACGAACTAATCCCTCTTATAACTTCTGGGAAAAACGGATTTTGAAAAGCTTTACTTGCAGAACTTGGCATAACAAGGCCAAGTGTTTTTGTTGTTTGGTTAGCTAGGTTTCTTGCGTTTAAATTAGGATGATACCCTAGTTCACTCATTACTTTCCGAACACGACGCTTTGTTTTTTCACTTATACTTGGATTATCAGCAATTACACGAGAAACGGTAGATGGTGCTACATTCGCCTTCTTCGCCACATCTTTAATTGTAACTGTCATAAAAATCCCCCTCCTTTCACTTCTCTGCCATTTTATATATTTTCATCTTGCACCCGTTGCAAGTAATAGGAGAAGTCATAAACTTTCATTGATTCTATCTTGTAAAACCTATCATATTCTCCCTCTCCATGTATTGTAAGGGATAGAGCTCTTTTTTCCTATACTATAATATACTATTTATTTCACTTCTTTTCATATGGGATGTCAAATCTCTTTTCATCTCCCTATAAACTTATTTATAGGGAGATGAAAAGAAAAATGGGACGTAATGTCCCATTTTTCATCCTTTTGTACCTCCAGCTGTTAAACCGGAAACAAAATATTTTTGTAGTGATAGGAATAAAATTGAAATTGGGATTGCAATCAATACTGAACCCGCTGCAAACGTTGTAAATTCATTACCAAATTTCTTCGCTACCATTTCATATAACCCAACTGCTAACGTATAATTTTCTGGTGTGCGCAAAATAATACTCGCTAAAATGAAATCTGTAAATGGACCGATGAAAGTAAATAACGCTACAACCGCTACGATTGGCTTTGCAAGTGGCATAATGATTTGCCAGAAAATACGGAAATGTCCTGCTCCATCCATTCGAGCTGATTCATCCAACTCTTTCGGAATCGTATCAAAATACCCTTTCATAAGCCATGTATTCATCGGAATGGCTCCGCCTACATAAATTAAAATTAATGCAAGATGTGTATCAAGTAACCCTGTTAACTGAGCTAATATATATAGTGCGATTAACGCTGCAAAGTTTGGGATCATTTGCAAAATTAAAAATGTTAATAAACCATTCTTTCTTCCAACAAAACGATATCTTGAAAATGCATAAGCAGTAAAACTAATGGCTAGTACAGAGAAAATCATCGTCATTACGCTAACTTTCAAAGTATTTTTATACCAAAGTAAGTAATTACTTGAATCGAGATCAAGTAGCTTGCGATAATGATCTAATGTGGCATTTTTCGGAATAATACTTGACCCAGATAAACTATCCCCTGGATTAAACGATGAGCCAATTATCCATAGTAATGGATAGAAAATAATCGCACACATTATGAAGATAACTAAATAACTTAATGAAAGACGTAGCATCTTTTGTCGTTTAATATTCATTTACATCATATCCTCTTCTTGGAATGATTTTGTTCTCTTAAATTGCCATAACGCAACTGTAATAACGATTAACGATAAAATCATTGTAAGAGCTGCTGCTTTTCCGTACTGCGCGGAAGTCATCGTTAACTTATAAATCCATGAAATTAAAATATCTGTTCCACCTGCATTTTGTCCAGACACAGCAGGCCCTCCGTTATTAAATAGATAAATAATACTAAAATTATTAAAATTAAACGTATATTGCGTAATTAATATTGGCGCTGTTGCGTATAACACAAGTGGCAATGTAATTTTGCGGAACTGTTGCCAAGCAGTTGCTCCATCTACTGTAGCCGCTTCATATAATTCTCCTGGAATCGATTGCAGTATACCTGTTGTCATTGCAAAGACGAACGGGAAACCAAGCCACGTTTGAATCATAATTAAAGCAATCTTTGACCAAAACGGGTCTGTCATCCAAGCAATCTTTTCAATCCCGAATAAAGCTAATACTTGGTTATTAATTGCTCCAAATGTTTCATTAAACATACCAGCAAATACAAGAATAGATACGAATGCTGGAACAGCCCACGGTAAAATAAAGATTGTTCGAATAATTGCCTTGCCTTTAATACCAGGCTGATTTACGATAATCGCTAAAAAAATACCAAGTGCAACTTGTAATGTTGTTGCAACGAATGTCCAAATGACAGTCCAAGAAAATACACTTAAAAATGTATCTCTCCACATCGGTAATGTAAAGATATCAATAAAGTTTTTAAAGCCCACCCAATCTACTAATTTAGCTGGAGGAGAATGATATAAATCATAGTTCGTAAATCCAATTAAAATTACGAAGATGATTGGGAATACGACAACAAAGATAAGTAGTAGAAAACCTGGTGAAACCATTAAATAAGGAAAGCCTTGATCTAACAAATTACGGTATTGCTCTTTTACAGAATTTAACGGTGTTCCAATATCACGTTTCTTCCCATTTTGATATGCATCATATAAGTTAAATGCATATATTCCGAGTCCAAACACGATGACAATGAGTGCCAAGATTCCTTCTACTAATAGAAAGACAGAATGATCACGTGGAACTTCTGTACCAAGCGTTACAATGCCCCATAATCCCATATTTAATAAATCAGCAAAGGCTACAATAAATGAACCTGTTAATACTAGAAAAATAAGACCTTTTACAAATTGTTTATTATACATTTGACCCACGCCTGGAATGATTGATAACATGGTTGCCATTTTCCTATGCTTTGAATGGTTTAACCCCTTTGCAGGTTCCATAGATGTTTGCATGTTCCTTCCCCCTTTTTTCTTCCCACATGGAAGGGAGAGAATTCGTGCCCCTCATATTAGAGGCACGAATTTCACCTTATTTTTTCTTACTATGATTTGCCTCAATATTACCTTTAATTTGTTTCACTGCACTATCAAGTGCGGATTTTGGTGCTTCTTTATCTGATACAACTAATTGAAGCGCATCTCCAGCTGGTTTCCAAACTTCTTGCATTTCCGGAATGTTTGGCATTGGAATTCCATTTTCAGATTGCGTTGCAACTGCTTTTGCAGCTTCGTTATCTTTAATAATTGGATCTTCCATTACTGATTTTACTGGAGGAATTTCTTTTGTTTTCTCAAATCGAATTTTTGCGTTTTCTTCATTCGTTACCCACTCAGTGAACTTTGTAGCTAAATCATTTTGTTTAGAGAAACTTGTTACATGCCATCCTTTAACTCCAACAAACGTTTTCATTGGTTGACCATTTGGTAATTTCGGCATTGGAGCAACGCCATAATCTATTCCAGCCTTTTCCATCGCTTGGAATGCCCATGGACCATTCATAATAGATGCTGCTTTTCCTTCATTAAATAATCCATCTGCAGCTGAACCACCAGATTCACCGATAATACCTTTCGGGAATAACTTTTCTTTGTACCATTTTTGAATGTATTCAGCACCTTGTACTGCACCGCTATTATTTAATCCAATATCATTTGCATTTGGCTTTCCATCTTTTTCACCAAATACATAACCACCCATACCTGCCATAAATGCATTAGCGAAGTAGAAATTATCTCCTAGTGCTAAAAATCCGTATTTTCCATCTTTCGTAAAGTCTTTTGAGAAGTTAAACAGTTCATCCATCGTTTCAGGTGCTTTTTGCATCAATTTTTTATTATAAATAAAGATTGGTGTTTCAATCGCTTTTGGTAAACCGTATATTTTTCCGTTATATGTTTGTGCTTCTATTGATAAATCTGTAAATTTACTTTTTACTGTATCATCTACTTTCACTTCTGAAAGTAGTCCTTCTGTTACCGCATTACCAATATGATCATGTGGTAATGTTACAACATCTGGTCCTGTGCCAGCTGGACCATCGAGACGAAGTTTTTCTATTTGTTTCGTCATCTGAACCTCTTCAACTTTTACTTTCACATTATATTTCTTTTCAAAACTTTTCACCGCTTGCTCTAGACCAACACCTTTTTTCTCATCTTCCCAAACGAGAAGATCGTAATCTTTCTTCGCTTTACTTTCTTCTTTTTTCCCTGAATCTTTCGGTCCACATGCAGATAACATACCAATTGATAATGCTGAAACCGTTAATAATGATAATGCTTTCTTCATCCCAAAAACCTCCCTGAATTGTATATGTACCCTACTAATTGAAAACGTTTGCATTGAATAGTTTAATAGAAGCGCAAACAATATCTCAATCTATGAAAACGTTTGCGCTATTTGTCTATCATTATACATTCTTTTATTCATTTTGCAAATATTAATTTTAAAAATATTATTACTATACTCTTTGTACATTGACTTTATACGAAATGAATACTACTCTTATAAGCAATATTAAAGCTATGCAAAAGGCAATCGTTTGCAACATATGCTTTATTATTATACTTAAGGGAACAATATGCATAGAGATAGTAAAGGGGGATTTTTTATATGCTTAAAGACGCCATCTATCATAGGCCAAAAGATAATTACGCATACGCTTACGATGAAAAAACGATTCATATCCGAATACGTACGAAAAGAGACGATGTTCAAAGCACCAATCTTATTTATGGTGATCCTTATGAATGGACAGACGGGAAGTGGATTTCTTCAAGTGCACCGATGAAAAAAACTGGTTCTACTGCATTGTTTGATTATTGGTCCATTTCCATCGAGCCAAAATTTAAGCGCTTACGTTATGGATTTGAATTAAAAGCAGAGACAGAAACGCTTATTTATGCAGAACGCGGATTTTTTTCCAGCATTCCAAATGATGACGTTGGTAAATTTTTCTGTTTTCCATTTATTCATGCAAATGATGTATTCAAAGCACCTTCCTGGATTAAAGATACTGTTTGGTATCAAATTTTCCCAGAACGGTTCGCTAATGGAGATCATACGTTGAATCCAGAAAACACCCTTCCTTGGGGAAGCGCTGAACCAACTCCAACTAATTTTTTCGGCGGAGATTTTGCTGGTATTATGCAAAACCTCGATTACCTTGTTAAACTTGGAATTTCGGGAATATATTTCACACCTATTTTCAAAGCACATTCAAACCATAAATATGACACAATTGACTACATGGAAATCGATCCGCAATTTGGCACAAAAGAAACATTCAAAGAACTCGTTCAAGCATGTCATACACATGGTATAAAAGTAATGCTCGATGCCGTATTCAATCACAGTGGATACTTTTTCGATAAATTTCAAGACGTACTAGAAAATGGTGAACAGTCAGCATATAAAGAATGGTTTCATATTCATGAGTTCCCTATTAGAACTGAGCCACTTCCGAATTATGATACTTTCGCGTTTACACCGTATATGCCAAAATTAAACACTGCACACCCGGATGTAAAAGAATACTTACTTGAAGTAGGGCGTTATTGGGTAAAAGAATTCAATATAGACGGGTGGCGCCTTGATGTAGCAAATGAAGTCGACCATAACTTTTGGAGAGAATTCCGAAATGAGATAAAAGCATTAAATTCTGAAGTATATATTTTAGGAGAAATTTGGCACGATGCACTTCCATGGTTACAAGGAGATCAATTTGATGCTGTAATGAGCTATCCTGTTACAAACGCTCTACTGTCTTACTTTGCTAACAATTCCATTAAGGCAAATGAATTTATGAAACAAATTATAGAATCTCTACATTCCTACTCTATGAATGTAAATGAAGCAGCATTTCATTTATTAGACAGCCATGATACACCAAGAATATTGACAACATGTAACGGAGATAAAAATAAGTTAAAGTTACTTTATGTATTCCACCTTTCTTTCATCGGCTCTCCTTGTATTTATTATGGAGACGAAATTGGTATGGATGGCGGTATGGACCCTGATTGTCGCAAATGTATGGTTTGGGATACGAAAGAACAAGATCATCTATTATTTACACATGTACAAACATTAATTTCGTTACGAAAGCAATATAAAGCATTTGGAGGACATGGTACTTTCCAATTCATTGAAGCAAATGATGAACATAATTATATTTCTTATACAAAAACATATAAAGATGAAACTATCTTTTTCGTTTTAAATCCGACTAATAGTGATATTACAGCTTCACTGCCTCTCCATGTTACTGGAAAGAAAATCATTAATATTTATACAAACGAAGAATTTTCAGCGGAAGCAAGTGTATTACAAGTCACACTTCCTCCATATGGATTCTCCATATTAAAATGGTAATCAAAAAAATCCTTATACCAAAGTGGTATAAGGATTTTTCTTATTTCAATTTGAACACCATTGCTTCATACGGACGTAATGGTATGTTTTCTATCGGTCCATTCTCTACTTCGTAATTGTGTATGAATAACTCTGCTTCACTATAACTAATGTCCTCAGGCAATTCAAATACACATTCTTCTGCAGTAAAGTTTGCAATAACAAGAAGTTTTTCTTCCCCATATGTTCTTACGTATGCAAAAATAGATGGATTATTCTCCAATATTAAATCATATGATCCATACACAACTATTTCATTATTTTTGCGTAACTCAATTAATTTTTTATAATAATAAAAAATTGAATCTTTATTTTGGATCGCTTGTTTCACATTAATTTCTTTGTAATTAGGGTTTACCGTAATCCAAGGTTCACCTGTTGTAAATCCAGCGTGATTCTGATCATCCCACTGCATCGGAGTTCTAGCATTATCACGACCCTTTATATAAATAGATTCCATTACTTTTTCTATATCTTCACCACGGTCTATCACTTTTTCTTTATACATATTTAACGTTTCAATATCTCGATATTCATCAATCGACTCAAATCGGACGTTTGTCATTCCAATTTCTTCTCCTTGATAAATATACGGCGTTCCTTTCATCATATGAAGCACCGTCGCTAACATTTTCGCAGATTCAATGCGATACATTCCATCATTACCAAAACGAGATACAACGCGAGGCTGATCATGGTTATTCCAATACAGACTATTCCAGCCTGTATGTTCTAATGCTTTTTGCCACTTCGTTAAATTCTCTTTTAAAGTAAGGAGTGAACATGGTTTTACATCCCATTTTCCGCCTTCTCCTGAGTCTAAATCCATATGTTCAAATTGGAATACCATCTGCAGTTCTTTTCGTTCTTCCCCGGTATACAATTTCGCTTCTTCTGTCGTTACACCAGGCATTTCACCAACCGTCATAATATCATAATGAGACAATGCTTCTTCATTCATTTCATGTAAATATTTATGAATGTTTGGACCGTTCATAAAATGCTTATGACCTGAAACATACCCCTCTTCTTCTGTTTCAACAGCTGGTAATCCCTCTTCTTTAGAAATAAAATTAATAACATCCATACGGAAGCCATCAATTCCTTTTTCTAACCAAAACTTCATCATTTCATAAACATCTTGCCTTACCTTTTCATTATCCCAATTTAAATCTGGCTGTTTTTTAGAAAACAAATGTAAATAATATTCATCTGTCATTTCATCATACTGCCATGCTGATCCACTAAACGCTGCTCCCCAGTTATTCGGCTCTTTTCCTTCTTTTCCAGGGCGCCATATATAGTAATCTCTATATTTATTATCTTTTGATTTACGTGATTCAATAAACCAATTATGTTCATCAGAAGTATGATTAACAACTAAGTCCATCATAAGTTTCATATTACGTTCATGCATTTCATGTAATAGCTCATCCCAATCTTCCATTGTTCCGAACTCATTCATAATTTTACAATAATCACTTATATCATAACCATTATCATCATTTGGAGATTCATAGACTGGTGATAACCAAATTACATCAATCCCTAATTCTTTTAAGTAATCTAACTTTGAAATAATACCGCGAAGATCCCCGATACCATCACCGTTGCTATCCATAAAGCTACGAGGATAAATTTGATATACTACACTTTCTTTCCACCACTGTTTTTCCATTATGCTACCCCATTTCATTCATAATTCGATTTTCTCTTTTTAAGGCGCAAACGTTTTCATTAATGAATGATAACAGATTCTATCTTAATTTAAAATAGCGCTTACAACTTTTATTCTTATTTTTCTAAGAAAACATACGAAATTTACTAATATCCTTCCAATTTATGAAAACGTTTTATTTTTTTGTTTATTTTTTGAATCTATTCGTTTATAATGAACTAAAAGAAAACGTTTGCATAATTATTTCTAGGGGGAAATACCATGGCAGAACTGAAATTAGAAAACATTTATAAAATATATGATAATAACGTAACAGCTGTAACAGACTTCAATTTACACATTCAAGATAAAGAATTTATCGTATTTGTCGGTCCTTCTGGATGCGGAAAATCTACAACATTACGAATGGTGGCTGGACTTGAAGACATTTCAAAAGGAGAGTTTTCAATTGATGGTAAGCTAATGAATGATGTCCCTCCAAAAGATCGCGATATCGCAATGGTCTTCCAAAACTATGCTCTATATCCACATATGAGTGTATATGATAATATGGCATTTGGATTAAAACTTAGAAAAATACCAAAAGATGAAATTGATCGTCGTGTGAAAGATGCAGCAAAAATTTTAGGACTGGAACAATATTTAGATAGAAAACCGAAAGCATTATCTGGTGGACAACGTCAACGTGTTGCGTTAGGGAGAGCAATCGTTCGAGACGCGAAAGTGTTCTTAATGGATGAGCCATTATCTAACTTAGACGCTAAATTACGTGTTGCAATGCGCTCAGAAATTTCTAAGTTACACCACCGCCTTGGAACGACAACAATTTATGTAACGCATGATCAAACTGAAGCGATGACAATGGCTTCTCGTCTTGTTGTTATGAAAGACGGAAAAATTCAACAAATCGGTACTCCAAAAGAAGTATACGAAACACCTGAAAACATTTTTGTTGGTGGATTTATCGGCTCTCCAGCGATGAATTTCTTCCGTGGTAAATTAACTGAAACCGATTTCGTTATAGACAATGCTGCAAAAATTAAAGTAACTGAAGGAAAAATGAAGATATTACGTGAACAAGGCTATGTAAATAAAGACATTGTTTTAGGTATTCGTCCTGAGGACATTCATGATGAACTATTATTTTTAGAAGCTTCACAATCTACTGCCTTCACAACAAAAATTGAAGTTGCTGAGTTATTAGGTGCTGAATCTATTTTATATACGAAACTTGGAAATCAAGATTTTGCAGCACGTGTTGATGCAAGACATACATTTTCACCTGGTGACCAAATTAAACTAGCATTTGATATGAATAAAGCGCATTTCTTTGATAGTCAAACCGAACAACGCATTCGTTAAAAAATAATTTTCATACAAAAAAACCGTCCACATATATTGAGGGCGGTTTTCACTATTATACGAGGGCTTCTACTGTATGAAATGATTGTCCTTTCGTGCTAATAATACCGAAAATCGGTAAGTCACTTAGCACCACTTCTTCTTGCTGTTTCATAAAAGATGACGTTAATTGTTTTATCTCTATCCATACGTCATTAATACAAAGTACATTGGAATCGTTCTCTTGTTGGCGTGAAAATATAGAATCTATTTTATATAAACCAGCATTTTGAAAAAGCATATCAATGCGACTGAATGCATTCAAAGTAATGCTGATTACGCGTTGCCAATCTCCTTGTTTTTCCATATCATAGGATACAAAAAGTGCTTCTCCGCCTAGATTCGTAATTTCCTCCACTGTTGCTTGTCCACTTTCTTGATCGATGTCCGTCACAATTACTTTTGCGCCTTGTTTAGCCAACAAAAGAGCTGTATTACGTCCAATACCGATGCCACCGCCATTTACGATAGCAACTTTTCCTGCAAGCTTCATTTTCATTACCCCTTCTATAAGTCTTACCGTCATTCAGTATACTCCTTTATGAGATTAGTCTGCAAGCAAGAAAAGTTGCTTATTCATTTGTAAGCGATTACTTTTTTACTCCTTCTTTTTTCTTACTATTACGCTGATCGAAAACTAAACCGATGAAAATTAAAATCCCCCAAAAGATTACGCTACCTCCAGTCATTTCAATTTCCCCCTTATTATATAAACATATTATTTTAATCATTATAACATTTTCTTAATTTTCAATCTATTTAATTCAAAAATGATATAGATTAACTTTTTCCCTATTATATATCCATTAAAATATATTTGTATAACAAAAAGAGACCTTTTTATATAAAAAGGTCTCTTTTTGTTATACAAGACTTATCACTTTCGTTTTTGTAATTAAATCCTGAAAACCACAATTATCTTTGCGGAATAACATCATATATACGTTACATAATATCGGAATTCCAAGCAGTAATATGTTCGGTAATAACAATACAAAAAATCGAATCGTTAATGTTTGTAATGTTAACTTTTCACTCTTCAATGAAATTAATTTTATTCTCGTTACCTTTTTACCAAGTGTTACACCGTTCCAAATAAAGGGTAGCAAAATAAAATATATCGCCATTAATATAAAAACTACTGCAAGATCATATCTATAATCGCCAAAACTAATATTAAAGCGATTAAAAATAGCACTATAATTTCCAGTCATAACAGCTACTACTGCACCATACATAACCGAGATTAAAAACATGTCAATTAGGGAGGCACCTATGCGATTCATTACAAGCGCTGGACGATGCATCTTTAACTTCATTTTTATGTCGACTCCTTCATATCCTTCTTTACCCGTCTCATCGTACCACTTCTAAAAAACATTGTAAACTAGCGTTTCTCTTACTTTTCTTGTACAATGTGTTACAACAGCATTGTAAAGGAGGTTCCCATATTGAAAAAATGGATAATCCTATTCGTCGCATTCCTATTAGCCGGTTGTGCTGGAAATACAAATCATATAACATATACGATTAACGATGAATACGAGCTCATACGTACTTCTGGAAATGCATTTGAACTTTTCCCCACGCAAGATGCTGTATATGCCACACAATACATTCCTGCAAAAATTACAGACATAGCCTGGGATGATAAATACATTATTGCAAAACAAACTGAGGAAAAGTCAGATCCGAATAATCCTGACGCAGCAATTGCAAATAAAAAAAGCGAGCATTATTGGATTATTGACGTAAAGCATAATAAACGTTTTGGCCCCTATAATGAAAAGCAATTTAATGAACAAAAAGATGCGTTTAAAATTAAGGTGCCTTTTCAAAGTGTAGATTCATACATAGAGGAACAGAAAAAACAGTCAGCATAATAGTTTGAGCGCTGACTGTTTTTTCTTGCATATATTTAAAAACAACTTACTCAGAAAGTGAGATGTTAAAAGTTTGTGGCTCTTTTACAACATCTTGCGTTTCTGTATCTGCTACGATTACATTATCTGTTGTAAATTTAATATCCTTTACCTTTTCTTTTCCATCATCAAGTATTAGGCCGATAATACCATCTCTTGTTTCACCAGGCTTATAGTCTTCCCTTGATACATTTTTTGTACCAACGAGCGTATCTTCATCATATAAAAAGTTTTGCGTTGCTACTTTAAAATGTTGTTTATCATTAATCGCAACATCATTCATAGAGAAAAATTGTATATTTTTATTCCCGCTATTTTCCACCTTATATGTAATTTCAACGTAACGAATCGTATCACTAATCTCTGTACCACTTAGCGATGCATATAACTCCGCATCTTCTTGACTGACTTTATCTCCTAATCTACGCTTTACTTCTTCAGGAGTTAATGCCGTATATACTTTTAATGTATTTTTTGCATCTTTACTCATCTGCGATAAAGAGATTACTTTCACATCTTGTACGTGAATTTTCATTGGTGCTACTTCAAATGTTTGATTCACAGAATGAATTTGTTCTAATTTAAAAGTACCCCATCCTGTTTCTTTCACTTTTTGTCCTACTTTTTTCAGCTCACGCCCACCATATTCTTTTGTTTCAGGAATAGATTCTTTCTTCTTCGGTTCAGCTTTCTTTTCTTCTTGATGGAAGCAACCACTTAACATAAGAAGAAAACTACATAAAACAAAAATACTTTTCCATGCTTTCATCATATAATTTCTCCTAACACTATCATTCATTAATATTAATTAGTCCTTTGCTTTGTAAACTATAGAAACAATGAGAAGTCCACAAAACGAACTTGTCAGTCCAGATACTATTATACCCCCTATTTGGAAAATATGAAAATAGGGATCTACGAAAGCGTGAACGACAAATATAAGAACTGCCACAATGATTGCCGAAATCCAATACTTTCTTTTTTCTGAAGCTATCATCATATCTTTTCCTGTTTCATCTTTATACTTCCATAGTACGTACAATAGCAATAATAAACCGACACATGTACTCCCGTGTTGCATATATTTATACACTGGAATACTATGTAATTCTCTTTGCAATAATGGTATTTTCATAACAAAATAGCCTGTCTTATGAGTGAATGCATCCCAAACAATATGCGTTAACATACCGAATACTGCTGAATAGCAAAATACAAAAAGCTCCTCCCATGTATGAAGCCCCCACCTCTTGTCTACTGTATATGTATAATAGCCAGCAAATGGTTTAGGTAAATGTGTTATAAACGGCTTTTTTAAAATGTAGTGATACATATATGCGAGCAGAAATACAAGTGGTAAATTTAAATATAAGAACCCAAGCCATGTATGGCCAATAATACCATACGGTCTAAAGTGTAAAAAATATTCAAAATCAGGCGCCATACTCCCTAATATAAGAGCCGTTACTGAAATATGTTTAGAATGCTTTTTCACAAAAGGAAGAACTGCTGCTGGATGTGCAAATGTAAACGGCATGTTTTAGCTCCTTTTCAGAATTACAATAGATTACATACTATCATAACGACATGAATAATCTCCATGCAATATTTATTTTCACATTGGAATATGATAGTTTAAATGATATAATCCACATGAAATATTCAGAAAATAAGGAGGGATTCATGTGTCATTAACACTTGTCTTTTTTCTTGTTCTCTTTACCTTGTTTTTAAGTACATACATTGGATTTTTTCTATGGAATCATTTAAAAATTATAAAATACACGCCCGCTTTCGTTGGCTTTATGAGCGTTCTTTTCATTTTTATATGGAAGAGGATGACTTTCGGCTGGGAAGGGCTTGGCTTTGGCGCACTTCAATATACAATACTATTTGCAAGTTGTCTTACCCTTGTATTTGCTGCCTTTTTAGAATCAAAATCCGTTATGAATTGAGGTTTATATATTGATTGACGTACCTTTTTTAAAAAATGTCACATTAAAAAAAGAAAATATCCCTAGTTTCTCCGCATACCCTTACTGCTTACCCGCTATCCGAACATTACAATCACTAGCTTTCCATCCAAATGTAACATTCATTATTGGAGAAAACGGAACGGGTAAGTCAACATTACTCGAAGCGATTGCAATTGCTTTAGGATTTAACGCAGAAGGTGGAACGAAAAATTTCCGCTTTAGCACAAACGATTCCCATTCATCTTTACATGAATATCTTCGAATTTCCAAAAGTTTCAATACACCAAACGACGGTTTCTTTCTTCGTGCTGAATCGTTTTATAACGTTGCTTCTTATATTGATGAAATGGATGCCGATTCATACGCACGTGGAAATCCAATTATTGACTCGTATGGTGGTACCTCACTACACGAACAATCACATGGTGAGTCATTCTTCTCCTTATTTATGAATCGTTTTTCAGGACAAGGTTTATACATTTTAGATGAGCCCGAGGCCGCCCTATCACCAATGAGACAACTTTCTATGCTCATTCGAATGCACGAACTAGCGGAACAAGGTTCACAATTTGTTATTGCGACGCATTCTCCTATTTTAATGGCTTATCCTGAATCCACTATATACTCTTTAACACAAGAAGGAATTCACGAATCCGCCTTAGAAGACACCGAGCATTACCAAACGACGAAGCTTTTCTTTGAAAATCGTGATCGATTATTTCATCATTTATTTGATTCTTAAAAAAAAGAAGCAGCGATTGCTGCTTCTTTTTATAGTGCTTCTATAAATAATGCTACCCCAATACCGCCGCCGACGCATAGAGAGGCAATTCCTTTTTCTAATCCGCGTCTCTTTAATTCATGAATTAAACTTACAGTAATACGAGCTCCTGTACAACCAATTGGATGTCCAAGTCCTACACCACTACCGTTTACATTCACTTTTTCACGATCTAAACCTAATTCTTTCTCTACAGCTAAGTATTGCGCAGCGAAAGCTTCATTAATTTCCAGTAAATCTGCATCTTCTAATGACCAATCTACTTTTTCTAATCCTTTACGAATTGCTGGTGCTGGTCCAATACCCATAATTTTCGGATCTACTCCAGCTACTGAATATCCAACAATTCTAGCTAACGGCTGTAAGCCTTTTTCTTTCGCTTTTTCTTCGCTCATTAATACTAAAACCGCGCTTCCGTCATTCAGGCCAGATGCATTCCCTGCAGTTACTGAACCGTCTTTACGGAAAGCTGGTTTTAATCCAGCTAATTTTTCTGCTGTAATATCAGCACGTGGATGTTCATCTTTTGAAAATACTACTTCTTTTCTACGTTCTTTTATCGTAATAGGAACAATTTGATCGTCAAAGTATCCAGACTCAATTGCCTTTAGCGCCAATGTATGACTGCGAAGCGCAACTTCATCTTGTTCCTCTCTTGTAATTTCATATTGTTCAACTAAATTTTCCGCTGTTTCCCCCATCATAATATGATGAATCGGATCTTCTAATACTTCCCACACCGTATCACGAATTTCTCCGTGTTGTAGACGTTGTCCCCAGCGGTGTTGTTTCAATGCATAAGGGCTTGAACTCATTGCTTCTACTCCACCTGCAACGACAACTTCACTTACACCTAATTGAATTTGCATTGCAGCCGACATAATTGCTTGCATACCTGAAGAACATTGGCGTTGGATTGTATAGCCCGTAACTGTGTCAGGAAATCCTGCCGCTAATGCAGCCGTTCTCGCCGTATTTGCTTCATCAGTTCTTTGAATACAATGACCTAAAATTACTTCATCAACTTCGTGTGGTTCTACCCCGCCTCGTTTTACAGCTTCCTGAAGTACAGGAACAGCTAATTCTACTGGCGTTACATTTTTTAGCGCTCCCCCAAAAGTTCCAATTGGCGAACGAACTGCAGCTGTAATAACAACATTATGCATTTTGCACTTGCCCCTCTCTTATGTACCCTAGTCAGTTTTTAGGTGAAATTCCATAAGATGTATGTCTACATCTATCATACTATAAACATACTAAAAAATCAAAATATTTAATATAATAAAAATAGAAGGAATTAACCTTCTATTCTGTTAATGCATATAGGAATTTTTGTAAAATCTTCTCTGTTGTTTTATTCAAATTCGGTAACTTATCTACCGGAAAATATTGAAGCTGTAATCCTTCATGGTCAAGCCTTAATTCTCCACTCACATGATGCCCCTGATACAGATGTATGACATTAAAAATTTCATCTCCATTTGGATATTGGAAGTACACTTCTTTTCCCGAAAGAACCCCGATAAATTGCATAATTTTCGCATTTAGTCCCGTCTCTTCAAACAGTTCTCTGCGAGCAGTTTCTTCTGTCGTTTCTCCTAGCTCCATCGCCCCGCCGGGTACACCCCAATCATATGTATCTGAACGATATTGAAGCAATACTTCTTGATTATCATTTAAGATAATAATTGCTGACCCTACTAGAATAAGCGGCCTTGTACCAACGACTTTGCGTAACTCTTCAATATACCCCAATATGTAAACTCTCCTTTCCTCACCCTTCCTTATCATAACAAAATTTTTCTCCTTTTGTTGATGTAATTTTAAAGAAAAAAAGGAAGCTTTCGCCTCCTTTTTTCACCTTTATCCCGCTTTAATGGGCAGTAAGACCCCCACCTCAAAATTCAGCGAAAGCAAAGAAGTTAGGTGGGGGTCGGGCGTTCAACTAATAATCAGTGGGAGATGAAGCCCCCCCACTGATTAAAGTTTCACTTTATTTCTTAAAACTTTCATATTTTACAGCTTCAAAAGCTTCTTCAATTTCATCATTACGATAATGGACATATGTAAAACGCCCTAATTCTACTAATCGTGCTATTTCTTGTAACGCTTTCTGTTGCTCATATGTTTCCTCAAGCTTAATATGTACATAAAATTTCATTAATGGATGTTCATATAAAGGTTCTCCCACCTCTACATATACATCTTCCACCCCTTGTACAACTCTTACATAACTTGCAAATTGATAAAGAGCTTCTCTGTCTGAAACGATTTTTAATGTATACATATATTCTCCCCCTTTTCTTTACTATATCAAAAAGATGATCACACTACGTTATAGAACTATGAAATTTTTTCGACTTGTAATAAACAAGGCGGTTATCCATACATAGAGTCTTTTCCCAACATATATTATAGGAAGAATTTTTCAGTTGAGGTGTTCCTTATGGATCCATACGTCAATATATGTATTTGCATTACGCCAGGCGCCGATATTTCTAATGATCGTATAGCAAAAGATTTAGCAGTTGCAGAGTCAATTTGGCACCCGATTACATTTCAAATTAAAGAAGTAATTATTTTAAATGAACTTTTTCGTTTTTCTGACCGCGAAATTAGTTATAAAAATTCTATTCAAAGTCAGGAAAAATTAGCATCCTTTTTCCAAACATGTGTAAATGAAGCTCCTGAATGCGACCTTTATATTTGTTATATTGGCAGTGATTATTTCAAAGAAACAGCAGTCATTGCCTGTGCTTACTCTTTAGCGAAACAACAGCAACTTACTGGCTATATCGTTTTAACAAATTCAGCTGCCCCCATGAAAAATATATATACGCTCGCTCACGAAATCGGTCATATTTTATTTACAAGACGTGTTCACGGAAAACTTACTCACGCTGATCCTCATTCCCCAACTGGCTCCGAGCACCATCCTTCTCCAACAAATCTTATGTACCCTATCGTACCTCGTCCTGAAAATGTCCATATTCAATCCCTATTAACGAACGAACAAAAAGCACTCTCTTTACAAAGTGCTTTATTGCAAAGAAAAAAACAGTAACGACTTTGTTACTGTTTAAAACAATATATTCCAATCAATAAACCAAATTCCGGCTGCAACGGATGCAAATATACAACTAAACATAAATACAATTACTCTAAAAATCTCTATATAATATTTCTTTGGAAATAATTTTTTGCATATCCAGAGCAGCCCTTTACCTATTAAGCCGAAGAACAAACATAACCCGATGTATCATCTAATAAAGTATCGAAATAGTTATCGTGTACCTTTTTTGAAAAGGTAGTATATAGCCCCAAAATCGTTAAACCTAAAAATATAATAGACAATATACCTAGAAATATACTTTGCATGTTTGTTTTCCTCTTAATAAAAATTAGCATTCAACTAGTTTACACTTTTTCTCTCTTCAATTTTTAAAGACCATCTCATTAATCCATATAAACTTCCGTACAGAAGTAAAGGCTCTAACATTCCCAAATACAGGTTTTGCTTCCCTAATTCTTTAAATACAAACATAATTAATAGCGGGACAATAACAGCTAATATCCCAATCCAACCAAGTATGTACGCCTCCCCAATTAACAGTACTAATAAGATAACTCCAGCTAGTATATAACTTTGCATAGTCGTTAATTGCAATACTGGTGTTCCATACCATTTATTCATAAACAATAATAATACTAGTAATAAAATTGGTAACAAAGCTGCTACATAAATAATACTAAATTCTTTTATTTTACTTTTAAATGATGACATTTTAAAGGCAAAAATAGTCCCTACAATCGTAATCATTAAAACAATTGGGTATCCAATCAATTGTACATTCGTTAATGTAAATTCATGATTCGGACTTTCAAATAAAATATTTGTAAGTAGCCAATATCCACCTATTCCAATTATCATCCCTAAAATAGTCTTTATACTCCCGCTTTTATCCTTCTCCATCTCTTTCGCCAATTCTTCCGCATACTCTTTTGGCGAATCACCAAATATATCGCTTACCGTCTTTCCCTTTTTCTCACCTTCTATTAAATGAAGTTCTGCATCTGCTAGAAAGGCATCCACATCTTCTTCTTTCATTCCTTTTGTTATTAAATATACTTTCGTATCAATTAAAAACTTTTCCCCTTCTTTAGAAATCTTCATAATAATCCCTCCTTTATTAAACCGTTTCTCTTCTATTCGTCTTCATCATAATTTCAAGGAAAATTAAAATAAACAAACTTCCGTATAAACATATAATTTGAAATAACATCGGCACAAGATCTTCTGATGTAAATGTTTTAAACAGTAACATAATTGAAAGTGGAATGATTAAATATAAGTTTTTAAACCATCCATCAAAATATATATTTATTGCTACTGTAATAATAAAAATCCCACCAGCTAATATATAACTTTGCATTTGAGTGAATGTAAACAGTTTTGTAGGATAGATCACATCTAATACTGTAACAACTCCCATTAAAAACATTGGCGCGATCATAACTAAAAACCACATAGAAAACCACGTTTTTGTAAAACTTGTTACGAAGGTCATTTTGCGAAGTAGAAAATTAGGACCTATAACAACTAAAATCAATGACAAACTATACCCCACGCACTGAATCAGTGACATCTGTAATAATCCGTTATTCACTATTAGGATAGAAGCAATAATCCAAAACGATACGATATTCATTACTGTAAAACCAATTTGCTTCCACGTTTCCTGTCTATCTCTTTCCATCACTTTTACAAGTTCATTTGCGTATTCTTTCGGTGAGCTTCCGAAAATTTCTTCTACGCTTTTTCCATCAATCTCACCTTCTATTAAATGAAGTTCTGCGTCTTCAATAAAGCTTTCCATATCGCTTTCTTTCATACCCTTTGCAGTCAAAAACAATCTCATATCTAATAAAAACTTTCGCGCTTCATTTGATAGCATTATTTTCTTCTCCCCTTCCCTTCAAGTAGACGCTCCACACTACTTTGCATCGCTTCCCAGCGATCCATAAATTCATCTAGTGCTTCCTCGCCTTTTTCTGTTAATGTATAATATTTTCGCTTTGGGCCAGATGGAGATTCCTTCATTACACTTGTTATTAGCCCTTCCTTTTGCATTCGTATTAATAACGGATAAATACTTCCTTCACTTGCCATTGTAAAGCCATACTTTGCTAGCTTCTCACTCATTTCATAACCGTATATTTCACCTTCAGAAATAATAGCAAGTAAGCATCCTTCTAAAATCCCTTTCAGCATTTGACTTGTCGACATAATTCAAATCCTCCCACTATCTTGCTTTACAAGATAGATAAGCCTAAGTATCTTGCTTTACAAAATAGTATAGCAGAGACTATTTTGCAAAACAAGATAGTTAACAATATTTTTCCAAATCTTTGCAGGATTTTTATTATCCACTCTCTAAATAGAGCAATAGGAGAACTTTATTACGAAAGGATGTTTTTCATCATGGTTACAAATCGAGTTGTCTTTTTAACAGGTGCTGCAAGTGGTATTGGTTATGAAATGGGAAACGCTTTTGCAAAAGAAGGTGCAAAAGTTGTTATTACCGATCGTCTTGAAGAACGTGCAAAAGAAGCTGCTGAACAACTACAAAAAGAGGGCTTTCAAGCTATCGGCTTAAAATGTGATGTTACATCCGAAGAAGAAATAGAAGCATCCATTTCCCAAACTGTTAATCATTTCGGTTCATTAGACATATTACTTAATAACGCAGGCATGCAACACGTTTCACCAATTGAAGATTTTCCAACCAAAAAGTTTGAGCTACTAATTAAAATTATGCAAATCGCTCCTTTTATCGCAATTAAGCATGCCTTCCCCATTATGAAAAAGCAAAAATATGGCCGAATTATTAATGTCGCTTCCATTAATGGCCTCGTTGGATTTGCAGGGAAATCCGCCTACAATAGCGCGAAACATGGCGTAATTGGATTAACAAAAGTTGCTGCTTTAGAAGGCGCTACGCATGGTATTACTGTAAATGCACTTTGTCCTGGTTATGTCGATACCCCTCTTGTACGTAATCAACTACAAGACTTAGCTACTACACGAAATGTACCACTTGAAAATGTTTTGGAGGAAGTCATTTATCCACTTGTACCGCAAAAACGCTTATTACAAGTACAAGAAATCGCTGATTATGCAATGTTTTTAGCGAGCGAAAAAGCGAAAGGTATAACCGGGCAAGCTGTCGTTATCGATGGTGGTTATACTGCTCAATAAAAAATAAAGTTTGCTCACGAAGAGCAAACTTTATTTTTTATCCCGGGGATCTTCCTACTTTAGTAATTGTTTAGGGAGTTTCTCGATTGCAACAATTACCCCATCTAATTTGCTTTCAATTCGATGGAGTAAATATAATGTTACAACAATCGGAAACCCTACATTACCTATCATCTTGATCCACTCTTCCATTCTTTTTCCCTCCTTTCATTATATAAATAAGAGAAAAGAACATATTTAGGCATAAAAAAACAAGCTATTATGTATTAGCTTGTTTTTTCAAACAATGATGCAATTTCTCGCTTATAATCTCCACGTATAATACCTTCCTCAGTAATAATACCTGTAATTAATTCATTCGGTGTTACGTCAAATGCAGGATTATAAACAGTAGTTCCAACTGGCGTTACTTGTTTCCCAAAAATTTTCGTAACTTCTGTTTCATCTCTTTCTTCAATAACAATTTCAGCTCCTGTTTGTTTCGTAATATCAAATGTCGATAACGGAGCTGCAACGTAGAATGGGATACCGAAGTACTTTGCTAATATAGCTAAATTCATTGTTCCGATTTTATTTGCTGTATCTCCATTTGCGACAATCCGGTCCGCTCCTACAATAATTGCGTTGATTTCTTTCGTTTGAATAGCATGAGCTGCTGTATTATCTGTAATAAGTGTTACATCAATATGTGCCTGTTTTAATTCCCAGGTCGTTAAGCGTCCGCCTTGTAAAACTGGTCTCGTTTCACATGCATATGCATGTAAATGTACACCTTTTTCTTTCCCAATATAAAACGGTGCTAGTGCAGTACCATATTTAGCAGTTGCAATACTGCCAGCGTTACAAATTGTTAAAATGTTATCACCGTCTTTAAAGCATGATAATGCATGTTCTCCAATACTTCGGCATACCGCTTCATCTTCTTGCTGAATACGAAGCGCTTCTTCTTCTAATATTTTTTGCGCTTCTTTTATTGAAATAATTTCTTGAATGGATTCTCTCATACGATCGATTGCCCAAAATAAATTGACTGCTGTCGGGCGTGACGTTCCTAAATAATTACAATCTCTATTAAACTTCTTTTGAAATTCTTCAATATGTAAAGTAGTATATTTTTTTGCTGCAAGCGCCAAGCCAAATGCAGCTACAATTCCAATTGCCGGTGCTCCTCGTACTTCTAGCATGACAATACTTTTCCATACCTCTTCAATCGTCGTTAATGTTTTGTATTCTGTGCTATGCGGCAACTTTGTTTGATTTAATACTGCAATAGCATCCCCTTTCCAACTGACAGACCTCGGAATCGTAACAATTGTACTCATGCTTTTACCCCTCCAGAAACTGTCTGTTGGAATAATACTCGGAACAGTTGAATATCAGCGTTTTTAGATTCATATTTTATTAGTTCTTTACCTAAGGATAACGCTTGTTTCTTAGTTTGAATTCTCGTTTCTTTATTTGTTATTTCTTCTAAATCAGCTACATGCGCTAGGCCAATTGTTCTACGGATAAGCTCACACCCAGCAAATCCAACGGCATCCGTAAAAATATTTTGCAAAATAATTGGCAACCATTGTTTCTCTTTCGTATATGCCTCTACACCTTCTCCAATCCATAACTTCGTAAAAGTTTCTACAAAATAACTCCATGTCTTCTCTATATGGAAAAATAATATACTTCTCTGTTCTTCTTCTCTAGATAAAGCATTTAATAATAGATTTGCAATAAATTGACCGATGTCAAACCCAATTGGACCGTACGTTGCAAATTCTGGATCAATCACTTTCGTTTCAGAAGGTGATGAAAAAATACTACCTGTATGTAAATCACCATGAATAAGCGCTTCTTTTTTCGTTAAAAACTTATATTTACATTGAGCCACTTTTAATTTTAGAGTTTTATCACTCCAAAGTTCATCAACAGCCAATTGTAACTCCGGCTCATAATCATTCGTATCGTAATGGTCAAACGGATCTGTAAACACTAAATCTTCTGTAATTTTGCAGAGATCTGGGTTTACAAACGTACCTTCTAGTACCCTTTTCTCTTCTGACTGTAAACCAAAATCTGAAGTATAAAATAAAACATTTGCTAGAAAACGACCGATATGTTGGGATAAAAGTGGATATTCTTCTCCATCTATTAATCCCTTTCTTGTAATTATTAGTCTTGATAAGTCTTCTATTACTGTTACTGCTAACTCTTCATCATGACTGTGCACTACCGGAACATAATCCGGTACATACTTCGCAAAAATTTTCAGTGCCTTGCTTTCAATTGTCGCTCTTTTTATAGATAACGGCCAGCTTTCACCAACTACTTTCGCATATGGCAGTGCCTGTTTTATTATAATAGATTTCTCTCCATCATCTAATTTGAACACGTAATTTAAATTTCCATCTCCAATTTCATGACAAACTACATTTGCTTTCTTTTCAAAATAACCGTGTTCTTTCGCATATTGTATAGCTGTTGTTTCAGTTAATGCATAATATCCCATCGTCTTCTCCCCCTTTTTTATATTCAGAGGTTTTTCTGACGTAGAAAAACCTCTTTCCACTAAGAAAGAGGTTTGAAGTTTATCTTCTCCCCTCTTATCTGCCAGAAAGTTTTACTTTCTGCTGGAATTAGCACCGTGCCTTTTGGCGTAAATAAACGCCCCATTTCACAATGGTATTACGGTCGGTTGCTGGGCTTCATCGGGCCAAATCCCTCCACCTGCTCTTGATAAGAGTTGTATAATTTTTTAGAATTTTTAACTTTATGTTGAAGACTATACCAAGAATAAAAATCACTTGTCAACATTTTATTTGTATAATTCTGGACGTCGATCCGCAAAAACTGGAATTCCTTTGCGGACTTCTTTAATTTTCTCAAATGTAAGCTCTCCAAATAGAATTGATTCTTCTTCATTTGCTTCTACAACAACTTCGCCCCAAGGATCGACAATTAAAGAATGGCCGGCAAACTCATTATTTGGATCCTGCCCTGCCCTATTACATGCTACAACATAACACTGGTTTTCAACTGCTCTTGCTTGTAATAGCAAACGCCAATGTGCTAAACGAACTAATGGCCATTCAGCTACAACAAATAAAACTTTTGCACCTTTAGCAGTATGAACGCGCATCCACTCCGGAAAACGAATATCATAGCAAATTGTGCCAGCGCACTCTACATCATCTAACTTAAATTCACCAGTACGATTTCCAGCGATTAAATATTTATGTTCATCCATAAGCTGAAATAAATGCACTTTACTATATTCATTGACTAGTTCTCCTTTATTCGTTACAACATACATTGTATTTGTAACACCTTGCTCCGTTTGCTTTGCTATAGAACCACCAACAATATGTACACCATATTGTTTCGACCATTCTATCAACTTTTCTTTCGTTTCCAATCCATCCCTATCTGCAATTTCAGAGAGTCTCGTTAAATCATAACCTGTTGTCCATAGTTCTGGTAAGACGATAACATCTGGTCTTTCCTTCATCGCTTCGCTTATTTTATTTTTAGCATTCTCAATATTTTTTTCTACATCTCCAAAGACAATATCCATCTGAATACATGCAACTTTCATTTTTTCAGCCCCATTCTCATTTTTTTCTTTACAAAATACTGGAAAGATTATATCATTTGTCACTAGAATTGTAACAACTTTCAAAAGAGGTGGAAAGTATGAAATCATTTCAACCTTCTGAGATAGTAACATCATTGCCAACACAATTTTTCGCTTCACTTGTTGCAAAAGTTAACAAAGTCGTTGCAGCTGGTCACGATGTTATTAATCTAGGTCAAGGTAATCCAGATCAACCAACACCGCAGCATATCGTAAAAGCTTTGCAAGATGCTGCTGAAAAGACCATTCATCATAAATATCCGCCATTTCGCGGACACGAAAGCTTAAAAGAAGCTGTAGCAACATTCTATCAACGTGAATACGGCGTAGAATTAAATTCGAAAACTGAAGTTGCTATTCTGTTTGGTGGAAAGGCTGGATTAGTAGAATTACCAGTTTGCTTTACAAACCCTGGTGATACGATTCTCGTTCCCGATCCAGGTTATCCAGATTATTTATCAGGTGTCGCTTTAGCAAAAGCAAAATTTGAAACAATGCCACTTATTGCAGAAAATAACTTTTTACCAGATTATGCGAAAATTGATGTTTCTATTGCCGAGCGTGCAAAATTAATGTTTTTAAACTATCCAAATAATCCTACAGGTGCTACTGCATCAAAAGATTTTTTTGATGAAACGATTCATTTTGCCAATAAACACAATATATTAGTTGTTCATGATTTTGCTTATGGTGCTATAGGATTCGACGGTCAAAAGCCAGTTAGTTTCTTACAAGCAGACGGTGCCAAAGATACAGGAATCGAAATTTACACATTATCGAAAACTTTTAATATGGCTGGCTGGCGCATCGCTTTTGCTGTAGGGAATGAAAGTGTGATTGAAACAATCAACCTATTACAAGATCATATGTATGTTAGCATCTTCGGTGCAGTTCAAGATGCCGCCCGCGAAGCACTATTAAGTTCACAGTCTTGCGTAATAGACCTTGTAAATAGTTACGAATCTCGACGAAACGCTCTTATTTCAGCTTGTCACTCAATTGGTTGGAATGTAAACATTCCAACAGGATCATTCTTTGCATGGCTTCCTGTTCCAAAAGGATATACTTCTGAGCAATTTTCTAATATTTTACTAGAAAAAGCACATGTCGCAGTTGCTCCGGGTGTTGGATTTGGTGAGCATGGCGAAGGGTATGTCCGTGTTGGTCTCTTACATACAGAAGATAGATTAAGAGAAGCCATTAATCGAATTGATAAATTAAATTTTTTCAAAAAGTAATTGACAACATGAAAAATATCTGACAAAATTCAGTTATCTTAAAAATTTAAACATTTCTAAATACTTCTTATCAAGAGCAGGTGGAGGGACGAGCCCGACGAAACCCGGCAACCGATCTACAATTGTAGACACGGTGCTAATTCTCGCAGCATTACGCTGACAGATAAGGAGCTGGTTGTAAAAAAACCTCTCCTTAGCTGAGAGGTTTTTTTATTTAACTAGGAGGTTATAACAATGAGCGGAATTATAGCGACATATTTAATCCATGATGATTCACATAACTTAGAAAAAAAAGCTGAGCAAATTGCACTCGGTTTAACAATTGGCTCTTGGACTCATTTGCCGCATTTATTGCAAGAACAATTAAAGCAGCATAAAGGCAACGTCATTCATGTTGAGGAATTAGCTGAACATGAACATACCAATTCGTATTTACGTAAAAAAGTGAAACGCGGAATTATTAAAATCGAATATCCGTTATTAAATTTCAGTCCAGATTTACCAGCAATTTTAACGACTACATTCGGAAAGCTATCACTTGATGGCGAAGTAAAATTAATTGACTTAACTTTTTCAGACGAATTAAAAAAACAGTTTCCTGGTCCAAAATTCGGGATAGATGGTATTCGAAATCTTTTACAAGTACATGATCGTCCCCTTTTAATGAGTATTTTTAAAGGAATGATTGGACGAAATATCGGGTATTTAAAAACGCAATTACGCGATCAAGCAATTGGTGGTGTAGATATCGTAAAAGATGATGAAATATTATTCGAAAATGCATTAACACCACTTACGAAACGCATCGTATCTGGAAAAGAAGTTTTACAATCCGTATATGAAACATACGGACATAAAACGTTATATGCCGTAAATTTAACAGGACGAACTTTTGATTTAAAAGAAAATGCGAAACGTGCAGTGCAAGCTGGAGCTGATATTCTATTATTTAACGTATTCTCTTACGGACTAGATGTACTACAATCACTTGCAGAAGATGATGAAATCCCTGTTCCTATTATGGCACACCCTGCTGTAAGTGGTGCTTATTCTGCATCTAAGTTATATGGAGTTTCATCTCCATTATTACTCGGAAAGCTACTCCGTTATGCTGGGGCTGACTTTTCATTATTCCCATCTCCATACGGAAGTGTTGCGCTAGAAAAAGAGGAAGCTCTTGCTATCTCAAAATATTTAACTGAAGACGATGCATTTTTCAAGAAGAGCTTTTCTGTTCCGTCTGCTGGTATTCACCCTGGTTTCGTTCCCTTTATTGTACGAGATTTCGGTAAAGATGTTGTTATTAATGCTGGTGGCGGAATACATGGACATCCAAATGGGGCGCAGGGCGGCGGTAAAGCTTTCCGTGCTGCAATTGATGCTACTTTGCAAAATAAACCACTCCATGAAGTAGATGACATAAATTTGCATAGCGCACTACAAATATGGGGAAATCCCTCTCATGAGGTGAAATTATGAGTATTCAAGTATTTTGTGATTTCGATGGCACGATTACAAATAATGATAACATTATGTCCATTATGGAAAAATTTGCACCACCAGAAGCTGAAGAAGTAAAGAATAGAATTTTATCACAAGAGCTATCTATTCAAGAAGGTGTTTCTCAATTATTTCAATTCATACCTACTAATCTGCACGATGAGATTATTCAATTTTTAATAGAGACTGCTGAAATCCGTAATGGTTTTCATGAATTTATACAATTTGTAAATGAAAATAATATTTCCTTTTATGTTATATCAGGTGGAATGGATTTCTTCGTCTATCCACTCTTACAAGGACTCATTCCAAAAGAGCAAATCTACTGTAATAAAACAGATTTTTCAAATAAATACATTACAGTGAATTGGCCTCACCCTTGTGATCATCATTGTCAAAATCATTGCGGATTATGTAAATCATCACTCATCCGTAAATTAAGTAATACGAATGACTTCCATATTGTAATTGGAGATTCAATTACTGATTTACAAGCTGCGAAACAAGCGGATAAAGTGTTCGCTCGTGATTTCCTTATTACAAAGTGTGAAGAAAATCATATTTCTTATACACCATTTGAATCGTTTCACGATGTTCAAGCTGAATTAAAACATTTGTTGGAGGTGAAATTATGAAACAACTTTTTCGTCAATGGTATGACTTAAGCGAGATAAAAAAAGAATTAACGATACGAAATTGGTTTCCAGCAACGAGTGGTAATATTTCTATAAAGGTTAGTCATGAACCACTCACTTTTCTCATTACAGCAAGTGGTAAAGATAAAACAAAAACGACTCCAGATGATTTTCTATTAGTAGATCATCTAGGGGTACCCGTATTAGAGACTGAATTACGTCCTTCAGCAGAAACAATTTTGCACACACATATTTATAACAATACGAATGCCGGGTGCGTCCTTCATGTTCATACAACCGATAATAATGTCATCACAAATTTATATAGCGATGCAGTCACACTTCAAAATCAAGAAATTATTAAAGCTCTCGATATTTGGGAAGAAGGTGCAACAATAAACATTCCTATTATCGAAAACCATGCCCATATCCCAACGCTTGGAGAAAACTTCCGAAAACATATACAAGGAGATTCGGGAGCAGTATTGATCCGGAACCATGGTATTACCGTATGGGGCCGAGATAGCTTTGATGCAAAGAAAAGATTAGAAGCTTATGAGTTTTTATTCCAATTTCATATAAAACTATTATCAATTCAAGGAGGCGTTTCTAATGGCGCAAATTCGTATTCATGAAGTAAATACTCGCATTGAAAATGAAGTGGAAGTATGTAAATTTCTACAAGAGGAAGGTGTTTTATATGAGAAATGGAATATTTCTAAACTTCCTCCTCATTTAAATGAAAATTATTCTTTAACAGATGAAAACAAGGCTGAAATATTAGCTGTGTTTTCAAAAGAAATTGCGGATGTTTCATCACGCCGAGGTTATAAAGCACATGATGTAATTTCACTTTCAAATAGCACACCTAACCTTGACGAACTATTAATTAATTTCCAAAAAGAACACCATCATACTGATGATGAAGTTCGCTTTATTGTTAGTGGTCATGGCATCTTTGCCATTGAAGGAAAAGATGGGACATTCTTTGACGTTGAACTTGAGCCAGGCGATCTCATATCTGTTCCTGAAAATGCAAGACATTATTTTACTTTGCAAGATGATCGTCAAGTTGTAGCTATTCGTATTTTTGTTACAACTGAAGGCTGGGTTCCAATCTATTAAGGTAGTTAGTTGAATAAAAGGCCTTGGACCCCCTTTTCCAACCTTTTATTCACTCTACATATATACATCCTCCTATGGAGCAGGCTTATTTCAAAAAATGAAATAAGCCTGATTTTTTATTGTTCTAACCGTATTCTTCCTTCCGTTCAGTACAATCTCTCCCTTCAATTTTTCAAGTATATTTATTAATATTTTTTGAACATTTATTGAACTTTTTTTGAATTTTTTCTGAAAATTCTGTTTTGTATATGATATACTACAATTAACTAAGAAGGAAAAGAAAATCGCAAACAGAGGGGGATAATCATGAGTTTACTTATCGCACTTATACTAGGAGTTATGTGTGGAGCACTTCCTGTTATTTTAGGAGCCATTATGGAAGAGTTAGAAGTTGGTGTTTTAGGTTTTGTTGCATCTTGTGTAAGCGCTTTACTTTTTGGTTTATTCGGTGCTATTCCTGTTTCAATTCTCTGTGCATTTTATATAGTACGCCATGCTCGTACAAAACAATTTGGTCCTAATCACATCGCGCAAGTGATTCCATTCCCAATCGAACGATGCCGCCGGGCTTCTAGCTTATAATTACAAAATTAAAAATAAAAGTCCTCAAATGAGGACTTTTATTTATTTTCTTCTAGAAATTGAAACAATTCTTGTAGATGCAAAGCGTCTTCACTATAGCTAACAGATACATGATATATACCATCAATCTCCGCTTCCATGTAAAGGTCAACTCCATCTCGATCATATTTCAATGCCAAATAAAATTCCATTTCTTCTAGCATCTTTTTTGAAGTTCGAATAACGTAATGCCCTTTCTCATCTCTTCCATATTCGAAATTCGGTTCAAAATCATATTTTTGTTTAAAAGCTTCTTTTTGTTTTTCATTAATTTGTATACATGTTGCTCTTTGTACAGTATCAATCATCTCATCAAATTTTTGAAGATCCATCTCATTTACCCCCTTACGTATTTTTTGTATAACACTTGTGTTCCGCTATTTTCTTCCCCATCTTTTATTAGCTCTTCATACAATTCCTTCGCCAAACTTAAACCTGGTACTGGTAATTGTAATCTTTCAGCCTCATCTAACGCGATCTTCATATCTTTCATAAAATGCTTTACATAAAAACCTGGTTCAAAATCTCCCTTTAACATTCGAGGAGCTAAATTACTTAATGACCAGCTACCTGCTGCTCCCGTTGAAATACTCTCCAATACTTTATCAGGATCTAATCCAGCCTTTTTCGCATAAGCAACAGCTTCACATACTCCAATCATGTTGGAAGCAATCGCAATTTGATTGCACATTTTTGTATGTTGTCCACTTCCAGCAGGCCCTTGCAACTGAATATTTGTTCCTAGTTTTTCAAATAACGGTAAACATCTATCATATATTTCTTTCTCTCCACCGACCATAATTGCGAGTCTTGCTTCTTTCGCACCAACGTCTCCTCCAGATACAGGTGCATCTAACGTGTATACATTCTTACTTTTACCAGTTTCATTAATACGTTTTGCCAATGTTGGTGTAGATGTCGTGAAATCAATTGCGATTGTGCCTTCATTTGCATTCTCCAAAATTCCATCTATCCCAAAGTACACTTCTTCTACATCATGTGGATACCCAACCATAGTCATTACAACATCAACTTGCTTTACTAACTCTTTCGGTGTATCACACCAATTTGCACCATCTTGCACTAAAGAGTCTGTTTTCGATTTTGTTCTATTATATACATATACTGTATGACCGTCTTGCATTAAATGACGCACCATACTTTTTCCCATTACACCAATACCAATGAAACCAATTGATACATTTTTATGTTTCATTTTCTCATCCCCTTTGTTCTAATAAATCACTTACCATCTTTCGGAAATCTTTATTAAAGTCATCATCCATACTATTTTTCACGTTTGAAAATAAAATAACAAAAGTCCCTTTTTCTTTATTAAAATTATTGAAAGTATTCCACCCAGATAGTACACCATGGTTATGAAAATAATCCGGATATATGTAAAAACTAAATGCATATTTTCGTTCTGTTGAAGGTGAAAACATCGCTTGTATACTTTGTTCAGAAAGAAGTTTCCCATTTATAATTGCTTCGTCTAATTTCTTCATATCTCCAACTGTCGTATACATCTCACCACAACCATATAGCCAATCCATGCCTACCTTCTGCGCTGGTACAAGCTCTTGATTTTTTTTCACATAACCCTTTGTGAAATTTTTATCTCCAGGTACCATATTTCCCATACCAGATTCATGCATATCTGCTTTTGCAAATATATTTTCTTTTATATAATCTCCTAAAGGTTTTTTCGATATATGTTCTATTATATAGGCAAGCACCATATAATTATAATCTGTATATCTCCAACCTGTTCCTGCAGGAAATTCTAAATTTTGACGTCCAATCCAATTCATTAACTGTAAACGGGAGGCAGCATTAACATTGCCTTTTGCGTGTTCAGGTAAACCAGAGGTATGCGTTAATAAATGATATAACGTAATATTTTTATTCTCCGGAAATGAAGGAATATATTTATTTACATTATCTTGAATATTTAGCTTCCCTTGATCCTGCAGTTGTAAAATAGATGTAGCCACAACTGTTTTCGTAATAGAACCGATACGATATTTTGTGTGAGGCGTATTTTCTATTTTATTTTGAACATCAGCATACCCATATCCTTTATTCAATATAACATGCTCTTTATCTGTTACCAAAACTGTTCCATTGAATTGCTTTCCGACTAAATATTGATCTAATTTTTGAGATATGCTAGCATAATCAATTTGCTTTTCTTTTTTTTCTTCTTCTATATTCTCTTGTACTTCTGATTCAACAGCAGGATTCACCTTAGTTGTTAATTCTTTACTTTCCTTTATATTAGGATTATAGAGAAAATAGTATACTCCTCCACAAACTACAGCACATATTAAAACTATCATCATTATTTTTTTCATCATATTGTTCCTCCATAATTCCTTCGTTCAAAATCCCCCCTACACTCTATTATCAAGTAATAAAAAAAAATCGCAACAATTTGTTGCGAAAAATCACTTTTTTTCTTTTCTATATACACACACTTGATTTTTCCCATTTTTTTTCGCTTCATATAATGCAATATCCGCTCGTTGCATTAATTCTTCTCTTGTAATCCCTTTTTCATATAATGCAACTCCAAAGCTCGCTGTTAATTTCGAAATTCCTGAGAATTGCTTTGTTTCAATGAAAAATCGTAATGATTCCGCAACTTGAAATGCTTCTTTTTCTACCGTATTTGTTACTAAAATAATAAACTCTTCTCCTCCCCACCTAGCAAATACATGTTGCTGCTCCACTTTAGATTTCATGAGCTCTGCAAGCTCAATTAATGCTAAGTCACCAAAATCATGGCCATATGTGTCATTTACTGCTTTAAAATTATCTATATCAAATAAAATAAGTGCTATGTTTTCATTATTACGCATCGCATTATCCCATTCTGCCTCGAGTATTTGTTGGAATTTCAAACGATTATAAATCTCTGTTAACGAATCTATCATAGCAAGTCTTTCTTGTTCTTGATAGATTTCATCTAATTCGGTAATCTCTGTACACTTCACAATAAATCTTGATAAATCTTCTGGCAATGGTGTCGCACGCAATAAAAAAGTTGACACTTCCCCTTCATAGTTGGACATCTTAATTCTTCTATCATATGATAATGTATCATCTAACCATGTTATATCATGAGTTGTTGAATAGTATCCATTTTCTCTAATAAGATGTTCAGCAAATACTAAATGTTGCTCACGATACGCAAACAAATTTTCATATCCGAAAAACTCTAAAAAATTTGTATTACAATCAACAATCTCATCGTCTTCTACTATAAATAATAGATCATTTCGAAAATCAAACATCGTTTGAAGTAGTTCTTGTTGCAAACTTACTTGCCGCACTAAAGAAAGCTGATATAAACTTTTATTTACTTCCTCTAACACCATTTGTGGAGTCACAGGGGCTATCACAATATTACGTATTCCTAACGTAAGCACCTCTGCAAACTCGCTTGTTATTTGTTGATCCCAAATGACAATAAATGTACTCTGTGGATTATACATATTCTTTATATATTTTATTTGAGAAAAATCTGTTACATACATAATTACAATATGTGGTTTAGTCCTCTGAAATAATACTTCTCCTTCTTCAAAACTATTTGCTATAAACATACATTTTGGATGAATATTTTCTATCGTTTGTTGATGTGTGCATCCATTTTCTATATAAAGGACATTTAACTGAAGATCTTGTAATACATTTTGGAAAACCGTATTCTCTAATAAAAAATGTAGTATGTTCATCACTAGTCTTCACTCACTTCATATATCTTGTTCTACAGAATTCCTCACAAACATTTTATAAAAAACTGTTCTCTAAAAACTTTAATGAGTGAGGGATACATGTTAACAAGCTAATTGAGAATGTTCTCTTCGTTTTTCACTCTATAAATTCCTTTTTTAGTGTATGATTATAGGAATTGTATCGTTTGTATGAATGCCCTAGCTTCCGCTTTAAAACTTGACAATTAAAATAAAGATATTATATTCTTAAATTCGATAACTTACAAAATGTAAGTAGAATATTTTATATGTATTTTTTTCATAATTTGATATGTAATTTGGAGGATATATAATGACAAACGAAAACTTTTTTAATGTTTTATATGAACGCACATCTACACGTGCATTCAACCCAGAGAAAGAAATTTCATCTACAGAGTTACACGAGATTTTAAAGGGAGCTGCTCAAGCACCTTCTGCTTGGAACTTACAGCACTGGAAATTCCTCGTATTCCAAGGTGAAGATGTACAGAAACGATTACATCCAATTGCTTATAACCAACAACAAATTCTTGATGCTTCTGCTGTAGTCGCTATTTTAGGTGATTTAGAAGCTTATAAAAATGTTGAACAAGTTTATGGTCCAATTGTAGAACAAGGATTTATGAAAGAAGAAGCAAAAGAGCGCTTAGCTAAAAATATTGAGTCTGCATATGCCCGTGAGCAATTCCCAAGAGATGCAGCCTTTTCAAATGCATCTTTAGCAGCAATGCAACTTATGCTTGCAGCTAAAGCAACTGGCTGGGATACTTGTGCGATTGGTGGTTTCAACCCACAAGCACTTACAGAAGAATTCAATGTTTCATCTCGCTACGTACCAATTATGCTTATTACAATTGGTGAATCAACTTTAAAAGGCCACCCTGCACCACGAATGAGCGTAGAACAAGTGAGTGAATGGGCAAAATAATAAAGTGAAACTTGAATCAATGAAAGGGTTTTACTGTCCTTTCATACGAATAAAAAAGAAACGAAGGTAATTTCATTACCTTCGTTTCTTTTTTATTCTGTCACACATCCGTAATACTAAAATGTATGATTCGACATCCGCACATAAAAAACAGTAAATTTCATGCTATTCGCATACACATAAATGACGTTTCGTGTCGAATTTTGTTAAAGTATCGAAATATAACCGTGTGTTTTTGTTACAATTATGATACAATGATAACAAATAGATAACAAGAGAGGGATTTTCATTGAGTTCATACGGAAGCTTTATTGCACTTTTATGTTACATAGTAACTGTACTGCTTCTATATTTTATTGGCGATGCTGCAAATATTTCAGTTTTACAATTTCCAAAAGAAGAAGCATTCCACTTAGAATCAGAAAAACATACTGCACGATCCATTGTACCGCTACTGTTAGCTCTTCCTGTATATATCATCGTTTTATATAAAAGCAAAAAAGTGTAAAGGCTACCTATTTCATTCATTTCGGTGGTCTTTGCACTTTTTTGTGATATCTATCCTATTTTAAACATCATTCCATAATAAACACCCAGCTAGTCTTTTAAAATGAGAAATTCCCCTAGAAAAAATTCCACTCTCTGTCCAGTCACTCACTACCGAACTTACATAGATTATAAGTGTGAAGGGGGTGATGAGGATTATGTTTGGATCATTTGGATGCTGTGATAACTTTAGAGACTGTCATCATCATGAAAGAGAGTGCAGACATCATGAGAAAGAGAAAGAGAGAGAAGTAGTTAGACCACAACAACCAGCTGTATGTAACGTACTTGCTAACATTTCAGTTGGAACAGAGCTTTCTCTTTTAAGCATTAGAGGTAATGGCACTTTCAACAATGTAATTTTTGAAGGTTTCGCTAACGGTGTTGCTCTTTTCTCTGCTTTAGCTCGTAATAACAAAGACAACAAAGATAACAATAAAGACGATAAGAACAATCAAAACCGTAATACTTTTACTGGTATTTTACGTGTATGCCCAACTGATATCGTTGCTATCGCTATCTAATTCTGTTCCTTATCCTCTATAGTAAAAAAATAAGATTTACTTTTCTCATAGAAAAAACCTGAGACCGATTTCAAATCGACTCAGGTTTTTTTATTGATTATATGCTTTTAACTAGTTCAACAACTTCTTCAGCAGTTGACATCATTAATGCTTTTTCTGCTAATGTTTCCATTTCTGCTTTTGACAACTTGCTTAGTTGTGTTCTTGCAGGAAGAATAGATGTTGCACTCATACTGAACTCATCTAAACCTAATCCTAATAATAATGGGATAGCAAGTGAATCGCCCGCCATCTCACCACACATACCAGCCCATTTGCCTTCTTTATGAGCAGCATCGATAACCATTTTTACAAGACGTAAAATAGATGGGTTATATGGTTGGTATAAGTAAGATACTTGTTCGTTCATACGGTCTGCAGCCATTGTGTATTGAATTAAGTCGTTTGTTCCGATAGAGAAGAAATCAACTTCTTTTGCGAATTGATCTGCTAATACTGCTGAAGCTGGAATTTCAACCATCATACCAACTTCAATAGAATCAGAAACAGTTGTACCCGCTTCTACAAGTTTCGCTTTTTCTTCTAATAAGATTGCTTTCGCTTGACGGAACTCATCAAGAGTTGCAATCATTGGGAACATAATTTTTAAGTTACCGTATACGCTAGCGCGAAGTAATGCACGAAGTTGTGTACGGAACACATCTTGCTCATCAAGACATAAGCGAATTGCACGGTATCCTAAGAATGGGTTCATTTCTTTTGGTAAATGTAAGTATGGAAGCTCTTTATCTCCACCGATGTCAAGTGTACGAACAACAACAGGTTGACCTTCTTTTACACCTTCAAGAACTGCTTTATACGCTTCGAACTGCTCTTCTTCTGTTGGAAGATTGTCACGGCCCATGTATAAGAATTCTGTACGGTATAAACCAACGCCTTCTCCGCCATTATCGATAATACCTTGTACATCATTTGGTGTTCCGATATTTGCAACAAGCTCAACGTGATGTCCATCACTTGTTACAGTAGCTTGGTCTTTTAATTTTGCCCATTCAGCTTTTTGCTCTTCAAATTTCGCTTTCTTTTCTTCAAACGAGCGAAGAGTTTCTTCTGATGGATTAACAATTACTTCTCCATCTAAACCATCGATGATTACGATATCGCCGTTTTGGATTTTCTCCATAACAACTTTCGTACCAACAACAGCTGGAATTTCCATAGAGCGAGCCATAATTGCAGAGTGAGATGTACGTCCACCGATATCAGTTGTAAAACCTTTTGCATACTTACGGTTTAACTGAGCCGTATCAGATGGTGTTAAATCTTCAGCAATAATGATTACTTCTTCAGAAATTGTACCAGGATTTGAGAAGTTAATGCCTAGTAAATGTGCAAGAACACGTTTTGTTACGTCACGAATGTCCGCAGCACGTTCTTTCATATATTCGTTATCCATGTTTTCAAACATAGAAATAAACATTGATGCAACTTCATCCATTGCAAATTCAGCATTTACTTTTTCACTATTTACTTTATCTTTTACTGGGTTTACTAGTTCTGGATCATTTAACACTAATAAATGTGCTTCAAAGATCGCAGCTTTGTCAGCACCTAGCTCAGCAAAAGCGTGGTCCTTAATAGCTTCTAATTCAGTTTTTGCTTTCTCAAGCGCAGCTTCTAAGCGTGCAATTTCTGCAGCTTCGTTTGTAATTGATTTCTTTTCGATGTTAAATTCAGGATTTTCAAGTCTGAAAGCCTTTGCAATAGCAATCCCACTTGATGCAGCGATCCCTTGAATGTTAAGAGTCATTATTCTCCTAATCCTTCGTTTTTCATAGTTTCTTCGATAGCTGCTAGTGCTTGAGCTGCATCATCACCATTTGCAGTGATTTTAATTTCTGCGCCTTGTTGAATACCTAAAGACATAACGCCCATGATTGATTTTAAGTTAACGTTCTTTCCGTTATACTCTAAGTTAATGTCAGAACCAAATTTGCTTGCAGTGTTTACAAGTAGAGTTGCTGGACGAGCATGAATTCCTGAGTCGCTAGTTACTTTAAAGATTTTTTCCATGATAATTTATCTCCTTTAAATTACAGTATTTTTTAGTTGTATAGACGTGAGTACTACATCATCTATTGTATATAATAGGCGATGTTCGGTCAACCACATCGCCTATTATAATTATAAACATTTTGCGTCAAATTCCTACTGAATGTCAATAATAGCGTTTTCGCCCTTCTTAACATTTCCATCTTTTTTCAATTCGACTTGTTGCCCTTGTTGTAAATTCGTAAATACAATTGGTGTAATGATAGATGGTGCATTTTCTTTTACAAATGCAAGATCTACTTTTAATAATGGTTGTCCTTGTTTCACTTTGTCACCTTGTGCTACAAGTGCTTCAAAACCTTCACCATTTAATTTTACAGTGTCAATACCGAAGTGGATTAAAATTTCTTTTCCACCTTCAGATTGAATACCAATTGCATGCTTTGTAGGGAATACGTTGACAATTTCACCATTAACTGGAGAAACTACTGTTCCTTCTGTTGGCTCAATTGCAAATCCATCTCCCATCATTTTTCCTGAGAATACTTGATCCGGTACTTCTGTAATCGGTAGGATTTTTCCTTCAATTGGTGAAACGATTGTTTCGTTTTCATCAACTTTTTGAGGAGCTTCTTCTACTTTTACAGGCTCTTCTTTTTCAACATGAGGTGTACGACCTGACATAATATCATGAATTTGTGATTTTAATGTGTCAGATTTCGGTCCGAAAATAGCTTGAATGTTATTTCCAACTTCAAGTACACCAGCTGCTCCAAGCTCTTTCAAGCGATCTTTATTTACATTCTTTTGTTCGTTAACTTGAACACGTAAACGAGTAATACAAGCGTCTAAAGAAGCAATGTTTTCTTTACCACCAAGTGCTACTAATACTTCACGAGGAAGTTCACCAGCTTCTGCTTTTCCTGCACCTTCATTCGCATTTGCAACTTCACGACCAGGTGTTTTTAAATCCCATTTACGGATTGCAAATCGGAATCCGAAGTAGTAGATAACTGCTAGTACAAGACCAACAATAATTACCCACCACCATGCCGTACGGCCTGGTAGTACACCGAATAATAGGAAGTCGATTAAACCACCAGAGAATGTCATACCAATTTTAACACCTAAAATTTGCATTGTCATAAATGATAGACCAGCGAATACTGCGTGAATTCCAAATAATACTGGTGCTACGAATAAGAATGAAAATTCAAGTGGCTCTGTAATACCTGTTAAGAAAGATGTTAATGCAGCAGAACCTAAAATACCAGCTGCTAATTTTTTGTTTTCTGGACGTGCTTCATGGTACATTGCTAAGGCTGCTGCTGGAAGACCGAACATCATGAACGGATACTTACCAGTTGTAAATGTACCTGCCGTTAATTCTACACCGTCTTTTAACTGTGCCATAAAGATTTTTTGGTCACCACGAATTAATTCGCCAGCCGCATTTGTATACTGACCGAATTCGAACCAGAACGGTGAATAGAAAATGTGATGTAATCCAAATGGAATTAATGAACGTTCAATTAAACCGAATATGAATGCTGCTAGCGTTCTATTTGCATCAATCATTTGATGTGAGAACGTATTTAAGCCACCTTGAATGTATGGCCAAACGAAGCACATGATAATACCTACTATTAAAGAGAATGTTGCAGTTGCGATCGGTACGAAACGCTTACCTGCAAAGAAACCTAAGTATGATGGTAATTCAATGTTGAAGTATTTATTGTAACAATATGCCGCTACTATCCCGACGATAATACCACCAAACACTCCCGTTTGTAGCGTTGGAATTCCTAATACGTTTGCATACGCTGGATCTGCAAATCCAATTTTTACTGGGTCTGCTCCAGAACTTGTTACTTTCACTAGCTTATCTACTTCTAAGAACACACTCATCGTTTTGTTCATAATTAAGTAGCCGACGAATGCTGCTAAACCAGCTACTCCGTCTCCACCAGCTAAACCAATTGCTACCCCAACTGCGAATAGTAATGCAAGGTTAGCGAAAATAATATCACCAGATTGTTCCATAATTTTTGCTACCATTACGAACCAATCTGCCTTTAAAGCAGGAATAACATTTGTTAACTGTGGATTTTGAAATGCATTACCAAATCCAAGTAAAATACCTGCTGCCGGTAAAATCGCTACTGGAAGCATAAGCGCTTTTCCGACTTTTTGAAGAACACCAAAGATCTTCTTAAACATGGAAACCCTTCCTCTCTTATCTATATTGATACCTTCCGACAAACGCCAAAAAGGCATGAGGAAAAAAAGATAGAACGATAGCTATACAAAGGGTAGTATATCCCTTTCTCTAGCTTACATTCCTTACTTTTCTCCACTCATGCCTGATCGAATCAGTAACACGTGTCAAAAATAGGTTTACGTATAAGTTCACTATAATTAAGGCAAACGTTTTCGTTTTATACCTTAATGTGTTTGTCGAAATTTGTATAACTTTGCAATAGTTATTATACATAACTATTGTAAGCGATTCAATGATTTTTTTTAACGTTTTCATTTTCGACAAAAATATATGGCTATTTACACATGCTCTGCCTTCACTAAGCGCTGCAGGTGCATCGTTAAATATATACTCTCTGCTTCATAAACAGGAAGTTGCAGCTCTTTTTGCATGACCTTAACTAGCTTCCAAGCTAAATTATAACAGACAGGATATTCCGCCTTTAATAAATCAGCAAAACTTTGTGATTCCTCTACTTTCTCCCCTTTTTTCACCCGTTCAATAGCATACTGCAAATGACGAATAAGGCGTAAATAGTGAATACTTTCTTGGTCTAATGTAATTTGTAAGTTTGTCTCAATTAAAGATACAAGCTGTGCAATGAGACGAGAGTTTTGATTAACTGAAGATAAATCTGAATTTGTAAGTGAACTGTAAATATGGAGTGCAATAAACCCAATTTCTCCTTCTGGCAATGTAATTTGCAAACGAGAATTTAAAAGGTTTACAACACCTTCAGCAATTTCATATTCCTCTGGATAGAGCATTTTCGTTTCAACTAAAAAAGGATTATCAATTGTAAGTCCTTGTTTTAAACGCTTAATCGCAAAAGAAATATGATCTGTTAAAGCGATATGAATATGTTCATTCAATGGCGATTTTGCTTTTTCTTGAATATAGAACATAATATCATTCATTAATTCAATTAACTTTTCACTCACATGTGGAACTAGCAGTTTGTATTGTTCACGATCACGTTCATTTTTTAGAACAAACATTTTTTCAATTTGTTCTTGCTCCAATACATCTTTCGCTTTTTTCCCAAATCCAATTCCTTTACCAATCACTACTACTTCCTCATGTTCAGGATGGCTAGCAATGATGACATTATTATTTAAAACTTTTTTAATTTCTAGATAATTACTCATATAACACCACCCTCGTACTTAAATAGCCTGCTTTTATGTTACAGAACATTCTTCTTTGTCGTCAATGTAAAACATCTACCATTTCATAAAAATTCATTTTTTAGACATGTTTATATATGATGCGTATAATGTAAGAGCAACTGTACATAGAAAGGAGATAGCAACATGATTAAAATGTTTGTAAGTGATATCGACGGTACAATGATGCAACACGGAGGTTTAATTGACGAACAGGATATTGTAGCACTTCGTAGTCTTGCTGAACAAAATGTGATTCTTTGTTTCGCTTCTGGCCGACTTGATAATGAAATTGCAGACTTAATGAAAGCTGTAAATACAAATTTCCACCGCATTAGTGTTAATGGTGTTTTTGTATATACAAATGAAAATAAGCAGCTATTATCTGCAACTTTTGATTCCAGCATTCTTCCTGAGTTGTTACACATGACGAATGAAGAGCCTTATTTCCGTTATGTTAGTGATGAACATAATTACTACATTGAAGAAAAAACACCGTTTATTCATGAACTTGAGCAACAAGTAACGATGACTTCTGTCGAAGAACCAAATTTATTACAGAAAATAGATGATACAATTTTCCCGAATAAAATTTCTGTCGGTGGAACAAAGGAGAGCTTACAACTTCTTCAGAAAAAAATTGATGAAAAATTTCATGGAAAAGTTAGTACGTTCATTTCAGCAGAACAATGCTTAGATGTAATGCCACCTAATATTAGTAAAGGTTCTGCTATTTCTGTTTTATTAAAGGAGTTTCAATTACAACCAGAGGAAGTTGCTTGCATAGGAGATTCTTATAATGATATTCCAATGTTTGCTTTAACTCCTCACAGTTTTGCTATGGCTCAAGCAGATGACGCAGTAAAAGAACACGCTCACTATGTAGTAAATACAGTTAAAGATGCTGTTAACCACGTAATTGCTCATAATAAAAATACGACTCACTCCTTGTAAGGATGAGTCGTATTTTTTCTTTACATGTTAAACAATTTGACATTTACTGTACTTCACAAACTGAAATATATTATTTGTTACGTGCGATGTTTGTAATAAACTTATAACGATCTCCACGATAAATACATTTCACATACTCTAACGGTACTTCACCTTCTGAATATGACCATTGACGCATGACAAGCACTGGCGCCTTTTTAGGAATATGCAGATGTTCCGCTTCATTATCCGTTGCAATTGAAGCTTCAATTGATTGAGTAGCGCTAACAAGTTTGAAGCCCAGTTTTTTCTCTAAATGTTCATATAAAGATTGTTGCAATATTTCTTCGTTAATATCTTTTACAAGAGCTGGCGACAAATATGTCGTCTCAAAAGCAATCGGTTCATCATCAGCTAAGCGAATACGCCTCACTTCATAAACCGACTCTCCCTCCTGTATTCTCAGCCGGTCTGCTATTTTCGCAGTAGCTGGAACGAGGCGGAAACTTAATAATTGACTACTTGGGTTCATCCCACGAGAAATCATATCTTCTGTGAATCCTGTCATTCCTTGCAATTTTTGTTCCACTTTCGGAAGTTGGACAAACGTACCGATTCCACGTTTCCGATATAAATAACCTTGTTCCACTAAATTATTAATCGCCTGTCTGATTGTCATACGACTCACTTCGAACTTATCGCAAAGTTCATTCTCAGATGGGATTTTATCTCCCGGCTTCCATTCGCCGTCCTCAATTAGCTGTTTCACCCACTCTTGAATCTGATAATAGATCGGAAATGGTGAATACTTGTCGATGTTCATCAGCAATCGCCTCACTGCATAAAGATAGAGCTTCTTGATCAGCGATTACGGTTACATTCGGATGACGTTGTAAAACTGTAGCAGGACACGCTTCACTATATGCACCTTGCAATAATTCTTTAACTGCTTCTGCCTTTTTAGAACCCATAGCAACAAGTAGAATTTGTTTCGCTTTCATAATGCTCCCAATTCCCATTGTAATTGCATGAGTTGGCACATCTTCTTCTTTTTCGAAGAAGCGAAGGTTTGCTTGGCGTGTAGATTCTGTTAATTCAACAATGTTTGTTGGAGAATTAAACGGTGTTCCTGGTTCGTTAAATCCGATGTGACCGTTTTCACCGATTCCAAGAATCTGTAGGTCAACTGGGTTAGCAGCTAGAATGCCCTCGTAACGTTTGCACTCTTCCTCTAAATCACTTGCCATCCCGTTTGGTACATAAGTTTGTTTAAATGGAAGATGATCAAACAACTGTTCTTGCATGAAATAGTGATAGCTGTTTTTATCTTCATGTGGTAAATTTACGTACTCATCTAAGTTTACAGTGGTTACACGGCTTGTATCAAGTTTATTTTTTCGCATTTCTGCATAAATACCTAATGGAGAGCTTCCTGTAGCCATTCCTAATGTTGGATTTTCTTTTGTTTTTACAACTTCTTCAATTAATTTATAACCTGCTTCTGCTAGTTCTTCTGGAGTTTTTACAACAAGAATATTCATTTCATTACTTCCCTTCCTTCATATGAATTCCTAAACGAACCGTATCATATACATGTAAATCTTCATTCATCACAACAAAGTCTGCATCTTTTCCTACCGCTAATGCACCTTTATTATTTAATCCAAACTCTTCTGCTTGGTTCACTGATGTCATTAGTACTGCTTCTTCGATTGAACAACCTGTAAATTCAATTACATTTCGGAAAGCTTGATCCATTTTTAGAATACTACCAGCTAACGTTCCATCTTCTAATCGAGCACTACCATCTTTTACATGTACTGGCTGTCCGCCAAGCTCATATAATCCATCTTCAAGACCTTTTGCACGCATTGCGTCAGTAATAACACTTACTTTTTTCGGTCCTTTTAATTTATATGCTAATTTCACCATATCAGGGTGAATGTGAATACCATCTGTAATTACTTCAACCATTACATCTGGATTTAATAACACATGACCAACAACTCCTGGTTCACGGTGATGTAATCCACGCATTTGATTATATAAATGCGTTGCATGTGTAATGTTTCTATTTTTTAGTTGTGCATCAATTGCATCGGTATGTCCCATTGTGCCAACAACACCAGTTTCAGCAAGATACTGCTCAAACTCTAACGCACCTTCTTCTTCAGGTGCATATGTTACTAATTTAATTAAATTTCCGCTTGCTTCCTGCCATTGTTTAAATTGTTCAATATTCGCAGGAACAATATGTTCAAGTGGTTGTGCACCCGCACGTTTCTTTGAAACATACGGTCCTTCTAAGTGAATATATTCGAAATGTGCTCCTTTTTCTTTCGCTTCCTTCGCAGCATGTAGTGCTGCTTCGATTGCTTCTGGAGCTTGTGTCATTGTTGTTGGGAAGTAAGTTGTAACTCCTTCTTTTAACATTTCTTTACCTAGAGTTACTAACCCATCGCTATTTGCATCCATCGCATCAATATCGTATCCACCATGAATATGAACATCAATCATACCTGGAATCACAATTTTTCCTGCCGCATCTAAAACCGCTTCATTTTCTTGTGATACATATTGAGCCATCAAACCAATTTCTTTAATTGTTTCTGTGTAACGAATAAATCCGTTTTCCACTACTTCTTGACCTGTATAAATTTTGGCATTGATGACAACTTGCGTTTTCATTTTCATCGATCCTTTCCCATGAAATACCTACTTGTTATTATTACCTTATTCGCCTAATTCCATCTTAATATATGCACGAGTAGTTGTCTATACATTCTATTGAAATTTCCTCTTTGTTTAACAAAAAGGAAGCTTAGTACGTCTCTCGCAATTATAATATATGTTATTCATTTTTTCCAAAAAGGAACAATATCATCTATCGTATGAATCACTTAAGTAATGGCATTAATCCGCTAGACCCAATTGTAATATGTTCGCCGTCTGTTTCCATTTCTACTGTACGCTTATTTGTTCCATACATCATTATACCACGCTGTTTTAATCGTCTCACTACACTTTGATGAGGATGTCCATACGGATTTCTGCTACCATAAGAAAGAATCGCGAACTGTGGTTCTACCTTCTTTATAAACCTTTCACTTGTTGAAGTATATGAGCCATGATGTCCCACCTTTAGCACATCTGCATGTACATCAAATTGCTTTAATATTTCATTTTCCGTCCGCACATCAGCATCACCCATTAGTAAAAAATCTGCCTTACCATACCGAACCTTTAATACAATTGAAGATTCATTATTTTCATCTTTGGACTTCCCATTGTTTAATACTTGTATGGAAACATGCGGATCTAGCGGTATGTATTGGCCCTCTTTTACTGAAATGAAAGGGATTCCCCTTTTCTTTATATGATTTCGATACGTATGATAAGTAAGAGAACTATATGTTTTTCCACTATCTAATATAAGTGATACCGGCATTTGCTCTACAATCGGAATGAGCCCTCCAATATGATCCATATCAGGATGAGTACTGACGATAGCATCTAAATGGTTAATTCCTTTTTCAATTAGCTTTTGGATGATAACCTCACCAGCTTCATAAGGTCCTCCATCAATTAACATCGTTTGTCCATTTGGCAATATAATAAGTGTTGCATCACCTTGTCCAACTTTTAAGAAACTCACTTTCATTTTACCAAAATGTTGCCGCTGCATATGTAAAGGAGACGCAGTATGAATAGACATCATATACCTTTGGGCCGATGCACTATTTAAAGAAAAGCATAACAAAACAGAAACTAATAATAAAACACTTCGTATACCGCTCATAACTCGTCTCCTTTTTTCAATTAGTATGGCACGGTATATAATTGATATACAAAAAAAGCTTAGCAAAATGCTAAGCTTTTATTTCGATATCTCTTGTAAAGAACCAAAGAATAAATCCGCTTCATTCATTTGTTCGTTTTCTTCAGAAAGCGGAGGTAAATCATCTAATGTTTTTAATCCAAACGTGTCCAAAAATTCTTTCGTCGTTCCATATAAAATAGGACGCCCAGGTCCTTCTGCTCTTCCCATTTCTTTTATAAGTAAGTGTGATACTAACGTTTGCAACGCCTTATCAGTTTTTACTCCTCTAATCTCTTCCATTTCAGTTCTTGTAATGGGTTGACGATACGCAACAATTGCTAACGTTTCTAGCGCGGCCTGAGAGAGTGAAGCAGCTGTTGGGATATCTATTAGTTTTTGATAGTACGACGCATGTTCTTTCTTTGTAGCAAAACGATATACTTTTGCATACTGTACAATTTGCAAACCTCGGTGTGCACCTTCACATTCTTTTTGCATTTCTTCTAAAATATCTATTACTTCGTTTCCTTCAATTTCAAGGACTTTTGCTATTTGTTCAGGATAAATCCCTTCATCACCAGAAACAAATAAAAGCCCTTCAATGATTGATTTCTGTTCTGTTCTATCCATCTTACGAGCTCCTTCCTCCTATTTTTCCCATAAAAATACACATCAAAAAAACCGAATCACAATCAATGCGTTCGGTTCAATATTTTTTCTCTTGTTCCAAACGATACATTCAAACCTAGCATGAGATATACTATTTCTATCCCATTTTCCATACTAACTCTATGCAGATTTAGTATAGCTTGATACGAAAATTTCATCAAAATTATGTTCTTGTTCAATTACGATTTGTTGATTTTTCATAAGCTCAAGAACCGCTAAAAATGTTACAACCATTATTTCCCGTTCATCATCAACAAACAAATCATAAAAACTTTGACGACCACCTTGTATTTCTAACTGCTTTAAAATATCCGTCATACGCTGTTCAATTGGTATTTCTTGACGAGTAATACGTGTTGTCACAGGTTTCTTTGCTTTTTTACGGCGCATTAATTTTTGGAATGCCGCTAGCATATCATATAACGTAACATCAAGAGGCAAGTTTGTCTCCTCTTCTTGTTGCAATGATGTAAAATCAATTGGCGGACGTGTATATAGCTGTGCTCTTTCTTGTTCTCTTTCTTTTAGTTCAGTAGCAACTTGCTTATATTTCTTATATTCAATTAACCTCTCCATCAATTCTTGACGAGGATCATCTATAAAGTCATCACCGTTATCAAGTACATCTTCTTCATGTTTCGGCAACAACATTTTACTTTTAATTTGTAATAACGTTGCAGCCATTACTAAATACTCACTTGCAACATCTAATTGTAGTTCTTTCATCGTATGAACATAAGATAAATATTGCTCTGTAATTTCCGCTACAGGAATATTATATATATCAATTTCATAACGATGTATTAAATGTAACAATAAATCTAAAGGCCCTTCAAAAGCCTCTACTTTAAAATTATACTGCACAAAGCATCCCACCACATTTTTTCTATAACAACATAAGTATAGAGCATACTCATGTTCTATCCAACCTTTTTAAGAAATTTAATTAAAAATAGACCTATGCCTATGGCATCATGCCCACCACTTCATATGATAACAGTGTAGTAAGAACAATGTAGGAGGTCAAAAAACTATGGGTCACGTTGATTGTGGTTTTAGCGGTGGGTTCGCATTACTTGTTGTATTGTTTATTTTACTAATTATTGTAGGGGCAGCTTGCTTCTGCTAATATGAACAATAACGACTAGGGAGAAATTCCCTAGTCGTTTATTGTTCATATTTCTATGATAAACTTATACTTATAACCGTTAGATAGGGGCGAAGAAAATGTATCCTACGGAATACATACAGTTTTTAATTCATTTTCACGGAGATTATGATTATTTTGAATGCCACGAAATACTGGAAGAATATTGGAAAACAAAACCAAGAGGAAATCGGGATCATTATTTAGTCGGCCTCATTCAAATTGCAGTTTCTTTATACCATCACAGACGCTCTAACTGGAATGGCGCAGAGAAGATGATGAAAAGCGCCATAACGATTTTAGAAAAAAACAGTGCACATTTACTTCGTTTAGGAATAAATGAGACACAACTTCTGTTCTTACTCAAAGATAAATTGCAATCTATCCAGAAAGAAGAAGGTTTTACACCGTTATTTTTACCATTGTCGGATACAACATTAGAAAAGTACTGCATAGAATTATGTCAGAAACAAAACCTTCCTTGGAAAGACGTGAATGCTACTTCTAATGAATTTATAATACATAAGCACACATTACGTGATCGAACAGAAGTCATCGCTGAACGAAACGAACAATTACAAAAAAGAAAGCAGAGATAATAAACTACTTATCTCTGCTTTCACGAATGTATATTTTGTTCAAGCCCTTTACACTTTTTGCAAAAACTTGCTGTTTGCTCATTTCCGCAAATTGTAAACTCAAGAAATTTACTCTTTAACTCTTGAACCATCTTCGTCCCAATACCCATATGACGGTGAGATGGGTTCACACTCAAATGCTGAATTTCCAAAACTTGATTCTCTTTTTTTACAATCCCCATTATCCCAACAAAATCTTCGTTTTGTTTCCACAAATACAATTGCCAATCATCCTTTGCTTCATAATCTTTCATAGTCAATTGTAATGTTTTCACATCTTTTTCAGTTGGCATAAATGAAAGAAGCCCCATTGCAATCTTTTCATAACTTTTTTTAAAACGAATTAACATAACCCTTATCCCTTCTTACAAAAGTTACAAACTATTAAATCCCCTCAATCACTCTTTTCATATCACATTCATTTTACAATATTTTCAACAGAGTGAGAAGAGCTTAAAACAACTTGATAATCATACAAAGCGAAAAGAAGAAAGTCAAATATACATTTCATTACTATTTTTGTTAAGTAGATAAAAGAAGAAACGCTGTTATATGAAAATGAAAAGAAACATCCACCGCTCATTATCACTTCACTATTCATCACCTTAGAGCAGATGAATTCTAGCAAAATGAATGCAACAAAAAATCTTTATTGAAACGTGTAATCTAATGTATTCTATGTAATTTGTTAATATTTTGTTCTCATAAGCGACTTATTTTCACTACAGTCACATTACTACTTGTATCATGTACCGTAAACAAAATACCCATTCCTATTAAAAAAAAGAGAGCAATAGCTCTCTTTTCTCATTCACTTATTCTTCCCAAACTTTAACTTCTTTCATTACATCACCTTGACGCATGTTTAATACTGTTTCAATACCGCTTGTTGCTTTACCAAATACAGTATGTACACCATCTAAGTGTGGCTGTGGCTCATGAACGATAAAGAATTGACTACCGCCTGTGTTACGACCAGCATGTGCCATAGAAAGTGATCCTACAAGGTGTCTATGAGGATTTCCATCAGTTTCACATGGGATAGAGTAACCTGGACCACCCGCACCTGTTCCTGTTGGATCTCCACCTTGGCTTACGAAGCCAGGAATAACGCGGTGGAATGTCACACCATCATAAAATCCTTGCTCTGCTAATTTTTTAAAGTTTTCTACTGTTTTTGGTGCCTCTTCTGGGAAAAATTCTAAATCGATTTTTTCACCATTTTCCATTAATATGTATCCTAAAGTTTTCATACGTATATGTCTCCTTTCAACTATCTCAGCACTATATTACCACATTCATGACTAGAAACAAAAAGAATCCGACAATCTACATACTTCTTTTTTGAAATGTGGAAAAAGCTAGGTGACAAATAAGAAATATATACTATAATAACTGTGTTGCCCGAAAATTTTAGAAAGAGAAAGGGAGCGATTTTTCGTGAAAACGAAATTACTAGCTCTGCTATTAGCTGTCGCAGTATTTATTATGCCAACAGCTTCGTTTGCAGACATCATCGAAGGAGAATCAATTGTTACACTAGGAGAAAACTTGTCTGAACAACAAAAACAAGATCTGTTAAAAGAAATGAAAGCACCAAAAGATGCTACAATTATTACTGTGTCTAATGCGGAAGAACATAAATTTCTAGAAGGGATTGTTCCAAAAGCTCAAATTGGTACGAGAGCAATTTCTTCTTCTATGATCACATACACAAAGCCAGGTTCTGGTCTCATTGTACGTTCAAAAAACATTAATTCAATAACAGATGCAATGTACACAAACGCACTTATTACAGCAGGTGTGAAAGATGCAGAAATTCAAATTACTGCACCATTTAAAGTTTCTGGAACTGCTGCTTTAACTGGCTTAATGAAAGCCTATGAAACGACATCAAACAAAGCAATTCCTGAGGAAGTAAAAAAAGTAGCCAATGAAGAAATGGTGCAAACATCCCAGCTCGGTGATAAAATTGGTGAAGAAAAAGCGGTTCAACTTGTTGCGAAAATTAAAGAAGAAATTGCCAAAGAGCAGCCAAAAACAACTGAAGATTTACGTTCATTAATTAAAAAAATTGCGGATCAACTTGGTATTACATTAACGGATGAACAGTTAGATAACTTAGTTGCGCTATTTGATAAAATGAAAAATCTTAACATCGATTGGAATCAAGTTGGCAGTCAGTTAAATAAAGCAAAAGAACATGTTTCTGCCTTTTTAGGATCTGAAGAAGGGCAAAGTTTCCTAGATAAAGTGAAAGATTTCTTCTCAAGTATCATTGATTTTGTTAAATCTTTATTCAAGTAAAAAGAAGCTCGTCAGTGACGAGCTTCTTTTTTATACAAGTAACGGCAATTTCATAATAGCTTCTTCAACCGAACGAACTATATGATTTGCCTTCTCCTTGACATATGGATGAGCATGATGCAGAGTGAATGAATGCGGGGTTACTTCAAACATAGAAATATCATTGAAAGAATCTCCAATGCATGCAACTTCATTTGCTTCAATTTGCAAATGTTCCATTAGTCGTCTTAAAGCACTCCCTTTACTTACTCCCCTTGGCATAATGTCAACATAGCGTTTACCAGACATAAAAACTTCCGCTTCATTCTGAAAGGTATCTCGTAATTCTTGGTCTAATGCTTCAATTGTCTCTTCTTCCCCAAAAACAAACAATTTCGCAGGATGTACAGTTTTACCAAATTCCTCTTCTAATGCTTCTATTTCAGCGATATGCACGCCCATATACGTTTCAAAATTATGATGATGTTCATTTTTTCTTTTTGTATACCGTTGCTCATTTGCACAAACAATATCTGCTAGTCCCTTTTTATGGATATATCGATATATTTCCTGGGCAATCCCATCTTCAAAACTTGATTCATGAAATATTTTCCCATCCGGTAGTAACATCGTCGCTCCATTTAAACTCGTTGTGTAATACGGGAATGCAAACCTATTTACGACTTCATCAATTCGATGAGTAAAGCGGCCTGAGGCAAAACAAATATTTGTCCCTTTTTCAGCTAACCAACAAATTGCACGTTCATCTTCTTTTTGCATATCATTCACATTGTAAACGAGCGTGTCATCTAAATCACTTACAAATAATTTAATCATGTCCTCTTCCCCTTCCATACACAATATCTACTCTAAGTGTACACAAAAAATGTTTGATTTTTGTTAAAAAACAATAAATTTTTGCTAAAAAAATAAACGGGTGTATAATCCCGTTTATTTTTGTCTTTTTACATTTTGAGGTCTTACAATACTTGGTCGTACTTTTAAACTAGACATCGTCGGACGGAGTAGAATTTTTGTTAATGCGCCCCAATCAAATGGTAAAAACGGCCATAAATAAGGTGTTTGCAAACTTTTTATAGACGTTAAAAATAAAATCAATATCGTCATACCAATTACAAAGCCCATCTCATGGAAGAGACCTGTTAAAATAATAACAAATAATTTTCCAACCTTATTCCCTAGCCCTAATTCATAACTCGGTGTTGCATAAGCACCGATCATAGAAACTGCTACATACAAAATAACTTCTGGTACAAACAAACCTACATCGATTGCTATTTGACCAATTAATATAGCGGAAATTAATCCTGCTGCAGACGATAACGGCGTTGGAGTATGAATGGCAGCCATCCTTAAAAACTCAAGCCCGACCTCTGCCATTAATACTTGTAATAAAATTGGTAAATGTGTCATCTTAGTCGGTCCAATAAAAGCAAGATTTTCTGGTAAAAGAGTTGGATCAAATACAAACACTAACCAAAATGGTAGTAAAAACAAGGAGAATAAAACACCTAAAAAGCGTACCCAGCGTAAAAATGTACCGACAGCTGGATTTTGTCTAAACTCTTCTGCATGCTGTAAATGATGGAAATATGTTGTTGGCGTAATCATAGCACTCGGTGATGTATCAACAAGTACTAGAACATGTCCTTCTAATAAATGATTGGCTGCTACATCCGGTCTTTCTGTATATCGAATAAGCGGGAATGGATTATAGCTTTGCTTTACAACAAATTCTTCCACTGTTTTATCCGCCATCGTAATGCCATCAACATCAATGTTATTTAATTCTTGTTTTATAATCTTTACTAAATCTTGATTTGCAACATCTTGTACATATGTAATACAAATATCCGTTTGCGATCTATCTCCTACTCGAATAATTTCGTTTCGAAGACGTGGATCTCGAATTCTCCTACGAATTAATGCTGTATTCACAACGATATTTTCAACAAATCCATCTCTCGCACCGCGCACTACTTTTTCGGTATCTGGCTCTGTCGGTGTTCGCCCTGGATAGCTACGAACATCTATCGCAAACGCTTCTGTTTCACCCTCCACAAATATAATAATAAGCCCTGATAACGCTTGAACCATTACTTCATCCATCGTTTTCACTTTACTTACTTGCTGATGAATTAAACGATTCTCTAAAAGCTTTACTGTATCTTCTTCAACATCCCTTATTTCATTCGTATCCACAGCTTCTTCTAAAATAGGAATGATATAATTTGTATCACAAAGTCCATTTACGAATAACACAGCAATTTCTTTATTCAAAACTTGAAATTTACGAATACCAACATCAAATGTAACGCCTAATCCAACCGTTTGTTTTAAATAATTTTCATTGTCACTTATGAAAGTTGAAATAGGAATATCTATTTTTTTAGGCTTCGTCATAAAACCCACTCCTTTCCAAAATTAACTGAATTGCTTTTTTAGTAATTGGTGAACCTCTCTCCCATTCATCGTTTCCACACATCTTACCAATATCACCAATTCCAACAATGACAGGAACATTCAAATCATCTAGACAATAAATTGTATCTCCGCTAATTCTGCCAATTTCACCATCTGGGAGTCCAAACTTATCAACGCCATATTCCGTTAAATTCCCGTTTCGATCCACGCTTACATCTACACGTGCCCATTCCCAATGATGTGTATTAGACGCTACTGCCAAAATCCCAAGTACATCAATTTGTTTATGCGTGGCTACATATTTTAAAGCTTTTTCACCAGATCCTTCTCCAATAAATCCACTGTCATCAAACATGACAAATACAGGGTCATATGGCGTTTGCATAATAAGCTCAACAACTTTCTTCCCTGTTAATTTGGTTGGATTGCTTTGTGATGCTGAAATACACCTTCCCCCAAATTCCTTCGTTAAAAGCTCAATTGTTCGCTTTGCATATTCATCTCCATCTGTGACCAAAACAACCCTTCGTCTCATTTGATTTATCCTTTCGGTTTACATATAAGTGCTATAAAAAATGAAAATAATATCGCTGCAGAAATGCCTGCAGACGTTAAACTAAACATACCCATACCAATCCCTATATATCCGTGTTTCTCCGCCGCATGCATTGCCCCGTGTAATAAGGAATGTCCAAAACTTGTAATAGGAACTGTTGCCCCAGCACCAGCAAACTTTATAAGCTTATCGTACAATCCAAATCCATCTAAAACTGCTCCTATCACCACAAAGGTAGCCATTAAATGAGCTGGTGTTAACTTTGCAAAATCTAACAATACTTGTCCAACTAGACAAATAGCGCCTCCTACAAGAAATGCATATATAAAATCCACAATTCACTCTCCCTTCACTCTCTCAAATACGACACCATGTGCAATTGTTGGAATTGTTTCTTTCTGCTGCATCATCATCGGGCTTAATAACGCGCCAGTAGCAACGACAAAAATTCGTTGTAAATTCCCTTTTTGCATCTCGCTTAATAAATGACCATATGTGACAACAGCTGAACAGGCACAACCGCTACCACCTGCAAATACTTCTTCTTGACCCGAATCATAAATCATTAATCCGCAATCATTATATATATGCCCAATATCATAACCTTCTTCCAGTAACAGTTGCTTCGCGATCGGTGTCCCAATAGCAGATAAATCACCGGTAACAATCACATCATAATCATTGGCACTTCTCTTCAAATCTTCAAAATGTTGCTGAATTGTATGAGCCGCAGCCGGCGCCATCGCCGATCCCATATCTAATGGATTCGCAATTCCTAAATCTTGTACTTTTCCAATCGTAGCCGACGTAATTTTAATGGCACTTTTTTCTTTACTAATTAATATGGATCCCGCACCTGTAACAGTGGAATTTGCTGTTCCTGGTTTTTGTCCCCCATACTCTGTTGGATAACGAAACTGTCTTTCAGCTGTTGCATTATGACTACTTACCGTCGCTAAAACACGATTTGCGAATCCACCGTCTATAAAGGCTGATCCGACCGCTAAAGTCTCCATCGAGGTCGCACAAGCACTAAACATGCCTAAAAAGGGAATTCCCCACTTACGCGCAACGTAATTTGCTGTTACTGTTTGATTTAATAAATCACCCGCTAAAAAGAAATCAATTTGTGATGTTTCTACATTTGCTTTTTGCATGACTTGTTGAATAGAATCTGACATTAATCTTCGTTCAGCAAGCTCCCAGTTTTCCTCTCCGCAATGTAAATCATCATATGAAATATCAAATTCCTTTCCAAGAGGGCCTTCAGCTTCTTTTGGACCGACGGCAGTACCGGTTGCATTCACATAAATATCATTTTGAAATACCCACGTTTGTTTTCCTGTCAACCTCATACTAGCCCCTCCTTTAAGACATAAAAATTTTAAAAGTATATCTTATTAACCCAATAATGTATGCCCCGACAACACCAAAAACGATTACACTTCCCGCTAGCTTAAACATGTTTGTAGCAACCCCAAGCACAATTCCTTCACTCTTATGCTCTAGCGCAGCACTTGCCATAGAATTCGCAAATCCCGTAACAGGTACGGCCGACCCTGCTCCAGCAAATTGACCGATTTTATCATATACACCACAACCTGTTAAAATCGCCGATAATAGTACAAGAGTTGCGACGGTTGGATTCCCTGCCTCTTGTTCACTAAAATGAAAATAATGTATATAAAATTTCATCAATACTTCTCCGATTGTACAAATGAGTCCACCTACAAAAAATGCCTTAACACAATTTATAAAATAATTTGGCTTCGGATGGTATTCCTTCACTTTATTTACGTAATCGTCCTTTAGTTTTCGCCCTGTCATTTATATATTGCCTCCTACTTTACGAAATAAATCCAGTGAAACAACGAGCCTATTACTTTTCCAAGTACAAGAGCAACGAGTAAAACAACAATCTTCCCCTCTACCCCTACTCGTTTCGCTAAAATAGGTAAAACATTTAACACTTCTGTTAATGCGGCAGCGAGCATTCCAATGAATGTGCCACAAAATATTCCTAATATAACAAGCCAATATTGCGACGTTTGAAATGTAATGTTTTTCAAACTACACCAAGCTCCTGTTAATGTACCTGCAATAACTGCCCACTCAAAATATTGAATGTGCTTTCCACTTCTCGTTAATTGAGCTAGACGAGGGATTATACCAAGCACAGCTAAAAATGCAACATATCCGCTACCTACAGCAATTCCTCCTGCTAAGGCAATTAAAATAACGAATCCAGACTCAATCATCGGTAAGTTGTTTCATATTATCCTTGTTTTCATGAACAATTACATATTGGTCAAGTGACTGCTGGTATTGGAACATCTCCACTTCTAACGGACTCGGTTCTTCATTAATACGCTTTTGAAATACATGATTAAAAAATAAAACCATACCTAATCCAAGACCTAATGAATAAGGAATTTGAAATAAAAGTGGTTGCGCCTTAAATTCTCCCGTAATCATGTAATATAACCGTTGGTGCACTTGTTGCATGCTTACATCTTCATGAAAATATATGATGGCAAGAGCTGCTCCAATGAAAAGTAACAACCATACAAGTCCGAAAAAAATCGGATGTACTTTCTTTTTTTCATATATAATTTCAACAAGAGTTTGTCCAGAACCGAGTAAATTAATTTGTATATGAGCAGCTTTTTGCCTAATAATCTCAATTATTTTCATAACATCAATTACAACATGCGTTTTATCACGCGCTGTAATTTTATAAATTACCTCATCCTGTAACGACTGAACTACTACAGCATCTCCGGCAAGTTGAGCAACATCTCCCAGCTTTACTTCATACGTAGGAGAAACTTTTAATCGATTACGCATTTTAATATAAATTGTTTGTTCCAATTTCCATTCACCTCTTCACTCTTCCTCGTAGTTGTAGTATGGTTATTCAATTTTTTTCTAATACAATTTTTTCATAAAAAAACATCTGTACCATTTCGGTACAGATGTTTTTTAGTTTATGCTTTTTTCTTAAATAAATTTGCAATGCTTAATGCGAGCCCTCCCCAAATGACTACTATTCCAATAACCATCATCATAATCGCTGATCCACTCATTATGAAACACCTCGATCTTTCCATTCTTTTTCAAGCTTAGCAGAATCTGAATGTATTTGTGCATTCCATTTCTTTAAACTAATGATTAGCGCAATGATAAGGAACGCTGCTGCAATTGACCAACCATATGTTACAACAAACTCCGTTGGGTACCCTCCATAGTTCTTTTTAATATTTTGGATTGTACCATCAATTAACATGTACCCTAACATAAGCGGAGTAATAACGAGTAAACTCACTCTCCAAAACGTCCCTAACTTAATATCAGATACGAAGTTTGCGTGGTTTTGATAAACCGGTAAACGACGTAAAATGAGTCCTATCGTAACTACTTCCGCTAGAGCAATTGTAATTAATCCGAAGTTATTAGCGAAGTAATCCACAACATCTAGGAACATAAGCCCGCCACGTGTCGCAAAAACGAGAGAAACGAGTACGAGAAGCGTCCCCATAATTCCAATTGTTTTCTGGCGGCTTAAGCTAAACTTTTCAGATACGGCAGCAAAACATACTTCCGCAAGCGAGATGAGGGATGTAATTCCAGCAACCGTTAATGATAAGAAAAATAATACGCCGAATAAAGGTGACATCGGTAATTCATTAATAATTTGCGGGAATACTACGAAAGCAAGCCCTACACCAGCACTTGCTACTTTATCAACTGGTACTCCCATATTGTTTGCCATAAATCCAAGAGCCGCAAAGACCCCAATCCCTGCTAATAATTCAAATCCTGAGTTTGCAAATCCAGTAATAAAAGCGTTATTTGTTGTATCTGAGTTTTTCGGTAAATAACTAGAATACGTAATCATAATTCCAAATGCTAAAGATAAGCTAAAGAAGATTTGACCGTAAGCAGCAAGCCATACTTTTCCGTCAAAAATACGACTCCAATCTGGTTTAAAGAATGCATCTAATCCTTGCATCGCACCTTCCATCGTCACTGCACGAACTACGATAATAAGGAACATAACAACTAGTAAAGGGATGAAAATACGGTTCACAACTTCGATTCCTTTTTTAACTCCTTTAAAAGCAACACCAAGCACAATAATCCAAACGAGAGCTAGTGGAATTAATACTTCCGGTACGAGCCCTCCAAACTGTCCAGGTTTATCTGCAACATGTAAATACTCTTTAAATAAAAATGATTCCGTGTCTTTCCCCCATGCGCCAGTAATTGCAAAATACGTATAAGAAATAGACCAAGCAATAATTACTGCATAATATGTTGAAACGATAAACGTTACACACATTTGCCACCATCCGATGAATTCAGCACGCGGATGAATACGAAAGAACGTAAGTGGCGCTGAACCACGGTGACGATGCCCAAGAGCAAATTCAAACGCCAATAATGAAATCCCAGTCGTTAATAATGCGAATAAGTACGGTAAAAAGAATGCGCCTCCTCCATTTTCATACGCCGTATAAGGAAAACGCCATATGTTTCCTAATCCAACGGCAGAGCCGACCGCTGCAAAAATGAATCCAGCCCTCGTGCCCCATTGTTGCCTCGTTTCCATATTTTCTTCCCCCTTTGTGACAAGTTCATAATTGGATTATATTTTAAATTTACTAAATTATCAATAAATTCTGTTAATTTTTAAGAAAGTTTACAATCTCCTCCTATTAAAGTCATAAAAAAAGATCGAATAGATAGCTATTCATCTATTCGATCTTTCATCTGTTTTAATATTTTCTTTTCAAGTCTTGAAACTTGTACTTGCGAAATGCCTATTCGCTCTGCTACTTCTGATTGGGTTTGGTCTTTATAATAGCGTAAATATACAATTAAACGCTCTCTCTCATCTAATTCTCTAATTGCTTCTTTTAAAGCAATTTTATCAAACCATTTCGTTTCAGATTGATCTGCAATTTGATCTAAAATAGTAATTGGATCTCCGTCGTTTTCATACACCGTTTCATGTATGGATGAAGGGGCACGACTCGCTTCTTGCGCCAGAACCACTTCCTCTGGCGTTAGTTCTAACGCTTCAGCTACCTCATTAATCGTTGGAGCCCTTCCGAATTCTTTCGAAAGCTCGTCTCTCATCTTTCGAATTTTGTTTCCTGTTTCTTTTAAAGACCTACTTACTTTCACTGATCCATCATCACGTAAAAATCGTTGTATTTCGCCAATAATCATGGGAACTGCATATGTTGAAAATTTCACGTCGAAAGATAAATCAAATTTATCTACCGATTTTAAGAGTCCAATACATCCAATTTGAAACAAATCGTCTGGTTCGTATCCGCGATTAAGAAAACGCTGCACAACCGACCATACGAGACGCATATTACTTTGAACAATTGTATCTCTTGCTTGTTGATCTCCATCTTGACTTTTTTGAATTAACGCTTTTAGCTCGTGGTCCTTTAACTGAGGTTTCTTCTTCTCATTTTTGACCTCTATGTCCATAGGCTATTCTCCTTAATTGCATAGAGCGTTACTATTTGATAAGTATTTTGTCAAATGGATTGTTGTCCCGAAAGATTCGTTTGAAATAACTTCTACTTCATCCATAAAATTTTCCATGATAGTAAATCCCATTCCGGAACGCTCTAATTCAGGTTTAGTTGTAAAAAGGGGTTGTCTCGCTTCATCTAAATTAAAGATGCCAATCCCTTCATCTCGAATCGTGAGTTTCACCATTGCTTCTTCCAAAATTACAGAAATATAAACAACACCTTCTGCATTTCCTTCGTACCCATGAATAATTGCATTCGTAACCGCTTCTGACACAACTGTTTTAATCTCTGTAAGTTCTTCCATCGTAGGATCTAGTTGTGCAATGAAAGCAGCTACTGTAACGCGAGCGAACGATTCATTTTGACTTAATGCTGAAAATTGAAGGTTCATTTCATTTCTCATTTATGCCACCCCCAACGTCGCGAGCGCATGCGCTTCACTTTCTTCTAAGCGAACAATTTTAAATAAGCCCGACATTTCAAATAAACGTTTAACAGGCGGTGAAATTGCACAAACAACCATTTCTCCACCTAATCCCTTTACATGCTTATATCGGCCTAATATAACACCTAAACCAGAACTATCCATAAACGATAAGTTCTCTAGGCTCAAAACAATATGATGAACACCATGTGTCTCAATCATATCTGTTACTTTCGTTCGCAACTCTTCAGCAGTATGATGATCTAATTCACCCGCTAGCCTCACACATAGGACGTCACGTTTTACTTCTAATTGCATGGAAAGACTCACACGATTTCCTCCTTATGCTCAAACTTTACTCATTTACATACATAAAGATTTTCGTGATACAACATAAGAATCCTTCCTACTGACAAAAGAAGAACTATTTCGCCATAAAGTGAAACCATTCAGCAATTATTTACTTACATACGAATAGAAAAGCGGCAAAATGTTTGCCGCTATTTTGATGTTGAAAACATCCCAAAACTTCTTTTAAATAACTCCCACCAGCTCGCTGCAGCAACATCTTCTTTTGCTACAATTGTTTGTTTTAATAAAACATCTTTATCTTTTTTAATAACAAGTGTACCAAGTGCATCGCCCTTTTTAATCGGCGCTTTCACTTTCTTTTCAGCAATTACTTCTTGCTTTACCTTGTCCATGTTTTCGCCCTTCTTCATAAGAAGAGATACATTGTCTGACGCAACTAAATCTACTTTTTCTTTCTTCCCTTTTCCTACTTGGACAGTCTTAATTTTTTCGCCTCGTGTATACAATTTCTTTGTCATATATTGACCAAATGCGTAGTCAAGAAGCTTCGTTACTTGATTGTTCCGTTCTTTTGATGTAGGTGCTCCCATAACAACTGAAATAACACGCATCCCATTCTTTTCAGCCGATGCTGTTAAACAATATTTTGCTTCTGTCGTAAAGCCCGTTTTTACACCATCTACTCCAGGATAAAAACGCACTAACTTATTCGTATTAACGAGCCAAAACTTCTTATCCGTATCTTCACGTAAATAGTCTTCGTATTTTCCTGTGTATTTGCGAATAAGTGGGTACTTCATCAATTCTTTCGCCATTATAGCCATATCATTTGCTGTTGAATAATGATCTTTAGCCGGAAGACCTGTCGGATTTTGAAAATGAGTATTTTTCAGTCCTAAATCTTTCGCTTTTTTGTTCATCATATTTACAAAACCTTCTTCTGAACCAGCGATATGCTCCGCTACTGCAACAGACGCATCATTTCCAGATGCAATTGCAATACCCTTTAGCATTTCATTTACAGTCATCTCTTCTCCAGGCTCTAAAAAGATTTGTGATCCACCCATTGAAGCTGCATGCTCACTTGCTCTCACTTTATCGGTCAGTTTTAGTTTTCCTTTTTCAACTTGTTCCATAATTAATAGCATTGTCATAATCTTCGTCATACTAGCAGGTGGTAACTTCTCATTTGGATTTTTATCAAACAAAACTTTACCTGTATCTTGTTCAATTACAATTGCTGATGACGCTTGTTCCGCTAACTTCGGTGTTGTTTCTTCTGTTTTCTCCTGCTTCGTCTTCTCAGATTGTGCGAAACTAACTGAAGTACCAGAAAGCAATAACATGAAACAAACAAGTATTCCAAAAACTCGCTTCATGACTAACCCTCCATTCTATATCAAACCTATTTTTTCCAATTCACTGTTTTTTAATACCATATTTTTCTAACATTTTCAGTTGACAAACACATTCATCACCTTTATTGTATTAAGTGTATTACACATAGTAGTACACTTAATACAAGTCAGAAAGGAGACATTGCTCTTGCATATTCAACTTGATCCAAGAAGCAACACTCCGATATGGGAACAAATTGTTCAAAATATAAAAGAACTCGTATTAAAGAACATGTTAGCTCCAAGTGACAAACTACCTTCTGTACGCGAACTCGCTTCTTTACTCGTTATAAATCCAAATACAGTGAGTAAAGCGTATCAAGAGTTAGAGCGACAAGGGATTATTGAAACATTACGAGGAAAAGGAACATTTGTATCCCAATCGATTACCCCAACATTAGACGAAAGGAAAATCGCTATGGTTGAAAAGCAATTTCATCAATTACTATTAGAAGCCTCTTATCTTGGTGTTACGAAAGATAAAATTCATGATTGGATAGATTCATACTATAAAGAGATTGGAGGAAATACAGATGCTGAAAGTGACAAGCTTGAAGAAAACAATTGATAATCAAACGATTTTAGACGATGTTTCTTTCACATTGCAAAGAGGGAGTATCATCGGACTACTCGGAAGAAACGGTGCGGGAAAAACAACTTTATTACGAACGATGGTCGGCATTTTAGACCCTGATGAAGGATGTGTTACATATGAGGATACCGACATTCATAAGAATCCTGAAACGAAACAAAAAATCGTATATGTTCCGGATTCTACTAACATACTGAACGGCTATACGGTAAAAGAAATTGTAAAGTTTTATAAATCAGTTTATGCCGCATTTGATGAAGCATATTTCTATGAATTGTTAAAACGTTTTAACTTACCAAACAAACGAATTCGTAGTTATTCAAAAGGAATGAAAGCACTGCTTGCTATCATTTTAGCCGTTTCTACAAAGGCAGAATATATCATTTTAGATGAACCGACAAATGGGCTTGATCCTATCGTTAAACGGCAGATCCTCCAATTTCTCGTTGGAGAAGTTGCAGAAAAAGAAATTACCATTTTCATCTCAACTCACCATTTAGATGAAGTGGAACAAATTGCAGATACAATTATTATATTAAAAGGCCATACTATAGCTTCTATTACATCACTAGACGATGCAAAATCACGATTTGCTAAAATCCAAGTAGCTTACGAACGTTCATTACCTCAAAAACTAGAAAACTTAAGCAATATTAAAATATTAAATCAAACAGGAAAAGTATATACAATCTTAATTGAAGGAAATGTGGCTACAACACTGGAAAAGTTTTATAAAGAACAACCACTGCTCATTGAAGAATTAACAATGTCGCTTGAAGATGTCTTCGTTACGACACTGGAGGAGGATGGGTATGTTTCATAAAGCGTTATGGATGTGGAATTGGAAGCGCGGAAAATATGCTGTGTTACTATTCTTCTTTAGTTCGCTTTACTTGTTACCTTTTGGCTACTATAGAAGTGCTCAGCAACAACTTGATGCGTATTATGAATTACAAGAAAAGGGGAAACAGTATTATTATTTTTATATTTTTTCTTCAGGAGAAAGTAATAGTTTTTGGTTAACTGTTCTTATTATCGCTTTAGCCTGCTTATTGATAGGATGGGAACGCAGCTACCAATCTAATACACTACTTATGACAATGCCATTTAAAAGAAAAGATGTTTTCTTATCTAAATGGGCTTTCGGTTCATTTTGTATTGTGGGCTCATTACTTATCAATTGGGTTCTTATGTATGTTATTTATAGAACAACTATTCATTTTGATTATCAATCTTTTAGTCCGTTTCATCGATACTTTCTTTATGCGATAGTTTCTTATGTTGCAGTCTATACAGCTGCCTTATGTATCGGTACTTTTACTGGAAGCATCGTTTCGCAGATTATTTTTTGTATTCCATGGTTACTAGCAGGAGTTACATTTATTACATTACTATACACTTTTACAACTAACCATTTATACGCTGCAAATATTAAAAATGAAAACTTATATCGACAACTTTATGAAATCAATCAAAAAACAAATACAGCTGCACCAATTAGTCATTTTTCTATCAATTATTACTATGATCCGGAATCCCGTAAGATCGAGAACAATCCAACTGCTTTAAGAGATCCAGCATCTCATATATATTATTCAGCAAAATCAATGTTAGTCCCGATTTTTTATACATTAGTTTACTTACTACTTGGAACATATTTATATACAAGATCACCAAATGAAAACACTCAGAAGATATTTATGTTCCAAAAGAGTTTACCGATATGGATATGGGGCTCAACCATTTACTTTGCATTACTAGGCGGCTATAAAATAAACCATTTAAATTTCTTACCTAGTTACTATATCGGTTTGTTTCTAACCGGAATCATTACTTATGTTATATTATCACGCCTAACAAATTATAAAGTTTTTTAAAGGAGAGATCCTATGTTTCAAAAAGCACTGTGGCTAAGAACGTATCAACAAAGTAAATATGTTGTATGGTTATTTTGGCTCGTCAGCTTCTATACTTTGTCATATCAATACTATATGACTTCTATTCAAGAGCAACAATTTCTAAATGACAATAAAAAGTGGAACTATGTATATCATTACCATTTTGATTTAACACTTCTAGATCCTGTTCTGCTGTTAGGTAGTGTACTTATCGTTCTAGCTTGTACGTTAATTGGATGGGAAAGACAAAATAACGCTAGCGACTTGTTATGGTCTATGCCCTTTAAACGTTCGCACCTTTATATAACAAAGTGGTTATTTGGAATCTGTAATATCGTCGCAGTTGTCATTTTAAACTGGGGGCTATTTGCTATTATGAAAAAGTTAACTTTTCATAATAAATATCAAGTATTCTCTCCCTTTCATAGTTATTTTATATACATGTTAATTGTATTAATCGCTATTTATACAATTACCTTATGTGTAGGTACAATGACAGGGAATATTATATCGCAAGGATTTCTCACTACAGCTATATTAATCTTTCCAGCTTTACTTCCATCACTTATCTCCGGAGTCATTGCTGTTCACTCAAACACTGAATTTCATGAAGACAACAGTCTTATACATGATGTGATGGAAAACATACGTATCTCTAGCCCAGCAGAAGATTTTCGTATTTACTTTAATTATGATCCACAAAGCGCTTATACTGATCAAAATGGAGTACGTCATAACGAACCAAACTTTACAAAGATTCCACCGGCAAAAACATTGATTGGACCTATTGCACATATTATTCTTTTATTACCACTCGGTATATATTTATATGCTCGTTCAGTCAATGAGCGAAATGGTAACTACTTATTATATCCAAAACTACAAAAAGTAGTTTTAGCTTGTGCGATTTTCTTTGGTGGGATCGTTGGAGGTTTAATACTAAGTCGAGCGCACTCATTGTCCAGCTTTTACATCGGATTTTTAGTGACTAGTTTCATTACGTATTTCTTCCTACCTAAAATATTAAAATGGAAAGTATCTTGGAATTTCAAATAAAATAACCTCCTCTCGATGAGGAGGTTATTTCACATTCTCTCTCCTATCCCCATACACCATCTCTTCTTTCATCCCAAATCCATCACCATTTTGCACAATTTGCTCTGTCGGTGCAACTACACTTTCAGCAATTTTCCATTCCCCACGCTCTTTCACAAATACTTGTAGAAAATAGTTCATGCCATCTAATTGATATGCATTTTCTTTTTTCACATTATAGTGAATCGCAATGTAGTACACTTGAATATTTTCTTTTCCTATTTTTGATACGTATTGCGATAGTCTCGGTATATAGAGTGCTGCTTTCTGAAAAGATAGTTGCTTCGCTTTAACAAGCGATGAACTTGTTACATTACGTAATGTGTCCTGATTACGAATATTATCGCTATGGTGGAATAATACTGTGTTTTGCATAGAACGAACCCATAATTTTGAATATAAGACTGTATTATCGTTTTCAATGTACTTCACTTCTTTTCGCACCACTTGGATAGGCGTATCTGCGTACGTGAATGTTTGAAAATAGAAAAAACCACCAAATAAAATGGTAAGTGCAGCAATATATTTCATAATCTTTCCTCCGATCTTTTAATTAAAGTATCGGAGTTTCAAAATGTTTTTATTCAAAAGAAAAAGGATAGGAAAGCTGTCGCTCCCTATCCTCATTTATTATAATACGCGGCCAAATAGCTCTAACACCATTTCTATTTCTTGGTCGCTCCAACCTTTAAATCTCTCTTTATAATACTCTTTACGCACAGCTTCAAGTTTTTCAGTTACTTCTCTTCCGTGTTCTGTAATTTCTAAGTACACGATACGACGGTCTGAACTTGAACGTTTTCTTTCTACAAACCCTTTTCGTACGAGACGATCAGTAACAGCTGTAATATGACTGGAGGTTACGTTTACTTCACTCGCAATTTGCGAAGCCATCTGTGGACTTTTTAAAAATAATGCGCGTAATACAGAAAATTCATTATATGGCATATGTTCTGCAAAACGTGTATTAATATCATTTTGTAATAAACGTATCATCTTTCTAAATGATCCGGATAACTCTAAAATCAATGTTTCTCTTTTTTCGTTCACTAGCCTCGTCCCTTTTTTATCATATTTACACATATTATAATCTATAAATACCCTCGTTGTATATGCTTTCTTTCTTTAACATTCCCATTTATGTAACTTTTTCATACAAATTTCTTTTTTGTTCACACATATACATATAAAAAGGATGGTGATGGAAGATGCAAGGTGGAATGAACCCTTATTTACACAACGTACGTACAGCAAATACTGGTAAAGAAGCTACCATTACGGTGCAAGGTGAAGGCGTTGTGAAAGCAAAACCAAATGTCGTTATATTAACAATCGGTATTCGTACAGATCATAAAAATGTAAAACAGGCACAAGAAGAAAATGCGGTGCAATCAAAACAATTATTAGATGCACTGAAACAACTAGGTATTGCTGAAAAAAATATAGAAACCATTTCATATACGATTACGCCTCAATACGAATATATAAATGAGAAAGCATTACTACAAGGATATCGTGTGGAACATTTGTATGAAATTACCGTTTTAAATGTACAAAAAGCAGGGGAAGTATATGATATAGCCGTTTCAAATGGAGCAAACGTAGCAAAAGGATTACGTTTTAGAATATCTCACCCAAATAAATATTATGAGCAAGCTCTCATTCAAGCTCTGCAACAAGCGGTAGAAAAAGCTCGTGCTATTGCGAGTACATACAATTTAAACATTAATCCTGTTCCACTCTCATTCGTTGAAGAATCTGCTCAATTACCACGGGAAGTTGCATCCTATGCTGCTTTACATGCACAAGCAGCTCCTCCCATTCAATCGGGAGAATTAGAGATCATTTCTACAATACGAGCGATTTTTACGTATTTATAAATAATTTCATTTATAAGTAAACGTTATCATTTTCCTTGTTGTAAAAACATGATGTTCTGATATAATAAAGGACGGTGAGCTCTTACAAAAGAGATATCACGGGTGGGAGAGGGATATGAAAAAGAAGGTTTAACATGAAAGGAATACTTGAAAGAACATTTAAATTAGGTTTACACGAAACATCACCGAAACAAGAAGTTTTAGCTGGAGTTACGTCATTTTTTACGATCGTATATATTATGATTGTAAATGCATCCATTTTATCCGATGCTGGCATTCCTCTTGAAGCTGGAATTTTAGCAACTGTTTTCAGTTCATTTGTCGGATGTCTGCTCATGGCATTTTGGGCAAATGCACCTGCTATTCTTGTCCCTGGTATGGGTGTAAATGCATTCTTCACGTACACTGCTGTGCATACGCTCGGATTAACTTGGCAGGAAGCATTAGCAGCTGTCTTCATCTCTGGTATTATTTTTGCAATTGCTGCGTTTACACCAATCGCTCGCGTGCTTTCAGTATCGATTCCAAAGTCACTAAAGGAAGCTATCACTGTCGGCATCGGATTATTTTTAGCATTTATCGGATTGCAAAAAGGTGGTTTAGTCGTTTCGAATCCAAATACTGCTGTTGCAATGGGTAAATTAAGTAGCCCTGTCGTTCTTGCGACCTTGCTTACTCTTATCGTTGCACTCGTATTATTTATTCGTAACGTACGTGGAAACTTTTTATGGACGATTGCAATAGGAACTGGTATTGCATGGCTATTTGGCCTTGTTGATACAAGTCAAATCGGAAATAGTTCATTCTCATTCGCGAGTTACGGCGATGTGTTTGGGGCTATGTCATTTGGCAAACTTTCTTCCTTACCATTTTGGATTGCAACATTCTCCTTAAGCATGGTGCTTATTTTTGAGAACATGGGACTTCTGCACGGTTTATTAGAAGATGACCGTAAATTCCCACGTGCTTACCAAGCCAATGCAATTTCAGCAATGACATGTGGTCTATTTGGCACAAGCCCTACCGTATCAACAGTAGAGAGTGCCGCAGGTATTACTGCAGGCGGAAAGACAGGTCTGACGTCTATCGTTACAGGGTTGTTATTCTTTGCATCACTGTTTGCACTTCCGTTTGTCAAACTAATTCCTGATAGTGCCATTGCACCAATCTTAATTATTATTGGCGGCCTGATGATTACAAGCATTCAACAAATTCCTCTGAACGATTTTTCAGAAGGATTTCCAGCGTTCTTAATTATTGTCATGATCCCGCTCACATATAGTATAGCTGATGGCATTGCGTTCGGATTTATTGCTTATCCTATCTTAAAAGTTGCTCTTGGAAAGCGTAAAGAAGTCGCACCGTCTATGTATATCATTACATGCTTATTCTTAGCCATGTTCGTATTACATGCTATTGGTTAAGTAAAAACACCGAGGAATTTTCCCTCGGTGTTTTTTACTTAAACCATCCTTTTTTATAAAACCAAGCCATCATGCCGCCGCCAATTAGTGCCATAATAAGTAAACAAATAAAATAACTATATTGTCCACCGAGCTCTGGCATATGCGTAAAGTTCATTCCATATACTCCCGCAATAAATGTTAATGGCATGAAAATAGTCGAGAATACAGTTAATGTTTTCATAATGTTATTCATATGATGCGAGTTTAATGAAAAATAGCTATCTCGAATATCTGCTGTTAACTCCCGGCTTGCTTCAATCATTTCGGTCAGTTTAAGCAAATGATCATGTATATCTTTAAAATAAATTTCATGATCACTTATACCGTAAAAACGAGTCGAATTTAAAATACGATACAATAAATCACGCATCGGAATAATTGTACGTCTTAACTTCGATAAATCTGCACGTATATCAAATACTTCTTCTAGTACACTTCCTGCCGTTTCACCCGTTAAATTATCATCAATTGCATTTAAATGATCCTCAATGTAATATACAGGCGCAAAATAGTCATCTACAATTTGATCGATAATTGTATGCGCTACGTGTAAAGGACTATTTTTAATACGCTTCTTTTCTCCAAGCGTTTTCCATACTCTTTCAATTGCATTGTTATGAGAAAAATGGAAAGAAACAATATAACGATCACTAATAAATAAATCAATCTCGTGCGGTTCTAATCCATCCTCACCAAATGCATGAAGAACTAAAAAGTTATATCCATCATAAAAATCAACTTTTGGCCTCTGTACATATTCTATGCAGTCTTCAATTGCAAGGGGATGGAACTTAAAATGATCTTGCAAAATGTATGTATACTCTTCTTTCGTTGGCTTATATAAATCTAGCCAATACCATACAATATGGTCTTTCTTTGTTTCCTCTAGCGAAACATCATATAATACTTCATCTGTTTTTGTTATTGCACAAATTCTAATCATATTTTCACCCATTATTATTATAAACAAAAAATAGTAAAAAAAGCCAAGGAGAAATACTCCCTGGCCCTTCTTTATTATTCAGTAACGATGCCGTGCACTAATGTTGGTGCATCTACATGCTCTTTAGAGATCTTCATGTTCTCATAAATTTTTGCTTTTACGTCTTCTACATTTTCACGGTTTGCGTAAATGGTAACAAGGGATTCACCTTTTTTCACGCTGTCCCCTACTTTTTTACGAAGCATTAAGCCAACTGCTAAATCAATTTCAGATTCCTTCGTCGCACGTCCTGCTCCTAAAAGCATTGCTGCTGTTCCGATTTCATCTGCAACGATTTCTGATACATAACCGTCTTCCTTCGCTTCCACTTCAATTTTAAATTGTGCTTGTGGTAATTTAGAAGGATCATCAACAACAGATGCATCGCCGCCTTGCGCTGATAAGAACGTTTTAAATGATTCTAGCGCCTTACCGTTGTTCATTACTTCAATTAATTTCTCACGTGCATCTTCTAGAGATGAAGCTTGTCCAGCAAGGTATACCATTTGACTTCCAAGCGTTAAACATAACTCTTCTAAATCTTTCGGTCCTTTACCTTGTAACGTATCAATTGCTTCTTGTACTTCAAGTGCGTTACCAATAGCCTCACCAAGTGGTTGACTCATATCAGAAATAACAGCCATCGTATTACGACCAACGTTATTACCAATGCGTACCATTGCTTCTGCTAAACGTTTTGCATCTTCATCTGTTTTCATAAATGCACCTGCTCCAGTTTTTACATCAAGAACAATTGCATCTGCACCAGCAGCAATTTTTTTACTCATAATTGAGCTTGCAATAAGCGGAATTGAGTTTACTGTTGCCGTTACATCACGAAGTGCATACAATTTTTTATCCGCAGGTGTTAAGTTTCCACTTTGACCAATAACTGCGATTTTATTTTCATTTACAAGACGCATGAATTCATCATTTTCGATTTCAACATGGAATCCTGGAACTGCTTCTAATTTATCAATTGTACCACCAGTATGTCCTAGACCACGTCCAGACATTTTTGCAACCGGTACACCTAAAGCGGCTACTAATGGACCTAATACAAGTGTTGTTGTATCACCAACGCCACCTGTGGAGTGCTTATCTACTTTTACTCCTTCAATAGCTGATAAGTCGATTGTATCACCGCTATTTACCATTGCCATCGTTAAATCTGCACGTTCTTGATCGTTCATATCTTGGAAGAAAATTGCCATTGCAAGTGAACTTACTTGATAATCAGGAATATCACCATTTGTATATCCTTCAACAATAAAGTTAATTTCTTCTGTCGTTAATGCATGTCCGTCACGTTTTTTTGCAATTAGGTCCACCATTCTCATTGTGAGGTCACCCCTTCATTTGTTTTACGATTGCTTTTACTAATGCTAAGAAGTTAGCTTTAACACGTTCTGTCGTTTCGATTACTTCATCGTGGTGAAGTGGCTGATCTAAAATACCAGCTGCCATATTTGAAATACAAGAAATACCAAGTACTTTCATACCAGCGTGACGCGCTACAATTACTTCAGGTACTGTTGACATACCAACTGCATCTCCGCCAAGTGTACGAAGCATACGAATTTCAGCAGGTGTTTCATATACAGGACCTGTCATTCCAACGTATACACCTTCTTGTACTTTAATATTTAAGTCTGCTGCAACTTGTTTCGCCATTTCGCGAAGCTCTACTGTATATGATGTAGACATATCAGGGAAACGTACACCCATTTCAGAATCATTTGGTCCGATTAATGGATTTGTACCCATGAAGTTAATGTGATCTGAAATTAACATAAGATCGCCTGGTTCGAATGATGTATTTACACCACCAGCTGCATTTGTTACAACAACTGTTTCTACCCCTAGTTCTTTCATAACACGAACTGGGAATGTTACTTTTTGCATATCGTATCCTTCATAGAAGTGGAAACGTCCTTGCATTGCTACTACCGTTACACCTTGAAGTGTACCGAATACTAGTTGACCTGCATGGCCTTCTACAGTTGAAACTGGGAATTCAGGGATTTCACTGTAAGGTACTGTTACTGCGTTCTCGATTTCATCTGCTAATACACCTAGTCCAGATCCAAGGATTAGTCCTACTTGTGGTGTCTCTTGAAATTTCTCTTTTAAATATGAAGCTGATTTTGTAATAAGTTCACGATTCATTTGTTTATCCCCCTATTTCTTTAGCTCGTTTAAGAAGCTTGTTCCGTATTCTGGCATTTTCACACCGAAGTTTTCTGCTACAGTTGCACCAATATCAGCAAATGTTTGACGAAGTGGTAACTCTTTTCCGCCTTCTTTCATGCTTGGGCTATATGCTAATAACGGTACATATTCACGTGTATGATCAGTACCATGATGCACTGGGTCATTACCGTGGTCTGCTGTAATTAATAATAAATCATCTTCTTTTAGTTTTTCGAATACTTCTGGAAGACGTGCATCATATTCTTGCAGAGCTTCTCCGTATCCTTGTGGATCACGACGGTGACCGAATAATGCATCAAAGTCAACTAAGTTTAAGAAGCTAAGACCTGTAAAGTCCATATTTAATGTATCTACAAGCTTATCCATTCCATCCATGTTAGACTTCGTACGAAGTGATTCAGTTACCCCTTCACCATCATAGATGTCAGAGATTTTACCGATAGCGATCACATCATAATCACTATCTTTTAATTCATTCATTACTGTACGGCCGAATGGTTTTAATGCATAGTCATGACGGTTCGGTGTACGTGTAAAGTTTCCAGGCTCACCAACGAATGGACGAGCAATAACACGGCCTACCATGTACTTCTCATCTAACGTTAATTCACGTGCAATTTTACAAATTTTATATAACTCATCAAGCGGCACTACTTCTTCGTGTGCTGCGATTTGTAGTACGCTATCAGCAGAAGTGTAAACAATTAAAGAGCCTGTTTCCATTTGTTCTTGACCAAGTTCATCAAGAATTTCAGTTCCAGAAGCTGGTTTATTACCGATGATTTTACGGCCTGTTTTTTCTTCTAATTCATCAAGTAATTCTTTTGGGAATCCTTCTGGGAACACTTGGAATGGTGTATCAATGTAAAGACCCATGATTTCCCAGTGGCCTGTCATTGTATCTTTACCAGTAGATTTTTCTTGCATTTTTGTATAATATCCAAGTGGTTTTTCTACTTTAGAGATGCCTTTCATTTCACGAATGTTACCAAGACCTAATTTCACCATGTTAGGCATTTGTAACCCATTCATATGTTCAGCAATGTGACCAATTGTGTCAGATCCTAAATCACCAAATTGTTCAGCATCTGGTGCTTCACCGATTCCAACAGAGTCCATTACGACTAGGAATATACGTTTATATTTATTCATAACTGCGACCTCCTATAAGTTCAGTTCTACTTCTTGTAGTATGTTCAAAACGCTATAAAGTGAAACTGTTCTCCATAAGAATTATCTTTCGTTCTCATTATCAAACAGTACTTCTTTAAATCATTCTCTAACCTATTTCGTTTACCTTGAAACGACGCAAAAACATTTCTAGTTTTTTCTAAGTCAGATGTCAGACATCTGATACTGATATCATAACATGTTTACGCTTTCTTTTTAATACATTTTCGTAGAATTTCTCATTTTCTTCACACTTCTATTGTAATCCATTATGCACAGAAGTGCTAATCATTTTATGATTTATTTCTTCATATAAAGTGAAATTTTAATCAATGGCGGTTTTGTTCTTTCCCACTGATCATTTTCAGGATAAAAATAAAAAAAGCAGCTCTAAAGAGCTACCTTTTTATTTTACTTCTACTGTTTCTTCTTTATGTTCATGCAATTCGCCTTTTTTAACATGAACTTTCACTTTGTAAGAACCGTTTTCTTTGAAAGTATGTTTCGTTTCATACTCCCCTTTATTTCCTTCTTTCGCTGGAATAAATTCGTGTTTTTCAACACCATCTTTCCAAATTTCAAGTTGGACTTCAGCACCAGTTAACGCTTCTTCTTTTTGTTTTAAGTGAACTTTCATTGTTGATTCAGCATTTGCTTTTATGTCACCAGCCATAAGGTGGATCATTGTATCGCTTTTATGATCGCCATGTCCTGCACCATGATCACTATTTTCTTTTTTCGCATCTTCTACCTTCGCATTTCCTACAGCCACTTTTACTTCTGGCATAACATGCATTTCACGTGCATTTGTGTGAGCAATAATGTGGTATACTCCATCCGTTTCGAACGTTTTCTCTACAGCATAAACACCTTTTCCTTTATGCTTACCTTCTAGCATCTCGTGCTTTTCGTCGCCAGCTTTCCAAATTTCAAACTTTACATCATCAGCATCTGTTACCTTTTCTTTTCCTTGTGTAACAAGTGCTTGTACTTCTGTTTTTTCACCAGGTTTAATTTCTTTCGGATTTGTTTGAACTGCTACTTTTACAGCTTCTAGTTTCTGTTCTTTTTTCGGTTCTTCTTTGTTTGTATTACAGCCAGCCAATGCTAGCATCGCGATAAATAAAGTCATAATAAGTTTTTTCATCATCATTTCCTCCTTCATACTTTATTTAGTATAGAGGAAAAACATTGTAATATTCTAGTCTTCTGCTGAAAACAATGTACGAAATGTTTGTGAAGTTTCTGTGAAGTGCTATAGCCTTTTGAATCTATGAAAAAAGAGCATAGTATCTATGCTCTCGGATGAAACTGTTTATATACATCTTTTAATCTAGTTTTTGAAACATGCGTATAGATTTGTGTTGTTGAAATATCTGCATGTCCAAGCATTTCTTGCACAGCACGTAAGTCTGCACCATTTTCTAATAAATGCGTAGCAAAAGAATGACGCAACGTATGAGGTGTAAGCTCTTTTTCAATATTTGCTTCTTTCGCTAATCGTTTTAAAATTTTCCAAAATCCTTGTCTTGATAATCGATTTCCATGATGGTTTAAAAAGAGTGCATCTACTACTTTTTTCCCCATCAATTCTCTTCTTCCCTTTTCAATATACTTTTGAATCGCTTCCGTCGCTAAACTTCCTAGTGGAATAATTCTTTCTTTATTCCCTTTCCCTATGCATCGAACAAATCCCATCGTTAAATGTACATCTTCTAAATTTAATGCAATTAATTCTGAAACACGAAGTCCTGTTGCATATAATAACTCTAGCATCGCTTTATCACGAACCCCAAAAGCGCTCGTCATTTTTGGTGTCTGCAGTAACGCCTCTACTTCATCAACTGACAATACTTTCGGTAATTTCCGTTCACCTTGCGGCGTTTCAATATGTACGGATGGATCGTGCTCTACTGCTCGTTCACGAAGTAAAAATTGGTGAAACGAACGAATCGATGCAATATGACGTGCTAATGTTTTCGAAGATTTTCCGTTTTCTTTTAAGTGCTGCAGAAAATTAACAATGTGCAAGCGTGTCACTTCATGAAAGCTTTTCGCTTGTTCTACATTTTGCAAATACTTTACATAACTTTTCAAATCACGTTCATAAGATACTACCGTATTTTTCGCTAGCCCTTTTTCGACAACCATATAATGAATAAAATCTTTTAATTGATCTTCCAATCTACACTACTCCCCATTTTCATAGAAAAACATCATTCTATTTACGAAAGCATCCTTTGCCGGCTCTTCATTCCCTGATACTTTTTCTACAGTCTCTTCTTTTGGCTTTTCATAACGATGATAGCTTTCATATTCTTCATTTATCCATAGTATAGCGAAATAAAACAAAATCGTACAACTTGTAAATAATAAAAATACTTTTATCCCATCAAAAGTTAATTTTAAAGCTCGGCGCATTGTAAATTCCTCCAAAATATAAGTTATTACAACATATGCCAAGCTTTCACCAATTTATACCTTATTCAAATAAAAAACCTCTTCCTAGTTAAATAGGAAAAGGTTATTTTTCATCCGTTTCATTTTCTTGACAATTTTTACAAATCCCATGGAATGTTAAACGATGATCCTTCACCTTAAAGCTCCAGTCATGTTCTACTTTCCTTTCCACTTCACCAAGTAAATCTTCTTGTATTTCTTGTACAGCACCACATTGTGTACAAATCAAATGATGGTGGAAACGCTGCGCACCTTCTTGGCGTAAGTCATAGCGTGAAACACCGTCTCCGAAGTTAATCTTATCGACAACTTTTAACTCAGATAATAGTTCTAAAGTTCGATAGACGGTTGCTAATCCGATCTCTGGCGACTTTTCTTTTACAAGGAGGTAAACATCTTCTGCGCTTAAATGATCTTCTTCATTTTCTAGCAGCACACGAACTGTTGCTTCACGTTGCGGTGTTAATTTGTAGCTCGCTGCATGTAATTGCTTCTTAATTCGTTCAATTCTTTCTTCCATTCGGTACTACTCCCTCCTCGCCACTCTTACACCATTATATCAGAAGAAGGGCTTCTGTCAAAAGAAAAACAATAAAAACAAATTGATAATTATTCTCACAAAGTATTTATTGTTTATTAATAGCCTCAACGACTTCTTTCATTAAAAATGGTGATGCATAAGCTTCCACACTAGAAGCAAGAGCTAGCACCGCTCCAATGATAAGAAAGAAGCATGTATAACGAATTAATAATGGTAATAGTGGCTCGGTTATTTTTCGTATAAATTGATGCCTAATCATGCGTAAAGAAAAGCTTGCGGCAATTGTTGTCATAACGAGAAATACTGGGATGATAATGAGATTTTGTGGCAATACAGAAACGAATGCTAATAATAATCCATTCCATCCATGCTGACTTACTAAGAAACCTACTGTAAATCCGACAACTACTCCTTTTGCAAATAATAAAATAAAAATAAGTGGCAATCCAATAATTGAAATCCCTAAAATCCAAATAAATCCAATGTATTTTAATTGTGAAAAGTAACTTTCTCGAAACATTTCGCCTGCAATAGCAAATTCTCCTTTAGAAACTTGTCCAAAAAAACGTTGCAAATAAAATGATAAATCTTGTTTTTGATTTAATTGTAAACTATTTACAAGAATCGCTCCAAATATTACTCCCATCAATAACAAAACAGCGTTAAATATATATAATGAAGAGTTTTCCTGTATGTGAGACATTACACGGTCTTGCCAAGTTTTTCTCCACATTTTTCTTCCCTCCGTTCACACTCTTACTAAAAATGTATGAAAGAAAGAAAAAAGTATGACGAATTAACATTGAAATTCCGCTCTACTTTGCTAAACTAAAAAGTAGAGAATAGGAGGGATTTCTCTTGAAACCATTATTATTAGATTTTCCAACATTATTTCAAACTGAACGCTTACAGGTTCGTAAGCCATTTCCAGGTGATGGTGCAGAAGTGTATGAAGCAATACAAGCTTCTCTAGAAGACTTAGTACCGTGGATGCCAATTAACGCTGAAACAGAAGAAAGTGCTGAAGAAATCGTTCGTAACGCTCACGGACAGTTTTTACTTCGTGAAACACTTGATTTTCACTTATACGATAAAGTATCTGGTACATTCATCGGAGCTATAACGCTCAAGCCTGAAAACTGGGATATTCCAAAGTTTTCACTTCACTTCTGGCTACATAGCGCTTATACAAAACAAGGCTATATGACCGAAGCTGTGAAAGGTGCCATTCAATTTGCCTTTGATAAGCTAAGCGCTCGAAGAATTGAAATTCGTATTGATGCAACAAATACAAATGCATGTAACTTAGCAGAACGTTTAGAATTTATTCTAGAAGGTACAATGGAAAATGATTTCATAGCACCAGATGGTAGCTTACGTGATGCACGCGTATATGCAAAAATTAATTAAAAACACTCGCCTTTGGCGAGTGTTTATTTTTGTAGTTGTAAATATTGTACTGCAAACATCGTCTTCGCATCGTGAATACGCAGATCTTTCATAAGAGTAGTTGCTTCTTCTAATGATACTTCCATTAATTCCACAAACTCATCTTCATCTAACGCAGCCTTATTTTCTTTTTTCGTCAAACCTGTCGCTTTATATACATATAAAATTTCATCTGCAAATCCTGGAGATGTATAGAAAGAAGTAATAAGCTCCATATTTTCACATACATAACCTGTTTCCTCTTCTAATTCACGAACTGCTGTCACCTCAGGTTTTTCACCTGGTTCTAACTTGCCGGCCGGAATTTCTATAATCGCCTTTTCAAGCGCTTTACGATACTGCTCAACAAGTACAATTTTCCCCTCATCAGTAATAGCAATAATAGCAACTGCACCAGGGTGATTTACAATTTCACGTTTACTCATTGCTCCATTTGGTAATACTACATCATCAACACGAACTTTTATAACTCTACCATCAAAAATCGGCTCAGTTTTTATTGTTCTCTCTGCAAGATTACTCATACTACTTCATCTCCCTGTTCTATTTCCTATTCTTTCCTCATACATTTTACCACATTGAAAGGAGCGTGATAGAAATGAAAGTTTATATTTTACCAAATCGCGTCACTTTAGTCGGAAAAGCATGGCAAATTCGCCATAAGCTAAAACAATATGGCAAAGAGTATACAACTGTACAAGAGTGGATTACAGCAACTAAAAAGTAAACGTTTGTCAACCTCTTTTCCCTTGCGTACAATAAGAATAAGGAGAAGGAGGTTGACTTATGAAAAAACGTCAATTAGGAAACTCAGATTTATTTGTGACAGAAATGGGACTTGGCTGTATGTCTCTCGGTACATCTGAAACAGAAGCCCTGCGTATTATCGATGAAGCAATCAATTTAGGAATCAATTTTTTTGATACAGCAGATTTATATAATTATGGATTAAACGAAGAATTTGTTGGAAAAGCCTTAAAAGGAAAACGAGACCAAATTGTTCTTACAACGAAGGTTGGAAATCGATGGACAGAAGAAAAAAACGGCTGGTCTTGGGATCCTTCTAAAAATTACATAAAGGCTGAAGTGAAAGAAAGTTTACGTAGACTTCAAACTGATTATATTGATCTTTATCAACTTCACGGCGGGACGATTGAAGATCCTATAGATGAAGTAATTGAAGCCTTTGAAGAATTGAAACAAGAAGGTATCATTCGCCATTACGGTATTTCTTCTATACGTCCAAATGTCATCCGTGAGTATGCAAAGCGTTCAAATATCGTTAGTGTTCTAATGGAATATAGCCTTTTGAATCGTCGCCCTGAAGAATGGTTTCCGCTTCTTAATGAACATCAAATTAGTGTCATTGCTCGCGGACCACTTGCGAAAGGAATATTAACTGATAACAATACAAGAAAGATAGAAAGAGTAAAAGAAAAAGATTACCTTTCTTATTCTTACGATGAATTATATGCGACGCTTACGAATGTAAAAGAAATAATTGGAGAAAACTCCTTAACTGGAACAGCTATTCAATATTGCTTACATAACGAAACTGTTGCAGCTGTTATACCTGGTGCAAGCTCTATTCAACAATTACGAGAAAATGTACAGTCTAGTAAACAAATAGAGTTAACAACAGCAGAATATACACAGCTTCAGCAAATTGTAAAATGTGATACGTACGCATTACACCGTTAAAAAGACGCTACCATACTGGTAGCGTCTTTTTATAACGTATCATATTTATCAGGATTCGTTCCTACATGTAAATTACGATTTAACGTATTAATTTGAGTCATCTCTTCTTCCGTTAGTGAAAAATCAAAGATAGAAAAATTCTCCTGAATGCGAGATGGTGTAACAGATTTAGGAATCGTCACAACCCCGATTTGAATATCCCATCTTAATATAACTTGCGCAGGTGTTTTTTCATATTTAGTAGCAATAGCCTGAATAATCGGGTGCTGAAATACTTCTCCGCCTCTCATTAACGGACTCCATGCTTCCATTTGAATTTGCTCACCTTGACAGAAATTACGCAATTCAAATTGTGTTAACATTGGATGAAGTTCCACTTGGTTTACCATCGGCTTTACTTTGCAATTTGGTAATAGCAGTTCTAAATGATGTTTATGGAAATTAGAAACACCAATCGCGCGCACTTTACCTTCTTCATACAGCTTTTCTAACGCTCGGTACGTATCAACATACTTCCCTCTTATTGGCCAATGTATTAAATATAAATCTACATAGTCCATTTGTAATTTTTTTAAGCTTTTCTCAAAAGCCTCAAGTGTTTCCTCGTATCCTTGATCATCGTTCCAAACTTTTGTTGTAATAAATATCTCTTCTCTCGGAATCCCTGATTCACGAACCGCTTCCCCGACACCGCTTTCATTTTCATATACAGTTGCTGTATCAATCGAACGGTATCCAACTTCTAACGCTGTTTTTACTGCTTGTTTTACTTCGTCGCCTTCTTTCGCTTTATAAACGCCTAAACCAATCATCGGCATTTTCACGCCATTATGAAGTGTAGTTGTTGGAATGTGCACAGTCGTCTCCCTTTCATTATTACATTTTTTATAAGCCACCACTTTATTTGAACAAGATTCAACCAAAAAGTCAAAACATATGTACAGTTTACATAATAAACTTATATACTTTCTAAAATAATGCGAACTCATTCATTCACAGTATTTTCTATCCATTTCTTCGCTTTTTCATCAACATTACGTACAAACTCAGTTTTCCCTTCCGAATATAACGCACCATCATATGTATACTTTTCAGCTAATTCTTTCTTTAAAGTTGCATATGCCTCAGCTTCTTCACAATGAGCCATCATATAATCACGAAATGCTAAATGCCTTACTATTTCAGGATTTCCTTTTTCAAACACGTGTAAGTGATACGAGCGTTTTTCCTCCGTTCCATGAATAAAATAACGGCGTCTTGAAATACCATTCTCCCCTTTTACGGTATAGCCAAGCTCTTCAAAACGTTCATTCCACCTATCTACTCTGTCGATACTCTCTACTTCCATAATCATATCTATAATTGGTTTCGCTGCCAGTCCTGGCACCGACGTACTTCCAATATGATGGACCTTCACCTTTTCTGGCATCGCGGCTTTTAATCTTTCAGCCTCCATTTGAAATTTTTCACCCCAATGATTTTCATGCGGAACAACTACAATTTTTCTCATTCTAACTCCCCTTTTCTTACAAGCTCGTCAAAAAAATGATCAGCGTTATTCACTGATCATTTTCGTTATTATTTAAAGTCTTTCCAAGTAAGGTTACTTTCACTTAACAGTTCTTCAAATGATTTATTCTTTTCACGTTCTTTTTGTTCTTGACGCTTTCGTTCCAGTTCTGCTGCCTCTTTTTTCTCTTCCCTTACTTGCAACTCTTTCTTCTTATTCTTTAATTGCTGCATGAGTGAATCATTTAATTGATCACCTAATGTAAGCGACTCTTTCTTTTGTTGATTCACTTGCGATTGTCTTTGCATTTGTCTTTGTTTCTTTTTCTTCATACTACTCACCTTTTACTTTTTTCTCCATTATAGTAGATACACAATGAACTCGACAATAAAAAAGGTTCTTTACTCTATTATTCATTTTTTGTAAATATGTTAATTTTTCGAAAAAACTATTTTTTTGTATAGATATAATCCTATGAATCTATTAAAATTATGTCGTATGATGTCAGATTATAAAAAAGGAGAATTATATTATGTGGAAAAAAATTATTCCTGCTGTTGCCGTTTTAAGCACCATTACTTTTTCAACCGTATTTGCCGCTCCCCCATCCCAGGCTCCAGCTGAACAAAACCGCTACATAGACGTACAAATACTTGGTATTAATGATTTCCATGGACAACTAGATACTGTAAAAAAAGTTAATAACAAAGAAGCTGGTGGCGCTGATTACTTAGCTACTTATTTAAAAGAACGTAAAAAGCAAAACCCGAATACACTTCTCGTACACGCTGGTGATATTGTCGGAGCTAGTCCACCAGTTTCAGCATTATTGCAAGATGAACCAACGATTGAATTTTTAAATGACTTAAAATTTGATGTTGGTACAATCGGAAACCACGAATTTGATGAAGGTATCGATGAAATGAAACGTCTCATTTACGGTGGCTATCACGAAAAAACAGGAAATTTCAAAGGTGCTAATTTCCCTTATGTTGCTGCAAACTTCTATAATAAATCCACTGGTCGCTTATTTTTACCGCCATTTACTGTAAAAATGGTAAATGGTGTGCCTGTAGGATTCATTGGCGTAGTTACAACTGATACACCAAATGTGGTGATGCCTACTATGCTTAAAAATGTAGAAATCACTGACGAAGTAGAAGCAATTAATAAATCAACACAGCAATTAAAGCGTCTTGGAGTTAAATCCATTGTCGTCCTTGCTCATGTCGGCGGGACAACAGATGAGTCTGGTGTGACAAATGGAGACCTTACTCGAATTGCAAATGAAACAGATCCGGAAGTTGATGTTATTTTTGGTGGGCATAGTCACACGTATGTAAATGGTACTGTAAATAATAAACTAATCGTCCAAGCGAACTCTTACGGAATGGCTTTCTCAGATGTAGATGTAACAATTGATCGTAAAACAAAAGATATTGTAAAGAAAAAAGCTGAAGTTGTTACAACATACCATGAAGGTGTAGAACCTGATAAACAAGTAAAGAAAAAACTAGATCAATATAAGGAAAAAATCGCACCGCTTGTAAATGAAGTTGTCGGAAAATCTACAGCACCTATCGACCGTAAACAAAATGATGCTGGTGAGTCCACTCTTGGAAATTTAGTTGCCGATGCCCAGCGTCAAACGATGCAAACCCAAATCGCACTTATGAATCCAGGTGGCATTCGTAATGACTTAGATGCTGGCGATATTACATGGGGCGAATTATATGGCATTCAGCCTTTTGGAAACCAATTAATTAAAGTAGATTTAACAGGCCAAGATATTCGTGACATTTTAAATCAACAATGGCAAAAAGGTACGACGAGAATGCTTCAAATTTCAGGTATTCAATATACGTGGGATGCAAATAAACCAAACGGTGAAAAAGTTACAAATATACGTTTAACAAACGGTGAAGAATTATCCCCATCTAAAACGTATAGCGTAGTGGCAAATGCCTTTTTAGCTTCTGGCGGTGATGGATTTGTATCATTTAAAAATGGTAAAAATCCAGAAACTGGTCCAAACGACTTTGAAGCGCTAGTCGATTACGTAAAACAATTAAAAGAACCTATTCAGCCAATTATCGATGGTAGAATTCAAAAAACAAATTAAGTACACTCATAATAAAGTGAAACTTTAATCAGTGGGGGTTTTCTTCATCCCCCACCTCACTTCTTTGCTTTCACTGAATTTTGAGATGGGGATCTTACTGCCCATTAAAGTCGAATAAACAATCTTAATTTTTCAGCGTAAAAGATACACATAAACCTTTTATCCGTCATATATGTGAAACCTAAAAAGGATACTCGTTCTTACAATGAACATAGTATCCTTTTCTTTAGTTATCAATATGTGATGTGTTGTTAAAATCATATTGTTGTAAAAATTGTTGTAACGCCTCTTCTACAAGTTTAGATTTTTGAATTCCTTTCGATTCTGATATAACGTCTAGTTTTGCTAATATTTCTTTATTAATAGAAAAGGTACGTTTCTTTTTTTCTGTACTTATATTCATCATAGGCGCAATTACTTCTTCTTTCTTTCTTAATAACTCATAAATACTTTGTAATTGTTCATAAATTAATAGTTGATAATCCGTTTTCGCATATTGAAGGGCTGTCGCTTCTTGGAGTTGTAAGTGACGCGGTTCTTCTCCATCTCCTACAAAAATACGCTTTTTCTGTTCCCCATCATATTCGTATCCAATCAATCTTAATTTCTTCGATAATGTATACGGGCTTATTTCAAGACGTTTTGCTATAATAGCGATGGATTCACGCCTATTTAAACAATCGATAATTTCTCCAATCGTCACAATTTCCCTCCTCCCGTGTTGAAATGACACTAGTATGGTATGTTACAATGATTTTCTAACAGTATATGCAAAACGAATAGCCTGTGCGATTCATACGATTTTAGAAAAGGAGGTTTTCAATATGCTTTTTCGTAGCAATACCCCGCAGTTCTATAATGAAAATAAAAAACTCATGCCTAATAGTATCGCTACGATGGAAAGCGTTATGATTAACAACCAAAAACAAACTCTCCTTATGCGCGGGCAAAACGTAGAGCAGCCTATTTTATTATGCTGTCACGGTGGACCAGGCATGGCACAAATCGGATTTATTCGTCATTTTCAAAAAGAATTGGAGAAACACTTCATCGTAATTAATTGGGATCAGCGCGGGGCAGGTAAATCCTTTTCAATGAAAGATTTCGGAGCAAATTTTACAATCGAACAATTCATTTCCGATGCAAAAGAAGTGATTCAATATGTACTTAAAAAGTTCAGTAAACAGAAACTATTTCTCGCTGGTCATTCTTGGGGAAGTATTATCGGGCTTAACATAGCACACCATTATCCACAATATATCGAGGCTTATATCGGTATTGGGCAAATTGTACATATGAAACAAAACGAAGAATTACTATATCAGCATTTAATTCGTTCTGCAAAAAAACATAATCATAAAAAAGCATTAGCGTCCCTTTTAAAATTAGGAAAACCGCCATTTTTAGATACGAGACGCCTTATTATTCAAAGAAAATGGCTTGGCACATTCGGAGGAGCAATCCAAAACGGATCTTCCTTTTCGTTCATACGAAAAGGCTTCTTTTCCCCTGAATATACGCTATTAGATTGGTTCAAGTTTCTCGCAGGGAATTTAAAATCTGGCGTTTTATGGGAAGAAATGTTGACAATCGATTTCTTTTCTTCTATTACGAGTTTATCTATTCCAGTTTATTTTTGTTCTGGTCGCTATGATTATCAAACTCCTTATGCACTCGTTCAGGAATATTGTGATGTAATAGAAGCACCGATAAAAAAGATGATTTGGTTCCCAAATTCAGCACATTCTCCTGATTTAGAAGAGCCAGAATTATTCGCTCGTTCTTTACAATCCATTAAACAAGAGCTAGCTTTTCACCATTAGTAACAAAAGGCTCTTTTACATTTCATAAAAAACAATTTATAATAATATGTCGCAACTATGTATAAATCTAGCAAGGTGCTTCATATTTACTTACCTTAACACAATAAAATTTTGGGGAGATTACATTTATTATGAATGCTGTACTCGTTGCAGTAGCAGTTATGCTATTGCTTAGTTTGTTACGTGTCCAGGTCATTGTCGCCATCATTGTTGGAGCTTTAACAGGCGGAATTATCGGCGGACTCGGTATTTCAGAAACGATTAACACTTTTACAACTGGTCTTGGAAATAGTGCTCCAATCGCTTTAAGTTATGCAATGCTTGGCGGTTTCGCTATTTCTCTTTCCAAAACAGGACTTCCAGATGCCATGATTCAAACTGCATTAAAATGGATTGGCAATGAACAAGACACGAAAAAACAAGTTTATTCTAAAATACTTATTCTATTCATCATTTTAACGATGGCTTGTTTCTCACAAAATGTGATTCCTGTTCATATCGCTTTCATCCCCATCTTAATTCCAGCACTTTTAAAAGTATTAAATGAGCTGAAAGTGGATCGCAGACTTGTTACATGTATTATTACATTCGGATTAATTACTCCTTATATGTGGATTCCAGCAGGGTTCGGAAAAATTTATCATGACGTATTGCAAACAAATGCTGCGCAAAGCGGTCTTACATTTGATGTCGCGCTTATTCCAAAAGCAATGACGATTCCAGCAATCGGTATGATTATCGGATTATGTGTAGCGGTGTTCATTACGTACCGAAAACCTCGTACGTATGAAACAGAACAAATTCATACTACCGCAAATGAAATCGTTCCCTATACAAAACGTAGCATTACTTTCGGATTATTATCTATCATAGCCACATTAACTGTTCAATTAGCAACAGAATCAATGATTTTCGGTGCTTTAGCTGGGATTATCGTCTTATCAGTAAGTGGTAGTCTACCTCTTAAAGAAGCAGATGCGATATTAACAAGCGGAATGCGCATGATGTCCTTTATTGGTTTTGTTATGATTGCGGCCGCTGGATTTGGAGCTGTGCTTCGAAAAACAGGACATGTTGAATCTCTTGTGCAAACGAGTGCACATATAATTGGAAACAACAAACCACTCGCTGCATTTCTTATGCTTGTAATTGGACTTCTCGTTACGATGGGAATTGGTTCATCCTTTTCAACCATCCCTATTTTAACAACAATTTTTGTACCCCTTTGCATGCAGCTTGGATTTAGTCCAATGGCCACCATTGCAATTATCGGTACAGCCGGAGCGCTAGGAGATGCAGGATCTCCAGCATCAGATAGTACACTTGGACCAACATCTGGTTTAAACGCTGATGGTCAACACCATCATATATGGGATACATGTGTACCAACTTTTCTGCATTATAATATACCGTTACTTATATTCGGATTTATTGCCGCAATTACATTATAAAAGGTGCGTATAAGACGCACCTTTTACTTTTTTATTTTTCCTTTTAATTGTTGCAACGCTATTTTCCCATTTTCTTCGATACAACTTTCCATTTGCATAAATGACGGACCTGCCCATTCACTGTCTATACTCCCGTTCATTCCAATAATTTTCACTTTATCCGGTATACGGATATTTAATTTTTTTGCTGCTCGAATTAACTCAAAAGTAATCTTATCACTTGAAGTTACAATTCCATCTACATACGGATTGTTTTGCAATAACGTAACAAACTGTTTATTCGTATACCCTTGTACACATTCTTCTCGATAAGAGATTCCTTCCTCCCAAACAGCGTCTAAAAATCCTGATATGTACTCTTCCATTTCTTCACTATCTTCGCCCTCACCGAAATAAGCAAGAAAGTGACAACCTTTTTCTTTTAATAAAGAGACCGCTCTTTGGCCACTTTCATAATAATTTGCATGGGATTTTTTTTCATCAATCACAACAAACGGAAGTGGGATTTCTCCTATACTTTTAAAAACGGATCTTGTCAAAATAACACCTGCAACGTTATTTTCCTTCAACATATGTATGTATTTATCTTTATTCTCTATATTACAAACAATAATTTGATATCCTTCTTTATACGCTATTTCCTCAATACAATGTAGCAAAGTGATGTTTGATGGGTCATATAGATTATCTACAAGTAATGCAATTATCGTTGAATTCTCTTTAAATAGTGCCTTTGCTGCACTATTTGGCCTATAATGTAATTCCTCAATTGCTTCCTTTACTTGTTTTACTGTGTCCTCATGAACGTATCCTTTTTCATTTATAACTCGTGAAACGGTTGCGACTGAAACACCTGCCAATTTTGCAACATCACGTATAGTTGCCACATCGTCACCCCTTAATATGGTAATAGATTACAATTTTACGGTAACCTAAATTACAATATTCGTCAAGGTTAATAACTTATATTTCTGAAAATTGTTACATCATTACACTAAACTATATTCTAATTGAATTTCATGTAAAATCGGGATATTATCATACCCAATGCGTGGAATTTCTTTCTTTATTTTTCGTGCCTCTTCAACTGCATTTACATATAAATTCGTCATCAAAAAATTACGTTTTTGGTAAAAACGTAACGCATTCATATTATCATTTGTTGTTATAAGCCAAACCTGCCTGCACTGTTCTTCTTCTGCAACTCGTAATACACAATCCACAAGTTTTGTCCCTATTCCTTTTCTTTCTTCAAAGCTATCTAACGATACAATTTCGCACATATTTCCGATCAATTCATATGTTATAATTCCGATTATTCCGTCTTCTGAGAGCGCAACAAATCCTGGCAACTCTTCTAATTGATGCTCCTTACCACCTGAAACCATCAATGAACTCCCCCAGTTCTCACACATGAACATTCGGATTGTTTCCTTCATCGCTGGCGTAATTTTTTGTATATGCACCATTTCCTATTTCTCCCCTTTTCTATCCTTGTGATACAATATAAGTGTATCACATGTAACGGTATTTGGAGGATGAGGTAAAGTATGAAACGTTTTTTTGCAGCATTGTTTACTATACTAGGTGCGATAACTGCCCTTGGGATTTTCTTTACAAATAAGGTGATGTACTTAAAGAAAAAAACAGAGGAAGAAATACTCGAAAGAGAAACGAAAAAACATTTTCGTATAGAGGATTTTGATGCTCTTCATAAAGAAGAAATTCATATTCCTTCGCAATTCGGATATGATCTTCACGGATATTACATTCCTGCTGGTCATTCCAATAAGTTTATGATTTTCTGTCACGGCGTAACTGTAAATAAAATGAACTCTGTAAAATATGCAAGGTTATTTTTAAACAGAGGATATAATGTCGTTATTTATGATCATCGTCGTCATGGTAAAACTGGCGGAAAAACAACAAGCTATGGATACTATGAAAAACATGATTTAAAATCTGTAGTTGACTGGCTAAAAGGTCGTTTTGGAACAAATATAATACTCGGTATTCATGGTGAATCGATGGGCGCTGCAACACTTCTTCAGTACGCAGGACTTGTAGAAGATGGTGCTGACTTCTATATTGCAGATTGTCCTTTCTCTGATTTCTACGGACAATTACAGCACCGTTTAAAGGTTGAATTCCATTTACCGAAATGGCCTTTATTACCTTTAGCAAATGCTTTCTTAAAAGTGCGTGACGGTTATACGATTCGTGAAGTTTCACCAATCGATTGTATAAAAAACATTAACAATCCCGTCCTCTTTATTCATAGTAAAGATGATGATTATATTTTAGCTGATATGACGAAAGCACTCTATGAAGCAAAAGAAAACAATAAACAGCTTTATATTGCAGAACACGGCGCACACGCTTGCTCTTATAACGAAAATAAAGAAGAGTATGAAGCAGCCATTGATCAATTTTTAAACTCATATGTAAAAGAAACAAAAAACAGGCTTGCATAAGCCTGTTTTTTTATTGCGCTAAAACGTCTGTAACTTGTTCCATATTTTCAGAAATCCACTTTATTGCATCATCTAACGTGGGAAATTCTGTCGTTTGAAATGTTACCTCATCTTGCAGTAACCAAACATCCTTTGACTCTTGTCCTACACCAGCAATGGACCAATGTAACAAACTATATGGATGATTATCATTCAAAAATGATGCCCATGTGCGCTCATTTGCAATATTTCGTAATGTACGTAATTGTTTATCCATCTTTCGTCACCTTACTCTAGTCAGTTATAAAAAACATTATAACACTCTCTTCTCTTCCAAAGAAAGTGCTCTTTTCATATTGTCAAGTACTTCTCTTGATTATATGATGAAATTAAGCGTTTGGGAAGGAGGGATAGCGTTGGCTAAAGTACAAATTAAAGTAAATGATAATGGCTCTTTTCGCGTTACAGGGGACGTGGAATTAGTTGATTCACAAGGGAATGTATTCCCAGCAAAACCGGCATTTTCTTTATGCCGTTGTGGTTTATCAAAAAATATGCCTTATTGCGATGCTTCGCATAAAGGAAAATTTGAATCTGTTGTTAGAGCACCAGAGGCAGAATAATTTCACATGTGACATGCACATTTTTTTGTGCATGTTTTTTCTTTTGATCAACTCCATTACATCCCTTCTCCTTACAACATTTCTAATACTTCTGCCCTCATGCCAGCATACATATATTTTCACACAATTCTTCACATTCGAACATTTTTTACTAGCCTTTTTTCTTTTTTGTGCTATAATTTGAGCAAACAACATCCTTCGGGGTCGGGTGAAATTCCCAACCGGCGGTGATGAAGTGCAAACTTCTAAGTCCGTGACCCGTTTTCAACTCGAAAACGGTGGATCTAGTGAAACTCTAGGGCCGACAGTATAGTCTGGATGGGAGAAGGATATGTTTTCTAGTAATTTTATATAGCGAATACACTTTTATTTCAGTATGCATATTTTTATAGATTCAATTCAAATCTATATATATGTTTTATTTTGTATACTTATGTTTCTATACTGGAATAAAAAGATACGACTAGCGTTTGAAAATTCGATATTTTGCTAGGTTTTTTCCTTATGCCAAAATATCAATCATCGCTAGGTTTCTTTCCTATACTTTCGTATTCGAACTATATTTCTAGAAATCACGTCTCCCAAACCCCAAGGATATAAAATCCTTGGGGTTTTTTGATTTTTTCAGGAGAGGTGAAGAGAATGACAGATCAAGAATATATGAGGATTGCCCTACAGTTAGCAGAAGGAACATCCGGACAAACAAGTCCAAATCCTATGGTTGGTGCTGTTGTTGTAAAAGATGGAAACATCGTCGGTATGGGAGCTCATTTGCGTGCTGGTGAAGAACACGCAGAAGTCTATGCTCTTCATATGGCTGGTGAAAAAGCAAAAGGAGCTACCGTTTATGTAACACTTGAACCGTGTAGCCATTTTGGAAAAACACCACCCTGCTGTGAATTGCTCATCAAAAAAGGAGTCAAACGGGTTGTAATTGCTACTCTTGATTGTAATCCGCTCGTTTCTGGTAATGGAAAAAGGAGATTAGAAGAAGCTGGCATCGAAGTAACGACTGGTGTTCTTGAAGCAGAAGCAATTTTATTAAATCGCTACTTTTTTCACTACATGAAAACGAAACGTCCATTTGTAACAATAAAAACAGCAATGAGCTTAGATGGAAAAACAGCAACCGTAACCGGTGAAAGTAAGTGGATTACAGGTGAAGAAGCACGAGCTGATGTTCACCAATACCGCCATACACATGATGCGATTCTCGTTGGAGTGAATACAGTTATAGCTGATAATCCGCATTTAACAACAAGAGTTCCTAACGGAGGGGAAAATCCTATACGCATTATTTTAGATACCCATTTACGAACGCCACCATCTTCTCATGTCATAACAGATGGCTTAGCACCGACATGGATTTTTGTCGGTAATGGTGTAGATAAAAAGAAAATAGCTTCTTATGAATCTGAAAATATAGCTATATTCCAAATGAAAACGAAACAGATTGAAATACAGGATGTTTTACACCTACTCGGCGAAAAACAAATTCTTTCTCTTTTCGTCGAAGGGGGGCAAACCGTTCATGCAAGTTTCTTACAAACAAAGTATTTCAATGAAATTATAACTTATATAAGTCCAAAATTAATTGGTGGAAATGATGCCCCTACTTTATTTGGGGGCAATGGTTTTTCAACATTACAAGATGCACTTTTCTTGGAAATTCAAAAGATGAAACAAATTGGCGATGATATAAAAATTGTTGCGCATGCCCGAAGTGAGGTGACGGAATGTTTACAGGAATTGTAGAAGAATTAGGAACGATTGCAAACATGCAACAAAGCGGGGAAGCGATGAAGTTAACGATTCATGCCAATAAAATTTTATTAGATGTTCACTTAGGTGATAGCATCGCGGTTAACGGTATTTGCTTAACTGTAACGAGTTTCACAACAACTTCATTCACAGTGGATGCAATGCCCGAAACGATGCAATCAACATCACTCCGCATGCTTAAACCGCAATGCACAGTAAATTTAGAACGTGCAATAGCGGCAAATGGACGATTCGGTGGACATTTCGTTTCAGGACATATCGATGGCATTGGAACGATATTAAACAAAAAACAACACTATAATGCCGTCTATTACAAAATAGCTATTTCTGATGAATTGCTGCGCTATTGTTTGCATAAAGGGTCCGTTGCTGTTGATGGAACGAGTTTAACAATATTTGATATAGACGAATCTTCCATTACCATTTCACTCATCCCGCACACAGTAAGCGAATCTGCTATTGGGGAAAAGAACGCCGGTGACATCGTAAACATTGAGTGCGACATGATTGGTAAATATATCGAACGCTTTATTTCTAAACCAGTAAAACGAACAGGTTCAATGACCGAAAGCTTTTTACAAGAAAACGGATTTCTATAAGGGGGAAGCATGATGTTTCATCGTATTGAAGAAGCTCTAGAAGATTTAAAACAAGGAAAAGTCGTAATCGTATGTGATGATGAAAACCGTGAAAATGAAGGCGACTTTATCGCTTTAGCAGAGTATATTACGCCAGAAACAATTAACTTTATGATTACACATGGGCGCGGCCTCGTTTGTGTACCAATTACAGAAGGATACGCAGAACGTTTACAATTAGAACCAATGGTAGCTCATAATACAGATTCGCATCATACTGCATTTACAGTGAGCATTGATCATGTTTCTACAACAACTGGGATTAGCGCGCACGAACGTGCAACTACGATACAAGAATTATTAAATCCTGCATCAAAAGGTGCGGATTTCAGTCGTCCTGGACATATCTTTCCATTAATTGCGAAAGAAGGCGGTGTTCTGCGTCGTGCTGGTCATACAGAAGCTGCTGTCGATTTAGCACAGCTTTGCGGAGCAGAACCAGCTGGCGTCATTTGTGAAATTATTAATGAGGACGGTACGATGGCACGCGTACCTGATTTACTACAGTGCGCAAAACAATTTGATATAAAAATGATTACAATAGAAGATTTAATTGCTTATCGCCGCCACCATGAAACATTAGTGACGCGAGAAGTGGAAATTACATTACCTACAGATTTCGGTACTTTCCATGCGATTGGCTATTCTAATTCCTTAGATTCGAAAGAGCATATCGCACTCGTAAAAGGTGATATTTCAACAGGAGAGCCTGTACTTGTACGCGTTCATTCAGAGTGCTTAACAGGAGATGTATTTGGCTCGTGCCGCTGCGATTGCGGACCACAACTCCATGCTGCACTTGCTCAAATTGAGCGTGAAGGAAAAGGCGTTCTTCTTTATATGAGACAGGAAGGACGAGGCATTGGCCTTCTTAATAAGCTTCGCGCTTATAAGTTACAAGAAGAAGGCTTCGATACTGTAGAAGCAAACGAAAAGCTTGGCTTCCCTGCTGATCTTCGTGATTACGGTATCGGCGCTCAAATATTAAAAGATTTAGGTTTACAACATTTACGATTATTAACGAATAACCCACGAAAAATTGCAGGCTTACAAGGTTACGATTTAGAAGTAATCGAGCGTGTACCGTTGCAAATGCCAGCAAAAGAAGAGAATAAAACGTATTTACAAACGAAAGTAAACAAATTAGGACATTTACTAAACTTATAATTAAAGGAGAGATTTATTATGGTATTCGAAGGTCATTTAGTTGGTACAGGATTAAAAGTTGGAGTTGTTGTTGGACGTTTTAATGAATTTATTACAAGTAAATTACTTGGCGGCGCTTTAGACGGATTAAAGCGTCACGGTGTAGAAGAATCTGATATCGATGTTGCTTGGGTTCCTGGTGCATTTGAAATTCCTTTAATCGCTAAAAAGATGGCGAATAGCGGGAAATATGATGCTGTTATTACGTTAGGCACTGTCATTCGTGGTGCTACAACACATTACGATTACGTTTGTAATGAAGTAGCAAAAGGTGTTGCATCTTTATCACTACAAACAGACATCCCAGTTATTTTCGGTGTATTAACGACTGAAACAATTGAGCAAGCGATTGAACGCGCAGGCACGAAAGCTGGTAATAAAGGCTATGAATCCGCCGTTGCTGCGATTGAAATGGCTCACTTATCAAAACAATGGGCATAAAAAAATAAAAAAGAGGCTGCGGCCTCTTTTTTATTTCTTCACTTTTTTCCGTACATCTTTTATTAATTCATCCATTGTTTTTCCTTCTGTTTGTATACGAAGCGTTTGTGCTGTTCTCCATACATTCTCTCTTTTCTTCGCTTCTTCTATAATAGTAATTTCTTTTCGTACTTCCTTTAAATCTTTCCCTTCTGTTTTCAATCCAAAATGTTCAGCTTTCGTTCGAAAATGTTGTTCAATTCGTTGTTGCATCTCTTTTTGTTCAGGATTTTCGGCGGCCTTAACTGGATCAGCACTTATTGCTTTTAGTAAAATGAGACAAGTCATAATCGCTAATATATATTTGTGCATGTAAAATCCTCCAACCCAATATAAATTACATATTTACTATGTACAATTGGTGCTTGGAAAATTCGTCCACCAAAATTCTTTTTTCCGCTCAAAAGCCACTAGTATCAAACGTTCACAACTATTTATTACATTTTATTTACAAAAAAAAGCAAACTCTTTTACAAGTTTGCTTTTTTCTATTTTATAGTGCACACTCTTCAATCTCAAATCCTAAATCTTCAATCATACCCCAGTCTGCAGTCGGTTCTTGTCCAGCTGTCGTTAAGTAGTCCCCAACAAAAATAGAGTTTGCTGCAAATAAACCGATTGGCTGTACAGAACGTAAATTGATTTCACGCCCTCCTGAAATACGAATTTCTTTCGTTGGGTTTACAAAGCGCATCATCGCCAGCACTTTTAAACATTCTACTGGTGTTAACTCTTTTTGTCCTTCAAGCGGCGTACCCTTTACAGCAACAAGGAAATTACATGGAATTGAATCTGCATCTATACGTTGTAATTCGAATGCAATTTCAGCTCGCTCTTCTATTGTCTCTCCCATTCCAAAGATCGCCCCAGAACATGGTGAAATACCGGCTTGTTTCGCTTTTTGAACTGTATCAACACGATCGTCATACGTATGAGTAGAGCAAATGCTTTCGTAATTATTCGCATGTGTATTTAAGTTGTGGTTATAACGATGTACACCCGCTTCGGCTAAACGTCCTGCTTGATCTTCGTTTAAGAACCCTAAACAACAACAAATCTTCAAGTCTGTCGTTTCACGAATCTCCTTAACTGCTCCAATTACGTGATTCACCTCTTTATCTGTCGGGCGACGACCAGATGCTACAATACAATATGTACCCGCTTTACGACGAATTGCTTCATGTGCCCCTTCTACAATCTTTTCCTGCGTTAGCCATGCATATTTATCAATCGGTGCTTCTGAAATAATAGACTGTGAACAATATCCGCAATCTTCAGGGCATAATCCAGACTTCGTATTAATAATCATATTTAATTTTACTTTCTTACCAAAGTGATGATGGCGAATGATATACGCAGCATTCATAATTTCTAAAATCTCTGTATCGTCAGCCTCTAATATCGCTATTGCATCTTCTTTCGTAATCACTTTCTCTTCTACTACGTCGTATGCAAGTTTTTTCCAATCCCTTTTTGTTTGTACTTGTTTCATTTCATCTCTTCCCCTCTTTTGTTATATGCACAAATAAAGCATGATACGTTGCCATTATCCCTTCATTTCCCGTGAAGTCTCTTTCGTATATGCGAAGCATCGCACGAAAGAGTGAGGGACTTTGACAATATGATTCTTCATTACTATTGGTCGCTCCTACTTTACGAATAGAATGTAGAAACTCCCTAACTTCTGTAAATCTCTCTATGTAACATGTTTCAGAAACATGTACATCCCCTGTTTCTATCTCACATATATGGCGCAACTGATTTTTCGAATAAAAACGTTGCCCAATCGATGTTTCATTTTGTATATTTTTTTCTTCTTTCGCCCGCTGGAACGAAGCATGCAATTCTTGAAATGTTTCCTGCCCAAATGTTGAAAAGAGTAATATCCCCTCTATAGATAAATGACGAAATAAATTTCTTATCACTTGTTTTAAATCATTTAGCCATTGAAATGTGGCATTTGAAATAATGACATCATACGTTTCTTCTAGTCGTAATCTTTCGATATCCTCACAATAAAATGTTACATTGTTTACATTTTGTCTAGTTTTCGCAACTGCAATCATACTTTCAGCAAAATCAATAGCTGTAATTTGTGCTTTCGGAAATAAGTTTGATAATTGCTCTGTAACATATCCTGTCCCGCATCCAAGTTCTAAAATACGTATCGATGAATTTGCACTATATCGCCGATTCAATGTAGAAAGTAATGAATGCGCCATCTTTTTTTGTACATTTGCATATTGATCGTAGGATACAGCTGCCACGTTAAATCGTTTTTGTAGTAACGTTTTGTTGATCATTTCGTATCCCCTCTACAAATTGAATGATTTCATTTGCGCAATATTCGAAATTCGTTACGCATAATGCATGTCCAGCCTCACTTACTACTTTTAACTTAGCATTCGCATTCTCTGTCATACTATGAGCTGCAGATAATGGACATATCACATCCTGTTCTCCATGAAGAAGTAACAGCGGGACTTTGACATCTGTTAATTCGTTTCTCATATCTGCTTCTATTAAATAATCTAAGCCTAATTGTAATGACTGAATCGAGTCTCCTTTAAAATTCAGCGCAATCTCTTCAAAACTCGTATTCTCTTTCAGCTCATCTTTTGTAAACATATTTTCATAAAACCGCTTGAGCGTATCTTCTTTCTTTCTCGCCACATTCTTTTTCAGCCGCTCTACATGCAAAGCATTCCATCCACTCGTATAGTCGCTCGTATTTGTAAATTTGGGAGTACCACCAATTAGTACAATACCTTTTGTCTGAATCTTTTTATGTGCTTGAACTGCCGCTAACGCCCCTAGTGACCATCCAACTAAAATGACATTTTCATCCTTTGCTACATCTATTATTCGCCCTGCAAATTCACTTTGTTCTTTCACATTACGCCAATTGATACATTGAACAGAATACTCTTTAAAATACGGCAGAACTAAAGTCCAAACACCTTCTTCCATTCCCCACCCAGGAATAAAAATAATCTTTAGCTCTTTCATACGAAAAACCCCTCTTCTTTACCAATGCGTATAATATGGTGAATAGCCCATTGCAAATCAGCTGTTGTATGTTGGGACGTAACTGCAAAACGGACCCGTGAACTATTAACTGGAACCGTTGGTGGACGAATTGCAATTGCAGCAATCCCTACCTGTTGCAACCTTTTACTAAACCGTAACGCTGTTTCATTTGAACCGACTACAATCGGTACAATGTGAGTTGAGCTATTTCCAATATCAAAACCAGCTTCTCGTAAATGGTTTCTGAAATATGCTCCATTCTCTATAAGTCTCTCTCTTCTTTCATTATCTTCTTTTACAATTTCAATTGCTTTTTGTACCGCTCCTAATGTTCCTGGTGGTAATGCAGTAGTAAAAATAAAACTTCTCATCATATTGTGTAAATACTCTATATAAATTGCATCACCTGTCAAATACGCACCATAACACCCTAAAGCCTTACTAAACGTCCCCATATGTATATCTATTTTTTGAGCAAGATCTTCTTCTATATGAGATAATCCAGCTCCGCCAATTCCATATATTCCACTCGCATGTGCTTCATCAACTATAAGAATTGCCCCGTATTTCTCTTTCAGCTCTACTAACTCCCTTAAATACGCAGTATCACCATCCATACTAAAAACAGTATCTGTTACGATTAATTTCCGCTTTTCAGGTGACGCTGTTTTCAACAACTTCTCTAAATGATCCAAATCATTATGACGATACCTTTTATGCTCTGCTCCACTTAATATAATTCCATCAACAATACTTGCGTGATTTAATTTGTCACTAAACACAATATCGTGACGACTCACTAATGAAGAGATCACTCCAATATTTGCGGTATATCCACTATTCACAACTAAGGCTTTTTCAGTGCCTTTCCAATCGCATATACTTCTCTCAACCTCTTCATACAGTGAATAGTTTCCTACCACGAGCCTTGATGCTGTCGCCCCAGTTCCATATTTTCTTGTACATGCGATAGCAGCTTCTTTTAACCTTTCATCTCCAGCTAACCCTAAATAATTATTTGACGCTAAATTTAGCATCCTTTTCTCATCTCGAATAAGCCATGTCTCTTCTGCTTGTTCTGTTACATGCAAATTACGATACTGCCCTCGCTCATGTAATTGTTGCAATTTAGATTGAAGATGTGTGCGCCACGTTTGATTCATTTCGGATAAGCTCCTCTAATTTTGAAATCATTATATATTCTTTAGCAGATTCCAAGACTTCTTCTCTTGTAAACTCACCTGCAAAGAATGGTAATAAACCTAAAACCGGTACCCCACTTAGCTCTTCAATCATTTCTTTATTTTCATGCACTCTTTCCATTTCGCATTCTTTGCAGCCAGATAAAATGACACCTGCTACTGTTAAACCATATGCCTTTGCATAAGCGATCGTTAAAACTGTATGATTTACTGTTCCTAATGTAGGGCGTGCTACTACAATAAGTGGAAGTTGTAATTCTTTTGCGAAATCAATTACTAAAGCGTCCTCTGTATATGGAACAGCTAACCCACCTGCTCCTTCTACAAGTAGACTATTAAAATCTTTCAATCGTTCATTATAGTGATGAATAATTTCTTTTAACGTTACTGTCCTTCCAGCTCTTTTCATAGCAAGTCTCGGGGCAAGCGGCTCTTCAATAGAGTAAGGGCAAATTTCATCTTCTTTTGTCGGTACACCTGATAATGCTTTTAGCCTTGCTGCATCTCCCTCTGGATTTGATGCAACATGTCCACTTTGCAATGGTTTATATACCCCGATGTTATATCCCAGTTCTCTAAATACACCTGCTAATGCACCGGCGACAACAGTTTTCCCCACTTCAGTATCCGTTGCTGTTATAAAAAAACCACTCATTATTCTCCCTCCGTAACATCCGAGATTGCTTTATACAAAATACGTAACATATCATCAATCTCATCAATTGTAGAAGCAAGAGGGGGCATAAATACAATCGTATTACCGAGCGGGCGCAAAATCATACCCAGCTCTCTTGAGCGTTTACATACTTGAACACCGACTCTCTCTGTCCATTCAAACGCTTCTTTCGTTTCCTTATTCTTCACAAGTTCAATTCCAACCATTAACCCGCATTGACGAATATCCCCTACATGTTTATATGCAAAGAGGTCTTCTAATTGCGTCGCCACATATTCTGTTTTACGTGCCACCTCTTCTATTAAATTTGTTTTCTCGTATAGTTCTAGATTCGCAATTGCTACCGCACACCCTAACGGATTCCCTGTATAACTATGTCCGTGGAAAAATGTTTTTTGTTCTTCATAGCCTCCTAAAAAGGCTTTATAAATTTCATCTGTCGTTACAGTAATTGCAACTGGTAAATATCCGCCTGTTAAACCTTTTCCGGCTGTCAAAATATCCGGCGTTACATTTTCATGTTCACATGCAAACATTTTTCCAGTACGCCCAAATCCAGTCGCTACCTCGTCTGTAATAAATAGAACATTATATTTTGTACATAAATTACGTAGCCCTTTTAAGTATCCTTTTGGCATTGTAATCATACCGCCAGCACCTTGCATTAAAGGTTCTACAATAATCGCCGCAATTTCTTCATGTTTATCTTTCAGCAGCTCTTCCATTTCTTCTAAATGTTTTTTTACAATTTCCTCCTTATTATTTCCATAAGGAGAACGATATGTATATGGATAAGGCATTTTAATTGCTTCAAATAAAAGCGAACTATACACTTGGTGAAACAAGTCTATTGCTCCTACTGAAACAGCTCCAATTGTGTCACCATGATACGCTTCTTTTAATGTAACAAATCTTTGTTTCTTCGGTTTTCCTTTATGCTGCCAATATTGAAAGGCCATCTTAATTGCAATTTCAACGGCGCTAGAACCGGAGTCTGAATAAAACACTTTCTTCAAACCTTCTGGTACAACTTCAATTATTTTTTCGGCTAATAAAATAGATGGAACGTTAGCAAGCCCTAGCATAGTAGAATGGGAAATTTTATTTAATTGTTTACGAATTGCCTCATCTAGTTCCGGTACTTGATGTCCATGAACATTTAACCAAATAGACGAAACACCGTCCCAATATTCGTTTCCATTTACATCGTATAGCTTTCTTCCCTCTCCCCGTTCAATAATGACAGGATCTTCTTCTAAATAATCCTTCATTTGTGTAAACGGATGCCATACATAGGCTTTATTTTTCTCCGATAATTCTTCATATGTATATGATGGTTTGTCAGTCGTACTCTTACTAAAAGTCACAATTGTCACCCCTAATGTTAACTAGTTTATAAATATAGTTAACATTAAAACTAAATGACTGTCAATTATTTTCAAATCAAGTAGTTCTTAAAAAAGAACAACTTATCATACGATAAGTTGTTCTACTTTCCATGTTGTATCTTTCCGATTTCTAAAATAATCTCTTCATCTTTTTTTCCTTCTGTTTCAATTCCAAGTTGTTTTGCATGTTCAATCAATAAATCATGGCGCTTCTCAAATCTTGCGGTATTTACTTCTTTCGCAACCTCTTCTTTTGTTTTCCCTTCCATAGAAACCCCTAGTTTCGTAGCTGCTTTCTCCATCGACTTCTTCTCTTCAGCTTCTTTCGCTTTCTTCACTTCTAACTGCTGTATTTGCTTTTGCTTCGCCTGCTCTGATTCAGCTGCAAAAGCTGTGTAAATTCCAGCACTTCCGCCAATGACTAGTAAAGTGGTAAAAAGAATTATTTTTTTCTTCACTCTTTCCTCCCCTTTCAAATTCATTATAACGCACATTTTCCCAGGATTAAAATCGTTCTCCTTTATTTCCCTAAAAAATTATTGAATATTTTTATTGACATGTGAGACGAATATATGATAAAAATTTAACTAACATCATATGAATCGGCATTGATAGGATTTAGTAGTATTTCGATTTCTGATTTCAGAGAGCTGGTGGTCGGTGCGAACCAGTACAGAGCGAATTATGAATTACCCCCTGGAGCTTCTTTTGCGAAACGTAAGGAGTAGTGAAAGACGGTTATAGACCGTTATATCTAAAGAGTGGTGAAACGACACTGTTTCACAATTTAGGGTGGTACCGCGAATTTTTCGTCCCTGCATATATTGCAGGGGCGTTTTTATTTTATTAGCGCATACCATACGACCCTTTATTTTGTGATACATTCATTTCACAAGCTAGGGTGGTACCGCGATTTCTTCGTCCCTGCATAATTATATGCAGGGACGTTTTTTTATCCAATCATTTCCGTATCATATTAAAGAAACAACAATTACCGGTAATTTGTCACAAAATTCTAAAATTTAGAAGGAAATAAACAATATTGGCGAATTTTATATAAAAAAGAGCTATTTTAGATTACTTAGGAGGGGAAAACAATGGTTTCAAAAATTGAATCTGTTCTTTTAACAGTATTTATCTTTTTCTGCATTGGCTTTAGTGTTATCAAATTAGAAGTTTCACCACACATCCCAATTTTATTTGGTATCGTTCTTTTATTAGCATTTGGATTTATGAAAAAAATTGATTGGTCTACGATGGAAAAAGGAATGATAAGTAGTATTTCAGCTGGTATTCCATCTATTTTTATATTCTTACTTGTAGGCGTATTAATTAGTGTTTGGATCGCTGCTGGAACAATTCCAACTTTAATGGTATACGGCTTCCAGCTTGTATCTCCAAAAATTTTCATTCCAACTGTTTTTGTTGTTTGTGCAATTGTTGGAACAAGTATCGGTAGTGCCTTTACAACTGCCGCAACTGTAGGACTTGCCTTTATGGGCATGGGTAGTGCTCTCGGATACGATCCTGCTCTAATCGCTGGTGCAATTATTTCTGGTGCATTCTTTGGAGATAAAATGTCTCCTTTATCTGATACAACAAACTTAGCGCCAGCTGTAACGGGTGTAGATTTATTTGAGCATATTCGTAACATGCTTTGGACAACAGTTCCAGCTTTCATTATTGCTTTTATCGCATTTTTCATTTTAGGAAGCGGTACTAGTGGAGACGTTGACTTCACAAACTTCATTAGCGCATTAGAGAAAAATGCAACGATTTCTATCTTTACACTTATTCCAATTTTATTACTGTTCCTATTCGCATTTAAAAAAGTTCCAGCAGTTCCAACATTACTTGCTGGAATTATAGTAGGAATCATTATCCTCTTTATATTTAAACCTAGTACTTCTTTAACTGATTTAATGAAAATTATGCAAGACGGTTACGTTTCTAAAACTGGTATGAAAGATATTGATAGCTTATTATCTCGCGGCGGCCTGCAAAGTATGATGATGTCAATCGCTCTTATTTTCCTAGCTCTTTGTATGGGAGGATTATTACAAGGAATGGGTATTATTACGCAGCTAATGAATATCATCTCTAGCTTCGTAAAAACTAGCACACGCTTAATTATTTCTACTGCTTCAACTGCAATCGGTGTGAACTTCTTACTTGGTGAGCAGTACTTATCTATCGTTTTAACAGGACAAGCATTCGCTAATAAATATGATGAAGTCGGTTTAGAACGTCGTAATTTATCACGTGTATTAGAAGATGCAGGTACAGTTATTAACCCGCTCGTACCATGGGGAGTAAGTGGCGTGTTCTTATCGAACGTCCTTGGCGTTCCAACTTTTGATTACGTTCCATTCGCAATCTTCTGCTTAGCTTGTCCAGTCGTAACGATTATCGTCGGCTTTACTGGATTTGGCCTTTCATGGAAGAAAGAAAAAGCAGTAACACTTTCATAATATATTAAAAAGGATTACCTGAATCGGTAATCCTTTTTATATTTCTCCACTATCTATTTGCTTTTTTTCTTCTAAATAACAGAAGGAATCCAGCTCCAATAAATGCCAATCCAGCTCCAATTGTAGAAGCAACACTTGTACCTGTTTTCGGTAAATCACGTTCTTCTTTCTTTTCACTTACAGTTGTTGTTTCTTTTGCATTTTGATTATCCGTTGTAGTTTGTCCAGATCCTGCATTATTACCTTCATCTGTTGGTGGTGTCGTCGGATTTTCTCCATTATTTCCTTCACCTGTTGGTGGTGTCGTTGGATTCTCTCCGTTATTCCCTTCACCTGTTGGTGGTGTCGTCGGATTTCCTCCATTATCTCCTTCACCTGTTGGTGGTGTTGTTGGATTCTCTCCACCAGTTTCCTTATCATCATCGTTCTTCTTCGTTATATCAATTGCATATTTAGCAAATTCATTTTCAGATGGTCCAACATATGATATTTTTCCATCTTTCTTTATATACTTTTGTGCATTTGGTGAAGAATCGAATGTTGTATGTAATTTATCGGCAACAATCGGTTTAAACGTCCAATTTTTATCTGCTGCTGGATCAATAACTGGTGTTTCTTGCATATACTTCACAATAATTTGACGCGTTTCATCTTGTGACTGGTATACAACTTCCCCTTTACTTACACCTGGGAACGTTTGGCTGCTTCCGCGATAGTTATTTGTAGCGACGATGAACTCTTGATTGTCAGCTACTGGCTTCCCTTCATATGTCATATTTACAATACGATTCGTATTTGCATTTACAACTTTTCCATCTTTATCGTATTTCGCCGGTTGTGTTACATCAATTTCGTATTTTAAGCCATCTAAAATATCGAAGTTATATGTAGGATAGCCTATATTTACTAACGGCTGTTCTTCTGTTTTCTTTGGATCAATTTGATTAAACTGACCTGCAGACATTTCAAGCCATTCTTTCACTTGTGCCCCATTTACTTTTACAGCATATAACGTATTTGGATATACATATAAATCTGCTACGTTTTTAATTGCTAACGTTCCAGCTGGAATATCCGTATAATATGTAGCACCGTTTCGGCCACCTGCTTTAAATGGTGCTCCTGCAGATAAAACTGGAATTCCTTTATATTTGCTGTACTGTCCATTTTCAGCAAATAACTTTTCTACATACCATTTTTGTGCATTTGTCACAAGTTGTACAGAAGGATCATCCTGTACTAATGAGAAATAACTATTAATTGGCGCTGTCGTTTTTCCTACGGCAGTATTCACATAATCAATTGTCGCTTGGTGATCATCTTTAATTTCATTAACTAAATTTTGATCAGATTGTACAAGTGGGTTTCCTTTACTATCAGCAATCGGACGAAGTTGCGGCTTCGATTGCTCTTTTTGTACTTCCCATTTTCCATTTACTTTTTTCAATTGCATATCAATAATGCCTAAGTTACTTCCAAAGACACCAGGCATTACAACTGGAACACCATTAAATACGTCCTTCACTTCAGTATGTGAATGTCCCATTAATACTGCATCTACACCAGGAACTTCTGTTAAATAATACGATGCGTTTTCCATGCCAACGTTGTATCCACTCTTATCAACACCTGAATGCGCTAGTGCAACGATAACATCTGCACCTTCTGCTTTCATTTTTGGCACCATTTTTTTCGCTGTTTCAACTATATCTTTTGCTTTCACTTTTCCTTCTAAATTTGCTTTATCCCAGTTCATAACTTGAGGTGGAACAAACCCCATTACGCCAATTTTCACTTTTTGTTTTTGACCTGATTCATCTTCTACTTCTTTTTCAAAAACATGATATGGTTTAAAGTAATTTTGATCATTCTCTTCATTATTATCTTTATCATCTTTATAGACGTTTGAGTTAATAACCGGGAATTCTGTTTTACTAATTACTTTGTTTAAATAATCTAAACCGTAGTTAAATTCATGATTCCCAAGAGAGATGACGTCATACTTCATTAAATTCATTAAACGATATAATGGGTGTGTATAACTAGGATCCACAGGCTTCTTCGGATCATTTATTTTATTCGCTACATAATCTCCAAGCGGTGTCCCTTGTAATGCATCCCCATCATCAAATAGGACAGAGTTCTTCGCTTCTTCACGCGCTTTATTCACAAGTGTTGCAGTTTGCACGAGACCTACCTTATTATCTGTTTTCGTTTGATAATAATCGTAATTCATTAAGTTAACGTGAATATCTGATGTTTCTAGAATTCGTAAGTTAACCGTACTCTCCCCAGTTTGCTCATCCGCATGAGCTGTTGCTGGCAATACTTGCGGCGCTATAACACCAATAGCAAGAGTTGCTCCAGCTAGCATTTTTTTTGACTTTTTCACAAAAAATCCCCCTTATACAATTACCAAAAATAATGAAATGAATCCGTCTCTAATCACATACCTTTTTTCTTCTATTGGAGATAAGATTTTCATTTCATCCTGCGCTAATGAGTAGTCCTCTTAAACGCTCGATTGGTGAGATTTTACTCATCGGGAAATAAAGCCCTACTAATTAAAATTTCACCTTATCTGACATTATCATATATAATGTACTTTCATATCGTCAATATTTTTTGACATACTTCTACAAATTTTCTGTAAAGTTATTGTAAACTTTTCATAAACATATAATATGCCCTTACATTGTTAATACTGCTGAATATGATACAATTACCAATTACAAGGAGGATGAATTTATGAAAAAAGTCATCTTAACAATTGTTTGTCTCCTCCTTCTAATCATTTCTTATTCTTATTTTGAAAAGAACGATGAGACAAAACAAAATGAACCCGAAGAAAAAACAGAAAAAACATCTACTCCAAGTTGGATTGATAAGCAAACAAACGATTCCTTTTATCATCTCGTACTAGGTGATTCGCTCGCCAAAGGATATGGATCGACACAAGGCGGATTTGCTGAATTAGCCTCTAAACAAATAGAAGCACAAATTCATAAACCAATTACTGTAGAAAACCTTGGAATAAACGGCCTTACAACAGATCGTCTCGCTAAAAAAGTTCAATCAGAAGATGTAAAGCAAAAAATTAGAGCAGCCAATATTATTACAATTAATATTGGGGGAAATAATTTGTTTCGCTTAAATCGTGATGTCGGTGTTATAGACGGTATTAAAATGTTAAATAAAGAAAAAGCTCATTTTGAAGCAGATGTAAAAAATATTGTAAAGACAGTCCGAGATCAAAATCCGCATGCTTTACTCATTCTTTCTGAACTCTATAACCCGTTACAACTCGATGACTCCATCGCAAGTTATGCAGATATGTTTTTAGACGGCTGGAATGAATCCGTTTATTCCATTGCAAAAGCAAATCAACCATCTATCGTTTTACCAATTCGCAAATTAATATCGAATGATAAGAAAGAATTACTCTTTGACCAAGTACACCCAAATGATAAAGGCTATTCGATTATTGCCGATTCCTTTACAAAAAAAGTGTTGGCCTACAAATATTAAAATCCGCATGAAACAATTCTATTTTTATAACATGTCTTTTTTGTTACAATGAGAGTGGAAGGGGGCCTTTATATGGAATCACGCGAGTGGGAACGTATTGTTGATCATCTTCTTTCGCTAGTGCCTCTTTTTTATCGCAAATTTATGCTTCCTGGAGAATTTTCTTCTCAAAGACATATGCCGCCATCACATACACAAGTATTACTGCTTCTGCATGAAAATGGCACATTAGCAGTTTCCGAAATCGGCAAGCGGCTAGCGATTTCACGGCCTAACATGACACCTCTATTAAACAAACTGATCCAAGAAGAACTAATAGAGCGTCATTATAGCGAAAAAGATCGACGGGTCATTTTAATTTCCCTGACAGCTGAAGGGAAATTGTTAGTAAATCAGTATCAACAATTCATTTTAGACAAATTAAAAGAAAATTTCCAAACGTTATCTGAGGAAGAACGTGAAAAACTCATTCACTCTCTTCAAACCATTCAAAATTTAATTTTGAAAACAAACGTATAAAGCTGCTTCAAATAGAAGCAGCTTTATGATTCGTAATAATTACCATAGTATACATTTGAATATGGCCATGTCGTTAAATACGGTTTATGTTCTTGCGTAGGCTGTTGTTGTGGTATTTGCTGAAATTGTTGCTGTTGATACACTCCAACTTGCTGCCTCATATCATTTACTGGATAATAATTTGTATATGGGTATACTTGAGGTACATAGTAATAATACATTCATTCTCTCCCCCTTTTTCTTAAACATATTCAAAGTAGGAAATGAATGTGCCATTCTTTATATTTGTACGAGTGGTTCTCTCACTTTTTTCTTTCTATTCTTCAAACGTAACTTACGGTTCTTTTCATACAAATAATGCACAACAAAATATGAAACTACACCAAACACAACCCCTAAAATCGTCATTCCAATTAATACATACACTTCACTCTGTAATAAGCTCTTTAATATCGTAAAAATGTGACTCGAAAACAAGTCCGATATCGTAAAGGGTTCATGATGTATTTTTTGTACATGAAATGGATAAATCATTTTTCCTAACGCATAAGCAAATGGAAATAAAAATACCGGTAAAAATGATATTTTCCCAATAATATTGCCAATCACCGCAGCAGGAAAAGATCCCTTTGCTAACCTGACGATTGGATAAAATATTAAATAGACGAGCGATGCTGTATATATAACCAACATCTCTAAACCAAAACCAATCGCAAAACCTAACGATACTTGCTTCGCTCCTTCTGGTGATCGAAGCAACTTATAATATTGAAACTTTAATATTCTCCACATCCGCTGAAAAAACGAATATGTTTTCTTAGTTGTTTTCAAATTCATCATCTCTTTAACTATATTTTTTTATCTAGTATGTCCTTACATGATATGAAAAACAAATTTAGTTTACTCTTTTTATTATAAATGATATAAAGATGGTTAACCAAATATACATACGACATTTCAATATAAAAAAGCACACCTCCAGTTATTTATATCTAACAACTGGGGTGTACATCCTTTAGGAAAGCTCTTCTACATTTTTAAATAAACTTACTAATAATGCTTTTTGCGCATGCAATCGATTACCAGCTTGCTCAAAAACGATAGACTGTGGTCCATCTATAATTTCTCCTGTTACTTCTTCTTCACGATGGGCAGGTAAACAGTGTAAGAAACGATATGTTTGTTTCGCATGCGTAACAAGTTCTTTATTGATTTGGTACGGTTGAAATAAAGTATATTTCTCTTCTTCTCCCTCTTGCCCCATGCTCATCCAAACGTCAGTATAAATGAAATCTGCTTCACTCACCGCTAATTCAGGATTATGCAAAATTTCAATTTCAGCTCCTGTTTCTTCAGCAATCGCTAACGCTTTTTTTACAATTTTCTCATTCGGTTCATATCCTACAGGCGTTGCAACAGTCATATGCATTCCGACTTTTGCACTCGCTAACAACAATGAATGACATACATTATTTCCATCACCTACGTAAGCCAATTTTATTCCTTTAAATGTATTTGTTTCTTCATATATTGTCATTAGGTCTGCCAATGCTTGACAAGGATGATGATCGTCAGTTAAACCGTTAATAACAGGAATGCTCGATTCTTTCGCAAGCTCTTCTACATCCGCGTGTGAGAATGTACGTATCATGATCCCGTCAATATAATGAGACAATACTTTTGCAGTATCTGAAACGGTTTCTCCTCTTCCCATTTGCATCTCTTTCCCATTTAAAAACATGCCATGTCCCCCGAGCTGTACCATTCCTGCTTCAAAAGATACGCGAGTACGAGTTGAATGTTTATCAAAGATAAGCCCTAATATTTTGCCCTGTAATAAAGGCTCCTGCTTATTCTTTTTTAAATATATAGCGAATTCAATTAATGAAATGATTTCTTCTTGCGTCAATTCTTCTAAAGTTAAAAGGTCTTTCGTATTTAATTTCGGTACTTGTACAGTTGACATGAAACTTCCCCCTTATATAATTGATACGTTTTTTGTACAAACTACTTTTTTTATCATATATACTGCCTGTTCTAATTCTTCATTCGTCACAATAAGTGGTGGTAATAGTCTTATAACATTAGGCCCTGCTTGTAATACGAGAAGTCCCTCTTTTTCTAGTTGTTCTATAAAACTTGCAACTTCATGCGTACATTTAATTCCAACCATAAGCCCCTTACCACGTATATTTTGAATACATTCGACATGTCGTAATTCCTCTTGCAACTTCTGTAATACGTATTCGCCCTTTTCCTTTACTTCTTTTAAAAACGATGGTTTCTTAGTTATTTGCAATACTTCTTTCGCTGCAGCCATTGCAATATAATTTCCACCAAACGTTGAACCGTGTGATCCTGCAGGAAACGATGTTCCAAGTTCTTTCCGGCCCATCATTGCTCCAACTGGAATGCCATTTCCAAGCGCTTTAGCGGTAGTAACGATATGAGGTGTTATTCCCATTTGTTCGTAAGCAAATAATGTCCCAGTTCTTCCAATTCCAGTTTGTACTTCATCTATAATAAATAAGGAACCGGACTTCTTACATAATATTTCAATCTCTTTCAAAAAGGCTAGATTAGCAGGGACTACTCCGCCCTCACCTTGAACAACTTCTACCATTACTGCCGCAACTTCTTCATTCATTACCTCTTCCAATACCTTAATATCGTTAAAAGGAATATGTAAAAAAGATGGAAGTAATGGACCAAATCCTTCTTTCACTTTATTTTGCCCCGTCGCACTCATCGTTCCAAATGTTCTACCGTGAAAAGACTGCTCACACGTTACGACGAGAGATTTTCCAGTATGCTTACGGGCTAACTTCAAAGCTGCTTCATTCGCCTCTGCCCCGCTATTACAGAAGAACACATAATCTAATGCTATGTTTTCTGTTAATAATGACGCGACTTCTTCTTGTAAGCTGTTTGTAAACAGGTTAGATATATGCCATATTTCATGCAGTTGCTCTTGTACAGCTTTCATAACAGTAGGGTGACAATGCCCTAAATTACATACGCCAATTCCCGATGTAAAATCTAAATATTGCTTACCGTTATGATCAATAACTTTCGTTCCCTTTCCCTTTACAAACTCAATCCTTCTTCTTCCATACGTTTGAAAAAGATGACTTGTCATACAATACTCACACCCCTCGTTACCGTCGTTCCGATACACTCACCTGTAACCTCGGTAAAATCCTTCGTCCCATTTACGATACTAACCTTTTGCACTCCCATTTTTAATGATGCTAGTGCTGCCTGTACTTTCGGAATCATCCCACCGGTAATAACTCCTTTTTCTATTAAATTCACAATTTCAAATTCATCCGTTTTCTTTAGTAACTTTCCTTCATGTAATACCCCATCTACATCTGTAATAAAAATGAGTTCTTTTGCAGATAATGCAGCCGCAATTCCAGCTGCGGCGGTATCCGCATTTATGTTATAAATCTCATTATCATTTATGCCGACCGGAGCAATAACAGGAATATAATTCATATTTATTAATCCTTTTAGTAAGGCCGTTTCGACATAACTTACTTCTCCCACATATCCTATCTCCTCACTGACAGGTTGAACTTGAAGTAACTTGCCATCACACCCTGAGCAACCTACCGCAAGTAAATTATGCTTTTGTAAATTCATTACGAGTTTTTTATTCGTACTTCCGCATAGCACCATTTGAACAATATCCATAACTTCTTTTGGTGTTACTCGTAATCCATCTTTTTTTTCTACGTTGATGTTACAATCTTTTAATTTGGCATCAATTTCTGGGCCACCACCATGAACAATCACTACTCTATACTTCTGTTGTAATTTCTTTATACAATCAAAAAACACATCATGTAATTGATCCAACATACTACCGCCGCATTTCACTACAATATAATCGCTCATCTTCCCTCTCCTTATGTACGATAACAAGCGTTTATTTTCACATATTCATAGCTTAAGTCACAGCCCCAAGCTGATCCGGTCTCTTCTCCTAAATGTAAATACACATCAATCATAATTTCATGTTCTTGTAACCTCATTTTCATTTCCTCTTCAGAAAACATTTGAGGTTCACTATTTTTCAGCACTGCAATAGATTGAAGAGTAATATCAATTGTATTTGGGTTAATCGCGACTTCACTTTGTCCAATGCTACTAATAATTCGCCCCCAGTTTGGATCTTCACCATGTATTGCTGTTTTCACAAGACTCGAACCGACTATTTGCTTTGCAATTTTCTTTGCCTCTTCATTCGTTCGAGCTCCTAACACATTTACTTCTATTAACTTCGTAGCGCCCTCACCATCTTGTGCGATTTTTTTCGCTAAATCTTCACATACCTTCTGTAAAGCAAATACGAAAGTTTCCCAATCTGCATGTTCCATATTGATTGGTTTCGTTTCTGATAATCCACTTGCCATAACGATGACCATATCATTCGTAGAAGTATCTCCATCTACCGTAATTTGATTGAATGTATGATTTGTGATTTGTGATAATGCTGTTTGTAATACGTCATGCTCTATATGAGCGTCTGTCGTAATAAAACTTAGCATCGTTGCCATATTTGGATGAATCATCCCTGAACCTTTCGCAACACCAGCAATCAGCACCTTCTTCCCATCAAACACCATTTCATAGCAAGTTTCTTTCGTTATAAGATCCGTCGTTAAGATCGCTTCAGAAAAAGAATGAGCTTCCCTTTCTTCCTTCGCCGGGATAAGAGTAGCAATCCCATTTTGGATTATATCCATCGGCAGTGGAACACCAATTACACCTGTTGAAGCTACTGCAACATAATTTTCTTTCAATCCAAAATGTTCTGCTCCTAATGCACGCATCTCGTAAGCATCTTGTAATCCTTTCATTCCTGTACAAGCATTTGCATTTCCACTATTAACGATAATAGCTTGTAATTTCCCCTCAGTCGCTATACTATCCTTCGTTACTTGCAAGGGTGCTGCTTGTATTTGATTTGTTGTATAAACAGCAGCACATGATGCTGGTGTTTCACAAACGATTGCCCCTAAATCCTTTTTCTCCTTTTTCAGACCAATTGCAGTGCCAATGGCCAAGAAACCTTTTGGAGTTACAATCGAACCATTTTCTAATTTTGTAATAGACGCTACTTTAATCATCATGTCCCCCTTATAAATAAAGCGGCATATGTTGTAAACCAGTTGTTTCTTCTAGTCCCGCTACTATATTTGCATTTTGAATTGCTTGCCCAGCCGCACCTTTCATCATATTGTCTATAACAGAAACGACGGTCACTCTTTCTGTTCTTTCATCGTAAGCTATCCCCATATCACAATAATTTGAGCCCCTCACTTCTTTCGGACTTGGAAACTCTCCTTGCGTACGAATTCGAATGAAAGGCGATTGTTCATACGTTTCTTCATATAATTTTTGAAGTTGTTCTATTTCCATTTCTCGTTTTACTTTCGCATAAAGTGTAACCATAATTCCCCGTGATATCGGTATTAAATGTGTACTAAACGTGATTGGCTTCGTCTCCCTATTCCACTCCGCAAGCATTTGCTCGATCTCAGGAACGTGTTGATGCTCATTTACTTTATAAATACGTAAGTTATCGTATAACTCAGGAAAGTGAGTCATCGTTGTTGGCGTTTTGCCTGCTCCAGATACTCCTGATTTCGCATCAATAATAATTGAATCTTCTTCAATTATGCCGCTACGAACTAACGGTAATATCGCTAATAATGTAGCTGTAGCAAAACAACCTGGGTTTGCAATTAAATTTGCCTTTTGAATTTCGGACCTTTTCCATTCACTTAACCCATACACAGCTTCCCTAAGGACTCCTTCTTTTGCAGCTGTCCTTTTATACCACTGTTCATATATGAAAGGATCTTTCATACGAAAGTCTCCAGATAGGTCAATTACTTTTAAACCTACTGCTAATAATTTTGGAGTTAGCTCTGCTGATACTCCTGCCGGGGTTGCCAAAAATACAATTTCTGCTTCTTTCACTATTTCCTCCGCATCAATTTCTTGTAACGTATGAACAAGAACATTTTGAAAATGCGGATATACATTTGTTATACACTCGCCAACTTGGGAAAAAGAATGAAGAGATGCTATCGAAAAATATGGATGTTGCTCTAATAACCGAATTAACTCAATACCTCCATACCCAGTTGCTCCAATAATCGCGACTTTCATATGCTCCTCCTCATATCGATTCTTTAAATTAAGTATGATTATAATATTGTATATTTATAGAGTCAATTAAATATTTATAAATTTCATAAACTTAAAAAACTTAATTTTACTAGAAAAACAATATACACAACAGAATTTTTATACACAAATATTGCATAGTAGTTTTTTCATTTCACTTCAAGTACAATAAAACAATACATACGTACATACAGGCGGGGAAAACATGAATGAAAAATTAATTGAGAAAATGATTATAAAAAGTTTTCAGCAATATCAATGTAATCCTATGTCAAATGAGGATCAGGAAATGCTTGTTAAACATATTCAAACGATCATTCATTCAAATACTAAAATTGATGTATACGAGGCGGTTGAGGATATCGTTTACGATTATGTAACTGGAAAATAAAAAAACAGGAGATTTCCATATGGAAATCTCCTATTTTTTACTTAATGATTTGCCTGCTACGCGCTCAAATAAACCTGGGAATAAAGCATAAAGTTTTGGACCAATGCCCATCCATTTCGGTAAGTTTATTTCACGCTTTTTCGTTTGCATCGATTTTACAATTTGCTCTGCTACATATGTTGGTTTTAACATGTATCGTCCCATATTTTTCACATATGTACCGGATTGATCAGCTATTTCAAAAAAGTTTGTATCTATCGGACCTGGATTAATCGCTGTTACGAAAATATTTGTACTAGATAACTCCATGCGTAAACTATTCGTAAATCCTAGTACTGCATGTTTCGTCGCTGCATACGCACTCGATTTCGGAGTTGCAATTTTCCCAGCAAGTGAAGCAACATTAATAATATGTCCTTCGTTTCTTTTCACCATATAAGGTAGTACCGCTTTCGTACAAGCTACTAATCCAAATACATTTACTTGGAACATATCTTTCACTTCATCCATTGATGCATCTTCAAATGTTTTAAAAATACCAAATCCCGCATTGTTTACTAATATATCAATACGTCCTACCTCTTGTAATACTTTTGAAAAAACAGATTGTACTTCCGTCTCTGCACTTACATCTAATACATAATAATAGCAAGGCGTATTATAAGTTTCTTTAATTTTGTCTACTAACGCTTTTAATTTCTCTTCTGTTCTAGCCATTAATACTGGAGTCGCCCCCTGCTCTGCAACTTGCATTGCAACTTGCTCTCCAATTCCACTAGAAGCACCTGTAATGACGATTACTTTATTTTGTAAACGTCCCGTCATTGCTGTCACCTACTTTGCATAATAAATCAATTGTTGCGAAGATTCATCAATCATCACTTGTTGATTATATGCTAAAAAGTCTAATTGTCCAACCGTTTCTGAAATAGTAAGTGGCAATTGTTCCTTATACAATACTGGAAATAGTTTTACACATACTTCAAATGCTGTCATTGGTTTTTCCTTTAATAACTCAAGCACTTTAAATGCACGTGTTTCTTGCTTTTGTAATCTCGTTTCAATAAGTTGTTTCACATTTAGAACATCTTCTCCATGTCCTGATAAAATGCGTGAAATATTCATTTCACTTAAACGCTTTAACGTTTGATTATATTGTAATAACGGGCGCGCCCTTTCTGTTTGTCCTTCATATGGTGGTTCTAATATTGGATTCGAAGAAATATGACTAATGAGAGCATCCCCTCCAATTAGTATTCCATCAGATTCTCTATATAATGAAATATGAGTGGAAGCATGACCTGGTGTTTCAATTACTGTAAAACCAGGCATTGAATCAATACGATCTCCCTCTCTCACAGTATGCGTTAGCGATCTATTACAAGAATATTTCAGTGTCCTTGTCGTCAATAAAGCCTCGTCTTTCAAAAATGCTGCTGGAACACCAAATTGTAAAGCCGTCTCTCTAAAAAACTCATGATATCGCTTTAAAAATTCTGGATTTTGCGTGATCCACGGCTCATTCCAAGGGTGTCCAATAATGTTCGTCTTCTCAGAAAATATATTTAAAAGCCCACAATGATCTGCATGATGATGCGTAATAACTACTGTTTTAATATCTTCTATCGTATATCCTAATGTACCTAACTGACTTTCTAACACATTTCTTGCCTCTTCTGTATTCGTCCCTGTATCAATTAATGTTAATGTCTCCCCCTCAACTAAAAACACATTCACAGTTTCAACTGCAAATGGCACAGGAATCTCCATTCGGTGAATCGCCGTCATGCTTAGCCCCCCCTGTCTCTTTCCGGTTCAAAAATGAATACTTCTTCAGTTTACAACTTCCTTATATATTTGTCATTATTTTCAGATAAAAAGAGGTGTTTCCTAGAAAAAAACGAATGTATGTACATTTATAAGAATTTCTAACCAAAATTAAAGGAGGAACATCATGTCTATTCAAAACATTTCCTTTCTCGGTGCGGGCTCTATTGCCGAAGCGATTATTGGTGGCTTGTTACATGCAAATGTTGTGAAAGGCGAACAAATTACTGTAAGTAATCGTTCTAATGAGACAAGGTTACAGGAGCTACATAACAAATACGGTGTCAAAGGTACACATAATAAAAAAGAACTACTTACTAATACAAATATTCTTTTTCTAGCAATGAAGCCAAAAGATGTTGCAGAAGCGCTTACCCCTTTTAAAGAAGACATACATAATAACCTGCTTATTATTTCGTTATTAGCAGGTGTTTCTACTCATTCAATTAGAAATCTACTTCAAAAAGACGTTCCGATTATTCGTGCCATGCCAAATACATCTGCAGCTATTTTAAAATCAGCTACTGCTATCTCACCTTCAAAACATGCAACAAAGGAACATATTCAAACTGCCATAGCTTTATTTGAAACGATCGGTCTCGTCTCTGTTGTAGAGGAAGAAGATATGCATGCTGTCACTGCATTATCCGGAAGCGGGCCTGCTTATATTTATTACGTAGTAGAAGCGATGGAAGAAGCTGCAAAAAAAATCGGTTTAAAAGAAGATGTTGCAAAGTCACTTATTCTCCAAACGATGATTGGTGCTGCTGAAATGCTAAAAGCAAGTGAAAAACACCCGTCTATTTTGCGAAAGGAAATTACCTCTCCTGGTGGAACGACCGAAGCGGGCATTGAAGTATTACAAGAACACCAATTTCAACAAGCGCTTATTTCTTGTATTACACAGGCAGCGCAACGATCACATAATCTTGGGAAAACGTTAGAACAATTAACAAAAGAAAAATAAAAAATGGAGCTCAATCTTACTTGAGCTCCATTTTTTATAAACATATATTTTTAGTTATTCGTCTTCCCAAAAATCTCTTCTTGCAGACGGCGTCCAGTCGGTGTTGCTGCAAGTCCACCTTCAGCTGTTTCACGAAGTGCTACTGGCATCGTTTGTCCGATTCTAAACATCGCCTCAATTACTTCATCACATGGAATAGTACTCGTTACACCAGCTAATGCTAAATCAGCTGAAATCATCGCATTTGCAGCTCCTGCTGCATTACGTTTTACGCAAGGTACTTCTACAAGTCCTGCAACAGGATCACATACTAAACCAAGCATGTTCTTTAATGAAATTGCCATCGCTGTAGCTGCTTGCTCTTGTGTTCCACCAGCCATTTCAACTGCAGCTGCAGCTGCCATTCCACTTGCTGAACCAACTTCAGCTTGGCATCCTCCCGCTGCACCAGAAATACAAGCGTTATTCGCAACAACCATACCGAAAGCTCCCGCTGTAAATAAGAATTCAATCATTTCTTCACGTGTAGGCTGCAATTTTTCTCTTAGTGCAAATAGTACACCTGGCACTGTTCCAGCAGACCCTGCTGTTGGTGTTGCACAAATAATTCCCATCGCTGCGTTTACTTCATTTGTTGCAACAGCTTTACTCACTGCGTCCAAAACCGTATCTCCAGATAAGCCTTTTCCACTCTTCATATACGCCTGAACTTTTACAGCATCTCCACCAGTTAAACCAGTTGGTGATTTCACTCCGCGAATACCACGTTCTACCGCTTGCTCCATCACGACTAAGTTCTTTTCCATACCAGCAATTACTTCTTCACGTGAAATACTTCTTGTTTCCATTTCACATTGAATCATAATTTCTGCGATTTTTACATTTTGTTCTTTAGCTTGCGCCACTAGTTCCGCTGCGTTCCGAAACATGGTGTGTCCCCCCTGCAATTATTCCATAATAGTTACTTGACAAATATTTTGTTGCGCTTTTATTTCTTCAATCACTTCATCTGCTAATATTTCATCTGTTTCGATGACCATAAGCGCTCTTCTTCCTTTTTCTTTACGAGAAACACTCATTGTACTAATGTTAATCTCATGTTTCGCAAGGATTGAAGCTACTGCTGCAATAGCACCGAAGCGATCGTTATTTACAATAAGTAGTGCTGGACTCGTGCCTGATAATTGAAGATCGAATCCGTTTAATTCTACAACTTCAATTTTACCGCCACCAATTGAGCAAGCAACAACTTCAATTTCTTCTTCACCTTTATACAAACGAATTCTCGCTGTATTTGGGTGAGGTGCATTGGCATCCTCTTCAATGAATTCCACTTCAATTTCGCGCTCTTTTGCTATCTCTAGCGCCTCTGGAATACGTAAGTCATCTGTTTCAAACCCTAATATCCCACCTATTAGCGCTACATCTGTACCATGCCCACGATACGTCTTTGCAAATGATCCATATAATGAAATGCTTACTCTTTCTGGTTCATGACGAAACAGCTGGCGAGCAACTTGCCCCATTCTTGCTGCGCCTGCTGTATGTGAACTTGATGGACCAATCATAACTGGACCGATAATATCAAATACTGAGCGATACTTCATCATAACTCCCCCTAAACCTCTATGAAAAAATTTTTTACTATTCTATTAAGCTACCAAATCGGTTGCTTTTCCAGTTGTACTACGAATTTGTTCCGCTATACGAATTGGATCGTTTTTGAATAACAATGAAACAATCTATCCTGAAATAATACTAGTTGTCATAATAAATAAGAAACTTAGCATTACCTTCATTTAAAAATAATATAAGCTAATCCACAATAAAGTCTGGTAGCAATCCAAAGTTTAACACAGAACCACTTACAAGGATAGCATAAACAAGTGAAACTATAATCAGTGGGAGTTTTGTCCATTCCCAATAATTATTAGCCCACAACAATCGTGCTTTTACGAGCAGTTATCTCTCGCCTAAATTCCTCGCATTCGCGAATTTTGAGGTAGAGTCTTACTGCCCATTAAAGTGGGATAAATTATAATCTGCCCTCATTATAACTTGTTTTTAATAAAACGCTTACTTTTAATGAATTTTAAAAGTTCTGAATAAAATTCCGTTTTTGCTATTTGTATCATTCGTATGTCGTCTGACTTGTATAACAGTTTTTCTAAATAATCGATACTATGTATTTTTATCCTATATCTTCACATCATTAAAACTTTCTGTTTCATCTAATATAAGCATAAAATGATAACAGTTTTATTTTATTTTTTTCGAAAAAAATGGCAACCTCTCGTCGCCATTTTTTCATATCATTATTATCTTTCTACTGGAAATGATTTTAAATCCGTTGCTATTTCTGTATTAGAAAATAGCTCTCTTGCCTCTTTCAATAATTCCTTATACGTATCCCCTTGATAACGAGAACTAATATGAGTCAATATTAATCGTTTTGCATTTGCCTGAAGTGCAATACTCGCAGCTTGCTTAGATGTGGAATGAAAATAATCATACGCTTGTTGTTCATCTTCTGCCGCAAAAGTTGCTTCATGAACTAGTACGTCAGCGTCTTGTGCCAGCTCTCTACTCGCTTCACAAAATCTTGTATCACCTAAAATGGTAATAATTCTTCCTTTTTGAGGTGGGCCGATAAAATCTTGTCCGTTTAGTATCGTACCATTTTCCAATTCAACCACTTCTCCATCTTTTAAACGCTTAAAGAGTGGACCTGGTTTCACACCCATCTCCAGCAATTTATCGACTAAAAGGGCGCCTTGTATATCTTTCTCTATAATACGATACCCAAAACATTCAATACCGTGTGACAATCTTTTCGTTTCCACATGAAATTCATTATCTTCAAACACAGTACCTTCTTCTGTTATCTCAACAATTTCAAGTGGGTATTTTACATGTGTCGTACTTACTGATAATGCTACTTCAATAAATTGTTTAATTCCTTTTGGTCCATACACTGTTAAAGGTGTAGTCCCTCCTTGAAACGAACGGCTTCCTAATAAGCCAGGCAATCCAAAAATATGATCACCATGTAAATGCGTAATAAATATTTTTTCAATGCGGCGTGGACGTACTGATGTATGTAATATTTGATGTTGCGTCGCCTCGCCACAATCAAATAACCAAGTTTGTCCTCGTTCTTCTAACAATTGCAAAGCAATTGCTGAAACGTTCCTTCCTTTCGAAGGAACACCTGCACCAGTTCCTAAAAATACAAATTCCACTTTCTTTCCTCCAGCTCTTTATATAATCTACCTTTCATCTTACGGAATGTTATTTCAAATGGCAAATCGAATTTACACAACCAATCATCTAGACAACTATATATCACGAACATTATACTCAAAAAACTTGGATATCGTTCGTGTTTTATGTTAAAATGATTATACTACATTTTAAGGGAGCGTTTTATTATGAAAGAAGCATTTCGTTTACAAACTGATTTTTCATCTTCATTTGATCGCTGGGTAAGTTCTTTCGTGTCTGATCACCCAGCACAATTAGAATGGACGACTTTGAAAGAGTTAATCCATGAATATACAACAACACATACAAATGATTCGTTACCAACATATATTTCTTCAGCTCTAACATATTATGCACAACGCGTTTCAACTGCAAACAGTTCAGAGATTGTTATTTTTGAAAATGCTACAATCTCATAATCTATAACAAAAAGCACTGTGATCAGTGCTTTTTATTTATGTTCATTACAATATTTATTTTCCAACCTTATTTCAAAAAAACTCCGCTTATTTCCTACTATATAGCCATCATAAACCTATTTGATTTTTCAAAAAAATATATTGACACTATAAATTTACAGTGCTAACATTCAAATTGTAATTGAATATGGTCTCTGTTAGGTGAGGCTCCTGTATAGAGAAACGCTGCTGCCCAAAAATGTCGAGAGACGCCAATGGGTCAACAAGAAAGGTCGGAATGAAGGCCTTTTTTAACGTAGCTGGTTTCAGTACCTATGCTATACAGTGCTAAAACTCAACGAGGGAGAGGTGCATGTATTTTGTCATACACAAAAACTGTTTTGATTTATGCTTACTATCAGTCTTTGTTGTGGACTCTTTTAACTGCGAATTCAGACCTTTACTCGTTTTGAGTAAAGGTCTTTTTACGTCTATATGCACCTTACTATGAAACAAACATAGCATATTCAGAAACTACTAAATTGTACGGAGGTGAGGAACAGTTGGCAATTGATGATTCGGCCCAGATACCCATATGTTTTACGTTAATATTTCATCATGTAGGTAGGAAAGAAACTGTTCCTCCTAATTTTAAATAGTCGAGTAACAGCTTGTTTCCTCCTTCATGAAAAAGGAGGAACTACCGATGTTAAATTTACAAAGACAAGAAACGAAACATTCATACGATCAAGATTGTATGAAAACAAATAACAAATTATTAGTGGAAGTCGCAACGCAGGATGCAAACAAAGCGTTACGACTTTTAGAAACAACAAAAAATGGACTCTCTAATGAAGAAGCGTCTCGTAGACTTTCTTTATATGGCCTTAATGAAATAGCTCATAATAAAACATCACCGTGGTACATTCAATTTCTACTGGCATTTAAAAATCCATTTATTTTTGTTTTATTAGCTCTCGGCGCACTTTCTTTTTTCACAGATGACATACAAGGAACTATTGTCGTCTCTGTAATGGTAATGCTAAGTGCAACGATTCGCTTTTTACAAGAATTTCGTTCTCAAAAAGCTGCGGATCAGTTAAAGGCTATGGTTCGAACAACGGCGAGTGTCTTTAGAATAGATGGATTTGTACACGAAACAAAAAATGTAAAAATTTTGAAACAAACTGATACAACGGAAATTCCAATTGAGGAACTTGTACCTGGCGATATTATTTCACTTTCAGCCGGAGACATTGTTCCAGCTGATGTGCGTATTTTATCGGCTAAAGATTTATTTGTGAACCAATCTTCTTTAACAGGAGAAGCACTTCCTGTAGAAAAATACGAAAACTGCTACCATACAGAAAATAAACATCTATTACCGAAAAGCACGAAAAAAAATTACAATCCACTCGATATGGAAAATCTTTGCTTCATGGGGACAAATATTGTAAGTGGTAGCGCAAGAGCGGTTGTCATCTCCACAAGTACTGATACGTATTTTGGCTCTTTAGCAAATAAAGTAATCGGTAAGCGCGTAGAAACAAGCTTTGATAAAGGTGTAAACAAAGTAAGCTGGCTCTTAATTACATTCATGCTTATTATGGCACCTATCGTTCTTCTCATTAACGGATTCACAAAAGGGGATTGGCAAGAAGCTTTCTTCTTTGCTATTGCAATCGCAGTTGGTCTAACACCTGAAATGTTACCAATGATTGTGACTGCTAATTTAGCTAAAGGTGCCGTTAACATGTCTAAACAGAAAGTAATTGTAAAACAACTGAATTCTATTCAAAACTTAGGTGCTATGAACATTCTTTGTACCGATAAAACAGGAACTTTAACAGAAGATAAAGTTGTACTTGTTCGGCACTTAGATCCTAATGGTAATACATGTAATCGTGTATTACACTTTGCCTATTTAAATAGCTTCTATCAAACAGGATTGAAAAATTTAATAGATAAAGCCGTTATAAAACATACAGAAGAAAAGCAAAAATTTGATCCATCTGTTTTTCAAAAACTAGATGAAATTCCATTTGACTTTGCTCGTCGGCGTATGTCCGTCATTGTAAAAGACAATTCAGGTGAACATACAATGGTCTGTAAAGGGGCTGTAGAAGAAATTTTATCTATTTGCAACTACACTGAAATAGATGGCAAAATTGCTTCTCTTACCGATGACATGCGCTTACATGTAAAACAACTAAGTGAGACTTTGAATAGTGAAGGTATGCGCGTTATTGCTGTAGCTTATAAAAAAAATAGACCAACAAATAATAAAGAGTACGCCGTACAAGATGAAAATGATATGATTCTCGCTGGATATATTGGCTTTTTAGATCCACCGAAACCATCTGCCGCTACTGCCATTCAAGCATTACAAAAACATGGTGTACAAGTAAAAATTTTAACTGGTGATAACGAAATCGTGACAAAAAAGGTATGTAAAGAAGTTGGATTAAATATTGGCGAGCCTATCCTTGGTTACGAAATCGATGCTTTACCTGATAAAGCATTAGCAAAGCTAGCCGAAGAAACAACTGTTTTTGCTAAACTAAATCCAATGCAAAAATCTCGCATTATACGAGTATTACAAGGAAACGGACACACTGTAGGTTATATGGGAGATGGCATTAACGACGCCGTAGCGTTACGGGAAGCTGACGTTGGCATATCTGTTGATACTGCAACTGATATTGCAAAAGAGTCTTCCGATATTATTCTACTTGAAAAAAGTTTAATGATATTAGAAGCAGGTATTTTAGAAGGGCGCACTACATTCGGTAATATTTTGAAATACATTAAAATGACAGCGAGCTCTAACTTCGGAAATGTATTTAGTGTGTTAGTAGCAAGTGCCTTCATTCCTTTCTTGCCGATGCTTGCCATTCACCTTTTAATTCAAAACTTACTTTATGATATTTCACAACTGTCTATCCCATGGGACAAAATGGATAAAGAGTTTTTAGAAAAACCAAGAAAATGGGATACTGCAAATTTACGGAACTTCATTATTTGCATCGGTCCCATTAGTTCCATATTTGATATCATCACCTATGTGGTCATGTGGAACGTCTTCGATGCAAATACAGCTAGCGAACAATCATTATTCCAATCTGGTTGGTTTGTCGTTGGATTGCTAACACAAACTTTAATTGTTCACATGATAAGAACACAGAAGATTCCATTTATTCAAAGTACTGCATCAGTACCGGTTCTTTTATTAACCGCTTGTATTATGGTAATTGGAATTTATATTCCATTCTCGCCACTTGGAGCAGCCGTTGGATTACAAGCATTACCACTTAGCTATTTCCCTTGGTTAGTAGGAATACTATTAGGCTATGCTTTCTTAACACAGTTCCTAAAAAAAATTTATATTAAAAAGTTTCATAGCTGGTTATAAAAATGAGAATGAGCGGGTGCTTCCCGCTCATTCTCAAAAATATAACTTGGACTTATATGTATGGAGGTGACCATGATGGTATGGTATGACATTGTACTAAGATTATTTATTGCAATTATTGTAGGTGCTTGCATCGGAATGGAACGACAATGGAGACATAGGATGGCTGGGCTACGGACAAATGCTCTCGTATCACTTGGTGCCTGTATATTTGTTTTATTATCCGTCATGATTGATCACGATGCTAGCCCTTCACGTATTGCCGCTCAAGTCGTCAGTGGGATTGGTTTTTTAGGAGGCGGCGTTATTATCCGTGATGGTTTTAGTATTAGGGGGCTTAATACTGCGGCTACCCTATGGTGCGCAGCTGCTGTTGGTACTCTTACAGGCGCTGGTTTCCTCATTGCAGCTATATTAGGTGCATCTGGCGTTTTACTAGCAAACATACTACTTCGTCCAATCGCTCTCTTTATGAATCAGAAATCAAAAGAAGAATCACCTGAACAAACGAACTACTTACTTTCTCTTACTTGTTCAGAAGAACATGAAGCCCATATTCGTTTTTTACTTATGCATATGGTAAGTTCTGAAGGCATTGGTTTAAAAGAATTGTATAGTGAGGACGTAAACTCTAATCAAAAAGTGTGTATACAAGCGACATTACACTGCAACACAAATACAGCAGTCTTAATTGAAAAAATAGTGAGCAGAATGCTATTAGAATCTGGCGTTACTGCAGCTGGTTGGAAAACTTCATTAGATTTAGAAGCAAGTTGAACATGAAAGGTGTCATGATATTTACAGCTTCATGACACCTTCTACATAAACTTATTTTCTAATTTTTGCTGAAAAGACTTTTCTTGCTTACGTAATAATTGACTACCTCGTTGTAAAAGCGGCATTCCATACTTATCATTAATTTGATCAATGACAGCAAGTAGCGGCTCTTCTTTCGCATCTTCTTCAAATGAAAACAAATCTAATTGCTTCACCGATTCAGTCTTCCACTCTATTTCAGTAGCTGTAACACCTAATAAACGAACGGAATCGCCGTCCCAATGTTGCTTCCATAAACGAGAGGCCGCTTGAAAAATATCTCGTTCTTCCCAAATGGCATTTTTCAATTGCTTACTCCTCGTTACTGTCCGCCTATCATGATATTTAATCATAATCTGAATATTATAGCTGACAAGCGTTCGCTTTTGTAATCTTTTACTCACTGATTTTGATAGCCTTTCTAACATATCAAGTAATTCTTTTTCTTCATCCATATCCTTTGAAAAAGTCATCGAATTACCAACGCTTTTATGTTGTCCCATTTGACTCGGATCAACTTCTCTATCATCCACACCTTTTGCCCGCCTTTGTAAATCAACACCATGCTTTCCAATTTTAGCGCGAATGATATGTTCATTTCCTTTTGCTAACTGTTCAATTGTTTGTATATGAATATCTTTTAATTTCTCAGCTGTTTTTTCTCCAATTCCATGCATCGCTCCAACCGGAAGCGGCCAAATCATTTCTGGAATATCTCGTTTTCGGAGCACGGTAATACCGAGAGGCTTTTTCATATCAGAAGCTGTTTTTGCTAGGAAAAGGTTTGGAGCAATTCCGATGCTACACGGCAACTGTAACTCTGCTAATAACGCTTGCTGAATCATCTTTGCTATTTCAAGAGGCGAACCGAGTGCGTAACAATCTGTAATATCTAAATATCCCTCATCTATTGATACTGGTTGTATTTTTTCCGTAAAACGGGAAAGGATTTGAAACATTTGAAATGAAGCTTCACGATATAATGTAAAATTAGGGCGCCTTACAACTAATTGTGGACATAACCTTTTTGCTTCCCAAAGTGGCATCGTTGTACGTATTCCATATTCTCTCGCCTCATAACTACATGTGATGATAATTCCTTTTCTTTCTTTTTCATTTCCAGCAACCGCTAACGGCTTCCCCTGTAATGATGGGTCATGAGCAATTTCAACAGATGCGAAAAAACAATTCATATCTACATGTAAAATAACACGACCTTTTTTGGGATACATTTCTCGCATAGTACTCACTCCCTCCAAAGAACATTTGTTCCTTCATTATACCAAATTCATGTACAATATAATAATTACTTATTCTTTTTATCCTTATTTTTGCTATACTTAATATATATGGATATTTTTGTAAAAGGAGTGATCTATTATGAAATTAAACAGTAACCTCAATTATACATTTCTCGTTATTATATTAATCATCTTAATTAATTATTTATTACTCCCTATTTTTGATATTAACGTAGCAGGGATTCTTCCAAGTCTACTAGGTATTATAACAAAGGACATACTGCCATGGATTTTCTTGTATTGGCTTATCCGCCTTGTAAAAGCAATCGAATCAAAATAAAAAGCGTGTAAATCAGTTGTGATTTACACGCTTTTTCTATTATATTACTTCGCTACTTCTTCAATAATTGCAACAACTAATTCTGCTGTTTTCGCTAATTCTTCAACAGGAATCTTTTCATTTGTTGTATGAATTTCTTCATAACCAACTGCTAAGTTAACTGTTGGAATACCGTGTCCTGCAATTACGTTTGCATCACTTCCGCCACCACTTTGGTGAAGAGAAGGTGTACGACCAATTGTTTCAGCTGCACGTTTTGCAACTTCTACAACGTGATCGCCATCAGCAAATTTAAATCCTGGATACATAACGTTTACTTCAACGTCTGCATGACCGCCCATTTCTTTTGCAGTTGTTTCAAATGCTTCTTTCATTTTCGCAACTTGCGCTTCCATTTTTTCATTGATTAAAGAACGCGCTTCTGCAAAGATTTGTACGTGATCGCAAACGATATTCGTTTGTGTACCACCTTCAAAACGTCCAATATTTGCAGTTGTTTCAGAATCAATACGGCCAAGTGGCATTTTCGCAATTGCTTTCGCTGCGATAGTAATTGCAGATACACCTTTTTCTGGTGCTACACCAGCATGAGCTGTTTTCCCGCGAATAATCGCATTCACTTTCGCTTGTGTTGGAGCTGCAACAACGATTTCACCAACTTTTCCATCGCTATCTAATGCGTAACCGTATTTCGCAGTAATGCGCTCACGATCTAATGCTTTTGCACCAACAAGACCAGATTCTTCTCCAACTGTAATAATAAATTCAATTGTACCATGAGGGATATTTTTCTCTTTTAAAACACGGATTGCTTCGAACATGGATGCTAATCCTGCTTTATCATCTGCACCTAAAATCGTAGTACCATCTGATACGATATATCCATCTTTAATAGAAGGCTTAATTCCATTACCAGGAACTACTGTATCCATATGAGAAGTAAAGTAAATTGTATCAACACCATCTTTTGTTGCTGGTAATGTACAAATTAAGTTACCTGCACCATGCCCAGTAACAGCCATTGTGTCATCTTCAAATACTTCTACACCTAAATCTGTAAATTTCTTTGTTAATACTTTGCAAATTTCTGCTTCAAATTTCGTTTCAGAATCTACTTGTACTAACTCCATAAATTCATTTACTAAACGTTCTTGATTAATCATAAGACTGCGCCTCCTGCACTACCATTATGTATGTAACACTATTAATTATAACAGAATTTCGCAAAAGTTTCGAAATACAAGACAAAAAACAGACGGTTTATATGTCTAGATAACCATCTGCTTTCTATTACTCATTTAACAATACCCAGCGCATATGATCTTCCCACACTCCATTAACCATTAACATCTTCCTAGACACGCCCTCATACTGAAAACCTATCTTCGTCACTACTTGTATAGATGCTAAATTTCGTGGCATAATCGGTGCTTCTATACGATGTAATTGAAATTCCTCAAAAGCAACTTGAATCGCTTTTCTAAGCGCTTCTGTCGTATAACCTTTGTTTAACTCTTCCTTATCTAATTTATAACTGAGTACACAAGATTGGTAAATTCCACGAACAATTAAATTAAATGAAATACATCCAATTATTTTCGTATCATCCCCCTTTTTAAAAATCCATAATCTAATGATTTTACCTTCTGCGAACTCTTTTCTATCCTTTTGTAACTTTTTCTTTTGATAATCTAACGTAAAAAAATCCTCTGGTCTATACTCTTCCCAGGCTTTTAAAAATTCACGATTTCTGTCGTAATATTGAAGAACTTTTTCAGCATACGACTCATCAATTTCCCTTAAATGTAAACGATTTGTTTCATATATTTTCATCATCGTATCTCCATTCTTCAGCTTGCATAACAAAAAACTTATACCCTATCATTCTTATATATTCTCTACGTACATACAAATTTCCTGTTATAGTTTACACGCACTTCTCGAATTTTGTCATTTCTCTCCCCCTTGTCCACAATATCATTTCTCGTTACAATGATATTGTACTGATTTGCAAGGAGGTTTAACGATGCATAAAAAAGCTCAAAAAGTTATGATTTATGTAATGCTAATTTCTATGCTTGTAACAACATTACTTGCTGGCGCAAGTATGTTTTGGTAAAAAGGACGATCTGTTCGTCCTTTTTTTACTTTTTACACATAATAAAATAAACCATCTCGAAATCGAGATGGTTTATTTTATGTAAAGCACAATCGCTACAATACCAAAGGAAAATGACATTACAAGTGCTAGCACAAAACTTGTATATTGTTTCTGCTGAAATGCCCCAATAACAAAAGTAAGATTAAGTAATGCCATACATACAATCGCTACAAGATAAGAACATATATTAAAAGTTGCCAATATGAATGTAATAATAAATAGAAATCCCATAAAAAACTGCATATACGAAAGTTTTGGATTCAAGTACATACGAGCAACTCCTTTATCTAATTTAATCTTTCTATACTCTCATTAACGCATGGTTATGTACACATGTCAAGACAACTTATTACAATAGAAAAAACCAACTTTTTCGTTGGCTTTTTCATATGCAATGGCTCCTTTTTCTTTTGCCAATTGCTGAAATGACTTTTTCGATTTTACAATCCACACTTTCGTTCCAATTGGAATACGATCAAATAAATACTCCACATCATTTTTCTTCATTCTTATACACCCTTGTGAAATATACTTTCCAATTGAACTCGGTTGGTTTGTTCCATGTATTCCATATTTACTCCCATCAGTTCCTCGTGCATTAAATCCCATCCACCTAGATCCAAGTGGATTTTTCGGTGATCCCCCTGGAATATCTTTTGCAATATAATACGGATCCTTTGCTTTCATTACAATATCAAAAGTTCCCTCTGGGGTTAATTCATTTGTTTTTCCTGTCGCGACTGGAAAAACCTTTTGAATCTTCCCATCGTCAATATAAGCTAGTTTATTCGTCGCTTTATTTACAATAATAAAAGGATCACCGGCACGTGGATTATCACCAAGGGGCCAAATAGGCGATAAAGAAAGACATAATAGGAAAGAGAGAAGATACGGCATAAATAATTCCTACCTTCTATATAAGTTCTTTTATATTATCCTTTCCCTTAAAACGACTTTTAATGAGTAAATATTGTTCCATTTCGTATACAAGTTGAACAAGTTTCGCACGTATCTCAAATTCTTCACGTGTAGCCGGCAATGGCATCGCTCTAAATAATTCTCTCATTTCTTGAAGCTGTCTTAAAGAAATAACCCCGGTACTCTGAGGGCTAATAGCATTACTAATGTTTTCAACCACATCCGCAATCATGTCAGCTTGTTCATATGTCCACGATAAAGAAGCTGCTAACGGAATCATTCGCTCTAAAATTTCGAATTGTTGCATGCGCATATTAAAATAACGATAGTAATAGTCATCTTCTCGCATAAATGCATTCTCAAGTTTCTTAAACGATAAATCTCTAGCTTCATTTAGCATCTGTTCAGTCTCAATAAGTTCTGCCCCGCTCCAACTACTTTCTCGATTTCGTAAATACACAACCATTTCAAACAAAATCGTTTTAAAATTACTTTCTATTTTACCTTGATACTCTTTTAGCTTATTTTCACTACTTGGCATATACATATTCACTAAGAGAGCCACGCTAATCCCTATCGTTAATATCGCAATTTCATTTCCAACAATAAGCCATGTAATTTGTTTCAATGAATATAGATGCATCACAATAACTGAACTCGTGACAATACCTTCTTGAATTTTAAGCATAACCGCAGTCGGAATAAATGTAAGTAATAATACGCTAATTGCTAGTGGTGTATATCCAATTGTTTCAAAAATACAAAATGCGAACACCATTGATAATACACAAGCTAAAAAACGATGTAACGATACTTGAAGTGATTTACGTTTCGTATTTTGTACACATAATATAACTAAAATACCCGCTGAACTATAAAATTCTAATCCTAATAACTGAGCAATAAAAACGGCTGCGCCTGTCCCTATTGCTGTTTTCACTGTACGGTATCCAATTTTGAACATAGCATTGCTCCTATATGTATAAACGTATTTACAGTTAGTATAAAAAAAGGATGACACAATGTCATCCTTTTCTACTTATTATTCACGTATCCTTTACATATTACAATATTTTTTGTAAAAATTGTTGCGCACGCTCACTTTTCGGTGCTGCAAAAAATTCTGCTGGCGCACTATCTTCTACAAGTTTTCCACCATCTAAAAAGAGAACACGATCTGCTACTTCTTTTGCAAATCCCATTTCATGTGTAACAATTGCCATTGTCATTCCTGTGGTAACTAATGATTTCATAACTTCTAGCACTTCTTTTACCATCTCTGGATCTAGTGCTGATGTCGGTTCATCAAATAACATTACTTCTGGTTCCATTGCTAACGCTCTTGCAATTGCTACACGTTGCTTTTGTCCGCCAGAAAGACGATTCGGATACGTATCTTTTTTATCTAATAAACCAACCTTTTCTAAAAGTTTCTCGGCTTTCTTGTCAGCTTCTTGTTTCGTTACTCCTTTTACATTGATAGGAGCATACGTAATATTTTCTAATACAGTCATATGAGGAAATAGGTGGAAATGCTGAAATACCATTCCGACATTTTCACGGACGTGCATAATATTCGTTTTCGGATTCGTTACTTCTTCCGTTCCAATCCAAATGTGACCATTTGTCGGTGCTTCTAACACATTCATACAACGTAAAAATGTTGATTTCCCTGATCCAGACGGTCCAATAATTGCTACTACTTCCCCTTTTTCAATCGTTGTTGTAATTCCTTTTAATACCTCGTTTTTTCCAAATGATTTATGAAGGTTTTCAATTTTAATCACTTTTCTTCATTCTCCCTTCAATTGCCTTCCCGACTAATGTAAGAATAATGACTAGCATATAATAAATGAGTCCAACAAAAAGTAATGGTTCAAGATATTTAAATGTCTCCCCGCCTACGATGTAAGCACGGCGCATTAAATCCGTCGCTCCTATTACTGTTACTACAGCCGATTCTTTCGTAAGTGTCGCAAACTCGTTCACAAGCGCTGGTAATATATTTTTTAATGCTTGAGGGAAAATGATATTTCGCATCATTTTCCCGTAAGGAATCCCTAAAGCCATCGCTGCTTCTGTTTGTCCTTTATCAACCGCTTGAATGCCGGCGCGAATTACCTCTGACATATATGCACCTGAATTTAAGCTAAATGCTAATACAGCTGCTAAGAATGCCGGTATTTCATAACCAATTATTTGCGGGACACCGAAATAAATAATCATTAATTGCAATACAAGTGGTGTACCACGGAAAATTGATGTATAAAAATCTGCCACTATATTTAATGCTCGTATTCTAGCAATTTTGCAAAGCGCTAATAACGTTCCTAAAATAAACCCAACTAACGCTGATACTGCTACAATTTTTAAAGTAACTTCTAGGCCTTTTAGTATATATGGTATCGAAGGCGTAATCGCCGAAAAATCTAAGTTCATTCTTTTCATTCCCCTCACAGAAAAGTGAAAGGCAGCTTATTTTTCGCTGCCAAACCATTTCTTCACTAATTTATCCATTTCTCCATTTTCTTGCATTTTTTTAATTACTTTATTAAATTCAGCTGTTTTGTCACTGTTTTTCGGAAGGGCAATTGCTGCTCCAACTTCTTCTGGCGCTTCTTTAATTTCAATTCCTTGTAAATCTTTCATTTTCTCTAAATAATTTTTAGCAACTGTGTCTTCTATAATTGCAGCGTCAAAACGACCAGCTTTAATTTCTTGTACGATTTCTGGTATACGGTCACGTCCCTCAACTTTGAAATCTACTTGTTTTTTAAATTCCGCTGCTTTCTCTTCTTGAATAGACCCTGTTTGTACCCCTACTTTTTTCCCTTTTAAATCCTCTACAGATTGAATGTTAGAGTCCTTTTTAGAAATGACCATGTTTTTCGCAACAAAATAAATATCTGTGAAATCAACATTGTTTTTACGCTCTGCAGTTGGCGTCATACCTGCCATTACGAAATCAACTTTTCCTGAGCTAAGAGATGCTAATAAACCACCAAAATCCATATCTTTCACTTTCACTTCATAACCAAGTTCTTTTCCGATATATTTAGCAACATCAACATCAAAGCCAATAATTTCATCACTTTTTGAAGCTTCTACGTATTCATATGGTTTATAATCTGCTGAAGTCCCCATAACCAGTACTTTTTTATTTTTTCCAGTAGCCTTTTCTTCCCTATTACTACAAGCGCTGAACATACTTATAATTAAAATAAGTGCAAACGATATTGATAATAACTTCTTCATCTTTCTTCCCCCTAATAATGTATATTTAAAAGTTTTATAGAATTTTTATTCGATGTTTGTATTGTATCAGCGATTTTATTTTTATGCAATATATAAAATAAAAATAAATAAAAAATCATTAAAATCATTGTTTATAATGCATAAAATAATGCATAAAATAATCAACTAATGTATATCCCCTCGTTTTGAATAATAAATAAAAAAGGCGCTACACCCACTTAATTGTGAGCATAGCGCCTTTTCAATTATTTATAGTTCTTCGCAATTCTCTTCGAAATACGATTGTAGTTTTGCAATAACTTGCATCGGTTCATGACCTTCAATTTCATGACGCTCTACCATCGTTACAATTTTTCCATCTTTTAATAAAGCAAATGATGGAGAAGATGGTGGATACCCTTCGAAATATTCACGAGCTCTTGCTGTCGCTTCTTTATCTTGACCTGCAAACACCGTTACAAGATGGTTAGGTCGTTTATCATAATGTACGGAATGCGCAGCAGCAGGACGAGCAATACCGCCTGCACAACCACATACAGAGTTTACCATTACAAGTGTTGTTCCATTTCTTTTAAACGCTTCGTCTACTGCTTCTGGCGTCGTCAATTCTGTATATCCAGCAGAAACAATCTCTTCACGCGCTTGGCGGACAACATCATTCATAAAAAAGTTAAAATTAATCAATCTTTTCCCTCCTCTAAAACTACCTATTTGTATCTTACCAGTTAATGTTTATGAAATACAAGTAAGTTTACTTGTATTTGGGTATAGAAAAGGTGTTAGAGCTCTTGCTCTAACACCTTTTCTTAATGACCACGATGCTTTTGCTTTGCTTTTTGTACTTTAATTAAACGTCTTCTTTGTTTTTCAGCCTCTCGCTTCTCCTTAGATTGCACTTTTTTTTCTTGTTTATGCAGTTCATAAGATAAGCTAATTGCCTCTTGCGCCTTAGTAAAGCGGTTTACATTTACTTCTTTTGCTGCTTGTCGTATGATCCTCTTTATATTTTTGGGACGCTGTTTTTCTTTCACTTCCACGCCACATTTTGCAAAGTGCTGAAAATACGCTAACATTGAACCGTTCACAAATATAAGCACTTCTTCGTCTGAAGGTTCCGTTCCAAAAATATATCTCGCTCCATACAACTTCCCTTTTTCTTTACATGTAATGATTCCAACAAAAAATTGGCCATCGTGATATACTGTCAAATCCATTGACAGCCCCCCCTAAAAAAATTAGAAATACGGGACATCCCGGAGGGGAAGGTTACTGACATGAAATCATGCGTCTGGACTACCAACCAGAACTGTGTTTTTGTATTTCTTTCACTATTATTATATCTTTTTTTCCATAATCTTCATATATTCACTAATCATTTTTTTATGCGACCCAACAATATAGTCAGGTAGTTCTGTTAGTGGGAAGAATTTAAGCTGAACCGCTTCTTCTTTGTTCATAACAAAATCTCCATCGTATTCGTCCGTATAATAAGCAGTCGTTACAGATTGAAATTCATCACCGTTTGCTAATTTTGTAAAATAGTTCGCTCCAGAAAACACATTGATTAATCGTAGGTTCTTCACCTTTATTCCTGTTTCTTCGTATACTTCACGAAAAGCAGTTTCTTCTGGGGATTCACTAAGCTCCATTAATCCGCCAGGCAGCCCCCATTTTCCGTAAGGCTCTGTTCTTTGTTGTAATAATACGTATCTATTTTCATTTATAACGAGTACAACAGCACCAACTAAAATTAAAGGGCGATGACCAACTATTTTCCGTAATTCTTCTACATATCCCATCGTATCCCTCCTTTTTTGTTGTCCACACTATTGTATCATATGTATGAAACGACAAAATGCGTATATTTTTCATTTTTTTAACAAAATATTTATTTTATGTGCTTCATCTACTGTAGCTAACAAAATGGATTCAACTTCTGCGTTTTTCTCTAGAAATTCTCTCGCCCATTCTTCTGTTTTCCCTAATAAAGCAAGAACATCTTGCTGAATCCTACCATCCTTTACTAATACAAAAGAAACTGGAGATTTTTTTCCCGCAACTTTCAGATCAAGCCGCGAAACTCCCTCATATTCTGGATACCGGAATATAGAAACGACACCGTTCGCTTCCCATAATGCTAATTTGATCGTTTGAATATCGCCCACATTTCGCATACGAAGTTCTGAAAATAAATATTCCACCGTAATTCTCGCTTTTTTCAAATTGCTAAAATCAATGGAACCATTGTGTATAAGAATGATAGGTGCTGGCTCTAAAAAGCGTCTCCATCTATCCCATTTCAACATTAAAACTGAACTTATAATATGAAGTACAACGAGTATAAACGTTGTAATCATCGAGCCCATTAATCCTACTTTTTCATCAGACAATGCGTTAGAAATATTTCCGCCAAGCAATAACACTAATACAACATCTAAAAAACGAAGTTGCGCGATGGATCTTTGTCCCATTGCTTTCGCAACTAATATTAAAAATATGTATGCTATGATAGCCCGAATAACCCATTCACTATTAGAAAGATGCCGTGCTCCCTCAAAAATATGCATATGCATCACTTTGCACTCCTTACATCCCAAACTGCTAGTCTGTTTTAGTTTGCAACGTTTATGCGTATATATGTAAAAAAGCTGGTTCGTTTAAAAACGAACCAGCCTTTTTACTTAACTGAAAACATATATTTTTTATACGTTTTCCGTACCGATAATATAAGCCCCATCATAATCATATTCGAGAATAAGGAACTTCCCCCATACGATAAGAAAGGTAATGCAATCCCTTTTACAGGCATTAATCCAACGATCATACCGATGTTTTGGAATATTTGAACCGTTAATATCCCAATCGATCCAGCACATAATAATGTACCGAATAAATTATCAGCAGAATAACCGATAATAATTGTTCTATATAGTAGTAATAGGAACAAGAATACAACTAACGCTGCTACGATAAATCCACCTTCTTCGGCAATTGTAGCGAAAATAAAGTCTGTATGCTTCTCAGGGATATAAACGTTCCCTTCGCCAAACCCTTTCCCTTCCATACCGCCACTACCTACAGCTAAAATTGATTGCTGTGTTTGATAACCTTGATCTGTATGTTCAAATGGATCTAACCAACCTAAAATACGTGATTGTTGGTGAGGTTTTAGTAGCGTAACTAACTTATTAAAGAAGAAATCCTCATACCTTACGTAAATAAATATTAACGTGGATAATATGGTGACTGGAATAACTGTACATAATGCTATCAATTTCTTCTGAATACCTGACATAAATAAAATACATGCAATGGCAGCAGCATATAAGAACACCATCCCTGTATCCGGTTGGCTATATACAACAGCAATAGGCGGGAGAGATACTAGTACAATTTTACCTACTAATTTTAAGTCCGTTTGGAATGTCCTTGCCATATACTGTGCATTATGTTTCACTGCTATACTTGCTACCACCAGAAGCAATGAAATTTTGAAAAACTCAGATGGTTGAATTTGTCCAACTAACGGAAATACAAACCATCTTTTTGCACCTAATTTTTCAGGTGTGAAAGTGGAAACCGGTAGTATTTTCAAAAGAATAAGTGAAGCAAATCCAACGATATAAAGTGGCCAAGACAATTTTTGCAATTGATCTAAGTCAATGCTTGCAACAAGCAATAACAATACAACCCCAATTATGTAGTTCAAACCCTGTTTCATTGCAAAGTTTGCCTCTCCATATTGGCCAGTTTGCTGACTGCTATATATAGCAGCTATACTCGTAACACATAATGCTAACAAAATTAATATTAGTTTTACATCTAAACTTTTTAGAAACTCGGTACTTCTTTTCATGACATCCTCCTGAAACATTGTTACAGCAAAATAAAAAACCAGGAGTCAACATTCTTCATGTTTTGACGACTGATTACACATTATCTATAAAACACTTATATAGAATAACTCTCTTTTTCATACAATACAATATATTATACTACAGTTTCATCAGTAAGATTTGCCAAAAAAATTATTCTTTTCTTATTTTATATCCATATACCATATATCAGCAATGTATTTTCATAAATTCCTAATACATAATGGTTCATTGTAAGATTACTGGGAAAGGTATTATACATATAGTAGGATGTAGATGAAGAAATAGGATGATAAAAAGCTCGCATAAGCGAGCTTTTTATTTAATATACAGATGTATTATTTTCTGACGTATTTTCTAAAATTTCTTTTACACGTCCTAAGAACTTACCACAAATTAAGCCATCTAGTACACGGTGATCAAGTGATAAACATAAGTTAACCATGTCACGAGCACCAAACATGCCATTATCCATAATTACTGGGCGTTTTACAATTGATTCAACTTGTAAAATAGCCGCTTGTGGGTAATTAATAATACCCATAGATTGAACAGAACCGAATGATCCTGTGTTATTAATTGTAAATGTTCCGCCTTGCATTTCGTCCGCTTTTAACGATTTCGTACGTACTTTTCCTGCAAGTTCTGTAATTTCACGAGCGATGCCTTTAATTGTCTTCTCGTCCGCATGTTTAATTACTGGTACAAATAGTTCGTCCTCTGTTGCAACAGCGATAGAAAGGTTAATATCTTTCTTCTGAACGATTTTATCGCCAGCCCACATTGAATTAATTTGAGGGTATTCTTTTAACGCTTGTGCTACTGCTTTTACGAAGAAAGCAAAGAACGTTAAGTTAAAGCCTTCACGCTTTTTGAAATCACCTTTAATTGAATTACGGTATGAAACAAGGTTTGTCACATCTACTTCAATCATCATCCAAGCGTGTGGCGCTTCGTGTTTACTACGTAACATGTTCGCTGCGATTGCTTTACGCACACCTGTTACTGGAATTTCGATATCGCCAGGCATTGTTGGTACAGAAACTGGTTTCGCAGATTCTACTTTTTGCGCTACTGGAGCTGCTTTTGGTGCTTCTGGACGCGCTTCTACTACTGCTGCTACCGCTTCCTCTTTCTTCGCCGCACCTGCTTGCGGAACATTTCCAGATTCCACCAGATTTAAAATATCTTTACGAGTGATACGGCCGTTTGCCCCCGTACCTTCTACTTGATCTAAATCAACGTTATGCTCACCCGCAAGTTTTAACACAGCTGGTGAAAAACGAGGTTTTCCATCAGTTGGTTGTTTTGCTTTCGGTGCTTTTTCAGGCTTAGCTACTTCTGCCTTTGGTTCTTCTTTTGTTTTTTCCTCAACAGCTGTTGCCGCTACTTCATCTGCGCCTTCTACTTGAATGACACAAACTACTTCACCTACAGCTAACGTATCACCTTCACTAGCGATTAACTCTTTCACAATACCAGTGAAAGAAGATGGTACTTCAGCGTTTACTTTATCAGTCATTACTTCTGCAAGCGGATCATATTTGTTTACGTGATCGCCAACATTCACGAGCCATTTACTAATTGTACCCTCTGTAACGCTCTCCCCGAGCTGAGGCATTGTAATATTTTCTACAGCCATGTATAGTCCCCCCGATTAAAATTCCGCAAGTTCACGCATTGCTTTTTCAACTTTATCTGGATTTACCATAAAGAATTTTTCCATTGTTGGTGCATATGGCATTGCTGGAACGTCTGGACCTGCAAGACGTGCGATTGGTGCATCTAAATCAAACAGACAGTTTTCAGCAATAATTGCTGCCACTTCACTCATAATACTTCCTTCTTTATTGTCTTCTGTTACAAGAAGAACTTTACCTGTTTTAGAAGCTGCTTCAATGATTGCTTCTTTATCTAATGGATATACAGTACGTAAATCAAGAATGTGTGCAGAGATGCCATCTTGTGCTAACTTTTCAGCCGCTTGAAGAGCAAAATGAACACATAATCCGTATGTGATAACAGTAATATCATCACCTTCACGTTTTACATCTGCTTTTCCGATTGGTAATACGTAATCATCTTCTGGCACTTCACCTTTAATTAAGCGATATGCACGTTTATGCTCAAAGAATAATACTGGATCTTCATCACGAATTGCAGCTTTTAGTAAGCCTTTTGCATCATATGGTGTAGAAGGGATAACGATTTTTAAACCAGGTTGGTTTGCAAACATCGCTTCTACAGATTGTGAATGATACAATGCACCGTGAACACCGCCACCAAATGGCGCACGAACTGTAATTGGACAAGTCCAATCATTATTAGAACGGTAACGAATTTTTGCTGCCTCAGAAACAATTTGGTTTACTGCTGGCATGATGAAATCCGCAAACTGCATTTCAGCGATTGGACGCATTCCATACATTGCTGCACCGATTGCGACCCCAGCGATTGCCGATTCTGCAAGTGGTGTATCTAGCGCACGATCTTCACCAAATTGATCATATAATCCGTGTGTCGCTTTAAATACGCCACCTTTTTTACCAACATCTTCACCTAAAACGAATACTTTCTCATCGCGTTCCATTTCCTCGCGCATTGCTAATGTAATAGCATCAATATAAGACATTACAGCCATGAAACGTTCCCCCCTATTCTGCGTATACGTGCTTCAATGCATCTTCAGGTGCTGCATACGGAGCATTTTCTGCATATTCTGTTGCTTCGTTTACGATATGCATAATTTCGTCTAACATTTGTTTTTCAGATTCCTCAGTTAACACGCCAACCTCTTTTAAATAAGCAGCAAATGTTATAATTGAATCATTTTTCTTTGCTTCTTCTACTTCTTCTTTATCACGATAAACACGATCATCGTCGTCACTTGAATGTGCTGTTAAACGATATGATACTGTTTCAATTAAAGTTGGGCCTTCACCGCGTCGGCCACGGTCTGCTGCTTCTTTTACAGCTTTATATACTGCAAGCGGATCGTTTCCGTCTACTGTATATCCAGGCATACCGTATCCAATTGCACGATCTGATACATTTTTACAAGCTAATTGTTTTTCAACTGGAATAGAGATTGCGTATTTATTATTTTCACACATGAAAATAACAGGTAACTTGTGTACGCCAGCAAAGTTTGCACCTTCATGGAAATCACCTTGGTTAGAAGAACCTTCACCGAATGTAACAAACGTTACTAAATCTTTCTTTTCCATTTTTCCAGCTAATGCAATACCAACTGCATGTGGTACTTGCGTTGTTACTGGAGATGAACCTGTCACAATACGATTTTTCTTTTGGCCGAAGTGACCAGGCATTTGACGACCACCAGAGTTTGGATCTCCAGCTTTCGCGAAACCAGATAACATCAGTTCTTTCGCTGTCATACCAAACGCTAATACAACACCCATATCACGGTAGTATGGTAATGCATAATCTTTCTCTCTATCAAGAGCGAATGCTGCTCCAACTTGTGCTGCCTCTTGTCCTTGACAAGAAATTACGAATGGAATTTTACCAGCACGGTTTAATAACCACATACGTTCGTCGATTTTACGTGCCAGTAACATCGTACGGAACATTTCTAATACTTGCTCATCACTTAAGCCAAGCTCTTCATGGCGCTTTTCTTTTACTTCTGCCATTTTTCATAACCTCCTAAATCCACATTTTTATGCGTGTAACGCTTTTCCATCTACAGCTAACGCTGCTTCACCAATCGCCTCAGATAATGATGGATGCGGATGAATTGTATGTGCTACTTCCCAAGGTGTTGCATCAAGTACTCTTGCAAGACCAGCTTCAGAAATCATATCTGTTACATGTGGTCCAATCATATGAACACCGAGAATGTCATTTGTTTCTTCATCAACTACAAGTTTTACGAAACCATCTGATTCACCGTATACAAGCGCTTTTCCGATTGCACGGAATGAGAACTTACCTACTTTTAACTTATAGCCTTTTTCTTTCGCTTCTTGTTCTGTTAAACCGACAGAAGCAACTTCCGGACTGCTATATACGCATTTTGATACCATAGAATAATCAATTGGTGTAACTTCTTTACCAGCAATATGTTCTACTGCAGTAATTCCTTCATGAGAAGCAACGTGAGCAAGCTGTAAGCCACCGATTACATCACCGATTGCGTAAATATGAGATTCTTTCGTTTGATAAAACTCATTTGTTTGAATGTATCCTTTTTCCACAACGATATCCGTATTCTCTAAACCAATATTTTGCGTATTGGCTTGTCGTCCTACAGATACAAGCATTTTTTCTGCTTTAAATTCTTTATTCTCACCGTTATGTTCAGCTTGAATTGTTACTCCATTATCTTTTACCAATGTATCTGGTAATACTTTTGCACCAGTTACCACTTTAATACCTTTTTTCTTGAATAGACGTTGCATTTCTTTTGAAACGTCTTGATCTTCTAGTGGTAGTATCGTTTTCGCATACTCTAATACTGTAACTTCTACACCGAAGTCAGCAAGCATAGATGCCCACTCAATACCGATTACACCGCCACCAACGATAATAATTGAACTAGGAAGCGTTTCCATTTTTAGGGCATGATCGGAAGACATTACGTACTCTCCGTCTAATTCTAAACCTGGTAATGAATTTGGACGAGAACCTGTTGCAATAAGTACATTTTTTGGAATTAACATTTCATTCTCTTCTCCACTTGCAAGTTCAACTGAAATTGTCCCTGGCATCGGAGAGAAAATAGATGGACCAAGAATACGGCCAATACCTTCAAACACATCAATTTTACCTTGTTTCATTAAGTGCTGAACACCTTTATGAAGTTGCGTTACAATCTTCTCTTTACGCTCTTGTACTTTTGCAAAGTTTAGTTCTACATTACTTGCAATAACCCCGAACTCTTCACTTTTCTTAGCAGTTGCGTATACTTCCGCACTACGTAAAAGGGCTTTACTAGGAATACATCCTTTGTGTAAACAAGTACCACCAAGATTTTCTTTTTCAACAAGTGCCGTTTTTAAACCTAGTTGTGATGCACGAATAGCAGCAACATATCCACCAGTACCGCCGCCAACGATGACTAAATCATATTCTTTTGCCATTATCTCAACCCCTAGCTACCGTTTCTTTTTCACGTACAATATATTCTTTTGGAGCTTCTTCTTCACGAAGTACACGAAGTGCCCCTTCTGCTAATGCTTGTAATTCATCTTCTCCTGGATGTACGATAACATCTGCAATCCAGTCTACTCGTTCTTTTATTTCATCAACAAGAATTTTACTGTAAGCAAGTCCACCAGTTAATACAATTGCATCGATTTTCCCGTGAAGTACAGCGCTAGCTCCACCAATTTCTTTTGCAACTTGATACGCCATTGCTTTATAAATAAGAGTTGCTTCAGGATCACCTTTTTCAACCATTTGTTCTACTTTAATCGCATCATTTGTACCAATAAGACTTACAAGTCCACCTTGTCCGACAAGTTTTTTAACCATTTCGTCTCGGTAATACTCACCAGAGAAACACATTTCAACTAGTTGTCCTACTGGTACTGTACCCGCACGCTCTGGACTAAATGGTCCTTCTCCATTTAAACCATTATTCACATCGATAACTTTTCCTTTTTTATGAGCACCAACTGTAATACCGCCGCCCATATGTGTAACTAATAAATTTAAATCCTCATATTTGTGGTTTAATTCTTCAGCCACTTTACGAGCAACTGCTTTTTGATTTAATGCATGGAAAATACTTTTACGTTCCATACCAGCGATACCACTTATACGAGCAATCGGCTCCATTTCATCTACAACGACAGGGTCTACAATGAATGCCGGAATATTTAATCCAGAAGCAATTTCATATGCTAAAATGCCCCCAAGGTTTGAAGCGTGATGACCGCTAAACCCATTTTTCAAATCTTCTAACATCGCATCGTTTACTGTGTATGTTCCGCCCTCGATTGGACGAAGTAATCCCCCGCGTCCACAAACTGCGTTTAACTTTGAAATGTTAATACCGTGAGAATGTAGAACTTCTAAGATCGTTTCTTTACGAAACTCATATTGGTCAATAATTCGCTTATATTTTCCAATCTGTTCTTCGTCATGACGAATAGTTTCTTCTAAAACGGGTCTTTCATTATCAAAAACACCGATTTTTGTGGATGTACTACCCGGATTAATAACAAGAATTCGATTTAAAGACACTGTTGCTACCTCCACTAATAAATTCAAAAGGAGGTGGAAACCTCATAAGAGGTAACCACACCTTTTGTAAAAGTAATATATGAATGATTAGCGACGGCTAATAATGTCGTGACCGTTGCGTAAGTATGTGCTACGAGAGTTTTTCAAGCTTGCAATGCGCTCTTCAGCTAGACGATCAGCTGCTACATAAGTTGCAATGCCATCGCGTTTTGAAATTTCGATTACTTTTGCAATTGTGTCATAAATTGACTCAACGCGTTTTAATGCACGTTCTCTATTGTATCCATATAACTCGTCTGCTACGTTAATTACGCCACCTGCATTAATTACATAATCTGGTGCGTATACGATACCCATTTCATGAATGATGTCGCCGTGACGATCTTCTTTTAATTGGTTATTCGCAGAACCAGCGATTACTTTTGCTTTAAGTTGTGGGATAGTTTCGTCATTAACTGTTGCGCCTAATGCACATGGTGCGTAAATATCACATTCAACACCGTAAATTTCATTTGGCTCAACTGCTGTTGCACCGAATTCTTCTACTGCACGTTGTACAGCTTCTTTATTAATATCTGTAACGATTAGTTTTGCTCCTTCAGCGTGTAAATGTTTGCATAGGTGATATGCTACGTTACCAACACCTTGAACAGCAATCACTTTTCCTTCTAAATTATCAGTACCGAAAGCCTCTTTCGCAGCAGCTTTCATACCACGATACACACCGTATGCAGTTACTGGAGATGGGTTACCAGAAGAACCGAATGATGGTGAAATACCTGTTACAAAGTCAGTTTCTTCGTGGATAATATCCATATCATCTACTGTTGTACCAACATCTTCAGCTGTAATGTAACGTCCGTTTAGTCCTTGAATGTAACGTCCTAATGCACGGAACATTGCTTCGCTCTTATCTTTACGTGGATCACCGATAATTACTGTTTTCGCACCACCTAAGTTTAAACCAGCTGCTGCGTTTTTATATGTCATCCCTTTTGCAAGACGCAATGCATCTTCAATCGCCGCTTCTTCAGAATCATATGTCCACATTCTTGTTCCACCAAGAGCTGGTCCAAGTGTTGTATCATGAATTGCAATGATTGCTTTTAAACCAGATTCTTTATCTTGACAAAATACTACTTGCTCATAATCATATTTTTCTAAGTATTCGAAGATTTCTAATGTCATTGTCGTTTCCCCCTAATTGTTTTACCCTATTTGGTTTATTTTGAAGCAGTCGCAACTGCCAATGCTAATGAATATACTTTTGTTTCTGCTGAATCAGCACGAGATGTTAAAACAATCGGTGCTTTTGCGCCAGCAATCATTGCTCCTACTTTTGCATCCGCAAAGTATACGAGTGATTTATATAGCACATTTCCAGCTTCAATCGTTGGGACGAGTAAAATGTCTGCCTTACCTGCTACATCACTTACTATGCCTTTATGTTCTGCTGCAATTTGTGATACTGCATTATCTAAAGCAAGTGGTCCATCAACGACACAATTTTTAATTTGTCCGCGGCGATTCATTTGAGTTAACATCGCTGCATCAATTGTCGCTTGCATCGCAGGATTCACAACCTCTACCGCTGCAATTGGTACTACCTTTGGCAAATCAATTCCTATTGCCCGGGCAACTTCTACAGTATTCTGTATAATAGCAGCTTTCTGTGTTACATCAGGTGCAATGTTCATCGCTGCATCTGTAACAAAAATGAGACGATCGTAATTTGGAACTTCAAATGCTGCAACGTGTGAAAGTACACTACCTTTACGAAGTCCCCACTCTTTATTTAATACAGCTTTCAAAATATTTGCTGTTGGGATGTTTCCCTTCATAAGCACATCTGCTTCGCCATTTCTTACAGCTTTCACAGAAAGTTCTGCAGCCTCAGCACTTGACTGTGCTGCAATCACTTCAATATGTTCTGAAGTTTGTAAATTATGTTCTTGTAACATCCCCATTATTTTTTCTTGGTTTCCATATAGACGAAATTGAGCTAGCTGTAATGTAATTGCTTTCGCTACAGCTTCAATTACTTCATGATCTTCAGCTACTGCTACAGCCACAGTTTTTTTAGGCTGGCCTGCTGCTTGATCAATTAAGTGTTCTAACTTCATATTTTGTAATCAACCCTTTCCGTCGTCCCTCGTCTTTTTATTAAGCAAATACCGTGCCAACTTTTTAAAGTGGTCTTACCAATAATGAAAACGCATTCAAAACACAGTAAAATCAATACTTTGGAAAATAACAAAAGATTCTGTCTTATTTTGTCGCTTTTTGTATACCATGCAATAAATTGCACGGTACGCAATTTATTGCATGCTATTTTTTGCACACTCATACTTTTCTAGCTTGTAATATAAATTTCGAACCGAAATTCCTAACGCTCTTGCTGTTTGTGTTTTATTTCCACCAAACCTCTCTAAATATTCATGAATGATATTCCCTTCAAACTCCGTCACTAAATGCTCAAGTGGCTTTTCTTCTAACTCAGGTAATAAATGAGCTTGCTTTGACTCCACCTGCTCTTCGTTATGTAATGGCGGTAAATGTTGTACATCAATATAAGTCTCGTTATAATTCATAAAGATAATAGCTCTCCCCAAAATGTTTTCAAGTTCCCTCACATTCCCTGGCCATTCATATGATTGTAAATATGAAATAGCAGAATTAGTGAGCCCCTCTATATTTCGGCCATAATCTTGGTTAATTTTTTGAATTAATCTGTCTGCGATTGCCGGTATATCCCCTTTACGCTGACGAAGGGATGGAATGTGAATTGGAATTTTATTTAATCGATAATATAAATCCTCCCTGAATTCTCCTTCTAAAATGGCTTTTTCTAAATTCACGTGCGTCGCTGCAATTACTCTGACATTAATAGGGATTGCTTTCGTTCCACCAACTTTTACAATTTCTTTCTCTTGCAAAACGCGAAGGAGTTTCGCTTGCGTATTGGCAGAGAGTTCGCCTATTTCATCTAAAAAGATACTGCCGTTATTCGCTTCCTCAAAGAATCCACGTTTTCCGCCTCTTTTCGCGCCAGAAAACGCCCCTTCCTCATAACCAAATAATTCACTTTCTAACAACGTCTCCGAAATAGCTGCACAGTTTACACGAACGAACTTATTATATTTTCGATTACTTCCATTATGGATAGCATGTGCAAACAATTCTTTACCTGTCCCTGACTCCCCGCGTAGCAATACTGTTGCTGGTGTATTCGCCCCCAGTTTCGCCTGCTCAATAGCAGCCGTTGTTTCATCTGAATTTCCGACAATGTCATCAAATGAATATTTCGCTTCTAACGTTCGAATAATTTGCCTTGCTCGATTCAATTCATTTGTTAACTTTTGAATTTCTGATACGTCACGAATTACACCAACGCTCCCCTTCAATATTCCATTTACAATGACTGGTGCTACGTTTACAATTACGTCTCGCTTTTTTTGTCCAATCTTCATATGTATTCCTCGTACTGCCCTACGCGTTCGAAGTACTTTCATATGCATACTTTCACCTTCTACAATATCAGTTGTAGCTGGCTTTCCAATAATATCCTCTTCTGTTAAGCCTGTTAATTTCGTATATGCAGGGTTAATTACTAACCCTCGACCTTTTTCATCCACAACCGAAATGGCTTCCTCAGACGAGTTAATAATCGCCTCAAGTAACGTTTGAATCTCCTTTAAATCTGTAACTTCTTCCGCAAGATCTACAACCTCTGTTATATCTTTAAAAATCGCAAATGCCCCTTGCACTTCTCCTCCCTCTTTTAATATTGGAATACGGGTTGTAATAATTTTCTTTCCATTCTCAAGCGTCAGTTCATAATTTACTTCTATTTGTTTCGTACGTATAATACGAAGCAACTTACTAGTCGGAATAACTTCTAAAATATATTTGCCTACCGCATCTTCTTTTTTATATCCGATAATACGTTCTGCACTTTTATTAAATAGGCGAACTTGTCCTTCTTGATCAATCACTATCATACCGTCATGCGTGGAGTTTAAAATTAAATCACCTTGCTGCGTTTGCTCTTCTAACTTTCCAATTAAATCTTCCTTCTCATGTGCTAATCTCGTAACAATCTTTGCAATATCACCTGGTATAAGAAGAGTATCTTTATGCTTTTTCTTTAATAAATCTTTATGTAAATCAGCGTCACCTGTCATATCAAACATTACATCAATGTGCATAGAAAGAAACGGAGTCACACTCTCTCCAATTGCAATCCCGTATTCCTTTGCCATCTGTAACCCTTTTGCTATCGGATTTATATCAATAATCCCTATAATTTGAAATATATTCGAACTCTGTAACAGACGTAGCAGTGTACTACCACCTTCACCTGCACCAACAATTAAAACTTTTTGTTTCATATATTACACTTCCTCTCGAAGTATCTCTGCAAAATTTTTCACACCCTTATCTTACTCGTTCAGCACCCTCTTGACAAACCCCCTTTTCATATAACATTATTGAAATAAACGAAATAATCTGAAAAGGAGCGTTTATATGCAGCGTTACCTTGCTCTATTATTAGCACTCATCCCTATTTCATTAGCTGTGCTTGGCATTAAGTTAATGAGAGATACAGTATTCGGGATTCTATTTCCTCCACTCTCTATACTTTGGTTACAATTTTTAATTGGCGCTCTTTGCTTCGGACTCGGTTTTTATATTTTTGGTGGCTTCGTCTTACACCGAGACCGTAAACGAAATAAAGTACAAGCTCGCTTTAGAAGATAGGAAAGTCCTACTACTTATCAATAAAAAAATGAGACCGTTACACGCGGTCTCATTTTTTTATTGGCAATAATGTTCTTGCCGTTTCAGGATAATCAGTAATAATCGCCGATATGTTCATATCAAAATATTTACGCATAAGTGTTTCTTCATTAATTGTATAGGGCCGAACTTCTACATCGCTTTCCATCGTTAATTCAGCAATGGCATCTTGAAGGTAACGATAATTCGGATGCACCGCAGTAGCTCCCATCTTTTTTGCATATGCCCACGGGCTATGCAGGCCTTCGCGATATAAAATCGCTGTTTGAATATCAGGAGCCATCATATGACACCTTTTCATACTGTAGTGATTAAATGAAGAAAATATAACACGATCTTCTAAATTAAATTTACGTACAAGCGTTATAACTTCTTCCTCTAAGCCTCTGTATGGAATTTTATTATTTTTAAGTTCAATATTAAGTAACAACCCTGTTTGTTCAATCCATTGTAACACTTCTTCTAAAAGAGGTATTTTACAAAAACCTACTTTATCACCAAATTTATAGCTCGCATCTAATTTACATAAATCCTCATATACATAATTTCGAACCGCGCCTTTTCCATTCGTTGTCCGGTCCACTGTTTCATCATGAATGACGACAACCTTTCCGTCTTTCGTTAATTGAACATCAAGCTCAATTCCATCTGCCTTAAAAGATTCAGCTGCTTCAAATGAAATCATCGTATTTTCTGGGTACGTTCCCGCTGCACCACGATGTGCAAATATAAGAGTCATCCTCACTCCCCCAATCTTATGCTATACTATACGAAAAAGGAGGTACTTCTATGAGACCATTACAAATTTCTCCAGACACTGCAGTCCGCCTATCAAAAGCATTAGGTGTTCCACTTGAACAACTTATGCATATGCCGCAGCACATTTTAATTCAAAAGTTAGTTGAATTAGAAAAACAAAATAAAGACGAAGAATAATACAGTCCTGTTTCACAGGACTTTTTATTATTTTCTATTATATCACGGATGACTTGCTTGCTAAAATCCCTCATCGGATATACCGTAATTCAATTTAACCTTCACTTCGAACATGTACAATAAAAAGACCAACGAATTCTAACATTCATTGGTCTTTAATTAAAAAGTTCATTGATTTTAAATTTACTATCAAGTATACATTTCAAGAATTATTAAAAACTTAAATCTCTTACTTCTACTATTCTCAGCTAGCCTTATGTTCAAGTCTCAGCTTATCCGCAACCATTGCGATAAACTCAGAGTTCGTAGGTTTTGCTTTTGACATAGATACTGTATAACCGAATAAGGACGAAATAGAATCGATATTCCCGCGACTCCATGCTACTTCAATTGCGTGACGGATTGCACGCTCGACACGGCTTGCTGTTGTATTATATTTCTTCGCGATATCTGGATACAATACTTTCGTAATAGATCCAAGTAATTCGATATCATTGTACACCATAGAAATTGCTTCCCTTAAGTACATGTACCCTTTAATATGAGCAGGCACACCAATTTCATGAATGATACTCGTAATGCTTGCATCTAAGTTTTTCGGTTTTCCATCTACTGTTGTTGCTGATCGGAAAGATGGCAGTGGACGTTTAATAGTAGCGTTCGCTTTACCGCTCACTTGACGAATATGACTCGTTAAATTCTCCATATCAAATGGTTTTAATATGAAATATGACGCACCTAAGTCAACTGCTTTTTTCGTCACATCTTCTTGTCCAAACGCTGTCAACATAATTACGCTAGGCTGTCTTAACCTTTCAATATGGCGCATTTTCTCTAGTACAGCTAACCCATCTAAATGTGGCATAATAATATCTAACACAAGTACATCCGGCTGCTTATCTTTTAATAAATTTAAACACTCTTGACCATTATAAGCAGTACCGATTACTTCCATATCCTCTTGAGCAGCTACATAACTCTCTAGCATTGATACTAATTCTTTATTATCATCCACAAGACATACTTTAATTTTCTCCACAGCTTTTCCTCCCTTACCGAATCGATTCTCCGACATGTGTATCCTTCTAGGCTACATGAATTGTTCGACAATTGTGTGAAAATTCCCTTTTAAAGTTTGTTACTTTCCGATAAAATCACAAAAAAATATGTTTATCGTTCATTTATTCCTTTTCGCAACACATTCCATCATAGAAAAACAACGAAACGTTCAACCCTTTCCTTTTATTTTACAACAAAAAACACCTCTTGCGGAGCTTTTACAAAATTTCAACGAATTTTTCAATAGAAAAACGAGCTAATTATTAATTAGCTCGCTTTTCTTTCTTGATCATAAATGTTAATTCCAGCCTCATGTAACATCCATTCAATATGAACACCATATCCTGATGTTGGATCATTTACAAATACATGTGTAACAGCGCCAATTACCTTTCCATTTTGCACAATTGGACTTCCACTCATTCCCTGTACGATACCACCTGTTTTCGCTAATAAACGTTTATCTGTTACTTTTATTACCATGCCTTTTGTTGCCGGAAACTTTTGCGGTACTGTACTCACAACTTCAATATCAAACGCTTCCACTTTATCTTGATCAATAACCGTTAATATTTTTGCTGGTCCTTCTTTTACTTGATGAGATAGTGCAATAGGCATTGCTTTATCCATTACGCCATTTGTCATATTTGTATTCAATTTGCCAAAAATACCAAATGGACTATTTATTGTAATATTGCCAATCACTTCACGATCAGGTGAGAACCTCGCTAATTTCTCCCCTGGATTCCCATGACTACCTCTTTCAATTGATGTAACTGTCGAACGCATAATTTGTCCATCTTCGACTTGAATCGGCTTTTTCGTATCATTATCAGAAATGACATGACCAAGTGCCCCATATTTCATAGAATCAGGATGAACAAATGTCATTGTTCCGATTCCAGCTGCCGAATCACGAATATATAAACCAATGCGATAAGACGATTCTCCACTGTCCTTTTGTGGTGTTAACTTAGTGCGGATATGCTTTCCATCCCTTAATAAAACGAGATTAAGCGGTTCGCCTGTTTCCCCACTATTATGAATAAATGGTGCTACATCACTCATTCTTTCAATTGTTTTACCATTAATTTCAGTAATCATATCTCCAATTTGCACACCAGCTGTTTCACCAGGAGATACTTTTCCTTTTTCAGTTTGAATTAAATGATGGCCTACAACAAGTACCCCTTTTGTGTTTAACTTTACACCAATTGATTGTCCACCTGGAATAACTTTGAAATCTTTTAATACTCTCACATTTACTTTTTTCACTGGAAAACCAGCAAGCTGAAACACCATATCTGCTTCACCATTTTGATGAGAATTTACCATAAGTCCTTGTTTTTGTTCATTTGAACTTACTGTAAACACATGACGATCTGTAGATGAAGCTTTAAACACTGGTAATGAAGCTATTTCTGATTGTTGTCCTTCAAAAACAACAAGTTGCTTCGGAGATGAAATAAACGTCCGAAGCGGTTTAAAACACCCAATAAAAACTAAAGAAACAAGGAGAAAAATACCTATTATTTTGCGAAATCTTTCTAATTTCAATTTGTTCACTCTCCTCGCTCCTACCCCACATTCAGCCTTTTGGCTTCACTTTTTAATCTCTCCTTGCAATGCTTTATTTATAACCGGAAGAATTAAGAAATCATCATTTGAGAAAAAAAGCTATCCATTACTGGATAGCCTCTGCTGTCTGTTTAAAATGATGCGCTTGCGTAAGTAATTCTTTCGCATGTTCTGTCGTTAAGTCTGTAATTTCCACACCAGAAATCATTCGAGCTATTTCTGTTACTTTATCCTCCATAGTTAAAACGGTAACTGACGTAATTGTTCGATCATTTGCTACTTGTTTTCGAATAAATAAATGCGAATCCGCCATTGAAGCTACTTGAGGTAAGTGCGTAATACAAAGTACTTGTGAGTTTACTGATACTCGATAAATTTTTTCCGCAATAGCCTGTGCGACCCGGCCACTTACACCAGTATCCACCTCATCAAAAATTACAGATGCAACACCTTGATGCTTAGAAAAAATACTTTTTAAAGCTAAAATAATACGAGATAACTCTCCGCCGGAAGCGACCTTTGAAAGTGGTTTTAGCGGCTCACCTGGATTTGTTGAAATATAAAATTCCACATGGTCATAGCCATCCGCCGTAAGTCTTACTGGTGCTCCCTCCACAAGAGGCTCTTCTGCATTTCCTTCTCGTTTCATTATTCTCACTTCAAATTTTGTTTTTTCCATATACAATTCTTTTAATTCCTGATGAATGGCATTTGTAAGATGCTCTGCAAGTTCATGACGCATATTACTTAACAACGTTGCTTCTTTCAGAATAACACTTTCTAATTCCTTCAACTGTTTCTTCGTCGTTTCAATATGAACGTCTTTATTTTCAATCGTAAAAATTTCTTGTTCAATTTTATCAGCATACGCTAAAATCTCTTCTACAGTATTTCCATATTTTCTCTTTAGCATACGAATTTCATTTAAACGCGTTTCAATTTCGTCTAAGCGATTCGGATCATATTCCATCATATCGAGCTTTTCTCTTAGTTGATACGCAACTTCTTCTAATAAATAATAACTATTGGCAATGGAATCATGATTTTCTTGATACACTTCATCTAAATGTGTAATACTCTCCATTTGTCCCATTGCGCTTCGTACATTATCTAGCCCTTGTCCGTCAGCACTTAACGAGCGATACGCGTCACCTAATGCTTTATAAATCTTCTCGAAATTAGAAATTTGCAATCGTTCTTCAGTTAGGTCATTTTCTTCATCCATCTTTAAATCCGCTTTACGGATTTCTTCATGCTGGAATTGAATTAAATCTAAACGATGTGCCATTTGTTGTTCATTTTCACTTAACGATTTCAACTGTTTTTTTAACTTCTCATAGTCAGCGTATACGTTTTGGTATATATCCAATTGTTTAACGATACGCTCTCCATCAAAATGATCGAGCATAAATAGATGACGTTCTTCATTCATTAAGTCTTGCGTTTCGTGTTGCCCATGAATATCAACAAGTGTTTTTCCAATTTCTTTTAATACACTAAGGGTAACTAGTTTTCCATTTACACGACATACACTTTTTCCGTTTGCAGCGATATCACGCTTCAAAATAATCATGCCGTCTTCTATTTCTATATCCAACTCTTCTGCTTTTTCAATACATGGATGCTTATCATCTTCCACATAAAATAGCCCCTCTATCTCAGCTTTTTCTGTTCCGTATCGAACAAATTCTGCTGAACCACGGCCACCTACAAGTAAACTAATCGCATCAATAATAATCGATTTTCCGGCCCCTGTTTCACCACTTAAAACCGTTAATCCTTTTTGAAAAGAAATATTTAATGCCTCAATAATAGCAAAGTTTCTAATCGATAATTCCGATAACAATGCCCCATTCACCTCGTTATAAACTAATCCCCTATGAAGGGCTTTTCTCAGTTCTTTATTCAAATAGTCATAGTATATGTTTGTATGTATAAATTACTTTTCTAACCGCTCCATTGTACCAAACATTTGTTTTACGGGTCAATCCACCTATTTCCTAATTTTATTCAAAGAAAATATTATATTACAATTAAGAATTCACGTTTTTAACCAATAAAAATATCCTGTTCACTTTCCACTTTACAGAGGAAAGCAAACAAGATTTTTTTGTTACAGCATATTTAAGAAACGATCAGAGACAACACCTGTATCTTCAGGTGTACGGCAAATAATTAAGCAAGTATCATCACCACAAATGGTTCCGATGATCTCATCCCACTCTAAATGATCAATAAGTGCTCCAAGTGAATGAGCGTTACCAGGCAATGTTTTTAGCACAAGCATATGTCCTGCCGTGTCTAATTTTACAAATGAATCCACTAGATTGCGTTTTAATTTTTGTAACGGGTTAAATCGTTGATCTGCTGGCAAGCTATATTTATAGCGACCATCATGTAATGGCACTTTCACTAAGTGCAATTCTTTAATATCGCGCGATACTGTTGCTTGCGTTACATTAAATCCCTCATTACGTAGAATATCAACTAATTCATCTTGTGTTTCAATTTCTTTGTTCGCAATAATTTCCCTGATTTTAATATGGCGCTGACCTTTATTCATACATTTGCACCTCACACTATCTCTTACCATAGTTTAAACATTGGTATACTTCACTTATTTATGTTAACTTATAATTCGTTACTTGTACACAATTGTTTTTACAATCATTATACAATTACAACAAAAAGAGGAACAACATATGTTATTCCCCTTTCCCTTTTTGTTTTAGGACATCATGTGCCTCTGTAACTACTTGCTCAACAGAAACTGGAGAATGATTTTCGCCATTCTCACGTTCACCATGCCATTTCAGATGAATTAAAAATTCAATGTTACCATCCCCGCCCGTAATCGGTGAGAATGTTAAACCTTCTACGTCGTATCCTTCTTTTATAGCAAAGTCGACAATCATTTCTACGACAGCCTCATGTACTTTTCGATCGCGAACGATACCCTTTTTACCAACTTGCTCTCTTCCAGCTTCAAACTGCGGTTTAATTAACGCTGCTACATCCCCATTCGGCATAAGCATTGTTTTTAAAACTGGCAATATAAGTTTTAATGATATAAACGAAACATCGATACTAGCAAATTGTGGTAAACCACGTTCTAAGTCTGCTGGTGTTACGTAACGGAAGTTCGTTCGTTCCATTACGACAACACGCTCATCTTGACGCAATTTCCACGCAAGTTGATTGTACCCTACATCTAATGCATAAGATAATTTCGCTCCATTTTGAAGCGCGCAATCGGTAAAGCCACCAGTTGATGAACCAATATCTATCATAACTTTATCTTGTAAATCAAGATGAAATGTCTCTAATGCCTTTTCTAGTTTATAACCACCACGGCTTACATACGGCATAACTTGCCCCTTCACCGTAATCTCTGTATCTTGTGGGATTTTCTCTCCTGGCTTATCCAATCTCATCTCATTCGCATATACAAGGCCGGCCATAATGGCGCGTTTTGCTTTCTCACGTGTTTCTATAAGCCCTCGCTCTACTAATAGTACATCTACTCTTTCTTTTTTCGCACTCATTTGTTACGCCCTTTTTTGTTTTGATGGAATCATTGTATGAATACGGTCTACAACAGCATCTGTCGTTAAACCGATTTCTTCTAATAATTTTGTTACACTACCGTGCTCTATGAAACGATCTGGAATACCCATTCGTTCAACTAACGCACTATGGTACCCGTTCTCAGACGCAAATTCAACTACTCCTGTTCCAAAACCACCAATTAAGCAAGCTTCTTCAATCGTTAAAATTGGTATATTTTTTCCTAAGAGATCATGTAAATATGCTTCATCCATTGGTTTAATGAAGCGAGCGTTCACTACTTTCACTGAAACTCCAGCCTTTTCAAGACGCTCAGCCGCTTCCATTGCCATTGGTATTGTAGTACCAAATGTTAAAATAGCTGCTTGTGTACCTTCTTTTAACGTTTCCCATGAACCGATTGGAATCGCCTTTAATTCTTCATCCATATGAACGCCAAGTCCATTACCTCGCGCATAACGTAATGCGATTGGTCCATCTTCATATTGCATCGCCGTGTATACTAAATGTTGCCCTTCATTTTCATCTTTTGGCATCATAAGTACCATATTCGGCAAGTGGCGTAAGAATGAAATATCAAATACACCTTGATGCGTTTCACCATCTGCTCCTACTAAACCAGAGCGATCGATTCCGATGAAAACATTTAAATTTTGGCGGCATATATCATGAACAACTTGGTCATATGCTCTTTGTAAAAATGTTGAATAAATCGCTAAGAATGGTTTCATACCTTGCGTTGCCATACCCGCTGCCATGGTTGTAGCATGCTGTTCTGCAATACCTACATCAATCATACGATCTGGGAATTCTTTTTGGAATTTCTCAAGTTTCGATCCAACAGGCATTGCAGGTGTAATTGCAACGATACGCTCATCCGTTCTCGCTAACTTAAGTACTGTTTCACTAACAACAGCACTCCATGCTGGTGCAACTTCTTTCGGTTTAACGAAGTCACCTGATTCAATTTTATAAGGTCCTGTTCCATGCCAAGTGCCAATAACATCACTCTCAGCTGGTTTGTAACCTTTTCCTTTTTTCGTAATAACATGAACAAGCACCGGGCCTTTTGTTTTCTTTGCATATTGCAACGTTTCGAATAACTTTTCATAATCATGTCCATCGACTGGACCTAAATATGTAAAGCCTAACTCTTCGAAAAAGACACCGGATACTAGTAAATATTTAAGACTATCTTTTATTTTCTCTGCTGTCGCAGCAACTTTCCCACCGACAGCTGGGATTTTCTTCAAAATATACTCTAGCTCGTCTTTTACCCAATGGTATTTTCCTGCGGTACGTAGACGTCCAAGCACATTATGAAGCGCACCAACGTTTGGCGCAATTGACATTTCATTATCATTCAAAATAACAATCATGTCTGTTTTTTCATGTCCAATATGGTTCAATGCCTCTAAAGCCATTCCGCCCGTTAAAGCACCATCTCCAATGATTGGTATAACATATTCTTTCGTTTTCTTTAAATCACGTGCTAGAGCCATTCCCATTGCAGCAGATAATGATGTCGAGCTATGGCCAGTTTCCCATACATCGTGCTCACTCTCACAACGTTTTGGGAAACCACATAGACCTTGATATTGCCTTAATGTGCCGAATTCTTTTGCACGTCCAGTTAAAATTTTATGTACATAGGATTGATGTCCTACATCCCATAAAAATTTATCTTTCGGACTATCAAATAATTTATGCAGAGCAATTGTGAGTTCTACTACACCTAAATTAGGCGCAATATGTCCACCTGTTTGAGAGAGCTCTTCAATTAAAAACTTACGAATATCCTCACTCAATCCCTCTAGTTCACTGATAGACATATCTTTCAAAAAACTAGGGTTTTGAATTTGCGTTAGATCCACATGGATCACTCACTTTCATTTCATAATCTGTCAACATGTCAAATATTATAAAAAACATTTACACAAAACAAGAAATTCTCTTTTTTTTATTTTTCACCTTGTCCTGCTATTAACCAGTCTATTGCGCCCTAATCTTATTATAAACTATATTTCTTTAGGCGATGAAAAAAATAGCCGCTAACACGAAGTGATAACGGCAATGTAATCTACATATATTTTTGCCAATAACAAGAAAAGAAAAACCTTTTCCTACATTTATATCATAAAATGATGAATGACTCAACAAATGAAAACGCTGTTATATTAGTTATTACGTTTTGCAATCAAATCGCAAATAGATAGTAAATATTCATCTTGTAATTGCAAGGAACTAATAGCATCTTTTGCTTTTGCAATCGTTTCTTCTAAAATATCCTTTGCTCTATCTACAGTAAATAACGTCGTATATGTGCTCTTTTCGTTGGAAACATCACTACCAATCGGTTTTCCAATCTCTTCTTCGGTTCCTTCCACATCTAAAATATCATCTCGAATTTGGAAAGCTAGGCCGATATATTTTGCAAACTCAAGTAATTTTTCTTCCTGTTCTTCTGTCGCATCAGAAAGTATCGACCCTGCAAGTACAGCGAATTCAAGTAGTTTTCCAGTCTTATGCTTATGAATATACTCCAACTCATCGATTGTAAGCTGTTTCCCTTCCGCTTCCATATCTGCCACTTGTCCGCCAACCATTCCTTCTGGCCCTGCCGCTTTTGCAAGCTCAAGTACAAGTCTTACTTTTTTCTCAGCAGAGATTTCCTTTTGTTCATATGCCATAATAACTTGAAAAGCATATGTCAACAAACCATCTCCTGCTAAAACTGCCATCGCTTCACCAAATACTTTATGATTTGTGGGCTTCCCTCTTCTTAAATCATCATCATCCATACAAGGTAAATCATCATGAACTAACGAGTATGTATGTATCATTTCAAGAGCACAAGCTGCACCTACACCAAGATTTTTTTCTTTACCAAACGCTTGTAATGTTGCAAATAAAAGTAACGGGCGGAGACGCTTTCCACCCGCTTCCAAAGAATATGCCATCGCTTCACGAAGTACATTTGGACATTGTAATTCATTTGCATAGCTTACAAGCTTCTCTTCTACGAAAGTTTTACTTTCTTTCAAAAAAGTATCAAAAGCAATTGTCACTATGCTTCATCTCCTAAAGCAGTAAACGGTTCAAGCTCTCCATCTTCCCCAAGAATAACTGCCATTTGTTCTTGTACGTTCTTCAACTTCTCATCACAAAGCTTAGATAATTCCATACCCTCTTTAAAATAAGAAATTGCTTCTTCTAAAGGTACGTCACCTTGCTCTAGCTTAGAAACGAGATGCTCAAGTTGCGAAATTGCCTCTTCAAAGCTTAATTTATTTTCCATTATTCAATTCACGCTCCTCTATGCCTGATACGCTACAATCTAGTATTCCATCTTGTAATTGAACTGAAACAGCATCTCCAAGGCTTACATCTTTCACACTTTTTAACACTTGCTTCTCTTCATCATATACAAGCCCGTACCCTCTCATCATTACTTTAAGCGGACTTAGCGCTTCAAGTTTTTGAGCAGCTCTTACAAAGGCAAATTCTTTCGTTTGAAGTAATGTTTGCATTTCACGTTGCAATTGCTTTTGCAATGTTTCAACTGCTACCTTCGTTTGCATAATTTTTTGAGATGGGTGGTGCTTCTCTAAATAAAATGAAAGCTGTTTTAACTGATTTACCTTTTTATCAATATAGCGCTCTTTCGCTAACAAAAGCTGTTCTAACGCTCTATCCAATTGCTCTTCTTTTTGCTCATATACTTGTCTTGGATAACGGAACGCATAAGATTTTTGCAATACTTGTAGTTTTTCTTCTCTTTTATGTACTAACTCTCTCATCGCTCTTTGCAATCTTAGAGTTCTTTGTAATACCTTTTCTTGTAATTCTATAATATTAGGCGCTGCCAGCTCAGCCGCTGCAGTTGGTGTTGGTGCTCTTAAATCGGCAACAAAATCCGCAATTGTAAAGTCTGTTTCATGACCTACTGCTGAAATAATAGGGATCTCACTCTTGAAAATAGCTCTTGCAACCATTTCTTCATTAAACGCCCACAATTCCTCAATAGAGCCTCCACCGCGCCCAACGATTAGGACATCTATCCCTTCCATTTCATTCGCTGTACGGATCGCTTGTACAATTGAGGGAGCTGCTGACTCCCCCTGTACAAGTACTGGAAACACAATAACATTCCCAATTGGATAACGACGTTTAATCGTTGTTATAATATCACGAATCGCTGCCCCTGTTGGTGACGTAATCACACCTATTGTTTTCGCGTAAGGAGGGATTGTTTTTTTGTAAACTTGAGAAAACAATCCTTCTTCCTCTAAACGAACCTTTAATTGTTCGTAAGCTAAATGCAAGTTTCCGACTCCGTCAGGCTGCATGTCTTGAATATAAATTTGATAAGAACCACTCGCCTCGTAAACAGAGATTTTCCCTTTCACGAGTACCTTCATCCCATTTTCAGGTCTGAATTTAATATTACGATTATGACCCGCAAACATAACCGCTGCGATTCTTGCATTTTCGTCTTTCAATGTAAAATACATGTGGCCACGGCTATGATTTTTAAAGTTGGAAATTTCACCTTTTAACCAAACAGACTGCAAATGCGGATCATATTCTATTTTTGTTTTTATATAGCGTGTTAACGCTGTAACGGTTAAATATTGTTTCTCCATTTCTCTCTCCTCATAGCCGACTCAAATTATTTACAAACGACACCTGCACGCTTAGCCGATTCAACAGTATTATGAAGAAGCATTGTGATTGTCATTGGACCAACACCCTTTGGCACAGGTGTAATGTAACCTGCAACATCTAGCACGTTGTCAAAGTCAACATCACCACAAAGTTTCCCTGTTTCTAAACGGTTTACACCAACGTCGATTACAACTGCTCCTTCTTTTATATAATCAGCTGTTACCATTTTAGGTCGTCCTACTGCTACGATTAAAATATCAGCTAACTTCGTTAACTCTTTCATATTTTGCGTCTTAGAATGACAGTATGTGACAGTTGCATTTTCATTTAAGAACAATTGTCCCACTGGCTTGCCGACAATATTACTTCTTCCAATTACTACAACATGTTTTCCCGAGATATCAAGATTTGTTTCTTTTACTAACTCTACAATACCATGCGGTGTACATGGAAGGAATGTATCTTGCCCCGTCATCATACGTCCCACGCTGATTGGGTGAAATCCATCTACATCTTTTTCTGGTGAAATTCTTTCAATGATAGCTTTTTCTTCAATATGTTTTGGTAAAGGTAATTGCACTAATATGCCATTAATACGGTCATCGCCATTTAAGCGATCGATTTCAGCAAGCAAACGCTCCTCCGTAATTGTTTCAGGAAGTTCAATTAGCTCTGAATAGATTCCTACTTGTTCACAGCCCTTTTCTTTTCCTTTTACATAAGAACGAGATGCTGGATCTTCTCCAACTAGAATAACTGCTAATCCTGGTACAATCCCTTGCTCTTTCAACTTCACAACTTCTTCTGTTAATTGTGCTCGTTTTTTCTCCGCAACTTCATTTCCTTTGATGATTACTGCTACCATTTTAAGATTCCCCCTTAAAGAAATTACAGTGTATCTTTTATATTAGATAAAACGCCGTTAATAAAACGACGAGATTCCTCATCCCCAAATGTTTTAGCAATTTCAATTGCCTCGTTAATTGTTACGTTGTGTGGAATTTCTTCCATGTATTTCATTTCATAGACAGCTACACGTAAAATACTGCGATCAACAATACTAATACGCTCAAGCTTCCATTTTTTTAAGTTTTGACGAATCGCTTCATCAATTACTTCTTTATTTTCTACAAAACCTACTACAAGTGATTCAAGAAACTCATTTGTTTCTTCACCTTCGTCTAGCGTGTTCTCCACCGCTACTTTCGGTTCTAATTCACCTGTAATATCCATTTGATATAATGCTTGCATAGCTCTTTCTCTAGCCGTCCTACGTTTCATTGTAACTCTCCTTTATGCTTCAAGTCTTTCCTTATACTTTGTTATATTATTATAATTTATAAGCCGTCAATTCACTTACTCTTACAGTTTTCATTGATTTTCCAACCTTATAATACAATGATAATAACACAATTTATCGTTTCACACACGGGTTACAAGGCTGAAAAATAATAAAAAGATTAACTTCAAGTTCCATATCTTATCACAATGTACGTTTTTTGGTAAAACGAAACATTTTCTTTTTAATTTCTTATTTTTTGAAATAGTATAATAATTAGAGGGTTTTAATTTGTGAAGAAATGAAACGATAAAAAAGATGCCTATGTTACTAGGCATCTTTTTCATTCTTACACTGGTTCGATTTCTGTTTTTTGTGTTTCGAATGTTACGCCAACGATGTGAACATTCACTTCTTTTGGCTCAAGCCCTGTCATTGTAAAGAGTGCTTGGCGAATGTTGTCTTGAATCTTTTGTGCAACAACTGGAATTGCTACCCCAAAGTACATCACAACATAAAGGTCAACGATAATATCTTCGTTTGCTAATTCAACCTTTACACCTTTACCATGATTTTTCTTACCTAACTTCTCAACAACATCTGTAGCAAAATTGCCACGCATTGCCGCTACGCCTTCTACCTCAGCAGCTGCAATACCTGCAATTACTTCAATTACTTCTGGTGCAATTTCTACTTTACCAAGAGTTGTATCTTGACCCATATCTAACATATGTTCAGCCATGAAAAAAACCTCCTTTAATGTATCACTGCGTCACAAGTTCATGCTCTTCCAAAAATTTCGTATTAAACTCACCTTTTACAAAATCAGGATGATCTAACAATTGCAAATGGAACGGGATTGTTGTATGTACGCCTTCAACGACAAACTCACTGAGTGCACGCTTCATTTTTGCAATTGCCTCTTCACGTGTTTTTCCGTGAACAATTAATTTAGCAACCATCGAATCATAGAAAGGTGGGATTGAATATCCCGGATATACAGCTGAATCGACGCGAATACCAAATCCGCCTGGTGGCAAGTACATTTCTACTTTACCTGGAGATGGCATAAATTTTTTGGCAGGGTTTTCCGCATTAATTCGGCATTCAATTGCCCAACCATTAAATTGTACTTCTTCTTGCTGTAACGATAACTTTTCTCCAGAAGCAACAAGAATTTGTTCTTTAATTAAGTCCATCCCTGTTACCATTTCAGTAACTGGGTGCTCAACTTGGATTCTCGTATTCATCTCCATGAAATAAAAGCTTTTCGTTTTATATTCATAAATAAACTCAACCGTACCAGCACCTGTATAATCAACCGCTACCGCCGCTTTAACTGCCGCCTCACCCATCTGCTTACGCACATTTTCATCAAGTGCTGGTGATGGACTTTCTTCTAGTAGTTTTTGCAAGCGGCGCTGAATTGTACAATCACGCTCTCCTAAATGAATGGCATTTCCGTGTGTATCTGCCATTATTTGAATCTCAACATGGCGGAAATCTTCAACGTACTTTTCTAAGTATACACCAGGGTTCCCAAAAGCGGTACTAGCTTCTTGCTGTGTAATTTGAATTCCTTTTACAAGCTCTTCTTCATGACGCGCAACACGAATACCTTTTCCGCCGCCACCTGCAGTCGCTTTAATAATAACAGGATATCCAATTTGATTCGCAAGTTCGATCGCTTCTTCGGTATTTTTAATAATTCCTTGTGAACCTGGTACAATCGGAACCCCTGCTTCTTTCATTGTATCACGAGCAACGTCTTTTGTGCCCATCTTTGAAATAGCTTCTGGACTTGGACCGATAAAAATTAAGTTACATTCACGGCATAACTCTGCAAAATCTGCATTCTCTGCTAAAAATCCGTATCCCGGATGAATTGCATCGCAGCCTGTTAACTTCGCAACACTAATAATGTTCGTCAAATTTAAATAGCTTTCTTTCGAAATCGTTGGTCCTACACAATACGCCTCATCAGCAATTTGTACGTGAAGTGACTCTTTATCTGCTTCTGAATAAATTGCGACTGTTTCAATATCCATTTCTTTACAAGCACGAATAATTCGTACAGCAATTTCCCCACGATTGGCTATTAATACTTTTTTTATCATCACAAAGACTCCCTTATTACGCTTTTACAAGAAATAGCGGTTGTCCATACTCAACAAGCTGTCCGTTATTAACAAGAATCTCAACAATTTCGCCATCTATATCTGCATCGATTTCGTTAAATAACTTCATAGCCTCGACAATACATACGATAGAATCTTTCGATACTCTATCCCCTACACTTACATATGGAGGCGTATCAGGAGAAGAAGAAGAATAGAATGTACCTACCATTGGTGATGTAATTTTATGTAGGTTTTCATTCTGAACAGCTTTTTTCTCTTCTTGTTTTTGCACTTCCACTTGCGCTGCCGCTACTGTTGTTTCAACTTCAACAGGTGCTACTGGTTGCACGGCTTGTTTTGCTACAGGTGCTTGCACCGCAACAACTTCATTACCACGCTTTTTCATTTTGATTGTCGTACCATCTTTTTTGTATTCAAATTCATCAATATTAGAGCTATCAATTAATTTAATTAATTCACGAACTTCTTGAATTTTAAACATGTAAAATCCACTCCCATACTCTTGTTTGTCCCGTTTTTACAGATTTCTCGTCACTAAAAACTAGATTGACTGTAAAAATACGATGTACTCTATTAGAAAATGCATTTCATTTACTAATAGAAATAGTTACTATTTCCATCTTACGATAAATTTTTTAAACATTCCAATTTATATTTCTTTATAATAAATCGAAATTCCTGTAAAAATGTTATCCCAATAAAAATTTAATACCTAGTAATAATACCAAGTTTCACACGAAATTGGCAAGACCACTTCCTAAAAAACATCCACTACTTATTCAAAACTGTACACAGTAAACACCCCACTCACGCTCTACTCTTCGCCACATCTATAGTCAATAACGTATTTTTACCAAATATTATTTTTTTGTTTACACGTCGTTCATCATTCCTTCATATAAGAATAGTATGTTCAAAGTGTAGAAAATATATTGTATCGAGGTGTGGACATATGATATGGCTCATTCTCTTCTTACCTGCCGTAATGGTCTGGGCATTCGTTCTCTTCATCCACGTCAAATCCGGAAAAAGTAATCACTGCTACCATGAACCACTAATCTTTTACTCACAACGTATTTCTCCGTTCCGAGTTGAACATAGTAAAAACAATTACAAAGACGAAACAGAAAAAAGCTATCGAAAATGATAGCTTTTTTTCTATTATTTTTTACCCCACTGATTAAAGTTTCACTTTATCTAACTATTTTCAAACAATCCGAGTCTTAAAAACGAATAATCCGCGGAGGATTTCCCCGCGGATTATTCGTTTTATTTTGTTGGTGGATCAAATTTTACACCTACATCTTTTGATCCGCCTTCACTTCTTACAAGTTGTATAATTTTATTCGCTTCTTTTTGTGAATGCTTTGCTGCTTTTACAGTTACTTTAATGTCAGTTCCATCAGCTCTTACAAGGGCATCTTTATATCCACCTTGAGATTTAATTACTGTCTCAAGTAATTCTTGTTTCGTTTCCATTGTCGTAATGGCATCAAAATTATCTTTTGCTTTACTTTTTTCTGTTGCTGAAGATTTTGCTGAATTCATCACTTCTTGTAATCTTGCTTTTTGTTCACTTCGCTGATCTTCCATTTGCATACGTAACGCTGTAAAATTTTCATCACTTGATTGAACTGTCACGTTAGCTTCTTTTTTACTTGTTTCTTTTGTAGCACTTTCTTTTGTAGTACTCTCTTTTTTCTCTGTTTCTTTGTTTGTCTCTTTATTTGATGTTTCCTTACTTGTATTCTCTTTTTTTGGTGTTTCTTTAGGTGCTTCATTTGTTACTGCTTTATCAGTACCTTGTTTTTCTTGTCCAATCTTTTCCCCTGTTGTCGGCGATGCTGTATTCATTTTTTCTGGAGTTGTTACGTAATACACAGATAGTACAACAACTAAACTCAACATCGTTAATAGCCAAACCGTTTGTTTTTTTAACACTTTATTTCCTCCCTATCAATTTTTCGGTGATACTGAAACGCGATGGGCTGGTACATCTAGCAGCCGTATGACAGCTTCTTTTACCATCGCTTTAACTTGTATATTATCCACTCCCTTTGCTACGACAAGAACACCTCGCACTTTCGGTTTCTCTGTTCGTAAAACAACGGGAGTTTCTTTATCCCCTTCACGTATAATGACTGTCTTTTCATCAAGAGACTCGTCTTCTACTTTCCTCTGACCACCTGTTTTATCTGTTTCACCTGTTGTTTGTGAGCGTTTCACTGTATTTTTTTCTAATATTTTTTCCTCTGATGAGTCTAAATTCACATTAATCGTTACATCTTTTACTCCTGCTATTTCTTCTAAGGCTGCTTTTAATTCTTGCTCATACGCTTTTTCATATTTTTCTACATTTGACATATTATCATTATTTTTTTGTCCAAAAGTTGGTACGTCTTTTTCTTGGTTTTGAGTTTTTTGTTCTTTAAATACAGGTACTTCTTCTTTTTTACTTGAAAAAAAACTACTAGAAAACATAAGCAACATTCCAAGTATGAGTAGGACAAGTAAGAACTTAGGTGTTACCTTTTTTCCCTTCTCATTACTTTCTTTTTCATCTCCATTCAATAAGTTTCGAAAAAATGAGAACTTCGAATTTTTATCTTTATTGTCCATTTACTCTACCTGTCCTCCCTTCCATTTGAACTTGGATTTGTTTATTCTCTAGTTGCCACCTGCTTGAAAAGAAGTCTTTCATTTCTACATTCGTTTCCTCTACCTTTTTCGGTGGTTCTTTCGTGTTAATTTCAACTGGTTTTACTGTTTCGATTGCATCATTTTTACTACGCTCTTTTTCTTTCAACGTCACAACAACAGATTGAATATCTTTCGCTGACTTTACTTCCGCTGTGCTTTCCGCCGCGACTATTTGTATTTCAGAGACTGACATACCATACTGTTTCTCAAACTCTTTTCCTACTTCTTTTTTCATTTTGGTAGCCATCTCTTCTAAACTATATGCACGTGTTAGAGCTTGTATTTCTTTTTTCTTCGAATCTATTGAATTTTTTACAGATCCTTCTGCTACGTACTTCTCTTCATTAAAATTTGCGATTACTTCATTTACATCTGTTTGCAATAGTTTAAAAAGCGGCGTTAAAATTAAAACAACTAATAATAGACTTACAACGAATTTAACGTACTTTTGCAAATTAGAATTTGGAAGAATAAGATGAAGCATTGTAGCTAAGAGTAAAAAAACGATAATATTTCGAATCCACTCTGTAACAAATTGCATACCCTTCACCTCCTACCGCATCATAAGTGTAATGTTCCCCGCAGCAATAATAATTGTGATACTTAAAAAGAACATAAACGATACGATAGCTAAGCAAGCAAATACATAAATAATGCTCCGTCCAATGATATCTAAACATTGAATAATTGCTCCGCCGCCAACTGGTTGCAATACTGCTGCTGCGAACTTATAAATAAATGCTATGCAAAAAATTTGAATCGCTGGAAAAGCGACAATTAAGCATAGAATGACGAGCCCAATAATTCCGACTGTGTTTTTTAATAATCCCGACGCACTAATAACTGTATCCGCTGCCTCGGTAAACATCCTTCCTACTACGGGAATAAAGTTCCCTGTTACAAATTTAGCTGTTTTCACAGCGATTCCATCAGCAACAGCTGTCGCTGTTCCTTGTACAGATAATACGCCTAAAAAAATCGTTAAAAAGATACCGATAATCCCGACGCTAACGTTTTGCAGAAGCTTGGACAATTTCGTAACTTTATATTGATCACTCATCGTACTTACAATACTTAATATCGTTGCAAGTAATAAAAGTGGTAGAACGATATAATTCATCAGAAGCCCACTCGTATTCATTAAAAAGATGATAATCGGATGAAAAAACGATACGGATACAACACCACCGCCTGTCGCTATAAGTGCAAGCAAGATAGGCAATAACGCTAATATGAAATCTACCATTGTTTGTATCGTTTCTCTTGCATATGTCATGACGACATAAAAGCTATTTAAAGCGAAAATAATCAGTACCATATATACAACCGCATCAGCAATTTTACTTACACTACTCTTTGAAAATGCCGATTGCAGTGATTGCAATAATGCACTAAAAATTGTGAGCATAATGAGCGTTCCAAGTAGTTTCCCATTTGCAACAAGCTCGTGAAATAAGTACTTTAATAAACCTAGCATCCACTCTTTTATAGAAATTTCTTTTTCTCCCTTTACAAACTCCATAAAGCTACCTTTTTGACTCTCTGGTAAGTAACCTCCATATTTTGTAACAAGCCCGTCCCAAAATTGCTTCACATCTTCAATTCCGAGCTTATCCAATTGTTGATCAACGACGTTTGTCTCTACAGGAGAAGCTTGTACAACAACCGGTAAAGAAAAGAAAAGGAAGCAAGCAAATAGCAGCTTAGCTCCAAACTCCCTCAACATTCACTCCCCCTTATCCCGTCGGTAAAAATCCGAGAATAGTTTCAATTACAACCGTCAAAATAGGGATCGCCATAACGAGAATTAAAATCTTTCCAGCTAATTCAATTTTTGAAGCGATTGCCCCCTGCCCTGCATCCTTTGTAATTTGCGCTCCAAACTCAGCGATATAAGCAATCCCAATAATTTTTAGTAACGTTTCTACATATACGTTGCTAACTTTCGCTTCACTCGCTACTCTCTCAATCATTTGTAAAATAGCGTGAATTTGATCAATTAAAAGAAGGAACATTACGCTACCTACGAACACAATAAATAATGACGTAATGCTAGATTTATGCTGATTCAATACAGCTGCTAAAAACGTAGCAACGAGGCCTAATCCGACAATTTGTATAATTTCGATTCGAACCGCCCCCTTTACTGGAAGAGAAAGACACTTTTAATCTTGTCGAATAGTGTATTAATTAAAAATGCGACATGAAATAAAATAACGACAAAACCGACAAGGATAACCCAATTTGCAATATCCTCACGCTTTAATTCTTTTAGTACAGTATGGATGAAAGCTAAAACAATGCCGATTCCGGCGATTTGAAATATTAATCCAACATCAATGGACATCGCCTTTCTCCCCCCTATAGCAGTAAAATTACGATAAGTAGCCCCGCTAGTACTCCTAAGCTCTTAATCATCTTTTCATATTGCAGTTGTAATGCTTTCGCTTCTTCTTCTTCTCTCTCTAAATGTGTAATACATAAGCGAATATGTTTTTGTTGTGATTCACGATCATGTTGTCCAAGCGTTTCACCAAATTGCTGTAAAATCTCGTACTCCGTTTGTTGAAATGCTGTTAGCTTCCAATTTTCTTTCAAACTATCTATCCAAGCTTCTCTAACTGTTTGTTCTCCGCTTTCTAGCCTGCTAGCGAAACTTTGAAATATCCAATTTAACGGCTTCGGCATTTGTTTCACTAATCTCTCAGCGGCTTCAGACAATGGTGTATGCCCATACATAATTTCCGCCTCTAATGATTGCAGTGCTGCTTTTAATAATCTAAGTTGTCTCGGTCTCTCACTGTATCTTTTAGCGTATGAAAACCCGAAAAAGGTGCTGACCGCAACGATTAACACTGCACCAAATATTTTCACCATACGCTCTCAGCCTTTCTATGAGGTAATACCGGTTTTCCATATTTATCTTTCACTTGCATAACTGTTCCTGGCCCTCTTGCTTTTGACAATTCCACAAACCTATCAAAAATGCCGAGCTCTAGCACTGCCTTTAATGATGGGCGTTTCACAACATCATCATAGGAAAATCCATGTGCACTTATAAAAAGCTGAACCCCTGCATGTACAGCCTCCATAATTGCTTCACTATCTTCTTTACGCCCAATTTCATCCACAATTAATATATCTGGGCTCATAGAACGGATCATCATCATCATTCCTTCAGCTTTTGGACATGCATCTAACACATCTACTCGTGTGCCAAAGTCATATTGCGGGATACCTTTCACACAGCCAGCAATTTCTGACCGTTCATCAACAATCCCGACTTTACAAGAAGGAATTTTCGAAGTACTTACACCTTGACTCATGCAACGCGCTACATCTCTTAAAAGTGTTGTTTTCCCCGTTTGTGGCGGGCCAATTACCATCGTGTTTAACCATCGTGATTCATACAAATACGGTAAAAGCGGTTCAGCAATTCCTATTTTTTGACGAGCAATACGAATATTAAAAGAAGAGACATCTCGAATCATTTTCACTGTGCTTTTTTCTGTAATGACTTTTCCTGCTAGGCCTATTCTATGCCCACCTCGAAGTGTCACATACCCACGCTTTAATTCTTCTTCCATCGTATAAATTGAGAAGTGACTTAACTTATTCAATAAGTAAATAGCATCATCTGCTGTAACGACATAGTCATAAAAAAACACTTCACCATGAGCAATACACTCTAGCGGTCTTCCAATTCGAACTCGGATTTCCTCTAGAGCATCGTACTGCTTACAACTTTCCACTAACTGCTTCATCGTTTTCGGTAAAACTTCTAATACTTCTTTCATCAGCTTCGCCCCACTATACTCGACTTACTTATTTCAACAACGCGATAAAAATGCAGCCAATTCCAAGCGTTAAAAAAAAGAGTTTCAAGAAAGAAATCTCGCTTGCCACACTCGCTATACCTATTGTCATTGTTAAAATTAATACGGTCGGTCCAACAAACGCCAACATACTATTTATAAACAATGCTTTCTTTGCATCATTCACATAGAGCATAAGCAAAGCAGCAAATATTTCCGCACTACCTGAAAATAATCGAAGTGCTCCCATAACAAGCACGGATGTTTCCATTGCCGCTAGCCACTGTTTCATTCTCCCACCCTCTCCCATAACGGTTACTAGTGCTGCACTCCAAAAAAGAATATATTTGTACAACCATATGCAGAGGTTGTCTATTTCAGAATTAAAAACATAATTTTTATCTACCGTCTTCTATTAATCTGAATATCCTTATTTCAAATGGTATATTATGGTATATTTAATTTGAAAGGGGAATAGACGATGCAACAAGTTACTTTAGTACCACTAGATTTACGCTATGCAAATGCGATTTTCAAGCTATCAAGTGATCCACACGTAAAAAATGCATTAGGAATAAAAGTAGAAACAATCGAAGACACGAAAGCATTCCTTCTTTTCGCCATAGAAGAAGAACGCCAAAAGAAGTCTTTATCGAGAGTGATTGTAAATGAAGAGAATGAAATAATTGGTCTCACCACACTTAAACATATTAATTACGAGAAGAAACAATCTCACATTGGTAGTTGGCTCGGCTATCCGTACTGGGGAAAAGGATATAATGAGGCTGCTAAAAAAGAAATCTTTAAAATCGCCTTTTTAGACTTACAACTTTCCTACGTATTTACTGGTGCTAAAACGAATAATATTCGCTCGTTAAAAGCACAAGAAAAACTACCTTATATTTCATTGCATGTGGAAGATACGTTCCCTAATGAACATTCTGCCTTAGAGAATGAAGTAAAATCTTCTTGTGTACTACATGTTGTGTCACGTGAGAACTTTCTCAATTGGCTAGACCTACAAAAGGAGGAGGAAAAATATGAAGATATTGAAAATTAGTTTAACCGTTGTAGTAGAAGTAGCTCTTATTTATCTTTTTTCATTATTGGTCGGTTGGTCATTTATGGAGGCCTTTTTTCTTGGTAGTTTAGCGATATTCGGGGCAATCTGGCTCATTGCTTTAAATATAAATCAAAATAACAACATTGATCACACTATATATAAAACAGGTACGGTAAAACCTTTTCAAATGACATGGGGTCCTTACACAACAGGTGCTGCTAGTCTTACAGCTTTCAGTTTTATAATAACTACTATTTATTATCTGCCCTATTTTCTATAAAAAAAGCACTCGTGATAATCACGAGTGCTTTTCTACTATGCACGAGAAACGTATTTACCTTCACCAGTGTTGATGATAAGTGTTTCGCCTTCGTTAATGAAGATTGGTACTTGTACAACAAGGCCAGTTTCTAATGTAGCTGGTTTTGTTACGTTAGAAGCAGTATCACCTTTAATACCTGGCTCTGTTTCTGTAACTTGTAATTCAACTGTGTTTGGAAGTTCAACACCAAGTACTTCGCCTTGGTAAGTCATAATAGATACTTCCATGTTTTCTTTTAGGAATTTAAGCTCGCGCTCGATTTGTTTTTCACCAAGTTCGATTTGCTCATAAGTTCCGTTATCCATAAATACGTGAGCCTCACCGCTTGCGTATAAATATTGCATACGACGGTTTTCGATGTGTGCTTTTTCTACTTTCTCACCTGCACGGAATGTTTTCTCTTGAACAGAACCTGTGCGAAGGTTACGTAGTTTAGAACGAACGAATGCAGCACCTTTACCTGGCTTTACGTGTTGGAAATCAAGTACTTGCCAAAGGCTATTATCCACTGAAATTGTTAAACCTGTACGAAAATCGTTTACTGAAATCATGTAAAAAAATCCTCCTGTGTATTACAAAATAATAAGTTCTTTTGGTGATTTCGTAATTACTTCATTACCTTCACTTGTTACAATGATATCATCTTCAATACGTACGCCGCCAATACCTGGAATATAAATACCTGGTTCTACTGTTACAGCCATACCTGGTTCAAGTACTGTATCAGAACGGAACGCTAAACCTGGTGCTTCATGGATTTCAAGACCAATTCCATGACCAGTAGAGTGTCCGAAGTATTCACCGTATCCTTTTTCCGTTATGTAATCGCGCGTTAACGCATCCGCTTCACGGCCTGTTAAACCAGCTTTAATACCGTTCACACCACGTAATTGTGCTTCTAAAACGATATTATAAATTTCTTTCAATTTATCAGATGGTTCACCAACTGCGATCGTACGAGTAATATCAGAGCAATATCCTTTGTAATAAGCGCCGAAGTCTAATGTAACGAAATCTCCTGTTTCTATCACTTTTTCAGATGCCACGCCGTGCGGTAATGCCGAACGAAGACCTGAAGCAACGATAATATCAAACGAAGAAGATGTTGCTCCTTGTTTTCTCATGAAAAATTCAAGTTCATTTGACACTTCAATTTCAGATACTCCCGGGCGAATGAATGATAGAATATGTTCAAAGGCAGCATCTGCAATCTGTGCAGCTTCCTTTAATATCTTAATCTCTGAATCAGTCTTTATCAAGCGTAACTTTTCTACAAGCCCAGAAGTTGGGATAAATTCAGCATCGATTGCTTCTTTATGCGCTGAATAAGAACTATATGTAAGAGTATCTTGCTCAAAGCCAAGCTTTTGAATTCCTAATTCTTTCACTTGCTTTGCAACTTCATCAATGATTAGTCCTGCATGCTGTACAATCTCGTATCCAACCGCTTGTTTAGTAGCTTGCTCTACGTAACGGAAATCTGTAATAAATTGAGCGCGGTTTTTCGAAATGAGTACAACACCAGCTGTTCCTGTGAAGTTAGCCATATATCTACGACTATGTTCATTTGTTAACAAAATACCGTCAATACCAGCCTCATCAAATGCACTTCTTAATCTTTCGATTTTCTCCATTACTTTATGCCTCCCTCAATTTCTCCATTAATGCAAATAACGCTAACTTATAGCCATAAAAACCAAATCCAACAATTTGTCCCGCACAAACAGCTGCGGTCACAGATTCGTGACGGAACGCCTCACGCTGGTGAATGTTAGAAATATGTACTTCAATAACAGGAATCGAAATGCTCGCAATTGCATCTCGAATCGCATAGCTATAATGCGTAAATGCTCCAGGATTTAAAATGATTCCTTCATATATATCTTCTGCCTCATGAATACGATCGATAATCGCACCTTCATGATTCGATTGGAAACATTCTAACTCCACTCCCATTGCTTCTGCTTCTTGCTTCATATCTGCTTCAAGTGTCGCTAGCGTGCCCTTTCCATATACATTTACCTCCCTGACACCGAGGCGATTTAGGTTAGGACCGTTTACGAGGAGTACCTTTTTCATATGCTTAAAACTCCTTAATATTAAATATCTATATAACATTTTAACATAGGAGTTACTTATTTGAATAGTTTGTCTTCTCTTCCCCTTCTTGCTCAGCTTTATTCGTATTTACTGCGTAGGAAACAGAGTATGCTATAAACACACCATACAATATAAAGATGCATATTGTCGTCACAATTGTTTCTTTCGGTAAATGGAGTGCACTTTTAATAGCAGGAGCTATTAACCCCACTCCGAAAAATAATAACGCCCACCAAAATAGACCATAAATCATCCCTGGAAGAATTCCTTCAAACTTTGCCAAAAACGCTTTATATAAAAAGGCAATTAAAATCGAGAGTAGTGCCATACAAACAATTCCTGACACATTGCCCCATACCCCTTCTTTCCAGCTTCCAAAGGCAAATGGTAATAATAAATAGTTCGGTCCCGCTTCTGTAAATGAAAATATATGAAGGAAATACCATATCCCTCCCCAAAACAGTCCACCAAATAAACCAATTTGTACAAAATTCCTTGTTCCTAATTGTTCTTGACTCACATCGACACCTCCGCTCAATAGTATGCCCGAAACTATTTTGAACCATGTTTAAATACTGCGAAATTTGTCTATAAAAAGAATAAGAAATGTCCGACTCTCGTAACATTTTTCCTTGTCATATACTTGTATTTGTCGATAAAATAAAGGAAACTCGGTGATTGTCTTATTTCAAAATGACAGAACCCAGTATGACAATTGCCTCTTTTTCTACATAAGAGAGAAACAAATACAGGTTGGTGTTAACATGGCAGAAGAGTCAAAACAAATATATGGCGGGCAAGCGGTCATAGAAGGAGTTATGTTTGGCGGTAGAGAATATACTGTTACAGCGGTTCGTCGTAAAGATAAATCGATTGAATTTTATCGATTACCACGCGTTCGTAATAAAGCATTATCTATCCTAAAAAAAATTCCATTTTTACGAGGGATTGCCGCTATTGTGGATGCAAGCGCGAACGGAGCAAAACATTTAAACTTTGCTTCAGAACGATTTGATGTTCCCCCAGAAGAAGACGAACAAATTGCAAATAAAAAAGAAGAACAATCGAAGTTAACGATGGTATTAGGAGTTGCAGCAGTTGGCGTTTTATCTTTCATATTCGGTAAAGTCATTTTCACAGCAGTTCCTGCATTACTAGCTGAATTAACGAGACCGATTTTCCCATCTCATACAGGGCAAATCATTGTCGAAAGTGTCATTAAGCTCATGCTATTATTGAGCTATATATACTTTATTTCTTTAACGCCACTCATTAAGCGGGTATTTCAGTACCATGGTGCGGAGCATAAAGTAATTAATGCCTATGAGAATAATCTTTCATTGACTGTAGAAAATGTTCAAAAACAAACTCGCCTTCATTATCGTTGTGGCAGTAGCTTCATTATATTTACAGTCATTATTGGAATGTTTGTTTATTTCCTTGTCCCTACAGATCCACTTTGGGCCAGAGTCGTAAACCGAATTTTATTAATTCCAGTCGTTCTCGGCATTTCTTTTGAAGTGTTACAATTTACGAATCGATTACGCGATATTCCAGTATTACGCATACTTGGATATCCCGGATTATGGCTACAACTATTAACAACGAAAGAACCAACAGATGATCAAGTGGAAGTAGCCATTGCATCGTTTGAAGAATTATTACGTTTAGAAAACAAACAATAATTATTTAAAAATGGTGTTCAACTCCTTTCCTCATCGTTAATATACTAATTTTAATATATGTTTTTAGGAGGTGTTCCTTATGAACGGTCGTTCGTTTACTTTCGCTATATTTGTGCTTATTATCGGATTAGCAATATTCGGCCTTGTTTCATCTGTCATTACAGATCCAATGGGAGTGTTAAGAAATATTGGTATCATGTTGGCTGTCGTTGGTATCTTTTATTTACTCTACAAAATGTTTACAAACTCTAGCGGTTCAGCAAATTCGCAAAGCTCATATAAGCGTGCTGCAAAACAATCGAGCCGCAAACATGGGAAACAAAATGTAGCACCCCTAAGCAATTCTTTCTTTAAATCAAACGCTTCTAATGACAAAGGGAAAAAAGGGAATCCTTCTTCTTTAAAGCGAAAAAGAAAACAATCTCATTTAACTGTCATTGAAGGTAAAAAAAACAAAAAGAAAGACCGTGCTTCCTTTTAGGAAATACGGTCTTTCTTTATATTTCGCAGTACTTCTTTCAAGCTTTTATCTTTCATACTTTCAATTCGAAGGTGATGATTTTCAAATGGTAAATTACGTGTCACATCATTAGGTACAACGACGCACGTTAACCCTGCTGCAATCGCTGCTTTCAATCCGTTTAACGAGTCTTCAAATACAACCGCTTCAGACGGATCAATCCCTAAATCTTCTATCGTAACTCGGTAAAGTGCTGGATCTGGTTTTACCTTCTCAACATCTTCCCTCGTTTTAATGACTTCAAAATAATCTCGAATTTGTAGCTCTTCCAAAAAAGGAATTACCCATTCTCTAGAGGAACTGGAAGCTAATGCGATTTTTAATCCCATTTCTTTCGCTTCTTGTAAGTATTCTTTTACCCCGTCACGAGCTTCTGGTATTTTCATTTTCTCTTTATGTAAAGCTTTCACTGTTTCTTTTAATGCATGCTTGTTAAACTTCTCTTTTAATTGGTCATTTAAATAGGCATACAATACATCATCTGTCGTTCCAATACACTTTGCAAATTCTTCTAAAGGTAACTCCCCACCGTACTCACGAACGGCGTCTCTGAAAGAGTGAAACCATATTGTTTCTGTGTCCACAATTAATCCATCAAAATCAAAAATAATTGCTTTCATAATTCTCCCATCCTTTTCGATTGAAATAAAAAAGGAAACGACTTACGTTCCCCTTAATTACTTTTCTCTTCATTTGCTTTTTGAACGCCACGAAGTGTTTCCACTCGAACCTCATCTTGTTCAAAGTATTGCACTAAATCGCCAATGCGGTCAATTGCTTCCCAACTTAAATGATGTTCAATTCCTTCTACATCATTGTAAATCTTACTTTCATCCACACCGATAATACGCATAAATTGCTCTAACAATTCATGACGATATACGAGACGTTCTCCGATTTTTTTACCTTTTGATGTTAATACAAGCCCTCTATATTTTTCATAAATTAGATATTCATCTTTGTCTAATTTTTGCACCATTTTTGTTACAGAGGATGGATGTACACTAAGCGCTTCAGCAATATCAGATACGCGGGCATAACCCTTTTCATCAATCAACAAATAAATTTGTTCAATATAATCTTCCATACTAGGGGTAGGCATCGGTTTCCTCCATCCAATTTCATTTTGCTCATTCCGTACGAAGCAATCAATAAAATGATACACCAGAAAGAATAACGTGACAAGTTGAAAACAAGCCTAAATATATAAAACAAAAAAGAATCTGTATTTGCATACAGACTCCTCTTAAGTAAAGTATTGTATTTCTGCATCAGGAAAAAACTCATGTATATAACCTCTTATTGTTTCTTCTAATACTGCTGCGTCATCTTTTTTATATACGTATTTCCCAATGCCGTACCGTCCCCATTTATATTTTCGCTTCTCTTCATCCATTTCAAGCTTCGTACTCGGATAACGCTCTTGTATGACCTTTTTGGCTGGCTTTGTAAAGCGATGTTGTATTAATTCAAATGTTAAATTCGGTATAGACAAATCTTTTAGTGCATTGTACAGTCGCTCAAATAATTCACGATATCCTTCTTCCCATCCTTCATGCATATAAAGCGGCGCAACTATAAACCCAAGCGGATAACCCGCGCCTGCTACTTTACGAGCCGCTTCAATTCGTTCTTCAAACGGTGACGTCCCCGGCTCAAAATTTTTAATTACATACCGTGAATTAATACTAAACCTGAAACGAGTTTTTCCGTTATGTTTTGCATCTAACAAATGATCAACGTGCGAATATTTCGTAACGAAACGTAAACGCCCATATTCACTTTCTCCAATAAACTCTATCGTCCGCTTTAATGCATGTGTTAAATGATCAATTCCAACGATATCTGATGTACAAGCAGCTTCGAATCTTGTTATTTCAGGTGCTCTTTCATCCATATATTGCTTTGCTTTCTCAAATATTTCTTCAAGATTCACATACACGCGAACGTAAGGCTTACTCCCAAGTGTCGTTTGTAAATAACAATAATGACAATGTCCCATACATCCTGTTGCAAGCGGAATCGCATATTCAGCTGACGGTTTTGACGTATCAAACTTTAATGTCTTCCTCACCCCAACGACAAGCGTTGATTTTGCATTACGATACTTTTGCAAATCATTTTCACCCGGCAAATTTCTAATTTGATTATGGGATGTCGTTTCACGAATCTCTAGTCCCATCTTCGTAAACTTCTCATACAGCTCTTTTCCAAGTGGATATTCAAGTGCCTTCGGTTCAAAATAAACAAGTTTTGGCATAAACGGTTTCATATGCTTCCCTCCTCTCGTTAGTATGGGAAACGTTTAAAAATTAACACGCATTAAAGTTTTCCACTTCAGTAACTTGTGTTGCAAGTTACTGAATGTTATAATTTGGATAACAGCTACCTTGCACAGCAAGTTACCTGAGTAAAAGGTGGTGAAATCATGCACAGCCAAATGTTAAAAGGTGTGCTCGAAGGTTGCATCCTATACATCATTTCACAAGAAGAAGTGTACGGATATGAACTGAGTACAAAATTAAATAAACACGGATTTACATTCGTAAGTGAAGGAAGCATATATCCGTTATTGTTACGTATGCAAAAAGAGAAATTGATTGAAGGAACATTAAAAGCCTCCTCACTTGGCCCAAAAAGAAAATATTATCACGTAACGGATAAAGGATTAGAACAGCTTGAAGAATTTAAACAAAGCTGGGGAATGGTTTCAACAACAGTGAACAATTTATTACAGGGGGAGTGATGGGGATGAATGCACAAGACATGATTAAATTGAACAACAAACAACGCGAACTTCTAACACCTGAAAATGAAGTTGCTTATAGCGATATGCTAGTTTATCTTCGTTTATCTAACGTGCCAGAGCAACAAGTAGAAGAACTATTACTAGAAATATTAGACCATCTCATTGAAGCACAAAGAGAAAATAAAAATGCTTATGACATTTTTGGTGATGACTTACAATCTTATTGTGATGAACTCATATCGTCTTTGCCGGTTCAAACAATGTTAGAAAAAACTTCTTTAATCGGCTTTGTTATTAGCTTACTTCTCGCTATACAGTTTGGAATAGACACCATTGCTTCTCTTATCAGTTTCTTTTTTGAAAAGAACACCGAAATAATAAGTCCACCTTTTAGTATCCTTGGAACTACTTTATCTGTTTCAATAATTATACTAGGTATACTATTCATTTTATATTTATTAAAGCGATACTCCTTTGATCAGAAAATGAATTGGAAAAGAAGAATTCTATTTGGATTCGCATTTGCTATCCCATTTTGTTCTGCTATATTCTTAAATATTTATTTTAAAAAACAACCTTACCTCATTTATCATCTAACCTTTTGGCAAAACGCTTTATTCGCTATCCTATTTTATGCTTTATATAAATTCCTATATAAAAAATCAAATTTTTAACAGCCCTTCAAAAGGCTGTTTTTCTTCTGTCTAATTTTACAAATTGAAAAATTTCATAAAGAAAATAAGAAAAATGCAAAATAATTAAAGTTAATTGTTGACGTGATGCTTTTATTATCGGTATCATAAATCTTCGTGAGCAATTATTTTTCGTTATACGATTTTTTTATTATTACTGAATTTTTGAGAGGAGAAATTAGATGTCAGTTAAGAAGAAAACGCAAGTACGCACCGGCAAAATGGTACGTGAACTAATGTTAGCAGACGAAGATGTAAATGCTTCGCTAATTATGGTATATAGTGAAAACGGTGTAAACGCAGAAATTAAAATCGAGGGCTTAACGCCGAAATGTAACGAAGAATTATTTTTGAGCGGAAACGTGGATTGGAACAAGAGTGTTATTTATAAAATTGTTGATTTCACTGGAAACGCTGAAGTTGGTAAAGTTACATTAACAGCGATGAACAAAAATAATGTTTCTCTAGAGATAGAACGCGTTATGTGGAGTAAAGAAAATAAAGAGGCTGCTGAACAAGAAGAAACAGTTGTAGAAGCTACTCCGAAAAAAGAAGTAGTTGTAGAAGCTCCAAAAGCAGTTACACCTGCTCCAAAGACTGTTACACGTGTGGAAACACCTGCTACAGCACCAACACCTAAGCCTACTGCAGCACCGACACCTAAGCCAGTAAGTGTAGAAGCAGCTGTGGAATTATCTACTCCAACACCTGTGAAACGAGAAGTACCAACTCCAGTTACAAAGCAAGAGACAGCACCGGTCGCGCCTGCAAAACCGAAGCAACCTGCTTTGACTGAAACAAATTCAAAACTACAAGAAAATTATGTGAAACTCGTGAAAAAGACAATTGAAGTTTGTCAAGATTACGAGCTTGGCATCGACATAGATGATTCTATTGAAGACTTAAAAAAAGAACTACAAAGCCAAGGTATTAGCGTTACATTTGACAAAGAAATTATGGACGTTGTCAATCGCCTTCGTTCTTTACAAGATAAAGGAATCAAAGTAGAAAAAGTACTTAATTTACTATAAAAAAATAAGAGGTGGCAATTGCCACCTCTTATTTTTTATAATTCCACTCTTTACTTTCATACTTTTCTTTTGCTAATGTTTGCACTTCATGTAATTGTTCTTCTGTTAATTCATACGGAACAAGCTCTACATCTAATCCTTTTTCAAACCCAACCTCAAACGCTTTAATTAACTGCTCGATTGTAAACGTACGGTCTGTTAATTCATTAATTGCTACCGCTTTAGAAGAGAACATACTCTTCATACGTTCTTTTACACGTTCATTCGGGAATAAAAACAGATCATATAACTCATCTAAATCTATTTCTAATGGAATCGACCCGTGCTGTAAAATAACGCCTTTTTGACGTGTTTGCGCACTACCTGCGATTTTTCTTCCCTCTACTACAATTTCATACCAAGACGGCGCATCAAAACATACGCCTGAGCGTGGATTTTTTAAATTTTCACGATCTGCTTCTGTTTTTGGAACTGCATAATACGCTTCTAACCCTAATGCTTTAAAACCATCTAGTAAACCTTGCGAAATAACACGATACGCTTCTGTAACTGTTTTTGGCATATTCGGATGATCTTCAGACACAATAACACTGTACGTTAATTCTTTATCATGTAGTACACCCCTACCGCCTGTTTGACGACGAACGAATCCATATTTCTTTTCGTTAACTACATCCATATTAATATCTTTTTCAACACGCTGGAAATACCCGACTGTTAATGTCGGTACTTCCCATTCGTAAAAACGAATGGTTGGTGGCATTTTCTTTTCACTTTGCCAATTTAATAAACATTCATCTAACGCCATATTAAATGCCGGTGAACATTGACCAGAGTTAATATAACACCATTTTTCTTTTCCCATCCTGCACCTCATATAACCAATTATTTTTCACATTCTCTAGTCTACCAAATTCGACAAAATTTGTGAAAGAATACGAAATTTCTTCTTATATACAAATGAATCTGTTGCATAAATACATACGGGCATTATAATATTGAAAGTAGGATAAGAAAAAAGGGAGCGATAGAATCGTGTCAACAACTTGGATTATTTTATTAGCCGTAATCGTAGCGTTCATCGGTTACACTGTATGGATGTATTTCTATCAGAAAAAATTAATTACAACACTTTCAGAAGAAGAGTTTCGCGCTGGCTACCGTAAAGCACAGCTTATCGATATTCGCGAAGCAGACGAATATACTGCAGGGCATATTTTAGGCGCACGTAACATTCCGTTATCACAAATTCGCCTTCGTCATAAAGAACTTCGTAAAGATCAACCAGTTTACTTATACTGTCAAAGCGGATTCCGTACTGGTCGTGCGGCTCAATACTTAAAGAAACAAGGCTACAAAGATTTCTACCAATTACAAGGTGGATTCAAAACGTGGACTGGAAAAATTAAAAAGAAATAATAACATACAAAAACTAGCTGAATAATTCAGCTAGTTTTTCATTTCATATTATTTGCAATGTATAATAAATTTTTCTTAATCACATCTTGATCATTTTCTTGTGCATTACGATACAGTAGCTGATATTCAAGTCCTTTCTCTTTCTCTTTCCATATAAGCGTAGCAAATTCATCTCCTCGCTCGGCGTCATCCTTATTTTTAAAATAAGCGAGTGCTCCATTATTCAATTTCATTTGTTCTTGAAATCGTTTCTGTTCCACAAGATCCGGAAAACTATAAGGAAAGTTCGCAACATTTAACTCAATATACTCATTTCTACTTGGATCCTGCTGTTTATATTTAATCATTAAGACAGTGTTCTTTTTTCCAATCGTTCTGACTTCTCCCTTCACATCACTCGTAATGTCATACGGTAAAAACGCCGGAACTTTAAATGTCACTGGAAAATATTTCGGAAGCTCCTTCAGCGAAATTGGATCTGTAACATGATCCATAGCTCCCCCTGTTGTTCCCACAAATTGTTTTTCTTCTCGCATCGTTTGCTGAAACGAACATGAACTTAGCACTAGACTAGAAAACACGAAACAAATGATCCCTTTTTTCAATTTGTTTCCGCCCTTTCATACCGCTATCTTTATGAATCAATTGTTTATATGCTGTTCATATTCGCCTCATTAACAAACTCCCCCTTTGAAAACTTTCCACGTTATTCTCACACATTTTGACAAAACTTCTTTTATAGACGCAAAAAAGACCCCTATCATTCTCACGCCCAAATAAAAAGGTTACGCGAATAACAGAAGTCCTATTTATAACATAGTTTGTGAAAAGCTTTTCAGGTCAAGATTTTTTCATTCTTATTATTTTCCCTTTATAATAAGGAGAGAGAGGTGATACATATGGCCAATATAAAACAAATTGCAAAAACCGCTGGTGTATCCATATCAACTGTTTCCCGCGTCCTAAATAATCACCCTTACGTAAAAGAAGAAAAACGTAAGCGTGTTCTAGATGCTGTTGAAAAATTGAACTATGCCAAAAATATAAATGCTATTCATTTAATAAAGGGAAAAACATATACAATCGGTGTTATGCTCCCTTTCATTAACCTTCCATACTTCAGTACCATTATTGAAGGAATCGGCAACGAAGCGTTAGCAGCTGGATATCACATTAATTTATGTCAAACGAATTACGATAGTATCGAAGAAATTCGTGTTCTTGAAATGATGAAAATGAAACAATTCGACGGGATGATTATTTGCTCTCGAACGAGTTCATGGGAACAAATTGAACCTTTCGCAAAATTTGCTCCTATTATTTCATGCGAAAAAATGCACCACCCCCTCATTTCATCTGTCTACGTAGATCATTATGAAGGCTTCCGTCTCGGCACCGCCTATTTACTCAATAAAGGTCATGAAAAAATCGGGATTTGTTTAGCAAGAAAAACAAGTGTAAATTCTATGGAACGTGAAAAAGCGTTTGCTGATACACTTCGTAACGAAGGCAAAACGTTACATCCCGAATGGATTTTTCATCAATGCTATACAATGCAAGACGGTGCACAAATACTCCATCGTATTTTAAACATGAAAAATCGTCCAACTGCTATTTTTACAGCGAACGATCAAGTTGCAGCTGGTTTATTAACAGAGGCTCGCAAGCAAGGTCTTCGAATACCCGAAGACCTTGCTATCCTCGGATTTGATAATCATGAAATTTCAAAGGCGTTAGAAATTTCAACAATTGAACATCCCGGTCTCGAAATGGGCTCACATGCGTTTTCTTTATTCCATAAACAAATCCAAAGCGAGCAAATTATCGGGAACGCAAAAGAGCTTTCATTCCATTTAATTGAACGAGATACTGTCTAATAAGAGCGTTACCTATAGCGCTCTTTTTCAGCTCTTCACCTATTGACTTTATATTTTCCCTTGCATATAATGAACCTAACGAACGGTAGGTAGGGGATGAAAATGACAGCAAACCGCATTAAAGCTGTAGCACTTTCTCATTTCGCACGCTACGGCTACGAAGGAACTTCATTAGCAAATATTGCTCAAGAAGTCGGGATTAAAAAACCGTCAATTTACGCACACTTTAAAGGAAAAGAAGAGCTATATTTTATATGCTTAGAATCCGCTCTTCAAAAAGACTTACAGAGCTTCACAGGCGATATCGAAAAGTTTTCAAATTCGTCTACTGAAGAATTGCTCTTACAGCTACTAAAGGGCTATGCAAAACGATTTGGTGAAAGTGAAGAATCAATGTTTTGGTTACGCACTTCTTATTTTCCGCCTGATGCATTTCGCGAACAAATTATTAATAAAGCAAATGTACACATTGAAAACGTCGGAAAACTTTTATTCCCTGTATTTAAAAGAGCAAGCGAACAAGATGAGTTGCATAACATTGAAGTAAAAGACGCCTTAGAGGCTTTTCTATGCTTACTTGACGGTCTTATGGTTGAACTACTATACGCAGGTTTAAATCGTTTTGAGACACGTTTAGACGCTTCTTGGAAAGTATTTTGGCGTGGACTTTCAAACTGACGGATTGCTCCTTTGCAATGCGTCGTTTTTAAGCCCTTTACCTAACGACTGGTAGGAAGGAGAAATGACATATGGCATGGATTTATGTAATCTTAGCTGGTATTATTGAAATCTTTTGGGTAATTGGATTAAAACACGCGGAGGCTCCACTTGAATGGGCTGGTGTTGCGTTATTAATTACAATCAGTTTCATCTTATTATTTAGAGCTTATAAAGATTTACCTGTTGGTACTGTATACGCAGTCTTCACTGGAATTGGAGCTGGTGGAATCGTTCTTACAGAAATTTTCGTTTTCGGAGAGCCATTCTCTATCGTAAAAGTATTATTAATTGGTTTAATCTTCTTCGGCGTAATTGGTTTAAAACGAGTAACAGAAGAAAAAGAAGCGAAGGAGGCCGCATAAAATGGCTTGGGTATTTTTAATTCTAGCTGGTATTTGTGAAATTATTGGTGTACTCTTTATGAAAGTAGCCACTGAAAAGAAAGGCTGGGCACCAAAAGTTATTTTAATCGCTAACTTCGGCGTAAGCTTCTTCTTCTTATCCCTAGCGATGAACACATTACCGATGGGAACTGCTTACGCGATTTGGACTGGAATCGGAACTGCCGGAAGTGCACTTCTAGGCATCCTTATTTTCCGCGAATCAGCGGATTGGCGTCGTCTTGCTTTCTTAAGCTGCATTCTATGCGGCGCTGTTGGCTTAAAACTATTAAGCTAACGTGAGGTGAATGTCATGTGGAAAGAAAAAGGGAAGCAACTGTTAGCATGGATCACGCTTAGTATCGTCGTTCTATTACAAATCAGTTTTCACATAATAGAATCATTGTTTCATAAAATAGTATCCATTCTCACATTCCTTCCTAACATGACACTTGAAATAATATCAATCGTTTGGTCCATTATTGCCTCCATTGCACTTGTCATTATATGGAGTATCGCCAAGCTATGGAATAAGTTATTTAAAAAGGACAGTTCTTCTGAAAAAGAGTAACTGTCCTTTTTTATATTCATTCAGACTTTCTGTAGAAGTTTGATGTGATAAGACAAAATAGACCAACTATGACAATACTTATACCAACCCCTTTATGCAAACTAGGAAATAACGGTGGTATATCTGAATAAACATTTGCTAATATGAGACCGATTGAAACGAAAAATACCCCTATTCTATATAACCATTTTCTTTTGTTCATCATTCTCCCCTCCTAAAATGTTTCATACACTCCTTTCTTTTGGACATACTACCTAAAAAAGGAGTGAATAATATGCAAAATTCCGTACATAAGCAGATCCTATTTTTATTTTTCCTCTTTCTCATTCTCGTTATCGTTTTCAGCTTTATATTACATACTCCGAAAGATGTTGTACCGAGTAATCTCTCTGTTTATAAACTTTTACTTTCCTATTGTCGTTATTGAAGAAGGTGCCTTTTATAGGGCACCTTTTAAAATTCTTTCTTCTCATACAATTTCACTGAAACGAAGATAGATACTATGAACATGCATATGGAACTAATGAATAACACGTTATTATATAGTTGAATTTGTTCCAAGTTGATTTGAAACAAAGCTTCTAAAACAACTATCGGTGCCATGAATATTACTATCGTAATAAAAATAGTTTTCTTATACCCTAACCAAAAGGATATTGGTAGAACAAAGCTTAAATACACTAAAATAAAGCTAATACTAGCAACCATTGTCGTTTCAATAAATTCAAATAGGTTAACCCCATTCTTCATTCCCATCGTAAAACAACCGACCGTTACGCTTATAAAAAGAATAATAATTGCTACTATATATTTTGCAAACACAATATGTTTTTTCAATATTGGCAAACTATTTACTATAACTTCACTCTCATTTTTACTATCTGCTTCAAATGTTTTTACTGTTGCTCCAATTGTAATAATTACGGACATAATTATGAACAGATTTTCCGTATCTGTTAAGGCCATATAAAAGAAAACAGGATACAGTATGTACCAAATTAAAAACTTCCATTGAATGATGAAATCTTTTAAAATTAGTTGCTTCACACTCGCTTCCTCCTTATAAATCACGCTCATTGTACAAATGAATTGAGAAAAACATAGACATAACATATAAAAGAAGCAATCCTGCTATAAAACAAATATTTACGACTAGACTCGTGTTCCAAGCATTTTCTACATCTAACCAAACGTTACTTACAATCAATCCACTCAAATATCCCAATGCAAGTCCGGCGAACGGAGCAATTTGTTTGGCACTGCTATATCCTACTGAGAATTCAATCGGAAGTACAATTATGCTACAAACAAACCCACCTGTTATACCTCCGAGAATTTCTCCCCACAGCATAAATCCAGTCATATGCTCATTTTGCAACTGTATTAAACCAACCACTAGTGAGAAACATCCACCTAGAGCAACTAAAATACTTACAAATATGTATTTCCCTATGACAAGATCTTTACGGTCAAACGGTAAACTATTTACTATCAGTTCACTTCTATTTTTCCCCTCATAACTCATTGACAGTATCATGCCAAGAGCAGGTACAAACATGCTAAATGTCATCAAAAAACTATCACTGCGAAAATCAACAATGAGTAGGAACAAGAAACATATAAGATAAACAAACCCTAACTTTCTTTGCATCATCATATCTTTTAAAACTAATTGCTTGATCATGTATTACACCTCCTAATATGAAAATGCCTCTTCTATAACTCTACCTCCTGAAACATCTTCATTGAGAGAATCATTGATATGAATATGCTTACTAACACTCCGGTTCCAAGAACACCCATTGCTAGTGTAGCATCTTCAGATTGAAGTACTTTTAACATAATTGTTTTATCACCAAAAACATTGCACATAAGACCGATCATACCTGTTAAAGGCAAAACCATAATAACATTCAAAACAGAAGTAGCTTTATATCCTCCAATGTAATTAGCAGGTATCGTTACAATATAATAGATCAAAGTTGCTACTATTGCTGAAAATATTGCATATCCAGGCATGACTATATCCCTGCCCAATAAAATATTTCCTAATATTACGACTATAAAAGTTACACTCAAACCAACCATAATAAATAATGTGCTTGAAATATATTTAGCTATAACTATTTCTTTTCTCGTTATAGGCAAACTCACTAATACTTTTTCTGCTTTACTTTTCTCTTCATAATAAAAAGAAATATATATAATCGTACTACATGTTATAAATAATCCGATTGCAATCCCCATTGGTTCTACGGAATTTTTAAAAACGGATAAAATAGGTATAAAAAAATAAAAAGGAAACATCTTCTTCTGTAAGAAAAACTCCTTCAAAATCAATTGCTGCATCTAAATTCCCCTCTCTATAAATCACGTGCTCCGTAAATTTTAATTGTAAGAAACATAGAGGCGATATACACACTAACTAATATAACCGCCCAAACTATAAGCAAGAAAATGTTCGAAAGATTCATAATCCAATTACTGAATGATGACGTTGTTTCATTCAGTCCATCCCCTATAAATATCCAAGCAATCCCACCAACTGCCATTGATACTCCTGATACTATACTTCGTGCTATCTTTGACTTTGTAACATAATAACTTGGAAAAAATGTCACAACAAAAAACACAGCGTAAACAGCTCCATTTATGACTTCATACCATGGAATTTCAATGTATAGATTAGGATGATATGCACCGATATCACCAATAACTACAATGCCTCTTATAAGAAAAACAACTAACATCGTAGAGAATATGCTGCCTACAATGAATATTGCACAGGAAATATATCTAGCAATAATGATATCCTTTCGACTTACCGGTAAACTATTTATCACAATGTCACTTTTATTTCTTTCATCCATAAAGATTAGTGTCATAACAGAAGAAAGAGTTATAAATAGACAACTCATCGAAAATAACAATTCACCACCTGGATCTAACATAAATAATACAAGGGGGACAACAAGATTTACTAACCAAGTTACCCGAAAAAAGAACAAATCTTTATATACGAGCTGACGCATAAGCACTTCTCCCTTTCGCGGTGTAAACGATAATATCATCTAATGTAGGCTTTTCTAGTACAACCTCATTTCCAAACCAGTCAATAATTGCTTGTTTATCCTTCGCTAAACCTTCAAAACCAAATTTATTTTTTCGTAATCCAACAAATAGTTCTTTCCCTTCTCGATCTAATAAATCATTACTTCCTTTTACGATTACGTAGTTCTCCATTAAGTCTTCTTTTTCACCAGTAAATATAATTTCTCCATCGTTGATAAACGTAATATAATCTGCAATGCGCTCTAAATCTGTTGTAATGTGCGTTGAGAATAATACCGATACTTCATCTTCCATTACAATTTCTTGCAACATATCAAGTAATTCACTTCGAACAACTGGATCTAATCCTGCTGTTGGTTCATCCATGATGATAAATTCTGCGTGGTGCGAGAGCGCGATGGCAATCGCAAATTTCATTTTCATTCCTTTTGATAATTCTTTAATTTTTTTATACTTCGGAACTTGCAATCTATGCATATACGATTGATACTGCTCTTCATCCCACTTTTTATATAACGGTGCAATAATACGCTTCATTTGCTCACACGTTAAATCTTCGTAATAATGATTTTCATCATATACAAAGCCGATATTTTGCTTTATTTCCTTTTCGGCTTTCTTGTTGTCCTTGCCAAAAATTTTTATATCGCCGCTATCTTTTCTAATTAAATTCATAATCATTTTGATCGTCGTACTTTTCCCGGCTCCGTTCGGTCCGACAAATCCCATAATATATCCGCGTGGTAATGTAAAACTTATATTTTTCACTGCAAAATCTTCATAACTTTTACAAACATTTTTTAGCTCTAACACCCTTTATTCCCCCTCATATAAACACGCTATCATCTGCTGTAATTCTTCAAGTGAAAGCTGTAACGCTTTACTTTCATTTACAATCTCTTCCGCTTTACTTTCCAATAGACGAAGCCTTTGTTCTTTTAATAGTTCATTATTTTTACGTGAAACATAAGTCCCCTTCCCAGCAACAGTTTCTATATATCCTTCTTTCTCAAGCTCCTCGTACGCACGCTTCGTAGTAATTACACTAATCTGTAATTCCTTTGCTAAGCTACGAATAGACGGTAATTGGTCTCCACCCTTTAAACCACCATTTAAAATAAGCTGGCTTAATTGTTTTCTTATTTGTACATAAATAGGGTCTTGGGAAGAATTCGAAATAATAATATTCATGTTTTCCTCCATTGTGTATATACTGTATATACTTTATATATACAGTATATACACACCATCCTATTTTTGGCAAGAAAAAAAGACCAACATTTTCCTGTTGGTCTTTCGTATATGTATCACTTTTCAAAGCGATCTAACATCTCATCTCTCATTCCGAAACTCACTACCGCAATTCCTACATACATAAACAGAAGGAACGCCGGATGAACTGTGTTGTACCAAGTGCTATCAACAATTAAATAAATCGTTAATGCCACAACAAGAACAAACGCTAAGATAAACATATAAAAGTGTCTTGTACTACCCATGATAAACTCCTCTCTTCTCACTTCACCATTCAACAGTATATTTTATCGAATAATTCGATATGACTCAAGGTTAACTTTCTGTTATGTAATCAAGTTCCACCTTTACAATGTCCTCACATGCTATTGAAATGATCGTTCCTTGCTTATCAATTGCCGTCACTTCTCTATTATCCATTACACGATGCGCTACTCTTTCTAACACTTTTCCTTGGTCTCGATAGCAAAATTCTTTTACATCTTTAATTGTTTCTCCATTTTCTAGATGGTATACCATTCTATAACATCGATATCCCACACTTTCACCCCCGTCTTGCTCGTTTTTTCACATATACATAAAAATGAGTAATTTTTGCCTCATCACATCTTCTTAATTTCAATAAAATTCTAACAAAAATAAATACTTTTATCAAACCGACTTTTTCAACAAAATCACCTATAAAACTGCTTCTTTACACCATTATGAAACAAAAAATATAAATTTTTAACATTTTCTTCACCACTTCTGCATAAAGTGAAACTTTAATCAGTGGGTGTTTTTGTTCATCTCTACTGATTACCAGGCCACAAATTGCGGAACAAATTCTCCATACAAAAAAAGAACTCGCATATAGCGAGTTCTTTTTTTGTTATTCTAATCAAACTTGTACAGGAGCTGGCTTTTCATAACGTAAAACTGGTTTACGTGCAGCCATCGTTTCGTCTAAACGTTTAATGACTGTTGTATGAGGTGCTTCTTGTACAACTTCTGGATTTTCTTCTACTTCTTTAGCGATTTGAATCATCTTATCAATGAAACCGTCTAATGTTTCTTTTGATTCTGTTTCTGTCGGCTCAATCATAATACATTCTTCCACATTTAATGGGAAGTAAATTGTTGGTGGATGGTAACCGAAATCAAGCAGACGTTTTGCGATATCTAATGTACGTACACCAAGTTTCTTTTGACGACGACCTGATAATACAAACTCATGCTTACAATGTCTATCGAATGGAAGATCATAGAATGGTGCTAATCTTCTCATCATATAGTTCGCATTTAATACCGCATACTCCGTTACTGCACGCAAGCCATCTGGACCCATAGAACGAATGTATGTGTATGCACGAACGTTAATTCCGAAGTTACCGTAGAATGGTTTTACGCGCCCAATTGCCTCTGGACGATCATAGTTAAAGCGATAGCCATCTTCCGTTTTCTCTAAAATTGGTTTTGGTAAGTACGGAATTAAATCAGCTTTCACACCTACTGGACCAGAACCTGGGCCACCGCCGCCGTGAGGACCTGTAAATGTTTTATGAAGGTTTAAATGCACAACGTCAAATCCCATATCTCCTGGGCGCGCTTGGCTTAATACTGCATTTAAGTTTGCACCATCATAGTATAATTTACCGCCTGCGTTATGGACGATTTCTGCCATTTCTAAAATATTTTCTTCGAATAAACCTAATGTATTAGGGTTTGTTAACATAAGTGCTGCTGTTTCTTCATTTACAACACGTTTTAAGTCTTCTAAGTCAACAAGACCATGTTCATTTGATTTTACCGTAATTGTTTCAAAACCAGCTACAGTTGCAGATGCTGGATTCGTTCCGTGAGCAGAGTCAGGAACAATTACTTTCGTACGGTTAAAGTCACCATTTGCTTCATGGTATGCACGAATTAACATTAAGCCTGTCCATTCTCCGTGTGCACCAGCTGCTGGTTGTAATGTAACAGTATCCATACCTGTAATTTCAATTAAATGCTCTTGTAAATCGTACATTAATTCCATTGCACCTTGTACTGTCTTTTCATCTTGCAACGGATGAATATTTGCAAATCCTGCGAAACGAGCTACACTCTCATTAATTTTCGGATTATATTTCATCGTACAAGATCCAAGTGGATAGAAACCAGAATCAACACCGTGGTTACGGTTTGAAAGTGCTGTATAATGGCGCATAATATCAAGTTCAGATACTTCTGGTAGCTCTGCATCTTCTACTCGAATATAATCGCTCTCAAATACATCTTCTAGTTTCACTTCTTCTACATCTAATTTTGGTAGGCTATATCCTATGCGTCCTTCTTTACTTACTTCAAAGATAAGTGCTTGGTCTTGGTTCTTCATTGGATAGCCCCCATTTCGTTTACAAGTGTGTCAATTTCCTCTTTTGTACGAAGCTCAGTTACTGCTACAAGCATATGGTTCTCATGCTCTTTATAATCACGGCCTAGATCGTAACCGCCGATAATATTCTTTTGTAATAATGCATCGTTTACTTCTTTCACTGGGCGCTTGCAATCTACAACGAACTCATTGAAGAATGGTCCAGCAAATGTAACTGTGAAGCCTTTCGCTTCAAATTGACGTTTTGCATATTGTGCTTTAGAAATGTTTTGGCGTGCCATTTCTTTCACACCTTGTTTACCAAGTGCCGTCATTGCAACTGATGCTGCTAATGCATTTAACGCTTGGTTTGAACAAATGTTAGATGTCGCTTTGTCACGGCGAATATGCTGTTCACGTGCTTGTAACGTTAATACAAATCCACGTTTACCATCTGAATCTACAGTTTGTCCGACAAGACGTCCTGGAATTTTACGCATGAATGCTTTCGTCGTTGCAAAGTAACCACAGTGTGGTCCACCAAACTGCGTTGGGATACCAAATGGTTGTGCATCACCGATGACAATATCAGCACCAAATTTTCCTGGTGGTGTTAATGCGCCTAATGATAATGGATTTGAAGAAACGATAAATAATGATTTTTGTTGATGAACGATTTTTTCAATATCAGCTAATTTTTCAACTTGTCCGAAGAAGTTTGGATATTGAACGATTACACAAGCAACTGTATCATCTACTTCACTTTGTAATACGTCTAAATCTGTTACACCATCTTTATGATTAATTTCAACAACTTCAAGGTGTTGACCTTTTGCATATGTTTCAAGTACAGCTCTTGATTCTGGATGAACTGCGCTAGATACAAGAATTTTCTTTTTACGAGTATGGCCAGCTGCTAGCATTGCCGCTTCAGCTAAAGCTGTACCTCCGTCGTACATAGAAGAGTTTGCTACATCCATTCCTGTTAATTCACAAATCATTGTTTGGAATTCAAAAATTGCTTGTAATTCCCCTTGTGAAATTTCCGGTTGGTATGGCGTGTAAGCTGTATAAAATTCTGAGCGAGAGATAACATGATCTACGATTACTGGAGCGTAATGGTCGTATACGCCTGCTCCTAAGAAAGAAGCGTACTCTTTTAAGTTAGCATTTTTACTAGCCATTTGAGATAACTCTTTTAAAAGCTCTGGCTCTGATTTTGCTTCTTTAATTTTTAAATCCCCTTTAAAACGAACACTCTCTGGAATATCAGAGAATAACTCATCGATCGTTTGAACGCCGATCGTTTGTAACATTTCTTTTTTGTCTTCTTCTGTCATTGGAAGATAACGATGCAACATGAAATCTACCCCTCTCCCCGTTACTTTGAACGTTTATAAAATGGTGTTGGAACAACTACTGCTTTGACGCGTTTATTACGAATTTCAATTTCTACTTCTGTATCAACTGCTGCGTATTTTACATCAATTAGTGCTAAACCAATGCTTTTCTTTAACGTTGGAGATTGTGTACCACTCGTTACTTCCCCGATTTTTTCTTCTCCAATAAATACAGGGTAATGCGTACGAGGAATTCCACGTTCGATTACTTCGATGCCGACTAACTTACGAGGCGCACCGTTTTCTTTTTGCTCTTTTAAAGTCGCTTTCCCAAAGAAGTCTGCTTCTTTATTTGGTTTTACCGCAAAGCCAATTCCAGCTTCAACCGGTGTAATATCTTTTGATAATTCTTGACCGTAAAGTGGTAATGTTGCTTCGAAACGAAGTGTATCACGAGCACCTAAACCACATGGTTTTAAGCCCTCTTCTGCTCCAACTTCAAGAAGTTTCTCCCAAAGTTTTGCAGCATCTTCACTCTTACAGTAAATTTCAAATCCATCTTCACCTGTATAACCTGTACGAGATACAAGTGCTGGAATTCCATCTACAACAATATCGTTTTTAAATTTAAAGAACTTAATTTCTTTCAAATCTTCTGACACAACTTTTTGTAAAATGCCTTCTGCTTTTGGTCCTTGAATTGCAAGCTGTGCAACTTCACTAGAAACATTGACTACTGTCGCATCGCCAATTACATGGCTAGCTAACCATTCGTAATCTTTTTCGATATTTGATGCGTTGATAACTAATAAATAGTCTTCTTCACCACGTTTGTAGATTAATAAATCATCTACTGTACCACCATTTTCGTAGCACATTGCTGTATATTGTGCGCCCCCTACCTTTAAGGTAGATACGTCATTTGTAACAACACGTTGTAAAAATGCTAAACTATCTACACCTTTTACCTCAACTTCTCCCATATGAGACACATCGAACAAACCTGCCGCTGTACGTACAGCTTCATGTTCTTCTTTAATGCTTGAAAATTGAACTGGTAACTCCCAACCACCGAAGTCGATTGTTTTCCCACCATACTTCGCGTATACATCAAATAACGGTGTACGTTGTAATGTAATCATGCTCTCTCCCCCTTATGCTCTGACAAATCAATAAAAGTTGTTTCCCTTATCTAAACATTTTCACTCTGAAAAGATAGGATATACGGAATCTCATTATATTTTTTTATGAAAGCGTAAATAAAAAATCACTTTCTTGGATAAAATACGAAAGATTCCACACATTTCACACCATTATCCTAACATTATTCGCTATATTTCATCAATATTCTAGCATAAAAAATAATTTAGAATTTTTTACGCTTAATCTTATTACATACAGTTTTTAAGATTTAGTCCTTTATCTTTACTTATTGTTTACCTTTCAGTAAGTGTAATAGCGCCTTATTACAAGGCTTATATATTAAAGATTTTTTCATAATTACTTTAGTTTATAAAAGGTGGGAGAGTCGTAATGAATGTCGATATTTCCATAGATCGAACGTGGCAAAACAATTTTTTAAATAGAATTGATGAAGATGGTCCTTGGACAAACTGGGATTTATATCATTTAGCTTATGAAACAGAAAAATCGTTACTTGTTCCTACTTTTGATGGATTACAAGCACCGAAACATTTATCCCATTTCACACCACTTCCTCATCAATTAGAAGTCGCTCAAAATGTTATTGAACAAATGAATGGTAAAGCGATTCTAGCAGATGAAGTAGGACTTGGAAAAACGATTGAAGCTGGACTTATTTTAAAAGAATATATGGTCCGCGGCCTTGTGAAAAAAGTACTTATACTCGTTCCAGCCTCTCTCGTATCACAATGGGCATACGAATTAAATACAAAGTTTTTCATTCCAGCTGTAGCTCAAAAGAAAAGCTACTCGTGGGAACAAGCCGATGTGATTGTATCATCAATTGATACTGCAAAACGTTCACCACATCGTGATATCGTTTTGAACTTAGAATATGACCTTATTATTATCGATGAAGCACATAAACTTAAAAATAATAAAACAAAAAACTATGAATTTGCACAGCGATTAAAAAAGAAATTTTGTTTATTATTAACCGCTACTCCTGTCCAAAATAAGATTGATGAAATTTTCAACCTCGTTTCTTTATTAAAACCAGGACACTTAGGCAATCAATCCAATTTTGAAGAATATTATGCTTCAAAAAATCGTTCAGCCGAATCTGATGAAGATTTAAAAGCTCTTATTAACAAAGTAATGGTCCGAAATCGGCGTCATAATACCGGGATTGATTGGCCAAAGAGACATGTACGTACAATTTTTGTTGAGTTTAATGAAGAAGAGCAAGCTCTATATAATGATATCGAAAATTGGCGAGGACAAGACGCCTTCACATCTGCTTTCTCATCATTAACTTTAAAACGGGAAGCGTGTAGTAGTCGCGAGGCCGTTTACTATTCATTAAAAAAACATGTAGAAAAACGACAGAAGGAAAATGAGCATTACGTAAAAGATCCGCATATTGATGTGCTAATGGACAAAATTAACCGTATTCCTTTTAACTCAAAAGCAAATAAAGCGCTAGAGCTTATAAAAGAAATTGACGATAAAGTCGTCATTTTCACAGAATATCGAGCGTCACAAATGTACTTACAATGGTTTTTACAACAACACGGTATTTCTTCCGTCCCATTCCGCGGCGGATTTAAACGCGGGAAGAAAGATTGGATGAAGGAACTTTTCCAAAATCATGCGCAAGTGCTAATCGCAACGGAAGCTGGTGGTGAAGGAATTAACTTACAATTTTGTAGCCATATGATCAATTACGATTTACCATGGAACCCAATGCGCCTTGAACAAAGAATCGGACGTATTCACCGCCTTGGTCAAAAGAATGATGTTCATATTTATAACTTAGCTACAAAACACACTGTTGAAGAACATATTTTGAAACTGTTATATGAAAAAATTAATTTATTTGAGCGTGTAATCGGTGAACTTGATGAAATTTTAACGAGAATTAATATGAAAAACATCGACGCACACATTCAAGAAATATTTGCGCAATCAAAAAGCGAAGGAGAAATCCGCATTAAGATGGAAAACTTAACATCTATTATCGACTTTGCGAAACGAAATGAAGCTGAGGTGCAAGGCTATGCAGCAACATGAAATTCATAATTACTTATACAATTTCTTTGAGGCGAATAACTGTGAAATTTTAGAACGTTCTCCTCATTTATTAGATGTGCAGTTAACAATTGAAATGGATAAATTATTAATGAACCGTCCTTTTTATTGGCACTATCTTGAAAAAACAGGGGGCGTACCGAATCCGATGCGCCTTACTCTTATTACAAATCCAGAAAATGCAGAAAACGATGGCGAGCTTATCCACTACGGTTCCCCACGCCTTCATCAAATTTTTCAAACGACAAAAGAATTAGGTTCTTACATACGTTTATATGAAGAAGTACGGCATAGCGGAGCAACGCATACACCGCTCCATCCGTGGCTCGGTGTAAATATAAAAGTTTCCTATCAATGTGATCGAAAAAAAGATATTCTTCACTCGATTGGCATTCATCTTATTTCTGGCACAATGATTGCAAACTTTCATGAAACATTAACTAAAATTAAACTTACACCGAAAATACCTGACTTTTGTTTTACGCTCTCGCCTATTATTAAACCGCAAAGTGGTTTACAACGTATAGAGGATGCTTTAAAAAATATTATTGCAGAAGATGACCATACGTGGGCGAAAGAAGCAAGAGTACGCTGGAATCACGATTTGGACCTTTTAAATCGTTTTTATGAAGAAAGTGATGAACTTCCTGAAAGCTATGAAATTGAAAAACAAGCACTGCAAGAACAATATGAACCCCGCATTACAGTACAAATTATTAACGGTGGACTCTTTTATGTTACCGCGAATCATTTTCTAACTTAAAAAGCCCCTTCATTTTTGAAGGAGCTTTTTTGAATTATCCTCTATCACCATTACGCTCTTGTTGTTTTTGCTTTGCCATGCGTTTTTGATACGCACGATCCTTTGCACTCACATGATTTGCATCAGTTGGAAGATTTTCTTTTGAACGGCCAATTCCGTTGCTCATCTGTTTCACTCCTTTTATATCTTTCAAAATACACCCTTATTTTCAGCTAGAGACACCTTCCTTATACAAAAAAATAAGAGTAGCAAATGGCTACTCTTACTCACTCACATATTTTTGAAACATATCATGGATGCCTTTATTTACGAGGTTCGAGATCTGCTCGTCAGATTTATTCGGATAACGATCACGCAATCTGATAGATGCCTTCACCATTAAATTTTCTAATACAGAACGGCCGCCTTCTCCATAAATAATTTCAGCATATTCAACAAGCCTTCCATCCTCTACTGTTGCTGGATTATGATTGAAGAAAAATTTACTCATTGCCTCCACCTCTCTCTTTTGATAACGTTTACATTTATATAAATTATTTATGTTATTTATTTCACAATATTGTATGCATGTATATTTAATTAGTTTCATTATAAAGCAACATATCGATAGTAAATATGTGATTTTCCGTCCATTTTGTGAACAAACTAAAAATGAAAGCGTTTCCTTTATTATATACTAAAAAAACTTACTACGCTAGGGGTATTTTTTTCAATCTACTAATCATATACTTTTTCTTTTTCCACTAAACCTTATACAATTTTCAGAAATTATATTATAAAATATATGTATGACTTAAGGAGGCTGTATATGAATCAAAATAAAAAAGCTATATTAGATCTTGTCTTTTATCTCGTAATCCCATTCCTCATTTGGAAATTTGCAAAACCTTATATCGATCCTTATTACGCAATGTTACTTTCCTCTGTTCCGGGGATTATTTATACACTGTATACCTTTAAAAAAGAAAAACAGTTTAACGTAACAGGGTTCTTTATTTTAATTACACTCATTTCTAATACAACGGTAGATCTATTATCTGGATCAGCTGAACGAATGTTGTGGAACGATGCGTATTATCACATCGTACTCGGTATTATCGTTATATGTACAATTTTTATAAAAAAACCACTTATGTTATATTTCGCAGCAGATATTGCTGCACTGCAAGGCCATGACCGTGATAAAAGTCGTGAACTGTATCGTGATAGTCGTATCTATCCAGCATTGCAATATTTAACGCTCTTTTTCGGTCTACAATTCATATTAAAAAGCTTCTTAAAAATTTATTTCATCTCTGTTTTCGGTGTAGATGGCTACGGTGAAATGAGAGCAATTATGACCGCTGTTGGATGGGGCATTTCCATTTGTATCGGAATTGGATTTGTCTGGGTGAACAATAAAATACATGCCGTTACAGAAGAAAACGAGTCTATGCAGTAAATGAAAATCCCCTAGTAGTATGATGCTACTAGGGGATTTTCATTTTGCTACACATATTACGAAATCTTTAACTTGATTTTTTTCTTTTATTTTTTACGTTTTGATAAAACAAAGCAGCACTTAGCGGCATAACACCAAACCACTTATTCATAAATGGCTCTTTTTCAGCACGGCGTTGTTCTTTCTTTTGTTTTCGATCTTCTTTTGGCGCATCCATATACGACACAAACTGCTGTGTCACAAAGCGAACATAATCATTAGTAGACATATTATCATCACCTCTACTTGATTAGTATGTCCACTTTTTTATTCATTAATCTTTTCTTTTAATTCATCCATAATTTGCTTTACAGACTTATTCGTCGTATCAATATGAATATGAGCCTCTTCATAATAAGCTCGGCGCGATTCGAATTTCATTACAAATGCATCTATATCTTTCTTCTGAAATAGTGGACGTGTCGTATCTTCACGAAGCCTCTCTGCAATTACGTGTGGATCACAATATAAATACACGACAGTGCCATTTTCCTTCATCCACTTTCGGTTTTCCTCTCGCTCAATGATTCCGCCGCCAGTTGTAATGATTACATTTTCAACAGGTAGTGAACGTAACATCTCACTTTCATATTCCCGAAAAGCCATTTCACCTTCTTCGGCAAAAATATCACGAATCTCCTTCTCTTGCTTCTCTTCAATTTTTTGATCTGTATCTATAACATCCATATGAAGTTCTTTACTTAATGCTTTTCCAATTGTTGTTTTCCCAGCTCCCATATAGCCGGTTATGTATATAGATTTCATTTTCGTTCCTCTCAATCGTCATGTATTACTTGTTATTATAACGAAAGATGCTACTTTATTTAATAAAAAACGTTTTGTTCTTCTTATACACTGAAGAACAAAACGTAACATACTCGCCTTATCTATAAGTACCTCTTCTCACCCACTGCGTTGCAATCCATTTCTCGCCTTTCGTTACAGGTGCCCCTCCGTGTAACGTAAGCTCATTTAGTGATTGATCTTGATAGAAATACTCAAAGTATACTGCCATTCCCTTTCTAGGATGCACAGAAAGATTTAATTTCGGAAAGAAAGTTTCTCCGCCTTCTTCTACATCATTTAAATACATGACAAGCGTACTAATACGATTATTAGCAGCTGATCTACTATGTTCTGCAAAATAATCATAGTGCGCTTTATACTGTTGATCCACTTCATAATTTAAAATGTGTAATCCTTCTCCATGCGACGCAGGAACATTCATGATAGATGAAATTCGTTTTTCAATCTTCGCTGTAAGTTCATTATCGTCCAAAAATGCACCTTTACTTGTTCGAATATCATTTACATCACGTGATGAGCCAACTTTAGAACGCGCTAATTTATTTTTAGACAATTCAATTAATTCATCACACTCTTCATCACTTAATACATTTCCTAACACGACAATAAGAGGTTCTTCGAATTTTGAAATAATTTGTATTTCCCTATCTTCTGTCATAATTGCATTTCCTTTATGATCAAAAATAGTTTGTTCCTTATTTTCACCTATTTGATTGTTGTTTGTCATTTCCCTATTCTCCCTAAAAATAATGATTGGATAGCATGAATATATCATATTCTTTCTACCTTTCTCTTTTTTGAGAAAATTTAAACTTTTAATTGTTTTATTTATCCATTTCCTTTAAAAAAACAGCCTATTTTTAAATGAGAAATCATGGTTTTTTATCCATATATTTTACATACTACCCTTCTATCCAATCAAATATTTTCTCATCCTTTTTTCTATACCGAAAGCTTACTTTATAGAAAACTTCTTGTTTTATTTTGCACTGCAATGAAACGAGAATAACGTCGTTTTCAAATACGTAATTTCCACTCGCTTCGCCCTTTTCATATGAAAAGAAAAAAGTACCTTCCTTTTCTTTTTGCTGTAAGTCTTTTTTTATATTTGTAATAGATCGATTTAGTATTTCCTCCAGTACAAACTTTTGCTCTATTTCAATATAAAATTTTTTATCTATAAGCAACATATTCGTTTCGTATATAAAGAACGAAGTTAATAATACAAGAAAAATAATTGTTCCTGGCATCGTAAACCCATCTTGTTTTCTCATGTATTTATTTCCATTTCACTATACCTTATAGCTACACCTTCATATATTTTCCCACTCCTATCTTTCACATTGATAAAGAGCAAATGAGGTGTTACTTCATACGAAACCATTTCAACATTTTGTAATATAACTTCTCTTCCGCGCATGTTCACTTTTCTTATAAGGTGATTATTCAATTTTTCATACGTCACTTCATCTCCAGTGCGAAGACGGAAGCGCAACATACTCTCTCTATTTTCAGGAACTATTTTTTCCACAAATGATACTTCACGAAACTCTAACTGTACTTGTCCTACAAACACATCCCATTCCCAATTATTTAACCCTTTTGATTGCTTGTTTTCTATTCCAATAAAGTTTAAACGTGGTAAGAGTAAAAAGAACAGTGATAACAGAAAAAAACATACGATCATTTCTATTAATGTAAATCCAACTTCTAATTCATTTTTTCTCCCGCATAAAAGCATTGTTCCATCATTTTTCCTTTCACATCTTTCCACATCGCACAAACTTCATTTCCTCCCCAATATGTGTAATATACATTTCCGTTTATGACTTTTTCTTTCTGTTGTTTTGCCTCATTCTCATACATATATAAAGCTGCTTCTTTTTTTAATAATACAAATGCCTTATAACGAATTTGTATGTTTTTTCGTTCTTGCATAATCAATACTGTTTGCGGAAGTAGTAAAGATACCATCATCATTACTATACTTAATGCTACAAGCATTTCAGCCATCACTGACCCTTTTTGACATTTCACGATACGTAAATCTCCCTCTTCCAAGCTGGAATACAATCTCATATTTATAACTTCGATACGAAAGTAAAATCGTGCCACCTCTATTAATATTTCCACTCGGATTATATGTCATCGGATTTGGAAAAGTATTCAAATCCAATTGTATATCGTTATCATATTCTCTTTTAATGATAGAAAGATCCGTACTCGATTCCCCTATATAATACATATGTCTATCTTTATGCCATCGTAATGTATAGTGTTTTTGACGGTTTATGGCTAATTGTTGCATATACAAAATATCATTTGAAAACTGTCTTAAAAATTGTTCAATTTTTTGTTTTTCATATAATGAATGTACATGAAAATACGTGACCATACTTAGTACAGAAATTGCAAATAAAACGAGTAGCATTTCTAAAAGTGTAAAACCTTTTTGCTTCACAGTTTCCCACTTGTTACTGTGCCATCATTGGAAATATGAATAGCTTCACCATTCGGACACTCATCCTTTGTAATATATTTCCCATCAATCAGCTCTTTTAGCGAGGGAATTTTATTATGTTGTAGTTGATATACTTGTATTTGCGCTTCTATAGATTTCACATAGGCTTTACATCCTTTTCCTTCGACGGATGAACGTTGCGTAACGACATTCGGAATAATTAATAGTAATAATACAGTGATGACGACCATAACTAATAACATTTCTAAAAGGGTAAACCCTTCCTCATTCTGCATGTAAATGCCTCCTATATAGAATTCATCATTTGAAACATTGGCATAATCATCGCTAAATACATAAGAACGACTATTGCTCCAATACACGTAAATAAAATCGGTTGAATAATCACTAACATACGTTTAATTTTTTGCTCAATCTTTTCCATAATTAGATCACTATAGTCACCTAATTCAATCGCCAAATTACCGTTTGCTTGTCCATGTGTAATAATATAAGAAAGTTCTTCCTCATAATATCCGCTTTTAGCAATAATAGATTGCAACGGTTCTCCCGCAATTAATTGGTGTTTAACTCGGCCCGCTTCATACTGAAAGAACGGCTGATACTTTTGCTCCATCATTATTGTTAGAGCCTCAAGTACTGATAGTCCTCCGTGTAATAAGCCGCTCAATTGAGTAGCGAAATAATGCGAATGCTTTAAAATAAGAAATGTTTTTACGAGGGGGATACGAAGCATAATTTTTACTCGCTTCATATGCGGGAGTTTCTGAAAGTACAATATATATACACTACAGCCAATCATAACGATAAAAATTGTGCTAAAAATAAGATAGGGTAGTAGCTTAATTGTACTTAATATTTGTTCTGTGAATAACGGTGCTGTAGAACCAAATGAACTATATACCATGTCAACCTGTGGTAATAAAATGCGGTTAAAAATCAAAATCATGATTATTAAAAAGAACGCCAAAAACATAGGATACTGCATTATTTTCATCATATCTTTCCTATACTTATCCTTTTTATAAAGAAGTGCACTCCCTTGTTGCAACGCAAAAGAAATATCACCATGTTGCTCGGCATAAAATAAATAGCTTAACATCTCCTGATGAAACTTTAATTGATGAAAAGAATCGTGTAGACTTTTTCCATTTTTTAATCCATCAATCATGTGCTGCAATTGTACTTTCTTTTCTAAAGGTAATTGAAACCGTAAAAATTCTAATGCCTGCAAAAGAGAGTATCCTTTTTCTAATAGTTCTCCTAATCGTTTCAGTAATATTACTTGATCACTTAAACTCCATATTTTCTTAAACATAAACATCCTCTTCTAAAAATCCTAAAGCGTATCCTTTTCGCAGCGAAGACTCTAATGTCTCATGCTTGTACGTGACACATTCCCCGTTTGCTTCTTTAATCGCTTGTTTTAACTCATATCCATATAACAACTCATAAATACTCGCTTGCCTTACTTGCCTCATTGATTTACATACAGTTGAGCACTTTCTTTTGCAAAACGGACACTTCAATTCAACAAGTCGCTGTGCAGCTATAGCCAATAAAGATTGTTCAATCTCTTGCCTCGTTATACCAAAATCCATGAACCGAAGTATTGCTCCTTTCGCATCATTCGTATGCAGTGTCGTCATTACTAAATGGCCAGTCAAACTTGCTCTTATAGCGATTTTTGCTGTTTCTTCATCACGAATTTCACCCACTAAAATAACATCTGGATCATGACGCAAAATAGCCTTTAGTCCAGCCTCATATGTGATACCTGCTTTTTCATTTATTTGAATTTGTAATACATCGTCATTTCTTTTTTCAACTGGATCTTCCAGTGTAACGATGCGACGTGTTTTCTTTTTTCTAATCACCTCTAGTAATGCATACATTGTTGTTGTCTTTCCTGAACCAGTCGGTCCCGTAAATACGAGTAATCCATGGGAATAATGTAAAAAAGAAAGTAGTTTCTTCGCTGTACTTGGAAATAACGAAAGATGAGATAGCGGCTGAATAGACGCTTGTAAATGAAGACGAATAACGAGACTTTCTTGATATACGGTTGGAAGCGTGGAAAGGCGTAAATACACTTCTTGTCCATCTATTTGTATATATAGTGAACCGTTTTGTGGTTTCCGCCTCTCTCCTATATCCATGGATGCTAAAAATTTAAAGTGTGAAACAAGTTTTTCTCCAAATTCCTTTTCAATGTATTGTTTAGTCATTAAATCTTTCCCTATGCGCAGTTGAATCACTACATCCTTCTTCCGGGGCACAATATGTAAATCCGAAGCTTGTACCCTACACGCCTCTTTCAAAATCGTATTCGCAAAGCTTTCAATTCCATTCATCATTTTTCCCTCCCCACTATGTATATAGCATGAAGAAATCCATCTGAAAAATCGGTATTTTTGCATTTTCACTAGATAGAAAAGGAAAAATATGTTTGTGAAATTATGAACAATTTCCGAATTATTGTCTAAAATTACCTATACCCATGTTTATCTGTATTATAATGTTATTATCTTGGATAAAGTGATAAAGGTGGAGATCCTCATGGAACAAGCTTTAAAAATTACAGGTGTATTATCTGACCCAACTCGTTATTACATTTATAAATATATTTCTCAAAAACATAGTTACGTAACTGTACAAGAAATTGCAGATGAGTTTGAAATTCATCCAAACGTAGCGCGTTTACATTTATCTAAATTAGAAGATGTTCATATGCTGAAATCCGAAACGAAGAAAACTGGAAAAGGCGGAAGGCCAAGCAGATTATATGTATTATCTGAAGATGTTATCCAATTACAATTCCCATTCCGTGACTATCAATTGTTAGCAAGAATCGCGTTTAATTCTTTACTTAGCCTTGGTGCTGCTGGTGAAAAAGCGCTATACGAAACAGGGAAACAATTCGGGGCCGAATTAATGCAACAACATATGCAGCGTTTAAATGTGAGTGAAGATGCCTTAACAGTGGAACAAAAAATTCAAATTGCAAAAGAAGCCTTTTCGACAGCTGGCTTATCACCTGCATTTGAATTAAGTGCAGATGGAACGAAAATTTTCTATGATGTACACAATTGTCCATTTAAAGAAGTTGCTGTCCATCACCCAACTGAAATTTGTAATATGCACGGAGATATGATGAAAGGGATTTTTGAAATCCTATTCCCTAACACGGAATTAACACGAAACGATAGTTTACTAGATGGATGTAAATCTTGTAATTATAAACTAACAATTTAATTTCTCATATAAAAAGAAGCCAATTATAATTGGCTTCTTTTTATATGAATGAATATTTACAATAGTAAGAAAAATAAACTATAATGAAGTGAGGTTTACTTTTTTTAGAAAAGGAGGGAGATGGCATGGAGCGCATGTTTCGCGTTCTCGGCTTTTGGACTGGAATTTTCTCGGTTATGTTTTACGTAGGGGATATGCACTCGACCGCACTACTATTTTTAGGACAAACAGGATTCTTCGTACTTTTAAGCTATTTAAATTTAACAGAGCGTATGTATATATACGTATTTGGGGCATATTTAACTGTTTTCTTCATAGGATTTACATACTACACGACGTTTTTACTTGTCCCTGGGGCTGGACATTAAAAGATGGCATTTTGCCATCTTTTTTTTAATTCCACAATCTCCTAGTTGACTTATAGGTTTTATTACCTTATATTCTATATAACAGATTGGAATTAGGGGGAATCAACATGAATACACTGCTTGTCGGAATTAACGTTGCAGTCATGCTCATTTTAGTTGGCGTATTATATTATATGCAACGTAAGCATGTATCTTTTAATAAACGCGTATTTACCGCTTTAGGAGTCGGAATTATCTTCGGTCTTATATTACAATTTATTTATGAGCCAACTTCTAAAGTAATTATTGAATCAAATACTTGGTTTGGCTTAATCGGTAACGGTTATGTGAAGTTACTTCAAATGATCGTTATGCCACTTATTTTAGTATCTATTATTTCAGCATTTACAAAATTACAGTTAACGAAAAACCTTGGTAAAATTAGTGGTCTTATTATCGGAATTTTAATTCTTACTACAGGAATTGCTGCAGCTGTCGGTATCGCTGCAAGTGCAGGATTTGATGTATCTGCAACTGGTCTGCAACAAGGTGATGCAGAATCTGCTCGTCTGAAGCTAGTTGAAGAAAGATTTACTTCTATTGAAAAAACAACAATTCCAGATAAATTATTAGAACTATTGCCTACAAATCCGTTTCTTGATTTAACAGGCGCTCGTCCAACATCAACAATTTCTGTTGTAATATTTGCAGCCTTTATCGGCATCGCCTTTATAGGTGTAAAACGAAAATATCCAGAACAAGCAGAGCTATTTAAGAAAATGCTTGATGCTGTATATGCAATTGTAATGCGTATGGTAACATTAATTTTACGTCTTACTCCATACGGCGTATTAGCTCTTATGGCAAAAACAGTTGCTGGTAGCGATATAAATGCTATTTTAAAACTTGGTAACTTCGTGTTAGCGTCTTACGTGGCACTTATCGTAATGTTCGTTATCCACTTATTATTAATTGCTCTATCTGGTTTAAATCCAATTCAATATTTAAAAAAGGTGTTCCCTGTATTAACATTTGCATTCACATCTCGCTCTAGTGCTGGTGCAATGCCATTAAATATTGAAGCGCAAAAAGAAAAGCTTGGTATTTCTGAAGGGATTGCAAACTTCGCAGCATCATTTGGAGTATCTATCGGACAAAACGGTTGCGCAGGTATTTATCCAGCGATGCTTGCAATGATGGTCGCTCCAACTGTAGGAATCGATCCATTACAACCACAATTTATTTTAACTTTAATCGCTGTCGTTGCGATTAGCTCATTCGGTGTTGCCGGCGTTGGTGGCGGTGCAACATTCGCAGCGTTAATCGTACTATCTACAATGAACTTACCAATCGGTATTGTCGCTCTTGTTATCTCAGTTGAACCATTAATCGATATGGGGCGTACAGCTCTTAACGTAAGTGGTTCTATGACAGCAGGTCTTATTTCTAGTAAATGGCTTGGTGAATTAGATCAAGATACGTACAACCAAGATGATACAAAAACTGGTGAAATTGCTTCATAATAATAAGGACGCTAACAAAACTGTTAGCGTCCTTTTTTAGTTCTTTTCATCTTCCTCGTTATCTTTTACACATAAGGCATAACATAGTGTTTCAAACACTATGTATAGATATAAAGAAATTACACCGTTTTTCATTTTTTTAATAACTATTAATTATAAACTACAGACTAACTATTATTCCTCACCTGCAAACTGTAAAAATTCTTCCAACCGCTCCTTTAACTCCTCCTCTATCTCACAATAAGATTCATCAACAAGTTCACCACTTAACTCACTTCCCCAAAACCTTATTTGAAGTGGTACTCCTAAAAAATAACTACAACATTCCCAGATAGGAACTGTATAAAATTCAATCATCTTTCCTTCTTCATCTAATACAGCTATCGAAATAGATGAAGAATATCCTGTTTCAAAAGGATTTTCTTTATCTCTGATGAGTTCTATAAATAATTCCATGTTTTTTTCTATGTACAAATGTGAATAATCTTTAAAAAGTTTAAATGCTATTCTCTCTATTTCCTTCTCCATGCATTGAATGTTCTCTTTTAACTCCAATGTAAAATCTCGTTCTGTATACTTCATCTCCGTCTCCTTACACATAGAAAAAGAGAATACAATAACATATTCTCTTTCCTCACATATATTTCATTATCTCACAGCCCGTCCTTTTCACAAATAACCATTTTGTTCGCACCATTTATGAAATTGTCCTACGTCTACTCCAACTAACACGATATCCTTTAGCTCTACATCAATGATTTGTTCTCCAATTACAATAGCAAACTGCGATTCTAATTTTGTCTCGTTTTTCTTTACAATTCCAATTCGGTTCCGATGCGGTCCATCTTTTATATATGCTTTTTGTCCTACAATATCAAAGTTCAAGATCTTCACCTCTTTTACTGCGCTCAAATTGGAAATACGATCTCCACCTCGGAAAATTTCCTTTCATTGCACTATTTCTCTATATATATGACGAAACAATAAAAGAGTCCTTCCTTCTTTACAATTATTTTTTCTTTGTTTCATTTTTGTGATTGAAACGTAAAGTTTATAATAAAATACACTTGGAAGCGCTTTCTATGTAATTTTTTATGTTATAATGTATAAGTAGAACTTCGTAAAGAGGGTTAAAAAAATGAATACAAAAATGATAAAAAAAGTAATTGAAGCATTAAAAGTATATGGCTTTCAGAATGTATCATTCTGTGACAAAACGAAGCAATTTTTATTTCATAACGAAACCGATATTATGAGCGGCTATGCAGAAATAACATATAGTAGTCAATTTGAAAAATTCAACGTACAAATTCATCCTATTGAAACGCATCACCAAGCAGAGTTACAAGAGGTTGAAAGACATATACAGGCCTGTATAAGAAAAGTGGAATATTTAAACGCACTTCTTAGCGGACAAACAAAACTAGATGATAAAATTATTATAATGTAAAAAAAGAACGTGATAGCCTCACGTTCTTTTTTTACATTATACGTTCATCTTTTCCTTCAGTTGTAATCCTGTAATAGACTCTAATACATCCATTGCTTCTCCAAATGTCATGTCAAAAATTGTTTTATCTTCTATGTATGGAAACTGTCTGAAACGCTTTTCTAACATTTTCACAGCATCCGACGTAAAGTGTGCACTATTAATGCTAAATTCTGTTTCAAGAAGAACGATCCAATCTAACACATGAAAACCTAATCCATTTACGAATGAAATAAGTTTTTCTTCTGGCTGTGAAGATAAAAATACGTGTCGTTCCATCTCACTAAAAAGTTCTTCTCCTAAAATATGAGCTAATTCATCATCATGTTCGCGGTCAATGATTTCTTCATAACCATAATCATCTACAAGCTCCTCAACTTCTTCACTATCTGCAAAAAGTAATTGGCTAAGAAGTGCCTCTTTCTTAAATTCACTATTTTGTACGACTTCTAAAAAGCTCGTTTCCCATCCATTTTCTAATTTCATATTATGTACTCCTTTATATATGTTTCTTATCATCACTGTACCCAAAAGATCACTTTTATAACCTTGTAGATAGTTACTATTATTTCACATGATTCATAACATAAGATGCAAATTCTGCTGCATCTCCTTCAAAAATATTTATTTCTGGCAAATGATAGAACGTTGTTTGGAGCAGGTTTCCTTCATGATATACATATATATTTTTCTCTAGCGCAATCGCCATTCCAAACTCTGTGTGGCTACCGTTTCCACCATCTAATATAAGTAAAAATACATCCGCTTCTTTAATAGCATTCTTTTCTGCCTGACCAATTTCTCTTAATTGCTCTTGATTCACAGCTCTTTCGTTTCTTGTCCAATCATATGTATGGTGCCATCCTGCATGTTTCAGTTCATTTGCTATAGAACGTACAAGGTGTTTATTTTGGAATCCTGAGGCGATATAAAAATTCATTTATATACACTCCTTCATTATATAAGGGGGAAACTCCATTTTAGCGTTATTTGCTATAAACATAATAAAGAATAACTTCAAAAAAAATCCCCATCTTTAAAACTTATTTGCGTTTAAATGATGGGATGCCTCATGGTCTTCTTTTATTTTTTGTTTTTTATAACTTTCATCAGCTAACATTTCTAGTTCAGCTGTTATTTCTGATTTTTCAAGCTCTCTTTCTTGCGAAAACTTCCTTGAAATATAAACAATAACACTACCAACGTACAACACAAAGCATATAATAAGTGCAGTATTTTCATAGAGACTTAGCTCCAACACAGTCACTCCTAATCCATTCGTATTTTCACGCTTCATTAATTGGAATTTCCCTACTAATCCATTTGCTATTGTAACATAAAAACACCGTTTCTTGGAATCTTTCACCCTATTAAAAGAGGCATGATTGTTTCATCATGCCTCTGAAATATGTTGAATGATTGTTTGAATTGCTTCTTTTCCATTATATTTTTTTAGAGCTGTTTTATACATTTCATTATTTTGATTTAATTCTTCGACATGCTTTATAAGAGATTTCACAGTCACATCTTCTTCATACAATACGGAAGCATATCCTTGTCTTTCAAAAGACTCTGCATTTAGTATTTGATCTCCACGACTTGCAAATTTCGATAGTGGAATTAAAACCATCGGCTTTTGCAATGTTAAAAACTCAAAAATGGCATTAGAGCCCGCACGTGAAATAACAAAATCTGTTATCGCTAATATGTCTGGCAGTTCTCCATGTACATATTCAAATTGTCTATATCCTTCTTTATTTTGTAAACTTTCATCAAGATTACCTTTTCCGCAAAGGTGAACAATTTGATATTTTTTCAGAAGTTCTGGTAACGCTTCTCGAACCGTTTCATTAATTTTTTTTGCGCCCAAACTTCCTCCCATGATTGTAATAACTGGCTTTTTACGTGAAAAACCTAAAAATGCTAAACCTTTTTCACGATTTCCCTTTAGTACTTCTTCACGTACAGGAGATCCTGTGTAAATTACTTTTTCTTTCGGTAAATGTTTCGCAGCTTCTTCAAATGTAACAAATATTTTCGAAGCGAAACGGAGCGCAATTTTGTTTGCTAGTCCTGGCGTCATATCAGATTCATGTAATAAAACAGGGACTCTATTTAGCCATCCTCCAATTACGACTGGTACAGATACGAAACCACCTTTTGAAAAAATCACATCCGGTTTTAGTTTTCGAATCCTTACATACGCATCCATAACACCCTTCATCACAAGAAAAGGATCTTTTATATTTTTCAAATCAAAATAACGGCGTAGCTTTCCGCTGGCAATACTATAGTACGGAATGCCTTCCTTTTCTATAATCGTTTTCTCAATTCCTTGATGAGAACCAATATAAGAAATATCCCAATTCTGTTCTTGTAAATGTGGAATGATGGCTAAATTAGGTGTTACATGCCCTGCCGAACCGCCACCTGTAAAGACTATTTTTTTCATACGTCTCCCCCTTCTAGACTATAATACACTAAAATATCTTGCCTCGGGGTGAGAAAATACCATAGCCGTTACAGACGCTTCTGGCTCCATCATAAATCCTTCCGTTAATGAAATACCTATTTCCTCTGGATGAATTAAGCGAAATAGCTTTTCTTGATCTGCGAGTTCTGGACATGCTGGATAACCGAAGGACACTCGTATTCCTCTATATTTCGTACGGAAGCGTTCTTCCATTGTCAGTTCTGGTGAATCTGGAATACCCCAACGATCACGAATAAGCATATGTGTCTTTTCAGCAAGTCCTTCTGCTAGTTCGAGCGCTAACGATTGAATGGCATGACTGCGTAAATAATCACCTTTCGCCTTCCACTCTTCAGCAATGTCACGAACACCTTCTCCAACCGTAACAGATAGGAAAGCAACATAGTCCATCTCATCTCCGACTGGGCGTAAATAATCACCTAAAGTACGATATGGTGCTTTTCCTTGTCTTGGGAATGTGAAACGTTCTATAACACGCGTATGATCTTCTGGATCATATATTACAATATTCTGTCCGTCGCTTTGCGCTGGGAAAAATTGATACACTGCTTTCGGTTTTAACCAAGATTGTCCTTCCTGCAATAATTCATCTATTAAATCATTTAATTCATGCGCTCTTTTATCTCCCTCTCGCAAAAGTTTCTTCACACTTCCCTTTAGGCCAAGGTGATGTCCAAGCAGCATTTGTCTATTTAGAAATGGCGCGAGATGTGAAACAGGAACATCTCTTAATACAATTCGTTTTGTTGAATCCGGCACGATAACCTCAGCCTTCGGTAATGGCTCAATTACTGCTGGAATTTCTACTTTCTTCTCTTCTTTTGTTACGATATGAAGATGACGTTCCTTTTTATCCTGCTTCATCTTCTCACGCTCTTCTTCTTTTTGAAGCTTATTAATAATATCAAGCCCCGTCATCGCATCACTCGCATAACATACGAGACCTTTATAAGATGGCGAAATGCGATTATCTGTAAACTTTCTCGTTAACGCTGCCCCGCCTACAACGATTGGAATATCAATATCCGCCGCTTTTAAATCTTCTGCAGTCGTTACCATTTGTTGAGCCGATTTTACTAATAAACCAGAAAGACCTATAATATCAGGCTTCTTTTCTTGTACTTCTTGAACAATTCGATCCGAGCGAACATTAATTCCTAAATTAATAATCTCATATCCGTTATTTGCTAAAATAATTTCAACGAGATTTTTCCCAATATCATGTACGTCACCTTTTACAGTTGCTAATAATACTTTCCCTTTTTTCGCACTATCGCTAGATTCCATATGTGGCTCTAAATAACTTACAGCAGCTTTCATACTTTCAGCACTTTGCAATACTTCAGCAACGATAAGCTCATTATTATTAAATAATCGTCCTACCTCATCCATTCCTGTCATAAGCGGACCATTAATAATATCCAAAGGTTTTCTTCCTTCTGTAAGTGCGAGACTTAAATCCTCATGTAAACCTTGTTTCGTACCTTCTACAATGTAATTTGCTAGCCTTTCATCAAGAGTTAATGTTTCTTGAATAACGACATCTTTCTTTTTTGCCACGCGATAGAAGTTTGTAAATTTTTCTAACGTCTCTTGCGTCGTTTCAAAAAGCAATGCATCTGCAAGGCGTTTTTCTTCATCAGGAATTGACGCATAACGCTCTAATTTTTCCGTATTTACAATCGCGTAATCTAACCCTGCTTTCGTTGCATGATATAAAAAGACGGAATTTAACACTTCGCGGCCAGCTGGTGGTAAACCAAATGATATGTTACTTACACCTAAAATCGTTAAACACTCTGGTAACGCTTCTTTAATAAGGCGAATCCCTTCTATCGTCGCAGCCGCCGAGCCAATATATTCTTCATCACCTGTCCCTACAGGAAATACAAGTGCATCAAAAATAATATCTGATGGGCGTATACCATATTTCGTCGTCAATAACTCATAACTTCGTTTCGCAATTTCTAGTTTTCTTTCCGCGCTTACTGCCATTCCATCTTCATCAATTGTCCCTACAACAATAGCTGCACCATATTTCTGAAGAAGCGGCGTCACTTTTATAAATCGTTCTTCTCCATCTTCTAAATTAATTGAATTAATAACAGCTTTTCCTTGAATATAAGTAAGAGCTCGCTCCATCACATTTTCATCTGTTGAGTCAATCATAATCGGTACTTTTAGCACTTTTGTAACTTCTGCCAAGAAGTTTTCCATATCTTCTATTTCATCCCGGTCCGGGTCTGCCATACAAATATCAATAATATGAGCATTTTTCTTCACTTGTGCTCTTGCGACTTCAGCAGCCTCTTCAAATTTCCCTTCTGCTACTAATCTTTTAAATTTACGTGACCCAATAACATTTGTTCTTTCACCTACAAATAAAGGTCTCATAGAGTCATCATATTGCAGTGCCTCTAATCCACTAACCCCGTGTCCAGCTCTTTCTTGCTGTCCACGAGGTTTAAGAGACGTTAATGCGGATTTCATTGCTTTTATATGTTCTGGTGTTGTACCACAACAACCACCGATAATATTAACCCATCCTTCTTCAGCAAATCGCTTCACTTTCTCGGCAAGCGAGGATGGAGATTCATGATAATGTCCATCTTCATCAGGAAGACCTGCATTTGGATAACAAGAAATGTAACACTCTGATAAATCAGATAGAGAACGAATATGGTCTCTCATAAACTCCGGACCAGTCGCACAGTTTAATCCAACAGATAATGGCTTCATATGTTCTACCGATAAGTAAAAAGCCTCAATTGTTTGCCCAGCTAGAGTCGTTCCCATTGGTTCAATCGTTCCCGAAATCATGATAGGTACAATTGTATTTAGTTCATCAAAAGCCGCTTGAATTCCAATATAAGCAGCCTTCACGTTACGCATATCTTGACTCGTCTCAACGAGTAATACATCCACTTCTCCTTTCAACAATCCTCTTGCCTGCCGCGTATAGGCTTCAATTAATTCTTCAAACGTTACACCACCAGTAACACTAATCGCTTTCGTTGTCGGTCCCATTGCTCCCGCAACATATACTTCCTTCCTGCTTTCTTCGACTGCTTGCTTCGCTAAACGCGCTGCCTTCTCATTTAGCTCCTCGTCTAAATGAGATAACTCATAATCACTTAGTACAATATTGGTTGCCCCAAATGTATTTGTTTCAATAATATCCGCTCCAGCTTTAATATAAGCTTTATGAATCTTTAAAATAACATCTGGTCTTGTTTCTACTAAATATTCATTACAACCTTCGTACTCCTCTCCTCCGAAATCTTCCGCAGTTAAATCCTCTTGCTGGATCATCGTTCCCATTGCACCATCTAATATTAAGATGTTATTTTGTAATTTTTCTTCTATACATTTCATCAATTAATACCTTCTTTCACTTCTTGCTTTTCTCTCACATATTTAACAAGATGTTCTGTAATTTCATATTTTAGAAATGGTGTAATAAGATAAATGCCGTTAAAATATTTCATCGCAGCATCGATCAATTCTTGAGAAATACGAATCCCTTCCTCAATTGCTGCCTCTTTCGTTTCATGTCCATCCATTCTCTCTCTTACTGCTTCAGGTAAAGTAATACCTGGCACCTCAAAATGAAGAAAATCTGCATTCCGTTTACTTATTAATGGCATAATCCCAATAAAAATAGGTTGTTCTAAATGCTTTGTCGCTTCATACACTTCTTCAATTAACGCGATATCATAGATTGGCTGCGTTAAGAAATATTCTGCTCCAGCATCTATTTTCCGTTCCATTCGCTTAACCGCTGCTTTTAAATGTCTTACATGCGGGTTAAATGCACCGCCCACAGAAAACCTGGTTGCCGGTCCAATGGATTTTCCTAAAACGGAACGCCCATCGTTCATTTCTTTAATCATTTTAATGAGCTCGATAGAGGACAAATCATATACAGAAGTGGCACCTGGAAAATCACCAACGCGTGCTGGATCACCAGTTAAAGCTAACACTTCTTCCATACCTAATGCTGATAGACCTAGTAAATGAGATTGTAGTCCGATGACGTTATGGTCCCTACATGTTAAGTGCGTCAATACCGGAATATCATGCTTCGTTAATAATGCTCCCATTGCCATATTCGAGATACGGGGCGATGCTAATGAATTATCTGCTAGAGTAATAGCATCTGCTCCAGCTCTTTTCAATGCTCTTGCACCTTCAAAAAATCGCTGCGTATCTAACGTTTTTGGTGGATCTAATTCCACTACTACTGTCGTTTGTTTTTTTGCTTTCTCTGCTAAAGTGACATGAGCTTTTGAACGTTTCTCATGTGTATGAACTACTTTCGGTCTTTGAACCGTATCCTTTTCTATTACAGGTGTAACATTTAGAGTAGCACGTTTCATACTTTCAATATGTTCTGGAGTCGTGCCACAACAACCACCCAATAACCGAATACCTTGCTCAATAAATTTCGGTGTCATCGCTTCAAAATAAGCTGGACTTCCCTCATATACGTATCGTCCCTCTACATAATTTGGGAGACCTGCATTTGGATATGCTGACAAGTAACCATTTTTCGGAATCGATATCATTTTAAAAGCTTCCGTCATATGAAGTGGCCCTAGTTGGCAGTTCAATCCAACAACATTTGCACCGTAATCTAAAAGCTGTTTTAATATTTCATTTACATCATTTCCATTTTGAGTCGTACCCGCCTCATGTAACGCCAATTGCGCTACAATTGGAATATTTGTTTCTTTTCGTAACACCTGGACAGCATGAAGTAATTCAAACTCATCATAAAAAGTCTCTAATAGCAGTCCATCAACCTGTTCTTCTAATAATGCACTTGCCTGTTCCAGTAACATAAATTCTCGCTCCATATCAGTTGTCGTAACCGCCCCGATATGTTTCATACCACCAATTGTGCCTAAAATGGCATTTCTGTCTGTAACAGATGCTTTCGCCAGTTTTACTGCCGCTCTATTAATTTCAGTAACTTGATTTTCTAATCCATACATACGTAATTTCGCTTCATTTGCTCCGTACGTATTTGTTTGAATCACATCTGCCCCAGCCGCTACATATTGCTTATGAATCGATATAATTAAATCTGGATCAGATATATTCAATTCTTCAAAACTACTTTGCAAACCATGTGAATGTAATAACGTCCCAACCGCACCATCACCTATTACAATTCCTTTTGATAATAAATCTAGTAATTTCACAAATCTCCCTCATTTCTATCAATATAAAAACCCCCTCTTCACTTTGAAGAGGGGGACATAATCGATCCTCCTCTTATTATGCAAAACATTCGTTTTGCAGGTATTAGCACCGTTTCAAACATTTCGTTTGAAGGTTGCCGGGTTTCACAGGGCCTTTCCCTCCACCGCTCTCAATAAGAGTTTGTCTTTATTATTTTATTTATGTAGCTAAAAGGAAATGCGTTCCCCTTTTAACAATGTTTGTTAATTTTTTTATAAATTTAGCACGCACAAATACAAAAGTCAATGACACTTGCGGAAAAATAAAAATTATTTAAAATAAAGTTGCAATTCAATTATCTTTTGTTGTAAAGTTAAAAACATAATAAAATTTCATACGAACATTCTTATCTAGAGAGGTAGAGGGACTGGCCCTATGACGCCTCAGCAACCATTAACATTTGTTAATAAGGTGCTAATTCCAGCAAATTGTGAAAGATTTGACAGATGAGAAGAAGACTCTATTCAAACCGAAAGCCTTCTTCTTAGAAGGCTTTTTTTATTTTATATTCAACTAATGGTTCAATTTAAAAAGGAGGAATTTTCACATGTCAACTATCGAAACAAAATTAGCGCAAATCGGAAACCGGAGTGAAACTACAACAGGAACTGTTAATCCACCTGTTTATTTTTCAACTGCTTATCGTCACGAAGGAATTGGTAAATCTACTGGATTTGATTATTCACGAACTGGAAATCCAACGCGCGGCCTATTAGAACAGGCAATCGCAGACTTAGAATGCGGCGAACAAGGTTATGCCTGTAGTTCCGGGATGGCAGCCGTTCTTCTTGTCCTTTCCCTATTCCGCTCTGGAGACGAACTTATTGTTTCCGAAGATTTATACGGTGGCACTTATCGATTATTTTCTGAGCACGAAAAAAAGTGGAACGTTCGATGTAGATACGTAAATACACAATCTATTAAACAAATTGAGCAAGCCATCACAACGAAAACGAAGGCTATTTTCATAGAAACTCCAACTAATCCATTAATGCAAGTTACCGATATTGCCGCTGTTGCAACTGTAGCGAAAAGACACGGACTACTTCTTATTGTAGACAACACATTCTACACACCTTATATACAGCAGCCATTAACAGAAGGTGCCGATATCGTACTTCATAGTGCAACGAAATATTTAGGTGGTCATAACGATGTACTAAGCGGACTTGTCGTTGCAAAAGGAAAGGAACTTTGTGAGGAAATCGCTCATTATCATAATGCCTCTGGTGCCGTCTTAAGTCCATTTGACTCATGGCTATTAATTCGTGGTATGAAAACGTTAGCGCTTCGCATGAGACAACATGAAGAAAATGCAAAAGCAGTTGTTGCTTATTTAAATGATGAGGATGGGGTGACAGATGTATTTTATCCTGGAAGAGGCGGCATGATCTCATTTCGTCTGAAAGATGAAGCATGGATTAATCCATTCTTACAATCTTTATCCTTAATTACATTTGCCGAAAGTCTCGGTGGTGTTGAAAGTTTAATGACATATCCAGCAACGCAAACACACGCTGATATTCCTGAAGAAATTAGAACAGCAAACGGTGTATGTAATCGTCTTCTTCGATTTTCCGTTGGTATTGAAAATAATAACGATTTAATTCAAGACTTAAAGCAAGCCATTAAACTTGTAAAAGAAGGTGTAAGAATATGAGTTATTCTATAGATACACTCTTACTGCACAACCAATATAAACATGACTCGCAAACAGGAGCTGTTAACGTTCCCATCTATAACACATCAACATTTCACCAATTTGATGTAGATACGTTCGGGAAATATGACTATAGCAGGTCAGGCAATCCAACTCGTGAAGCTCTTGAAGACATCATTGCTTTATTGGAAGGCGGAACAAAAGGATTTGCCTTCGCATCAGGAATTGCAGCGATTTCTACTGCATTCCTCCTCCTTTCACAAGGTGATCACGTACTCATTTCAGAAGACGTATACGGAGGGACTTATCGAATGATAACTGAAGTTCTCTCCCGTTACGGTGTTTCACATACATTCGTTGATATGACCAATTTAGAAGAAATAAAGCAAAACATTAAACCAAATACAAAACTCTTTTATGTAGAAACACCTTCCAATCCACTTTTAAAAGTGACAGATATTCGTGCTGTTTCTAAACTTGCAAAATCTATTGGCGCCCTTACTTTTGTTGATAATACATTTTTGACACCACTATTCCAGAAACCACTTGACCTTGGCGCTGATGTCGTTCTTCATAGTGCCACAAAATTCATTGCCGGTCATAGTGATGTTACTGCCGGATTAGCAGTTGTAAAAGATGCCGATCTCGCTCAAAAACTTGGCTTTTTACAAAATTCATTCGGCGCTATTCTAGGCCCGCAAGATTGTTCTCTCGTACTTCGCGGTCTAAAAACATTGCATGTACGTCTTGAGCATTCAGCTGCTAATGCCAATAAAATTGCACACTATTTACAAGAGCACGCTAAAGTTCAAAATGTCTATTATCCAGGATTACAAACACATCTTGGATTTAACATTCAACAATCTCAAGCTACATCAGCAGGAGCTGTCCTATCTTTCACTTTACGATCAGAAGACGCACTTCGCCAATTTTTATCAAAAGTAAAATTACCTGTCTTTGCGGTTAGTTTAGGGGCTGTCGAATCGATCCTTTCCTACCCAGCTAAAATGTCACATGCAGCACTGTCGCAAGAAGCTCGTGATGAAAGAGGGATTTCAAATTCATTACTTCGGCTATCCGTCGGTCTTGAAAATGTTGACGATTTAATATCCGATTTTGAAAATGCCCTTTCTTATGTAGAAGAACCTGTAAATGCATAGAGAGCAGAGAAGATATGAAATTAAGTTATCATATCTTCTTTTTTACGCTGATAAGTATATTTTTCACCCTTCGTATAATTCATAAAAAAATGACAGATCACTATCTATTTTCAAGTAATGAATTAATTGATATATTAAGAAGTAAAAAAGGGGCAAAATAATGGATACATGTGCAGATGTTTTAATCGTTATCGATTTACAAAATGGAGTATGTTATAGTGAGGAGAATTTATTTAATTTACAAAATTTACTTACAAAAGTAAATAAAAGAATTTCTTCATATAGAAAATCAAATAAACCAATTCTTTTCGTTCAACATTGTGATGATGATTTAGTACCTGAAAAAGAACTTTGGGCTATTCATTCAGATTTAGATGTTCAAAAACAAGATTTTTTTGTAAGAAAAACACATGCCAATTCTTTTTATAACACAAACTTGAAAGAGATTTTAGATCAATTATCTGTACATCGTATTGAATTTTGTGGTGCTCAAACAGAGTACTGTATGGATACCACGATTAAATTTGCCCATGGACTAGGGTACGAAAACTTCATGGTCCAGAAAGCAACCTCTACGTTAAATAATCCATTTATGTCCGCAAAAGAGACAATTGATTTTTATGAAAATATATGGAACCACAGATTTTTAAAATTGATGAAAGATGAAATCCAGAATACATAACTAACGTCTTGGTAATTCTAAGATTTATCAGCTATATTCAAACATTTCATTTTCACCATGAAGAAGCTGACTACATTCAGCTTCTTTTCTTTTAACCTGTTTTATATTCTATATATAACATTATAATTCCTTTGTCATATTATTTTAAAAATTTTGTACATTCATTTGAAAGAATAAGAAAATCATGATAAAATTGTGTTACAAATATATCTATATCTTTCAATTTTTAAAACGCATCGAAATTTTCACCCAAAAATGTCATTTTACAAAACCGTGCTAAATTATCTACTTTATTTACATCAGGGTCTCTTTTCTTACAATTTCTTTACTTTAGGAATGTTTTTCTGCAACAACTGTTTTCTTTTCTTTAATTTTTTGGTATGTATAGTATGGTATAACAGCTCACACGGAGGTGGAAAAGAACATGTTAGAAACCTTTCAAAAAGAAATAGAACTATATGAAAGCAATGCAGAATTATTGAAAGTACTTGCTCATCCTGTTCGCTTATGTATTGTAAAAGGATTAATTGAACGTGGTCCAAGCAACGTTTCTACAATGTACACTGGCTTAAACATGCCACAATCTACAATTTCACAGCATTTAGCAAAGTTAAAAAGTGCTAAAATCGTTTCAAGTGAAAGAAAAGGATTGGAAATTTATTACAAAGTAGAAAACGAAACAATTATTCAACTCGTTCGCGTATTATTGGGTTAGGGACTCATAGACAGAGAAAAAGGACGTATTTTATATTTTTCATCTCATATCTTTAATATAAATATATATCATGAGAGGAAATATATGATGCTACATAAGTCGTATTAAAAAACAAGACACAGAACTATGCTGTGTCTTGTTTTTTTATATTTTTAAATACCGATCCAAGTGTAACTGTTGCATATGTTTCGTATGTATAACAACATCACATGCACTCCCTAATCCTCCGCTCAAAATCATAGAATGAACTGCACGATTTTGTTTTTGAATTTCAGAAAAAGGATCCCTATCTTGATGATTCGTAAGCAGCTCTAGTATTCCTGCCGCTAACAAAAACTCAGATTGTTTCTTATGCCATACCATATTCATACCTTGCAGGCTAAATATTTCTTTCAGTTCGTCCCAATGAATATGAGTAGTAAGATCCATTTCACCTGGATACGCTAAAGGATTACGAATTAACTTATGCTCGTAATATCCTCGTAAACTACCTTCTTGATGTGCAGGATGCATCCATTCTTCTTTTGTATATCCATAATCAACTGTAATACATACACCTCGTTGAAACCATTTCACAATTTCTTTTATATATTCTTCCATCGCAATCGGCACTTCAAAACGCTGACCTTCAGCAAGATGAATATTATATTTCAATAAGTATCGACCAATTCCTTTATGTAACGGCCTACATACTTCTGCAAGTTTCCCTTCCTCTGTGTACGTAACACGTACTTCATACAATATTCCATTTCTCTTCTCAATTACTTCAACAGGAAATGCATCAAATAACTCATTCGAAAAAAGAATCCCCTCGAACGATGCTCCCATTTCACTATGCGACGTATAATATGACACATTAGAAAACGAACAAAGAGTTTTTCGCTGCAATTTTCTATGAAAAGGGCTCATTTCAATTATCGAATAGTTTAAATCAATAAAGGTTTCCGGTGATAATTGCTTCCATTCTTGTAAAACATCATAGGCAAACCTTCCTGTCCCCCCACCAATCTCACAAATATGTGGAACAACTTCACCATTTTCAACAAGACGAATAAAAAACTTAGCAAAGGTTTTTGCAAACACAGAGGATACGTTGCTACTTGTAAAAAAATCCCCTTGTCTTCCTATTTTTTCACGTTCTTTCATATAATATCCATGTTCCTCTGCGTATAATGCGAGGTTCATATATGTACTGTATGAAATTGAATAATCCTTTTCTTTTTCCATCCATTCTTTTAAAATGAGCTCCATCTCCATACTAGCTCCTTACTGTAAAAATGGATTATTTTCTTTTTCAAAACCAATGCTTGTTTCTGGACCATGTCCACATAACACCGCTGTTTCATCAGGTAATACAAATAATTTCTCTTCAATACTTCCAATCAATTCTGCAAAACTTCCACCAGGTAAATCTGTTCTTCCAATACTCATTTGGAACAATACATCTCCAGAAAATACAGCATTCGCCTCTTTACAGTAATAAGAAATACTACCTGGAGAATGTCCTGGTGTCTCAAAAATTTCAAAGTTAAATGAACCAATTGCTAATGCACCTTCTGCATCAATAATATGATCTGCTGGTTTTGCTGTAATGCTGCGATTCATCATAAAGATTTGAGAACCATTTACAGTTGCATCGCCTAACCAATCTGCTTCTTCTTTATGTACGTACACAGGAATATGAAAAGCGTCTCTTACCGCATCAACAGCACCAATATGATCAAAGTGAGCATGTGTTAATAAAACAGCCAGTGGCTTTAATTGTTCTTCTTGTAAATATGTAACGAGCTTCTCTCCTTCGTGACCAGGATCAAAGATAATACACTCATTTTGCTCATTCGTTAAAATATAAGCATTTGTTTGTAATGGGCCTAACGGCATTTGTATCCATTTCATATGAAAATCTCCTCCAATTATTAAACTTACTTTCAATGATACAACATTTTTTTCTCTTAGGAAAAGAAAGGATGCTATCTCGACAATCATTTTTAAAACATGTACAATATAAAAGAGTAAATATTCCAAAAACTCATATTAAGGAATGGGTAGACAGAGGAGGATATTGTATGGGCCTTGTTATTATTTTTACGCTTGTCACTCTGTTAGCTGTATTTGCTACGCTTAGAACACTTCGCGAAAAGAATTTTCTCGCGGGCGGCTTTGCAATTGCAACTGTACTCGTTTTCGGATGGTTTACAATCATGACTGTTCTATATAACGGGTACCCACCAGCAGCTTAATTCATTTACATGCTCGTCTTCATCAAGATTTCGCACAAAAAGAGGAAGGGTTCCCCCTTCCTCTTTTCATACCTCACAACTTATATCATCTTCGCTTCGTATTTGTGCTTTTTTACAAGCCAAGCTCCTCCGATAACACCTGCATCATTACCAAGTGTTGCAATAGCTAACTTCGTGCTCTTTACAGCACGTGAGAAAGCATATTGCTCAAAATAGCGTTGAATTGGTTCTAATAGTGCATCTCCAGCTTTAGAAACGCCTCCGCCAATAACGATTTTCTCTGGGTTCAACGTGCTAGAAAGATTCGCTACAGCTAATCCTAAATAAGAAGCTACCTTTTCTACTACTTCGCCTGCTAGTTCATCACCTTGTCCATGTGCTTCAAATACGTCTTTTGATGTGATACGTCCTTCTTCTGCTAACATAGAACGTAGAATACTTTCTTTATCAGTCTCTTGTATTTTTTGCATAGCAACACGCACAATACCTGTTGCAGATGCTACAGTTTCTAGGCAACCAGACTTCCCGCAATTACATGGGAAAGCATTCTCTGTAACGACTGTAATGTGTCCGATTTCACCAGCAGCACCGCTTACGCCGTGTACAATCTCTCCATTGGCAATTACACCGCCGCCAACACCAGTGCCAAGCGTCATACAAATTAAATCTTTTGCTCCTTCACCAGCACCTTTCCACATTTCACCAAGCGCTGCTAAGTTCGCATCATTATCAATAACAACAGGTAATCCTGTTTCTACTTCTAATAAATCTTTTAACGGATAGTTCTTCCATCCTAAGTTAACCGCTTCATAAATCATTCCAGACGCCACGTGTACAGGGCCAGGAGCTCCCATACCAATACCGATTAACTTACTTTTTAATTCGCCTAACTCTTCTAACTTTTTATCAATAGCTTTCGCTACATCAAGTGTAATATGTTTTCCTTGCTCATTTGTATTCGTAGGGATTTCCCACTTATGTAAAATTTCACCGTATACATTAATAAATGCTAATTTAATCGTTGTACCACCAAGGTCAACACCAACTAACCATTTCTCTTCCATGTTGCTTACCTACCTTTATCTAATTCTTATTTAGCTCTTTTTGAATTTCTTGCTTCAATAAAAATAAAGCTGTTTGATAGTCTTGTGGATCGATTAGCTGTGATTGATTTAATTCACGCAATTCATCTTGCATTAATTGTAAATCTGCAATTCGATCTCCCGTATAAATAATCGTACCAAATTTCTTTAGCAATTGCTGAATATCATATATAGATACCATTTCATCACCCTCTATGCTCACTTACTATAAAAAATTATAATAAGAAAACGTTCACATATTTTATTATAATCAAGAAGAAAAAGTCTCGTCAATTTTTATTTGTCTATACAAGCCCATTTTTAACCATTGTTCCTTTTTCTGTAATAATTTTTTCTACATTTTTATCAAACGGCTCTATTGGAATATGGTCTACCATTTGAAAACTATAAGCTAATGATAGCGTTTTCCCTTTATAATGCATGAGATAACGATCATAATAGCCACCACCATATCCAATCCTTTCTCCTCGCTCTGTATAAGCTACGCCTGGCACGATTTGAAGGTCAATTTCATCTGCATTCACTTCTTCCGTAAGCGCTGGAATTGGCTCACGTAAATTCATATACACTGTTTCTAACTGATCAAAATTGCTAATTTTCCTAAAGGACATTGTTCTTGCTTCTTTATTACACTTCGGAACAACAACTTTCTTTCCTTCTTCCCAAGCTTTTTCGATAATAGGATATGTATTCACTTCATTTTCCATTGAGAGAGTGATTCCAATTGTTTTAGCTTCAGCCCACTCTTTTTGCTCATACAAAGAAAATGCTATTTGCTCTGATAAAGTTGTATATCGTTCTTTTGATAAAGAATTCATGTGCTCTATTATTTGTTTACGTAAACGTAGTTTCTCTTCTCTCACACATTTCCCCCCTCACAGTGATACTTTGCTCTACGATGATAGTGTATCACTTTTAAGAGAGGAATCGAATAAAAAAAGAAACAGTAGGAAAATATTCCTACTGCTTACTTTGTTTCACGGTGTAACGTAGACTTCTTGTCACGCTTGCAATACTTTTTAAGCTCGATACGCTCAGCGTTGTTACGTTTGTTTTTCTTTGAGATATAGTTACGATCTCCGCATTCTGTACATGCTAGAGTAATATTCACACGCATTCTTATTTCCCTCCAGTACTAATAACTTAAATCAGACTATACTATAATACCACTTTTAAAATAAAAATTCTACACCTTTTGATATTGTCTAATTTTTTCTATAAGATTTTTCATGTTTTCCCTTGCTATTACTGGGTTTCTAGCATGTGAATACACTAAAAATTTCGGTTGTTTTGTGTCAGAAACGATATAAGACCACTCTTTCTCGGTATATTTGAACTGTACTCCTTCAAATATGCCTTCTTCCTTCCTTTCGATATCAGCCAATAATTTCCTCATCACTTTCCCTTTTTCATTCCACGAACATACAACTTCATCACAAAGTAAATAAAGCGGCGGCGATTGCTCTACTATGCTGAGAAAGGTTTTTCCCTGCAATGCTATTAACTCAAATAATTTTCCAATTCGATATAAAATATCTCGCTTCCATCTCGCTTGAAACGATTTTTTTTCATCCTGCGTATAAAACAAAAGGTAACATTCTCCTAATTTCAAAGACATTGGGTAAATATTTCCTGCCGATTCCAGTAATAAATCTGGTATATCTACCTCTTCAAAATTTGTTCCTTGGTAAATATTACTATGATTATCATATAACTCGAAATAATTTCCTTGCTCTGAAAACATAAGCGCCATATTTGCTTTACTTGATTTCATCAAAGCTTTCACATGATCCTTTTGTTCGCCTGCATAAATCCACGTAACTGTGCATCCGAGCCTTTGCAAAAAGAGCATAAGCAAATGTTGTAACATATCATTTCTCTTATTAATAAGAAGATGGAACTTCTGTTTTTGTATTTTCTCAATATCAATACACTCTAATACAGCCTCTATATAATTATGTAAAGAAACGTGTACTAGTTTATTCCGCCCCATTTCCTTCTCACATACGTAATAAAACGACTCAGACATATACACTTGTTCTATCGCTTTTTGCTGCTTATACGTTAACTGTGCCCCATCCTTACCATACAACTTTATAACAATCTCTTTTTCTTTTTCCGCTTGAATGAAAACCCCGCCCGCACATTGCAAATCTTGAATGCTGTACTGAAAAAGTGATTCATTCATTTCTTTGCATTCCATCGTATGAATCCCAATACCATGAATTGCATGAAGAAAAAGATTTTTATAAGAAGTCGTTTCTATATGTTCTTGACTCCCGATTAATATACTTTCCCCTTTTGTGAAAAGAGATCCGTACGCCATCGCAACCTTTACAATAAATTGAGGCGTAATCTCCACATTACCTCTTCCTACAATGCGGCTTTTTTGCAACCATCCTGCACTCTTCTCACTTTCTTGAACACCAGCCGATCCTACTACCGAATGACTATCAATCGCCTTATATGGCCATAGTTTTCCCTTTTGCTTAATTACCGTACTTTTCCCTATATGACAATGGTCCGCTACAATGCTTTTTTGAAACAATGTAACGTCGTCTTCCACCATTGTATGTTCTCCTATTGTCGTTTCTAGTAACTCACAATATTTCCCAATGTGCGCATTCGCAAAAACAATACTTTTTTGAAGGTGAGAATAACTTGATACAACACTATTTTTCCCGATAATAGAGTACGGCTCAATTACAGATCCAGCCCCAATTCTTGCTCCCTCTCCAATAAAAGAAGGGCCGTGAATTTTCGTTCCTTTTCCAATCGTTACCCCTTCTCCCATCCATACCATCGGCAATACTTCGGTATAAGGAATAGGTACTTGCAATTTTTTCGTTAACAAATCAAATTGGGCTTGTCGATATTGATCAAATGTACCGATATCTAACCAGTAACCTTCTGACAAATATGCAAATAATACATTCTTATCTGCTAATAAGGGAAACACATCTTGACTGAAATCAAAAAATTCTCGGGGTGGTATGTATGAAAAAATTTCTGGCTCCATAATATATATACCTGTATTCACAATATTAGAGACCACTTCATTCCAACTCGGTTTTTCAATATATCGTGTAACCTCTTGTTCTTTGTTCATTACAACTAAACCGAATGAGAGTGGATTTTCTACTTCCTTTACAAACATAGTTACCATTCTTTTCTTTTGTTCATGAAACGTAATTCCTTCTGATAATTGAAAATCAGTTAACGCATCCCCACTTATGACAACAAACGTTTCATCCAAAAATTTTTCCGCTTGTTTAATACTCCCTGCAGTTCCAAGCGGTGGAGAGTCTTCAAAGTAGTACAAGTTAACGCCCCATTTGCTACCGTCACCAAAATATTGCTTAATAGCCGTACTCATATACTGAACAGTAATTGCAATCTCACGTATACCATGCTGACGCAATAACTCAATATTGTATTCTAAAACCGGCTTTTCTAATAATGGCAACATCGGCTTTGGAGTATTACATGTTAATGGTCTAAGGCGTCGTCCTTTTCCTCCAGCTAAAATAACCCCCTTCATATACTTCAGCCTCCACTTATATAATGTTCAGTAACTTCATATACGATATGTATATTATCTACCCAGCATTAACTAGCAGTATAAAATAAAGTGAAACTTTAATCAGTGGGGGTTTTCTTCATCCCCTACTGATTATTAGCCTTGACCAATCGGGCCGACAGGCAGTAAAGTTCCCCTTATATACATTCACCTTTCAACAACTGAAGAAAGCGCTTACTAATAACTTTGTAAAATATTACTTAATAAGCGAATAACATATACGCCCTATTTTTTCCATTATATTATGATACATCTTATCATCATAAACTAAAGGAAACAACGAGCTTTTTTTGTCATGTTTTGACTAAAAAAAGCAGGTGATGTTTCACCTGCTTTTTTCTTTATTCATTTAATAAGTAATGCTTTCCTTTAACTAAATAAAAAACATTTTCAGCAATATTTGTAATATGGTCTGCTACACGTTCAATATATCTCGCTACAAAGGATAATTGTGTAATTTGTGTAATTGCTTCTGGTTGTTCTGGAACTGAAGATATAAATTCACGAATCGCTTTCCCATATATTTCATCAACAGAATCATCCATTTCGGCAATTTGCTTCGCAAAAGTTAAATTTTCTTGCTCATATGCATCTAGCGCTAACTGTAACATCTTATTTGCAATCGCAAACATCTCATCTAGATTGTGCAAACTAACAGACACGTCTTTTTCCCCGAGACGAATGGTTGATTTCGCAATATTAACAGCATGATCTGCAATACGTTCTAAATCTGTCGCTGTTTTAATTGAAATGAAAATCCTTCTTAAATCACTTGCTACAGGTTGCTGCTTCGTAATGAGCATAAGCGCAAGATCATTTATTTCCTCTTCTAAATTATCCATACGATAATCACCATCTATTACCTCTAACGCTTTCTCTACATCCTTTTTATGAAGGCCTTCCATAGCAAGCAATAAAGCTTCTCTCGCTAGTTCACCAAGCTCAATCACCTTTTGCTGTAACGTTTTTAAATCACATTGAAATTGTTCTCGTACCATTGTTTCTTCCCCCTCAATATTATGTGCCACTATATATAACTCTCCTACCTAGCCTACTTATAATAAGCCTTAAGATAGGAGAAGTATTACTTCTCTAATTTAAATGAGGTAAAAATAAGAAATACCCTCTGTTAAGAGGGTATTTGCTCTTAGCCTTGCTAGCGACATCAACCAAATCGGCCTGTAATATAATCTTCTGTACGCTTATCTGAAGGTGTCGTAAATAATTTATTTGTATCTGTATACTCCACAACTTCTCCACTTAAGAAGAAAGCAGTTTTATCTGAAATACGCGCAGCTTGTTGCATGTTATGCGTTACGATAACGATACTAAAATCTTTCTTTAACTCTTGAATTAATTCTTCTACTTTTAATGTTGAAATTGGATCTAGTGCTGATGTTGGCTCATCCATTAAAATAACGTCTGGTTCAATCGCTAAACAACGTGCGATACATAGGCGCTGTTGCTGTCCACCAGATAAACCGTATGCATTATCATGCAAACGATCTTTTAACTCATCCCAAATCGCTGCTCCACGTAAACTTTTTTCAACAATTTCATCTAACGTTTTCTTGTCGCTAATACCATGAATTTTCGGGCCGTATGCTACATTTTCATAAATAGATTTTGGAAATGGATTTGGTTTTTGGAACACCATTCCTACATGTGTTCGTAATTCTTCAACTGGGTATGATTTATCAAATATATTGCGCTCTCTATATTCAATTACGCCTGTAGTTCGCACGATTGGTACTAACTCTACCATACGATTTAATGTTTTTAAGTACGTTGATTTACCACAACCACTTGGCCCGATAATTGCTGTAACTTCATTCTCATGAATACTTAAATTAATATCTTTTAAAGCATGGTCTTCTCCATACCATAAATTTAAGTTTTTCGTATCAAATACTACTTTCTTTGGCGCAGTCTCGATTTTCTCCTCGTTTTTCACCTGTACATTTACTACTGTTGCTACCATTTGAATTCCCCTTTCATCCATTTCCAACTTATTTTCGATTTCGTAACCATAGGACAACTATATTGATCAAGAGCAACAAACCTAACAAAACAATCATCCCAGCAGCTGCTACATGCTGAAATTCTTCCTGTGGTCTACTCATCCAATTAAAAATTTGAATTGGTAAAACTGTAAATCTATCAAACATACTAAACGGAACATAATTTGCAAATGCAAGTGCCCCGATAACTAATAACGGTGCCGCTTCTCCAATCGCTCTTGATATCGCTAACGTACAACCTGTTATAATTCCTGGGAACGCATATGGCAATACAACTTGATACATCGTTTGCCACTTCGTAGCACCTAACCCGTAAGAAGCTTCTAATAATGACCTCGGTACAGATCGTATCGCTTCTTGACTCGCTACAACAACTGTCGGTAAGACGAGTAAGCTCATCGTCAGTGCCGCTGCAATAATACTCTCACCTAAATGAAGAGCGTATACAAAAATGGTTAAGCCGAGTAATCCAAATACGACGGAAGGTACTCCTGCTAACGTTTGATTATTAATTTCTATTACCTTTTTAAATATAGATTCCTTCGCATATTGCTCTAAATAAAGAGCAGTTCCGACCCCAAATATAAAGGAGAGTGGTATAACAATACTCATAAATAATATTGTTCCTGACAAAGCTGCAGCAATCCCAGCTTCTTTCGGATTACGCGAAGCGAAGTTTGTAAAGAAATCTAACGAAAGGTAACTGACACCTTTTCCAAAAATTTGAAAAAGTAAAATAAGCAGGATTACTATTGAAAACAAAATTGCCAGATAAAATAACAATTTGTAAATTCGATCTTTTAAAAAACGTGATGCCATATTTTCTTGTATTTTTTTATGATTCAACATGCGCATATTATGTCACCCTCCTAAAGCGGCGCATAATAAACTGCGAAATGATGTTCATTATAAAAGTAAACAAGAATAACGTTGCGCCTACAGCGTACATGCTGTAATAAGTAAGTGTTCCATGCGGAGCATCACCTAAACTCACTTGCACAATATAAGCTGTTAATGTTTGAATAGAGTGTGTCGGATCGAGCGATACGTTCGGTGTGGATCCTGCTGCAATTACAACGATCATCGTTTCACCGATTGCTCTGGAAGCAGCCAATATAATCGCTGCCATAACCCCTGCGAAAGCTGAAGGAAACACGACTTGTTTTACCATCTCAAACCGAGTTGCTCCAAGTGCCAATGAAGCTTCTTTCGTTCCTTTTGCTACAGCTCTCATTGCATCTTCAGACAGAGATGCAATTGTAGGTATCATCATAAAGCCAATCACAATACCTGGGCTAATCGCATTAAAAAACTGTAAATCAGGTATAATCCGGTGTAAAAGCGGTGTAACAACTGTTAATGCAAAAAAGCCATATACAATTGTCGGGATACCTGCTAATAGTTCTAACATCGGCTTTAATACTTTTCTTACACTGTTTGAAGCATATTCGCTTAAAAATACGGCACACGCTAAACCGATAGGAATTGCTACGAACATGGCAATCGCTGTTACAAGGACCGTTCCACATATAAGTGGTAATATACCGAACTTAGGATCTTCAAAAAAAGGTAACCATTCTTTTCCCGTCAAAAAGGAGTGTAATGGTATTTTTTGAAAAAACATTATTGTTTCATTAGAAAGCGTAAAAATAATTCCAAGTGTCGTCGCAATAGACACGCTAGCAATTATTTTTAGTAATAATGGAACGATTCGATTGATTCGCTGCGTTTTTTTTCTATGTTTTGTATTTCTTTCAATCAAATGTTGTACAGAAAATGTAGTTTGACTTTTGTCATTATAAGCCAAAGATGAAAACCCCTTTCCACCCTGACATTACCTTTTTATTTCTGTTAACATCCGCAGCTGTTCATTGTATTTTTCTTTTGGTAATTTTACATATCCAACCTCTTCAGCAAGATTACCAACATGCTGAATCATAAACTCAATATAGTTTGCTACATTCATTTTATTTCGGATAGATGCATGATTCACATAAGCAAATAGTGACCTAGATAACGGCTTATACTCACCTGATTGAATCGTGTCTTTCGTCGGAAGTACACCATTCACTTTTATTGCTCTCACCTTATCTCGATTGGCCATATAATAAGCATATCCTACAAAAGCAATGGCATTTTTATCATTCATTACCCCTTGCATAATAACTTGATCATCTTCAGACAAAGAGACTTTTTTTACAATGCGACTTTTTTGTAAGATGACATTTTGAAAATAATCATACGTACCAGAGTCTACACCTGGCGCATAAAACTTTACCAGTTCACGTGGCCATGATGAATGAATTTGTGACCATCGCTTTTCACTTGCATCTTCACTCCATAATAGACGTAACTCGTCTACCGTCATATTGTCTACCCAATTATTTTGACGATTCACAACGATTGTAAGACCGTCATAAGCGACTTCAAACGGTGTAAACTGAATGGAGTTTTTCTTCATTTCATTTTCTTCCACTTGTTTCATTACTCTCGAAGCATTATTTATATCTACTTCTCCTTTACTGAAACGATTAAATCCTCCTCCTGTTCCAGAAACACTGATGGAAATTTTCACGTTCGGATGCACCTTTGTATATTCCTCCGCTACTGCTTCTATAATAGGAAAAACCGTTGAGGATCCATCAACTCTCACTTCTCCCATTTCATTCACAGCAAATGCAGTAGACGTGCCAACATAAAAGAAACATATCGACAGTATGAAAACTTTAATCGATGCTCTTATCCATTTCACGTGTTCTTCCTCCTAGAAGTAACCGGAAATAACAGGATTACAGATATAAGAATACTGCTAAACTATTAATTCGGTTTTAATTGTTTGTAAAAGTTTTGTAAAGTTCCACAAGAATCAACATTAGGTAAATTATTAATCCGTAGCCACTGTTCATCTTCACTGAGGATTGGTCCATAACTCCCATAGTGAATGCATACGTATTATTTGCGAGGTCCCTTAAAATTCCGATATAATCTGCTTGTCCACTTTATTAAAACGTATGCATGAACCATAAAAAAAAGCACACTATCTTTTCAGATAGTGTGCTTTTTTACAACTTTTTTATTCATCATCTTGCTTTTTATTTTTCTTATCTATTTCCTCTTGTGTAGCTTCGCCATTTTCTACCTTTTTCAAATCAAAGTACGCGTCCATAATGTCACGACTAATATAACCGTTAATACCTGATTTATCATCTACCCAAGGTACAACAACAGAAAATGCTACTTCAGGGTCTTCAAGTGGCGCATAACCTACTAACGTTAAGTTATATGTTTCTTTACGCTCACCGTTTGCTTTTCTACCAATCTCTTTATCTCCGCCATACACAGTTTGAGCTGTACCTGTTTTACCAGCAGCTTTATATGATGCGCCTGTAAAGTATTTCGCAGCTGTACCACCAGACTCATTAAATACTTGTCTAAATCCTTCCTGAACACGTTTAATTTGTGATTCAGGCATATCAATACGGTTTAGTACTTTTGGTTCCATTGAGTGAACGACTTTTCCAACTTCGCCTTGTTTCGCTTCCGGTTGACGAATTTCTTTTACAACTTGCGGCTGCATACGGTAACCACCATTTGCAATTGTTGAAACATACTGTGCTAATTGAAGTGGTGTGTACGTGTCATACTGCCCAATTGATAAATCTAATAAGAAACCTGGCTGATTTCCTCTACCTGTTTGACCCGCAGATTCATTTGGTAAATCGATACCTGTTTTTACACCAAGTCCAAACTGTCCGAAATAATAACGCATCGTATCAAATGCTTTTTGTGGTATATCTAACGTACCACCTCTTACATATTGAACACCTGCGATATTCATCGCTGTTTTAAACATATATACGTTAGAAGACATTTTTAATGCTGTTAAATCATTAATGTATCCCATCGTCTTCCAAGAAGATTTTTGTGGCGTTCCCTTTAATCTGATTGGTTCGTCAAGTTGAACTGAACCTGGTTGAATGGCACCTGTCTGATACCCAGTAAGTACTGTCGCACCTTTTACAGTTGATCCCATCGGATAAGAACTTGTCATCGTTCCTAATGCGAAATCTTGCACTTTCGTTTCGCCATTTTCTTCTACTAACTGTTTCCCTGCCATAGATAAAACTTCACCATTTTTTGGATTCATCATTACAACGAATGCACGATCTAAAAGAGGTTGTCCACCTTTATATCTCAATAAATTTTTCGTGATAATTTCTTCTACACGCTTTTGTAATTCCATATCAATTGTTAAATTCAGATTGTTACCACTTTGCCCTTTTGATACATTAATCGTTTCTAAAATATTACCGTTTTTATCCGTAATATTTCTCACTTCCGCTTTATTACCGTGCAAACTATCTTCATATTGCTGCTCAAGATAACTTTTCCCTACGCGGTCATTTCGATTATAATCACGAACAAGATAGTAATCTAGTCTTTCTCTCGGTAAACCTTCATCAGACGTTGACACGCCACCAAGTACACTTCGGAATAAATCATCATAAATATACTTTCGATCCCAATCAACATTCGTATCTACACCCGGTAATGTTGCTAGATTTTCACTAATAATGGCATATTCTTGTTCTGTAGCATCCTTTTTAATGACTTGTGGCGTCATCGCATATCCGCCGTCCATTTTGCTTTTAATCGCTAGCACTTCTAAATCTTTTGCGGATAATTGATTCACTTCTTCTTCCGTCACGCGATTTCGTTGACGCTCATCTAATTCTTTATCGTCAATTTTTTTATCTTTAAACTCTTGACGATCTTTTTTCGTAATTTTTTCTTGCGCTTCTTCTTTATGAATAGCAAGCCAATAATCTTTTTTATCGCGATCTGTTAATTTATCTGTCGGTACTTCAATCAAATCTGCTAATCTTTTCGCTGTTTCTAAGCGAGCCTCTGCAGTTGATCCTTTCATTTTTGTAAATGTAATCGTACGTACAGCTGCATTATCTACTACAGCTCGCCCATAACGGTCAAATATTTTCCCACGTGGTACAGGATTACTTATCGTCGAGTTTTCTTTCCTCTCCACTTCATTCTTATATTCCTCACCGCGAACAATTTGTACATAACCAAGCCTTACAATAACCGCGGAGAACATTAAAAACACGCAGAAAAACAGCACGTTTAACCGAAAAGGAACGTGAGTCTTTTTCTTTTGTTGTTTCTGCTTCTTGCCCATACAAACCCCCTCTACCAACAGCTATGTAATTTGAAAGGGACACCTTCATACAGGTGTCCTCACTGCTGTCTTACATCTTTTTCTATTCTAGCATAAAACAAACGATAAGTTAACCTTCTGGTTCTGTTTGATTCTGCGTGGTTCCTTGTGCTACAACACTTGTGTTCCCTACATTTCCTTCATCATATTTGACATTTTTAACTGCAAAATAAATAAGAAAATGTCCAGCACCTAAAATACATAGTAAGAAAGGTAAACTCTTTTCAGGCGGAAAGAATAATACAGCACATAAAAAACTTAAAACTGAACAAATTCTCCCAGCATTTAACCATAATTCTCGGACAACAACATACTCTACACGCCACTCTCTCGCATTTTTCGCTCTACCAATTACATCATATGTCATCGATCCATATGGAACGAGTAAAATAGGGTATGCAATCGCAATGCATGCTGCATAAATAAGTAATTTTGTGTATGTAACATTGAATATAACTAAAAATACGACAGCATATAAAATAATGCCTCCAAGTAAAATTGCTTTTTTTCGCCACTCTTTCTTTAACATACGAGCAACTAAATAGTAACATACAAATGATACAGCAGAATTTACTAAGCTATATTTCCCTAATGCAAGCTCACTATCGGTTGCTAAGTACACGTATACTGAAATAACAAAAATGAATGTTCCCTCTCTCAATCCTTGGAAAAAATGAGCACGTGTAATTCTCCCCCAATTTTTATCAATCCGTCGCTCTTTCAAAACTTGTGTAACCTCATAACGCCCTTCACATTCTCTCTTAGATACAAAAAAGCTTAAAACGACAGCAATTGCGAATAACAGTAACGAGAGGAAGAATATGACCGTATAACCACTCCACTTCTCCATACGTGAAATTGTGTATCCAGCCGCTATCGGTCCAATCATGCCAGAGAAGGATGTAAGAAGCCCAAGAAACCCGTTAAAGAAATCTCTTGTTTCTGGTTCTGTAATCTCAAATGTTAATAAGTTAAACGCGAGCCAGTAAAAACCATATCCGACTCCTAAAAGAGCCCCCATTAATAAAATATAGTGAGAAGCGCTTTTTCCCGCTACTAAAACAACGATAAAAAAAATTGCTAACGTGCCTACGCCTATTCGTAACAAGATCGAGCGATCAATACGCTTCGCTAATTTCCCACCTATAAGAAATGTGAGGGGCTGCAATACAACGCTGGCCAAATTATACAAGCCGAGATTCACATAATTTTGTGTTTGTTTCCATAAATAAATGTTAACAAACGTATTCGATAAAGAAATTGCGAGCGTGTATAAACCTCCAATAAGGAGTAATAACACTAAATCCCGATTCACTTCAACGTCACCAATTACATGTTTCCACTTCATACACAACTCTCCTTTACTTCATGTTCTAGTCTTCCAAAGACAAGCCCAATTATGTAAAAGGAAAGCATAGAAAAAAGCTAGGAGCATTCTCCTAGCTTTTTCTATCGTTATTACAATTATTTTGCTTCTTGGTAACGTTTTTCAGCAGCGTTCCAATCTACAACGTTCCAGAATGCACCGATGTAGTCTGGACGACGGTTTTGATAATTTAAGTAGTAAGCATGTTCCCAAACATCTAAACCGATAACTGGCGTTTTACCTTCAGTTAGAGGAGAATCTTGGTTTGGCGTGCTTGTTACTTCTAATTCACCATTATTTACTACTAACCAAGCCCAACCAGAACCGAAGCGAGTCGCGCCAGCTTTTGCGAATTCTTCTTTGAATGCATCGAAGCTACCGAATTTCGCTTCAATTGCAGTTGCAAGTTCGCCTACTGGTTGTCCACCGCCGTTTGGAGATAAGATCGTCCAGAAGAATGTGTGGTTAGCATGTCCGCCACCATTGTTACGTACTGCTGTACGGATTGCTTCTGGTACTTCGTTTAAGTTTGCAACTAATTCTTCTACGCTTTTGTCAGCTAATTCTGCATGACCTTCTAAAGCAGCGTTTAAGTTTGTGATGTACGTGTTATGGTGTTTTGTATGATGGATGTTCATTGTTTCTTTGTCAAAGTGAGGCTCTAAAGCATCATACGCATAAGGTAAATTTGGTAATTCGTGTTTTGCCATTGTTATATTCCTCCCAGTTTATGTATTGCCACTTAAGTGACATACAACTACATTCTACCCTAATTGCCATAGGGTGCAAACAAATAAATCACATTGTCTTGCTATCATTAAAGTAGCAAAATTCCCACTTCTTTTCAATTAAAATGCTCATATATTTCATAAAAAAAGCCCCCTTCTACAAGGAAGCTTCCTACTGACATAATAAACACGTGAAATGGATATGGACCCTGTAGGACTCGAACCTACGACCGGACGGTTATGAGCCGTCTGCTCTAACCAGCTGAGCTAAGGGTCCACAATTATGTATGTAACAATACATCAAATAAAGGAATTCCTATCGGATATATCCTTTAAGAAATGTAAGATAAATTTACCATATAGAAAAGAAAAGTGTCAATTGTATTTTTCTCATTTAAAAGAAGAAAATTAATAAAAAGAAATTTAGTTATCTCTACTATATGTAAATATAATATATCTTGAGATTCCCTAGATTCCTACGTTACAATGATTTTATACATACATAAAGGAAGTGAATCTATGTCCATATTTACCCAATTAGCCAAAAGCGTATATTCGCCTAAAGATATGGCGCTATTCCGTTTTCAAAAAATCGGAAAAACCATTTTGTATATTATGCTACTTTGTCTAATCACTACTATTCCAAGAACATTCTTTTACGGTAGCTTTATCCAAGATAGTGTTACTATGGTAAATCAAGCAATTGAAAAAGATTTACCTGATTTTAAAATCGAAAATGGTGAACTAAAAGCTGATATTGAACAACCTATTCAAAAAGAAGAGGGAGATGCTCTTTTCGTATTTGATCCAAATACAACAGATATCGAAAAGTATCAAAATAAAACTGGTTTATTTATTTTAAAAGATAAAGTAGTTTCTATAGGAAATGGCCAGACGCAAACATACTCCTACAATGATTTATTAGGGACATCTCTTGAGAAAAAAGATTTGCAAGATTTCATTTCTGTATTCGATAGTATTTATCCAATTTTACTAGCTGTTATCGGCGTGTTAGTATATCTATTCCAATTGTTCATTACTTTCTTAGGAATTACTTTACTCGCGTTTATCGGTTCTGCTATGAGTGGTCAACGTAAATTATCTTATAAGCAAGTATGGACGTTAACTGCCTACAGCTACACAATTCCAACAATCTTCTTTATGATTATGGATTTATTCAAAATCGTTGTACCTGGCTCAACATTCATTTATATCGCAGTTGTTTTAATTGTTCTATACTTAACAATTAAAGAAGTTCCAAAGCCGAACGAAAAAAATGCCTAAATAGGCATTTTTTTTTTGGACAAGCATATATTCCTAGCAAAGGAGTGAAGAATATGAAGAGATTAGGTATATTCTTATTCGTGCTTGTGCTTGGTTATATATTTTATTACGATATAAAAATCGGCACTTTACCGATGTTAAGTTCATATAAAAAGACAAATGCGGCCGAAACGATAAAACAAGAAAGTACAAATACAAAACAAAAGAAAGAAAACAAAGTGGAAAAAGAAACAGATGTCACTTATAAAACAATTGAAGTCAAAACAGGTGATACGGTTCTTTCCATTACAGAAGCGATCAATAAGAAGAAAATTCCTTCTATCGAAAAAGTAATTGATGATTTTAAACAATTAAATAAAAATACATCTGCTACAAAAATACAACTTGGAAAGTCTTATAAATTCCCGTTATATCAATAAGCAATCACTTAATCCTTGTCAATTACATAAAGGCGCTGATACAATAGTAAAAGTGAAACCGAGCACTTCGGTTTCTATAGCCCTGTATCACGTATACTATCATTGATATAAGGGACTAAATAAGAAACTTCTTTTATAAGGAGAGCGATCTATTCGTGAATGAAATGACTCATCGTACAAAAACACGTCCAGTTAAAGTCGGTAATTTAACAATTGGCGGTAATAATGAATTAATTATACAAAGTATGACAACAACAAAAACACATGATGTTGAAGCAACAGTTGCTGAAATTAAACGTTTAGAAGAAGCTGGCTGTCAAGTCGTGCGTGTTGCTGTTCCAGACGAACGCGCAGCAAATGCTATTGCTGATATTAAAAAACAAATCAACATTCCACTTGTTGCTGATATTCATTTTGATTATCGCCTTGCTTTAAAAGCAATTGAAGGCGGCATTGATAAAGTACGTATCAATCCAGGTAACATTGGTCGTCGCCATAAAGTAGAAGCTGTTGTAAATGCAGCAAAAGAACGTGGTATTCCAATCCGTATCGGTGTAAACGCAGGTTCATTAGAGCGTCACATTTTAGAAAAGTACGGATACCCAACTGCAGATGGTATGGTTGAGAGCGCCCTACATCACATTAAAATTTTAGAGGACTTAGATTTCCATGATATTATCGTATCTATGAAAGCCTCTGATGTTAACTTGGCAATTGAAGCATACGAAAAAGCTGCACGTGCTTTTGATTATCCACTACATTTAGGTATCACAGAATCTGGAACGTTATTTGCCGGAACTGTAAAAAGTGCCGCTGGTCTTGGAGCAATCTTAAGTAAAGGTATCGGAAATACACTACGTATTTCATTAAGTGCTGACCCAGTTGAAGAAGTAAAAGTTGCGCGTGAACTATTAAAGTCATTCGGCCTTGCATCTAATGCAGCAACACTTATTTCTTGTCCAACTTGCGGTCGTATTGAAATTGATTTAATTAGTATCGCTAACGAAGTGGAAGAATATATTTCTACACTACAAGTACCAATTAAAGTTGCAGTACTTGGCTGCGCTGTAAATGGTCCTGGTGAAGCTCGTGAAGCTGATATCGGTATTGCCGGCGCACGCGGAGAAGGACTATTATTCCGTAAAGGGCAAGTCGTTCGTAAAGTACCAGAAGAAATAATGGTAGAAGAACTGAAAAAAGAAATCGACGTAATTGCTGCTGAAATGGCTGCTGAACGAGAAAAAGAAAAAGAAACACAAGAACAATAAAAAGAAACACAAGAACAATAAAAAGAAGGTTGCCCACTATATTTGTGAGCAACCTTCTTTTCTACGTAAAAAAGCTCGTCAGTTATAGAACTGACGAGCTTTTACTTTGCACATTTTGGACAACGGCCGTATATTTCAAACTTATGACCAGTTACTTCATAACCGTTAAAATCTTTATTCATAAAATCCATCGGGCAAGAAGTAATCTCTTTCGTCCCTCCGCAATCTAAACAAATGAAATGATGATGATGTTCCATAATAGAACATGTAAAACGAAAATGTTTTTCACCGTTTAATTCCGTTTGTTCTAAAACACCGATTTCAGCAAACACCGTTAAGTTACGATAAATCGTGTCAAAACTAAGACCTGGATAATCATCCTTCATATGCTCTAAAACGTCCTTCGCCGTTAAATAACGATTGTGAGCTGCAAATAACCTGAGCATTTCTTCCCTTTTCCCAGTATGTTTGTATCCTTTATCTTTCATTAGGCGTAAAGCTTCTGTTAGATTCATATCTATCCCTACTTTATGCAGTTTTTTTCTTTTTCCATAAAATCGCACCAATTAAAATAAGAACCGCTATCATAACAATTGTACCACCTGGTGCTAAATCAAGTTGATACGAAGCAAACATTCCACCAATTACTGCAATTTCACCAAATAAAATGGAGAAGAAAATTGTTTGTTTAAATCCATTCGCAATACGAATACTTGCTGCAACTGGTAACGTCATTAATGATGATACGAGAAGAACCCCTACTACACGCATTGATACCGCAATGACAAGCGCAACCAATATAATGAAAATAAAGTGAATCCACTTTGCACTCAAACCGGTTGATACAGCGTATTCCTCATCGAACGATAGTAAAAACAGCTCTTTGTATAATAAAGTAATCGTTACAATAACAACAATTGCTACAATGCCAATGATTATTAAATCCGTACTTGTTACAGCACTTACACTACCAAATAAATAACTAAATAAATCTGTGTTAAATCCATTTGCAAGTGAAATAAAAATAACGCCAATCCCCATTCCTGCTGAAAGAATAATTGGAATTGCTAATTCTTGATAATGTTTATATACAGTACGTAGTTTTTCAATAAGTAACGCCCCACCCATAGAAAAAATCATACCCATATATAACGGATTTAAAAATCCTCCTGTGAAAATTGTTTTTTCTAGTAATAAACTTGCAGCAATACCCGATAATGTCACGTGACTTAACGCATCTGCAATAAGCGACATACGACGAATGACAACAAATACACCGATAAGCGGCGCAACAAGTCCTATTAAAATCCCTGCATATAAAGAGTTACGTAAAAAGTCATATTGTAAAAAATCTTGTATCATTATATCCTCCCGTGATGCTCATGCTCGTGTTCTAAACGATGAACATGATGTCCATATAAGACGGACATTTCTGCATCTTCTAACTCTCGGAACTTTTCTACATTTCCATGGAAATGTAAATGTTGGTTTAAGCATGCAACATGTGTTACCTTCTCGGTAACAGCTCCCATATCATGCGTAACGAGAATTAATGTAATTCCTAGCCTTTTGTTTAAATCCTCTAATATCTCATAAAAACTTTCTACATTCTTCACATCGATTCCAACAGTGGGCTCGTCCAAAATAAGTAATTCAGGATCACTAACGAGCGCACGGGCAATAAATACGCGCTGTTGTTGTCCACCAGAAAGTTCTCCAATATTACGTCCTTGAAACTCACTCATTCCTACATCAGCAATCGCTTTTTCTACCTTTTTCTTATCGTTTTTCGTAAAAAAGCGGAACAACCCTTTTTTCGAAACGAGTCCCATTGACACAACTTCAAACACAGTTGCCGGAAAACCAGAATTAAAGCTATTTGCCTTTTGCGACACATAACCAACTTTGTTCCATTCTTTAAACTTCTTACTATCAACACCAAACAAACGAATGCTTCCCTGTTTTGGCTTTAAAACGCCTAATAAACATTTTAGCAAAGTTGATTTCCCTGAACCATTTGGCCCAACTAAACCTAAAAAAGCTCCCTTCGGAACTTGCAAATTTATATCTTCTAACACATTTCGATCTTCATATCGAAATGACAATCCTTCTATTTCTAATATATTGTTCATAGCATCTCACCTATTTTAATTCAGAATGATTCCGATTTATATCTATTTGAATTATAGTACAGCTTATTATAGTTGTAAACCAATCTGCCTAAAATATATCTACTTTTTCAAGAAACCTTACTATTATAACAAAAAGCAGAGAAAAATTCTCTGCTTTCAAAAGATATTATAATTAATTTTTTAGTGAATAGCTGATTTAAACTTACCACCATTTGTCTCTTGTGTACTCATAATCGTAACAAACGCATTCGCATCAATTTCATACACAATTGATTTTAACTTTGTCACTTCTAGACGTGTTACAACTGCATAAATCACTTCTTTTTCTTTATCCGTGTAACCGCCTTTCGCTACAAGCTTTGTAGTTCCACGACCAAGACGATGCAAAATCGCATTTGATACTTCCTCATATTGATCTGATACAATTAAAACAGCTTTCGTTTCATCTAAACCTTGAATGACTGTATCAATTGTTTTGAATGCAATGTAGTACGTCATAACAGAATACATCGCTTGTTCAACACCAAATACAAATGCTGCCCATGCAAAAATAAATAAGTTCACAAACATTACAAATTCGCCAACGGAGAAAGGTAATTTCTTCGTTAATAAAATACCCATAATTTCTGTTCCGTCCATTGATCCACCATGACGAATAACGAGCCCTACACCAAGACCTAAAATAAGACCACCAAACACTGTAGCTAAAATTGGCTCTGTTGTAAATGGCGGCACAGCATGTAACGTTGATTCAATAAACGCTAAAGCTACAATACCGAACGCCGAAGATAGCATGAACGTTTTTCCGATTTGCTTATAACCCGAATACATAAATGGGATATTGAGAATAACGACCAAAGTAGAAAAACTTAACCACCAAATGTTAGGAGTAAGATAATCTAATATAAGAGAAATACCAATAATTCCACCATCAATAATTTTATTTGGCATTAAAAACAATTCAATTGCTACCGCTGCGCATGCTGCCCCAAAAATAATCATAACTAAACGATAAATAAGATGGATAACACTTTCTTTTCGATGTTGCTTTTGCTCCATAAGTCCTCCCTATACTCTTTTTCTATAGTTTTGTCCTTATATTATAACATACGCTTCTTTTTCTCATGAAAAAAGAAACTCTATACGAATATGTACAAGCTACGTACTCATATATTTCGATAGAAGAACGTGTGAAGGAGGATACCTCGATGAACCTCATTAAACAACTTGTAAATAAAAAATTAAATCATATTTCTACAAAGGAATTATTGAAATATAGTAAAGAATATGACGTTCCAATTACGACTGCACAAGCTGATCAAATTGTTGGACTTATGAAAGGAAAGAATATTAACATTTACGATAATGACGAACGACTAGCGCTCTTAAAACAAATAGCTCAAGTAACCTCGCCCGCTACTGCCCAACAAGTAAATACTTTATTTCAGCAACTACTAAAATAAGGAGGGGATATTCCCCTCCTTATTGCGCTTTAATTTTTTCAAGAAGTCCTTCATCAAAAGTACCATTTTTCAGCATTTCGATTTCTAATTTATACGGTGGCTTCTTATCTTTTTTATCTTCACCTACATATGGCGTTTCCAGAATTTTTGGTACGTGCGTTAACTGCGGATGATGCACAATATGATGCAACGCTTTATAGCCGATATGACCGAAACCAATATTTTCATGACGGTCTTTTCCTGCGCCGCGTACATTTTTACTATCATTAATATGAAGTACTTGTAAACGATCGATACCAACAATCTTATCAAATTCGTTTAATACACCGTCAAAGTCATTTACAATGTCATATCCTGCATCGTGCGTATGGCATGTATCAAAGCATACTGATAGTTTTTCATTATATTTTACACCATCAATAATTTTTGCAATTTCTTCAAAGCTACGGCCGCATTCTGTTCCTTTTCCTGCCATCGTTTCTAACGCAATGTTCACCGTCTGATCTGGCGTTAATACTTCATTAAGTCCTTTAATAATTTGTTGAATACCAGCGTCTGCCCCTGCACCAACGTGCGCACCTGGGTGAAGAACGATTTGTTTTGCCACACCTAATGCTGATGTTCTCTCAATTTCCATCCGAAGGAAATCTACACCTAATTGGAATGTTTCTGGCTTCGTCGTATTTCCAACATTAATAATATATGGCGCATGTACGATAATCTCTTCGATACCGTTTTGTTCCATATGTTTTCTTCCTGCTTCTATGTTCAATTCTTCAATTGGTTTTCTTCTTGTATTTTGCGGTGCACCTGTATAAATCATAAACGTCGTTGCACCGTATGAAACAGCCTCTTCACTTGCTGCTAATAACATTTTCTTACCACTCATAGAAACATGAGATCCAATCTTTAACATACAATCACCTCTTCAATATACAATAGATATAATGATAGCATAATTTGTAGAAATATGTAGTGAATTGTTTGTTCACAAAAAACGCACTACACAAATTTATATGACTATTTAAACAAACTATACTCTTCATTTACATTATCTAGATGAAGCGAAACTTTAATCAATATTTTCTATCCATATTGATTACGGCTCTCACAAATAGCTGAATAAAAAAAGATAAGGGAAATCCCTTATCTTTTTTTATTGCTATATTTTCTCTTCACTTTGTCACGTTCAGTTGCAAGTTTACGTTTATAGTTTGGTTTTACTTTTTTCGGCTTTTTAATAACTTTCGTTGCCATAACGTCAAGTTCATCATTTGGTTTTTTACGGCTCTTACGACGACGGCGTTCACCTAAATCCGCCCACTCATCTCCGCGTAAATCTACATGTTTAAACTCAATATGACGTTGTTTTTCTAAACTATCTAGCGCTTCTTCGTTTGCTGGATCATAAATCGTCACTGCAATACCTGAATGCCCTGCACGTGCTGTTCTTCCAACGCGGTGAACGAAGAAATCTAAATCTGATGGAAGCTCATAGTTAATAACATGACTAATTCCTTCAATATCGATACCACGTGCCGCTAAATCAGTTGCAACAATATATTGGAATTCTAGGTCACGAATTTGTTTCATCATTTTTTTACGATCACGCGGTGATAAATCTCCGTGAATTCGTCCAACTTTTAAGCCGCGCTCCATTAATCCGTCAGCAACCTGATCCGCCATCTTCTTCGTATTCGTAAAAACAACTGCTAAATACGGTTTAAATTGTAGCAACATTTTATTCACTAAATCGATTTTGTTACGATGTTTAGACGGAACTAAATAATGTTCAATATTTCCAGCTGCAACTTGTTTTGGATTGATATGAATATGCTCTGGATTCTCCATATATTTCTTCAGAAACGGTTTTAGTTTTTGAGGAATTGTTGCAGAGAAAACTAGCATTTGCAAGTTTTTAGGCATGCGTGCTGCAATTTTATCTACATCATGAATGAATCCCATATCAAGCATTAAGTCTGCTTCATCGACAATAATCGTATTTGCTTTATGAACAAACAGTGCTTGTTCTTCTACTAAGTCTTTAATACGTCCTGGTGTTCCAACTACAATATGAGGTTGTTTTTTCAACTTTTCAATTGATCGTTGTTTATCAGTTCCACCAATTAAACAACGCGCTGTAATCATTTGATCTTCCGCACAGAACTTTGTTAATTTCACGATTTCTTCGTAAATTTGTTGTGCTAACTCACGAGTAGGCGCTGTAATAACAAGTTGTACTTCTTCACGACCTGGGTTAATTCTGTTCAATGTAGGAAGTAAGTATGCATGTGTTTTCCCAGAACCTGTTTGGGATTGTCCAATTACACTTACACCTTTTTTCACGACCGGGAAAATTTTCTGTTGAATTCCTGTCGGCTCTGTAAAGCGTAGTTCACGAACTGCATCTATTAAAAATGGTTTAAAATCATACTGTGTAAAAGTTTGTTGTGTCATAAGTTACACCTTCTTTCTAAATTTCTACTGCGCGCACAAATCAGTCAAGTCTACATTATATCGAAATCTACAAGTAAAATCCATCTTTAGTTTAGGTTTTTACTTCAAAAACTAACCTTCTTCCCACTTATTGCATATTGTATGTGTATATACCTAACTGAAGAAAGGAGGATTTCTCACATGTTTCCAAAATCCCCCATGAGGCAAATGTATCCGAATCCAGGGCAGCAACCTTATACACCATATCCAATCCCACAACTACCACCAATGGCACAAAAAAAGAAAGGGTTTCTTGCTAAACTCTTTAAAAAACACGATCCAACCGAACCTTTCATGCAAATGGTTCCGCCTTATCGACAAATGGAAGGACCGCCGCCAATGATGCACCAGCAATCGCCACCCCAATATCGACAGCAATATCAACAGCAATATCAGCAACAATATCAGCAACAATACCCGCAGCAATATCAACAGCAACAGCAATATCAACCATACATGCAGCAGCATCCCGAGCAAATGATCCCTCCTCAAATGTATGAATCAAACGAAACGCGCGGCGGTGCAGCAACTCCAGCCGCATCAAGTAGCGGCATCGGTAGTTTTTTTTCGAATTTAATTTCGAATCCAACTAATATGATAAATAATATCGAAAAGGTATCACAAGTCGTTCAATCTGTAAGCCCTGTCGTCGAACAGTACGGTCCTATTATGCGTAACCTACCAACCATTGTTAAAATCCTCACCTCTGGAAAAAGTACGGAAGAAAATCCAACCGAAGATCAAACTGAAGATTTAACAGAAAAGGTTGAGGTAGCAACTCCACCTCCTCCACAAAAAAAAAGAAAAAGAAAAAAAATGGTGATTGAGCCAGTCATAGAAAAAGAAGTACGAGAGGAGCCTGTTCAAAAAATAGCAACAAAACCAAAACTATATGTGTAACAATCCTTTGTTTTCTATCCACTCCTCCTTTATAATGTAAAGGACTATGCACAAAAGTATCCCTTGTTTAGAAGGAGAGGATTACTCATATGAAAATTGTTAAAATTTCCCCTCGTGGTTATTGCTACGGTGTTGTGGACGCGATGGTTATTGCACGTAACGCCGCATTAGATACATCATTACCAAGACCTATTTATATTTTAGGTATGATTGTTCACAACAAACATGTAACAGATGCATTCGAAGAAGATGGCATCATTACATTAGATGGTCCAAGTCGATTAGACATTTTAGATAAAATCGATTCTGGTACTGTTATTTTCACTGCACACGGTGTTTCTCCAGAAGTTAAACAACGTGCAAAAGAAAAAGGTTTAACAACAATTGATGCCACTTGCCCAGATGTTACAAAAACACATGACCTTATTGAAGCAAAGAAAGCTGAAGGTTACCATGTCATTTATATCGGCAAAAAAAATCATCCAGAACCAGAAGGCGCAGTTGGTATCGCACCTGATATCGTTCATCTTATCGAAAGAGCCGATGATTTAAAAACATTAGAAATTCCAACCGATAAAATTTTAGTTACAAATCAAACAACGATGAGTCAATGGGATGTTCAACATTTAATGGAGGACATTCAGAAGAAATTCCCAACAGCAGAATTCCATAAGGAAATTTGTTTAGCAACTCAAGTTCGCCAAGAAGCGGTTGCCAAACAAGCTGATGTTGCAGACTTAACAATTGTTGTTGGTGATCCGAAAAGTAATAACTCAAACCGTTTAGCACAAGTATCACAAGAAATCGCTGGTACGAAAGCATACCGCGTTGCAGACGTAAGTGAAATCAAATTAGAATGGCTACAAGGTGTCGAGAACGTAGCTGTTACAGCAGGTGCTTCTACTCCAACACCAATTACAAAAGAGGTTATCGCTTTCTTAGAGCAATATGACCCAATGAATCCTGCTACATGGGAAAGGGTTCGAAAAGTACCATTACAAAAAATATTACCTCGTGTAAAAGTGAAAAAAGAACAATAATAAAAACCGTTGCCTATATGAGCAACGGTTTTTATTTTTCTTATACAAATGTAAATGGATCTGTATGTAACTGCGAAGCATGAATATGTACATTCAGTTTCTTTGCATCTGCTTTTTCTTGTAATTGCTTTTGTACACCTTGCTTCATTACCTTTTCAACATTATGTCCTGGGTCGACGATATTTAAACCGAGCATCATCGCATCATGAGCCACGTGATAATACATGTCACCTGTTACATATACATCCGCACCTTTAAATTTAGCTTGATTGATGTATTTGTTACCATCGCCACCAAGTACAGCTACTTTGCGCACTTTATCATCTAATTTCCCAACAACTCGCGCACCCTTTACATCTAACGATTGCTTTACATGTTCCGCAAACTGTCCAAGTGTCATTTCTTCTTGTAAATACCCTATTTTTCCAAGCCCTAACGTTTCACCTTTGTTATCAAGTGGATACACATCATATGCTACTTCTTCATATGGATGTGCCGTTACCATTGCTTTAATCACTTTTCGCTGGAATGAAGCTGGAATAATCGTTTCGATTCGCACTTCTTCTACGCGTTCTAACTGCCCAGTTTCCCCGATATAAGGATTTGTTCCCTCTTGAGGCATAAACATGCCTGTACCCTCACTGCTAAACGTACAGTGGCTATAATTGCCGATATGACCAGCACCTGCATCTCCTAATGCTTTTCTTACTTCTTCTGCATGAGTTTCAGGCACAAACACTACGATTTTTTTCATTTCTTCTGCGTATGTCGGTGCCAAAACTTCTGTATTTTGCAATCCTAACGCCTCAGCAAGTAAATCATTTACCCCGCCCTTAGCAACATCCACATTTGTATGCGCTGCATAGATTGCAATATCATTTTTCATACACTTTTCAATAATTTTCCCATACGCCTTATCTGTATGAATCGCTTTTAGTGGGTTAAAAATTAAAGGGTGATGCGCAATAATGACATTCGCTCCTAATTGAATTGCTTCATCCACAACTTCTTCCGTTACATCTAACGCAATTAATACGTGCTGCACGGGTTTATTAAGCGCCCCAATTTGCAGGCCAATCTTATCTCCTTCCATCGCCAAATGCTTCGGATACATACTTTCAAATAACGAAATAATTTCATGGCCATTTGGAATTTTACTCATGATAAAACCTCCCCTATCATTTTCATTTTCGCTTCTACTTCCGCACGCTTCGCTTTTGTTTCTTCAGAATCAGCCGCACGTTCTAACTGCTTTAAAATATTTTGGAAGTTTTTTAATTCTCCTTCCCACTTTTCAACGAAAGCTTCACTTTTTTCTTTCATTAAAAATGGTCCCATAAATAATTCAGCCTGTTTATTTTCAGAGTAAGGAACCATGATATTTCCTCGCTCCCCTACTAAAATCTCGTAAATTTTCCCATCTTCTTTTACGATTTTTTCATGGATAAGCTCCCATCCATTCTCAATAAACCATTCACGAATGTGATGCGCTGCAATATTCGGCTGTAAAATTAAACGTGTTACACCTTCTAATTTTTCTTTACCACTTTCTAAAATATCACGAATTAACGCTCCGCCCATTCCGGCAACCGTAATTACATCTACTTCTCCTGGCGCGATAACAGCTAATCCATTCCCTTTACGCACATCTACTTTATCTTGTAAGCCACTTTCAGCTACAGTTGCCTGCGCAGAACGAAATGGTCCATCTACAACCTCTCCAGCAACTGCTTTAGTAGCAATATTATTTATAATTGTATAACACGGTAAATACGCATGATCCGATCCAATATCAGCAACTGTAGATCCTACTGGTATTTCACGCACAACCTCTTCTAATCGTTTCGAAAGCTTTACTTCATTCATGTATTTCCATTACTCCTTCTCTTGTCAGTCTGTCTCCATGATAATGAATTTATAGTAGTTGTTGCAAGCCCATAACAACAATTCACTTCTCTATCATTCATCGTATTTTAGAAAATATAGAAAAACAAGCCTTTTGCTTAAGCAAAAGGCTTGTCATACGGAACTTTATTTTTTCTTCGATAACCAATCAGCTACTTTAGCAGCTTGATCAGCTGGAACTATATTGGCAGGCATATTGCCTTTTCCTTTCGAAAGAATTTCTTTAATTTCATCCTTTGAAAGTTTCCCACCAATTTTTTGTAAATTAGGTCCTACCGCCCCTTGTAATTGATCACCGTGGCAGCTCGTACAGCTTTGCTTCACAATATCCTCTGGCTTGGATGCTGTTTGTGCTGGTTTCCCGCCATTTTTTGCATCAGCTAACTCTTTAGATTTATTTAGCCCCTGAAATGAAAATACAAACATAACGATAATACCCAATGCTGCAATAAGAGCGAACGGAATCAGCGGATTACGTTTCATATCTCTTCTCCCCCCTCTATACCCCTAAATAGTTAGATGATTCAGTCATTTCCATTGTACTTGAAAACGCTCTATCAGAAAAGAGTAAACTACTAATCGTTAAAAATATTCCATAAATTCAGTTTATTGTTTTTTATTGTTATATCGCTTATTATTTCGATAATTACTAACGTTTCTCATCATATTTTTCACTTTTCTACATATATTTTTGTATAGAATAAACAAAATTAATCGAAAAATCGAAAAATGAGCATTTGCAAATCAAAAGACAATTCTGTAAAATAAATTACAAGAAATTGTAATCGTTGCTGACAGTTAAAGTTTAACAAAAATTAACAAAATAAAAAAGTTTACTTCACAAAGGTGAAGTAAACTTAAAGGTAGCCTATTCTAAGAAATCCTTAAGGCGCTTACTACGGCTTGGATGTCTCAATTTACGTAATGCTTTTGCTTCAATTTGACGGATACGTTCTCTCGTTACGCCGAATACTTTCCCAACTTCTTCAAGCGTACGAGTTCGTCCATCATCTAAACCAAAACGAAGACGTAGAACATTTTCTTCACGATCTGTTAGTGTATCTAACACATCTTCTAATTGTTCTTTTAGCAATTCATACGCTGCATGGTCCGCAGGTGATGTTGCTTCTTGGTCTTCAATGAAATCACCTAAATGGGAGTCATCTTCTTCACCAATCGGTGTTTCAAGAGAAACTGGCTCCTGTGCAATTTTTAAGATTTCACGTACTTTTTCTGGAGCAAGATCCATTTCTTCACCAATCTCTTCAGGAGATGGTTCACGTCCTAAATCTTGTAATAATTGACGTTGTACACGAATTAACTTATTAATCGTTTCAACCATATGAACTGGGATACGAATTGTTCTTGCTTGGTCTGCAATCGCACGTGTAATTGCTTGGCGAATCCACCAAGTTGCATACGTACTAAATTTGAAACCTTTACGATAATCGAACTTTTCAACCGCTTTAATTAGACCCATATTCCCTTCTTGGATTAAGTCTAAGAAAAGCATGCCACGGCCCACGTAGCGCTTTGCAATACTTACTACAAGACGTAAGTTTGCTTCTGCAAGACGACGTTTCGCTTCTTCATCGCCTTCTTCAATGCGCGTTGCAAGTCGAATTTCTTCTTCTGCAGATAGTAAATCTACACGACCAATTTCTTTTAAATACATACGAACAGGATCGTTGATTTTAACCCCTGGTGGTACGCTTAAATCATTGAGGTCGAATTCTTCTTCCGATTTTGCTATTTGGCGATTATTAGGGCCTTCGTCGTTGTCATTGTCACCAACTAAGTCAATCCCTTGTTCACCTAAATATTCATAGTATTCATCCATTTGATCGGATTCAATTTCAAATCCATTCATGCGTTCTGCAATCTCTTCATATGTAAGAACGCCACGTTTTTTTCCGAGCTCAGTGAGTTGTTCTTTCACTTGCTCAAGGGTCATTTCAGTTTCAATTTGTTTAGAACGAGCTGGTTTGTCAGCCATCTGTTCCCCTCCTTACGCGAGATACAAACATTCATTATACTAAAAATTTATCAAAAAAGCTATTTTCTCGCTTTTTGATTTTGTAAATATGCTACATAATATTTAGCAGCCTCTACAGGATCTGTCTTTTCCATTTGTTTTATCTTGAAGATGATTTCCATCTTTTCAAGTTTTTCTTGATGACGTCTAAGCGTCTCCAAATGGCCTTGTAACACTTCTTCTGTGTATTCTGGATTAATAAATTCATCCGTCGAAATATCAGTAATAATATTTTTCAACTTTTCATCAGAGAGCCAACTTAAAAATGTTCCGACTGAAGGTTCATTTCCCTTTTCATAATATGCGTATAGTTCATATAAAATCCCTTTATGTTCTTCTGTATGAAAATCTTCTATGTGGGATTCCATACGAACGGCCACTTCTGGACTTTGCAACATATGGTAAATAATTTCTCTTTCAGCCCTTTCAAAACCTGTTAACTTCGGTTTTGTTTGAACAATTTGAGACGGCTTAGAAACCTGCTTTACTTGTTTTTGTTGTACCTTTTGTTCTTTGCGATATTGGTGCAATTGATTCAAAAGTGTTTCCATTGAATACGAAAATTCTTGCGATAATGACTTCAAATATGATTCTGCCTGCATCGCATCCTGTAACAACGATAACTCTTTTAAAACACTTTTCACATACTCTTCTTTGCCCGACTCATCTTGCAAATTTTTCCCTAAACGCAAATGATTTATTTTAAAACCAACAAAACTTATACTTGATTTCACAAGATTTTCAAAAGCAGTTGTCCCATATTGTTGCACATATTCATCAGGATCAAGCTTATCTGGCAAGGATGTAACTTTCACTTGGCAACCAACTTGCAACAATAATTGCCCTGCTTTCATCGTCGCTTCTCGCCCTGCTTTATCACCATCATAGCAAAGAACAACAGTTTCAACGTTACGTCGCAGAAGTTTTGCTTGTTCTTCAGTTAAAGCTGTTCCCATTGTCGCAACAGCTTCTTCCACACCACTTTTTACCGCAGCTAGTACGTCGGCATACCCTTCAAAAAGGACCACTTGCCCACGTTTTCTAATAAACGGCCTTGCTTGATGGAAGTTATACAACAATTTACTTTTGTGAAAAATTGGTGTTTCTGGACTATTTAAATATTTCGGAGTGTCATCTCCTAACGCCCTTCCACTAAACGCTATCACTTTACCTTGTAACGTATAGATTGGGAACATAACTCGTCCACGGAAGCGATCATAATGACTACCATCCTTCTCGCTTCTTATGAGAAGACCAGCTTGTTCCATACTAGACAACGATAAACCTCTTTTTTGTAAAATTTTCGTTGCTGCATCCCAAGCAGGTGACGCATAACCAATTTCAAACTTCTCAATCATCTCTTTTGTAATACCACGTTTTAACAAATACGAAAGTGCTTCATTTCCTTCTTCTGTATTTACTAATAAATGATGATAATACTTTTTTAAAAGTTCATGAGCCTGTTGCATGATGACAGTGTCATCAGATATGTCTTCTTGTTGTCCTTGCCCTGATGTATACTCTGCAACCGCAATTCCATTTCTTTCACCTAGCTTTTGAACAGCTTCGGTAAAAGCCAGTCCTTCCATTTTCATTAGAAAGGAAAATACATTTCCACCTTCTCCACATCCGAAGCAATGAAAAATTTGCTTATCAGATGAAACAGAGAATGAAGGAGAATTCTCACCATGAAACGGACAAAGGCCGAAATAGTTACGTCCCTGTTTTCTAAGTTGAACGTATTCACCAATCACTTCGACAATATCGGATGACGTCCGAATTTGTTCAACAACTTCTTCAGGAATTCTGTTCCCCATAACTCCATCTCCGTGTCGTATTTTGTATTCGATATAAATTAAAAAATTCCTTTATAATTCGACAATATTTTTTCTAAACTTATTAGAAAATGTTGTCGATCACGTTATCCAGCGATTTTGCAGACTCTTTTCTGCGTAATTTCGCAGATACGTACCTAATTATATAAAATTGTATCCATTTGCTCATCTATTACAAATGTACCTCATGGAGACAATACATATGCACTTTTTCACAAGAAGACTAGCAAGCACCATATCCTATGTGATCACGAGATCTGTTTTTTGCATGTTGATACATATAAAGAAATCAACTTTTGCTTATTCAGCATCTACATAGATCCAAATTCCCTCGCTGCTTCCTTAAACGATGAGCATACGATGTGACAAACAACATTTTGACATGAAAATTCGTTCCAACTCGCACAATTGTCAGCTTTCACAGTATATGCATCTGCATCAACTCATACCATATTGATGTTTTGCATATTTCTGTATTCTACATCCCTTCTGCGAATCCTTCCATAATGTGCGTTTTCTTGTATAGATTTTGTCGATTTAACGTAATTACATGTCATTTCTTAAATCATATCCCTAGTTTATTCTGAAAAATTAAAGTCTAAACGTAAAATATAGGTTTTTATCACAATTTTTTATTATAATATATTTTCTTCAACTACGCTACATATCCCTTTATTTTTTCATCTTCTATTTCAGGATAGCGAAACCCTACTTTTAACATAATAAAAAGACAGAAGAATATAAGTATAACCACTTCACTATCATCTATTACGAAATCAGCAGGCACTGTGTTTCTCACGAGCGAAAAAAGCACATTCACCTTTGGTAAATGTGCTAAAACATTTTTTGGTTTTGCACTGCATTCACAATAATGTTAGCTGTTTCTTCAATCGCTTTGTTCGATACATCAATTACTTGACAATTTATTTTACTAACTACATTCTCAAAGTGATCAATCTCTTCTTTAATACGATTAATATTGGCATATGTTGCTCCGTCACTTAGTCCAAGTGATTTCAATCGCTCTTTTCGAATATGATTTAACTTCTCTGGCGTAATTTTCAAACCGAAGCATTTTTCTTTAGCCACTTGATATAATTCTTCAGGCGGATCTACTTCTGGTACTAGTGGTACGTTGGCAACTTTCAAACGTTTGTTATGAGCTAAATATTGAGAAAGTGGTGTTTTTGATGTGCGCGAAATCCCAATTAACACGATATCTGCTTTTAAAATACCACGTGCATCTCTACCATCATCATACTTCACAGCAAACTCAATCGCTTCAATCTTTTTAAAGTATTCTTCATCTAATCTACGAACAACACCAGGCTCATATCTAGGCACTTGCCCTGTAATTTCTTCAATTTGATCGATTAGAGGGCCGATAATATCATATGCCTCTACACCTTCTTTTGCAGCCTCTGTCACTAAATATTGGCGCATGTCAGGCTTTACTAACGTAAAACAAATAAGTGCTTGATTGCTCTTAGCAATCGAAATCACTTCTTTTAATGTCCCTGTATCTTCTACATACGGCACACGTCTAATATCAGGAGCAAATGGGAATTGCCCCATTGCTGCTCGAACAACCAAATCAGCCGTTTCTCCTACAGAGTCAGATACGACATATACGATTTTATTATCCATTACATTACCTCACTTTAAACAAATTACACTTATTCGTTATTTACTAAGTTTACAAACGCACGTGTAATATTTGTTTTTGTAATTCGTCCAACCACTTCTAAACCTTGTTTCGTATCTTTTACAACTGGCATCGCATCAATCTGTCTTTCTATTAATTCCATCGCAATATCATATAAAGAATCTTCTCTACGACACATCGCAATGTTTGGCATCCTTGTCATGATAATATTAACCGGAAGTGAGGTTAAATCCTGCTTCCCTAAGCTAGCTCGTAATAAATCTTTACGAGATACAACGCCTACTAATAGAGTCGATTGATCTACAACGAATAATGTACCTACATCCTCTAAAAACATAGTACAAATCGCATCGTATACTGATACATTTTTATCAATTACAACCGGTCTAGATTGATAATCTTGTACTTTAATTTTCTTAACAGCTTCAGATAATAACTGCCCCCCAGTTTTACCCGTATAAAAATAACCTACGCGCGGACGTGCTTCTAAATAACCAGCCATCGTTAAAATTGCTAAGTCTGGTCTTAGCGTTGCACGTGTTAATCCCAATTGCGCAGCAATTGACTCCCCTGTAATAGGACCGTGATCTTTTACAATCTGAATGATATGTTCTTGCCGTTTATTCAGCTCTATGATAATCACCACCTTTAATGCACAACGAAAAAAGTTATACTATCTCTTAAATATTATATACTAAATATGCTATTCGAAAAAGAAAGGATGTAAAAAGGACCGTATACGGCCCCAAATTATATTTGAAACTTATCAAGTTGTTCTAAGAAACGTCTTGATTTCAAATAAATCCCGCAATATTCATCATAATATGTATTCAATACTAAACGCATTTGTTTTTTTGTGCTATCCTTCACTGATACATTGCCAAGTCTATGTAAATCGAAGTGGTAGAAAAGACGTAATAATTTATGAACGGCTTCCCCCACTGGTATACGATACTGATCTTGCTCAGCATGACGTGAGCACAGAAAACCGCCCTCCCTAACAGAGAAGGCGACAAAATCTGTTTCTTGATGACAAATCGCACATGTATCAAAGTACGGGCGCATCCCTAATACCGGAAGCATTTTCGTTTGATAAATTAATGATAATACTTCTGGATCAACACCCTCACACATATAATGCAACGTTTGATATAACATTTCAAATAAATATGGATTATGTTTTTTATCTTCTGTTGCTTTATCAGTTAACTCAACAATAAATGATGCATAAGCAGTTAAAAATATATCCTCGCGAATTTCTTTCATAGTTGAAATAATCTCGCCTTGTTGCAAAGTTCCAAGTCCAGATCCCATTTGAATAAGAAAATGACCATGTGTCATAAGTTGCGAAACAGATGCTAACCGGCTTTTCGGTTTTTTCGCTCCTCTTGCCATTGCACTTACCTTACCCAATTCTCTTGAGAATATTGTAACAATCTTGTTCGTTTCTCCGTAATCTGTCGTACGGATAACGATGCCCTCAACTTTTTGAAACATGTTCGTCACCATCCAAGGTTTGAACAAAACGGGTCAAGAAATTGGAGAGTCTAGATGCGCTAGCTCCTCTTCATGTTGATCCATCTCATCGTTTACGTCTTTTTCCATTTCTTTCAAAAGCAAATACGTCTCAATGCTTCCTGTTTTGGAGAAAAACTTCCAGGTAAAATCTAGCATAAGAATCCACCTTTCTCAATAAGCGTAGCCTATAAACCAATTTCTTTTGTTGTTATTAAATTGACCCATTTTGTCCATTTTCATGTGAGAAAAATTTTTCCTAATTTATCAAAACTCATAAAAACCAATAATCAGCGGATGAACAAAACATCCGCTGATTACAGCTTTACTCTATTTTAATACTCGTCTTCGCGGAAACCAAGGTCACGAAGCTGAGACATTTTATTTCGCCAATCTTTTTGCACTTTTACCCATACTTCTAAAAATACTTTAGAACCAAGTAATGCTTCAATATCAAAACGAGCTCGCTTACCGACTTCTTTTAACATCTTCCCTTGTTTTCCGATAATAATCCCTTTTTGCGACGGACGTTCAACAACAATAGTTGCATTAATATAAACCGCCCCGCCCTCGCGTTTTTGAATTGCATCGATAACAACAGCCACAGAATGCGGCACTTCTTCACGTGTTAAATGTAGTACTTTCTCACGAATAAGCTCTGCAATAATAAATCTCTCCGGATGATCCGTTACTTGATTATCTGGGTAGTATTGTGGTCCTTCCGGTAAATACTTTTTAATTGTTCCAATTAGAGCTTCCACATTATTACCGTCTAATGCAGAAATTGGTACGATTTCTGCAAAGTCATGTAATTTGCGATATTGATCAATTAGCTCTAATAATTGTTCTGGGTGAACTTGGTCAATTTTATTAATAACTAAAAATACTGGTTGTTTCGTTTCTTTTAACTTCTCGATGATGAATTCTTCACCACGACCAAAGCCTTCAACAGCATTAACCATAAACAGAACAATATCAACTTCTTTTAATGTCGTTTGCGCCATCTTCACCATGAAGTCGCCTAGTTTATGTTTAGGTTTATGTATTCCTGGTGTATCAATGAAAATTACTTGTGAATCATTTTCTGTATATACGCCTTGAATTTTATTACGAGTTGTTTGTGGCTTGTCACTCATAATAGCAATTTTTTGACCAATAATACGATTTAAAAATGTAGATTTCCCAACATTCGGTCTGCCAATAATAGAGACAAAACCTGATTTATAACCTTTTCTATTCATGTAAATCCTCCGCTAAAAATGCTCCTGGTAACAATTCTCCGACTGTTGTCTCTTGAACGTCACCATGTAAATTTGATAGGTATACTTTCGTATCCTGTTTACATAATTCTACCATAACTTGTCGACATGCTCCACAAGGAGGTACTGGACGCTTCGTATCCGCCACAATTGCGATAGCTACAAACTCTTTATCTCCTTCAGAAACCGCCTTAAATAAAGCTGTTCTTTCTGCACAGTTACATAAACCATATGATGCATTCTCAACATTACATCCACGATATACTTTTCCATCCTGTGTTAATAATGCTGCACCTACTTGAAATTTAGAATATGGTACGTACGCTTGTTTACGCGCTTCGATTGCTTCTTGAATTAATTGTTTACTATTCATATTCCCGCATCCTTCCTGTTCCCAGCTGTGAATAGATACACTCTCTTATTAAAGGCCTTTACGGCACCTTCAAAGCTTAATAAAAGCTTTGGAATGCAACTATACCACATACGGTAAAAAGATAATAGCACCAATTATAACGGCTATTATCGCAAACAACAAAACCGCTCCTGCTGCGACATCCTTTGCGACTTTCGCAAACGGATGTATATCAGCAGTCGCTAAATCTACTGTTTTTTCCACAGCCGTATTTACCATCTCTAAGCTCATTACAATTCCTATTACAATAAGTAATATCATCCACTCTACCTTCGTAATATGGAAATAAAAGCCGCAGCATATAACAATGACTGCGGCTACATAATGAATTTTCATATTTCGTTCATGACGAAGACAAAAGAATACACCTGCTATAGCATATCCAAAACTATCTATAAGTTTTCCTTTTTTCATCGTCCTAATCCAAATGCTTCTAAAATTTCTTTTTGTCTTCCAAACATTTCTTTTTCATCCTCTTCTGTCATGTGGTCATAACCAAGCAAATGTAAAAAGCCATGTAACGCTAAAAAGCCAAGTTCACGATCAAAAGAATGTCCATACTCTTCAGCTTGTTCTTTCGCTCTCGGAATAGAAATAATAAGGTCACCTAACATACGCGGCATTTCTGCGCCCACAATTTCCATTTCCCCTTCTCCCATTTCTTCCATGGCAAAGGAAATGACATCAGTAGGCTGATCTTTATCTCGGTAATCACGATTAATCTCGCGAATGCGTTCATTATCTACAAATGTCACTGATAACTCCGCACCATCCTCTATTTTTTCCATTTGAGCTGCTTTTCCTAATATCTCACGAATTAAATTCACATATTCTTCTTTCACTTCTTCTGTTTCATCAATGAAATCAATTAATAAACTCATTCTTTCTCCTTTTCTTCCGGTGGTTCCGGATATGTAATACGCGAATGGAAAATACCATTTAACGTTTCACATAACGTTTTTCCAACGATTTGTAGTTCCTTAAATGTCAAATCACATTCACTAAATTGCCCATCTTGCAGGCGATCTTTAATAATACTTTGTACTAAATTATTAATTTGCTCTGGCGTTGGGTGATTCATAGAACGTACCGCCGCCTCAACACTATCCGCAATACCAACGATTGCCGATTCTTTAGAAGTTGCTTTTGATCCCGGATATCGGAACATCTCTTCTGTATATTTTTCTTTATCTTCTTTAATCGCCTTATAATAAAAATATTTAAGAAGCGTTGTACCATGGTGTTGCCCAGCAATATCAATAATTTCTTGCGGAATATGGTATTCTTCGAGCATCTTTACTCCATCGGTTACATGAGCAATGATAATGTCTTTACTCGTCACAGGATCTAATTTATCATGTGGATTCTCAATTCCCATCTGGTTTTCAATAAAGAATTGCGGTTGTACTGTTTTTCCTACATCATGATAATACGCCCCTACACGCGCTAATACACCATTTGCTCCAACTGCTTCACAAGCTGCCTCAGAGAGATTCGCTACCATTACACTGTGATGATATGTTCCTGGCGCTTCTAATAAAATTCTACGCAAAAGCGGATGATTCGGACTTGATAATTCCATAAGCTTCATACTTGATACAATTCCAAGTCCACTTTCTAAATATGGTAATATCCCCATAGCCAAAACGGATGAGATAATTCCTGAAAGGGAAGCCATTAATAATTGCGTACCAATTTCAAGAGGTGAAAAATTCCCATTACGTAATAATAATAACGCCGCCAAGACGACTACATTTAAGATAGATACGAGTATACCAGCTTGTAAAATCATCGTACGACGATTTTTTTCTCTTAAGAAAATACTCACTGATAATGAACTTAATAACACATAAATACCCACACTATAATTCAGTGTACTTGTTACTCCTTCATTAAACATAATACTTCCGCACACAGAAAAAATCATACTTGTTAAAAATACAAATCGATCGCCAATCATTAGTTTTACAAGTATCGTTCCCATCGCAACTGGGACAACATACGCAATTCCTGCATATTCAAGCTTTTGAAACAAACTAATAATTTTCATTAAAACAATCGTGATAGACAAAATTGTAATATACGCTAAAATGTACGGTTTGTCTTCTCTTTTCCGCTGTAAAAATACTTCAAACTGTTTATGCATAAAGTATAGTAACACACCAATGAGCACCGCTAATCCAACATAAGGCTGAAAACTATTACCTTTTTCTAATAAACCGACTAATTTCAACTGATTATACATATCACTTGAAATTGTTTCACCTTCTCTAACAATAACTTGTCCTTGAAGAATATAAACAGGTGGAACTAAATCTTCTTCTGCTTTCTTCTTCTCTTTCGTTACAGCCGGATCATAGAAATAATTTGCTGTAATCGCATATGATCCTAGCGCATTCACAGCTTCTTTCAATCCGCTATTCACATTCAGGCTTTTCATTTCATTAACAAATCGCTCTTTCGCTGCCATTTCTTCGGACATTTTAATATTTCCACCCATGATAACGCTAACAGACGTTAAAGCCGCATTCTTCGCTAATTCTAATTGATCCGGTTCTGCATTAATAAAGTATAATAAATTCTCATCCGATAATTCCTTCGTTAAATTAGATGGCAACTTCTTCTTCAACTTTTCTAATTTATTCGCATCGGTCATCTTTTTTTGCTCTTCAGGTCCAGCAGCTTTCATCTCCTGAATTACTTCATTCACCTTAGCAAAAACATCATTTACAATATCTACTCTATTTTGTTTATATTCACTTCTATATGTATATTGATCCCCGACTTTTTGAGCGGCCTCTTGTTTTTTCCTTTCCGTTATAACCTTATCTTCAATTTTAATAGGAGAATGAATTGTTTTTTTCGCAATAGAATACATATCAACATCTAATTGCTCTGGTTTCACATTATTCATAAGTGCAAAAAACAGCACTGCCCCTAATAAAACGTAAGAAATCCAACTTAGTTTTTTCGAATGTTGTAAATTACGAAACCACTTAGAAATTTCTTGAGATCTTAACATGATTTCAATACCTTCTCCTCTCTAGAAATAAAGTGAAACTATTTATAGCTTTCATTTCTTCTAGCCAACGATACTTTTAGGTAACATTTTTATACACCAGTACCTATAGTTTATTTCTCTTATCTTTTATGATAGTAAAAAATATGCCGTTCGCCAACCTTAATACAAAAAGAAATGATCCTGACAAATAGGATCATTCCATTTTATCATATGCCTCAATAATACGTTGTACCAGTGGATGCCTTACAACGTCCGTTTGTTCTAACGTAATGAATGAAAGACCTGATACACCAGATAAAATGTTAGAGGCTAGCGTAAGCCCTGATTTTACCCCTTTTGGTAAGTCTACTTGTGAGGGATCCCCCGTAATAACCATTTTAGAACTAAAACCTAATCTTGTTAAAAACATTTTTATTTGTGCACCCGTTGTATTTTGCGCTTCATCTAAAATAACAAATGAATCATCGAGCGTACGTCCTCTCATATAAGCAAGAGGCGCGATTTCAATTACACCTCTCTCCATCATACGCTGCGTATATTCTTGTCCAAGAATATCGTGCAGAGCATCATACAATGGACGTAAATACGGATCTACCTTCTCTTTCAAATCACCTGGTAAAAATCCTAAACTTTCTCCAGCTTCTACAGCCGGTCTCGTTAAAATGATTTTCTTTACATACCCTTGTTTTAAAGCTCTTACAGCCATTACTACAGCTAAGTATGTTTTCCCAGTCCCGGCAGGTCCTATTCCAAATACAATATCATTTTTCTTCATTGCATGAATATATCTTCTTTGTCCCATCGTTTTTACACGAATGGATTTACCTTTTGCCGTTTTAAAGATTTCTTCTTCATATAACTCTTCAAATTGAGCAATTTTTCCTTGTTGTGCGAGCTGAATTGCATACGCAACATCTCTTTCTGTAATTGACACACCTTTTCGAATAACAACAAGTAATTGCTGTAAGATTTTTTCTACGAGTGTCACAGTTTCAACTGCTCCAGATACATGAACAGTTTCACCTCTAGTTACAATCGATACATTCAGTTCCCGTTCAATTACTTTCAAATGAGCATCATTAACTCCAAAAAGAGCGATTGCTTCGTTAGTATTTTCCAATTGTTGGTTCATTTCTACTAATTGTTCTGCCATTACTCAGTCTCCTTGAATATCGGATTCGGATATTGGTTGTGGCTCTGCAATATTTTCAATCACAGTATAATGCAAAGTGACTTTTAGTTGATCCGCCTCAACCTCTTTACTCAAAATCTTATCACTTACAATCATAGCATGTTCATCCAATTTTTTCTTTAGTTCTTTTTCAGCCATTTCTTTCGCTACTTTCATTGCCTGTTTTTCTGTATATTCTCGGTTCGCCTCTTCCTCTTCTCGCACTATATCTTTTTCATATGCAATCGGCAGTGTAAAACCAAATAATTTCACATCATGTTTTACACTTTCCGTACGGGAGCGTTTATACTTATCATGCTGAAATCCCCATATTTTTATTTTCGTACTCCCAAATGTAAGATAATGCTCATTATACGTATTACCAGTATATACTTGAAATTGCGTCTTGAGTGGTACATTCACCTCAGATGTGTACCACGTTTCTCCATATACGATACCTTTCGCCGAAACAATCGTTGGACTCTCCTCATTACCGTATATCCCTGATACGAGAAGCTGCCCTTTTTCTACATGATCATTTTTTAAAACGACTGGTTTTCCAACTTCAACAAATGTTTTTGTAACAATCGCTTCTTTTTTTGCCACTAAATTTTGCGGCCTTTGTTCTTTTTCTTTTTTTGGCTCATTTTTTTCAACAATTTTAAAATGGTACGTCGTTCCCCTTACTTCTAGTCCTGCCCAAGTAATCGCATTAATATTGTCCGTCAAATGACGTTGTACATCTTCTACACTAGGCATTTGGAATTGTAATTTTCCTTTTTTAATACCCATTTTGTCCAATTCTTTCATCAATATATATTCTGTTTCAGGTTTCGCTCCTGTAATTTCAATTTTCCAAACCATATTCGATAATGCAATCATACCAAAAAAGAAAATTAAAAACCCAATTAAGAATCCACTATTTTTAATTAGGCGCTTATTCCAAAAAGGAAAACCGTAACGCCCAATAAAATATAGTTTACACTCATTTTTTCTATAAATCGGCTTTATTTTTTTCACATCTCGTAATAGCATACAGAAGACTAACGTTTCATCGGCAATTTTCTTAACATCCCAAACTAATAATTTCCTACGCACACATTCATTAACGAACCGTTCCGCTCCTCTACCTTCAATTCGTACCTTTACATATCCAAGCCACTTTATAAACCATTTATTTTTCATCTACTACCTTCACTACCTTTCCAAAAGTAGACACACTACTTTTCACTTTAATTAGTAAAATAGCTCGTACGAAAATGAAATAAAGAGTTTTATTTTCCATAAATAGCGGGATAAACTACATAGTAGGGGCGAATCATTAGAATAAAGAAGAAAAACTTCACATACGGAAGTTTCCCTTACTTCTCTTTCTGTTCGTCTTCTAAAAATGTCACTTGCTCAATTATCCCTTCAAGCAAAAGTTCTTCCGGAAGGATTGTTTTAATAACAAAGGACTGCCCCTTAATTAATAACTGACCATGCTTTAACAACAATCTTACTTCTTTATCTGAAAACACTAATAAACCTCGATGATTTTCTATATAGATATGCACTTGCCCAACAAGCGTGATCCGAGGTAGATCCATTAGCACATCCACTGGCAGGTCTATTTGCTTCGTTAACCAATTCTTCATTTGTTCTAATTTTTTCATCCCAAAAGACCCCCTCTCATCCCATATGTATGAAAAAAGAGCTTGTAATATCACGTCCAAACTGAAAAAAAGCATAAAAAAACGTCTCATACGAAATGAGACGTTTTTTTATGCTAATAGCTGGATAACCAACTTATTCACAAGCGATCCATCTGTTTTACCTTTTACTTTCGGCATAACAGCAGTCATCACCTTACCCATATCTGCTTTAGAAGTCGCACCAACTTCAGAAATAACTTGCTTGATTATATCAACTAGCTCTTCTTCCGTTAGTTGCTTCGGCAAATATGCGCTTAAAATCTGAATTTCACTTTGCAGTTTATTAACAAGGTCTTCACGACCAGCTTTTTTAAATTCAAGGAGGGAGTCCTTATGCTGTTTTACTTCACGAGCTAAAACTGTTAGTTCCTCTTCTTCAGTAAGAGTATGCTGTAGTTTAATACCTTCATTTTGTAAAGCAGCCTTAACCATACGAATGACGGTTAATTTTTCTTTTTGTTTATTCTTCATCGCTTGTTTCATATCATCGTTTAAACGACCGAGAAGACTCATAACTTACACCCTCTCTTAGAATTTACGCTTTCTTGCCGCTTCAGATTTCTTCTTACGTTTTACACTTGGTTTTTCATAAAACTCGCGCTTTCTTGCTTCAGCAAGTGTACCAGTTTTAGAAACCGATCTTTTAAAACGGCGAAGTGCATCCTCCAAAGACTCGTTTTTACGAACGACTGTTTTTGACATTCTCTTTCCCTCCCTCCGAAACATCACACTTACATACTAACTTCAGCATGCAAAAAGAAACACTTCTTCAGCATGTCTTTTACGATTATAATACATTTTATCACTTCAGGTCAACTATTTGGCAGAATAAAAGAAGAATAGATGCTCTTCCTTTTTCAAAAACTATGCAGATAGCTGTTATCCTTTCCCCTGAAGGCAACTATATTTTTGTCATTACACCTTTTTTCATGCAGGAACGTACGAAACAACTACTCATTTCATACATTTTCAGTACTTAACTTCTCCACTAAAAAAGAAAGCATGCAAATCGTTTCCGTTTGCATGCTTTCTTATCCCGATTGGTGCGGGCTAATAATGAACGGGGAATGAATCCCACGCTCATTAAAGTTTCACTTTATGCGCTTGCTGATTCCTTTTTCACATCATCTTCAAGGACACGAACAAATTGCGCTTCGTTATATGGATAACCAGCTTTTGTGATTTTTACTTTCACTAGTTTACCAATTAATTCTTCTGATCCTTCAAATACAATTTTCAAGTAGTTATCTGTATAACCTACATATAGGCCTTCACGGTCGCCCTCTTTAAATTGTTCTTCTGGAATAATTTCAAGTACTTCTCCTTCAAACTGTGATGCATACTCTTTCGCTAATTGATTTGATAGTTCAATTAAACGGTGAACACGATCATTCTTCACATCTTCAGGAACTTGATCTTCCATACGCGCTGCAGGTGTTCCTGTACGTTTTGAGTACGGGAATACGTGCAACTCAGAGAAGCGATTCTCTTTAATGAAATTGTATGTTTCCATGAATTCTTCTTCTGTTTCACCTGGGAAACCAACGATTACGTCTGATGTAATCGCAAGACCTGGTAACGCTTCTTTCAAACGATCTAAGCGCTCTTGGAAAAATTCCATCGTATACTTACGACGCATACGCTTTAATACAGTATTAGATCCAGATTGCAATGGAATGTGTAAGTGACGTACAACTACTTCAGACTTATCTAACACTTCAATTACTTCATCTGAAATCTGACTCGCTTCAATAGAAGAAATACGAAGACGTTTTAATCCGTCTACTTCCGCTTCCATATCACGAAGTAATCCAGCTAAGTTATAATCTTTAATATCTTCACCGTACCCACCTGTATGAATACCCGTTAATACGATTTCCTTATAGCCTGCATCTACTAATTGCTGCGCTTGTTTAATAACTTCTTTCCCATCGCGAGAGCGCATTAAACCACGCGCCCAAGGAATAATACAGAATGTACAGAAGTTATTACAACCTTCTTGTATTTTTAAAGATGCACGTGTACGGTCCGTGAAGTAAGGTACATCAAGTTCTTCATATACACGTGTTTTCATAATGTTACGCACAGCATTAATTGGCTGACGCTCTTTACGGAATTCTTCGATGTATCCTAACATCTTTTCACGATCTTGTGTACCAACTACAATATCTACACCTGGAATCGCCATAATTTCCGCTGGAGATGTTTGTGCATAACATCCTGTTACACAAATAACCGCATCTGGGTTTTGACGAACAGCACGTCTAATAACTTGACGACTTTTCTTATCCCCCGTATTCGTTACTGTACATGTATTAATAACATATACATCAGCTTTTTTTTCATATTCAGTTCTTTCATATCCACCTTGTTTAAACAATTGCCAAATGGCTTCTGTTTCATAGTGGTTTACTTTACAACCTAACGTATGGAACGCAACAGTTGACATTGATCATCACCCCATCAATTCAAAATGATACGAAGCAGCACTTAACGCGTATAACGGCGCCGTTTCTGTTCTTAAAATTCTTGGTCCTAAACTACATGGTACAAATTTATGTTCACGAAGCGCTGTAATCTCTTCCTCAGCCAAACCGCCTTCTGGGCCAAATACAATCAATAACTTTTGACCTGGTTTCATCATCGTTAAAGCTTTCGCAAAATTAGATTTCTCGCCTTGTTTCGCTTCCTCTTCGTAAGCAACAAGGCAAACATCATACTCACCACTCATTGACAGCAATTGTTTAAACGATGCTGGGGCGTGTACTTCTGGAATTTCACTTCTATGTGATTGTTCCGCAGCTTCTTTCACAATTTTTCTTAAACGCTCAACTTTTTTATCAGCTTTTTTTGCATCCCATTTTACGATAGAGCGAGATGCTTGAAATGGTAAGAATGCAGCTGCCCCAAGCTCAGTTCCTTTTTGAAAAATTAACTCTAGCTTGTCTCCTTTCGGCAGTCCACTTGCAATCGTCACGAAAACAGGAAGTTCACTTGACGCCTCTACCCATTCTACAATAGCCGTATTAATAAATTCACTGGTAATTTCATCAATTGAACATACGGCTGTTTTTCCGTTTACACAGCAATAAATGTGATCTCCAGCTGACATACGCATTACTCTTGCGATATGATGGACGTCATCACCTACAATGCGAATACTTGTCTCATTTACATATTTCTCTTCTACAAAATAACGTTGCATATAATCACCTTAGTAGAGTTTCGTTCCTTTCGTAAGCCAATACTTACGAAAAGAACGAAACGTTATCATTTTTCATATAACAAACGGCAAGTCCCTCACCTTATAGTGAGAGACTCCCCTTTTCATTATAGACTAAAATCTATATTACGCATTTCGTGCAATAATTGCTACCCAATCTTCCATTCGTAACACTTCTTCAATTGTAAATCCAGCTTTTTCTAACGCTTCAGAAATTACTTTTTCCTTCGCAGCAATAATGCCCGATGTAATAAATAATCCGCCTGACTTCACAACTCTCGCTGCATCTTCAGGGAATAATAGAATAATTTCTGCTAATAAGTTAGCTACGATTAAATCAACAGGACCTTCAATACCTTCTAAAAGACTATTTTGTCCAACAGATACAATACCATCTGTTTTATTTAAACGTACATTCATTTCTGCACTTTCAACCGCAACCGGATCTAAATCATATGCTTGAACAGAAGACGCACCTAATTTTGCTGCTGCAATACTCAGTACACCAGAACCTGTTCCTACATCAATGATAGTATCACCTTGCTGTACTGTTTTTTCTAAAGCACGGATACACATCGTTGTTGTCGGATGAGTTCCCGTTCCAAATGCCATACCTGGATCTAATTCAATAATTTTTTCTTCCGGAGAAGATGGTGTATATTCTTCCCAAGTCGGCACAATTGTGAATGTATCAGAAATTTGTACTGGATGGTAATATTTTTTCCAAGCAGTAGCCCAATCTTCTTCATTGACTTCGTTAACGGTAATATTTCCAGTACCAATTTCGATGTCGTAAGATGGAAGCACATCAATAGATGATTTTACACCTGCAATTGTTTCATGTAAAGAATCCGTTTGCGGGAAATATGCTTTTATTAATACACCTTCCGCCGGATACTCATCTGGGTTCAATGCATAAATTTCACCATATTGTTGCTCGCGCTCTTTCGTCAACTCTGCCGGATCCTCAATCGCAACTCCACTAGCACCAGCTTCATGTAAAATATGAGAGACAGCTTCTACTGCTTCTTCTGTTGTATGAATACTAATTTCTGACCATTTCACAATTTACCAACTCCATTTTTTATTTCCATTATTCCCCTTTGAAAGCACGTTTAAGCTTTCCGAATAAACTATCATCCTGCTCTTCTTGTCCCGCAAATTCACGCAATAAATCTTTTTGATGTGAAGTTAATTTCGTCGGTACAACAACACGAACGACTACATATTGATCTCCTTGACCATATCCACGTACGTTCGGAGCACCTTTCCCTTTTAAGCGGAATTCTGTTCCTGTTTGTGTGCCTGCTGGAATTTTCAGCTTCACTTTCCCATGAACAGTAGGAACTTCCACTTCAGCACCAAGTGCCATTTGCGCGAATGTTAATGGCATTTCGCAAATAATGTGATCTCCTTCACGTTCAAAGAATTCATGATCTCTTACATGAACAACAACATATAAATCTCCTGCCGGTCCGCCATTTACGCCCGCTTCACCTTTTCCAGATACACGGATTTGTTGACCATTATCGATACCTGCTGGAATTTTAACGTTGATTTTTTTACGTTTACGTACTTTACCAGAACCGTGGCATGTCGTACATTTTTCTTTAATCATTTGACCAGTTCCTGAACAATGACCACAAGCTTGACGGTTTACGATACGACCAAATGGTGTATTTTGTTCTACACTTACTTGCCCTGATCCTGAGCAATGTTTACATGTTTCTTTTGAAGTTCCTGGTTTTGCCCCGCTACCTTTACAAGTATCACATGGATCTTCTACCGGAATCTCGACATTTAATTCTTTACCAAAAATCGCTTCTTCAAAATCTAAAGTGACTTGATATTGTAAGTCAGCACCTTGGCGCGGAGCATTTGGATCACGACGTCTGCCGCCACCGCCGCCAAAGAATGAACTAAAGATATCTTCAAAACCGAAGCCACCGCCGAAGTCTCCTCCGCCGCCAAAGCCACCGAAGCCTTGATTAGCACCAGCATGACCAAATTGATCATATTGCGCACGCTTTTGATCGTCGCTTAATACTTCGTATGCTTCTTGTACTTCTTTAAACTTTTCAATTGCATTTTCTTCTTTACTTACGTCTGGATGGTATTTTTTAGCCAAACGACGATACGCTTTTTTAATTTCATCTTTTGAAGCACCCTTGCTAAGTCCAAGGACCTCATAATAATCTCGTTTACTCATAAATTTACAACCCCCGAATCTTTCACATAAACGTAATTTTAACACCGAAAGAAAGTGCTTTGCAACAAAGTTTCCTCACTTACAGTATGCAAAGTTAAAAACTTAAGACCCTCACACATTCCTTCTCATTCGTGAAAAAAGCCAAAGCCAAGGCACGCTTGACTTTGACTTTTTGTCATCTTACTTATTATGTTTAAAGTTGAATTACTTATCTTCTTTTACTTCTTCAAACTCAGCGTCTACTACATTGTCTTTCTTCGCGCCAGCATCTTGTGCTCCTTGTGCACCTTCTGCTTGCCCTGCAGCTGCTTGAGCTTGCTCGTATAATTTAACAGTTAATTGTTGTACGATTTCTTGTAAAGCATCTTTTTTCGCACGGATTTCCTCAAGCTCGTTCTTCTCAATCGCAGCTTGTAATGCTTCTTTCGCTTCTGTTGCTTTTGCAACTTCAGCCGCATCCACTTTACCTTCTAAATCTTTTACAACTTTATCAGTTTGGAATACAAGTTGGTCAGCTTCGTTACGAAGTTCAACTTCTTCCTTACGTTTTTGGTCAGCGTCAGCATTTGCTTCTGCTTCTTGTACCATACGCTCTACCTCTTCATCAGAAAGACCTGAAGAAGATTGGATTGTAATAGCTTGCTCTTTGCTTGTTCCTAAATCTTTCGCACGTACGTTAACAATACCGTTTGCATCAATATCGAATGTTACTTCGATTTGTGGAATACCACGCGGTGCCGGTGGAAGGTCTGTTAATTGGAAACGACCTAACGTTTTGTTGTCAGCTGACATTGGACGCTCACCTTGTAATACGTGAATATCTACTGCTGGTTGGTTATCAGCAGCTGTTGAGAATACTTGTGACTTACTTGTTGGAATTGTAGTGTTACGCTCGATTAATTTCGTGAATACGCCACCCATAGTTTCAATACCTAAAGAAAGTGGAGTTACGTCTAATAATAGTACGCCTTCTACATCACCAGTAAGTACGCCACCTTGAACTGCAGCACCTAATGCTACAACTTCATCCGGGTTTACACCTTTATATGGTTCTTTACCAGTTTCACGTTTAATAGCTTCTTGTACAGCTGGGATACGAGTAGATCCACCAACAAGGATAACTTTATCTAATTCACTTGGAGCAAAACCAGCGTCTTTTAATGCACGGCGAGTTGGCTCTAATGTTCTTTCAACAAGACCTGCTGAAAGCTCTTCGAATTTCGCTCTTGTTAATGTTAATTCTAAGTGTAATGGACCAGCAGCTCCAGCACTAATGAATGGTAATGAAATTTGTGTTTGTGTTACACCAGAAAGATCTTTTTTCGCTTTTTCAGCTGCATCTTTCAGACGTTGAAGTGCCATTTTATCTTGGCTTAAATCAATGTTATTTTCTTTTTTGAACTCAGCTACTAAGTGGTCAATAATAACTTGGTCAAAGTCATCTCCACCAAGACGGTTGTCACCAGCAGTTGAAATAACTTCGAATGTTCCGTCTGCTAACTCAAGGATAGATACGTCAAATGTACCGCCACCTAAGTCATATACTAAGATTTTTTGCTCTTCATCTTGTTTCTCTAAACCGTAAGCAAGCGCTGCTGCTGTTGGTTCGTTAATGATACGCTCAACTTCTAAACCAGCGATACGACCAGCATCTTTCGTTGCTTGACGTTCTGCATCGTTGAAGTATGCAGGTACTGTAATAACAGCTTTCGTTACTGTTTCACCTAAGTATGCTTCAGCAGAAGCTTTTAGGTTTTGTAAAATGATTGCAGAAATTTCTTGAGGTGTATAATCTTTACCTTCAACTTCTACTTTGTAGTCTGTACCCATATGACGTTTAACAGACATGATTGTATTTGGGTTTGTAATTGCTTGACGCTTTGCAACTTCCCCAACTTGACGCTCTTCATTTTTGAAAGCTACAACAGAAGGTGTTGTACGGTTTCCTTCTGGATTTGGGATAACCTTTGGCTCTCCACCTTCCATAACAGCTACACAAGAGTTTGTTGTACCTAAGTCAATACCGATAATTTTACTCATGGCGAATCCTCCTACTTTTATGTAAATTATTGATTTACTTTTACCATTGATGGGCGAATCACACGGTCTTTTAGTTTATAACCTTTTTGGAATTCTTCAACTACCGCATTTGATTCAAATTCACTGTCTTCCACTTGCATAATAGCTTGGTGTTCATTAGGATCAAACTGTTTACCAACAGCTTCAATCACTTCAACACCTTCTTTATTCAACGCTTCTAGCAATTGACGATGCACCATTTCCATACCTTGTAACAAGGATTTCGTTTGCTCATCAGTTGCTTCCACTTGCATCGCTCTTTCAAAATTATCAAGAGCTGGCAAAATATCTGAAACTAGACTTTGTGCTCTATATTTTTCAGCAGCCTGTTTATCCATTTGGACACGGCGCTTATAATTTTCAAAATCAGCTTGTAGACGTAATGTGCGACCTTCCGTTTCCGTTAGTTTCGCTTGTAACTCATCTACTTTTTCTTGTAAAAGAGCAGCCTCACTTTTTTCTTCTACAGTTTCTGCACTGTTTTCTGGCGTGACAGCTTCTTCAACTTGCGCTTCTTTTACTTCTTCTACCACTTGTTCGTTACGCTCTTCCACAATATTCACCTCCTTAAAAGGTATTAGGTACTATGTTAAACACAATTACCTAAGCATTATATATTACACACAGCAATGAAAAGTTCATCACTTGAGCGAATGTATTACTCTCATTTACTTTTTAAGTCCATCTGTAAATTGTCTCGTAAATAACTGTAATAAACTAATTACCCGAGAGTATTGCATTCTTGTCGGACCTAAAATAGCAATTGTTCCAAGCTGTTCTTCTCCAATCGAATATGTTGCAGAAATCAAACTACAATCTTCCATGGCTGTCGCAGAGTTTTCCCTACCAATTTTCACTTGAATACCTACTTGTTTATGACGCAAAATATCATAAAACTCGGCTTCGTTATCAATCATTGTCAGCAAGGATCTTACTTTGTGAATGTCATGGAACTCTGGTTGCGAAAGCATATTTGCTTTTCCTCCAAAGTATATCTTTTCCGATAAAGGAACTTGAAATGTACCATCTAACATTTTTATTGCACTATCGTAATTATGAACATACCCGCGCAATACCGTAACAATCTCCTTAAAGATTTTATTATGGAGTTCCGACATTGGTACGCCCGATAGCTTTTCATTTAAAATATTAACCATTTTTTCTAAATCTGATAAATCAACAGATTCCGGAACGGTAATCGTTTTGCTTTGTACATGCCCTGTATCCGTTACAATAATAGCGACTGCAGTTTGACGATCAAGCGGAACAATTTGTACGTTTTTAAGTTTATTTGTGCTTAACTTCGGTCCAAGAACAATGGCCGTATAATTTGTAAGCTCTGATAAAATTTGAGCCGATTGTTGTGCAATCTTTTCAGCTTCAAAAATTCTTTCAGCAAACAAATCTTTAATTTGTACAATTTCATCTTTCGGTAAGTTTTGCGGCGCTAAAAGATGGTCTACATAAAATCGGTATCCTTTTTCAGAAGGAACACGTCCAGAAGAACTATGCGTTTTCTCAATAAATCCTAGTTCCTCTAAGTCGGCCATTTCATTTCGTATAGTAGCTGAACTAAATGTAATTTCATCTTTTTTAGCCAACGTCCTTGACCCAACAGGTTGCGCTGATCCAATAAAGTCATCAATAATTGTTTGTAAAATTAAGAGCTGACGTTCCGTAAGCATCTCATCATCACCTCTGTTAGCACTCTTTGTCTTCGAGTGCTAAATCTATTAATAACTTACCAAAATTGACATTCAATTGTCAACGGAAACGTCACGAAATAATGAAACTTTTTCACGTTAATGGAACATTTAATTAGTCAATCAAAAATGATTGGAATACTTCATTCCCTAATAATTTGCCTTTTCGCGTTAAACGAACATATCCATCGCTCTCTTCAAGCAATCCTTGTTCTTGGTTGTTTTGTAACTGCTTCGCGAAAACTTGATCCATTTCCATATTAAATTTCTTTTGAAACGCTATTTTAGATACACCTTTTGTTTTTCGGAGTCCTAAGAACAACTCTTCTTCCATTTTTTCTTTCTCCGTCACCACATGAACATCTAAATACGGAAATCCGGTTTCATCGATCTTATTGAAATATTGCTTGAGCGGCCCTACATTTTGGATACGTTCTCCATTTACATAACTATGCGCTCCAGCTCCAAATCCATAATACTCTTCATTATTCCAGTATGTGAGATTATGTCTACTTTCATTATTACCTTTTGAAAAATTACTAATTTCATACTGAGTATAGCCATGTTTCTCCATTTCATCCATTACCATTTCGTACATTTTCGCTTCATGATCTTCACCTGGAAGTCTTAATTTCCCTTTATTCATTAAGTTATAAAATACTGTTTTCGGTTCCACAATTAATGAATATGCCGAGAAATGTTGTACACCAAGCGTAAAAGCAATGTCTAATGTCTCTTTTACATCTTCTATCGTCTGCCCTGGCAGAGCATAAATAATATCTACATTTATATTTTTAAAGCCTACTTCCTGCGCTTCTCTAATTGCTACAAACGCATCTTCTCTCGTATGCTTACGTCCAATTTTCTCAAGCAATTCATCTCGAAATGTTTGCACCCCAAAACTAATTCGGTTCACTCCACCTTCTAGCAATACATTTAATTTCTCTTTCGGCAAATCACCTGGATTCGCTTCAAATGTTAATTCACAATTCGGGGCAAACGGACGTAAACGACGATTTATAATATCTAATAATTTCTTTGTCTGTTCCATATTTAATGCTGTTGGAGTTCCCCCGCCAACAAAAATCGTTTTCATACTATCAAACGGTACCTTTTGAACTGTATTTATTATTTCTTTCTCTAAATACTCTAAATATTGATCGACCGGCTGGCGTTCAATAAACACTTTATTAAAATCACAATAGTGACAAATATGCTGACAAAACGGAATATGAATATATGCAGCTTGCACCAAAAATAACTCCTACCTTTCTAAAAAGAAAACCTCCGCGCTCGGGAGGCTTCTTTTACTTCTCTAACGTATTACGAATTTGTTCCATTCGCATTTTTCCCCAATCATACATCATTTCAACGATTGGTAAAAGCGACATGCCTAATCCCGTCATATAATATTCCACTCGCGGTGGAATTTCTGGGTATACTGTTCGATCAACAATCCCATCTTCCATTAACTCTTTTAATTGGTTTGACAAAACTTTATGAGAAATGCTCGGAAATAATCGCTGTAATTCACTAAAACGATGAGGCCCTTCCACACCAAGATGCCACAATATTACAACTTTCCACTTTCCACTAATAATAGAAAGCGTCAATTCCTTTTCACAATTAAAATTGCCATTTTGTATTTTTTCTTGAATATCTTTTCGAATATTTTCGGACATTAACAAACTCCTAACTCTATATGAACTAAAAAGCTCTCTCACTATTGTAAATGAGAGCTACTCAGATGTCTAAAAAGTAATTATACGTAAAAAAGAAGCCGCATAAACGACTTCTTTTTTCATTCCAACTATTAGTTGTCATCCATTTTCAGTACAGCCATGAATGCTTCTTGCGGTACTTCTACAGAACCAACAGACTTCATACGTTTTTTACCTTCTTTTTGCTTATCAAGAAGTTTACGCTTACGAGAAATGTCACCACCGTAACATTTCGCAAGTACGTTTTTACGCATCGCCTTAATTGTAGAACGCGCTACAACTTTGTTTCCGATCGTCGCTTGAATTGGCACTTCGAACTGCTGTCTTGGAATTAAATCTTTTAATTTTTCTACAATCACTTTACCACGGTCATACGCTGAATCACGGTGTACGATAAATGATAGAGCATCGACTTGTTCATTGTTTAAAAGAATATCCATTTTCACAAGTTTAGATGGTTTGTAACCAATTAACTCGTAATCAAATGATGCATATCCTTTCGTATTTGATTTCAACTGATCGAAGAAGTCATATACGATTTCTGATAATGGAATTTCATATGTCAATGTAACACGTGTTTCATCTAAATATTGCATATCAATAAACGTTCCACGTTTACCTTGGCAGATTTCCATTACAGCTCCAACATAGTCATTCGGAACCATAATTGAAGCCTTCACAAACGGCTCTTCTACACGATCGATAGACTGTGGATCTGGCATATTAGATGGGTTATCAACAATAACATCTTCACCGTTTGTTAAATAAACTTTATAAATAACGCTTGGCGCCGTTGTAATTAAGTCAATTTTAAATTCACGTTCAATACGCTCTTGAATGATTTCCATGTGAAGAAGTCCTAAGAAACCACAACGGAAACCAAATCCTAGCGCTTGAGATGTTTCTGGTTCAAACTCAAGAGCAGAATCGTTTAACTCTAACTTTTCTAATGCATCACGTAAGTCGTTGTAACGTGCAGAATCAATCGGATATAAACCACAGAATACCATTGGGTTTAATTTACGATAACCTGCTAACGGCTCAGCTGCTGGACGTTTCGCGTGTGTAATCGTATCACCAACGCGTGTATCACCAACATTTTTAATCGATGCTGCTAAGAAACCTACATCACCTACTGTTAACTCGTCACGTTGCGTAGTTTTCGGTGTAAATACACCTACTTCTGTTACTTCAAATTCTTTACCAGTTGCCATCATACGTACTTTATCGCCAACTTTTACCGTTCCATTTACAACACGGATATAAGCAATTACACCGCGGTACGGATCATATAAAGAGTCAAAAATCATACATTGTAAAGGCTCTTCAGAATCACCTGTTGGTGCTGGTACTTTTTCAACGATTTGTTCTAAAATATCTTCAATACCAATCCCAGCTTTTGCAGAAGCAAGTACAGCTTCTGATGCATCTAAACCAATTACATCTTCTACCTCTTGGCGTACACGCTCTGGGTCTGCACTTGGTAAGTCGATTTTATTAATAACCGGTAAAATTTCTAAATTGTTATCAAGCGCTAAGTATACGTTCGCTAACGTTTGCGCTTCAATACCTTGCGCTGCATCTACTACAAGAATCGCACCTTCACAAGCCGCTAAACTACGAGATACTTCGTACGTAAAGTCGACGTGTCCTGGTGTATCAATTAAGTGAAGAATATATTCTTCGCCGTCTTTTGCTTTATAGTTTAATTGTACTGCGTTTAATTTAATTGTAATACCACGCTCACGCTCTAAATCCATAGAGTCAAGCAACTGAGCTTTCATTTCACGTTGTGTTAACGCGTTTGTTTTCTCTAAAATACGGTCTGCTAACGTTGACTTTCCGTGGTCAATATGAGCAATGATAGAGAAATTACGAATTTTGGACTGTCTTTTTGCTCTTTCTTCTTTGTTCATCTATGTTCTCAACTCCTAATAGTCTCGCCAATATACACTAGCACTGATTATATCAATAGAGCAGCAAAGATTCAATGAAAACTCGTGCTGCTTACAATACAAATCATTCTATTTATATCTTATGCGAACAAACCATAAGAGACAAACCTTTTTCAAATTAAAAAACGGCTGTCTTACAAACCTGTAAAACAACCGTCCTCCGTTTGACTCTTAACTAAAAATCCCTCTTACTTTCCCAACAACTATATCTGTTCCAAACTTTGTTATTTCATAGGCAACGCTTGCTATCGCCATACCCATTCCTTCTACAATATTAAAACTTTTTAAGCTTTCTAATTGTTTTTGTTTTTCAGTAGCGGAAAACGAACCTTCCAAAGTTTCTGATTCAGCGGCCTCACCTTTTGTTCCTGTCATATGAGCGATTTGTTCATACGACATTTGCTGATAACCCTTCATACTTTTCAATCCATGATTTGCAAGTGCCACCCCTGCTATTACCATAAGTAAGCATATAGCCACACTACATATACATAAAAGCGAAAAGCGGCTTACATGATTATCGTCACTTCCCATCAATGTGTATATGCTCCTGTATTATCTTGGTCAATTTGATGATGCAGCGCTGCATTTAAACCACTTGCTATTACATTTGCCATATCCTCTATGAAGGCATCTACTTCTTTCGGAGTCACCATTAAATTATGACCAAGAGGAGATAACACTTCATAAATTAATTTTCTCTTCTCTTCATCTTCCAGTGTACCTACAGCACCTAAAAACATATTTCGGCTCTTTTCATCTGGCATATCCTCTTCTGTTAATTTTTTCTTTTCTCCAAATGTAAAACCAGCCGGTAACAAAGATCGGGAAGGTTTGTTCCCTTCTTTCATCTCCCGTCCAAAATGTTTCAAAATAAAATCAATTGTATCGCTTGTAATCGAAACGGCATCCACCACAGTCGGCACACCAATTGCGATAACAGGAATTCCTAATGTTTCTTTACTAAGTTCCTTACGTTTATTCCCAACACCCGACCCAGGGTGAATTCCTGTATCAGAAATTTGTATCGTACTATTTACCCTTTCAATAGAACGAGCAGCTAATGCATCAATTGCAATGACAAAGTCTGGCTTTGTCTTCTCAATGATTCCATAAATGACATCGCTCGTTTCAATTCCTGTAATCCCCATTACCCCCGGCCGAATTGCACTAACAGGCCTAAACCCTTCTTCTACACTTTCAGGCTGCAATTGAAACAAATGTCTCGTTACCAATACATTTTCTACAACTATCGGTCCAAGCGCATCCGGCGTTACATTCCAATTTCCAAGACCAACAATTAAACAACTCGCTTCTTTCGTAACGCCAACCTCTTCTAAGAAATAAGAAAATTCTTTTGCAAAAATACGCTCTACTTTTTGTTGCAGCTCCGTATCTTGTTGACGTATACCTTGTACTTCAAGCGTTAAATAATTTCCAGGTTTTTTACCCATCGATTCAGAGGCAGTTTCATCAATTGTAACTTTTGTAACGGTAATACCTTCTTCTTCCCTCTCTTTCACAATAACTCCTTGTATCCCTTTTTGCTCTTCTTGACGCTCTTGCAGCATTTGATGCGCCTCTACAGCAAGGTCCGTTCTAACACTATATTTACTTAAATCTAATGGTTCTTTCATCGTATCTCCTCCGTCATTCATAGTAAATATCGTTAGATTTCCCAAAGTTATATAAGGTCATTCTTTCCTTTACGTGAAATTTCATAGATATACTATTGCAATTCTCTTCACCGTTTGATAGAATATCACTTGTTCTATGTTAAGAATCGAGTCATTCGATTGCACCAGGGAGGTGAAAAGTATGGCAAACATCAAATCTGCTATCAAACGCGCTAAACTTAGCGAAGAGCGTCGTGCACATAACGCTTCTATCAAGTCTGACATGCGTTCTGCTGTTAAAACTGTAGAAGCTTTAGTTACTAATAACGATCTTGAAAATGCTAAAGAAGCTTTCAAAACTGCTTCTAAAAAACTTGACAAAGCAGCTCGTAAAGGTCTTATCCACCAAAACGCTGCAGCTCGTCAAAAATCTCGCTTAGCGAAACAAGTAAACGCGTAAGGCGTTTAAAAAACGATCCATTCGGATCGTTTTTTTATATACAAAAAAGTTCACGTTCTTAGCACGTGAACTTTTTTGTTTCATCACATATGATTTAACCGCATTAAGAAAAACTCAAGTACAAGTTTCTTATCCATTTTTCCCGTTTTCATACTATAATCAGCTTCCGCTAATTCTATTATCACTTTTTTTAATTCTTCAAAAGAGAAAAACTTCGTTTGATTCATCGCTAATTTTACACGATATGGATGCACACCAATATGGGACGCAATTTGATTTTGGCCGTAACCACGCTGCTGTAACTCTTTCACTTGATGCAGTAAACGGAATTGACTTACTAATAACGCAAGCAATTTAATAGGTTCCTCCTGTTGCGTAAATAATCCATCCAAAATTTGCATTGCACCTGCGATATCTTTTTTTACCACTTTTTCTGTCAAAGCAAACACATTTTGTTCAACTGATTTTGGCACAAGCTCTGCAACGAGTTTCGGTGTAATGTCTCCGCCCATACCGACATATAACGTTAACTTGTCCATTTCCTTCGCCAACATCGTTACATTACTTCCCACAAGCTCTAACAATAAACTAACAGCTGCATGATCAATATGCACATGCACTTCATCTGCCCGAGCAACAATCCACTTCTGAACATCCTGCACTTGCATTGCATTCGCTTCTACTACATCCGCTGTTTTCTTTAATAGTTTTGTAATTTTTTTTCGTTCATCCAGCTTTTCGTAAGGCGCAACAAAAACAAGAATAGAAAAGGGAGAAGGTTCCCCGATATATTCTTCTAAAATTTTTATATTTTGTTCTAACTTTTCTTTTTGTGAAGTTAAAAAGAGTGGTGATTTTATTAATAACACTTTACGTTCTCCGAAAAAAGGAAGTGTACGTGCATCCTCAATCACATCTTCTAAATATGCTTCTTCTAAATCATATGTCACAACATTAAACTCGCGATCTTCCTCTTCAAGCGCTTCTGTTGTAATAAGCTTTATCGTTTCATTTATAAAAAACGCTTCTGTTCCATACAGTAAATATAACGGAGCAAACTGCTTCTTTTTAATCTTTTTATGTATATCACTCATACTTTTTCCTACTCCCTAACTTGGCAATATATATTTATACTAATGCCCTAGCTTTTGTTTTACAAGTACAAAGGAACAGGCAATATAACCCGTCCCTTTATTTATATTAAACGCCACGCAATAAGCCCCGGGTTTCTTATTGGTGTGCGGTAATCACCTTCCCTTTATTATTCGCAATAAAAATTCGAGTATAAGTGCCAACTGTTAACATGCTTGGAAACAAAAACTCACGTTACTTCATGATCTAAAAGTAGTAAAAACGCTCTATTTCTCTTCATATGGAAATTGTAGATTTTTTTCTGACAATATTTTATACTAAAGTGGAATGTTGGGGAGGGATTCTAAATGAATGATTTTGAACAAAACGTTCAAAGTAAACGCAATGACGCTATTGATTCAGGGGTAGGATTTATCGTCTCATTTGGTTTTTTCGCAACACTTTTCATCATTGCAACTGTTATTAAATTTATCGGTTCTTAAAGACTGCTGCTTACTGGCAGTCTTTTTTATCTATTATGTGTTTCATCATATGTGATTTTGCTGAGAAAGGTTCCGTTTTCCCCTTTAAAAACATAGGAGATAGCCCCTTGCTTATCCGTACGCCATATTTCAATCCCCCTCTTCTCAAAACGCTCTATAACGTCCTTATGAGGGTGCCCATACCTATTACGCTCACCGACAGAAATAATCGCTATATTAGGCTGTATGACGCTCAGAAAAGGTGTTGTAGATGACGTATTACTCCCATGATGAGCAACCTTTAAAACATCCGCTCGCAACTCTGGATACGTAGCTACTAAAAACTTCTCGCCTTCTTCTTCTAAATCACCTGTAAACAACCACGTTAGTCCTCCTAATTTTGCCAACATTACAATTGAAGCGTTATTTTCACTGTTCTCCTTTCCTATTGGCGCTAATACGAAAAATTCCGCTCCATTTATGCTCCAACTTTCTCCTTCTCTCACTTCTCTTATTTTCACTTCCTTTTCTAAAGCCTGTTTCTTTACTATTTTTTCTAATTCCGCATCTTGTTCCTTTCGGCCAAATACAACTTCTTTTACGGTTATATTTGATAATAACTCTTGCGCAGCACCTATATGGTCCGCATCTCCATGCGTTATAATTAATTTATCGATCTTTTTAATACCTTCCTTTTGTAAATAAGGGATCAAAATATCATTTCCGACAGAAAATTCATGCTTTTTCCGTTGCCATTCTTCCTTGTTCGGACGAATTGTTCCACCAGTATCAATAAGGTAAATCTCTTGATCATACGGGAGGCGAATTAATATTGCATCTCCCTGTCCAACATCGAGAAAGGTAACACTCCCACTTTCTCGAAAATACGGATATACATAATGGCATGTACTAATAAAAAGAAATACACCCGCAGATATAAACAGAATCCCCTTTGCCATTCGCCTTTCCCAAACCATCAAGATACTAATAATACTCACGCAATATAAGGCTACAAGAAGTATAGGTGTTTGTCCGAAATTAAGACGGGTAAATGGTAAGTTTTCACAATAACTTAAAAAATCATTAGAAAGATTCAAACCTATTGATAGTACATTCGCAAGCCTTTTTGCAAGAAACGGGATGATCGGTATACATATCAAAATAACAATACTGCACGGCAATACAACGAGAGATAAAAACGGAACGTATAAGATATTTAAGAAAATACTATATGGAGAAAAATAACCGAAGTGATATAACAAAATCGGAGTACTAACGAGCTGTGAAATGAAAGAAATATAAATAGAATTTCGAATTACTCCATTACCACTCTCTAGTAAAAGCGGGGCAGATAAAAGTAAAGCAAAACTACCGACGAAAGAAAACTGAAAGCCAATATTAAACACGAGATATGGATCAAACATAAGCATACATATAGCTGTTATACTTAAAGCATCTAAGCTAGATAAACGAATAGAACACATAAAAGCAATTAACATGAAAACTCCTGTTATAGAAGCTCTTATAACAGATGGTGACGCTCCTGCTAAAATCATATATAGAGGAATGCAGAAGATAAGACATACTGTTGCTACCTCCCTTGTCACACCGCTTCTTAGCAAAATAAAATACACGATTACCATTAACAATACGATATGCGATCCTGAAATCGCCAACAAATGCACGAGACCGAATTGTTGATATTGCTCTTCAACTTCAAATGTCATTTGTTGTCTATCACCAAATACTAATGCATTCATAAAAGCGCCTGATTGCTCTGGAAACATTTCTGTAACTTCTGAGATTGCTTGTTGCCTCAAAAGAAGAATCCATTGCACGAGTGACAACGATGTTTTATGGCATTCAGAAATATATGTAGCGTCCAATATGAAATGAATATTTTGCTTATATAAATAATCACGATAATTAAACCCATGGAAATTCCGAGCTATTTGCGGTTCTTTCCTCTCACCTTCGAATACACATGATACTCCTGCATGTAATTGTCGCATTTGTTTCTTTTCCAAGGCTGATTTCATTTTGTAACTTAACTGCACTATATTTTTATTCTGATCTTCAACTTGAAATGAGAGGCGATCTCCGTTAATAAGAGGTGTATTATGTATCACTCCTCTTGTAGCTTCGTAGGACTCTCCCAGAGGCTTGTTTTGCCCTTGAACATACGTGGTGTACATAGCGCCACTTAAACACGCTACCATACAATAAAAGAAAGTTTTACGCAGAGTACGATACAAACAAAAGAAAACATTTAGAACGAGACAACAAGTCAGCCATACAACTGAAGAGGAGAAGGCAATTGCAATCCCTATTATAAATGAGATTGCAACATAGCCCCATTGTCCTTGCAACTCATACTCACTCCTTATAGCATCATTTTTGCTTTCGTGAATACATGCTGTAATTCTTCCATTGATAAGTTCTCTTTTTCTAAAGATGCAAATAGTTCTTTCAACTCCATATGACGCTTTTGATCCTCTAATGCTGCAATATCATATTCTAGTGGAACGTGTTTCACCGTTACATTCGCTTTTTCAAATAACTCTACGGCATACGGATGATTTTTATAATCCTGTGCATAATAAACTGCTGTAATACCACTTTGAATAATCGCCTTACAACATTGTAAACAAGGAAAATGCGTAACATAAATTTCCGCTTCCTCCGTTTTCACGCCAAATTTTGCACACTGTAATAAAGCATTCATTTCTGCATGAATTGTACGAACACAATGATTATCAATAACGTAGCATCCATCATCTATACAATGTACGCCACCTTTAATTGAACCATTATATCCACCAGCAATAATTCGTTTATCACGAACGATTGTCGCTCCTACTGCAAGCCTTGTACATGTACTACGTAAAGATAACAAATGGCTTTGCGTCATAAAATATTGATCCCATGAAATTCGTTCCATATTCTTCACCTACTTTTTTGTCTACTTGTAGTGTAGCGAATGAAGAAAAACTTCGTCAATCTTTTACGGAATAATAATTTGATCTTTTATTTTCTCCAAAGACTTCACACCAATCCCATCAATCTCTAACAAATCTTCTATTTTTTGAAACGGACCATGTTCCTCTCGATATTTCAAAATACTTTCTGCTTTCCGAGAACCAATACCTGTAATTTTTTCAAGTTGTTCTTTAGAAGCTGCATTTATTTGAATTTTTCCCTCTCCCTTTGAAACAGCAGCTACTTCTTGCACTTGTTCGTTTTTATTCGGTACGTAAAGAATCATTTGGTCTTGTACCATTTGTGCTAAATTTACCTTCATCCTATCTGCCTCAGGCAAAAAACCACCTGCTTTTTCAATAGCATCCTTGACCCGGTCCCCTTCTTTCATTTCATACACCCCCTCTTTAACAACAGCCCCTTTCATATCAATTACAATTATTTTTTTCTGCTGCTTTGTATCCGATATTTTCGGTTTACTTTTCTTCTCTATATCTTTCTCTTGAACATCCGTTGCAATAACTGATCGCTCTGTATGCTCGTTCGTTTTCCAAAAAAGAAGAAAAAGCACAGTTCCAATAATAGCTGCTAATCCTAACCATTTCTTTGGAAAATCCCACATCATTTTTCACCTCTAATCATAAATTTATAACATCATTCATATTGTTTAGGAGAAAGCTGTTACGAAGGAGGGATGAAACATTGAACATAGGAATTATAGGGACAGGAAACATGGGGAATATACTAATCGATGCATTTTTAGAAACCCGTGCTGTCAAACCTTCGTGCCTTACGATTATTAATCGAACGCCCGCCAAAGCATATCATATAAAGGAAAAACACCCTTCTGTTCATATAGCCAAAACTATTGATGAGGTAATCGAACGATCACATCTTATTTTTATTTGCGTAAAGCCGATAGATATATACCCGATCTTGCAAAAATACGCTGAACATTTTTCTGATGAAAAGTGCTTAGTTTCTATCACAAGTCCAATATCTCCATCACAATTAGAGACACTTGTACCTTGCCATGTTGCTCGTATTATTCCGAGCATTACAAACCGCGCCCTATCCGGCGCATCACTATTTACATTTGGAAGTAACTGCTCTGAAGAATGGCAACAAAAACTATTTCGCTTATTCAAAAACATTTCTACTCCCCTTGTAATAGAAGAAGATATAACGCGCGTTTCATCTGATATAGCAAGCTGCGGCCCCGCATTCTTTAGTTATTTATTACAATGTTTCATTAATGCTGCTGTAGATAAAACAAATATTACACATGAAGAAGCCACTACTTTAGTAAGTGAAATGGTCGTTGGAATGGGGAAACTACTCGAAAAAGGGATTTTCACATTGCCTACTTTACAAGAAAAAGTATGTGTAAAAGGCGGCGTTACAGGAGAAGGCATTCGGGTTTTAGAAGAACATGTTGGGGATATGTTTCATAAATTAATCGAGCGGACACACGAGAAATTTGATGAAGATTTAAAATGCGTTGATCAGCAATTCAATAAACACACATAATAAATACGTCATCGTCATTCCAAATCCTTTTTATAAATACTTAATTTTTCACATTACATTTTTACTTAAACTAGCATTTTCACAATTCACGTATGTCATTTTCTTATTATCCTAGAACTTAAATTACAGCTTCTTCACAAAATAAAAGCAACCTTCTCGGTTGCTTTTATTTTATCCGTTTTTCTTCGCCATGAAGAAAATACGCTCTGTTTGTTCTGTAACTTCAAGTCGCTCAAAGTCACCAGTTACACGAAGCACTGTAAAACCAGCTCCTTCAAGCCATTTCGTTAACTCTTCAACCGGATATGCACGTTGTACGTGACATTCATCAAAACGATGGTACACATCTTCTTCTGGGTCTTGAACAAAGAATGTTAAATCATGTTCTACACTGTTTGAATCTTCACCAGGGAAGCAATTCCAAATAAGAGATATTTCTTCTCCATTCACTGTGTATGTTTCATTTTGAAATACATGATGTATTTTATATAAAGAATGTACATCAAATAAAAACAAACCATCTTGACGTAAATGATGAAACACTCTTCGGAATGTTTCTTGCACTCCATCTTCTTGCAATACATAGTTTAATGAATCACAAAAGATCGTTACACAGTCAAACTCACCTGGAACATCAAGCTCTCGCATGTCTTGTTGGTAAAAAGGAATAAAATATCCTGCCTCGCCTAGTTTTTGCTGTGCGACTGCTAACATTTCTTCCGAAAGATCGACACCGATTACATCGTAACCCTTTTGTACAAGCGGAAGCGTTACATTACCAGTACCGCATGCTACATCAAGAATCTTCGCCTCTTTCATATCCGCTTGCTGTAAGCTTTCCTCTGTGAATTCCACCCATTTATCATAAGGGACATCATTCATTAGTTCATCGTACAGCAACGCAAATTGCTCGTAGTTCATTGGCCTAACTCTTCTGTAATATCTTCACGTGGCACATCGCCCCATAGACGCTCTAAATTATAGTGATTACGCTCATCTTTATGGAATACATGAGCAACTACATCTCCAAGGTCAACTAATACCCAGCGAGCTTCGTCAAATCCTTCCATACGTTGCACGTCGATTTGGAACTCGTGTGCTTTCGCTTTAATTTCACGTGCAATTGCTTGCACTTGCTTATCTGAGTTACCGTGACAAATAATGAAATAATCTGCAATTGGTGAAATACCTTGCATATTTAGGACAACCATATCTTCTGCTCTCTTATCATCAGCTGCTTTTGCTGCTAATACTAATAAATCTTTATCTTTCATTTACTCATTTCCTCCTTGATAACTGCATTGTATGTTTGGAATGTTAATGGATAAATCGTTTGATCTTTTTCCATTAAAAATTGAATTGTTCTCTTTAGCGCAAATAATAAAGCTTGATCTATATCCGTATATGCGAGTTTACGAGCTTCCTCCACCCCTGGAAACTTTCGCCCAGGCTCAATGTAATCAGCTACATAAATTACTTTATCTAACATCGTCATTTTCTCATGACCACTTGTATGATATGTAATAGCTTGCAGGATTTCAGGATCTGTAATACCTACTTCTTTTTCTACTAAGTATGCCCCAACAGGTGCATGCCATAACTCTTTGTTATAACAAAGTAAATCTTTCGGCAAACCTTCACTTTTAATGATCTCTTCCATCTCTGAAATCGCTCTACACTTCGCATAATCATGAAATATAGCTGCAACTTCAGCCTTTTTTTCATCCACACCGTATAACTTAGCAAGTTCAATTGCTGTTTCCATTACACCAATTGTGTGTATATAACGTTTTTCATGCATTTGTTGTTTGACAATATGAAGTGCTTTCTCACGATTCATACAACCCATTCCTCTCGATATATACCTGTACTTTTTCAGGAAGTAAATATTTACATGTTTTCTTCTCTTTATATCTCTCACGTAATAAAGATGAAGAAACAGCAAATTCCGGAATTTCCACAATGGTGATAGGATAAGGTGTATGCAATGTATACCCAGGTCTTGCAACCCCAACAAACGTTACAAGATCAAGTAACATTTCAATGTTATACCACTTCGGTAAATACTCAACCATATCTCCACCAATAATAAAATGAAACTGCACATCCGGATGCTTCTTCGTCAATTGTAGCATAGTGTCATACGTATAAGATGGGCCCTTCCTGCTTAGCTCTTCTAAACAAATAGAAAAATGTTTCTCTGCCTCAGTCGCAAGCTCTAACATTTGTAAACGACTTTCTACACTTGTAATATTCCGCCCTTGTTTATGCGGCGGAATTTGGTTCGGTAAGAACCATACTTCTTCTAAATTCAAAGCATGATATACTTCATTTGCAATGAGCAAATGTCCATAATGTGGCGGATCAAATGTACCGCCAATGATGCCAATTTTCCTCAAAAGAAACGCCCCTTCCTTTTACGTACAGCAACTCTCTTCATTCCTAACAGAAGAGAGTTGCTATTAATAAAAGTTCAATTGGTTTCGCTCTCTACATCATTACGCATCAACGATAAAAATAGCACATGCTAATCTTTTTATCGAGGAAGCTTAATTTGTTTATTTTCTCTTGACTCTTTGTATAAAACGATTGTGCTTCCAATTACTTGAACGATTTCAGCACGTGCACCTTTTGCAAGTTCTTCGGCAACTTCACGGCGATCGAATTCACAGTTTTGTAGCACACTTACTTTAAATAGCTCACGAGCTTCTAAAGTATCTGCGATTTGTTTAATCATATTTTCATTTACTCCGCCTTTTCCTACTTGAAAAATTGGTGTTAAATGATGTGCCTGTGCACGTAAAAATCTTTTTTGTTTTCCTGTTAACATATATGTTAGCCTCCAAGCTTTCTTATAACTAATTGTTTCATTCGTTCGATATTTGGCGTGCGCCCTGTCCACATTTCAAATGCAAGCGCTCCTTGATAAACAAACATATCAATACCATTTTGAATCATTGCACCTTGCTCTTTCGCCTCACATAAAATTTTCGTTTCAAATGGGTTATAAATTATATCTGATACAATCGTTCCCTTTTTCAACGAAGAAATTTGTAACGGCGTATGTTCGACGCGTGGATGCATACCTATTGTTGTCGTCTGAATGATAATATCATAATTCTCTTGTTCTTCTGTTGCTTTCTCTAGCGATAGAGCAACAGAATGGACAGTAGCCGTACATGCAGCAAGAAGTTCTTTCGCCTTATCTACTGTACGATTCGCTACATCAATCTCTTTCACACCTACATCAGCAAGTGAAAAATAAATAGCTCGACTAGCACCACCTGCGCCAAGCAATAAAATACGTTTCTCTTGAAGTGGTTCACTACTAATTGACTGTAGCGCTCGGACAAAACCAATTCCATCTGTATTGTAGCCAATCAATTTTCCATCCTTATGAACCACCGTATTTACTGCACCAATTTGTTTTGCTAGCGGGTCAATCTCATCCAAATAATCCATAATTGCAACTTTGTGCGGAGTTGTTACATTAAATCCTGAAATACCTAACGCTTTTAAACCTCTTACTGCTTCCCCTAGCACTTCCTCTTTAACAAGAAAGGCATGATAATGGGCATCCATATTCAAGTGTTCAAATGCATCGTTATGCATAACGGGTGATAATGAATGTCCAATTGGATTTCCGATTACACCATATAATTGTTTCATAAATCCCTCTCCATATTAAATTAAAGATTTACGCAATGAAACACTTACTCCTTTTGGTACGTGTGCAACAATTTTTGCTCCCGGTTCGTTCACAGTAACCCACCCTAATCCAGAGAATACAACATCCGTTTTTGGTTCACGAATATTAAACTCGTATTTCACTAGCTCTGGCATATTTTCTAATTCTTCTGGTGTTGGCGGGCTTAGTAAATCCCCTGCATGATTTTTATACAATTCATCTGCTTTCTCAAGCTTTGTACGATGGATTGTTAAACGATTTGAGAAGTGACAAGTAAATGCGCGACGACCGCCACTTACGTAATCAAAACGTGCCAGTCCGCTAAAGAACAATGTTTGTTCTTCATTTAATTGGAATACCATTGGCTTAATTTCTTTTGTTGGTGTAATAAGCTTTAAGCTTTGTTTTCCAACATAATGAGCCATTTGATGGTGGTTAATAATACCTGGCGTATCATATAAAGAAGATTCTTCGTCTAACGGGATATCAATTAAATCAAGCGTTGTTCCTGGGAAATGAGATGTTGTAATTACATTTTCAGTCTCATCACTAAATTCTTTAATCATACGATTAATAAATGTTGATTTCCCTACATTTGTACATCCAACAACGTAAACATCTTTTCCGCCGCGGTAATACTCAATCGCATCTGCCAGCTCAGCAATCCCTTGTCCCTTTGCTGCACTAATTAAAAAGACATCTTCTGGCTTTAATCCTAGCTGCTTTGCACTATAGCGCATCCAATGCTTTACTTTATCATGTTTTACTGACTTAGGAATTAAATCAGCTTTATTCCCAACAAGTAATACTTTATTATTTCCCACGAAACGATGTAAGCCAGGTAACCAGCTACCATTAAAATCAAAAATATCTACAATCTTAACTACTAACGCATCTGATTTTCCAATACCGTTTAGAATACGTAGGAAATCATCATCTGTTAATGATACATCTTGAATTTCGTTATAATGTTTCAATCGAAAACAACGTTGACAAATGACTTGTTCTTTTTCTAAAGATGAGGCAGGAGCATATCCCACTTCATTTTTATCTTCTGTTTGAATTTCTACACCGCACCCAATACATTTAATTGTTTCAGTCAAACTTTATTCCTCCCAGTTAATTAAACCTTTTTTCTTCATGTTTCTCATAATTCTTCGCTCAATTTTTCGATTAAAGCGCGTTACTAATCCGTCCGTTTGTGCTACTGGTACAACTAAAATTGTATGAAGTCCAACTCGGTTTCCACCTAGCACATCCGTTAGTAATTGATCTCCAATTACTACAACTTCATCTGGCTGCAACTGCATCTCTTGTATCGCACGCTTAAACGCACGGACAAATGGCTTACGTGCACTATGAATAAATGGAATGCCTAATGGATCAGCAAAGTCTTTCACTCGTTGCTCATTATTATTTGAAACGACCGTTACTTGAATGCCTTGCTCTTTCATTTTCAAAAACCATTCTTCAAGTTGTGGCGTTGCATTTGGACGATCCCATTCAATTAAAGTGTTATCTAAATCAGTAATAACACCTTTAATTCCACGTTTTTTCAAATCTTCTGGTTGAACATGATATACATTTTTCACATATTCATTTGGTAAAAATAGTTTCAATTTCTTTCACCTCTTTGAGGAGTTTTCATAAAAATTTTTCGACAACATATTTCGATATATGGCCTGTGGATAAAATTGTACACATTTTCCACATTAATTTTTCAGTTAATTTGGAATTTACTAACAATCTATACACATTTTATCCACCTAGGTATGTGGATAACCACTCGTTTGTGACTGTCATATTTTTTTGGTACATTAAATGCAACAACGAATCAATCCTTATATTATTAGGAGGTGACTCACCTTGAAAACAAAACATATGGAACAGTTATCTACTGAGTTACTCACTGAGTCTTATTATAAAGCAAAAGAACTAAAATTAAATCCCGACTTCATTTTACTTATAAAACAAGAAATTATTAGACGCTCATTAGAGGACAAGCTTGTCAAATCGTCTTGATTACATATAAAGTGAAATTTCAAGTAACTAACTTGTAAAAAGAGCCATCCTGCGATGGCTCTCGAATAAACAAGTACTCCCATCTAGGGAATTTCATCATTACGCATCTTTGTCCATAAATCTTACTTACAGTTATGAAATCTTTTTTACTTATGAGCCAATCGAGTAGCAATCTTTTCACCAAGGCGAAGCTCTTGTCCACTCTTCAATTCTTGCACTACTTCTATCATATCTTTTTCAAACAATAACACAACTGTTGAACCGAATGTAAAGTATGCCATTTCTTCACCTTTTTGAACAGTGTCTCTTTCATGCAGCAGCTCAATACTATTTACAAACATAGCTCCTACTTTTACAAGCGCCATATGTTCACCGTCACTATTCACTTCTGTAACAGAACGATAATTTTTGGACAATGGTTCTTTCCCGTATTCCATACCAGCTGCATTTACCGGATATGATTTTCTACCGAGTACAAATCTTTCAGTCACAGAACCAGAAAGCGGACTATGAATACGATGATAATGACTTGGGCTTAAATAAATAACCATGTATGTACCACCTGCATATCGCTGTGCACGTTCTTCATTACCTAGCATATCCACAATCGAATAACGCTTGCCTTTAATATCAAATGTTTTTGTGTCCTCAATAGGACCGTGATCAGCAAAAACACCATCAACAGGACTAACAATACTCGATGCATCTGTATCAATACTACGCTTTCCTTCTTTTAGCTTACGCGTAAATAATTCATGCAATGTTCTATATTCCTTCAAACCCTTTTCCATCTCATCTTGATTAATTTGAAACACTTTCGCATACGATGGAATAATGATAGAGCTTAAACGAGATTGTGCAAATTTACGTAATATATAAGAAGTAAAACGACCATTTGTAAGTTCGATCATAAGTCGATATAATGTACGTCGCAAATTGCGGAACCTCCTAATTAGTCTATAACTTTAGCTTCCCCTTCTTTTCCTCCTATATCATATGTAAAATTGGTTCTTATTCCCACATATCATATAGAACTGTTTCAGTATACATGCGGAAAGCTAAGTATGGTATTATTCTTAAATTGTTTAGCACCTTCTAATATTACAGATAGAATCCGTCATTTTCAACAGTGAACATGGATTTCTTCTGAACACAACTCTTTTTCTTTCCTTATTTACAAAAAGAAAAGCAGCCCATTTTAAAATACGGCTGCTTGCAATGTACATTATTCTTTTGCTTTTTTCTCTTTCTCTGCTCTTACAAATTCATGAAACATTTTCATTAAAGCGCGCTTTTCAATTCTTGATACGTAGCTTCTGGAAATACCAAGCGCCTTTGCAATCTCTCGTTGCGTTTTCTCCTTATCAAGCCCCAGTCCAAAACGCTTCACGATAACTTCTTTCTCTCGTTCGTCTAAAATATCGATATACTCTTTAATCTTTTCTAACTCCATACTCAGCTGGATCATATCAATTACATCTTCAGACTCTGATTTTAATATATCAATAAGCGATATCTCATTCCCCTCTTTATCTTGCCCGATCGGGTCATGAAGTGAAACGTCCTTTTTCGTTTTCTTTAGTACACGTAAATGCATCAAAATTTCATTTTCAATACAGCGTGCTGCATACGTCGCAAGTTTTGTTCCTTTTCCTGCCGAATAACTCTCGATCGCTTTAATGAGCCCGATTGTACCAATTGAAATTAAATCTTCTGCATCTTCCCCTGTGTTTTCAAATTTTTTAACGATATGAGCTACAAGCCGTAAATTATGTTCAATTAACAGATTCCTCGCTTGAGCATCACCTTGCTCCATTAACTCTAAGTACTTTCTCTCATCGTCTGATGATAACGGCTGCGGAAACGCATTGTTCTTCACATAAGAAACAAAAACAAACACTTCTCGAACCATATATCCAATTGCGGCGAATAGACTCAAACCTTTCACCTCCGCCAAAATAGTGGTCTTTACTAAGTGTATGTGGGCGTGGGGTTGTTTGTGTCTGTACAGTTTATTTATAAAACTCAACACTTCCAATATTTAAAATATTTTATTGTTATATTATAATTATATAAAATTGTTATTTATATATGAATATGCTATTAAAGGGGACACTATTCATGCTTACATTAGATCGATTATTAAATGTAACAATTTATTTAGGGGTATTTTTACTTTTCATTTCATTCATTACTTTTGTTATTAAGAGAGGGCCTGATTTATTATTTTTTCAATCTGGAATTTCCTTGTTTTTTGGAGCTCAAATTATAATTGGAATGAAATTTTTTCATAACTATGGTTTCTCCTTTCACTCAAAACTAGAACTACTTATCTTTATTTTCTATGTAATTGGATTTATTACATGTATACTATTGTTCTTTCACTTTCAAAATCCCTATCGAATTTTTTTATTAATTTGTAGTTTTTTATTTTTAACTGGATCCAATTATTACTTTAAAGAAACATTAAAGTTTAGTGAAAAAATTCCAAAGCAACATAAAACTTTTTTAAGTACACAAGAAGAAGACTCTTTCCCAAAAGAAGTCCGTAAATTTTCAGAGGATTACAACAACATAATAAGGAATGATTTTTATGAAATACCGATGATTCCTACTGAATTACAGATTACAAGTAAAAAAGATTCTTCCCATAGTACATCTTTCTTAGTTGAACTTCATAATATGGAGGATGAAATTACTGATGACTCTGTACAATTAACTCCATCAGACCGTTTTTATATACTGTTAAATACACAAAAAACAAAAATATCAAAAATAGTATATGAAGGGCGAAATTTTTTCACATTAACAGTCACACTAAAGGCTCTTAATTTACAGCAGGAACCAGAAATTCATAATATGTTTTTAGAAATAGATAAACGTAGAGCAATGAATCTTCTTGATTTCGAAATTAAAGCCCACTCTAAAGAATGGAAAGTAACATTTAAAAGTGATAGTTCTCCTTCCAACCTTCCTATCACATTTACATTTGAAAAACGAACAGGCAAATTATAAAAATAAAAAGAGTTATTTTCTTTGAAAAATAACTCTTTTTATTTTACTTGCTCCAAATTTTCTCCCCAGTATGCGCATCAATATAACGAATTTCTCGACTACCGTCGAAGAACTCTTTATAATTCTCATCCGTTGTTTGTTTATACAGCAATTGATATACCGTTTCCTCTACATCATGATCTATAGACCATTCTAATTTAACTCTAATAGCACCTCTGTATATTTCTAACGCTTCTTCTTTCGTTACTTTTGGTGTTGTTTCGTATGTAAGTAATTCTTTTATAAATTTGCTAGACTCTCCAGAGTAATGCATCACTGCACCATTTTTCGTGTTGATATTGATCATAAAGTGCTTATACTCTGCCGGAATACCATTCACATATAAGGAAAAGTTAAATCTTTCAATCCCATCTTCTGCTTCTTCACGTTCCTCCCAAAGACGAAGATATTGTGTGATATCCGGAATAACACACTCTAAAAATTGAATTGCTTTTTGTAAACATTCCTCTCTAGACAGTATTTGTTTTCCTTCTTTATCTTCTGTCAGTTTTATAAAGCCAATTAATTCATTGGTTAATTTGTCAACCGTAATACCAATCAAATTATTATATTTTAACATCGGTAAATGCTTTTTAAAGAATTCATTCATTAAATATGGATTCTTTTCTTCTTTCTGTTTTTGTAATTCCTCTTTCGGAACAAATTTCATCCTTATTTCATTATCATTTTCCGTCTCATCTACTTTTGCAAAACTTTCTTTATCCCAGTCAAATAATTCGAATATGTCATCTTGCCGGCTACCTTTTTCTATTTTTTCAACAACTATTGTTGGCGGTAATTTATAATGTTCTGGCCCATATAAATCTTTACCTGTACTTGCATCAATAAATGCATGACTAGGCTCTGGTTCATATACAAGATGGTACCCTTTTACTTCTTCCCCGTTTTCATACTCACATGAAGAGTATGTTAAATCTACAAATACAAGTCTCATATCTTGTCTAGCTTTCAAATTTTCTAAAACGACGTTCTCCTCAACAATTTCACTTGGCCATGATGGCTGTTTCTCTATCGCTTTTTGTCCATTATAATGGAAATTCACAACATTTCCTGAAGGATGAACTCGCACAACACACCCCGTATTCGGCAATGGATAGCTATTCACTTCTTGCATATAATTTACTTCTTTCCAACCGCGCCAATCATCCTTAACAGTTACATATGTATAAAATTCATATCCTTCTTTTGTATATTTTTTTAAGAATGTATTTGCAACCTCTCTTGCTTTATTCTCTTCTATCGCTTCCTTACCGCTCGAAAAAGCTTTTTCATCCTCTATCCTAAAGTCAATTAAATTACCAGTATATCTATTCAACGTAATCTGTATTGTTCTCTCCCCATCCCCTTTATGTTCCCACCATAATAGATGATATGGGTCATCCACACCTTCTTGATCATCTACAACAAGCCTATAATCATCTGGAATGTCAATAATATGAGCCACTTGCTCTTTTCTTTCTTTATCTTTTTGATTCATCATACCGCTCCTTTTATTACAATTTAAGGTAATTCCAACAAAAAAACATATATATATAAACAAAAAAGACTAGAGATATCTCTAGTCTTCTATTTCGTTTCACGATGTAACGTTACTCGCTTTAATCGTGGACAATATTTTTTTAGTTCGATACGCTCTGGATTGTTTCGTTTATTTTTTTTAGAAATATAATTACGATCACCGCACTCTGTACAAGCTAATGTAATATTTACACGCATATGTAATTCTCCTTTCTTTTAAAGATCGCAAAATAAAACGTAATGATTACGATTTAAATATTATATAACTTCATTCTATTTGTCAATTGCAAAATAAAAAGGTTCTAAATAGAACCCTTTTATTTTTAGTACTTTATACTTTTTATTAAAATGTCTCATATGTAACAAACTCACTAATCGGTTTTCGATATCCTCGTGGGCGCGTTTTAGTAGTATCACTTTTTCCTATCGTAATCATTAAAACAGGTACTACATGCTCTGGCATATTCAATTCACTTTGTACTGCTTTTTCATCAAAACCGATCATTGGACACGTATCATATCCATAATACTTAGCTGCGTACATAAAAGTCATCGCACTTAACGAAGCATTTCTTATCGCTTCCTCTTCCATGAAGCGTTCTCCTTTTCCTTCATATAGCCCTTTCGTTTGCCTAATTGTATCTTCATACTCACATTCATCAATCATCTTTAAAACCTTCATACCGAAATAAATATTTTCGACATTTTGGTATGCTCTCTTGTCACCACAAACAAGTATTACCGCAGATGCACTCGATATTTTATATTGTCCGAAGGCTAACTCTTTTAATCTTTCTTTGCGCTCTTGATCACGAATTACAACATAATGTGTATGTTGCAAATTGTAACAAGATGGAGAAAGCTTTGTGAGCTCAAATATTTTTTTAAAGTCCTCATCTGGGATTTCTATTCCTTGTACAAATTTCATTGCAGAACGTCTAGCAATTGCTAATTCTTCAAAGTTCACCGTATAGCCTCCTTAATAACTATAAATTCAAATATACATTAATTTATACAAATGAATAAATCAAATAAAAACACTTTAAATTATGGAGAATAATGATGATTTGCAAAAAAAGACAAAAAGCTGAAACAATTAGTTCATACGAAATTCACACGAATCTATTACTATAGGAATTGTACATAGTGAACTTATTAACAATCACGTTTATTTATATAGAATTTCACTTGAAAGGAGTTGAAAGTATGAAAACTAAATATCGTTTTATGATCTCATCATTTGCTGCTTGCGCCTACATGATTTGGTGTTTAGTATAATAACAACCTCACTTGTAAATAGGAAAAGGTGTGTATATAAATGGAATATAATCAATCAACAGTTAACTACTGGAAAGCTTTTGTACTACCATATACATTTGCTTTAGAAGAGTTAAAAACTAAATTTGAAATTATGAACCGGGAAGCCCAATTTTTAGAGGATTACAACCCGTTTGAACATATAAAAACAAGATTAAAACAACCTGAAAGTATTATTAAAAAGCTTGAACGTAAAAATTTATTACCGACAGTTGAAAATGCGCAAACGCATTTACAAGACATCATCGGCATTCGTATTACATGTTGCTTCGTAGAAGATATCTATCATTTGAAAGAAGTTATTCAAAAGCGTGAAGATATGGAAATCATAGAGGTAAAAGATTATATCGCTAATCCAAAACAAAATGGATATAAAAGTTTACACATGATTATTAAATATCCTTTATCACTGAATTCTGGTACAAAAGAAGTCTTTGCAGAAATTCAGTTACGTACGCTCGCAATGGACTTTTGGGCAAGTTTAGAACATAAACTTTATTATAAATATGAAGGGAAAATACCTGAGTATTTAAAAGATGAACTACATGATGCCGCAATGAAAGCTGAAGATCTTGATAATAAAATGGCAACCATTCGCCAAGATATTGATGATATCGAGGCATGCTCAAATCAGATTATGTTACCACTATAAAGTGAAACTTTAATCAGTGGGGGGAATCCCCCACTGATTATTAGTTGAACCAATCGGACGTTTACGGACAGTTGATCTCCCACCTAACTTCTTTGCTCCAACTGAATTTTGAGGTGGGAGTTTTACTGCCTGTTAACGCGGGATAAAAAAAGGTTCTCGCCAATGAGAACCTTTTTTGCGCTATTTACGGAAAATTTCACTTTATTTCTTCTCTATCGTGCGAACCTCTTCAATTTTCCAGCCATCCTCTTCTTTTCCAAGTGCATACTGTACTTTCTTCTGAATAGTGACCTCTCCTTCTATTTCCTTTTCTTTTGTTTCAACAACAACATATCCTGCTTTACTAGCTTTTATGTCTATATGTTCCAATTCAATTTTTTTATTTCCCTTTTGAAAAGCTGCTTCTTTTTGCGTTTTTAAGTCTTCAGCACTAGGCATGTTCTTTGAAAATAACTCCATATGTTCAGTAAGATTTTTTTCATTTGTCGTCCGTACAAATTTCTCTATCACACCTTGAATCGTTCTCTCTTCTTCTTTCGTTATTTGTACCTTTCCTTCAGCTTTTGTAGTAGTAGCTTTTTGTTCTATCTGATTCTCTTTGGATTGACATCCAACTAGCAATAATACACCTATTAGAAAGGATAATATCCCTATGAAAAAAGCTCTCATCTTCCCATCTCCTAAAAAGAAAAGTGAGGCATTTCGCCTCACTTTCATTTAAAATTAGCGTCTTCCTTTATTCGGATCGCCACCACCAACAATATCAAAGACACGTTTCGCGATATTTGTATTCTCTTGAACACCAGAGAATAAGTATTTACCAGGGCCAAATGCATATACGTTTACATCTTCTCCTGTATGTCCACCTGTTGTCCAGCCTGTAACCGAACGCTTATTGAAAATATCTTCAATCGCATTATCAATCTTTGTTACATCTTTTGAAGGAGCAATATCATTTACCGCTTTAATTTCTTCAGGTGTTAATTGTAAATCAATATATTTTTTCAATGTTTCTTCTACATTTGCACCTTTTGCAATCTCATTTGCCATGAAGTCTGGTGTGCGTTTTGCAGCTTTAATTGGATCTACTTTAAAGTTATACTCACCATTTGCACCTAAAGATAATCCGCCAGTAGCGTGGTCTGCCGTTGCAACAACTAACGTATTTTTATCTTTTTTCGCAAACTCAATCGCTGCTTTAAATGCTTTTTCAAAGTCTTCCATTTCACTCATTGCGCCAACGATATCATTATCGTGTCCAGCCCAGTCAATTTGACTTCCTTCAACCATTAAGAAGAAACCATTTTTATTTTTGTTCAAACGCTCAATTGCTGCATTTGTCATTTCTTCTAATGAAGGTGTCTTCTCATTGCGGTCAATCATTTTATCTAAACCGCCTGGTGCAAATAAACCAAGGATTTGATCATTTTTATCATTTAACAATTGATCTCGATCTGTTACGTAGCTATAACCAGATTTCTTAAACTCTTCTGTAAGATTGCGATCTTTTCTAACAAAGTTTTTTACGCCGCCGCCAAGCATAACATCTACTTTATGCTTCCCTTTAATTTTCTCATCAAAATAATCATTTGCAATTGCGTCCATATTTTTACGACTAATGTCATGCGCACCGAAAGCAGCTGGTGTTGCATGTGTAATTTCAGAAGTAGCAACTAATCCTGTCGATTTCCCTTTTTCCTTCGCTTGTTCAAGAACAGTTTTCACTTCTGCTTTATCGTTATCAACTGCAATTGCCGCATTATATGTTTTAATTCCTGCTGACATAGCTGTTGCTGCAGATGCAGAGTCTGTGATATTTTCATGTTCATCTTCCGGATATGTTTTTTGTGTTCCTACAAGATGTTTATCAAACTCTGTAGATTCCATCTCAAAAGTTTTTGGATTATCTTTCATATAACGATGAGCCGTCATATATGAAGGGCCCATACCATCCCCAATTAATACAATGACATTTTTAATCTTTGCATTGCTTCCGCTCTCATCTGCACTCACTTCACTAGAACGTGTAAAATTCCATGTTGCCACCGAAGTAACCGCTAACGACGCCACAACTGCAAATGGCCATGCTTTTTTCACAAACTTTTTCACTGTCTTGTCCCCCTAATTAGGTTATTCATTTCCCACTATCAAATTTAATAGAAGACTGTTAAGAGAAAATTAGTTATATGTAAATTTTTTGTTAACTTATGTAAATATCAGTTATAATTTGTATAACTTTGTCTTTTCATATCAACCATCTTCTCCTTTACAATCAAAATATAAACAAGTTGGATTTCATTTAACGTAAATCTCTTATTTAACATTTTCAATCTACTTTTATGAAAATTAATAGAAACGTGGTGAACATGTATGAAAATAATAAAGCTAGATGAAACTTTTATTTTTGATTTACTCGACCTTTGCAAATCTATTGGATGGTTACAAAATAAAGCATTTATGAAAAAACAATTCGAAATGTACCTTTCTCTCGGTACACTTGTCGGTTATATGCATGAAAATAAACTGATTGCAGCTGGAGGCGTATTTCCTTTTAAAGATAGGTTTTCTACTATTGGTATGTTAATCGTCCATCCTCATTTTCAAGGCCGAGGCATCGGGCGTATTTTGCTTAATCACTGCTTAGAACACACTCTTACAAAACAACCAATTGCACTTATTGCAACAAAAGCTGGCGAGCCTCTTTATACATCATGCGGATTTCAAACAATAACGACGATTCATCGTTTTGAAAAACAAACTACTAAGACACATATCACTCATACAAAACAAATAGAAGAAAAAGATCTTATATCGCTTATTTCCCTCGATCAAATTACAACTGGTGCCGATCGTTCTTTACTTTATTCATTACTATTACCAAGAACGAGCCACTCTTTTAAAATTGAGAGACATAACTGTATAGAAGCTTTTTCCTTATGCATACAAAAAGATAGTATATTATGTATCAATCCACTTATCGCCAAAAGAGAAGAAGATGCTATTCAATTACTACAAAACATATGTGAATGTTGGAATGGCACAGTAAGAATTGATGTCCCACATTCACAATTTTCATTTCGCAAATTTCTTCAAATAGAAAATTTCCAAGAAACGCTCCTTTCACCTCTTATGATAAAAAATGGTAGCGAACTTCCTGGAAATCGTAATATGCTATTTGCTATGATAGATACAGCGTTATGTTAGAAAGGGGACACCTAATTGAAGCGATTTAGCTATTTTATGGTAGGTTGTCTTACTCTTACACTATTAGTAGGATGTAGTGCAGCAGAAAAGCCAGTAGAACAAGTAAAACAAGTTAAAAATACACTTACAGCAAAACTAGCTACCGAGGAAAAAATGGTAGAAATAGATGGTCAAACCATTTACTTCAAAAAGATTGGTAATGAAAAACCACCTTTACTTATGATCCATGGATTTGGAGGATCGTCAGATGGTTTTCAAAAGATTTACTCAGACTTAGCAAAAGATCATACAATTATTTCTGTAGATGCTTTAGGATTCGGGCGCTCATCTAAGCCAATGGATTTTTATTATTCTTTCCCGACTCATGCAAATTTGTATTATAAATTAATGAAAAAACTAGGTTACGATTCGTTTGCAATATTGGGCCACTCAATGGGCGGAGAAATTTCTCTTAATTTAACATATTTATATCCAGAATCCGTTACCCACCTTATTTTAACTGATGCTACGGGCGGTCCTCATACACTCGTTAATAAACAAGGATCACCAAGACCACAGTTGTCGACTGATTTAAATACCGTTTCTGCCATTGCAGATTATGATGAGAGCAAAGTGAAATTTAAACGTAATGATGAAGAGCATTACAATAAAATGAAATTATGGCCTAGACGTCTTCAAATCAACGCAAATGAAATAAAACAACCGACCTTAATTATATGGGGAAGAAATGATAGTAGCGTTTCGTGGAAAGAAGGAGAAACGTATCATCAATTCTTAAAAAATAGTACTTTCCATATTATCGAGAAAGGCTATCACGCACCATTTCGTCAGGAACCACAGGAGTTTGTAGGGTATGTGAAAGATTTCTTTGGCAAAAACCCTATAATAACTGAAAAATAAACGGGTATCTCATTTTGAGATACCCGTTTTCATATATTAAGCAGCTTGCTTTTGGCGTTTTTGAGTTTTTGATCCTAATACTTTCGGGATAACGAAGCCATCCATTCCAAATTTCCCAGCGTTCATACCGGACACAAGAACAAACATAGATAAGATAACCATTTCAGGGTTCACACCAATTGACCCACTAAACATATAGGAAAAGTTCATTACAAGACCAAAAAAGACCGCTGTTTTTGTTAAACAGCCTACAATTAAACCAATCCCGACTAAAATTTCTCCCCATGTTACAAGTGTATTAAATAGATCAACGTTTGGAATTGCGAAATCTTGTAAAAATGATGCCCACCAAGATTGAACAGCCGGTTGTGCACCTTTAGATTTTTCAATTGCACCTTGTAAATAACCAGTTGCATCGAATCCTTTTCCTTGTAGTTTACCGATTCCAGCCATTAACCATGTGTAACCAAGATATACTCGAATTACTGCTAATACAAAAGAAACTGCTTTGTTTTCTCTTAAAAATTGAATAACCATATCTTCCTCCTAAAGTTGTAATTAAGTTAGTTACAGATAATATAATAACATTAGTTACTTATTTTTCAAACGTTAATTATGAATAATCCGTGACATGTGTATAAAACATTAAAAACTAACGTTTATATAGTAACTTTTATTACCTGTAAAAACTTGAACATATCATACCACAGGTGATAATCATTTTCATTGAAAAAATTGCAAAAAAAATGTGAGTTAAATGTGAAACACGTTTATTCGAATATAGAATAAACGTGTTTCACACTACTTATAGAATCGAAATGTATGTGTCTCCTCATCAATTAAACTCGCTTCTTGAAACGCTTCTTCTAACGTTTTCCCATGGTTAATAACCCCATAAAATAAGCGTATAGTAAACATAAGTGCTGCATTTCCATCTACATAATCAATCGATCCAATATATGATTTCGCACCACTATGTAAAAAAGATTTTGCTAAATTTTGATCCCCTAACGTGCACCCGCTATTTACAATATGTGTATTATGCAATTTTGCATATTTATAAATTTCTTCTGCACCAAAGTATCCTCTCGGTTCATCTTGTTCATATATATCTTCACCTAACTCTTCCATGACAAACTTTCCTTCCTCACCATGAAAGCAAAAGACAACATAATCGATATCATTATATAAACCCTTTCCAGAAAGAATATCGATGAACTCTTTCGGTCTACCAATCCAGTACGTTATAACTTTCGCCCCAAAATATTCAAGTGATGCCCGGATTGATTGCGCCTCTAAATCCGAATTAAAGCCAACTACTAGTGCAACATTCAACATACACCCTCCATCCTACCATTAGATCTCCTCAATCAAACTTTTAAGGGATACATCCATTTCATATATACCCGTTTCTTGCAAAAAATCAAATCTAGTTAAAACGACCTTCTGTAAATATTGCCTATATGCTGTAATTGTCCCGTCGTGAGATACAATGCAAACTCTTTCCGCACCTAGCTCATAACATAAAAACAGGAATCCATCTACTATTTGCTGAAAGCTATGTTCTGAAATAGTATTTATACCTTCCTTCCATAGCTGCTGATTTGTGTTTTTCTCTATCGAAAAATGTGGAAATAAATTTTTTATTATCCCCTGATCTACTATGTGATCACATGGTAATGTTTTCGCTCCTTCTCGATAAGGAAAAATACGCGGGGATACATATGGATGGACGATTTTTTGACAAGCTACCTTCTCACTCCATATCGCCGCCGTTTGCAAAGTTCTAAGTGTAGGGCTAGCGATTAATATATCCGTTTCTTGCAATGGTACATCGCATTGAAGTAATTTAGCCTGATTCCTTCCCTTATCCGTTAATGGCGGATCCAGCACTTTTAAACTTGACGGCAAATCCTTTGTATGTTCTCCTTCCCCGTGCCGAACAAAGACGAGTTTCATACCCACCCTCCTCTCTCCATAAAATCCTTCAACATAATTTCTTCCCTATCTCACCCATTATTCCTGCTATATGAAAAGCTATTATGTAAAAAAGATTCGACACAATAAATTGGAAAACCTTACAATTGTATGTGTAAAATACTTTTTACAAAGGAGAGGGGATTCATACATATGAAATGGATAACCACCTTAATTGGCATGATTATATGGGGATATATAAACGGATTTTTTAGCAGTGATAAAACTGCTAATCCTTGGATTACAGATGATGAACGGGAAACAAAAATTAAACAGAAAGCAATTATTGCAAGCTGGTCCGGTGTTTTTATGTTTTGTACCATTAACCTCTTAAACAAATGGTTAGGTGTAGGAACGAGCGATACATCCCCTTACTTACCATCTTCTATCGCAACTATTTTAAAAGAAAATGTAGAGTTACAAATTTTATTTATGCTATTTATTACGTATGGCATATTTTACGTATACTATCGAAGAAAACTAAGTGCTTAACTTTCATCTCATGATTATCCTCCTAAATGGTTATAGTAATTAGGACGAAATGAAAGGAGCGATAGAAAAATGAGTAACTCGAATGATTTTTTAGATACACTGCATGAAAAACAAGCAAAAGATGAACAAAATAGAAAACGTCAGGGGAACGGAAACCCAGCGAAAAAGAAACCAAATAAAACGCATAAATAACCAATAAAAAAATGTGCCTAAAATTATCTTTTAGGCACATTTTTTATTCTTCTTTTACCGAGATAACATTTCCCCAATTCCATTTCTCATAATACCACTCTGGTACATCTATATTTTCAATCCACTTCATTTCATGCTTTCCATCTCTATGAGCAAGCCATACATCTGCTTTCTTACGGTCTGAACGTATCCATATTAATTGATTGCTCTTCTTCATAAAGATTGGATGATAATCACCCTGCTTATGAGGTGGCTTTGTGATTCGTTGCTGTACATTGCTTGTACTATCAACCTCATATAAAGATGGTAGTGGCCTTTTTTCTGGCAATGTTTCAAATCCTCCCTCTTTTGCTCGAGAGACGATAATTACGTTATCGTTCTTCCATGCAAAATCCCAATCAACATATCCTTGCGGCGTAAATGTGTTCTGCTGAAGTGCTGGCAGTTCTTTTACTTTTAAATGTTTATTCTCTAACGCAACTCTTCCGCTCCCTTCAATATAAGCTAATATATTTTTTGATGGTGCCCATTGAAACCATTGTGCGTTTAATAACATTTGATCTACTTTTTCAAACCGACTGCCATCTGCACGAACTAGGCAAAGCGTATTACTATCAGCTGACCATGAAGCTGTCGGTACCGCTAAAAATGAAATCCACTTTTGATCTGGTGACCACTTAAAGCCACTTGCAACTAGCGCTAGGAAATCATCATGTTCATTTGGCAATGCATACAAATGTTTCATTTTATGAGGGTTCATATGGGCATCTTTTTGCACTTCATATAGCTGTGCTCCTGTCCATCCTGTTGGAAGTAAGTGTGCTTCAGAGGATACAAAAAACTTCTTTCCATCAGGATACCATGCATAATCTCCTACACCTGCCGATACATTTTCAAAATCTGTATTCTTTTTTTCTACATCAAATGTATGTAATGCACCTGTAAATATAAATGCAATTATATTTTCTGTTGGTGACCATTGATAATTCGATGCTTCTGAGTGAAACGGCGTAACTTTCTTTCCATCTTTCAGCCGATATAACTCAAGACTATCTTGTTTCTTTCCTTTTACATATGCCAGCCACTCTCCATCATGAGACCACTTTGGCCCTGTTATATACTCTCCTTTTGTAAGTTGTTTTTCTTTTCCATCAACTTTAACCCAGAGGTCATGATGACGAATAAAAGCAATTTTCGCTTCATTATTTTCTGCGCTACTATTAATGGTTGAACATAAAAATACGACTAACATTGTACCAACGCTTACTATGAACCGTTTCATAACACCCCTCCATTTCCCTCATAGCATTCCTCAATGTCCACCTACAATATGTGAAAAATACCCATTCGACATAATCAGAAAAAATTTCCCAAGAAATTTTAAATTCATAGAGGATTGGTATGAATTGTGTCGAAAATATAGTTTAGCTAACATTCGGTTATGTAATTCGAGATGAATTTGTAAGATAACTTTTCGGAATATTAGCACTTTTTTATTAGGGGGAGTTTCAATGAAAAAAACTACATCTACACTATTAAGTATGGCGCTCGTCTTTTCCAGTTTTGGAGCTTTAAGCGCACATGCTGAATCACTGCAAAAGGAGAAGCAATTTAGTCCACAACTAAAAACAACGATTGAACAGTGGGGAGAAAATAAAATTGCTCAAATTGTTGAAACAAAAACTGCAAAAGAAATTTCAGTCATTGTAGAATTGCAACATGCACCTCTCGCAGCACAAGGTAATATTCAGCATGCTCCAGATTTACAAAGTAATCATGCACAGTCTTATCATGCCGAGCTTAAAAAAGCACAAGAAGATACGACTAAGAAAATAAAAGAAAAAGCACCCGGTGCAAAAATTAAAGAAGTGTATAATACGTTATTTTCCGGATTTTCTATTTCAGTTCCTGGAGATCAAATTACTGCTCTTGCTTCTTTACCAGAAGTAAAAGCAGTCTATCCGAACTTAACATATAAACTACATGAAACATCAAAAAGTACTACTAATGAAGAAGCACCAAACATCGGCGGACCGACAATTGGTGCAACTGAAGCGTGGAATTTAAAAGACCCATCTGGCAAACCTCTTGATGGAAAAGGGATGAAAGTAGCGATTATCGATTCTGGTGTAGACTATACACATCCTGACTTAAAAGCAAATTATATTGGTGGATATGACACAGTCGATGAAGATAATGATCCTATGGATGGTAACGTACATGGTACTCATGTAGCAGGAATTATTGCTGGTAACGGAAAAATTAAAGGCGTTGCTCCAAATGCTTCTATTTTAGCCTATCGTGTCATGAATGACGGTGGAACTGGTACAACAGACGATATTATTCAAGGTATTGAACGAGCAATTCAAGATGGTGCTGATGTGTTAAATCTGTCTCTTGGACAAGATTTAAATGTACCTGATCAGCCTGTAACTTTAACGTTAGAACGTGCAGCAAAACTTGGGGTTACTGCAGTTGTTTCCAATGGAAATGATGGCCCAAAACCTTGGTCTGTTGATGCACCTGGTAATGCAAGCAGTGTTATATCAGTTGGCGCATCTACAGTTTCTATCCCGTTTCCAACATTCCAAGTAGCTGGTTCCAGTAAAACGTATCAGGGGTTACCGTTATCAAAATCTGATTTCCCAATAGGAAATGATTCTCCACTTGTATATGTTGGCTATGGTAATCCAAGCGATTATGCTAAACAAGATGTAAAAGGAAAATTTGCACTTGTTTTACAAGGTACTTCTAGTACGTTAGTAAAAGCTGAACAAGCGAAGCAAGCTGGTGCACTTGGTGTGTTATTAATCTCTAACGAAAAAGAAATTAATATTATGCCGGAATATTTTGCACGTGAAAATCTATCCATTCCAGTTATGCAATTATCAAATGTAAACGGTGAAGAGTTGAAAAGCTTAATTACAAAACGCAAAAAAAATATAAAAATTGGACAACCCGTTCCGACTGAATTAATTGGTAACTTTAGTTCAAGAGGCCCATCACAAGGAAGTTGGCTTATAAAACCAGATATCGTTGCACCTGGAGTACAAATTACTAGTACAGTACCACGAGGCGGCTATGAATCTCATAACGGAACAAGTATGGCTGCGCCGCAAGTAGCTGGAGCTGTTGCCCTCTTGCGTCAAATGCACCCTGATTGGACAACAGAACAATTAAAAGCATCTCTTGCCAATACGGCAAAAACTTTAAAAGATGTTAATGAAAATACATATCCTGTTATGACACAAGGATCTGGCTTAATTAACATTCCGAAAGCAGCTCAAACAGATGTATTAGTAAAACCTAACAATGTCAGCTTTGGTCTGATTAAGCCAAATAGTGGCAAAGTAAAACTGACACAAAATATTACGCTACAAAATCTTTCTAATAAAAAGAAAAGTTTTTCAACTCGTGTGGAATTACTAGATGCAAATACAAAAACAAAAGTAAAAACTTCTGTTCCTTCATCAATTAGCGTACAGCCAAATAGTAATACGGAAAAACCATTTACTATTACTGTTGATAGCTCACTACCACAAGGTGTATATACTGGGAATGTGTATGTAAAAGAACAAGGATCAAAAGAAGAAATTCGAATTCCATTTACATTTAGTATTGACCCTAAAGATTATAAGCGTATCGACGGTCTCGAAATTATTAATTCTACGTTTAGTCCAAACGGCGATAACATATTAGATGATAATCTCATCAACTACTATTTAGTTGCTCCAGTCGAAGATGTAACATTACACGCTAACTTAGTTACAAAAGAACGTGTGACATACCAAGGTATGATTTATCAAGGGAAAAATGAAACAGCAGGTTATAAACCGTTCAAGTGGAATGGTACCAAAATAGATGGATCACCACTAGCGGATGGTTTATATCAAATTGAAGCTGTTGCTTCTAATTCAGGTGGAGAAACGAAACAAACAGCGGCTGTATTTATTGATCGTACCGCACCGAAATTGACACATGAAGTTGATCAGGAAAATCTCGTAATTAGAGGGAAAGTTGACGATATTCTACTAGATTGGATGACAGAATCTGGTTGGGTAGCACCTGGAATTCCAGTGAGACTACAGTATGAAATCAACGGAAATGGTGTATGGGAACCGGCATTCCTGAACCCTTGGGAGAAAAGCTATGACATTTATTTAGATCGTACTCAATTACAAGAAGGTAAAAATACAATTCACATTGTAGCAACTGATGCAGCTGGAAATACATCTAATTTAAATGTTGATTTAGAAGTGAAATAAAGTGAAACTTTAATCAGTGGGGGTTTTCTTCATCCCCCACTGATTATTAGCCCTCACCAATCGGACTTTAATGGGCAGCCCGACCCCCACCTAACTTCTTTGCTTTCGCTGAATTTTGAGGTGGGGGTCTTACTGCCCATTAAAGCGGGATAAAAAATTTTTGTTGACAATTTTTTTAATATAGTTTTATAATACAAAACATAGTTTAGTTGAACGAATTATATATCGGCTTTGAAGGAATACCAGTAGCGACTTATATCCCTGTCTCAGAGAACTGATGGTTGGTGCAAATCAGTACATATACAAGCGTGAATTACAATTCTGGAGCTTCTTTCCCGTAATGCTTTTTATGCATGAAGAGAAAGACGGATCTTTCCGTTATCTTAAAGTGAGTGGTAAACAATTACTTGTTTACAAATAGGGTGGTACCGCGATTTTTATCGTCCCTATCGGATTTTCCGATAGGGACTTTTTTGCGTCCGTCCTTTTACATAATTTCATCATATACGCGTTGAAAGAATCGCAGTAGTATCTTATATCCCTGTTACAGAGAGCTAATGGTCGGTGAAAATTAGCACATATATAAGTATGAATTACAATTCTGGAGCTTCTTTTTCGTAGTGCTTATAGGCATGAAGGAAAAGACGGAGTTTTTCCGTTATCATTAATTGAGATGTAAGTATATTTTCACTTACAAATAGGGTGGTACCGCGATTCTTTCGCCCCTATCGGATTTTCCGATAGGGGCTTTTTCTATTTCTCACAGAAACAAATGTTAAATAATTCCGAATCTTATGATAAAATCTTATAAGCGCTTACAATTTTGAAAGGGGGTGATACAAGCTATACGAAACCGATACTTAATTTTATTAAAAAAAGGAGGATGTCTAAATGACAAAGAAAACAGAAATTCCATCGCATTTAAAACCATTCGTATCCACACAGCATTATGATCAATACACACCGGTGAATCACGCTGTGTGGCGTTACATTATGAGACAAAATCATAGTTTCTTAAAAGACGTTGCTCATCCAGCCTATGTGAACGGATTACAATCATCTGGTATTAATATAGATGCAATTCCAAAGGTAGAAGAAATGAATGAATGTTTAGCACCAAGCGGCTGGGGTGCTGTAACGATTGACGGGCTTATTCCTGGCGTAGCCTTCTTCGATTTTCAAGGACACGGATTATTACCAATCGCAACAGATATTCGCAAAGTAGAAAACATCGAGTATACACCTGCTCCAGATATTGTACACGAGGCAGCAGGACACGCACCTATTTTACTTGATCCTACATATGCAAAATATGTGAAACGCTTTGGGCAAATTGGTGCAAAAGCTTTCTCTACAAAAGAAGAACATGATGCGTTTGAAGCAGTTCGTACATTAACAATTGTAAAAGAAAGCCCTACTTCTACCCCTGATGAAGTTACAGCTGCTGAAAATAATGTAATTGCAAAACAAAACTTAGTTTCTGGTTTATCAGAAGCGGAACAAATTTCACGTCTTTTCTGGTGGACAGTAGAATATGGATTAATCGGAAATATAGACGCTCCAAAAATATATGGTGCTGGTCTTCTTTCTTCTGTTGGCGAAAGTAAACATTGCTTAACAGACGCTGTTGAAAAAGTTCCATTCTCTATCGAGGCATGCACAGGTACAACTTATGACGTAACAAAAATGCAACCACAACTATTTGTTTGTGAGTCATTTGAAGAATTAACAGAAGCACTTGAGAAATTCTCTGAAACGATGGCCTTTAAAACAGGTGGTAAAGAAGGCTTAGAAAAAGCAATTCGTTCTGAAAATCATGCAACTGCTGAATTAAATAGCGGATTACAAATTACAGGTACATTTACCGAGACGATTGAAAATGATGCAGGTGAATTGATTTACATGCGAACGAGTTCGCCAACAGCATTAGCAATTCACAATAAACAACTAGCGAATCATTCTACGTCTGTACACAGTGACGGTTTTGGAACACCAATTGGATTACTCACTGAAAATATTGCATTAGAAAATTGTACAGATGAACAATTACAATCATTAGGAATTACAATTGGAAATGTTGCTGAGTTTACTTTTGCAAGTGGTATTCATGTAAAAGGAACAGTAACAGATATTGTAAAAAACGATAAAAAAATTGCGCTTATTTCCTTTATCAATTGCACAGTTACTTATAACGATCGTGTTTTATTTGATGCTTCATGGGGTGCATTTGATATGGCTGTTGGTTCAACAATTACTTCGGTATTCCCAGGTGCCGCAGATGCTGCAGCATTTTTCCAAACAGATGAAGAAGTTCAAAAAATACCTGCTCCACTTGTACTGAATGAACTTGAACGTATGTATCAAACCGTTCGTGACATTCGAAATGAAGGTATTTTACACGACGCGCATATCGAGCAATTAGTAGCAATTCAAGAGGTATTAAATAAATTGTATCCGAAAGAATGGTTACTTCGCCTTGAAATATTAGAATTGCTTTTAGAGCATAACAAAGGGCATGAAACATCAGCAGCATTATTACAACAACTTTCTACTTTCACAACTGATGAAGCTGTGACACGTCTTATTAACAATGGTCTTACGCTACTTCCAGTAAAGGATGTGAAAAATGATGCTACGATTAACTGAAGAGGAAGTTCAAGAAGAATTATTGAGGTTAGATAAATGGGTAGTAAAAGATGAAAAATGGATTGAAAGAAAATATATGTTTTCCGACTACTTAAAAGGAGTCGAATTTGTCTCTGAAGCCGCCAAACTATCAGAAGAACATAATCACCACCCATTTATCCTTATCCAGTATAAAGCAGTCATTATTACTTTGTCATCTTGGAATGCAAAAGGTTTAACGAAACTCGATTTTGAGCTTGCGAAGCAATTTGATGAACTATTTGTCCAAAATGAAAAAGCCATTATAAGAAAGTAAAAAAGAGAAGCCTTTATTAGGCTTCTCCTTTTATTTTGAAATGGATACAATGTCCAAATGGATCCTCTACTTGTAATATTCCATCTTTGTACGTAGCAATCTTGCCAATATTTTTTAAGCTTTCACATACTTGCTCTTTTTGTTTTTCATCTGCTAATACAATTGTGAAATATTTCAAGCCAACAGAATTTGGCATTTGCGGTAGTATTCCTTCACCTTGCCACGTATTTAAACCGATATGGTGATGGTAGCCACCTGCCGATACAAAGAGCGCCCCATTACGGGCTGGGATCGTTACTTCAAAACCAAGACCATCCACATAGAAACGTTTCGCTTCTTCCAAATCAGCTACATGGAAATGAATATGTCCCATCACAGTACCAGCTGGAAACCCACTCCATGTACTTCCTTGCTGCAATAATTCTTCACCAGCTAACGGGTTACTAACAAATGGTAGCTCTCCATTCTCATCACGCCAAACTTCTTTTTGACGATCATGATAAATTTCAATCCCGTTTCCATCTGGATCAGCTAAATAAAGGGCCTCACTAAAGTAATGGTCAGCTCCGCCGTGCAGTGGATAAACCATTTCTACAAGATGACGAAGGATATTCGCTAAATCCTGTCTGCTCGGTAATAAAATTGCGTAATGATATAAACCCGTTCTCCCTCTTTGCTTTGGTAAGGCTTCCTTCTTTTCTTCAATGATAAGGAGTGGTTCGTTATTTTCATTCCCAAATGTAACGACCATTTCATCTTCTTTTAGTACTTTCATACTTAATACTTCTGTATAAAACTCTAGTGATTTCTTTATATTTGATACATATAAATGAACAACATCAAGTGTTGTATCGGGATGAAGTTGAAAACTCATCTTGTTAGCCTCCCATGTAAATTAGTTCTTCTTTGACATTTTCTCTTTTAAGAAATTATCTACAAAACCATCCGCTTTCGCAACAAATAAGTACGCACCCATTGCTAACAATGCAAGCTCTAATTCGAAGCCAGGATTTTTTCCATCTCCTAATAAACCAGCTGACCATTTTACTTTTACAATTGCTCCAACCATAACTAGTGCAAATAATAATCCAATATATCTTACACCTAAACCTAGAATTAATAATAGACCGCCAACTAATTCAACTGTTGCTACACCGTATGCAAGTCCTCCTGGTAAACCAATGCTTGTGAACCACCCTGCAATATTGTCAATCCCCGATTGGAATTTTGTTAAACCGTGCATAAAGAACGTTACCCCTAACACGATACGAATAATTAAGTTACCAATATGTTGATTCATTTCTTTCTCTCCTTTATAGTTTCCTTATACAAAACTTTTATTTGCATTACAAAACATACACTAATTTTTTTTATTCGTCAATTCATTTTCACTGGGAAAATATATATTTTTTTTGCTATGATACAAATAGTTGTTTATAAAAAGGAGCTTGATTTTATGAATATTGGTTCTGCAATACGTGAAATTCGTCAGCGTAGAGGCATAACAATCGCACAAATTTGTGAGGGAACAGGTCTTTCTAAAGGGTTTATGAGTCAGGTTGAAAATAATAAAACATCACCATCTATCTCAACTTTAGAAACGATCTCCAATTTTTTAAACGTTCCTCTTCCCTATTTATTGTTAGAACAAAAAGATCGATTGAAAGTTGTCAAAAAGGTAGAGCGTAAATATAGTGTATACGGAAAAGATGAACAAAGAATCGAACATGTTGCAGAGCAAGGTGGCCTTCGCCTAAATCTCGTAGAAATTCCTGCTGGGTTTCCGAAAGAAAACACACCAAATGCCCATGAAGGGGAAGAATGTCACCTTGTATTACGCGGCACACTAGAAGTTCAACATGGAGAAGATGTTGCAATTGTAGAAGAAGGGGATTCTTTCTCCTGGAATGCATGTGTTCCTCATATCGTTCGTAATATAGGAGAAGAAACTGCATTATTACTCATCTCTAGTCATGCAGAAAATCGAAAACGTGTTTATTAAAAAAAGAAGCCTGTAAATCAGGCTTCTTTTTTATCCTCTTATAACTCCATAGCTTGTCCCAACTAGTACAGTCTTTTCGTGTTGATTACGATAAACTGACTCGATTGAAACCTTTTTGTATCCTTCCATTTGTTCAATATTTGTTAAAGTTAATTCACAAGTGATCGTATCTCCTGTAAAAACTGGTCTAATAAACTCACTTACTAATTCTCTTGCTATGTAATGTAATTCTTCGCCTACTTTCGTTCCAATACTAGCAGTCAATAAACCATGAACCATTAAACGTCCATTTTCATCATATTCCATATGATGCCTGCCTTTATCCCCTGTAATATTTGCAAATTCAAAAACCTCTTCCTCAGTAAATCTTCTTTCATATTTAAATACATCCCCAACTTTTATACTCATTTTTATCCCCCTAATAATAAACAGAATTTTCTTTCATTTTACCATAAAATGAGTCTCAATTCATTTTCTATTATAAAAAGAACAAAAAATACTTATAGCTGTACTATTTCCTTACTTTTCGCTCCTTTACCGATGCCCATCTCTTTTTGCAGCTTGGTATCCATAGTACGCACATGTTCCATTTCTCGATAACTCTCTCACCTCAAAACCACAACTTCTATAAAAATCAAAATTACTCGCAGAAGTATGCGCAAACCAGTCACCATGTGGCAATTTTTGCAAACAAAGAGCAACAAGTTTCTTACCTAATCCCTTCCCTCTATATTCACATTTCACAACTAAATTTACTATGTTCGCGACCATGATTCCATCAGAAATGACTCGAACCATCGCAACCATCTCTTCTTCATCCCAAATTGTGAATGCCCATGTTGAATTTTCAAATGCTATCGTGAATTTTTCAATTTGCCAAGAAGGGATATTATCATTGCTCCAACCGGCATCTTCGAATAAAGTTTTAATTGCATATGCAGGTACACCATTCGTTCCCTCACGAATAATAAGTCCATTATGATAAATGTACATGTAATCCCCCCTTTATTTTTATATATCATTCTTCAAAAGATGCAATTAACCTTTTTTCATCCAATGCGCCTAATGGAATAAACGAGAACATCCATCCCATGAAATGAAGTTGTTTTCTCGTAACTAAGCCCCGTTTTTCTAGCAACAAAGATTGAGGCGGGGTGGTCCGGATTAATAAGAGAAATTAATTTATTCATTCGTAACGCTTGGAAGCCATAATCTCGAAATGCTGCTGCTGCTTCTTTCGCATATCCTTTTCCCCAATACTGAGGTAATAGCCAATAGCCAATTTCAATTTCCTCTTTTCCATCTATTTGCTGCTTTACTAATCCTGCATGACCAATTCGTATTCCCGTTTCCTTTTCAATCAATATAAATAAACCGAGACCGTTTTTATAGCTAGGAATCACCCACTCTTCCAAACTTTTTTTACACTGCATATATGTTTTTAACGTCCCATTTCCAATATAGCGCATTACCTTCTCATTTCCCCATAATGAAGCGTAGAACTGTAAATCATCCATTGTATATTTGCGAATTTGTAAACGATTTGTATGAAACATTTCTGCACTCCTTCCCACGAATTTGTACTTACCTACACGATCATGTTTTGGATATATACTAAATGTTACTATCTATTATAAAGGAACTAAAGACGAAATACAGAATATTCAATCTAGAAAGGATTTAAAAAAGGCAGTAGACAAATATTGTCTACTGCATCCATATCATAACTAGCATAAAGAAAACTACAATTGAGGGGGGTGTAGGATTTTCAAATACACTAGATACTTATCCCGTTCTAACGGGCGGTAAACTTTCCAATTATATAAAAGTGAAAAGTTTACCGCACATAAGAACTTTGGCGGTCATTAAGAAAGCACCGTTAAGTAGTCAAATACACGCTGTGCTTGTTCTCCGCCCATTCGTGCATGTTGAAGAAGAGAAATACCATGGGGGCCAGATGCACATAATGCTTCTGGTTGTGCTACTAAAATAGCTTGTACAACTTCTAATTCTCCAAGCATAGCGGCCGCGAAAATATCCATTCGAGCACCCTTTTCTAGTAAATAGAGAGCAATATCTTTACGACCTACATGTGCCGCTGCTCCTAACGCACTTTCCCAATCTGATCCGCCCCAATTGTACGAGGCATGAAGTAAACTTGGCGATTCAGCTAACAGTTCTTGTACTTTTTCTAAATCTCCGTGAGCTGCCATAACAAATTCCCTTACTAACTCAGTGGTAATACGTTCTTCTGTTCGCATCTTGCTCCTCCTTTTTTAGAAATTCGCTTCGGTGTAAAAAATGGCTTGTCGCTTCCTTGAAAAATATCTACATCTATGCCAAATACATGTTGAAACATTTCATGACATAACACTTCTTCTGGTATACCGTCATACTGAAGCTTCCCCCGCTTTAATACGAGTAAACGATCACTATATTGAGCCGCTTGGTTAATATCATGTAAAACCATTATAATTGTCATGCCAAATTCCTCGTTTAATCGTTTCACAAGTTCCATTACTTCCAACTGATGAACGATATCTAAAAAAGTTGTTGGCTCATCCAATAATAAGACGTTCGTACGTTGTGCTAGCGTCATTGCAATCCAAGCACGTTGTCTTTCTCCTCCTGATAAAGATTGTAAAAGACGATATTCATACCCTTCAAGATTTGTAACAGACAATGCCCAATCAACAATTTCTTCATCTTCTTTATTTAAGCGACCTCTCCATGATTTATGAGGTCCTCTTCCAAATTCGATTAATTCTTTCACTGTTAAATCCAATTGATGATCATGCATTTGTGGTAACATCGCTAATTGCTTCGCTACATCGGCACTTTTCATCGTATGAATACTTTTTCCATCTAAAACGATATCCCCTTCGCTTTGTTTAAGTAGTCTTGCCATTAAACGAAGCAAAGTAGATTTCCCCGATCCATTCGGTCCAATTAAACTAACGACCTCTCCAACTTTAATATGTACATTCATATTTTGCATTTGAAATCTTTCAGAATGTGCGTAAAACACTTTATTAACGGAAATCACTTCGTTTTCCTCCTCTATGAATTAAATATAAGAAGAACGGACCGCCTAAGAAGGATAATAAAATACCAACAGGCAATTCAATTGGATCAAACCAACTTCGAGCTATCGCATCCGCGAAAACAAGTAATATTCCTCCGCCAAGGCATGATAATGGCAGTAAATATTTATAGTCATTTCCAACTAATAAACGTAACATATGTGGTACGACAAGACCGACAAATCCAATAAGACCAGAAACACTAACTGCAATTCCAGCTAATAACGTACTTACTACTATTAAATAAAACCGGCTTCTCTCCACGTTATGACCTAATAATTTCGCCATTTCATCTCCAAGCATTAATACTCGAATATGCTTGATACCGAAGAAGGCCAATATAATAGCGAATATTGCATAATAAATAATCATGTTTAAATGTGCCCAACTTACCCCACCAATGCCACCCGCTAACCAAGGTAACACAGATTGTACTTTGTCACTATGTAATAACATTAATGCTGACGTCGCTGCACCTATTAATGCATTAATTGACACACCTACTAAGACAATTCTTGAAGGTGGTGCCCCCTTTTGCCATGATAAAGCATAAATGATCATCGCCGTTATGAAAGCTCCTAAAAACGCACCGAGTGGTAAAAACGCCATATGCTGAGGGAATAAAATCATAATTACAATTGCGACAAGACCTGCTCCAGATGACACCCCGATAATACCAGGGTCTGCAAGAGGATTTCTCATCACCCCTTGTAGCAGTGCGCCAGATGCAGCTAAACATGTTCCTACTATAAATCCAACGAGCACTCTTGGTATACGAAGATCCCATACAATTCGATGAACTGTCGAACCTTCATCTTGTATCCCTGTTACAATATCTCGTAAAGAAAAGGATAGGCTTCCTGCGAAAAGACCGTAAAAAAGACATGAAACCGTTAATACAACTAAAGTAACTGCTATGATCCATCTTTTTTTCGCAAAAGGATGTTCCTTTTCCCTTACTACTTCACTACTTTCCATACTTATCATTTCCTTACATCTTGTATACTTTTATACATAAAGTCCATCGCTTCTGTAACTTTTGTTCCAGGATTTGATCCAAATAAGTCTGGTGGCAAAATAACTACGCGATTTTGTTTTACTGCATCTAAATTTTTCCACGCTTCATTTTTCATCATTTCGCCTTCAAATGCTTTTTTAACGCTATTTGGATCTCCATGTGTAATTAAGTAAATCACATCAGGATTCGCCTCAATAATGCGTTCTACACTTAGCTGTGCATATTGCGGATATTCCTTCATTTCTGGAAAATCAGCTGCAATATTTTTCCCACCTGTTTTTTCTAAAATATCACCTGATAAAGAGGTTGGTAATGCTGCTAAATAAGTACCAGGTGCTCCATACACTAGCAATGCTTTCACATCACTCTTTTTCTCATATGTCTTCATTTGATTCGTAATTTTTTGGTTAAGTTCTTTTGCTTTATCTTCTTTCTTCATTATCGTTCCGTATAGTTCAATATTCTTTAGAATATCTTGTACAGAATTCGCAGAAGAAATCATTACTTTCGTTCCTTGCCCTTCAACCGTTGGAACATTCTTTTGGAACCCATTATTAGCAATAAGTACATCGGGCTTTAAGCTAGCAATTTGCTCAAAATTCGGCTGATGTGCATTTCCGATTACTTGTACTTTCTTTATATCCTCTGGAAGAGTTATTTTTGCATCCGGACGACCCACTATTTTTCCACCTAAAGCATGAATAATATTCATGTCTCCCATACTTAATGTTGCAAAACTCTCTGGCACTTTATCGAATATTACCTTTCTTCCTGACAGGTCGGTAACTTCTATTTTCTCTTTTCCTTTTTCTGTTTTTGTTGCCGCTGCTTTTTCGTCTCCCTTTGCACTGCAACCTATTAATAAGAAAAAAATAGATAAAATCGCTGTAAATAGCGTAATAGATTTTTTCATTCTTTCACCTCTAATTGATAATGATAATCATTAACTACTATTCTACTTTAATTGATAAGGATTATCATTGTCAATATAAAACGCATACATTTTCTAGAAAAAAAACAAAAAGCGTTACAAAAAAGATTCCTTCTTTTTGTAACGCACTATTTATCAATATTATTCGCATTCGTTTCCCTCTAACTCGTCTCGCATCACTTTCACACGCTGAAAGAAAAAGAAAGATAAACTTAAAAATATAACGATGCTCCCCATCATAACAAAAAATTGTATCGTTTCTTTTGCTCCAGTCGGAATCAATAAGCCAACCATTAACAATGTACTTACAGCGAGAAGAATTTGTCCGAACCGAGTATAATCTTCTATCTTTTCTTGTAATTCCTTCATTATATTCTCACTCCTCCATTTCACTGTATCATATTCTATTAAACTGAAAGACAAGTAAATACAGCCATTCTGGGAGATGTTTTCCAAAAGAAAAAGAGCCGCTTTATGGCGACTCTTTCATAACCATTACTCACCTTTATATGCTTTCATATAAATTTCTTTCAGCTCTGAAATGAGAGGTAATTTTGGATTAGCTGTTGTACATTGATCTTCAAAAGCTCTTTCTGCTAATAATCCAACAACCTCTTCAAATTGGTCTTTAGCAACTCCTTGTCCTGCAATACTCATATTTATATTTAAACTTTTTCCGAGCTCAATAATTACTTTGACAAGTGATTCCACACCTTCTGCAGTCGAACTTGCTGGAAGCCCGAGCATTCTCGCAATATGTGCATAGCGTTCATCGGCTACAAAGTGCTCATATTTTGGGAACAATGCGTGTTTTCTTGGCTTAATAGCATTATAGCGAACTACGTGCGGCATAAGAATTGCATTCGCACGCCCATGTGGAATATGAAATTCTGGTCCAATTTTATGTGCTAAGCTGTGATTAATACCTAGAAAGGCATTTGCAAATGCCATTCCTGCGATTGCAGAAGCATTGTGCATTTTTTCTCGTGCTTCTTCATCATTTCCATCTTTAAATGCTCTTGGTAAATATTTAAATACGAGATCAATGGCCTTTAATGCTAATCCATCTGTATAGTCATTCGCTAAAACAGACACATACGCCTCGATTGCATGCGTTAATACGTCCATGCCAGTGTCTGCTGTTACATGTGGTGGTACTGTCATTACAAATTGTGGATCAACAATTGCTACATCTGGCGTTAATTCATAATCCGCGAGTGGATACTTTATATTATTTTTCTTATCTGTAATAACCGCAAATGGTGTCACTTCTGATCCTGTTCCAGATGTTGTTGGAATGGCAACAAACTGCGCCTTACTTCCTAATTCCGGATATTTACATGTTCGTTTTCTTATATCTAAAAACTTCTGTTTAATTCCATAGAATGTTGTTTCTGGATGCTCATAGAAAAGCCACATCCCTTTCGCGGCATCCATCGCTGAACCACCACCAAGTGCGATAATTACATCTGGCTGAAAACTTCTCATCATTTCTGCACCTTTAAACACAGTTTCATCTGATGGATCCGGCTCAACCTCAAAGAAAACTTCAACTTTCACATCATTTACATGTTTACGTAAATAATGCGTGACCGTATCTACATATCCGTGCTCAACCATTCCTGGATCCGTTACAATAAATGCACGTGAAATGTTAGGCATATTTGCTAAATATGCTGTCGCATGTTTTTCAAAATAAATTTTTGGTGGTAATTTGAACCATTGCATATTCTTTTTTCTATTTGCCAACCTTTTTATATTTAATAAATGCGTCGCTGTTACGTTTTGAGAAATCGAGTTTTTCCCGTAAGAACCGCAGCCAAGCGTAAGTGATGGAATAAATCCATTATATATGTCACCGATTCCACCTTGTGATGAAGGGGCATTTACAATAAGGCGGCAAGCTTTCATACGTAATCCAAATTGCTTTTGCACTTCTTTATTTACAGAATGGATAACTGCTGAATGTCCTAAACCACCGAGGTTTAACATTTCTTCACAATATGTAAATCCTTCTTCTAATGAATTTGCTTTTACACAAGCTAATACTGGACTTAACTTCTCACGAGATAGTGGATATGCGGCTCCGATGCCTTGTATTTCAGCTACAAGCATTTTTGTATTTTTAGGTACAGTAATTCCAACTAATTCGGCAATATACTGTGCGGATTTCCCTACAATATCACTATTTACTGCACATGTATTTTCATTAATAACAAGCTTTTCTAATTTACTTCTCTCTTCCTCGGTTACAAAATAACAATCATTTGCAATCATTTCTGTTTTCACATCATCATAAATTTCCTTGTCTACAATAATTGCTTGTTCTGATGCACAAATCATACCATTATCAAATGTTTTAGATAAAATTAAATCATTAACCGCTCGTTTTATATGCGCTGATTTCTCTATATAACATGGTACATTACCAGGACCTACACCTAGCGCTGGTTTTCCAGTAGAATAAGCTGATTTCACCATACCAGCACCTCCAGTTGCCAAAACAAGCGCAACACCTTCATGGTTCATTAATTGTTTCGTTGCTTCGACAGAAGGTTTTTCAATCCACTGAATACAATGTTTTGGTGCCCCCGCCTTCACCGCTGCATCGTATACTGTTTTCGCAGCTGCAATAGAACAGTTTTGTGCGGAAGGATGAAATGCGAAAATAATTGGATTTCTCGTTTTTATCGCGATTAATGCTTTAAACATTGTTGTCGATGTTGGATTCGTTACTGGTGTTACCCCAGCTACTACACCGACGGGCTCCGCAATTTCTATTATTTCTTCATGAGGATCTTCGTGAATAATCCCTACTGTTTTATCTTTCTTTATGCTATGCCAAATATATTCAGTAGCAAAAATATTTTTAATACATTTATCTTCGTATACACCACGACCTGTTTCTTCAACAGCCAACTTCGCAAGTGGCATATGTTGATCAACCCCTGCTAATGCCATTTCATGAACAATGTTGTCAATTTGCTCTTGTGTAAAACTTTCTAATGCTTGTAAAGCCTTTCGACCGTTATTCACTAACGTATCAATCATCTCTTTTACTTCCTGCATTTCATTTACAACCTTCTCTTTGACTACCATGTAAATTCCTCCTATTCTGCTATCTTGGACTAAACAAGGCCCTATCGGTCATAATTAGTCCCGATTAGCGCAAAAAAAATAGAATTGCTTTCCTACATGAACTTCATTGTTTGTGAAATATTTCACAAGTTTGTTCGTGAGTAACACTTCATGAATTCAATATACATGAAATCATTTCATTTGTGTATGTCTATTTTGTGAAATATTTCACAAAATAACGTAGTAAAAATGCACTGCCTATACTAGCAGTGCATTTTTACTACGATAACGCTTGTGCTAAATCTTCAATTAAATCTTCTCCGTCTTCAATACCGACAGAAATTCGAATTAATGTATCTGTAATTCCTAATTCTTTGCGACGATCTGCTGGGATTGATGCATGTGTCATTTGAGAGGGGATAGAAATTAAACTTTCTACTGCTCCTAAACTTTCAGCCAGTGTAAAGTATTGTAATTTCTCAAGTACTTTATTTAATGTTTCTTCGCTATCTACATCAAATGAGATAATAGCACCAAATCCATTTGCTTGTTCTGTTGCTAATTCATGGTTTTGATGTGACTCAAGGCCTGGATAATATACTTTATTTACTTTTGGATGATTATTTAAAAACTCAGCAATTGCACGTGAATTCGTTTCATGCTCTTCCATTCGAATTCCTAATGTTTTTAAACCACGAAGTAGTAAGAAACTATCTTGCGGGCCAAGAATGCCGCCTGTTGAGTTTTGTACAAAGTGAAGATCTTCTGCTAATTGCGGGCTATTTACAACTACTAGACCTGCAACTACGTCACTATGACCTCCTAAATATTTCGTTGCACTATGAAGTACAATGTCTGCTCCTAAAGAAATCGGCGACTGCCAATATGGCGTCATGAATGTGTTATCAATAATTGTTAATAAATCTTTCTCTTTAGCAAGAGTAGATATTTTTTTAATATCAGTAATTTTTAGTAACGGATTCGTTGGTGTTTCTACATAAATCGCTTTCGTATTTGGACGAATCGCTTCTTCAACTTCCTCTAAGTTTGTTGTATCTACAAATGTATGCTCAATACCGAAGCGGTTTAATACTTTCGTAATCACGCGGTACGTTCCACCATACACATCATCTGTTAAAATAACGTGGTCACCTTTTGAGAACAACATAATCGTAGCTGTAATAGCCGCCATTCCTGAACCAAATGCGAAACCAGCATGGCCGTTTTCTAATACCGCAATCATTTCTTCTAAAGCTGCACGTGTTGGGTTGCCTGTACGTGAATATTCATATCCTTGATGTTTACCAACTGCTTCTTGTTTGTACGTACTCGTTTGATAAATCGGTACATTTACAGATCCAGTTGAAGGTTCTCCTATGCGAATACCATGAATTAACTTTGTCTTTGCTCTCATTTTTTATTCCCATCCTTTGTATATGTCTTTACTTAAATAGCGCTCACTACTATCAGGAAAAATCGTTACAATATTTGTACCTGGCGCCGCTTTCTCTGCTTCAAGTAAACTTGCATGAAATGCTGCTCCTGAAGAGCTCCCAACGAGAAGTCCTTCTTTTTGCGCTAATTCTTTCACTCGTAAAAATGCATTTCGATCAGAAATCGTATGAATTTCATCAAAATAAGATGTCTTCAAAAATGGCGGGATAAATTCCAGTCCAATTCCTTCGGTCTCATGTGAACCAGCCTTACCACCATTTAAAATAGATCCTTCTGGCTCTACGATAACTGTTTTAATATCTATATTTTTTTCTTTCAAGTAAGATGCAGTCCCCATAAACGTACCGCCAGTTCCTGCTCCAGCAACAAATATGTTAATCTCTCCATTCAATGCGTCCCACAGTTCAGGTCCTAATGTTTTAAAATATGCACGAGGATTTGCCTCATTTGCGAACTGACTTGGAGAGTATGAATTCGGTATTTCATTTACTAACTCTTTTGCTTTTGCAATTGCACCGGTCATTCCTTGCTCAGTCGGCGTATGCACAACCGTTGCACCTAGTGCTTTCATTAATTCTTGTTTTTCAATGCTAAATTTCTCTGGTACACAAACGATAACGTGTAAATCATGTTGTAACGCTGCAAGTGCCAGTCCAATACCAGTATTTCCAGCAGTCGGTTCAATAATTGTTCCGCCCTCTGTAACAAGCCCTTTTTCTAGCGCATCTTCGATTAATTCTCTTCCTAATCGGTCCTTAACGCTTCCGCCTGGGTTATAAAATTCAAGCTTTGCAAATAAACGGACCCCTTCTGGAAGTGAAAAATGAGTAATCTCTACAATTGGTGTATGACCAATTAACTCATGAACTCCACGATATACATTCATCGTGTTCTCCCCCTTATTTGCCAATAAAGAAAAGGCAACTGTATGTATTTTCTTTATATGAGACAGTTGCCTTTTTGTTACATTACTTTAACTCTTCTAATACTTTTACGATAAAGTTTGTAGAATGAAGAGCTGCTTGATCTAAAAATTGATCAAATGAAACATTTGATTCTTTACCAGCAATATCAGAAAGTGCACGAATGATAACAAACGGAACTTCATATTGATGGCATACTTGTGCAACAGCTGCTGCTTCCATTTCTACTGCATAAAGGTTTTCAAATTTATCACGAATAGCTGCAACGCGGTTCGGATCACTCATAAATGAATCGCCTGTTGCAATCATACCTTTTACAACTTGAATATTTTCTTCTGCCTGCATACATTTTTCAGCTAATGCAACTAATGCTTCATCAGCTTTAAATCCAGGAGGCATTCCTGGTACTTGCCCATACTCATAGTTAAATGCTGTTACATCTACGTCATGGTGACGAACTTCTGTTGAAATAACGACATCCCCAACATTTAGAGAATGATGGAATCCACCAGCTGAACCAGTATTAATGACTTTTTCAGGCTTATATCTTTCTAATAAAATTGTCGTTGACATCGCTGCATTTACTTTACCAATACCAGACTTTAACAAGATTACTTCATGTCCTGCTAATTGTCCTTTCGTAAATTCACAACCCGCAACCGTTTCTGTTTCTGCTTGTTCTAATTTATCACGTAAAATACGTACTTCTTCTTCCATTGCTCCAATTACAGCAATTCTCAATCTAATCCCTCTTTCTATTGCTTAGTTGCCTCCATTACCCAAACGAAATGATTTAATCTCGTAAACGTTACATGGAAGCCATTGTTTTCAAAAATAGTCTGCATAACTGGAATACGTGTATAGTATTCCGTTTGCAAATCGTTTGCTAACTCATGAAAACCTCTTTGTTTTGCTGTTTCAACAGTTTTATCATATGCATCTTGATCTGCAAATATCGTATCAGCAAACACTATTTTACCACCTTTGTTTAGCAATTGACTATACTTCGCAATCGCTACATTTTTTTCATCATCTGTTAAATGATGAAATGCATAGGTGCTTACTATGGTATCAATGGAATTCGGGACTTCAAACGAAAGAAAATCACCTTCTGTAATGGAAAACTCTTTTGGCAATTTTTCTTTTGCAATCATGCGCATTTCACGTGACGGTTCTATACCGTAAACTGTACGGCCAGCAAGTAATAATTTATTTGTTAAATTACCTGTACCGACACCAAATTCTAATACGTTACCAAATGACTTGTTAACTACATCCTCTAGAATGTCCTCATAATGGGCGAAAACTTCTTTATATTGTATATCTTCACCTTGTACAAATGAGTCGTACGTATGAGCCCACTCATCAAATAAACCATTAAATTCTGTACCCATAAAAATTCCCCTTTTTCTTATCGGTTTTATCAGTATGATATTCCCTCTTTCTAAAAATGTCAATTGAAATGTACATGGTATTTCCTTCTTTTCTTTGTTACACTATAGTTGATTACATAGGAGAGGGGCCGTCTTCATGTCATTTACCTTTGAAATGTTAGAAGATAAAGTAGAATTTTTTGAAGCGGGAGACTTAGCTTCTTTAGAACGAAAAATCAGTGAACAAATCGATAATAATAAAGCACTTATGCTTGAAGTTCATCACATCTCGCATCAAATGGTTATGGATCCTGAAAGTAAAAGACCATATTATAGCGCGGTTGTTCATTTTAAATTAAAGAAATTACGCTAACTAAAAAAGAGAAGCTCCTAAGGAGCTTCTCTTTTTTTAGTTTAGAGTTTGAACAAGTACTGGTTTCCAGCCCTCATTGTCTACCCAATCAATATTTACATAATATCTTTTACCTGTTTGTTTATCTTGTACGTTACCGTAAGCTTTATTCTTACCGTTATTTCCGATTCGATGAATAATTAATTGCTCTACTGGAACGTCAATTGCAGCTGAAATCGCTTGATTCATCTCATTCCAATCTGCTGTACCTTTTTTAAACGTCATCGCAGGTGTTGCACCTTGCTCTGTGCCTACTGGCTTCCAAGAAGGTTTCGTATAAGCGTCAGTTGCCTTTGACTGTGTTTTTTCAGCTGGTACTTTCTCGTTAGCTTTCGCTTCTTCTTCAGCTTTTTTCTGTTCTTCTTCAGCCTTTAGCTTCTCTTCTTCTTTCTTCTTAGCCTCTGTTTTCTCTTGTTCATTCTTCTTCGTCTCTTCTTTGCCTTTAGCTTTCTCAGACTTATTCTCTTTCGTTGTTTGCTGAGCTACTTTTTTATCGCTAGAAGACGCTTGCTCTTTCGTGTCAGGAACAAACAATTGGTATGCTACAATAGCTACTGCTACTAGTACAATAGCGATTGCAATATTTAAAACACCGTTTTGACGACGTTTTTGTTGTTTCTGTTGGAATCTAGATCCTCCTGCCATTCTTCAAACCTCCATGCAGTTTTTCATACTTGCTATTGTAACATTAAATCTAGAAAGGTTGAACATTTACAATAATATTTTCATGAAATGAAAACATTTTACTATGAATTGCAAGATTACTTTTCATTCTCTAATCGATAGATTGATTCTACGATAGATTTGAAAATAGGTGTAACTTTATTTACATCGCTATTCGTTTCTATATCCACGACAACTAAAGCATACCTTGGATTTTCATATGGAAAATAACCTGCAAACCATCGATTCTCTTTCGTTCCTTTTCCTGTTTGTGCTGTCCCAGATTTTCCAGCGACACTTAATGGTAACGACCTGAATGCTGCTCCTGTGCCTTTCTCCGTTGTTACAACGCTCCTTAATAACTGTTGTAATGTTTTCACTGTTTCATATGAAAGCTGTTTTCCACCTAATGTATGGTCTTCAAATGTATAAAACTCCGTTCCATTTTTATACATTATTTTTTCAACAGCTTTCACTTCCATCTTTTCTCCCCCTCTAGCAATCGTCGCCATCATATTTGCAATCGCTAGAGGTGACATACGTACATCTTTCTGTCCAATTGCTGTTTGCGCTACTGCTTTTTTACTATTCTTATTTCCTTCACTCCCCCAAATCGTAACACTCTTCTCCTCTGGCATTTGCTCAAAATGAGTTGTATGAAATACAGAACCTCTCCATCCAACCCTCTCAGCGCCTCCTAAAGCCGCTACATAAGTTTCTAATACCGTCTTATCCTTTTGTATTAACTCATTGCCTAACTCTGAAAATGTCCTGTTACAGCTTCTAGCAAAGCTCTCTTTAAAACTAAGTGTCCCCATCTTAACTTGTGGGTGATCTTCACCATATAAATCTTTATTACAATTAAATACGCGATTAAAAACATTTTCATTTTGATCAATCGCTGCCGCCGCAATTATTGTTTTAAAAACAGAACCGGGAAAATGTGGTGTTAACATTTGATTTTCAAGTGTAGTTTTATATAAACTCTCATCTTTCACCTGTACAGATGGTTTGCTAACCATTGCTAAAATTTCATTTTTCTTTACATCAAGTAGCACTACTCCTCCCTTCTTAATCTCACTTGCTTCAACTACTTCTTCTGCTTTTTTCTGTAACTCGTTATGTAAAGTAGTTTGAATCGTCACTGGATAAAACGGATTTCCAGGCGATGTATATTTCGCTTGTTTTCCAAAAATCGGTTCTCCTTGCCGGTCCACTTGATACAATACTTTTGCCTCTCCATCGGTCAAAAGAAATTCATCAAATGATTGCTGCAATCCTGAAATGCCAATCGGCGTTTGTTTTGAAATTTTTCTTACTTCTCCGTATCGTTTTTGAAATTCTCGTTCATTTTCACCCACATTGCCAATTAAATGATTCATCACGCTAGTTTGCCGCAAACGAACTTCAGCTGCTACAATGCCTAATACATTTAATTGATTCACCTTCTCCATCTGCTCTCGTTCCAAGCGAAGTGGTTCATTTCCTCTTTGCAGGATAAATGCACTTTTCTTATGTTTCATTTGACTTTCAATCTCTTGTCTCGACATACCAATGATATGCGCAATTTTCTCCAACATGTCATTTTTTAATTGTAGAAATGGAAAAACAATTAAAACAGGATACTTTTTCTCACCTATTTCCTTACCATTACGATCTATAAAATGGCCTCGTCCATCATCTACCGTAATGGATTGCGTCCGTTGTGTAACACTTTTTTCAATTAAATTAATCTTACGATCCGTAAATGATTCCGTATCTATAATTTGTATTTGAATTAAACGACAAAGTAACATAAACATGACACATATAAAACAAATTAAAACAATTGTAATTCTCTGTTTTATTTTCATAAAAAAAAACACCTCGTCTACTATAGTTTGGACGGAGTGTTTCATCTTTTATACAAATAAAGTGAAACTTTAATCAGCCCTCACCAATCGGGCTTTTACGAGCAGCCCGACCCCCACCTAACTTCTTTGCTTTCGCTGATTTTTGAGGTGGGGGTCTTACTGCCCGTTAATGCGGGATAAAAAAATCACTCGCTTTTACACGAGTGATTTTTAATTATTTTACAGAGATAATCTCTACTTGCATTTCTCCACCTGGAGTTTGGATTGCTACCTTTTCGCCAATTTGCTTACCTAATAAGCTTTTTGCGATTGGAGAATCGTTAGAAATTCTTCCTTCAAATGGATCTGCTTCTGCGCTACCTACGATTGTGTAAGCTTCTTCATCTCCATCTGGTAGTTCTTTAAATGTTACTGTTTTACCTAATGTAACAACTGTAGATTCTTCACCGTTATCTGTGATGATAACTGCGTTACGAATCATGTTTTCTAATTGTGTAATACGTCCTTCTACGAACGCTTGCTCATCTTTCGCTGCATCATACTCAGAGTTCTCAGAAAGATCTCCGAAGCTACGTGCAATCTTAATGCGCTCTACAACTTCTTTACGTTTTACCGTTTTTAAATCCTCAAGTTCGTTCTCTAACTTTTGCTTACCCTCTTGCGTCATAGGGTATGTTTTTTCTGTTGCCATATTTTCCACTCCTTTTATATACCAATCCCCCGAAAAAAAGAGGAGTTCCATATGAAAACTCCCCCGCTTATATGTATAGCGGAGGTTTCTAGCACGCCTGTACTAGCGGAGTTGTCACATACAACCCCGTATTCCCAATTCTTCTTTATATAAAGAAGATATGTATGGAAAGTTGATATAAATATGCCCTCACCTATATATAGATGAGGTTGCATGTTTCATTGTATTCGATAGGAAGGGAAAAAATCCCTTCCTATCGTATATCTTTTACTATGCTATTACAAATTTACTTTTTGTTCAAGAATTGTTGCAATTTTTGTAACCATAATATCAATTGCAACGTGGTTTTGTCCACCTTCAGGGATAATAATATCCGCAAATTTCTTAGAAGGCTCAATAAATTGATTGTGCATTGGACGTACAACATTTACGTATTGATCAATAACTGAATCCATCGTACGACCACGTTCTTTAATATCACGCTGCATGCGGCGTAAAATACGAAGGTCAGCATCTGTATCAACGAATAACTTAATGTCCATTAACTCACAAAGACGCGGGTCTTCTAAAATAAGAATTCCTTCTAAAATGATTACATCTTTCGGCTCAACTGGAATAATTTCATCTGAACGCGTATGCAATGTATAGTCATATACAGGTTTATCTACTTGTTTATATGCAAGCAACTGCTGCAAATGTTCAATTAACAAATCATTATCAAACGCTAATGGATGATCATAATTTGTTTTTAAACGCTCTTCCATTGGTAAATGGCTTTGATCTTTGTAATAATAATCTTGCTCTAAGATTAAAATGGAATGACCTTTAAAATGGTCAAAAATCGCTTTCGTTACACTTGTCTTACCTGACCCTGAACCACCAGCAATTCCAATTACAACAGGCTTATTCGTCCCCATTCGACTATCACTCTTTCTTATTGAAGTATGCTTTTGCGCATCATATTATTCACATACACTGGCTGATCCACTTTGAATTTCACGATTTGCAACGGATGTCTCGCTGCATCTAATTCGTTTCCATCCTCATCCCAAATTTTCTCCACCGTTTGCGTAAAGTTTTCTATTTCTGGCCCAAAGAACTCCACTTCATGTCCTGGTTTGAAATGATTACGTTGCTCAATCGTTACGATGCCCGTTTCTTCATTATAATCTAACACTAAACCAGCGAAATCATACGTTGTTTTCTTACTATGATTTCCAAACATTTGCTCTTGATGTCCTGGAACCCCTTCAAAGAATGCAGGAGCTGTATCACGATTTGCACATTTATCAAGCTCATCTAACCATTCTTGTTTAAACTCAAAGTTATCAGGATCCGCACAATATGCATCAATTACTTTACGGTATACTGTCGCTACAGTCGCTACGTAATGGATTGATTTCATACGTCCTTCAACTTTTAAGCTATCAATTCCAATTTCAATCATTTTCGGAATTGATAAAATTAAATTTAAGTCTTTTGGACTCATTGCAAAGTGAGCATCTTCTTCTTGGAATAGAGGAAGCTCTTTTGCATCTTTATGTTGTGATACTGTTTGAACTAAATCATAGTCCCAGCGACAAGATTGACAACAACCACCACGGTTAGAGTCACGCGCTGTCATATGGTTACTTAGCGTACATCTTCCTGAATATGCGATACACATTGCACCATGGACGAATGCTTCAATTTCAATATCCACTTTTTCTTTAATCTCTTTCATTTCTTCATAGCTTGCTTCACGAGCTAATACAAGACGATGTAAACCTTCTTCTTTCCAATACTGTGCTGCTTTCCAGTTGGATAGTGATTGCTGTGTGCTTAAATGCACCTCAACAGAAGGCGCTACACGTTTACAAGTCTCAATAATAAGCGGATCAGCAACGATAATTCCCGTTACGCCAGCTTTTTCGATCCCTTTTAAATATTCCTCTAGCCCGTCCATATTTTCATTATGCGCAAAGATATTTGTTGTTACATATATTTTTGCTCCATATTTCTTTGCAAATTCCACACCTTCTGCCATTTCTTCCAGTGTAAAGTTACCTGCATTCGAACGAAGACCAAATTCTTGTCCACCTAAATATACAGCATCTGCCCCATAATGGATAGCTACTTTTAATTTTTCTAAGTTACCCGCAGGGATTAACAGTTCAGGTTTCTTCACAATAACGCGTTTGCCATCGATCACTCGTGAAATTTCTTGTACAGTCATTTCCTACACCCTCCTCGTTTAGTAAACCGTCTCTTTAAAGAAGAATCCTGTATCTAACGGACGATTTACTGGTTGCATTTCTTCTATCTCTTTATATAAATCGTCTTTCACGTCATAATACGCATCACGATCTTCTACACATAAATCAATTGCTTTACGATATTTCTTCGTTACCTCAATAATGTATGCAGAGCTTTTTAGTACACCATCAATTTTTAAGCTATCGACTTCAGCATCAATTAGCTCCTCTAACTCATCGATGAAACAAATATCATTTGGACTCATAATGTGAGTACCATTTTCATCTTCATAAATTGGGTATTTATTGTTACGCTCTGGGTCATATAAGAACATATTCTCTTCATATTTTTTCTTTTCGATGTCAAGATGACGTCCTTGATACTCAAAGTAGTTTCCTACTAACGAACGCTTCGATTGGAACATACAAGTCATACCGTGAATTTGCACTTCAAGTTCCACTTCAGCATTTTCTTTTAATTCAACAATTTCATCTAAGCTAAGCTCGCGAGCTAATACAGCACGTTTTGCCCCTCTTTGTCCCCAGTAGTTACAAGTAAACCAGTTTGTTGCTGTTGTTTCTGTATTCCAGTGCAATTGCATATTTGGCGCTACTTCGCGAACCGCCATTAATACTGCTGGATCTCCGAAAACAATTGCATCTACATGTACTTCATTTAAAAATGCAACATAATCTGTTAATTCTTCTACTTTATCGTTGTGGAACATAGCGTTCATTGCTACGTATACTTTTACACCATTTTCATGTGCAATCTTCACAGCTTGTTTCACATCTTCACGTGAAAATTCCCCTGCTAAACGTAAACCAAACTTTTGCTCACCGATCATTACCGCATCTGCTCCTGCTTTCGCAAGAGATTCGATATCCGCCACTGCTTTTGGCGTTACTAACAATTCAGGTTTCTTCATACCTTGGTCACCCTCTCTTTTTACTAACAGCTACTCCATCACCAATTGGGAAAATCGTTGTATCATATCCTTCATGGTTCATAAGCCATTCATTGTACGTCTTAATGCGACGGATTAAACCACGTGTACGTCTGTTTTCAATTTTCTCTTTCGTCGTTACAAGGCCATGGTACATAACATTATCTGAAATAATTACGCCACCAGGATTTAATAACGGTTCATATAAGTCAAAAAAGCGACGATATTGTCCTTTTGCTGCGTCAATAAAAATAACATCAAATGTTCCATGTTCTTCTACTTGCTCGCCTGTTTCTAACGCATCACCGTAAATAACGGAAATACGCTCTTTAACTGGTGAACGTTCTATATATTCAAGTGCTTTTTCATATCGATCGCGATTGCGCTCAACTGTCACAATGCGAGAATTTGGAATAGCTTGCATCATACGAATACTAGAATAGCCAATTGCTGTACCTAGCTCTAAAATGCTCTTCGGTCCAATTAAACGTAAAAATTGCAACATAAATTCCATTCCAAGTCGATCCATAATTGGCACATGATTTTCTTTCGCATAGTCTTCCATTTCAAGAATTAATTTATCTTTCGGATCAATAAATGATAATAGGTACTCGTTAACTGCATCCTCCATAATGGTCCTCCTTATTTACATGGAGAAGTGCCTCTATGACGTCTTTTCACACATAGAATGCAATAAAAATACAAGCCAGCTTTACCCTTAGCTTGTACGTCCCGTTTTGATATTAAAAACGATTCTTCTGCCAGTTTTTAACCCGATATATTTTACCACAAAAAAGAGGGATGTGCGACCTTTTTCGCTATCCCTCCCCATTTCACTGTTTTTTCGTAATATATTTTTGCTTTAGTGCATTATGCTCTTCCAATGTTTTCGCATAGTACACTTCACCAGTTGGTGCAGCTAAGAAATAATAATAATCTGTTTGCGCAGGCTCTAGCGCTGCTTCCACTGAATGTTTACCAGAGTTTGCAATCGGGCCCACCGGCAATCCTTTCACAACGTACGTATTGTACGGTGAGTTTATCTTTAAATCTTCGTATAATACACGTTGTTTATGCTTTCCAAGTGCGTACAATACCGTTGGATCCGTTTGCAGCGGCATACCTTTTGCTAAACGATTATAAAAGACACTAGAGATCTTTTGACGATCTGTAAAGCCTGTTGCCTCTTCTTCAATAAGTGAAGACAATGTTAAAAGCTGATGAACATCCCAGTTTTTCGCTTTCATTTTTGCTTCGTTTTGAACAATGATTGCATTCGTTTTCTCAAGCATTGGAATGACAATTTCTTCTAACGTCGTATCTTTTTTATAGAAAGAGTACGTCGCAGGATATAAATAACCTTCTAATGGATATTTAATATTGCTATCAAAGATTTTATCCGTTAACAACTTTGGATACTTTTGCTGCATTTTTTGAATAAATGCTTTATCGTTTAATTGACGTACAACATCATCTTTATTCCACTTTAATTCGTTTGCAACCGTTTCTGCAATTTCAGTTACTTGTGCCCCTTCTTTTACCGTCACTTTATAAAGAGCTGGACGATGTACATTACCAGATGACATTTGCTCAATAACATCTTTTGCACTCATTGAAGGATTTAATAAATATGTACCCGCTTGTAAATTTTTAGATTTAGCCTTTGTATAAAAACTAAAAACTGTACCGTTTTTCACAGCACCTTTTCCTTCTAAAATCTCACCAATTTTACTAGTAGATGATCCCTTTGGAATTTCTACTTCAATCTCTTTTTTATTCCCGCTATCAACCGGTCCTAATGCGGATGAAATATACGCATACACTGAACCACAAACTAAAAGCAGTGCAATTATCGAGAATAAAAAAATGCGTCTACGCTTCTTTTTCACTTGATTCTCTACCAAAACTCTTCCTCCTTATTCAATTGTAGGCCATATGTACATCTTTCTATACAACACGATGAAAAATCACAATACATTTACCTATCATTTTTGACAGATACTTTATTTTCTACAATCCGTCTCATTATACTACAAAGGATTGCGCCGTTTCGACAAAAAATCTTTCATTTTACATATAAAAAAGGCGGACGATATACCGTCCACCTTTTCAGTACTTATTATTCAGCTTCTTGCTCATCAGCTAGAGTGTTAAACATTTCTTGTACCATTTCCCACTCTTCTTCAGATTCGATTGGAAGTAAAGTTCCGCCCTCTTCTTCATTTTGCTCATAAGCCATTGCATCATAAATTTGGTCTCCATCTTCGTCTACTTCACCGATTGGAGAGAAGACTACGTATGATTTTTTGCCAAATTTTTCAGCGTCAAAAGTGAAAATAATTTCACATAAATGTTCGTTACCTTTTTCGTCTACAATTGTAATTTGATTTTCTTCCATTTTGGTCACCTCTTATTTACTATCTAAAAATCCTTGTAAGATTACGACTGCAGCCATCTTATCAATTACTTGCTTTCGCTTCTTACGGCTTACATCGGCTGAAATGAGTAGACGTTCCGCTGCCATCGTTGACAAACGCTCGTCCCACATTACAACGTCTAATTGTAACAGCTCTCGTAGGTTTTCTGCAAATTGTTGGCATGCTTCACCACGCGGGCCAATTGTACCATTCATATTTTTAGGTAAACCTACTACTATCTTGTCCACATCATACTGTTTTACTAACTCAGAAATGCGGTCAAAACCAAATTGACCTCGTTCTTCATTAATCTTGATGGTTTCAAGCCCTTGTGCTGTCCAGCCCATTTCGTCACTAATTGCAACTCCGACTGTTTTTGTACCTACATCTAAACCTAATATCCGCATAAATTACTCCTCACGATGATGTTTCAAGTAAGACTTCACAAGCTCTTCAATTAATTCATCACGTTCAAGCTTGCGAATGATGCTTCGCGCATCTTTATGGCGAGGTATGTATGCTGGGTCTCCACTTAATAAGTAACCGACGATTTGGTTAATCGGATTATAGCCTTTTTCTTGAAGTGCATCATACACAGTTAAAAGTACATCATTTACATGGACACTCTGTTTTTCATCTTGAATGCTAAACTTCATTGTTTTATCAAAACCGTCCATTTCAAGCACCTCACTTATATAGTAAGTATAGGGAGAAGAACTTCTCCTCTCCCTACCATTGTACACTACTATCTCTTTATTTTGAAACAGATTTAACGTACTCTTGTACAAATGCTAAAGCTTCCTCAACTTGCGCTGGGTTTTTACCGCCCGCTTGTGCCATATCAGGACGGCCACCACCGCCACCGCCACAACGAGAAGCTACTTCTTTCACAAGTTTACCAGCATGGTACCCTTGGCTAATTAAATCTTTCGTTACGCCAGCTAAGATGTTTACTTTGTCATCATTTACAGACGCTAATACGACAACTGCAGATTCTAATTTATTTTTCAGGTCATCCATCATCGTACGTAAGTTGTTCATATCTGCAACATTTACTTTTGCCGCTAATACGTTTACGCCATCAACTGTCATTACTGAATCAGTTAAGTTTCCAGCTTCAATATTACTTAATTTTGCTGCAAGAGATTCGTTTTCTTTTTGAAGTTGTTTTACTTCAGCAAATAAACCATCTACTCTTGTTAAAATGTCTTTTGGATTTGTTTTCATTTTTCCAGCTGCTTCTTTTAATAAACCTACTTGATCGTTCATTAATTCATAAGCAGACTTACCAGTTACTGCTTCAATACGACGAGTTCCTGCACCGATACCAGACTCAGCAACGATTTTGAAAATACCGATAGAAGCTGTGTTATCAACGTGACAACCACCGCAAAGCTCTAAGCTATAGTCGCCAACTTGTACAACGCGTACAACATCACCGTATTTTTCACCGAATAATGCCATTGCGCCCATTTCTTTTGCTTCTTCGATTGCTTTTTGAGAAATCTCAACATCAATACTTTCCCAAATTTTCTCGTTTACGATACGCTCAATTTTTTCTAATTCGTCAGCTTGTACTTGACCAAAGTGAGAGAAGTCAAAGCGTAAACGTTCAGAAGTTACAAGAGAACCTGCTTGGTTAACGTGCGTTCCAAGTACGTCTTTTAACGCTTGGTGTAGTAAGTGAGTTGCTGTATGGTTCTTCACAACGCTACTACGGTTTTTCGTATCGATAATAGCTTTTACAGCCGCATCTTTCGTTAATGTACCTTCTTCAACTACAACTTTGTGCAAGTTTTGGCCGTTTGGTGCTTTTTGTACGTCTTTTACAAGAACTTTCACGCCGTCAGCAAGAAGGTAACCACGGTCTGCAATTTGTCCGCCGCTCTCAGCATAGAATGGTGTTACATCAAGCATTAATTGTCCTTCTTCACCTGCTTGCAAGCTGTCTGCGTATTCACCGTTTTTCACAAGTGCAACAACGTTACTTTCTGTTGCAACCGTACCGTAACCAACGAACTCGCTCGCTACTTTCACTTCTCCAAGGACACCGCCTTGAACTTGCATAGAATCAACGTCTTGACGAGCAGCACGTGCGCGCTCACGTTGTTTTTCCATTTCATTTTCAAAGCCTTCATGATCAACTGTCATACCAGCTTCTTCTGCATATTCTTCTGTTAATTCAATTGGGAAACCGTATGTGTCATATAGACGGAACGCATCTACTCCAGAAATAACAGTTGTTTTTTCTTCTTTCGCTTTTGCAATAACTTCAGCTAAAATTGCTTCACCATCATGAAGTGTTTCGTGGAAACGCTCTTCTTCATTTTTCACAACTTTTGCGATGAAATCTTTCTTTTCAAGTACTTCTGGATAGAAGTCTTTCATTACTTCTCCAACAACCGGTACTAATTCAAACATGAACGGACGGTTAATGTTTAATTTCTTAGAGTAACGAACAGCACGGCGTAATAAACGACGTAACACATAACCACGGCCTTCGTTAGATGGAAGAGCACCGTCACCAACAGCGAATGTTACTGTACGGATATGGTCAGCGATTACTTTAAACGCCATATCTTTTTCTAAATCACCATTACGATATTTCTCGCCAGAGATTGTTTCTGTTGCACCAATCATTGGCATGAATAAGTCTGTGTCAAAGTTTGTAGGCACATCTTGAACGATAGATGTCATACGCTCTAGACCCATCCCTGTATCGATGTTTTTCTTAGGAAGTGGTGTATATGAACCATCTGGATTATGGTTAAATTGAGAGAATACAAGGTTCCATACTTCTAAGTAACGCTCGTTTTCTCCGCCTGGGTATAATTCTGGGTCACTAAAGTCATTACCGTAAGCTTCTCCGCGGTCATAGAAAATCTCTGTATTCGGTCCACTTGGTCCTTCACCGATGTCCCAGAAGTTTTCTTCTAAGCGGATGATACGCTCTTTTGGAACACCCATTTTCTCATTCCAAATTGTGAATGCTTCTTCATCTTCTGGATGGATTGTAACGGATAGTAATTCTTTATCGAATCCGATCCATTTGTCGCTCGTTAAGAATTCCCAAGCCCAAGTAATTGCTTCTTCTTTGAAGTAATCACCGATTGAGAAGTTTCCTAACATTTCAAAGAATGTATGGTGACGAGCTGTTTTCCCTACGTTTTCAATATCGTTTGTACGAATTGATTTTTGAGCATTTGTAATACGTGGATTTTGCGGGATTACACGTCCATCAAAATATTTTTTTAATGTTGCTACACCACTATTAATCCATAAAAGAGATGGATCCTCATGTGGAACTAGTGATGCACTAGGTTCTACTGCATGTCCTTTTTCTTGGAAAAAGTCTAAAAACATTTGACGAATTTGTGCGCCTGTTAGTTGTTTCATTGTATTTTCCTCCTTAAATATAAAAAACTCCCGCCCCTATAAAAGGGACGAGAGTTAACTCGCGATACCACCCTAATTATGAATTGATTACTATATGAATCAATTCATCACCTCATGGTGCCGTAACGTGGCAAAACGGCAGTGATTAGCTGCTCTCAGGATTAGCTTTCTGTTACCCTTCATTTAAAGCTTCTTTCAGCCATATGGAAGCTTCTCTCTATAAATGGACTGTAACGTACTTGTTCCGTCATTGATTTAATGTATTATATGACTAAATATAATAGAATTCTCTTAAGTTTGTCAATGTAGATAATCATTTATATTATATCAATTACTTATTAATCATAGCTATTCTACTATTCATTCTTAACAGCCTTTTCATATATTATGCATGTATTACTAAATTGTACTACTCCCGCGCACTTTTCCGAATATTTCATTTTTGTTATAATTAAATTATCAATAATAAAGGAGCGATTATAGTGACAACCTTATTGAACAAAGCTAAAAATATGTTAAAGACTGATGAAACAATATTGTTTTACGTAGCCTGTTCACTAGATATATTTATTTATCGTTCCGTCGCAAGGCCAGGCCTGTTAATTTTAACGGACAAACGGCTCTTCTTCTATGGACCAGATGTAAGTAAGAACCCATTATTTGAAGAGTACGCTTTCGCGAAAATTTCAAATTTAAAAGAGCAAAAGCGGCTTTTCAGCAATCAAATTGTATTTATGTACGATAATGAATGGAAAAAAATAAAACATATTCAAACAAATGATGTAAGCTCTCTCATTCAAAAAATAAACGAGCAACTCTCTAAATAATGATAGCCCTCTACTTTTATAAGTAGAGGGCCTTCCTATTACATATCTTCTTTTTTCCAAAGAGGCCTTACATGAACGATCACTGTACGAATGACCGCTAAAACAGGAACTGATATTAATAATCCTATAATTCCTGCCACTTCTCCCCCAACTAGTAGTGCAAGCATAATAATGACAGGATGCATGCGAAGCGACTTACCAACTATATAAGGGGATAAAATGTTACTTTCTACGAATTGCAAAATAGCAATCGTAATCCCCGCTTTAATGAGTAAACTTGTTGATACCGTTGCCGCAATCATTAATGTCGGAATCGCCCCTAAAATAGGGCCAAAGTACGGTATTATATCCGTCACCCCAATAATAATCCCGAGTAACAATGGATATTTCATACCGATAAACCAAAAGGAAAGTGCAGATACGCCCCCTAATACTAAGCAAACAAATAATTGTCCTCGAATATAACTTCCAAGTGATTTATCAATTTCTTTCGCCAACATTTGCCCCGTACTACGCCACTTACTCGGAACTAGTTTCCAAAAGATATGATAAAACTCGCCGTAATCTTTTAATATGTAAAATACAATGAACGGAATTAAGAAAATAATGAGTAACGAATCCAGTACACCGCGAGCTGTGCTCATCACTTTATTTAAAAGTGCTTGTATCTTCGTCTCTACTCCAACAAAAATTTGTTTCACCTTTTCATGAATAAATGACGGGAAGTTCGCTGTTTGTTCTGTAACACCATCCATCCAAGAATCATACATTTTTGTAAACTGTGGGAATTGTTCATTGATTTCTTGTAATTGCTTAATCACAACCGGCGTTCCTTTATAAATCCCATAACCAATTCCACCAAAGAAAAGGATGTAAATGAGCAAAATAGCGAGTGTGCGCGGCATCCCTTCCTTATGAATTTTTTCGATTAAAGGATGCAATAAATACGCAATAAAACATGCAATAAGAAACGGTGTAATGGCCACTTTAAACACAAAAATAATCGGTGCCCATAGCGGCTTAATTTTTAAAAAGACGAGCAAACAAAGAAAGACAAGTAACAATAATCCTAAACGGTATATCCAAATGATTTTAAGATTCTTCACACGAAAAACCTCCTCCACCTTTATTGTGAAAATAAATAGGGTAGGTTATGTGCAAAAGTTTTAAAATCTTTTCGTGCAGACCATACTGTTTTATAAAGACGCACATATACATACATAACAAGGACAACCACCCCTGAGAACGCAACTTGAAACAATTTAATCAGGAGGGCTCATAATGGTTTTATTTATGCTCGTATTATCAGCACTTTTTATGATTCTTGAATGGATTTGTATCGGGTTTGGTATTTGGAAAGGTTTCTTTATTCGTTCCTCACGAAAAGAAAGAGCGAAGCATTTATTTCATTACGGAATGCTTGGCGTTGGATGTTACGGCCTATCTTATCTCTTCTCTGAAATTGGACTTTTATATTTGCATACAAATGCATAAAAAAACTCCCTTGTTGATGAAGGGAGTTTTTTACGCTTATAAATAAGATTTAATCATCTTACGTGCTTTTTTCATATTGCGTTTTGAAAATACATCTTGTTTGCGAGCATATTGATATGCTGCCGCTCCAACACCTAATGCGATTAATGAATTGCGTAGATTCAAAGTAAATCCCCCTTTTCCTTATCCGATTGTTCTTTCATTCTCATCAAATAAATCATCAAGAGAGCTTAACGAACCATCTTCTTCTACTTGATGCGTATGGATTTTCCCCTTTGAAACCGATAATTCGATATAACAATTCCAGCAATAAAATTGGTTGACACCTATTTTTCCAATGTCTTTCCCTTTGCAATTTGGACAAATAAACATATGGCGTTCATCTCCTTACAGTCTCCCGGATTCTATTCGCCATTATGTCCAAACTACATTCATTTATACATTGCTAGAGCCTTTCAACGTTATACGTTTGAAAGTTTCACTATATAATTTCACCTTGTTACATGAAATCATACGGTGAAATGTTTTCCACGTCCATTTCTTCGCCATTAACTGTTACCATCTGTACTTCTCCTTGTGATTCCTGCAAGCGATTAGCTAAAGTCGTTTGACGCATTGCATCATCAAGGCGATTTACACCAGACTGGAAAGCGGCTTCCTCCCCGCAAATAATAAGGAACTTCTTACTTCTTGTAATACCAGTATAAATTAAATTACGACGTAACATACGATTATAACTTTTTACTATCGGCATAATCACAATCGGAAACTCACTGCCTTGTGATTTATGAATCGAACAGCAATAGGCATGTGTAATTTGATTTAAATCTGGTTTTGTATATGTTACCTCAATTCCATCAAATGAAACGATGATCATATCTTGTTGCTCAACGTTTTCTTTCGCATAAAACACCGAAACAATTTCTCCGATATCACCATTAAACACTTGGCTCTCAGGCTGATTCACGAGTTGCAAGACTTTATCGCCTCTTCGATATACAACATCACCGTAAGCAATTTCTTTACTTTTTTCCCTTTTCGGATTAAACACTTCTTGCAACGCTTCGTTTAGTACATTAATACCGGCCGGGCCACGATACATCGGGGCCAATACTTGTACATCTCTTGCGCTAAACCCTTTTGTCTTAGCATTTTCACAAACCTTTTTAACAACCTCAACAATTTGAGCTCCTGTACAGCCGATAAATGAACGATCTTTTTGATTTTGCGCTAAATCTGGAGGGAGTGTTCCATTTTTTATCGCATGGGCAAGTTGAATAACTGATGAGCCTTCCGCCTGACGATAAATTTCAGTAAGCTTTACTGTTGGAACTGCACCTGCATTCAATAAATCTTTCAGCACTTGTCCAGGTCCTACAGATGGCAATTGATCTTCATCTCCTACAACGATAACTTGAATGTTCGTGGGCAATGACTTAAATAGCTGATTTGCAAGCCAAATATCAACCATTGAGAATTCATCAATAATGAGCAATTTCCCTTGTACCGGATCCGTTTCATTACGCTGGAAAGACCCTTCTGGCGTCCAGCCAAGTAAACGGTGAATTGTACAAGCTGGAAGACCTGTTGATTCACTCATTCGCTTCGCTGCTCTTCCTGTTGGGGCCGTTAATAATATCGGAAATGGATTATCATCACTGTATTCATTCGGATTTAACGATAACCCGTGAAGTGAAGCATACATCTCAACAATTCCTTTAATAACTGTTGTTTTCCCTGTTCCTGGTCCACCTGTTAATAACATCATCGGTTTATGAAGTGCCGTTTGAATCGCTTCTTGCTGAAACGGTGCATATTGTACGTTCAGTTGTTCTTCAATTTCACCTAATGTTTTTAACACTTCTGCTTCTGGAAATGAAGGTGTTTCTTCTTGATTCATAAGCCTGCGAATAGACTTTACAACACCTTTTTCAGAGTAGAACAGCGTCGCTAAATACACTCGCTCTTCTTCTATGATGACTTTCCCTTCACTTTGCATCATTTCAATACAGCCTACAACGTCTTCCTCAGCCACTCTTCCTTCTTGATTGTTTAAAAGTGACATCGTTTCTCTTACAAGTTGATCTTTCCTCATATAAACGTGACCAAGTTGCAGTGAAACATTCTCTAACGTGTAAAAACATCCTGCGCGTACACGGTCGTCGTGATTACCCGATATCCCTAACGCACGCCCTATATCATCCGCTCTTCCAAAACCAATCCCGTCCACTTCTTCGATAAGTTGGTACGGGTTATTACGAATCACTTCTAATGTCATCTCTTTATATTGCTGGTAAATTTTAATAGAAAGTTTCGTTCCAAAACCGTAGCCATTTAAAAAGCTCATTACTTTCTCTAATCCTTGATGTTCAACAATTGTCTCATATATTTCCTGAGCCTTTTGTTTATTAACAACACCATTTAATGCCTCAGGGTCATCCATAATTTTAGAAATAGCATGTTCTCCGAGATGATCTACAATTTTTTCAGCTGTACGCTTTCCTATTCCTTTAAATAAATCACTCGCTAAATATTGCACCATACCGGCTTTTGTTTGTGGCAATTCTTTCTTAAATGTTTCAACCATATATTGTTTTCCATACTTCGGATGGTCTTTAAAATGACCTGTCAATGTAAACACTTCATCTTCGTGCATGCGGGGAAAATGACCGTTTATCATCACTTTTTTTTCGTCGTACGTTTCATTCGTTTCAATGACTTTCATACTGACAACGGAATAGAGGTTTTCTTCGTTGTGGAAAATGGTATGAAGAACTTGCGCTTTTATAAACTTTTTCTCTTCCTCAAACAAATCCATTGCATGTTGATTTCCCATCTTTCCTCTCCTTTCCGGTTTCGTTTCACTTTAATGAGCAGTACATCCCCCACCTATTTAGATGAGGGATAACTACCCATTAAACTACATTTTTCTTATTCAGCTTCTTGCTCTAATAAACGAACACCATTACCAGCTAAAAAGTGATCTGGTTGAATTTCAGTTGCTTTCTTAAATAAAGCAAGAGCTTTCTCGTTATTTTCTTCAAATACGTAGGCAACGCCTAAATTATAATACGCATCTGCATGCTCTTCATCCATTTCTAATACCTTTTCAAAGTAAGGTTTCGCCTCTTGAATATGTTCTAGTCGCGCAAGACAAAGTCCGCACTGGAACACAGCTTCTACATCGTTTTCATCTAATTCTGTTGCTCTTTGTAAAAACGGCAGTGCAAGACGATCATTTCCAAGTTGCACATGTGTAATACCTAGCATAAATGTTACATCAGCTGATTGTAATCCAGCTTGCATCGCTTGCTCAAATACAGCTTTAGCCTCTGCAAATTGCTCTTGACCGTAATATACATTTCCTAATCCATAATATGCAGCCGCTGATTTATCATCCAACTCTAATGCACGTTTATAAAATAAAATTGCTCTCTCACTGTCACCTAGTACATCTAATAAATTTGCAAAATTAATATATCCAAGCGCATCTTTCGGATTTTCTTCGATTGCTTCTGTGAAATTTTTAGCAGCTTCTTCCCAGTTTCCTTCTTGCATATATTGAATACCTGTTTCAAGTTTATTTGACATGTCCTTCACCTCTACAACAAATTATAACAAAGAATGTATTTTCCAAGCGAACGAAAATTCTCCTTATGTAAAAGAAACCTCTAACCGCGAATCGGCAGAGGCTTCTCGTTTTATCCTAAATAATCCAATTTCTTACCGCTACGGTACACTTCATCAATTGTGGCACCGCCTAAACACTCATCTCCATCATAGAAAACAACTGCTTGTCCTGGTGTAATTGCACGAATTGGCTCGTCACAAAGAATACGAACTGTATTTTCATCAACGATTTGAACCGTTACTTTATTGTCTTCTTGACGATAACGGAATTTCGCTGTGCACTTAAATTCTTTTTCTTTCGCTTCATTACTTACCCAGCCAACATTCGTAGCAATAACTTCATCGCCATATAGAAGTTCATTATGGAATCCTTGATCAACATATAAAATGTTTTCTTTCAAGTTTTTCCCAACAGCAAACCACGGATCACCGTTACCACCAATACCAAGGCCATGACGTTGTCCAATTGTGTAGTACATTAAACCGTCATGCTTTCCTTTCACTTCGCCAGATAATGTTTGCATCACACCTGGTTGCGCTGGTAAATAGTTACTTAAGAAATCTTTAAAGTTACGCTCACCAATGAAGCAAATACCTGTACTATCTTTCTTCGCCGCTGTTGCTAAACCAGCTTCTTTCGCCATTTCACGAATTTGTGGTTTCTTCAGTTCACCAAGCGGGAACATTGTTTTTGATAATTGCTCTTGGCTTAATTGATTTAAGAAATACGTTTGGTCTTTATTGTCATCAACGCCGCGAAGCATTTTATATTCGCCGTCCATATAAGCAACGCGTGCATAATGGCCTGTTGCTACATAATCAGCACCAAGCGCAATGGCATGCTCTAAAAATGCTTTAAATTTAATTTCTTTGTTACACATTACATCTGGGTTTGGTGTACGACCAGCTCGGTACTCATCTAAGAAGTACGTAAATACTTTATCCCAGTATTGTTTTTCAAAGTTTACTGCATAATACGGAATACCAATTTGGTTACACACTTCAATTACATCATTGTAATCTTCTGTTGCTGTGCAGACACCATTCTCATCTGTATCATCCCAGTTTTTCATAAAAATTCCGATTACATCATAACCTTGCTCTTTTAATAAAAGAGCCGCTACAGATGAATCGACGCCACCGGACATCCCAATGACAACGCGTGTTTCGTGAGGTAGTTTGTTCATCTTGTCACCTCCCATGCTAATTTTGTGTTAATCGCTTCACGATTTTCACTGTTTCGTACGCCGCTTTCTCAATTTGCTCTTTCGTATTTCCAAGTCCGAAACTAAAGCGTACGGATGAACGTATTTGATCGGAGTCTTTTCCGAACATCGCTACTAATACATGTGATGGATCAATCGAACCAGCTGTACAAGCCGAACCACTTGATACTGCAATGCCAGCTAAGTCTAAGTTCACAAGAAACGGTTCGATGTTCGTTCCTGTAAAACTAATATTAAGCACATGCGGTAAGCGATATTCTAAGTTTCCGTTTACCTCGAAAGTAATGTCTTCATTTTTGAAGACAGATACCATTATATCTTTAAACTCTTCATATTGGGCATTTTTTTGCTCACGAGTTTTTTCAGCTAGCAAAATTGCATGTTGCAACCCAACGATACTCGGTACATTTTCAGTACCAGCACGGCGTTTTCTTTCTTGCTCCCCACCTATTAATAACGGTTCAAATTTCACGTTTGCACCAGCATATAGGAACCCGACACCTTTTGGTCCGTTAATTTTATGAGCCGAAATTGATAATAAATCAACACGAAACTCTTTCACATCAATTTCTACTAAACCGTAAGCTTGTACCGCATCTGTATGGAAATAAGCTTGATGATCTTTTAGCAACTTACCTATTTCCGCAATTGGTTGCATCGTCCCAACTTCATTATTCCCAAACATAATAGATACAAGAATTGTCTCTTCTGTTAATGCTTTTTGTATGTCAGAAACTTGAACGCGTCCTGTTTCATCAACAGGTAAATATGTCACTTCAAATCCTTCACGTTCTAACAATTCACACGTATGCAAAATTGCATGATGTTCAATTTGCGTCGTTATAATATGGTTACCTTTATGACGATTCGCACGTGCTACACCGATAAGCGCTAAATTATCCGCTTCCGTACCACCACTCGTAAATATAATTTCATTCGGATTCGCATGAATGCTACGTGCACATGCGCGTCTCGCCTCATCTACTGCATGGCGCGTTTGACGTCCATAAAAGTGAATACTAGACGGATTTCCGAATGTTTCTGTCATATATGGAATCATCTTTTCGACCACTTCCGGGTGAGTCGGAGATGTCGCAGCATGATCTAAATAAATGCGTTCCATTAAATCTCCTTCTTTCCAAATCGTTTCACAAGGAATTAAATGTAAAACATATAGCCCCCGTGATTTTCTTCCTCATAACGTACTAAATCTTCTAACGTTGTACTATCTAACACTTCTTGCACCGCATCACGAACACGCATCCATAATTGGCGTTGTGCTGGTTCTTCTTCTTCTATCATTTCTACAACACTAATCGGACCCTCTAATACACGGATTACATCCCCAGCTGTAATGTTAGCTGGCTGATCTGATAATACATACCCGCCATATGCTCCGCGTGTACTCTTTACTAGACGCGCGTTACGAAGTGGTGAGATTAATTGCTCTAAGTAATGTTCCGATAAATCATGTGCCTGCGCAATTGATTTTAAGGAAATTGGACCTTCACCAAACTTTTTTGCAAGATCGATCATAATTGTTAAGCCGTAACGGCCTTTCGTTGAAATCTTCATCTATTTTGCACCTCTTTTCAAATTTTCACTTCTATTGGTTATATCTTATTTATAAAAGAACACAATTTAAAATCCTATGAAATTATAGCATAATATAGTATTATAAGAAATTTCAACTTGTGTATCAAAATGATAACATAAAATCACATTGAAAAACTCGGAAATTATTACAATTGAAAGAAAAATGAAAATATTCATATTCATTTTTCCCACAAAACAGCATCCTATTTCAAATTCCACTAAAAAAAATGATACGATAGAAAGAGATTACACATTAAGGGAGACGGTAAAAATGAAACAACCACTCGCACATCGAATGCGCCCTACAAATATTCAAGAAATTATCGGACAACAACATTTAGTTGGTGAAGGAAAAATTTTATGGCGAATGGTCCAAGCAAATCATTTTCAATCTATGATTTTATATGGCCCTCCAGGCACTGGAAAAACATCCATCGCGAGCGCAATTGCAGGAAGTACCGGAACCCCTTTTCGCCTATTAAACGCTGTTACTCACAATAAAAAAGATATGGAAGTTGTCGTACAAGAGGCAAAGATGCATCGACACCTCGTTTTAATTTTAGATGAAGTACACCGTCTAGATAAAGCAAAACAGGATTTTCTATTACCTCATTTAGAAAGTGGACTCCTTACCTTAATTGGTGCGACGACGAGTAATCCGTTCCATGCTATTAATTCTGCTATTCGAAGTCGGTGTCAAATCTTCGAATTACACGCATTAACAGAAAATGATCTTTTAATTGGCTTAAAACGAGCACTTGAAGATAAAGAAAAAGGTCTTGGGGAATATGATGTAACTGTTACGCCTGAAGCATTACATCACTTCGCAAATGCATCAGGCGGAGATATGCGTTCCGCTTATAATGCACTGGAACTCGCTGTTTTATCTAGCTTTACAACTGATGACAAAGCTGCGGAAATTACGCTGGAAATCGCCGAAGAATGCTTACAAAAAAAGAGCTTCGTTCACGATAAAGGCGGAGATGCTCATTATGACGTATTATCAGCATTTCAAAAATCAGTGCGCGGAAGTGATGTAAACGCAGCACTTCACTATTTAGCACGTCTTATTGAAGCCGGTGACCTGCAAAGCATTGGTAGACGTCTTCTTATTATGGCATATGAAGATATTGGACTTGCCAGCCCGCAAGCTGGACCGCGTACACTAGCCGCAATAGAATCAGCTGAACGAGTTGGATTCCCAGAGGCACGCATACCACTTACAAATGCCGTTATTGAGCTTTGCCTATCACCAAAATCAAACTCAGCTTATAAAGCACTTGATGCTGCCTTACACGATTTAAGGAACGGTCAAACAGGCGACATCCCAAGTCATTTAAAAGATAGTCATTACAAAGGCGCAGAGGCACTTGGAAGAGGCATTGGATACTTATATCCACACGACCATCCAAATGGTTGGGTACAGCAACAATACTTACCTGATAAAATAAAAAACAAACAATATTATAAACCGAAAATGACAGGGAAATTTGAACAAGCACTTTCTACTGTATATGAAAGATTACAAAGTTCGAATAAAACGAAAAATAAAGGGTAACATAAGCGAAAACGTCACCATTATGGAGGCTTCGCTTATGAAAACACGTCAAGATGCATGGACAAAAGAAGACGATCTCCTTTTAGCAGAAACTGTTTTACGACATATTCGCAGCGGCAGTACACAAATAAAAGCATTCGATGAAGTCGGCGATGCTTTAAACCGCACTTCCGCAGCTTGCGGTTTTAGATGGAACGCTGAAGTAAGACCGAATTATGAAGATGCGGTACAGCTTGCGAAAAAACAACGTAAAGAATTAAAGCGCTCTGAAGCTAAAATAGAAAAAGATCAGTTCACAAAAACGAAACAACTCGTAATCGATGCTGAGTTTTCAGAAGATATTGTACCAAGTAAACAAGAACTTACAATGCAAAATGTCATCTCGTTTTTGCAAAACTTGGAGCACAATAATCCTTCACTCGCAAAGTTACAAACTGAAAATGAAGTATTACAAACTCAGCTCACTTCCTTGCAAAAAACGAATGATGAGCTCGAAACTAAATTAGCTGTACTCACAAAAAAACAACAAGCAATCGAAGAAGATTATGCAATGCTCGTTAGAATTATGGATCGTGCTCGAAAACTCGTTTCAGTTGAAGAACAAGAAGAGCAGATCGCTCCCATTTTCAAGACAGATCAAAATGGAAATTTAGATATTATTTATTCTGCAGAGAATTAAAAAAGATGTCACCTAGCCCTATTTTCCGGCTAAGTGACATCCTTTTTTTGTTTCTTCGATGGATAGCGTATTGGTAAATGAAATTATATCGGCGATTTTTCGAATATATCTATCGTAACTTACAACATATCAACGATTTTTTAATTATATCGACTATTCGACAAGGAATATCAATTTACCGACAAATATTTACAAAATAAGTAGACCTGCTATACAAAGAACTCCCTGAATTAACTGGATATTTTTTACTTAAATGTTACTATAAACATATACGATTGAAAGGAGCTGATTGCCATTTCATTAGTAGCCTTCAAAATAACACTCGGTATTCTCGTTCTAACGTTAGGCCTTTTTACCATTCATAGTTTAAAAAAGACCTCAGGTTATAAATCAGACAAATATGATTATTACTTACTGGCCTTGCTTACATTTGAACTAGTAGCAATGCAAATACCCCTATTTTTTTAGCACATATAAAAAAGCATATATCCGAAATGGATATATGCTTTCATTTTATTCTTGTCCTACACGTTTCACTTCTACATTTTTAATGCGTTCACGTACAACGTGACTTGCCATAATTAAGCCTGCCACAGATGGGACGAATGCATTTGATGAAGGTGGTAATTTCGCTTTACGAATTTTTGCATTTTCGTCTGGTACAATTTCTTTACGTACTTCTTCACGAATTACGATTGGGTTTTCGTCAGAGAAGACAACTTTTACACCTTTTTTAATACCCTCTTTACGAAGCTTCGTACGAATGACTTTCGCAATTGGATCTGTATGTGTTTTAGAGATGTCCGCAATACGGAAACGAGTTGGGTCCATTTTATTTGCTGCACCCATACTTGAGATAATTTTAATTTTACGACGTAAACATTGTTTAATTAAATGAATTTTGAACGTAATCGTATCAGATGCATCCACTACAAAGTCTAAACCGTGTTTAAAGAACTCTTCATATGTTTCATCTGTATAAAACATTTCTAGTCCAATTACTTCACACTCTGGGTTAATGTCTGCAATACGCTCTTTCATTAATTCTACTTTTGAACGTCCTACAGTAGATACTAAAGCGTGAATTTGACGGTTTACGTTTGTAATATCTACAACATCTTTATCTACTAATACGAGACGCCCAACGCCAGAACGCGCTAACGCTTCAGCTGCAAAAGAACCTACGCCGCCAATTCCTAAAATACCGACTGTACTATTTTTTAATATTTCAAGCCCTTCTTTACCGAAGGCTAATTCATTACGTGAAAATTGATGTAACATTCAGCTCTACACTCCTATTACAAAAATGGTCTACCATGTATTCTAGCGTTTTTCCGACTATTTGTATAGAAAAAGTTATAGAATTCCTAAAAATACATATTTCGAAAATAAAAACATAGTGTAAACCGGACTTTTTAAACAACCTCTCAAAAAAAGTCTAGACGGCTATAGTATAACCATCTAGACTTTTTTCTTACTTCTCTTCTTTCACGTTCAACTTTAAGTTCAGTTCTTCAAGCTGTGCTTCTGCAACTGGGCTTGGAGCTTCTGTTAATAAGCAGCTTGCGCTTGCTGTTTTTGGGAATGCAATTGTATCACGAAGGTTTGTACGACCTGCAAGTAACATAACAAGACGGTCTAAACCTAATGCAATACCACCGTGTGGTGGAGTACCGTATTCGAATGCTTCTAATAAGAATCCGAATTGCTCTTGCGCTTCTTCTTGTGAGAATCCAAGTGCTTTGAACATTTTTTCTTGTACGTCACGCTCGTAAATACGAAGTGATCCACCACCAAGCTCGTAACCGTTTAATACAAGGTCATATGCTTGTGCACGTGCTTTTTCTGGTGCTGTTTCTAATAGCTCAACATCTTCACGGAATGGCATTGTGAATGGGTGGTGAGCTGCGAAGTAACGATCTGCATCTTCATCATACTCAAGAAGCGGCCAATCCGTTACCCATAGGAAGTTATATTTACTTTCGTCAATTAACTCAAGCTCTTTACCTAGACGTAAACGAAGTGCACCTAAGCTATCTGCAACAACGCTCTTCTTATCTGCTACGAATAGTAATAAATCACCAGCAGTAGCTTCTAATGTAGTCATTAACACGTTTGCATCTTCTTCACCGAAGAATTTCGCGATCGGTCCTTTTAAGCCGTCTTCTTCCACTTTAAGCCAAGCTAAACCTTTTGCACCGTATACTTTTACAAATTCAGTTAATGCATCGATGTCTTTACGAGAGTACTTGCTCGCAGCACCTTTTGCATTAATTGCTTTTACTTGTCCGCCGCTTTCTACAGCACTTGTAAACACTTTAAATCCACAACCCGCTGCAAACTCAGATAAGTCTGTTAGTTCCATTTCAAAGCGTGTATCTGGCTTATCAGAACCGTAACGAGCCATTGCATCAGCGTAAGTCATACGAGGGAATGGTGCACTAATCTCTACACCTTTCGCATCCTTCATAACTTTCGTCATCATGCGCTCCATCATATCTAAAATTTCTTCTTGTGTTAAGAATGAAGCTTCAATATCGATTTGCGTAAATTCTGGCTGACGGTCCGCACGTAAATCTTCGTCACGGAAACAGCGTGCTACTTGATAGTAACGCTCAAATCCGCCGACCATAAGAAGCTGTTTAAATAGCTGTGGAGACTGTGGTAACGCATAAAACTCACCATCATGTACACGACTTGGTACTAAATAATCACGAGCTCCTTCTGGCGTGCTCTTCGTTAAAATTGGTGTTTCTACTTCTAAAAACTCTTCTGTATCTAAGAAATTACGAATTGTTTTTGTTACGTCATGACGCATTTTGAATGTATTGAACATTACAGGACGACGTAAGTCTAAATAACGATATTTTAAACGCACATCTTCTGATGCATCTGTATCATCAGCAATAATGATTGGCGTTGTTTTCGCTGCGTTTAATACGTTTACCTTTGTTGCTTGTACTTCAATACGACCAGTTGCCATATTGTCATTAATTGCGCCTTCACCACGCTCAACAACTGTACCTTCTACGTGTAATACGTATTCGCTACGAATTGTTTCTGCTACTTCTAGCGCTTCTTTTGATGTTTCTGGGTTAAATACAACTTGTACGATACCTGTACGGTCACGTAAGTCGATAAAGATTAATCCACCTAAATCACGGCGTTTTTGTACCCAACCTTTTAATTGAACTGTTTGTCCAACTGCTTCTACTGTTACTTTTCCACATGCATGTGTTCTTTCAGCCACTGTAAGTTCCCCCTATATTAATTTCTCTGCTACGTATGAAGCAAATACATCTAACGCCACTTCTTCTTGTTCGCCTGTTGCCATATCTTTTAAGTTAATGATGCCTTTATCTAGCTCATCTTCCCCTAATACAGCTACAAATTTCGCTTTTAGACGATCTGCTGATTTAAATTGTGCTTTCATTTTGCGGTCTAAATAATCTTTTTCAACTGATAATCCAGCTTTACGAAGATCAAACGCAACTTTTGCAGCATGGTCTTTCGCTTTTTCACCAAGCGCTACAACGTAACAATCAATGCTATGTTCAATTGGTAATTCAATGTTTTCAGCTTTTAGCGCCATAATTAAACGTTCAATACTCATCGCAAAACCGATACCTGGCATTTCTGGTCCACCGATTTCTTGTACAAGTCCGTTGTAACGTCCACCACCGCTTAATGTAGTAATAGCACCGAAACCTTCTGCTTCACTCATAATTTCAAAAACAGTGTGCTGGTAGTAGTCTAAACCACGTACTAAGTTCGGATCTTTTTCAAATGGAACATCCATCATCGTTAATAGTTCTTGAACTTTTTCGTAGTATACTGCTGAATCTTCATTTAAGTATTCTGTAATAGATGGTGCTGTTCCCATTAATTCATGGTTACGGTCCTTCTTACAATCTAAAATTCGAAGAGGGTTCTTTTCTAAACGAGATTGACAGTCAGAACAGAACTCACCGATACGTGGCTCAAAGTGTGCGATTAACGCATCACGGTGCGCTTGACGGCTCGCCGCATCACCTAAGCTGTTTAATACAACTTTAATATTTTTTAAGCCCATGCCGCGGTAAAACTCTACAGCAAGTGCAATTACTTCTGCATCAATTGCAGGGTCGTTACTACCGATTGCTTCAATACCAAATTGTACGAATTGACGATAGCGACCTGCTTGCGGTCTTTCGTAACGGAACATTTGACCGATATAATATAATTTCGTTGGTTGTGTTGCGTCACCGAACATTTTATTTTCAACGTAAGAACGTACAACAGGTGCAGTACCTTCTGGACGTAATGTTAAACTACGCTCTCCACGATCTTGGAATGAGTACATTTCTTTTTGTACGATATCTGTCGTATCACCAACACCACGTAAAAATAGCTCCGTGTGTTCAAAAATTGGTGTACGAATTTCTTTATAATTGTAACGACGGCAAATTTCGCGTGCTTGCCCTTCGATATACTGCCATAACTCAACAGTGCCTGGAAGAATATCTTGCGTTCCGCGTGGGATTTGAATAGACATATTCAGTTCCTCCTCAAATTGTTTTAATCTTAATAAAAATAAAAAAACTCCCGCCTCTACTGTTTGAACAGTAGGGACGAGAGTATTATACCCGTGGTGCCACCCTAATTGAAGCACGTATGCTTCCACTTTTTTAATAACGCTTAAATGTGCGTTCATCCCTACTAAGCGTATATGCCGTTCAAGTTGAAACCTCTAGAGTGTCATTCAATCAGTCATCATGTAGAAATGTTTTCAGCCTAAGACATTTCTTCTCTTTCCATGTGTGTCTCATTTACTCTTCTCTATCAACGGTTATATTCATATGTAAATATAAAATTACTATACGTTTGTTCAGTAGGATTGTCAAGTGCTCTAAGAGCGTTCAATCTGCTTCTTTAGACGCTTTACATCTTGAAGAGAAATGCCAAACTCAGAAGCAAGCTCCATCGAAGTATTGTTTTGCTCTTTTGAAATAAAATCATGAAAATTCACGTTAAACAGTTGATTTGCACCATTTGTAACAGAATGCCCTTTTTCATTCATACGCATACGTATATCCCTCACATTCAATATGGATGTTTTACTTTTTATTGTTCCATATTGATTAGAGAGTTATACATAAACGAAAAAGCTATTGACTCAAAATAAACATTAGTATTATTGTATTTATAATAATTAGCCAGTCCACTCGCTAGCATATGATGCTTCAAATGAATATAACAACACTGCAATACCTAGCCCAAATACGATCATTTCTAACATTACATGTAATATACCTTGCACTTCCCTTTCTTCCACAGGAAATAAAGCATACATTAAACTACTTCTACACACTGATTCAATATACGAACCAACGCCTCTGGATTAGTTTCCATTACCCAATGCCCACCAACTTCAATAGAAAAAACTTCCCATTTTCTATCCCTTGCTTTTTTTGCTGATTCTAAAAAGATAGGCGTCATTGGCCAATGTTCTGGATTATCCTTTACTTCTACGTATATATGAGGTATAAGTTGCGCTTTAGAGTTTTTTATTTCAACCGATTGTGTAAAAGCCAACAATGACATCGCTGATTTTTTTTCATCTATTGTATTTCTAGGAAGAACACGCCATCCTTCCCCGTATACCTTTACTTCTTCTATAAAATGTGCGGCCATTTCCGGCCCAGAAATATCCATAACAGAATCACCATTTTCCGGAAGCATTGCATCCACGTATACTAACTCTTTAATAAACTCGGGAATCTCTTCTGCTACACCTGTAATTACCATACCAGAATAACTATGCCCTACTAAAATTACATCTCTTAGACCCTCATATTTAATAGTATTAACAATGTCTTGAATAAATGTTTTCAGCCCTATATTAGGTTGCATAAGATGTGTTCGTTCCCCAAGTCCAGTTAATGTAGGAGTATATACACTATGACCCTGTTCCCTTAAAAGTTTAGCTAGTTTTTTCCAAACATAACCGCCATCCCATGCTCCATGAACGAGTACAAATGTTTCCATAAGATTTACCTCCCATAATCCCCCGATTATATCGTTTATTTTCTTAACTATCATAACAATAACTAGAAAAATATACCATTAAAAACCACAAAAGAAGAGAGGGGCTCATCCCCTCTCTTCTTCAGCAACACTATTTACTTTCCACAATTAAGGTCACCGGACCATCATTGATTAAAGAAACATCCATCATTGCTCCGAACTTCCCTGTTTCTACATGCAATCCTTGCTTACGTACTTCTTCATTAAAGAAATCATATAAACGCTCTGCATAGTCAGGTTTAGCTGCATCCATAAAGTTTGGACGTCTTCCTTTGCGGCAATCTCCGTATAATGTGAATTGCGAAATGGATAGAACTTGTCCTTCTACATCAAGTACAGAATGGTTCATCTTTCCGCTCTCATCTTCAAAAATACGTAAGTTCGCAATTTTTTCTGCAATGTAAGTTGCATCTTTTTCTGTATCTTCATGCGTAATGCCAACTAGTAATGTTAAACCGAACGGAATTTGTCCTACGATCTCACCGTCTACTGTGACAGACGCTTCCTTTGATCGTTGTAAAACAACTCTCATCTTTTCTACACTCCCTATTAATGCATCATGCGTCTTACTGCATAAATTTCTGGAACACGTTTAATGCGTTCTACTACTTTTTTCAAGTGCTGTAAGTTACGAATAGAGATTGACATATTAATTGTCGCCATCTTATTACGGTCACTTCTACCAGAAACTGCCGAAATGTACGTTTTCGTCTCTGTAACAGCTTGTAATACTTCATTTAATAAACCACGGCGATCGTAACCTGAAATTTCAATATCAACGTTATACTCAATTTCTTTTTCAGGGCTACCTTCCCACTCTACTTCTAATAAACGTTCTATAGCTTCTTCTGTATGAACATTTACACAGTCACGGCGGTGAATCGATACGCCTCGGCCTTTCGTAATATACCCAACGATATCATCACCAGGTACTGGGTTACAGCATTTTGATAAACGAATTAATAAATTATCTGCACCACTTACTTTAACGCCAGAATCCCATTTTCGAATTTTCATCGGTTTACGAACTTCTTTAACTTCAACAATCTCTTCTTCTTCACGTTGCTTACGGAACTTGTCCGTTAGTCGCGTAACAATTTGCGATGCAGTGATGCCATTATATCCAACTGCCGCAAACATATCTTCTTCATTTGCAAAGTTGAATTTTTCAGCAACTCGTTTTAAATTATCAGGAGCTAACACTTCTTTCATCTCATACTCTAGGCTACGCACTTCTTTCTCAACAAGTTCACGGCCTTTTTCAATATTTTCATCTCTACGTTGTTTCTTAAAGAACTGACGTATTTTGTTTTTTGCATGAGATGTTTGAGCAAGTTTCACCCAATCTTGACTTGGTCCATACGAATGTTTCGATGTTAAAATCTCAATGATGTCACCTGTTTTTAATTTATAATCAAGTGTCACCATTTTCCCGTTTACTTTTGCACCAATTGTTTTATTTCCAATTTCTGAATGCACACGATATGCAAAGTCAATTGGAACAGATCCAAGTGGTAATTCCATTACATCGCCTTTCGGTGTAAAGACGAATACCATGTCAGAGAATAAATCAATTTTTAATGACTCCATAAACTCTTCTGCATTAGAAGCTTCATTTTGCCATTCTAATATTTGACGGAACCATGTAAGTTTCTTCTCTAATGTACCTGCTGTTTCTGCTGTTTTTCCTTCTTTATACGCCCAGTGTGCCGCGATCCCGAATTCTGCGATCTCATGCATTTCTTTCGTACGAATTTGCACTTCAAGCGGATCACCTTTCGGCCCAATTACAGTCGTATGAAGAGATTGATATAGATTTGCTTTCGGCATTGCAATATAATCTTTAAAACGACCTGGCATCGGCTTCCAGCACGTATGAATAATTCCAAGTACTGCATAACAATCTTTAATACTATTTACAACGACACGTACAGCTAATAAATCATAAATTTCATTGAACTGTTTATTTTGCAGTGCCATTTTACGATAAATGCTGTAAATATGTTTTGGTCTTCCAGAAATTTCAGGTTGAATTGCAACTTCATCTAATTTCTCACGAATACCAGTCATTACTTCCTCTAAATACTCTTCACGTTCTGCACGTTTACGCTTCATTAAATTTACAATACGATAATATTGCTGTGGATTTAAGTAGCGAAGTGACGTATCCTCTAGCTCCCATTTAATAGTACTAATTCCGAGTCTATGTGCTAAAGGTGCAAAGATTTCTAACGTTTCATTCGCAATGCGACGCTGCTTCTCTTGAGGCAAATGTTTCAATGTACGCATGTTATGAAGACGATCGGCTAGTTTAATTAAAATAACTCGAATATCTTGAGCCATTGCAATAAACATTTTGCGATGGTTTTCTGCTTGTTGTTGCTCATGAGATTTATATTTAATCTTTCCGAGCTTTGTCACACCATCGACAAGCATAGCAATTTCTTTATTAAATTCCCGTTCAATATCTTCTAATGTAATCTCTGTATCTTCTACTACATCATGTAAGAAACCTGCTGATACTGTAGCTGGATCCATGTGTAAATCAACTAAAATACCTGCAACTTGAATTGGATGAATAATGTATGGTTCACCCGATTTTCTGTATTGTTCGCTATGCGCATCGCGTGCATATTCATAGGCACGTGCTACTAGCTCAATATCTTCATCCACTAAATATTGACTTGCTTTCTCGAGTACCTGTTCAGCTGTTAGTACCTGCTCATTTGCCATCGAATCACCTTTTATTGAAAATTGACTTTATCTTTATTGAATAGAATAAATTATATTCTATCATTATAACCCAATGATTGTGAATTGTGAAAAGGAAAAGATTTTACTGACATTTCACTATAATTTTTTGTTCAATTATACAAAAGTACCCGCTCCTCTCCAAGAGATTCACGGGTACTTTTTATCACCGTAGTTTTACCTATATAGTGATTAGTATTTTTCTAATACTAATACATCGTAACCATCTAACATTTTACGACCATCTAAGTAAGTAAGTTCTACTAAGAATGCAATTCCTGCTACAACTCCGCCTAGCTCTTCAACTAACTTAATTGTCGCTTCAATTGTTCCACCTGTAGCTAATAAGTCATCTGTAATTAATACGCGTTGACCTGGTTTAATTGCATCTTTATGGATCGTTAAAACATCTTTACCATATTCTTTACCGTAGTCAACTGTAATTACTTCACGTGGTAATTTTCCTAATTTACGAACTGGCGCAAATCCTACTTCTAATGCATAAGAAACTGGGCAACCGATAATGAAACCACGAGCTTCTGGTCCTACTACAAGATCGATGTCTCTCTCTTTTGCATACTCAACGATTGCATCTGTTGCTGCTTTGTATGCTTTACCGTCGTTCATTAACGGTGTAATGTCTTTAAACACAATACCTTCTTTTGGATAATCCGGTACAATTGCGATATGTTGCTTGAAATCCATATTTCTGAATCCTCCTCAGATCTAAAAGGTTTGTAAATACAAATCCTTTACCCTAACTGTTCTACTTCTTTATGATTACGAATCGTTTCAAACCATGTATATAGTTGCTGATATGTGCTATAAACCAATTCTTTTTCTAATTGTAAGTGGTTCATTTTCTCACGATATGTGCTCGATTCAATTAAATCACGCTTTTGTTTTTTTTCTGCCATAAAAATGACGCCATCTTTTATTGTAACAAATTCTAACTCAAAAAACACCTGTGTCATGAAATTTACTGTATCTTTTGACCAACCTTTATGCTGACATAGTTGCGCTCCATATTGTCTTAAAGAAAATGGTGATTTTTGGCTCAAGAACGAATAGTACCATTTAAAATGTTCTCTCGTTGGAACAGTACTAAATAAATGATTATTCTCTTGATAAAATAGTGTATAAATTCGCGACGGGAATCCTACTTTAAATAGCTCTCTTAATTCATCTGTCCCTTTTGGTAAATCAAGGAATACGATGTATTGATCATCTAACTCGGTCACTTCTGATGCATGCATCATATGCTCTTTATAGTCTTCTAAAGAAAATTTATTCAATACCTCTTCAGAAAAATACACCATCGTGATTTTCCCTTTCGGAAGTTCTGCTAAATTTGCTTCTACGTTACGCATACTACGCCAATCGAATAATTGCCATGCTTCTACAGCAATATCTTGTACCATTAATTGCGGCTTCTTAAAATTATTCCATTCATTGATAGACGCTTCTCCTATTACAGATACTTTTGCAACTGGAGAAATTTCTTTCGCATATGCGCCAAAACCGAATCCAATTGTATCCAATGTTGCTTGTCCATCACGAAGAGACATCTTTAAATGAGAACCATCTGATCCGATTGCACGAATACTTTCTAACTCCGCATCTTTCACCGCAATACGTGGCTTTGGATTTCCAACACCAAATGGCGCTAACTTTTGCATATCTTCAATCGCTGCAAGTGTTACGTCCTCCACTTTGCAAAAGGCATCGACAGCTGTAATTGGAATAAAATCTTCTTCTGTTAAAATTGTATCTGCCTGTTCATTTAAACGGCGGCGTAATTCATCTACATCATTCATATGTAGCGTCATTCCCGCTGCCATCGGATGTCCTCCGAAGTGTGGCAATAACTCTCTACAATCTGACAAGTTTGCAAACAAATCAAATCCTGCAATACTACGCGCTGAACCTTTTGCAGTTTCTTTTACAGGATCAATGCATAATACAATCGTTGGACGATAAAAACGTTCAACTAATTTAGAAGCGACAATTCCAATTACACCTGGATTCCATCCTTCTTTTGCAAGCACTAATACTTTATTGTCTTCAGGCGGAAAATTCGTTTCCACTTCAGCAATAGCTTCTTCTGTAATTTGCTTTACAATATCTTTTCGCAGTTTGTTCAGCTCATCAATTTCTTCAGCCAGCTCTTTCGCTTCTTCGGGATCCTCTGATAATAAAAGATGTACAGCCGGCGTAGCATCTTCTAAACGTCCAACTGCATTAATACGAGGTGCGATTGAGAAGCCAATACTCTCTTCTGTAATTTCACTTTGCGAAACGTTAGCAACTTTAAATAGCGCCTTTAGTCCGATATTTTTCGTCATGCGCATATGTTTTAAACCGCGCTTCACTAACAATCTATTCTCACCGTGAAGTGATACTAAATCAGCTACCGTACCAATCACTGCAATTTCTAATAAATGTTCTGGTACACGGCCCAGTAGTGCATGTGCAACTTTAAACGCAACACCTACACCAGCTAAATAGTGAAACGGATACACACCGCCATCTAATTTCGGATGAATAATCGCAAGTGCTTCTGGCAATTCTGGTGGTGGCTCATGGTGATCTGTAATAATTAGATCTATCCCAAGTTCCTTTGCTACCTTCGCTTCATGTACAGCTGCAATACCAGTATCGACAGTAATAATGAGTGAAAATCCTGCGCTATGCGCCCAACGAAATGCTTCTTCGTTCGGTCCATAACCTTCTGTAAAACGGTTTGGGATATAAAATTCTACGTCTGCACCTAATTCTTGTAAGGCAACATATAAAACAGTTGTACTACTTACTCCGTCCGCATCGTAGTCACCAAATATTAATATTTGCTCTCCATTTTGAATCGCCTTATTTACACGTTCTACCGTTCTATCCATTCCTTCTAATAAAAACGGATCATGAAATTCTTGATTTTCTGTATTTAAAAAATCTAAAATCTTATCTTCTGTATCTATTCCTCTACCGAGGAATAACGAAACGACAAGTGGTGATAATTGTAATTTACTTGCTAATTCACTCACTCGCTCGCTATTATATTCTTTTTCTTTCCAACGCGTCTTCGGTTGTAACACGAAATCACCCCTTAACCTGTTCATTATACAAGACAGATTAAGGGGTGACAATATAATGCAAACTACGCTGCAATATCTATATACTAAAATGTTAATAATATTTAATTTGGAGAATACGGATTTATATGTACAAACACATTTTGTACGTTATCTTGCTGCATAAGCGTTTCTTTCACATGCTTGCCAATGCGATGCCCTTCTTCTACAGTAATATATGGATCTACAGAAACTTTAATATCTACAATAACGTAATGACCATGCTCCCTCGCATATAACGAACCGATTTTTTTCACACCATCTATTTGAAGTACTGCTTCTCTAAGCGGAACAACATCTTCCTCATGAAGAACATGATCAAGCGTTGCATGAATTGCTTCTGCCCCAATACTCCATGCCATTTTTGCAACAAGAAGTGAAACAAATAATCCTGCAATTGGATCAGCATACACAAGCCAATCGAACCCGAACTTACCACCAATAATCGCTGCACAAATACCGATTAAAGCTGCAATTGAAGAAAATACATCTGAACGGTGCTCATATGCATTTGCAATAATTGCATCACTATTTACCCTTTTCCCTAATCGAAATTTATATTGAAACATTCCTTCTTTCACGATAATCGAAAGAACAACAGCAAAAATCGTAATTCCCTTCGGCGGTTCTAGTTCCTGCGAAAAAGCTTTTATGGACGAAATTGCTATCTCGATTCCCACAATAAATAATAATACTGCAACAATAATCGCTGAAATCGATTCCGCTTTACCATGACCATACGGATGATCTTCATCGGGCGGCTGCTTTGCTGCTCGCAATCCAAACAGTACAGCTAGCGAACCAATTACATCTGATGCAGAATGCACAGCATCCGCTAATAGCGCTTTACTGTTCCCAATATAACCAATTACCGCCTTTATAATTGCTAATATAATATTACCAACGATCCCGACAATAGCACCGAACTCGGCCTGTTTAAAACGCTCATCTTTTTCCATCATTAAAATCCCTTCTTTTCTTAACCTATCTTTTTATCCCACTTTAACGGGCAGTAAGACCCCCACCTCAAAATTCAGCGAAAGCAAAGAAGTAAGGTGGGGGTCGGGCTGCCCATTAAAGTCCGATTGGTTCAACTAATAATCAGTGAGGGATGAAGAAAACCGCCACTGATTAAAGTTTCACTTTATTGTAACAAAAACAGCGATAACATCTCCACTTTTTTCCATTCCCACTTTTAAAATTTGCTATCTTATTGTATCCACAAACGAAAAAAGAGATGCCTCATAAAGAGACATCATCTTTTTTATACTTGCGGTTCAGATTCTACTTTCTCAACCTTTTTCTTATTTTTGCCCTTTTTCAAACGACGGTTTTCAAGCATTAACCAAATTTGAGAAGCAACGAAAACAGAAGAATACGTACCTACAACTAATCCAACAAGTAACGCAAACGAGAAGTTACGTAGTGACTCACTGCCGAAAATAAGCAATGCAATTACTGGGAATAGCACTGTTAATACGGTATTAATCGAACGACCAAGCGTTTGACGAATACTTGCATTTACGATTTCTTCTAAGTCTTTTATATCACGTACTCGTTTTTTCTGTTTGTATAATTCACGGTTTCTATCAAATGTAACGATCGAGTCATTAATAGAATAACCGATAATTGTTAATACCGCAGCGATAAACGTTAAGTCTACCTCTAACTGGAAAATACTAAATATAACAATCATAACGAATGCATCATGTAATAATGCAAGTACTGCAGATAATGCATACGTAAATCGGAAACGAATACTTACGTATAAAATGATAACCGCAGAAGCAATTAATACTGCGATAAATGCATTTCGTGCAATTTCTTTCCCGATTGTTGGTGAAACTGTACTTACGTTTGGATCTGTACCATATTTATCGTGGAAGAATGTTTTTGTTTTCGCAATTTCATCTTTTGATAGAACACCTAATGTACGAACTGCGAATCCTTTATTGTCATCTCCAGTCGGTACAATATTTTCTTCCTTCACGTCAATGTTCAATTCTTTGAAATCTTTATGAACATCAGACACAGTAACTGCTTGTTTTGATTGCAAGTCGATACGTGTACCACTCGCAAAGTCAATACCAAGATTCAATTTGAAAATTGGTAAAATAATTGCACCTGCAATTACAACTACCATCGAAAAGATAAGGAATTTATGACCGACATTTACGAAGTTAATACGATCAAATCTTGTCGGTGGATGTACTACACCTTTTGTTAATGGAATAATATCCTTTTGTTTCACACCAAAGTATCCTGGTTTCTTATCGAAGTAACGGCTCTTTACAAGTAAACTTAGTAAGAAACGAGTACCGAATACGTTCGTAATAAAACCGACTAAAATACTTACGATTAAACTTGTTGCGAACCCTTTTACAGAGCTATTACCATAAACGAATAATACACCAGCTGCTGCAAGTGTTGTAATGTTCGCATCTAAAATGGTTGCTAATGAACGGTGGTTACCAGCACGGAATGCCGACATCATTGACTTACCAATTTTCAACTCTTCTTTCAGTCTCTCGTACGTAATAATATTCGCATCAACCGCGATACCTACCCCGAGCACTAACGCCGCAATACCTGGCAACGTAAGAACTGCATGCATCCAGTTAAAGACAAGTAATGTAACGAAAATGTATAGACCTAACATAATAACCGCTACAAGTCCTGGTAAACGGTAGAATACAAGCATAAATAAGAAAATAAGAGCGATACCAATCGCACTAGCGAAAATTGTTTGCTCTAACGCTTGTTGACCAAACTTCGCTCCAACAGATGTTGAATACATTTCTTTTAAATCAACAGGAAGTGCACCTGCATTTAATAAAGATGAAAGTTGTTTCGCGCTTTCAACTGTAAAGTTTCCACCTACGATAGATACTTCAGCTTGGTTAAACACTTGGTTTACTGTTGCTGCTGATAAGAACTTCGGATTCGGTTTTGCAGATTCTGCTTTGTACGAATCTTTTCCTTCTTCAAAATCAAGCCAAATTACCATTAAATTCGTTGGTGGTGGCATTTTTGAAATTTTTTCAGTTACTTCGCGGAATTTTTCAGCACTCTTTAATGTAAGACCTACGCTCGCACGGCCTTGGTCATCAAATGTTTGCTTCGCTCCGCCGCCTTTTAAATCCGTTCCATCCATAAGAAGGTTGTCATCTACATCACGGAATGTTAATTTCGCTTGCGTTGATAACATTTCACGTGCTTTTTGCTGATCTTGTACACCAGCAAGCTGTACACGAATTCGGTCCTGCCCTTCAATTTGAATGTTCGGTTCACTTACACCGAGTACATTGACACGATTTTCAAGAGCACCTACTGTACTTACAAGTGCCTCTCGGTCAATTTTATCACCTTTTTTGGCTGGTTTTACTTCATAAAGAATTTCAAAACCACCGCGAAGGTCTAGTCCTAGACTAATTCCTTTTGCTATGTCTTTTCCTGCCGCACCAATTACTCCACCGATTAATAAAACGATGAGGAAAAAGGCGGCAATTCTCGTACCACGCTTTGCCATATGTACCCTCTTTCCGCTACTAACACTTCAAATAAATCTTTTACGATTCACTTTCACACGTGTGCATACGCCTAGTTAGTAGACTTCCTTTCTATAATTTTGCTAGCTCATCACTAGCTGTGCCGGTAAGTTTTCACATTACCTACACTTTCATTATTTGTTTTCTCTCTTCACTACCCCCTTTATATATAATCTTAGACATAATTATTTCCTCATTATCAATACCTATCATTATACTGCAAAAGGAAGAACAAACCAATTGCAGTCGGTTATTTATTTTCATATTCATCAAATGACCAAAGTGGCGCTTGATATGCTTCAACAGTTAAATACGTCATATATTCATTAGCTGTTACTGTTAATACGTCATTAACTAATTCATACAATCTAACGTCACTGTCTATCTTCTTCCACTTTTTCACTTTAAGAAACTTCCAAATGTCATCATCTGTTACTCGGTTGTAGCCGAACATTTGGAACTCTTCTACTTTACTTTCTAAAACGACTTGTAACTGTCCGCGGTATGATTCTACCAAAGCCTCTCTATCTAACATATATAACATCTCCTTCTTATTTCAGCACGAAAAGTCGCTTTTAATCCCGCTCTAATGGACAGCAATAACTACTTTCAAGAGCACTCTCTTAAATGCTTGTCATTCTTGTCTCGTACGTGCATATAAATTATTGTAAATCATTCCACTGATTTTGAGAAGGTAGGAGAAGACCATGACGAGACAAAGCTTTTTAAAAGGCGCATTTATTTTAATGATAGCCGGCTTTATTACCAAAATTCTAGGATTTATTAATCGTATTGTAATGGCACGTATTTTAGGAGAAGAAGGCGTTGGCCTTTATATGATGGCCGTCCCTACATTTATTCTAGCAATTACATTAACACAAATCGGTCTTCCTGTCGCAATCGCAAAATTTGTAGCAGAAGCAGAAGCTGTGAATGATAAACAAAAAGTTAAAAAAATATTAACCGTATCATTAGCTGTTACATCCGTTATTAGTATCATTTTAACAATTGGAATTATGCTCCTCACACCTATTTTAGCAAAAACATTATTAACTGATGAACGAACGTATTATCCATTAATGGCCATTTTGCCTGTCGTTCCTGTTATTGCTGTTTCTTCTGTTTTACGCGGCTATTTCCAAGGGAAACAAAATATGAAACCTAGCGCTTACGCCCAAGTTATAGAACAAATTGTCCGCATTACAATTATCGCTATATGTATTCAATTATTTTTACCTTACGGCGTAGAATATGCTGCAGCTGGCGCTATGTTATCAGCCGTTCTCGGTGAAGTGGCATCGTTATTATTTTTACTCACTTTATTCCAGCGTGAAAAACATTTATCTATACGCTCTGGATTTTTCACTACTGTAAAAGAAAGCAAAGGGACATTTTATTCTCTTATGGATATTGCACTTCCAACTACAGGAAGTCGTTTAATCGGTTCCGTTTCCTATTTTTTTGAACCTATCGTCGTTATGCAAAGCTTAGCGATTGCCGGCGTTGCTGCCTCCGTCGCAACTCAGCAATACGGTATATTAAACGGGTATGCATTCCCCCTTCTTTCACTGCCAGCCTTTATTACATACGCTCTTTCGACAGCACTTGTTCCATCTATTAGCGAGGCAATGGCAAAAAGACAACATAAATTAGTAGAACACCGCTTACAACAAGCTCTTCGGATCTCACTCATTACTGGCGGGTGGTCAGTCGTTATATTATACGTATTTGCTTCTCCTGTTTTAACTCTTATGTATGGATCGGATAGTGCAACAGCGTTCATCCAGCTTCTTGCACCTTGCTTTTTATTTCATTATTTTCAAAGTCCACTTACCTCTGTTTTACAAGCTTTAAACTTAGCACGTGCGGCCATGATGAATACGTTTATTGGTGCAATCGTGAAATTAATCGTTATTTTCGTACTAGCCTCAAGGCCAGAGTTTCAAATGATGGGGGTTGCCCTTGCAATTGCAGCAAATATCGTAACGGTAACATTTCTTCATTACGCTACTGTTTTAAAGAAAATTACATTTACCATTTACGCAAAAGACTATATTTTTGGCGGACTTGCCATCGGTATCGCAGGCTCCTTCGGTTTTTACCTTCATAAGTATATAGTTTTCTCTCATTCACTTGGCATACAAACATTATGGGAAATCACTTTAACAACACTCGTTTATATTGTGCTCCTCTTCATTTTCAAGCTCATTCGAAAAGAAGAGTTAAGTCGTCTCCCTATCATTCGAAAACTTTCATTTTTGAAGTAAACGGGCTTACTATGTCGTATAGTAAGCCTCTAGTTTTCTTTCAAATCAACAAAAAATTGTCCATTTTGAAAGCTACAGTATAAAATTTTTGTTACATCGTTATAGCCTAAGTTTTTTAATTTTTCAACAAGCCACTCATCTGTATGTTCAATCATTTGTAAATGATTAGATTGAATTTCTCCATCGATAATAAGGGGAAGCGTAAACTGCAATGCATCCTGCCCACCTTTTTGTTTTTGAAAGACAGATAACTTCCCAGATGGTTCTAAAATAGCGTATTCTACATCCCGGATATCTCCAACTCCTTGTTCCCTTAATTGCATCATTAAATCATCTATATTATAACGTTGCTTTCTCATCTTCTTTTCATCAATCTTTCCTGCATTTACAAGAATGGCTGGCTCACCTTCTATTAAATGCCGAAAGCGTTGATACTTTAACGAAATAACTGACAAAATAATTTGTATACACATAAGAAACGTCATCGGAACTAATTGGTGCCAAAGTGATTTATCGGTATTTTCAATTGCGACTACTGCCATTTCACCAAGCATAATGAATACGACTAAATCTAATACACTTAGCTCTCCAATTTCACGTTTACCCATAAGACGAAAAATAATTAAGATGATGATATACAACAGCATCGTCCGGCCAATGATTGATACCCATTCCATTTCTACATCTCCTTTTTACGTATAGACTCCCCTATAAAAAAGAAAATAGTCTAACTTAGGCAAAAGGAAAATATGCTTGTATTAAAAAGGGGGAATGTATAAATGGATGGAACGAAAAAATTATCAACTGCAATCGGCTTCGGTATCGTTATCCTATTAATTCTCGCAACAGTTACTAGCATGATTATGGCTCTTTTATTAAAATTTACAGATATGAATGAAGGAACATTAGCTGTTACTATTTTTATACTAGCACTTTTATCTATGCTTATATCCGGGTTTACTGCCGGCAAAAAAGCACAAGGGAAAGGTTGGCTAGTAGGCTTCACAACAGGACTTACATTCACTATACTTGTTTTTCTAGTTAACTATTTAGGTTTCTCTCAAACTTTATCGAACTCACAGTTACTTTATCAATTAGCATTAATGGGCGCGAGTACACTCGGTGGCATTTTCGGTGTAAATATGTCCAAACAAAATAACTAAAAAAAGCCCTGCACATTTCATGCAGGGCCTTCCTCATTAGTTTTTCACAACTTCACGAATCGCATTACGATCGAAAGTTAAGTGTGAGCCACCAGATTTAATAACAATTTTCGTTTCATCTACTGATTCGATTGTACCGTGTAAACCACCGATTGTTACGATAGCATCACCTTTTTTTAACTCACTTTGCATTTGAGCAACTGCTTTTTGACGTTTTTGTTGCGGGCGAATTAATAAGAAATAGAAAATCGCAAACATCGCAACGATCATAACGATATTCATCATACCTGGATTCATCTTTTGTTCCTCCTTTTAAATTATGTATTAGAAGTTTTTAGCATTCGGTTTATTAAAGCCATACTGTTCAAAGAATTCTTCGCGGAAATCGCCAAGACGGTCTTCACGAATAGCTTGTCTCACCTGCTCCATTAAGTTTAACAGAAAATGAAGGTTGTGATAAGACGTTAAACGAATTCCGAACGTTTCATCACATTTCATTAAGTGACGAATGTACGCACGAGAGTAATTTTTACATGTGTAGCAATCACAGTTTGGATCAAGCGGACCGAAGTCTCTTGCGAATTTCGCATTTTTGACAACTAGACGGCCTTCACTTGTCATACATGTACCATTTCGAGCGATACGAGTTGGAAGTACGCAGTCAAACATATCGATACCACGAATTGCACCATCGATTAATGAGTCAGGAGAACCTACTCCCATTAAGTAACGTGGCTTATTATCTGGAAGAAGTGGTGTTGTAAACTCAAGTACACGGTTCATAATATCTTTCGGCTCACCTACAGATAAACCACCTACCGCGTAACCAGGGAAGTCCATTGAAACAAGGTCTTTTGCACTTTGACGGCGAAGCTCCTCGAACTCTCCGCCCTGTACAATACCAAATAACCCTTGATCTTGTGGACGTTCATGTGCTTTTAAGCAACGCTCTGCCCAGCGGCTTGTACGCTCTACAGATTTCTTCATATATTCAAAAGTAGCTGGGAATGGTGGACACTCATCAAATGCCATCATAATATCTGAACCTAATGCATTTTGAATTTCCATCGCTTTTTCTGGTGATAAGAATAATTTATCTCCATTTAAGTGGTTACGGAAATGAACGCCTTCCTCTTCAATGCGACGGAAGTCACTTAAACTGAATACTTGGAAACCACCAGAGTCCGTTAAGATTGCACGATCCCAGTTCATAAATTTATGCAAACCGCCTGCTTCACGAATGATTTCGTGACCTGGACGTAGCCATAAATGATACGTATTACTTAAAATAATGCCAGAATCCATTGCTTTTAATTCTTCTGGTGACATTGTCTTAACTGTTGCAAGTGTACCAACTGGCATAAATGTTGGTGTATCAAATGAACCGTGCGGCGTATGTACACGTCCTAAACGGGCACCTGTTTGTTTACAAGTTTTAATAAATTCATAACGAATTGCTGTCATAATTTACTCCTTTTATTTGTTTCCCATTTTAGCGTGAGAGGCAACGAACATTGCATCACCAAAGCTAAAGAAACGATATTTTTCTTTTACTGCTTCATTATAAGCATGAAGTACATTATCTCTGTTTGCAAATGCACTTACAAGCATAATTAATGTTGATTTCGGTAAATGGAAGTTTGTAATTAAACCATCAATTGCTTTAAATTCGTAACCTGGATACATAAAAATGTCTGTCCAGCCAGAAGCAGCACAAAGCTTGCCATCATGATCTGTCGCAATTGTCTCTAACGTACGAGTTGATGTCGTACCTACCGTAATGATACGTCCACCATTCTCTTTTACACGGTTTAATAATGCCGCCGTCTCTTCAGACATATGGTAATATTCTGCGTGCATATGGTGTTCTTCAATCGTATCAGCAGAAACTGGTCTAAATGTTCCAAGCCCTACGTGAAGTGTAATAAATGCTAACTCAACGCCTTTTTGTTTTAACTTCTCCAGTAACTCTTCTGTAAAGTGAAGTCCTGCAGTCGGCGCTGCTGCTGAACCGATTTCTTTCGCATATACTGTTTGATAGCGATCGCGATCTTCTAGCGTCTCTTTAATATATGGAGGAAGTGGCATTTCTCCAAGTTCATCTAAAATTTCATAGAAGATGCCGTCATATGAAAATTCAAGCTGACGTCCACCTTGATCTGCAGTTCCTGTGCAAGTTGCTTTTAATTTCCCTTCGCCAAAAGAGATAACAGTTCCTTCTTTTACACGTTTCGCTGGCTTAACAAGCGTCTCCCACTTATCGCCTTCTTCTTGTTTCAAAAGAAGTACTTCAATGTGTGCGCCTGTATCTTCTTTCACACCATGCAGACGAGCAGGCATTACTTTCGTTTCATTTAAAACTAAGCAATCCCCCTCATGTAAGTAAGAAAGAATGTCCGTAAAATGTTTATGCTCAATATCGCCTGTTTCACGGTCTAACACCATTAATCTTGATGTTTCACGCTCTTCTAATGGGACTTGTGCAATAAGTTCTTCTGGTAAATGAAAATCAAACAGATTAATATCCATAACTATATCCACCTATTTCTTATTTGAATCGATTTATTATATACATAATAAAAGATAATACAATACTTAACACAATACATGTGATGACAGGAAAATAAAAGGTAACGTTTCCTTTTTTCACAAAAATATCGCCTGGAAGCCTTCCAATGAACTTCCAAGCTAAGCCAACAACAATAAGTAAGATACCTGCTGTAATAAGCAACTTTGGCATCTCCGTCATACTTTTGGCATCTCCATTCCGAAATGCTCGTATGCAAGTGGCGTTACAATTCGACCCCTTGGCGTTCGTTGTAAAAAGCCAATTTGTAATAAATACGGCTCATACACATCTTCAATCGTATGAGATTCTTCTCCAATCGTTGCCGAAACCGTTTCTAATCCAACTGGACCACCACGGAACTTCTCAATAATACCAAGCAATAATTTATGGTCAATATGATCTAGACCTAATTTATCTACTTGCAGTAGCTCTAATGCCATTTGTGTAATTTCCATCGTAACCGTTCCATTACCACGAACTTGTGCAAAATCTCGTACACGTCGTAATAAACGATTTGCAATACGAGGTGTACCACGAGCACGTCTTGCAATTTCTAGTGCGGCTAACGAGTCAATTTCAACTTCGAATACTTCTGCTGTACGTTCAACAATCTCAGAAAGCTGATCTACTGTATAATACTCTAATCTTGAAAGCACACCGAAACGGTCACGAAGCGGCGCTGATAACGCACCTGCACGCGTCGTTGCTCCAACTAATGTAAATGGCGGTAAATCTAATCGTACAGACCGTGCTGAAGGTCCTTTTCCAATTACAATATCAAGACAAAAATCTTCCATCGCAGGATATAGTACTTCTTCAATTGATCTATGCAAACGATGAATTTCATCAATAAATAATACATCCCCTGGCTGAAGTGCTGTTAATACAGCTGCTAAATCACCTGGTCTTTCAATTGCCGGTCCTGAAGTTGTTCTAACATTTACGCCCATTTCATTGGCAATAATATTCGCAAGCGTCGTTTTACCAAGACCTGGTGGTCCATATAAAAGCACGTGATCTAACGTTTCTTCACGCATTTTCGCCGCTTCAATAAACACCTCTAAATTATGTTTCGCTTTATCTTGGCCAATATACTGACGGAGCGTCTGTGGCCGTAATGAATATTCTAAATCCGCATCTTCATATGCAGATTCCCCTGAAAGGAGACGTTCGTCCATTATACTCACCTCTTACCATTTAGTAAAAGACTAAGTGCCTTTTTAATATACTGATCCGTCGTTAATGATTCTTTTAATAACTCTGGTACAACGCGAGAAACTTCTCGTTCCGCGTATCCAAGTGCGCGCAGAGCTTCCAGCGCCTCATCAAGCTCCGCTGACGAACCTTTCTTCTCATCAAAACGTTCTTCGTCTGAGAATAAATCAACAAATGCATCTGGTACAACGTCTGCTAGTTTTCCTTTTAAATCTAAAATCATTTGGCGCGCTGTTTTCTTTCCTACGCCCGGGAACTTCACTAAAAACTTCTCGTCTTCATGTTCAATCGCTTGAACGACCTGTCCTGTTTGACCAGAAGCTAATATTGCAAGAGCGCCTTTTGGTCCAATACCAGACACACCTAACAACTTTGTAAATAATAAACGCTCTTCACGTGTTTTAAACCCGTAAAGCGCCATAATATCTTCTCTCACATAATGATATGTATAGACACGGATTTCTTGCTTACTTCTTTGAAATACATACGGATTCGGTGTGAAAATTTGATAACCAATTCCATTATGATCAATTACGACATATTCCGGCCCTACATACTCCACGTAACCTGTAACATATTCAAACAAAATACAATCTCTCCCTCTTAAATCATGTATTCCATTTTAACATATTTAATGATAGAAAAGCGAGACTGCCCCAACAAATGTTCTCTATTTGAAACTTCTGTTATTTTCCATTGACAGAAAGGTTGAAGCACATTAATATACAGAAGTCGATAATGATTATCAATACTAATTAAAGGGGTTACATCAGGATGAAACAGAAGGTATTTATTTTATTTACTATCATGCTAGTCGTTCTTTCTATCGTTGGCTGTACTTCTCAAAAGGAAGAATCCAAAGCAAAAGAGCAACCGAAAACAAAAGTTGTAAAACACGCTAAAGGGGAAGCTACAATTCCAGTAAATCCAAAGAGAATTGTTGATTTATCTGGTTCAACAGAAGAATTATTACTTCTTGGACACAAACCTGTTGGTACAGCAAATACATATAAAGATAAAATCCAAAAGCATTTGACAGAAAAGCTAGACGGAGTAAAAGCAGTAGGTTGGTATTGGGCACCTAAAGTTGATTTAGAAGCTGTTACTGCTTTAAAACCAGACTTAATTATTTTGAACAATCGTCAATTAAAAATTTATGATCAACTAGAAAAAGTAGCACCGACAGTTGTTCTAGAAACAAACTTAGAAGATTGGCGCGGTAAGTTTAAAGAAGTAGGTAAACTATTTGACGAAGAAAAGAAAGCCGACAAATGGATTGCAGACTACGATAAAAAAGCCGACTCTTTATCTAAAAAGATTAAAGAGAAAACAAAAGATGAGAGCTTTATGTTCGTCGCAGTTACACCACAAAACTTCCGTGTATACGGTAGCTTCGGGTACGGTGACATCATCTTTAACGACTTAAAACTTCCAGCAACAAAAGGTACAGATTTAAAACAAACGATGGCGCAAGTATCGCTAGAAGGTCTTGTTGCATTCCAGCCTGACCAAATGTTCGTTGTAAACTTCGGCGGAGAAGCTGATAAAGTGTACGAAGACTATAAAAACAGTGCCGTTTGGAAAGATAATAAGGCAGTAAAAAGCAATCACGTATATGAAGTATCAAACGAAATATTCAATACGAAAGCCTTCAATCCAATCGGAAAAGATATGCTAATTGATGAAATCGCAAAACAAATTTTAGATAAAAATAAATAAGAAAAAGCAGCTCACCATGAGCTGCTTTTTTTCTTACTTTGTACTGCGTATTGCTTCATTTTTTCGATTGTCTTCACGAATCCTTCTTTTGACTTAATACGAATACCACGCTTCAACTTCGCCCGTTCATAACTCTCTAGCTTTTTCATATCAATTTGAAAAAAGGAATGAATCGCATTATCACTTTTCGGCACACCTTTAAAGATTTGTAATATCCCTTCCTCTGAAACACCGAAATAACCACTCGTTTTTAATAAAGGAGAAATATCATCAACTTTCTTTTGTAATACAATTTGTACATCATCGCGATCAACGAGTTGCCATTCTTTATATTGCTGTAAAAACTTTTCTAAATCCGCTACTTTTTCTGTAAATATTTCTTCACTTACTTCTCCATCAACATACATGCGCTCTAATAAAATTGTAACTTCCGGTTCTTTTTCTGTTACTTCTGGTACTGGCCCTTCCGCCCTTGCACTCGTTTCATAAACTAAACAAAACATCATAACGAACGCTTGCATTGTAATCAGTATCCATTTCATTTCCGTTCACCTCTTTTAGGCATGATCAAACTTTCATTAGTAGTTTTTCCGGAAATGGGGGTTTTATCCCTAATTCATAGATTACTCTCATTAAGACTTATAGAGTCCAATGATTTCTACCTATTTCGAAACATATTGATTACTTGAAAGCTTTTTTATATCTTTATTTGATTGTACTGTCGCTATATAGACTCCAATTAATACGATTGCCATTCCAACTATTTGTTGCCACGTAACAGCTGCTCCATATAGGACAACTGATATACAAGTAGCTACAATAGGAGTTAGATTTAAATACATACTCGCTTTGCTTGCACCTAGCTCTTCTACTCCTTTATTAAACACGATATATCCAATTAACGTCCCGCATATGACCATATACAACATTTCTATCCATCCCTGTAAAGAAAACGTCCCAACCTTTCCCCATCCATCTTCATATAGAGAAAGGCCTGCTAAAAACAAAGTACCCAATACCGTCATACTCATTGTAGTTAACAAAGGGGAGACACCACTCATAACTTTTTTTCCTGTTAAGCTATATAACACCCCGCAGATTAAAGCTGCTATAAATAAAAGATCGCCCTTATTAAATGACAAAGACATAAGTGTATTCATTGAACCACTCGTAATAACAACTATTACACCGATAAGAGACAACATTAAACTTATTCCGACTTTTATACTCCAAGACTCTTTAAAAAATAATATTGCTCCTAATGTTACAAAAACGGGCATTGTAGCAATAATAAGCGAGCCATTCAAAGTGGAAGTATAGTTAAGTCCCATAAAGAAAAAAACATTGTAGCCAAAAATACCTGTTAATGATACAAATAACAACCCTTTCCAATTCTTTAATAACAAACTTGTATTCCACTCAGATTTCATAAAAACTATGCCTATTAAAATAAAACCTGCTAAACCAAAACGAATTGTTGCCGCAGTAATCGGTGGAATTTCAGTAATAACATGCTCTGCTGTTGCAAAAGACCCACCCCAAAATAAAGGAACAAGTAACATAATGACATACATACGATTTATTTTTTTCATTTTTATTACCCCTTTCAAGTAAACAAGTTTAAAAGTTTAAACTTGTTTACTTGTTAGTTAAAAAAAATTAATAATTTGATTCTATTGCTTGAATTAAATCTTTCACCTGTTTTAAAAATTCTCCGGCTATTATAGAATAAAAAATTTCTTTTCCATTTCGATTCGCTACAATTAGTTCTGCTTGTCTTAAAATTTTCAAATGATGCGAAACAGCTGGTCTAGAAATCCCCATTTTATCTGTTATTTGCGTGACATTCATCTGTTTATTTTCTAATAACAGCATAATAATTTGCTGACGATTCTCATCTCCCAACGCCTGAAATATAGGTGTTACGACCTGAAATTTCTCTAATACAACTTCTGTATTTCTACATTCAAAATTCTCCATATCCTATTCATCCCAACCTTATATATAACATGTAATATATTACCATTAAATAGTAACTCTTTCATTCGCAGTTGTAAATAACTTTATTTTCAGACTTTTCTTCGATAAAAAAAGGAAGATTGGATTCCTCCACTCTTCCCATTACATTCATATAAAATGAAAGACGCCTGCAAAGCAGGCGTCTTGATGCGTTTACGGCGAGAGACCAGGCGACCACATTCGCGTGTTTAGCACTTAAGCATATCTCTCGTCTTACGTAAATTAGCTCATCGCTTTGCTAATATAACATTAATAAAGTATAAGTGCAACATGTTTATAAAAATATTTTATTTCCTCTTTCATCCAAACAAATTATATGTAAATTATATGTAAATTATAAATTGATAAATGCAACATATATGTTACAATTAATATAACAGCAAAATCATCATAAACAGGAGATGGATATTGTGAAAAAAATAAAAGATGAACGTCTCATTCTGCAAACATTAAAAAATATACGTATTGCCTTTCTTTTTCAATCACTTGGTATAATTGGAATTTTAGGCTATATTGGATTCACTGAAGGACTAGATCAAATGACGAAATCTCCATTATGGCTATTATTTATTCTTACGAGTATTGTGCTTAGTTATTTACAGTTAAGCATTTCAATCGATGTAGAAGAAAGCGAAAAGGACATACAATTAACTCCTTATTATAAACTTGTCTTTCGCTCCCTTATCGTTGGGAGTGTTATGGCTATTATTTATATTATTTTCAGTCCAGAAAGACCTCTCTTTGAAGCTATTTTAACAGGCAGTATTCTCTTCATATGCTTTTTAGTATCTTACTCCGTTAGTTATTTTATAAAAAAGCGTCGTTTACAGGATAACGATGAATAAAGAGGAAGGGCTACCCTTCCTCTTTTATTTTGCTATCGCACTGTACCAGTTAAACCGTAACGAATGTCTCGGAACATATTTCCTATGTCACGATTAAAATCGTTTGTAACTGTACCGTTACGTAGACGTGTACTCATTGCATCGACACGAGTAAACATATCATTTCTTACAGAAACATATACGTTTCTGTTTCCAACTTCATTTGAAACTGCTTGACGAATCTCATTCGCCATCGCCGTTTCATTTGTCACTGTATTACGTGGTTTTACTGCAATCGCTACATCGTTGCCGTATACAACTGTAGACACGCGGTCTACGTTATTCATACGTTTCACACGATTTGTAATTCTTTCTGCAGTTTTACCATCATTGTTAATGTATGAATTGTTCATTGTAATATTACGTGTTGGATGCGGATTAGCAATTTGACCGTTGTAATTTACATCACGGTAATAGTTGTATCCTGTATCGTTACGACCATTTCTATATGTTACATAGTCTGTATATCGATCGTTACGCGTCACATTATCACGATACTGGTGTGTATCATTATAAGATGTACGCTCGTAATTGTAGTTACGTCCATCCATTGCATTGTTTTTTGGTGTACCACATGCAGCTAATGCACTAGTAACTAACAAAGAAGCAGCAATCACTTTTACTTTCGTATTCAATAGAAAAACCCCCTCTGTTAGAATGAACTTCTCTTCTGAAAAGCTCCCTCTTATGATGAGTAACAGAGCAGGTTTTTACACTGTTAATATTTCACTGGGGATTTTCTAACATTTGGTGTAAACCTTTCGTTTCCAGAATGAATCTACATACAAAAAAGGTGGGAATAATCCCACCTTTTTTAAACTTCTTCATCCTCTTCTTCTGAAACTGGCTCCCCAAATACATTTGGTGGATCTGGTTGATAATACATCGTTCCTGGCTGTGGTGCATATGCTGATTGAGTTGGTTGATAATATAAAGGATTCGCGTATTGTGGCCCTCCAGGTTGTGGACTATATAGCCTACTCTCTCCACCGCATCCACAATCTTCCTCGCCTTGCACAAGCGGCGGCATATTATTATCCATCGGCATCATATTTGGATTTGGCATAGACGTATACTGTGGTCCAAACGGCACTCCTTGCTGATACGGCATACCATAGTATGGATTTTGTTGTTGATAATACGGATTCGGCGGCATCACATTCGGTGGTTGATTGTTATCCATAATCGGCATCATATTTGGCATTTGATTGTTATCCATGATTGGCATCATATTTGGCATTTGGTTGTTATCCATGATCGGCATCATGTTCGGCATTTGGTTGTTATCCATGATCGGCATCATGTTCGGCATTTGGTTGTTATCCATGATCGGCATCATGTTCGGCATTTGGTTGTTATCCATGATCGGCATTATGTTTGGTATTGGGTTATTATCCATGATTGGCATTATGTTTGGTATTGGGTTATTATCCATGATTGGCATTATATTTGGTGGTTGATTGTTATCCATGATTGGCATTATGTTTGGTGGTTGATTGTTATCCATGATTGGCATTATGTTTGGTGGTTGATTATTATCCAACATTGGCATTATGTTTGGCACTTGAATATTTGGCGGTATTACTTGCGGAATAACTATATTTTCTTTCGATACATTTGGTGACACTATATTTCCTACATTTTCTTTCTTCACTTGCGGCGATACTATATTTCCTACATTTTCTTTCTTCACTTGCGGTGACACTATGTTTCCTATATTTTCTTTCTTTATTTGCGGTGATACTATATTTCCTACATTTTCTTTCTTTACTTGTGGTGATACTATATTTCCTACATTTTCTTTCTTTACTTGTGGTGATACTATATTTCCTACATTTTCTTTCTTCACTTGCGGTGATACTATATTTCCTACATTTTCTTTCTTTACTTGTGGTGATACTATGTTTCCTACATTTTCTTTTTTTACTTGTGGTGATATTATATTATCTTTTTTCGTTTGCGGAGAAATGATGTTATTAGGTTTCATTTTATTAATTTGAGGAGCAATTAACTCGCTTCCTTTTTTAATTACATCTGAAATTTTATATTCTTTTTTCGTTTTTATTGGTGGTTGCGGCGGCTGCGGTAACACATTTACCGAAAACTTCGTATTTTCTTTTTCCGCTGGTTTTTGTTTTTCTATAACAGGTGGTTTTTGAATAACAGACGGTTTTTCAACTGGTTTTTCTTTTTGAATTGGCTGTTCTTTTTGCACCTCTTTTTGCGGTTTCACTTGTATTTCCTTCTGTGGTTTTACCTGTACTTCTTTTTGTGGTTTCACTTGCATTTCCTTCTGTGGTTTTACCTGTACTTCTTTTTGTGGTTTCACTTGCATTTCCTTCTGTGGTTTTACTTGCACTTCTTTTTGTGTTTGTTGCATAGCAGGCTGCTGCGTAATTGGTGCTGATTGATACGTAACTTCTTCCTCGTCTTCTATTCCAAGCGGCGTTGGCGTTGCTGCAAATTCTTTTTGTTGCACTTCTTTTACGTATTGTTTTGGAGGTGCTGAACCTGCTCCAGCATGCTGTTTTACGTGTACACTGTTTGATGGTACTTTAATTTTCATACCTGGCATAATTAAATCTGGATTGCTAAGTTGTGTATTTGTTTTTTTCAACGTATCAAAATCCACTCCGTACTTTTTCGCAATTTTCCAAAGGGTATCCCCTTTTTGCACGATATGAATTTTCAAATTTTCCCCCTCCTGTATAACTTATCTATAAGTAACAAATCTCATGAAGTAACCCTTTCTAAATAACGTTAACCTCTTTTCACTTGTATCACTTCTTCGATTTTCAATATCATTAGAAGCGGAATAAGTATAAGATAATCGCAATGATTTCTTCAAAACAATGTATGCCCATTTTGTTCTCGTTATGATTATATGTACGAAAAAAAGCAACGGGAATCCGCTGCTTTACACACGCTCTAACATACGATTTAATGCAAGAACTGCCTCTTCAGTCACTTGTTTATCTACGCTAATAACGTTAATTTCTTCTCCTTTTTCTATCGTTTCAAGTGCCCATAATAAGTGCGGTAGGTCAATTCGGTTCATCGTTAAACACGGACACATAAAGGGGTTAAGTGAAACAATTTCTTTATCTGGATGTTGTTGAATAATTCGGTTCACTAAATTCATTTCTGTACCAATCGCCCATTTACTTCCGGATGGAGCCGCTTCAATCATATCAATAATATATTTCGTTGAACCTGCATAATCCGAAGCAGCTACAACTTCGTAGCAACATTCTGGATGTACAATAATGTTCATGTCCGGCTGATTTTTCCGTACGTTCTCAATGTTTTTCACTGTAAAATTTTGATGAACAGAACAATGTCCTTTCCATAAAATCACTTGAATTTCTTCTATATCTCCATCGTACTCTAATGAATCAGTATGTGGATCCCATACTGCCATTTTATCTAACGGGATACCTAAGTCGTACGCTGTATTTCTTCCTAAATGTTGATCTGGTAAAAATACGAGACGCTCTTTTTGCGTGAACGCCCAAGATACCATTTGTTTAGCATTAGAAGAAGTTACTGTTGCTCCGCCATTACGACCGCAAAACGCTTTAATTGCAGCCGTAGAGTTTACATATGTTAACGGAATCATTGTATCTCCAAATAATTTTGTGAGCTCTTTCCACGCTCTTTCTGTTTGTTCGATATCTGCCATATCTGCCATCGAACACCCTGCACGCATATCTGGCAAAATAACGATTTGATCATCTGTCGTTAACATATCTGCTGTTTCTGCCATAAAGTGTACACCGCAAAATACAATATATTTCGCCTCTTTATTGCTCGCTGCAACTTGCGCAAGCTGAAGTGAATCTCCTGCTGCATCAGAAAATTGTACCACTTCATCTTTTTGGTAATGATGGCCTGGAATAAATAGTGTTTCCCCCATTTTTTCTTTAATTTCACGAACCCGCTTTTCCATCTCTGCTGTTGACATCGTGTAATAACGCTCTGGTAACATCGTTTCAATCGGTTGTACTTTTTCTAAAATACTCATATTCCTTTCTCCCCCTCTAAGCCACTTTCCTTACGCCTCAATATTGAAACTAATATCAAGTGCTTTCACTGAATGTGTTAATGCTCCAAGTGAAATATAATCTACCCCTGTTTTTCCGTATTTCGATAAATCTTCAATTGTAATGCCTCCTGATGCTTCCGTAACGATGGCACTTGGTACAATCTTTGAAAACTCCCGAATCTCATCTGGCGTACGGTTATCAAACATAATAATATCTGCACCAGCAGCTACAGCTTCTCTCACTTGCTCCTCTGTTTCTGTTTCCACTTCTACTTTCACCATATGTCCTAACCTTTCTTTCACTGATGTAACAGCTTTCGTAATAGAACCAGCAAAAGCAATATGATTATCTTTGATCATGACACCGTCATATAGGCCGAAACGGTGATTAAATCCGCCTCCGCACACGACTGCATACTTATCAAACATACGTAGCCCTGGCATCGTTTTTCGCGTATCACAAATACGTGTATGGCTACTATCTAAGGCACGAACAGCCTCGTATGTCATTGTCGCTATCCCGCTCATACGCTGGATAACGTTTAATATAACGCGCTCTGCCGTTAATAACGATGCGATTGGTCCTTGGACAGTTGCAATTATTTCGCCTTTTTCTACAAGATCTCCATCTTTTTTATGAAGCTCCACTTCAATTCTCTCATCAATTAATTTAAACCCTTCTTCAATGACTAAACATCCCGCAAAGACCCCTGTATCCTTTGCAAGAAACGTTCCTTTTGAAAGTAAATTGTCTGGAAAAATAAGCTGAGATGTTACATCTCTTTCTCCTATATCTTCTAGAAAAAATCGATTCAATGCTTCTTTAACCTTTATCGTATTCATAAAGCCCCTCTTCCTCTCATTACACAAGTTGTAGTTTTCTTTTCACCCGAATGATCTCTTTTTTCACGCTATTTCTATGTGGATAATCACTTCGATAATGGCCACCAATGCTTTCTTCTCTTTGCAAAGCTGATACGACGATAAGCTCACAAACTGTTAACATATTCATAATCGTTATCTCTTCATTTGTAAGAGCATCATGTTGCAATATCATATTTCGAACACCGTACTTACTAAGCCATCTCTTTGCATAAGATAAACTTTGTTCTGTTCGCACAATCCCAACGTATTTCATCATACATTCTTGTATTTCTTCTTTCGCCGGCAAATGATTCAGAACGATAAACTTCTTTTCCTTCTCAGCAAAGTTGTTCAATCTGTCTTTTGTCGCTTTCGTTAAAAGATGCTGTCCTATTCTTTTTCCAAACACAAGACCTTCTAATAATGAATTACTCGCTAATCTATTTGCTCCATGAACACCGTTACAAGCTACTTCACCAACCGCATATAAATGTGGAATGGACGTCTCTCCATCACAGTTTGTTTTCACGCCGCCCATATGGAAATGAGCACCCGGTACGACCGGAATGCGTTTTTCATTTATATGAACACCATTCTTTTTACACAATGATGATACAGTCGGAAAACGTTCTTCAAAATTTTGGATAGACTCGATATTCAAATACACTTTTTCACCCGCCAAAAGCTGTTCATGAATCGCTCTTGCCACTACATCACGCGGTGCGAGATCATGATCTGGATGTATATCCATCATAAAACGCTGCCCTTTTCCGTTTATAAGGACAGCTCCTTCACCGCGGACAGCTTCAGAGACGAGGCCACAGCATCGCCCGCCCGCATATAACATTGTTGGATGAAATTGTACAAACTCTAAATCTACGAGCTCTCCGCCTGCGCGGTATACCATCGCAAGTCCATCACCCGTAATTGTTTTATCATTAGAAGTAAAGGCGTATAAACCACCAACCCCGCCTGAGGCTAGCACAGTATAATCTGCATCATAACGCTTCAACTTCCCTTCACTATCTCGCGTTAAAACTCCAACACATTTTTCATTTTCTATAATAAAATCAAGCACCATTTCCTGTTCCACTACCGTAACGTGCGGTGCTACTTCTTGAATGAAATGCTCTAATAAATTCTTTCCTGTTGCATCGCCACCTGCATGTAAAATACGACGCTTCCGATGTGCACCTTCTTTTCCAAGGTGAGGGCCCGTTTCATCACCATCAAATTTCATTCCATTTTCAATGAGATGATTCATTTCTTTCGGTCCTTCTTCAACTAAATAACGAACCGCATCTTCATTGTTATAATGACATCCTGCTACTAACGTATCTTCAAAATGATCATTTGGATTGTCATATGTAGCTACGGCTGCGGCAATTCCACCTTGCGCTAAATATGTATTATTATTACGATTCGTTTCCTTTGTGATAATAATCACATTCTTTTCGTGACAAATCTCTTTTGCAACACGAAGTGCCGCAACGCCACTTCCAATAATTAAGACATCTGCACTTGGCATAATTGTTGCCTCCTACTTTACACTTTTCAACTGTCTTGACACCTATATTTACATAGTTTTAAAATAATGACAAGAGTTTTTTTATAATTCTTATTTTCACTACCATTTAAAAAAATAAAAGAAATGTAACTCTTACTAGAGAGAGGAACTTACATGATGATATATCTTGATTATGCAGCTACTACACCTATGAGCGCGGAAGCATTACAAACATATATGAAAGCGGCATCGCAATACTTCGGAAATGAACAAAGTTTACACGATATTGGAGGAACGGCCTCTTCTTTATTACAAGTTTGTAGAAAAATATTTGCTGAAATGATTGGTGGAAAGGAACAAGGGGTATTCTTCACGAGCGGTGGGTCAGAATCGAACTACCTTGCGATTCAGTCCCTTCTCAATGCCCAAAATAAGAAGCATATTATTACGACACCTATGGAACATGCATCCATTCGAAGTTATTTTCAATCCTTACAATCAAAAGGGTATACAATTACTGAAATTCCTGTTGATAAAAATGGACTCATTCGTTTAATAGATTTAGAAGCGGCTATTACAGAAGATACCATTCTAGCAAGTATACAGCACGGAAACTCTGAAATCGGAACCGTTCAAAATATCGCAGAGATTGGGGCACTTTTAAAAAAATATAACGTTTTATTTCATTCAGATTGTGTACAAACATTTGGTAAACTTCCTATCCATGTTTTTGAGATGGGGATTGATAGTCTTTCTGTTTCAGCACATAAAATATACGGACCAAAAGGTGTCGGCGCTTGCTATATAAATCCGCAAGTTCGCTGGACACAAATATTTCCGGGGACTTCTCACGAAAAAGGATTTCGTCCAGGTACAGTGAACGTTCCTGGCATCGCAGCTTTTTTAACAGCTGCTGAGAATATATTGAAAAATCAACAAGAAGAAAGTTTACGTTTTAAAGAGTTACGCTCTTACTTTTTAGAGCAAATACGAACACTTCCGCTAAAAATTAAAGTAGAAGGTCATTCTACTTCTTGTTTACCACATATTATTGGGGTTACAATAAAAGGAATAGAAGGTCAATATACAATGCTAGAATGTAATCGCCGCGGTATTGCCATTTCTACCGGAAGTGCTTGCCAAGTCGGTAAACAAGAACCTTCGAAAACAATGCTTGCAATTGGAAAAACGTATGAAGAGGCAAAACAATATGTCCGCTTCTCTTTCGGACACCAAACAACGAAAGATCAAATTGATACTACTATTCATGCACTACACACAATTGGAAATCAATTTTATAGAGGTGTTAAATCATAATGAAACAAAATGAACAAAAAAAGATTTTAGGTGAAGAAAGACGACAGCTTATCCTTCAGTGGCTTCTCGCTGCAAATGAACCGTTATCCGGGAATGAGCTATCGAAAAAAACGAATGTAAGTAGACAAGTTATCGTGCAAGATATTTCCTTGCTTAAAGCACGAAACGAACCGATCATTGCGACTGCTCAAGGCTATTTATATTTAAAACCACAAGAGAAACAACAAGCTTTCGAACGCGTAATTGTATGCCAACATAAACCAGCAGAAGTACGTCAAGAACTTACAATGCTTGTTGACCACGGCATCACGATTAAAGATGTAAAGGTTGAGCATCCTGTATACGGTGACTTAACAGCATCCATCATGGTAAGCAATCGCTTTGATGTAGAGCAATATTTACAAAAAATCGAAAACACAAATGCTTCCTATCTTTCGCAACTAACGGATGGTATTCACTTACATACAATTGAAGCAGATTCAAAAGAAAAGTTAGATGCAGCTTGCGAGGCACTAGATAAAGCAGGATTTCTCGTTTATTAATAGCAATTAGAGATATATTAAACGACAACTTATGTTGTTTAAAAAAACAGTTTTAAGGTGTATCAACACTTTAGTTGATACACCTATTTTTTATGACCTTTATCACCATATGCATCTAAGAAACAATTTACTTTAATATAACGCCGTTTCTTTAATTTTTAAAAAATAACGTAATATCAAACAACAATATTTTTTTGAAATTTAATAACTCAAATAAGACAAAGGACGTTGATTTCATCCGTTATTCTTCCTTCTATGAAAAACATCTTTAGATATATTTTAAAACAACAAAATAATAAATTCTCTATATTTTATTTATGCACGTCTCTTTTGGAATGCATTCAACCCATTTTCGCTTATCATTTGGAATACCGTTTTCCATACACTATAATTAGGGTTTAGTTCTTTTCCTTTTCCCATCAATTTGAATTGATGTTCATACCAAGTAAGCTCTAACATAGAAGATATTTTTTTATCTAGTCTTTTCAAACCTGTTCGAATTGGCTTGATCGTAACTGTGTGATAATTGCCATGAATAATCTGATTCGGAAAATCAGGGTTTAATGCAAATAGCTTTCCGACACCAACCATGTCTACAGCTCCACTTTCAATTGCCTCATTCATGCCTTCTTCGGAACGGAAACCACCTGTTACGATCAACACCGCTTGTACGAGTGTTCGAGCCTTTTGAGCATAATCTAAAAAATACGCCTCACGTTTTTTCGTACTTTCGCGTACCCCGTCAAACATCTTAGGATTTTCATAGTTACCACCAGAAATTTCAATTAAATCCATACCCAAATCGTCCATTTTTTTTAGTACTTTCATCGATTCTTCCTCAGTGAAACCGCCGCGCTGAAAGTCGGCAGAATTTAGTTTTAATCCAATTGGAAATTCCTCACCGACTTGTTTACGAATTTCATAATATGTTTCAATTAAAAATTTCATACGCCCATTTAAATCTCCACCCCATTCATCTTGACGCTGATTATGGTGAGGTGATAAAAATTGATTAATTAAATAACCATGAGCGGCATGGATTTGAACACCAGTAAAACCAGCCTTTTTTGCAATACGAGCGGCATTGCCAAATCGTTTAATTAACTGCCAAATTTCACCTGATGTTAATTCTCTTGGTTTATTAAAGAAATCTTTAATATCACCCGTAAGTGGAATGGCGCTTGGCGCAACTGGATTTTTAGATAATGTTTTCGGGGATTGTTTACCAGGATGATTTATTTGCATCCAAAGCTGCGTACCATTTTGCGTACCAGATTTTGCCCATCTTTTTAAGATATCTAAATCACGCTCATCTTCAATAACGACATTTCCCGGTTCGCCAAGTGCCTCACGATCAATCATGACATTGCCAGTCATAAGTAAACCAGCCCCGCCTTGCGCCCAACGACCGTATAGCTTTACTAGCTCTTCCGTTGGATTATTGTTTTTTGTAGCCATTGTTTCACTCATCGCAGCTTTATAAAAACGGTTTTTCACAGTGAATTTAGTTGATCTATTCATCGGCGTATTTAAAAGAGTCTTTTTCATTTTTTGTATCCTTTCTTTATTTATCCCGCTTTAATGGGCAGTAAGACCCCCACCTCAAAATTCAGCGAAAACAAAGAAGTTAGGTGAGGGGACGGGCTGCCCATTAAAGTCCGATTGGTGAGGGCTGATAATCAGTGGGGATGAAGAACCCCCCCACTAATTAAAGTTTCACTTTATTTGATGGCTCCCAATGCTCAGCAATGTAATCATCCATATTTTGAAGTAAATTCTTTACCATTTTTAAATTATTATTTTCAGGGTCAATGTAATAGAAATTCATCGTCGCAACACGTCTTACATTGACAACCTTTGCATCTTTCAGCACTTTTATATGATGGGAAACTGCAGGACGTGATAAATGTGTTTTACGTGTGATTTCGCCTACTCTCATTCCATCTTCACAGCCTGCTGCAATAAGGGTAATAATAATTGATTGTCGTGTAGAATCCCCAATTGCTGTTAAGACAGTTTGGCATGCCTTAAAATCGTCTGTTAATTTAATTAACTTTTCTACATTCTTCATCCACTGCATCTCCTTTCGTTCAATCAATTAAACCATTCAAATCTTATCATAAATATTTCACGAATAATCATTGGGAAAGAAAATGGAGACCATTGAAATAAGGTTCATTGGCTCAACATATACAAATTAAAAGTATTTGTGATACGATGCTTTAACAAACATTACTGAAATAATCATTTGTTAAGCAATGTTAAGTTGTTTTGTAAAAGAGGGTTATAGTAACGACAAGTAAGGAATATATGTAATTACAATTCCAAAAGTTGCATGAAGACATACGCGCTGGAAATATCTCTAAATAGGAGAGTAAAGGGGCTTTGACAGAAACATTAGTAAAGTTTTATACTAAATAAACATCTAAACGTTCGAACAATTAAACAGGGAGAGGTATCATGAGCAAAAAAACAATAAGCATATTAAGAGAATGTACCCCTATTTTTTCAATTCTGCAGGATTTAAATCGTCAAGACATATTGGTGTTACTGTATGATGAAGGAGAAATGTCTGTAAATCAGATAGTAGACCGACTTTCTTTATCTAGACCAGCTATTTCACACCACTTAAAGCATCTTTTAAACGCAAATCTCGTTACTGTTCAAAAACGTGCTACGGAAAGGTATTATGCTCTTTCTCTTGACAACTCCATTGTATTATTAAAACAACTAATTGAATCATTAGAAACCGATAACCAATTAAAGAAGTAATTAACAAAATAATATGCACAAGAATAAAAGTAGTATTTTACAATGCTACTTTTTTTACAAAGTGAATCAGAAAGTATTTATTGACAAAAATAAAAGAGTCAAATAATATTTTACTTACGAAATGTTCGGATGTTCGAACGTTCGAACTTAGTGACTTTCGAAAATTATTTTTAACATGATAAGGAGGAAACGAAATGACATACAGTAAACAAAACGAATGGCGTGAAATACAAGCCTATTTACCTAAAAAATATCACTTTACAGATAATTATCATCCAACAGAAGAATGGTGGAATTGGAAAGGACATGAGGTACATTTAGATTGTTTTCGGAATGAAAAGGCTCCTGTTAAAGTTATTTTATTACATGGAGTAGGTACGAACGGTAGACAGATGTCGATGATTTTAGGTGGTCCACTTTCAAAAGATGGCTTTGAAACAATCGCTATTGACATGCCTACTTATGGCGTTACAAAAGTAAAAGAAGGATCCGTAGTAAAGTATGATGATTGGGTCGATTTAGCATGTGATTATATCGACTATGAACAAAAACGTGATGATAGACCTATTGTACTGTACGGCTTAAGTGCAGGTGGGATGGAAACTTACCACGTTGCTGCAAAAAATAAGAAAGTTAAAGGAATCATTGGTATGACATTCCTAGATCAAAAAAATCAACAAGTTCGTGACGAAACAGCTAAAAATCTCGTTATGAGTCGTGTTGGAATACCTATGGCAGGCATTGCATGTAACATAGGACTTGAAAACTTTAAGATGAAAATGAGTACAGCTTCTAAAATGAGTGCCTTATGTAATAATGAAAAAGTAATGGAAATATTTAATCGTGATAAGACATCTGCTGCGAATAAAGCAAGCATGAGATTCTTAGACAGTTATGGTAATTACCAGCCTGCAATGGAACCAGAGGATTTTGATATATGTCCTATTCTTTTAACACAACCTGAGCAAGATAAATGGACACCATTACATTTAAGCACTCCATTCCTAAACAAAATAAAAAAAGTAGATGTAAAAATAGTCATGTTAGAAAATGGGGGGCATTATCCAGTGGAACAACCTGCATTAGATCAAATGCATGACGCTATTGTAGAATTTATTTATAAAGTTACAAAATAAACCTATTTATATAAATAAAAATATCAAGAAAAACAAATATTAGCTCGACACCCTTTCGTGTATAGATTTTTTATAGCAAGTCCATTTCATCTAGTAATAAACAAGAACCCAATTTCCCTATTTTAATATGGGAATTGGGTTCTTTTAACATTTAACCCCCCTTATCTTATTGCATGAAATCCATATTGTTTTGGCAGTGCCTCAACTTCATTTTTCTTTTCTTTCAGAAAAATCCACCATATTCTGCGATTTTATTTTTTAAAATGATATAATATTGTAATCAATTGTAAAGGAGATTTCATATGGGAATTGAACTCGTTCACTTTAGCATTGGCAAACCGAAACAAATGAAATATAGCGAAGATAAAGAAATGATTACCGGTATATGTAAAGAACTTACCGAAGAAGCTTTCCTATCAAAAGATGGCTTCCTTGGTGATGATGTAGCAGATTTAAAACACCATGGTGGACCTGATCGCGCCGTTTGCGTGTATCCACACGAGCATTACGCACTATGGGAAGAGGAATTTCAAACAACACTCCCAGCTTCTGCATTTGGCGAAAACATTACTGTAACAAATATGTTAGAGCGTGATGTTTGCATCGGAGATACATACAAATTGGGTGAAGCAATCATTCAGGTGACACAAGCAAGAGTACCTTGTAGCACGATTTCAAAACGCCTCGGCATTCCTGGCATACTGCCGCGCATTGTAGCAACTGGATTTACTGGCTACCTATGCCGCGTTCTTCAGGAAGGTACTGTACGTAAAGATTCAAAAATCACATTACTAGAGCGTCAACCGAGCAATGTTTCTGTCTTGTTCTCTAACGAAATTTATTTTCATAATAGAAAAGATAGAGATAGCATCGAAAAAATTCTTGCTGTTCCAGAACTAGCTGACGTTTGGCGTGGTCAATTAGAAGATCGTCTCGCGAAGTTAAAATAAAGAATCCCACCATTTATAGGTGGGATTTTATTTATCTATCACACGGTATAACCTAACTCCCCCTTATAACCAATAAGAAGAATAACTCCCCAGCACCGTAACAGAAAAACCAAGTGCTTCAAGTTCCATCGTTACGCCTGGCAATAATACGTCATCGTATGCTTTATCGACATCGATTAAGAAAAAGTAATTTCCAAGTCCTGTTTTCATCGGGCGCGATTCGATTTTAGATAAGTTTAATTTTCTCCATGCGAAAGCCGATAACACTTGATATAGTGCCCCTGCATAATCTGCAGGTAACGTTATCATAAGCGTCGTTTTCTCTCCGCGGTTTTCTCCGTTATTTGAGAGTATTGCTTTCTTTTTCTTATGCAGAACGAGGAAACGTGTATGATTGTTTTTATGCGTATGAATACCACTTCTTACAATCGTTAATCCGTATTTTTCTGCAGCCGCTTCATTTGCAATAGCCGCAATTTTTTCTTCAGGATGTTCTTTCACATATTGCGCTGCAGCACTTGTTGATGTCATATCTCGGGCAGTTACCCCTTTTAATTCTTCATTTAAAAACTTATGACATTGTGCAATAGCATGCGGATGAGAATGCACTGCATATACTTCTTCCCACACTTCTGCATACTGCGGATGTACAAGTAAATGTTGCTGAATTGGCACTGTAATTTCTCCTACAATAGAAAGTGGTTGCTCATGTACAAGATAATCAACCGTTATATTCACTGAACCTTCTATGGCATTTTCTAGTGGTACCACTGCATAATCTACATTTCCATTTGCAGCTGCATCAATACAGTCTGGAATCGTTCGATACGGTACATGCTCTGCTTCCGGAAAAAAACGACTCACCGCCATATTTGTAAATGTTGCTTCTGGTCCTAAATATCCTACTCGAATCATCGTCTTTTCCCCCCTTTTTCGTTTTCTTACTGTTATACCATACTTTTTTATATTCTTCTATGTAAATTTCGAATATTAAAAAAAGACTAGCATTTACTAGTCTAAATGTTTCTTATATTCTCTTTGAGCGAAAAAGAAATACATGATGCATGCGGCGATATAAAATAGAATAAACAAAGCTACTTTTCTTAATGAACCATCCATAAAAATCGTTTTATGAAACGTATATAACGCAACTGCACTATGCATACTCCCTACTATAATTGGTGCAAAAAATAGCATACACAATTGCCAGCGAGAAATCTTCCACACTTCTTCTTTCGTCATTCCAAGCTTAGATAGCGCTTCGTACTGCTTTCTATCTGATGAAATATTATGAAACCATTTAAAATATACGATACTACATGAAGTAAGAAAGAATAATATACTAATGAATGAGCCTACAAATAGAGTAATATCGCCGAACTCTTTCATATTCACATATAACTCCATATTACTTCGAAATGCGTTATTATCATCTTGTTTTATATGTTTCCGTAAAGCTTCATTTAATTTTTTCGTATTTTCGATATTTGGTAATGTGTATCCTCTATACATCATTTTTTCAGAATCCGGAACCTTATTTGCTATTCTGTCAAAATCTTCATCATTCATAACAAAGAACAGACCATTAATGTACGAAGGATGATGGTTAAATTGAACCCCTTCTTTCTGACCGTTAAATACGAATTGATATGGTCGATTCATTACTTGCAATTGAATCTCTTTTTGATTATATACATTCGAATTATTGTATTTATTATAATAAACGAGTGTCACTGTACCTTTTTTAGGATGATACGTTTTCTGTTTTTGTTTTCTTGCCTCTCGATTGTATTCACTTTGTTTAATGAGTGGCGCTACTTCTGTTTCCCCCTTATTGGTCTGAAAAGATGCATACACTCCAACAAAACTCATAAATTGAAAATCATCATATCCATATTGGTGCAATAATTGTTCAACCGTTCCCTCCGCAAAGACTTCATGAGAAGAAGCACCTTTTTCTATGTAAGAAAATGAGTGCACGCCCCCACCACGCCACATATCTTGCATACCAGAAAAATATAAGAACACCGTACCTGTTGCTGTAACTACAAACGTCGTTGCCATAGACATCAGAAAGAAAAAGCGACCATTTTCCTTCATTCGATGTGACAATTGATTCACTATAAATAAGTACGGATATGTATACATAATCTTTTTATTTCGTTTTATTATTTCTAATATTTGAGCAGTGCCGTGTGTAAAAGAAAAATACGTTCCGAAAAAGACAAGTATAGACACAGGGAAAAAATAGAACGCTATCGTTAGTATCGTCGCTTGTAACGCTAACGCATATCCTATACCTAAACAAATAAAGCCAAATATACAAAGCCACATTGATGTTTTCTTCTCTTTTTTATCTGCTCGAAATTCTTTCAATAACCGAATGATTTTTATATTCCATATACGTAAAGCACTTATAAATGATAAGAAAACAAACACGAACATATACGCAATAAACGTTCCCCCAATCGCTCTCACGTCAAATATGACAGGGAGTTCTTTCGGAAGTCCCAGTAACATACTAAACACCATAAAGAAGAGCTTTAAAAAAATCATACCAAGCCCAATACCAAATATATTAGCAAATACTCCGATCAATATTTGCTCGGTCATAATCACTCCTATTACGTTAGACTTCGTCGCTCCCATTAACATATATAACCCTAATTCTTTCTTACGTGCCTCTATGAAAATAGAAGTAGAGTACAAAATAAATATGACGAAAAAAGAAGTAATTATAACATTACATATAATAAGCCCCCAGCGTACGTTTTGATACCACAGTGTCTCTTGCATATACGGATGTACAATGACAGACATGTATGCAAAAGACGCAAATATTGCAAAACAACTACTTAAGAAAAACACTTTATAATTACGCCAATTTCCTTTTATATTTTGCAGCGCTAGTTGCCGAATGTTCATCTATCGTCCCCCTATAACTTACTACATAGGCAAAAAGCTAGAGGTTTCTCTAGCTTTGCACGTGTTTCAAATATCCTCTTTGCGCGATTATAAAATAAATCGCAGAAGCTACAATGTATGCTCCAATTACAATCGCACCTGATTTCCATAAATCGAGATAAAGCATTTTCCCTAGCGTATGAAGAGCAAATCCACTATGAATAGCGCCGATGACAATTGGGATAAAGAAGATAACACCCATTTGTCGAATTGCAATTTTACGAATTTCTTTATCTGTCATACCGATTCTCTTTAACGATTTAAATTGAATACGATCTTGTTCTTTATCGTTAAACCATTTAAAGTATGTCATACTACAAGCAAAGAAGAAGAATAGTACAGCTACGAAGAAACCAATAAACATTGTAATTGCCCCTGATTCCCTTATATTTTTATAAGCGAGCACTGAGTTATGCAATTCCTCTTGCTTATCTGGTGCAATTTCCTTTTTCAAATCTAACACAAGATCTTCTGTACTTTTCCAGTCTTCTATATAATAACCGTAATATTTCGTCTTTTCTTCATCTGGTACGAGCTTTGCGTATTCCTCAAAATCTTGATCATTTACAATGAGATATTCACTATCATTAAAAACAGAAAATGAAGTTGGCTGATTTAATTGAACAGACTGCGTTTGTCCGTTCATTTTAAATTCATACGGTTTCGCAAGATCTACCTTCATCATATCGTTCGCCATATCCGTTATGACCATCGTTGCACTACCAGGTGCATTATGAACTTCTCTAACTTGCTCTCTTTTTTGTTTACGTACTTCAGCGTTATATTCTTTTTCTGAAACAATCGCCATTGGCATCTCATGTTCACTGTTAAACATCGTGATTTTTTGAGTTCCAGGAAGTTTTACGTACGTTACTTCTCGCGCTTCTTCAAATCCGTGTTTTTTTATTAATTCTTTTGCTTTTCCTTCTTTGATGACATTATGCGTATGTATTCCCTTTTCCTCATACGAAATAGCATGCGGGGTACTAGTTACTGCCTTATAGCTCATATCTTCAAAGAATACATACAGTGTACCGACTGCTGAAGATACAACCGCCGTAATGATAGAAATTACAAATAGAAAACGAGCATTATCTTTCATTTTATAAATAAGATTGCTAAGTACGAACATATTTGGATATGTATAAAAAGATTTTTTTCGTTTTTGTAACGCCTTTAATACGACTGTACTACCTTGTGTAAACAGCAAATAAGTTCCGCCTATCGTCAGCCCTACAATCGGTAAAAACAGAATGATAAAATTCATAAATGTTACTTGGAAGCTAAGTACATATGCAACAATAATACATCCTATACCAACTATGCATAACCATGTAAATGCAAAAGGCTCTACTTTTTGCTTTCTTGCTTCTCTTAATAAATCAATAATTTGCAAGCGTCCTACTGTCCAAACGCTAAACAATGATAAGATTAAAAATAAAATAAAGTATACACCTGCTGTAATCAAAACCGCTTTACTATTCCATACGAGTGGAAGTGTTTTATCTATTTTCAATATTACGCTTAATGCTTGGAAGAATAATTTGGAACAAAGCATACCAAGTCCAATACCTACTACAATTGCAATACTACCTAACATAAGCTGTTCTGATATAATCATTCGGCCAAGCTGAGATTTTGTTCCGCCTATTAATGTTAATAGACCAAACTCTTTTTTCCTTGCTCGTAAAAATGTTGAATTTGCATATAAAATAAAGAGTGCTGAGAAGATGACTACAATATAATTCATCGATTCTAACCCTTTTGAAATCATCTCCCTCATACTAATATTACCGCCTACAACATCTGGATGATAAATGAAGGAAGCATACATGAAAAATACGACTATCGATAAACAACTACTTATAAGAAACGCTTTATAGTTACGCCAATTTCCTTTTACATTATTAAGCGCGAGCTGGCGAAAGTTCATGATATTCTCCTCCTAGCATCGCAAGTACGTCCAGAATTTCTTGGAAAAAGGCTTGTTTCGTTCTTCCTTTATGTATTTCTGAGAAAATCTCTCCATCACGTATGAAAAGAATACGTTCGCAATAACTCGCCGCTACTGGATCATGCGTTACCATTGCAATTGTTACTTTCTTTTGTTCATGCAAATCTTGCAACGCGCTCATTAATGATTTTGCCGACTTAGAATCTAAGTTTCCAGTTGGCTCATCTGCTAAAATTAACGTCGGTTCATGAATGATCGCTCTCGCAGCTGCTGCACGTTGTTGTTGGCCACCTGATACTTCATATACCTTTTTATTTAAAATGCCCTCGATATTTAAAAACTTTGCAATCTCAAGCACTTTTGCATCGATTTCATTTACAGATTTCTTCGCCATTACAAGTGGTAAAATGATATTTTCTTTAATCGATAACGTATCAAGTAAGTTAAAATCTTGGAAAATGAATCCTAAATGTGTACGGCGAAACTCCGCTAATTTTGCAGCACGCATTTGATTAATTTCTTCCCCATTTACAAGCACATGACCTGAAGTTTGCTTATCAATTGTTGCTAATAAATTTAAAAGCGTTGTTTTCCCGCTCCCTGAAGGACCCATAATCCCTACAAATTCGCCTTCTTCTATTTTAAAATTTATATCATTTAAAGCAGTCGTTGCTACTGAACCTTTTGATTGGTACACCTTCGTTAATCCTTTTACTTCAAGAACACTCATTTCTAATCCCCCTATGTGTTTTCTTCTTACATTTACTATAAGAAAAATAAGAAAAAGAAACGAGTGATTTCCCTTACAAAACGTTTTGTTATCTTACAGTTTTGTCATTTTTCTCATTAATGTATGATATTCTTCATCTTTTGCAAATTGGAACGTGAATGTTGTCCCTTCCCCTTCAGCCGATTGCACATACATACCGTGATGTAAATTATCACAAATTTCCTTCGTAATATATAAACCCATTCCAGTCGCTTCTCTCGTTTTACGGCCATTTACCCCTGTAAAGAATGGATCAAATATACGCTTTACATCTTGCTCTGGAATACCGATTCCATTGTCCTTAATATGTAATAACACCTTTTGATCTTTCTCTTCAATTTGAAATTGAATTTCCTTTTTTTCTGCTTCCGAAATTTTTGTATACTTAATTGCATTTACAACAATTTGCCCTATAGCAATACTGAGCCATTTTCTATCAGAGGCAACCATACAAGTATCTTCCTCAAACATCACTTTCGGAAATACAGACGATTGAATGAAGGACTTTCTATTTTCATTAATAATACCTCTAATAATATCTATCACATTTACTACTTCTACTTTATAATCTTTCGCAAACTGCTCTAACCTTGCCATATGTAACGCTAAATCTAAACCATTTAGTATGCGATTATTTTCTTCACGAATACTTTCAACTGTTGCTCTTGCTTCACGATGCTCTTTACCAAACTTCTGTAATAGCAACTCAATAACAGATACCGGTGTTTTCATTTGATGAATCCATTGGTTCATAAATATCATTTGCTGTTGTTCTTTTGCATGTTGTTTATGAACTTCATTCATATATTGCTGTCTTAATAGCGTAAACGATTCAACAACCATCTCTTGCTCTGCCGTATAAGAAGTATCAATAAGTAAGGAATCATGTAATGTATTTCCGCTAGTAACATATTTTTCGATCCTCTTGAAAAATACACTCCGTTTTCGGTAATCGTAAATAAGGTATACAGTAAACACAACTATCCCTAATAAAAGTCCGTATAACCATGTATTCCAATCAATAGATCGCTTTTCTAAAAGACTTTGCAACTGCAAAACGAGCCCAAATAAACAGAGGCTAACAATGTAAGAAAGCATTAAAGAAAAGCGGTCCATAAGGTAATCTTTAACCTTCATGCGCTTCTCCCCACTCTGTAAGAAGCGCATAACCATATCCACGTTTCGTTACAATTGCATTTTTAATGCCGAGCTCCTCTAGTTTCTTCCTTACACGTTTTACATTTACGGTTAATGTATTATCATCAACAAAAGCTACCTCATCCCAGAGGGCTTCTAACAATTCTTCGCGCGTTACATATTGATTTGCTTGTTTCATTAAACACTCTAATAAGTAAAATTCATTTTTTGTCAGTTCTGTTTGTTGTCCTTGCCACTCAACAACGTGCTGAGATGGGAATAACAACAGTCCATTTACACCTAAACAATCGCTTTCTGCCGCAGAAGCATACTCACCATACCCACGACGAAGTGCACTTTTCACCTTAGCCATTACAATGTCTAAATGGAATGGCTTCGTAATGTAATCATCTCCGCCATTTTCAATTGCCATTACTTGATCCATTTCCCCCGTCCTTGCAGAAACAAAAATAATGGGTGCATTCGATACACTGCGGATTTGACGACACCAATAGAACCCATCAAAATACGGTAAATTAATATCAAGTAACACGAGATGTGGATTTACTTTTACAAATTCATCTTTTATATGCCGTAAATCACTCGCTCTAAATGACTGATAGCCATACCTTTCTAAATGTTCCTCTAATATCCCCGCGATTTTCTCATCATCTTCTACAATTAATATTTTATACATGTTCACTTTCTCCCCATAAAAAGTTCTTATAAAACTACTTCTTTTTCTATTATAAATTGAAAATTTAATTAGTGGGGATTTTTTCCTGTATAAATCAGACTTTTACGATATAAAGTGAAACTTTAATCAGTGGGGGGTTTTTTCTTCATCCCCCACCTAACTTCTTTGCTTTCGCTGAATTTTTGAGGTAGGGGTCTTACTGCCCATTAAAGTGGGATAAAAAAAGACTGCCATATTTCGGCAGTCTTAGTCGATAAATTCAAATTCATATTCAAGAATTTTTACAATATCTCCGTCTTTTGCACCACGTGCACGAAGCGCTTCATCAATACCCATTCCACGCATTTGGCGAGCGAAACGACGTACAGATTCATCACGTGAGAAGTCTGTCATCTTGAATGTTTTCTCGATATCGTAACCAGAGATAACAAACGTGCCATCACTTTCACGTGTAATTTCAAATTTAACACCTTCAGTATCAAATTTGTACATTACACTTGTATCAGACTCATCCGCAACTTCATGTATTGGGAATTCTGGTGTTGTTTCTATTAAGTTCGCTACTTCAAACAGTAAGTCACGAACACCTTGTCTTGTTACAGCTGAGATTGGGAAGATTTTTACTTCGTCTCCCACTTTCTCTTTAAATGCTTGTAAGTTTTCTTCTGCATCTGGCATATCCATTTTGTTTGCAACAACAACTTGTGGACGCTCCGTTAAGCGAAGATTGTATTCTTTTAATTCATTATTAATCGTTACGTAATCTTCATATGGATCACGGCCTTCTAAACCAGACATATCAATTACATGCACGATTACACGTGTACGCTCAATATGACGTAAGAATTGGTGTCCAAGTCCGACGCCAGCATGTGCGCCTTCAATTAGTCCAGGAAGGTCAGCCATAACGAAGCTGCGGTTATCACCAGTCTCAACAACACCAAGGTTTGGAACGATTGTTGTGAAGTGATACTCTGCAATTTTCGGACGTGCTGATGATACGACAGATAATAATGTAGATTTACCTACACTTGGGAATCCAACAAGTCCAACGTCTGCTAGTACTTTCAGTTCTAGAATAACATCACGCTCTTGACCTGGCTCCCCGTTCTCAGCGATTTCTGGCGCTGGATTCGTAGCTGTTGCGAAACGTGAGTTACCACGACCACCGCGGCCACCTTTTGCAATTACAGCCGTTTGCCCATGCGTTACTAAATCGGCAAGAATTTGACCAGTTTTTTCATCTTTTACTACTGTTCCTGGTGGAACCTTTACAAGTAAATCTTCAGATTTACGCCCGTGCTGCCCTTTACTCATTCCGTGCTGACCACGATCAGCTTTGAAATGACGTTGGTAGCGGAAGTCCATTAATGTACGTAAGCCTTCCTCAACAACAAAAACAACATCTGCACCTTTACCACCGTCGCCACCTGCTGGGCCACCTTTTGGTACATACTTCTCACGACGATACGCAACCATTCCGTTACCACCGTCGCCGCCTTTTACATATATCTTGACCTGATCTACAAACATTATTTCACCACACTTTTTTCAATTGGTTGTAATATAACTGAGACTTCTTCGTCTCTTACTGTATAAGAAATGGAATACCATTTATTGTTTTGGTTCGCAAGCCAATTCTGTAGTTCTTCTACACTCGTTAGCTTACCACGAAAATCAAAAAAGAAACGAGCATTCTCCGCGTCACATTCAATTGTGATACAAACATAATTTTCAACATATACGTCTAAACTATGCTGAAGCATTGAGAAAAATTGATTCGTCCATGTACATACAGTCTCATCTAAGTGAGATAAGTTATGTAAATTCCCTAATACTTCGTACTCCAATAAGCACGGCTGCTGTTTCCAATTATATGTTAAAATCCACTCTGAAAATAAAGGCATTGATAGCCCCATCAGATTGGATTCTTGTCTCGCTTCTTGGACAAAACGATCGATGAGACTATGAATTTCTTCCACTTTTCCAAGGGAAAGGTTTCCTTTCACCATCTGCATACGATTGAGCCAATCATGTCTTGAATGGCGCAATGCATCTATAATTGTCCATTTTTTATTCATTTAGATACTCCTTAATATAGAAAAACTCTAACCTGCACTCAGGTTAGAGTTTTCCGTGAGTTCTTATGCTTCTTGAGCAACAGGATATACGCTCACTTGTTTGCGGTCACGGCCAAGACGCTCGAAGCGTACTACGCCGTCAACTTTCGCGTATAAAGTGTCATCGCCACCACGACCAACGTTAACACCTGGATAAATTTTTGTACCGCGTTGACGGTAAAGAATTGAACCACCTGTAACCGTTTGACCATCTGCGCGTTTAGCACCAAGACGTTTTGACTGAGAGTCACGACCGTTCTTTGTACTACCTACACCTTTCTTAGATGCGAAAAACTGAAGATCTAATCTTAACATACGTTACACCTCCTGCACTTTTTCTATTAAACGGATATACTTTCCGTAATCAAGTTCGATCGTCTTAAGCGAAACAACCAATCCTTCTAAAAGTATCTGTGCTTTTTCTGCTGTATGAACGTCTAAATCATTAGGCAATTCATACGTTAAGAATCCACCATCACTTCCGAGTTCAATAGTTGCCTGCACATTACAAAGTTCTTCCACAGCATTTATGGAACCAAACACAACCGCTGTAGTTCCAGCACAGACAAGATCTTGTCCATGTGGCGCATAATCGGCATGTCCAGTCATTTTAAATGATTGGATACTTCCTAATTTCGTGCGACTTATCGTAATTTTAATCATGTTAACCAGAATTAAGCGTTGATAGCTTCAACAACTAGCTTAGTGTAAGGTTGACGATGACCTTGTTTCTTACGATTGTTCTTTTTCGCTTTGTATTTGAAAACGATGATTTTCTTAGCGCGACCGTGTTTTTCAACTTTCGCAGTAACTGTTGCACCTTCTACAACTGGGCTACCAACTTTCACGTTTTCGCCACCAACGAAAAGAACTTTGTCAAAAGTAACAGTTTCACCAGCTTCAACATCTAATTTTTCAATGTAGATTTCTTGACCAGCTTCAACTTTGATTTGTTTTCCACCTGTTTCGATAATTGCGTACATACTTGCACCTCCTCTTAATTACTAAGACTCGCCAAAAACGAGGTAGACATAAATGCCTTTAAGGAACCTGTCTTGTGCGGTTGTAGCATATAGCCGTTTAGGTGCTATAAACTATAACATAAAGATGTTATCATGAATCATAGACTATTGTCAATGAAAGTTCTAATAACTATTTTTTTCGTTCTATAATTTCTTTTTTACTTCCAAAACGGATAATAGCGTACTTTTCGATCATATCATCTTTGAAATAAATTTCAAATGGAATATTTTTTTGTAATTCTTTTTGCAAAAATTGTTTTTGTAATTCTTTAGATGCAGAGATTAATACTGCCTCATCTTCTATATTGCCGTATGTAATTAGCTCTCTCTCTAGCTCATACGCAATCGTTTCATATGACATGACATAACCCGTCGCTTTGCACGGTGCACACTCTTCAAGTAATACGTCGCGTAAAGAATGTTTTTTACGTTTACGTGTCATCTCTAAAATCCCTAACTCTGTGAACCCGAGCACTCTTGTATATGTGCGATCATTTTGCATAGCAGCGATGAGACATTCTCTTATCTTTTCTTTATCTTCTCTTCTTTTCATATTAATAAAGTCAATTAATATCATACCACCAATATCACGGAGTCTTAATTGACGCGCTATCTCTTCAGCTGCTACTTCATTTGTACGAAGGACTGTATCTTGTAAATTCTGTTTTCCAGTAAACTTACCCGTATTCACATCAATTACAGTCATCGTCTCCATTTGTTCCACAATTAAATAAGCACCATTTGGGAGCCAAACAATTTTTTGAAGTGCTTTCTCAATCTCACGCTCTATGCCAAAATGGTTAAACATTGAAGATTTTTCATTATAAAAAGAGACTTTTTCTTTACCGACTTTTTCTTCTAATTCTTTTACTATACTTCTTGTATCTACAACTACTTTTTCAATCGTTTCAATTGGATTCTCTTGAAATACACGATCTAAAAAGGTTGCTGGTCGATGGACTAGTAACGGTGCCTTTCCTTGGCCCTCTTTTCTTTTTAACTCTTCATATAACTGCTGTAACCTTTGCATTTCAGCTTGTATTTCTTCAATTTCTCCTTTTTCAGAAGCTGAGCGGAAAATATAACCTCCTGTCCCTCCTACTTCAATTTGGAGTAATTGTTGCCTTCTTTTATTGTTTTTTATTTTCCGAGAAACCGCACGCATTTCATCATATGGCATATAAACGACATATTTTCCGGTAAATTCTATATTTGCTGTCAATTTTGGCCCTTTCGTATCAATTGCCTCTTTTACAACTTGTACGAGCACCGCTTGTCCTTCATGTATATGATAAGAAGATGGTACATCATCGTACGAAAGATACGCATGTTTTTCTAAACCTATATTTACAAAAGCTGCATTCATTCCAGCAATCGTTCTTACGATACGTCCAACATAAATATGCCCAACAATCTCTTGTTCTTCATTTCGTTTCCATAAAAACTCAACAATTTTCTTCTTCTCTTCAATTGCAACCCGTTTTTCCGATCCAGCGTAGTTCATATATAACGTTTTCAAAATACTTTCCTCACTTTATAATCTTCTTTGCTTTTACAATAATAAAAGGTTAGTGCTAACGTCAACACTAACCGATTAATTCTTCAACAGATGAAGTTGTTCGTTTTTCAGTAAAATACGCATAAAGCAATTCATTTTCATCCAATGTGTAATGTTCTTTATATTTTCCGCGGACGATAATAGAATGCTTATAGCCTCTACGAAATTTTGTGAATATCTTATATAAATGATCTTCTGATTGCACCTCAATCGGTGCAATCTTTTCAATTCCTCTTTTGTTCCCATAATAACGTTCTAATAAAAAACGCATAAAGGCATACCGTCTTTGCTTCCATTCTTGATATAACGACACTGCTAAAAATATGAGTAGTACCCACATCATAATATTGTTACTATTCCAAAGTAACTGCCATCCTAGTATGACACTAAAAAAAACACATGATAATTTCATCATCTTTTCATGTGCTTGTAAATAAGGAAAACGATATGATAGTACGTTAAACAATACTTTTCCACCATCAAGAGGCCAAATAGGTAGTAAATTAAATGCTAAAATAATTATATTATTCCACATAAAGAAATAATATAATTCCGCATGAAGCCAACCAGCTTCAAACAACATATAGCCTACCGCCATCATCCAAATATGTTGAATAGGTCCTGCAATTACGACAACTAGTTCCTCTTTCAATGATTTATTCCCATGTTCCTCAAGCTCAGCTACACCACCAAACGGCAAAAGTTGAATCTTCTTAATACGCCAATTATAGTGTGCCGCTGCAAAAGCATGCCCAAGTTCATGGATGAGAACGATACAAAATAACAGTAGTAACTCTTTAAAACGTGCCGTGAAAATACCAATGACAATAATAACCCAAAACAACGGATGCACTGAAATCTTTGTTAAAACATCTCTATATTTAATCAAATGAAATCACCTGAATCGGATCAATAAATTTTTCGTCCTTTTTTATTGCGAAATAAAACTTACCATTTTTATTATTCGCATCATTATTCACTGTTCCAATTTTTTGTTTCTTTGAAACGTAATCATATAACTTCACTGACATATCATTTAAATTTGCATACCATGACTCCGTACCATCTGCATGCTGAATTTGAACTGTATTACCAAGTTCCTCTTTCTTGCCTGCAAAAACAACTAGCCCTTCATTCACTGACTCAACAGTTGCATTTGTAGCTGTTTGGACAAATACACCTTGGCCATTTTTTTGAAACCCTTGCATCACCTTTCCGGAAGCAGGAATGGCATAATCTTTTTGCTGAATCGTTCCTTCTTTTTTCTCATTAGGCGAATAGAACACAAGCGGTTTTCCAAACTGTTTTTCGTACCATTTCGCTACAGTAGCAAACTGAAACTCTTCTTTCATCACTTTTTCTGTAACAGCTTTAGCACCGTCGAAAGAAGCTGGTGCATTCTTATATAAAATAGCGACAGAAAGAACTAATATTGCTGATAACAATACTTTGAAGAAAAACACTTCTTTTCGAAATAAAGGATGAATTTCCTTTTCTCCATCTTCAATAAATACTGTTTCACTATCAAAATTCCCTCCAGCAAAATACTGCTCTTCCTCCATCCTTTCTTGCTCTGCCTTCCTCTTCGCAATCCGTTTTTTAATTTCTTCTACACGTCTATTCTTCATACTGTCTCCTTTCTTTCGTTAAGCTAATGTACATAGAAACAGTTGTATACAGTTTGTACATATGTATGAGCTAGGTATGGAAGATATTCGTGTGAAGAAAAAAGAAAGCACTCCGCAAATATGCGAAGTGCTTTTAACGGATTCCAAAGAAGTTTTTCACCTTTGTAAATACCGATACCTTTTCTTGTTCAAATGCTTGTAATGGGACATTCTCACCCAACAAACGTCTTGCAATATTACGATAAGCTAACGCTGCTTTTCCGCTCGGTTGCAACGCTACAGGCTCACCTGTATTTGTAGCACGAATAACTTCATCATCATCTTCGACAACACCAAGAAGCTCAATTGACAATGTACGTACGATTTCATCAACATCTAACATATCCTGTTCATGAAGCATATGACTACGCACACGATTAATAACAAGTTTCGGTGGTTCAATATCCTCTTTTTCTAAAAGCCCGATAATACGATCCGCATCGCGCATTGAGGATACTTCTGGCGTCGTAACAACGATTGCTTTATCCGCACCAGCTACCGCGTTTTTAAATCCCTGCTCAATCCCCGCAGGACAATCAATTAATATGTAATCATAATCTTGACGTAATACTTGTATTAATTCATCCATTTGTTCAGGTGTTACCGCTGATTTATCACTCGTTTGTGCTGCAGGTAATAAATAAAGATCGTCAAAACGTTTATCTTTAATAAGAGCCTGAGGTAAACGGCAACGCCCTTCAACGACATCAACAAGATCAAATACAATACGATTTTCCAGCCCCATTACTACGTCTAAGTTTCGAAGACCGATATCTGTGTCAATTAAGCACACTTTCTTTCCAGATAACGCTAAGGCTGTACCAATGTTCGCAGACGTTGTAGTTTTACCTACACCGCCTTTTCCAGATGTAATTACTATTGCCTCTCCCACAGCTATACAATTCCCCTTTCTAACTTTGTTAAATTAGGTCTAAGATGAGTGAGAAGTTGCAGTCGATCGACAACAATGTGATTGTTCTCATTAATATACGCACATTCTGCCGCCTCCGCTCCGTCTTCTTTCTCTTCCGGAGCCCGCATTGCCACATCACTAATTCGAAGTTGCATCGGGTTCATAACAGATGCAGCGATTACAGCATCTGAATCCCCATAATACCCAGCATGTGCAATTCCTCTTAATGATCCTACGACAAAAATATTCCCCCCAGCGATAACCGTTCCGCCTGGATTAACATCACCAATTAACAATAAATTTCCTTTTACATGTAAAACTTGTCCAGAGCGAACAATTTTGGAAATAGGGACAATTTCTGTTTCTTCTTTCCAAGCTATTGCTTCCTCTTTCGTTATAACATCACTTTCAATCGAATCCACAACGAGATTCTTTTTATTACGAATTAACGTACGAATCTCTTCTTGTTGGACTTCTGTTAAATAACGATTTCCCACTTTCACATGCACTTCAATTAAAGAGCGTCCATCACCATCATAATAATGTGTAGAAAGTTTCTCATCCAATTCCTTCAGTAATTCAGAGAATGAACAACAATCATCTAAATGAAGCGTTATCCCGTCTTTTGTCCCTTTTATTGTTACATTTTGTTGCTTTTTTTCTTCCACTAAAGTTCACCCCACCGATTCAATTCGACATAAAATTAGAAAATCCTTTTTTCTTTTTCTTCCATCGCTTTTGAAAGACGCACTAAATATCGTCTCAGTGGGAAACAAACTATCAATAAGAAAATTGCATTTAGCAATAAAGTAGACAGGAGACGATCTGTGAAAAAGACATACGCCGACATATGAGTACGTCCTAACAAAGTTAAAAATCCATACACATAATACTCTAATGCTGCAATGCTAGCTAGTACGATAGAGACAACAATAAATAAATTTAATTGTAGTACCTTCATCACACTATAAACTAAATAAGCTAAAATCGGATACGCAAAAATATATATACCGACAAGTTCTGTGTATACGGTATCAAATAAGAAACCAAATAATAGTCCGTAATAAATCCCTTGGACCGGACTATAGTACACAGTAACAAAACATAACACAATGATAAAGAAATGAGGTGCTGCTATACTGTCTTTCCAAAAAACCTCTGTTGGAACAATAGTAGCAAACATATTTTCAAATAAAAAAACAAAAAGGAGCAAAAGAGGAAGAGCTGCTCTTTTTAAAATCTTCATCATCTCTTCTCCCCCTCCTATTCTAATGGCGCTGAAGGCGTTTCACGCTTCGCAACCATAATATGCTCTACGTCATTTAAATCAGCGGCAGGTTTTACATAAGCTGTTTTTGTTAAACCGTATGGATCCGGCTGAACATCAACAATTGTTCCAATTACAAGACCTTTCGGGAAAATATCACCAAGTCCAGATGTTACAACTAGTTGATCTTTAGCTACCTCAGCATCAGAACCAATCTTTGTGAAAAGAAGTAAGTGCTTTTCTTTATCGTAGCCTTCAATCAATCCAAAGATTTTCTCATTTCCTTGTACGATAGCAGAAACACGATTTGTTCGGCTCATAGAGCTTAGTAGCTCTACTGATGATGTGAACTGAGATACACTTTTCACTCGTCCAACTAAACCTTGTGGAGTTAATACAGCCATATCTTTTTTAATTCCTTGCTGTGCCCCTTTGTCAATTCCAACTAAATCGTACCATTTATCTGGATTACGAGAAACGACAGTAGCTGGAATTTCAGTATAACCGCTATTTAACTTATCTTTACCCGTTAACTCTTGTAACTTCTTGTTATCATCTTCTAATTGTTTTACTTTTCCTGATAGACCTGCATAATTGTCTAATTTTGCTTTTAATTCTTTATTCTCTTCATACGTGCGCTTTACATCCTCTACATTTTCGAAGAATCCAGCTACGTATTTCGCTGGCTTTTGGAATACACGTTCTACAACACCGACAGTGTCTTTAACAAACTGCTCTGGCCATGTTAAACTGTTCCGTTCTTTCAATGAGATTCCAATCAATGCCACGAGAAGAATAATACTAACTAACAAAACAATTAATCTTTTGTTTAAGAAAAACTGTGGCACGTTCACACCCTCTTAATTTCATTGATTTTTATTTTGCAATATTATCGAGCAGCAGTTTTGAAAAGATCGATATTGTCTAATGCTTTACCCGTTCCAATTGCTACGCAATCTAATGGATCTTCTGCAACAAGAACTGGCATATTTGTTTCTTCACTAATTACTTTATCTAAATTACGTAGTAATGCTCCGCCACCTGTTAATACGATACCACGGTCCATAATATCTGCCGCTAATTCAGGTGGAGTTTTCTCCAACGTATTTTTAACAGATTCTACAATTGCATCTACTGTATCTTTTAATGCATCTGCAATTTCTTCTGGTTGAATTAGTACTGTTTTTGGTAAACCACTTACTAAATCACGACCGCGAATTTCCATAGGCTCAATACCTTCTGGCTCGCCTGCAGAACCGATTTCTAATTTTAATGCTTCAGCTGTTCTTTCACCGATCATTAAGTTGTAGCTTTTCTTAATGTACTGAATGATTGAATCATCCATGTCATCACCAGCAACACGAACTGATTGACTTGTTACAATACCGCCTAAAGAAATGATTGCAACTTCTGTTGTACCGCCACCGATATCAACAACCATACTACCAGTTGGTTCCCAAACAGGTAAGTTTGCACCAATTGCTGCTGCAAATGGTTCTTCGATAGGATAAGCATCACGAGCACCAGCTTGACGAGTCGCATCGATTACTGCACGTCTTTCTACAGCTGTAATACCAGATGGCACACATACCATTACATAAGGCTTACGTGAGAAGAATCCATTTGATTTTTGAGCTTGTTGAATGTAATATTTCATCATTGTTGCTGTCGTTTCGTAATCAGCAATTACACCGTCTTTCATTGGGCGAAGTGCCACAACGTTTCCTGGTGTACGACCAATCATTTGTTTTGCATCGCTACCTACAGCAACGATTTGTTTCGTATCAGTTTGTAACGCTACTACTGAAGGTTCACGTAAAACTACACCTTTTCCTTTTACATATACAAGCGTGTTCGCAGTTCCTAAGTCTATTCCAAGATCGCGAGTAAAGCCACCAAATCCAAACATATTATTTATCTTCCTTTCTTGTTTTCACGGACTCATTTTTTCTTACTTTATATTATAAAAACAGTACGTTTTTTATATCTTTATCCTTTTTGTAGATAATTTTCTACAAAAAACTCATAAATCACATTATAAAACAAAATAAGTAAAAAGCATAGTCTTAAATATGACCTTTTTCCTTTAAACTCACGAATTTATGGTCACCTATTATAATATGATCGAGCACTTCAATTCCGATAATCCGGCCGCATTCTACTAAGCGTTTTGTTACTTCAATATCTTCTCGGCTCGGCGCGGGGTCTCCTGAGGGATGGTTATGAAGACATATGATAGAGGCTGCTGCACGGCGAAACGCTTCTTTAAAAACTTCCCTTGGATGTACAATTGACGAGTTTAAACTTCCAATGAAAATCGTTTGCCTATGTATAACTTGATTCTTTGTGTTCAAATATAGACATACAAAATGCTCCTGCTGCAGGAAGCGCATTTCTTCCATCATATATCTGGCGCAATCTTCCGGGCTTCGAATGCTGTATCTATTTTGATATTCTAAACGCACCATTCTTCTACCGAGTTCAAAAGCAGCTATAAGCTGCGTTGCCTTCGCAACCCCGACACCATGTATACTGACAAGCTCTTCTAACGTTGCATCTTTCAACATACGTAAACCATCAAAGTGATGTAAAATTTTATCTGATAACTTCAAAACTGTTTCTTCTTTAGAACCTGTTCTGAGTAACACTGCAAGAAGCTCCCGATTGGATAAACTTCCAGCTCCCTCTAACAATAAACGCTCCCGTGGCTGTTCTTCTTTGACAACATCACGAATACCGTTCATTTCTCCACCCCTTTATTTGTTCTCTCAAAGAAAATCCCATGCAGTTTTACGCATGGGTTACATCAATATTAAATTGTTTTAATTCCCGAACAAGACGTGAAATTGGTAACCCAACTACACTATAGTAGTCCCCTTGAATATGTTGAACAAAAATAGATCCTTTACCTTGAATCCCATAACTTCCTGCTTTATCCAAAGGCTCTTTTGATGCAATGTATGCGTCAATTTCCTCTTCTGTTAATTCCCAAAACGTAACTTCTGTACGCTCGTAAAAAGTGACTGTTTTGTCCTTTGCTATAATTGCAACACCAGTATACACTTCATGTGTTTTCCCTGATAATAATTGCAACATTTCTTTCGCCTCAGCCTCATTAGATGGCTTTCCAAGAATACGCGACTCATATGTAACAATTGTGTCTGCACCTAATACAATATGATCACTGTTATTTTCTGCTACCGCAGATGCTTTTTGCAGGGCAAGGGACATAACAATATCAGAAGGCGATGAATACGCACCAATCGTTTCTTCTACTTCACTTACAATAATTTCAAATGGCACACCCGCTAACTCAAGTAATTCCTTCCTGCGAGGTGATCCTGAAGCTAAAATAATTTTTTTCATATTTTCTCCTTCCTTTCTCACATGAAGCAGAATCATTTATATCAATCGTATCAAAGGAATAGTTTGTCCACAAATAAAAGAAATATTATTTTCTCTAAACAAAATAATACTTCCTTACTAAAACACGATTATATTCCTGTCATAGAGAAAGCACTTTACTCTAAATTCAAAAGAAAAGAAAGAAGCATCTACACTTCTTCCTTCGTCATTTCATTATCCTATTATTTCACCTTTTGTGAAACAATTTTTTCGTATGAAAGTATACCATCAATGATAACTTGATTTAATTTCGCTAAAGATTCCTTATCACCTTTTCCATCCTTCACTGTTTGCACAGCTACTGACGTGTACATATACAATTTCTTTGCTTCTTCCTGCTTCATACTTTTCCCTTCTTTTTCAATCGCTTTCCACTCTTTTTCGATTGCACTTATATCTTTTGCATTACCTTTTTCACTAGCTTGTACGCTAGAAGCATATTTTGCTAAATGAGTATATAATGGCTGTACTTTTGTTAAAAACGCCCCAACTTCTTTATCATCTTTAAGTAACGCTTTATCTGTTATATCCCAGTCCTTTTTCAATACGGAGACATTATCATTTTTATACTGCGTCATTAATTGGTTTATGCCTTGTTCATCGCTAGCAATACCAACAACTAATGCATACTTATCACCGCTCGGTTTTAAGGCTGCTACACCTCCATTACCTTTCCACTCTTCAAGAGCGGCCTGTCCCTTTTCTTCAGAAGAATAGATTCCTCCTTGAACAAAAAATAATTTCATTGGCTCTAATGACGTTCCTGTCTGTGCTTTTGTTTTTTCCTCTTTTGGTGCTGGTGTTTGTTCTACCGTTCCGCCCACCTTTGATTCTTCCTTTCGCATCTGCTTCGAAGCTGTTACTTCACTTCCTCCTGTCGCACCTTGTCCTTGCAGTAACTGTAGCATCCCCATTCCAAACGCCGTACCAATAATAATTGCAGTTGCAACGATTGCAATTAACGTATTGCTCCACTTCTTTCGATTTTTTTCCGTAGACGCTACTTTCGATTTTTGAAACGGAACAACGTTTTTTGATCTTTCACTTTCTACTACCATCCAGTCAAATTCGTCTTTCTTCTTCTCCTCATACTTCGCTTCTGTTCCATTCACTTTCACTGAGATCGTTCGTGATTGCTTGTCCATACACTCACACCTCACCTCTTATCGTTGTCCGCATCATATCATATTCATTTCACAAAAAAACGAGATATTTGTCAGAGGAATTCGCCAAATAACCCTATATATTTATCTTATATGTATGCATTTGACTTCATTTGTAGAACAAAAAAACTAGATAGTACAGACTATCTAGTTTTTCTCGCGAATATATTTTCGAACTTCCGAAATGAAATAAAGAGAACCTGTTATGATAAAAACGTCATTTTCTCCAAGCATTTCAACCTTCGTATCAATTGCCTCTTTCCAATTTTCAAAAACTAATTTTGACTCTTCCTTTGAATACGATGCAAGTTTGTCAGCAGAAATAGCACGATCAAAGGCAAATGTTGTAAAAATAATTTCATCGGCGATGCTTTCTAATTGACCTACCATATTGTGCAATTGTTTATCACCAAGGGCAGTAAATAAAACTATTACATTTTTATCTTTGTAATGTGATTCTACCGTTTTCACAAGACTTTCAATACCTTCTGGGTTATGAGCACCATCTATAATAATATCCGGATTACTTTGCAGTTTTTCAAAGCGCCCCACCCAATACGCTTCCTGTAATCCAGTTCTTATTTCTTCTTCCTCAATTAAAAATGATAAGTATGTTTTTACATACATGACTGCCATAAGTGCAAGTGTTGCGTTTCCTACTTGATGGCTGCCTTTCATTGTGATTCGCACATCTTCAAAAGAGGCGAAAGGACAAGTGAAATCGAACTGTTCTCCATCTTCACTAGACTGTTTATGTAACGATGTAAAATGGTTGCCTATCTCGTATACATTTGCATGATTTTCCTTTGCAACTTTTTGAATGACTTGCAGCGCTTCCTCATCTTGCACACCAGTAATAACCGGAACACCAGACTTAATAATCCCCGCCTTTTCATATGCAATTTCTCCTAATGTATTACCTAAAATATGCATATGATCGTGACCGATATTCGTAATTATCGTGAGAACTGGATGAATCACATTCGTAGAATCAAAGCGCCCTCCAAGCCCTGTTTCAAATAAAACAACATCACAGAAATTAACTTTACCGAAATAACAAATTGCCATAACAGTAATAATTTCAAACTCAGTCGCTTCCCCTAAATCCGTCTCATCTAGTTTTTCAACGACTGGCTTTACCATCTTTACAAGTTCAGTAATCTCTTCATCTGCAATTGGTGTTCCGTTCACACTAATACGCTCGTTAAATGTTTCAATATAAGGGGAGGTAAAAGTTCCTACCTTATATTTTGCACCTTCTAACATGTAGCGCATATATGTTAACGTTGAACCTTTTCCATTTGTACCAGCAAGGTGAACACATTTTATGTGACGCTCTGGATTTCCGAGCTCTTCTAGCATCCATCTCATTCTTTCTAATCCCGGTTTAATACCAAATCTCAATCGGCTATGAATCCAACCTATCGCTTCTTCGTATGTATGTATCACGTATGCTTTCCCCTTTCAAAAGACAACCTTCATCATTCTATTATACGCAAAGAAAAGAGACTCACCAATATAGTGAGTCTCTAAAAAACATTTTTATTTCTCAAGATCCGCTAGACGTTGACGAACTGCTTCGCGTTTTTCTAGGTAATCTTGCTCTTTCGCACGCTCTCCTTCAATAACTGCTGCAGGAGCTTTCGCTACGAAACCTTGGTTTGAAAGTTTCTTCTGTACACGTTCTACTTCTTTATCGAACTTCTCAAGTTCTTTCTCAAGACGTGCTCTCTCTTCATCAAGATTGATAAGATCAGCTAACGGTAAGAATAACTCTGCACCTGTTACAATTGCAGTCATCGCTTTTTCTGGTGCTTGTAAATCCGTTTGAATTGTTAACTCGCTTGGGTTACAGAAACGCTCAATGTAAGAGCTATTTTTCGTAAGCTGAGCAAGTACAGCCTCATCTTTTGCTTTAATTTGCATTTGAACTTTTTTGCTCATTGGCGTATTAACTTCTGCACGAATGTTACGAACAGAGCGAATGATATCAACTAGAAGGTGCATTTCTGCTGCAGCTTCTGTATCTTGTAAATCTTCGCGAACTGTTGGCCACGCTGCTACTGTAATAGATTCGCCTTCGTGCGGTAAATGTTGCCAAATCTTCTCTGTTACGAATGGCATGAATGGGTGTAATAGACGCATTGTTTGGTCTAATACGTAAGCTAAAATAGAACGAGTTGTTTTCTTAGCTGCTTCATCTTCACCGTATAGAGGAAGTTTCGCCATTTCGATGTACCAGTCACAGAAATCATCCCAGATGAAGTTGTATAATGAGCGACCAGCTTCACCGAACTCATATTTATCCATGTTACGTGTTACGCTTTCGATTGTTTCATTTAAGCGAGTTAAAATCCACTTATCTGCAACTGACTTTTCACCAGTTAAATCGATTTCTTCATATTTCATGTCATCCATATTCATTAATACGAAACGTGATGCATTCCAAATTTTATTAATGAAGTTCCAAGTAGATTCTACTTTCTCCATGCTGAAGCGTAAATCTTGACCTGGTGCACTTCCTGTTGATAAGAAGAAACGCATTGCATCTGCACCGTACTTCTCAATAACTTCCATTGGGTCAATACCGTTACCAAGAGATTTACTCATTTTACGTCCTTGCTCATCACGAACTAAACCGTGAATTAATACATCTTTAAATGGACGCTCGCCTGTAAACTCTAAACCTTGGAAAATCATACGAGATACCCAGAAGAAGATGATGTCATAACCAGTTACTAGTGCATCAGTTGAATAGTAACGTTTGAAGTCCGCTGCATCTTCATTTGGCCAACCAAGTGTTGAGAATGGCCATAACGCTGAACTGAACCATGTATCAAGTACGTCGTTATCTTGATTCCAATTTTCAATATCTGCTGGCGCTTCTGTACCTACGTATACTTCACCAGTTTCTTTATGATACCAAGCTGGAATGCGGTGTCCCCACCATAATTGACGAGAAATACACCAGTCGTGAATGTTTTCCATCCAACGTAAATATGTGTTTTCGAAACGATCTGGTACGAACGTTACTTTCTCTTCTTCTTTTTGTTGAAGCGCTACTGCCTTCTCAGCAAGTGGAGCCATTTTTACGAACCATTGTGTTGATAAGTAAGGCTCAACAACTGCACCACTACGCTCACTATGGCCTACTGAATGCATATGAGGCTCGATTTCTACTAATACGCCCGCTTCTTGTAAATCTTTCACTAACGCTTTACGACACTCGAAACGATCCATACCGTTATACTTACCAGCTTTTTCGTTCATCGATCCATCTTCGTTCATTACTAAGATACGCGGTAAGTCATGACGGTTACCTACTTCAAAGTCATTCGGGTCATGAGCTGGCGTAATTTTTACAACGCCTGTTCCGAAATCTTCTTCTACGTACTCATCAGCAATAATCGGAATCTCACGGCCTACGATTGGAAGTGTAACTGTTTTTCCGATTAAATGCTTGTAACGATCGTCTTCTGGATGAACCGCTACCGCTGTATCACCAAGCATCGTTTCTGGACGAGTTGTTGCAAGACGAATGTGACCAGAACCATCTGTTAACGGATAGTTCATATGGTAGAATGCACCTTGAACTTCTTTATGAATTACTTCGATATCAGAAAGAGCTGTGCGTGTTGCCGGGTCCCAGTTGATAATATATTCACCGCGGTAAATTAAGCCTTTTTCGTATAATTGAACGAATACTTTATTAACCGCATCAGATAAACCTTCGTCTAATGTGAAACGTTCGCGAGAATAGTCTAGTCCTAAACCAACTTTCCCCCATTGTTGACGAATGTGAGAAGCGTATTCTTCTTTCCATTCCCAAGCTTTTTCAAGGAATTTCTCACGGCCAAGATCGTAACGTGAAATACCTTCTTCACGAAGTTTCCCTTCTACTTTCGCTTGTGTTGCGATACCCGCATGGTCCATTCCTGGAAGCCACAATACATCGTAACCTTGCATACGCTTCGTACGAGTTAAAATATCTTGAAGAGTTGTATCCCAAGCATGACCTAGGTGTAACTTACCAGTTACGTTCGGAGGTGGAATTACAATTGTATACGGTTGTTTCTTCTCGTCTCCTGTTGCTTCAAAATATTTGCCTTCTAGCCACCACTGATAAAGGCCTTCTTCAACGGACATATGATCATATTTAGTTGGTAAATTCTTTTCCGTGTTTGACATTATTTTCCCTCCTTAAAATAAAAAATGTCCCTCATCCAAAAAAGGACGAGGGACATCGCGGTACCACCTTTATTTACAAACAAATTCAGGAATTTGCTTATACTCTTAATTTGATAACGGACAAATCCGTCTTTTCCTAATGAGAACTATTCTGTTCAGAAAAGATGCTCCAGGGCTACCTTCTAACATAACTATCTAGAGAATCTCCCAGCTAATGATTCTCCTCTCTGAAGACGTTTCTTGTTATACTCTTCCCCTTCAAGGCATTTATATGATTGTTAATTATTATATACAATAGTGTAAAAAACGAAACCTTATTCGTCAAGATAAATTTAAGACTACAGCTTTTTGAGTAAAAAAAAGAAGATAAGTAGCATCCTCTACTTATCTTCTTTATCCGTTCCCTTGCTGGGCAGCTTGTAATTGCGAAAGGAAATATTCTATATTACTAACGAGCCAATGCGCTTGTTGCAAACTCTTTACTCCGAGAAGTTCATTTTCCTCATTGCGCCGCTCTCTTCTTTTCTTATAAGAGTGGATTTGCCGAATAAATTGCGATGGATACGTCATATACGCAAACATGAGTAGTTGCTCTTCTTTCGTAAAAGGGAAATTTTTTTGATACATTTGATACCATTCAAACCGATCACTTCGCGCAATTGGATATGTGTTTAACGACCGAGAATAAAACCCTACAATATCTTGCACAGGTGTTGCAAACTTCGATTTTTCTAAACTAATAAAATAGCCATTCCGTTCATAATCAAATAAAAAATGATTAAGCGATACGTTACCATGTACAAAAGTAATGCGCGTTGTTTCTTTTTCTTTCATCGCATCGTTCCACTCATTTAATTGCTTCGTTGCAAACTCACGCGCCCTCATTACATGATGATAGTACGTACAATATTGCAATTCAAACGGAGACATATACCACTTCGCTTCAGATTCTACAAGAAACTCTTCTAACATCTCTCCATCATTTTCCCAGCGATCGGATATATTTGTATAATGTTTTTCTAAATCCTCTTCTGTATATGTTTCTTCTTTTACCGTTTTTTGGTGCAACGTTCCGAGAGTCTGAAACATTTTATGGTATTGATCATTATCCTCGCCGTTCCCTTCCGCACGCTCTAACCAAGGCATTAAATAATAATTGTACGTACCATCACTTAAAATATAATTTCCGTCCGTCGCATGGTATATAGGTACATAATTTGAAAAACCTTTCTCCTTCAAATATTGAATATGATGCAAAAAGTTATTCCGCTCTAACTTCCTGCCTTCTATTTTCTTGAGCGCATATGGACCTTGATTCGTATAAATTTTCGTCACACTTCCGTGCTCTTCCATATGCTGCGTATCCAATCTATATTGCCTTACAATGGGTTCATAGCGATTTCGTAATTCCATATCCATACGAATAACCCTTTCTATTCAAAACATAGCCTTAGAAAAATAAGTGAGTGAAAACACTCACTTATTTCGCTTTTGCTCTTGAAACAGGAATATAAATAATTTGTCCTGTAGTTAAATATATATCTTCTGTTTGATTGACACGGTATAAGTTTTGTACAGATGTTTCATAACGTTCTGCAACAGATTCGATCGTATCTCCTTCTTGCACAAAATACATTCTTAACTTTGTAAATTCTTCTTCCGGTTCTTTCGTAAATAATTTCGTTAAATAAAGCGCATTTTCATCCCGCTGTGAATACGTTTCCTCTTCTTGTACTTCTTGTTTTTTCGCTTGTTCTTTCTTGAAATCTTTTCTTCCGAACAATTCAAATTGCGGCGTTGTTTCTTTCTCCTCTTCACGCTCTACAAATTCATGTTCTTCTATTTCCTCTTCTTCTACTTCCTGCTCTTTTCTTTCTTCTAGTTGGAACGGTTCAAATGCGTAATCTTCCCACTCATCTGATTCCTTATAGGCTGGCTCTTCGACTTGTGGCGTCGGTCTAGTTTCATGCTCTTGCGCAGAATCATCCTCTAACTCAGCATACGCCGTTTCTTCCTCTTCATCCTCAATTCTTTCTTCATCACATAAACCTGTAATAGATATATCGGCTAATAATTGTAAGCAACCATTTTCCTTTAGTTCATAATCAAATTCCTCGATAGATACATATAGTTCTTCAATTACTTTCACACGGTTTCTTGGGATTGATATTTCAAGCGGGAAGGAATGAACAAGTTCATTAACCCCATCTTCTCTTGTTTCTACATAATCAATGGACTTCGCTGGCGATAGATCTCTTAATGAATAAGCTGAATCATCTTTTCGTGCAACATACTCTCCCGTTAAATCTAATTGCCCTCTCACAATTACCTCATGATCAAGCTCTTCTATCTCAACGTCTGGATCTAACGAAATTGACAAAAGTTCTTCGACTTCCTGTCCTTTTTGGAACCAAACAGATTCTTTTAATGAAAAACGTAATGAATGATCTGTTGCCACTTCTTTTCCCCCTCCCAAACTATATGTCATTACAGATTTATGTACGGAAAGCTGACTTTATGAATAAAAAAAATCGCCCCCCTTACGGAGAGCGATTTTCTTTATTCAATTAAGCTTTTAATTTTGACATTGCAATTTCAGCCGCTGCAATTGTCGCCTCAATATCTGCATCACTATGTGCTGTCGATAAGAATAAACCTTCAAATTGGGATGGCGGTAAAAATACACCTTGTTCTACCATTTCACGATAGTAAGCCGCAAAGAACTCTAAGTTTGAAGATTTTGCTGCGTCGTAATTAATAACTGGTTCATCTGTAAAGAAGATACCAATCATAGAACCCGCACGATTGATATGATGCGGAATGCCATGTTTTTCAGCCGCTTTACGTAAGCCAGCTTCTAGCATTTCAGCTTTACGCTCAAATTCTACATACGATTCTGGCGTTAACTGTACTAACGTTTCATAACCTGCTGCCATTGCTAGTGGGTTCCCTGATAAAGTACCTGCTTGATAAATTGGTCCGCTCGGTGCAACTTGGCGCATAATTTCTGCTTTACCACCGTATGCTCCTACCGGTAATCCACCACCGATTACTTTACCTAAACAAGTTAAATCAGGTGTTACACCGTAATAACCTTGTCCACAATTATATGCAACACGGAATCCTGTCATTACTTCATCAAAAATAAGCAATGCACCATTTTGCTCTGTTACTTCACGAAGACCTTCTAAAAATCCTGGTTGCGGAGGAACAACACCCATATTCCCTGCTACTGGTTCTACAATGACACAGGCAATATCATCACCGAATTGTTCGAAAGCGTATTTCACACTTTCTAAATCGTTATACGCTACTGTAATCGTATTTTTCGCTACACCTTCTGGTACACCTGGGCTATCTGGTAAACCTAGCGTCGCTACACCAGAACCCGCTTTAATTAATAACGAGTCACCATGACCGTGATAACAACCGATAAATTTCAAAATTTTGTTACGGCCTGTATAACCACGAGCTAAACGTAGCGCGCTCATTGTCGCTTCTGTTCCAGAGTTAACCATACGCACAATCTCAATTGATGGAACACGCTCAATAACAAGTTTCGCTAATTTATTTTCAATTTCCGTTGGAGCACCGAAGCTCGTACCTCTTTCAGCAACAGCTTTTAAAGCCTCAACAACACGATCATTTGCATGACCATGAATTAAAGGACCCCATGATAATACGTAATCGATGTATTCATTTCCATCGATATCATATACTTTAGAGCCTTTTCCACGCTCCATAAACAACGGATTCATACCGACAGACTTAAATGCACGAACTGGGCTATTTACGCCACCAGGCATTAAATCTTGAGCCTCTTCAAACGCTGCAATCGACTTATCAAACTTTTTCATTATTTAGCGCCTCCTTCTTGTAACCATCTTGCTGCATCTTTCGCATGATACGTAATAATTAAATCTGCTCCTGCGCGTTTCATACTAATTAATTTTTCAAGTACAACTTCTTTTTCATTAATCCAGCCATTTTGCGCTGCCGCTTTAATCATTGAATATTCACCGCTTACGTTATAAGCAACGACTGGTAAGTTAAAGTTATTTTTCACATCACGAACGATATCTAAGTAAGAAAGAGCTGGCTTTACAATTAAGAAATCTGCCCCTTCCATTACATCTGATTCTGCTTCACGGAATGCTTCCATGCGGTTCGCTGGGTCCATTTGATATGTTTTACGATCACCAAATTGCGGTGCACCGTGCGCAGCATCACGGAATGGTCCGTAAAATGCTGATGAATATTTCACAGCGTACGACATAACTGGTACATGTCCAAAACCATTTTCATCTAATGCGTGGCGAATTGCTGTTACGAATCCGTCCATCATGTTTGATGGCGCAATAATGTCCGCTCCTGCTTTCGCTTGACTTACAGCTGTTTTTGCAAGAACTGCAAGAGACTCGTCATTTAAAATAATACCATCTTCAATTACACCGCAATGACCATGGCTTGTGAATTGACATAAACATGTATCCGCAACTACTACTAGATCAGGGAATTCACCTTTAATTTGCTGAATCGCACGTTGCACAATTCCATGATCACAATATGCTGATGATCCAACTTCATCTTTTTCAGCAGGTAAACCAAATACAATAACAGAACGAATACCTAAATCAACAACTTCTTGCATTTCAGCTTGCAATAAATCTAAAGATATTTGATATACGCCTGGCATAGAAGGCACTTCATTACGAACATTTTCTCCTTCTAATACAAAAATAGGGTAAATAAAATCTTCCGTATGTAAAAACGTTTCACGCACAAGCGCACGCATGCCCCCGCTTTGTCTTAAGCGACGATGACGATTAAATTGTAAAGAGTTCATAGACTTCTATCCCCATTCTTTTATTTTATAGATTCACAAACACATTGTAGTAATGCTTCTACAGTGTACTCTTTCGGCATAATAATATGCGGAAAATAAAGGCTCGCCTCTTTTTCCGTAATAGGCCCTATACAAGCAATTGTACATTTTTTTGTCCATTCTCTCCAGTTTGTACCCTCAAGTAAACGAACAAAACTAGTAACAGTTGAAGGGCTCGTAAATGTAATAATGTCTACTTTCCCTACTTCTAACGCTTCTATCAGCTCTCGCTTTTTCTCTACATTCTCTTTCGTACCATACACGATTAGCTCATCTAGAGAAACACCAATTTCGCGAAGTGCAACTGGAATTACATCTCTTGCTAAATTCCCTTTCGGAAACAAAATGCATTCGTTTCCACTTAGTCTTTTTACAAACTCTTCTGCAAATACTTCTGCAACAAATGAAGTTGGAACAAAATCCACTCGATAGCCTCGTTTTTCTAACTCTAACTTTGTTTTCACACCTACTGCAGCAATTTTAGTCGTTACAGGTAGCTTCTGTCTCAAACGATCTAGAAAAAAAGCTACCCCATTTTTACTCGTAAAAATAACCCAGTCATACGAATGTAACTGCCCTGCTATATGTTGAATTTGCCTATGAGACATACCTTCCATACGCAAAAGCGGAATTTCCAATGGAATTCCGCTCTTTTCTTTCACCGCTACACTCATTTGTTTTGCTTGATGCTGGGCACGTGTAACCAATACCGTTTTGCCAGCGAGAGCGTTCATACTTATTGTTGCCCCTTATTTGCAGCAAGAATAAGTTCTTTTGCGCCTTGGTTAATTAAACGGTCCGCAGCCTCTAATCCTACTTTCTCTGGATCAGTTCCTACTACTGTCTCTTTCAATAAAACAGAACCGTCCATAGACCCGACAAGAGCTGTTAATTCGATTGCATCGTTTTCTGTAAGAGTTGCATATCCAGCGATCGGAACTTGGCATCCACCTTCAAGTTTATGAAGAAATACGCGTTCTGCTGCCACTGTTTTTTCTGTTACTCCATCATTCATATGAGCTAACAACTGCAGTAAATCCTTATCATCCTCACGACACTCAATCGCTAATGCACCTTGTCCTACAGCAGGTACACATAACGTCTCATCTAAATGTTCTGTAATAACTTCATTATCCCAGCCTATTCTTTGTAATCCTGCTGTCGCTAAAATAATTGCATCGTAATCTTCTTCTTTTAATTTGCGTAAACGTGTATCGATATTTCCGCGAATCCACTTCACTTGTAAGTCTGGTCTCGCAGCGAGTAGCTGTGCACTACGTCTTAAACTACTCGTACCTAAAATAGCGCCTTCTGCTAACTCTTTAAACGACGCTCCGTTTTTTGAGATAAAAGCATCACGAGGGTCAACACGCTTTGGTATACAACCGATCATTAATCCTTCTGGAAGTACGGCCGGCATATCTTTCATACTATGTACAGCCATATCAATTTCTTTCGTAAGTAGCGCATGTTCAATCTCTTTCACAAACAAGCCTTTGCCGCCTACTTTTGAAAGAGTAACATCTAAAATAACATCGCCTTTTGTGACGATTTCTTTCACTTCAAATTCATATGGTAAACCTAGCGCTTTTAACTGATCAATAAACCAGTTTGTTTGCGTTAATGCTAATTTACTCTTTCGTGACCCTACAATAATTTTGCGCATAATTTTCTCTCCTCATTATAAATACCAAAAGTGGAAGTTGGATAAACTGCTTAATAGAAAAATATTAATTAGCATTACGAGAAATGCTCCGATGTTCCACTGTACGATTTTCTTCCCTTGTAACACATCTGCCGCTCGTAAATATAGGCCAGCACAATATACAAATAGAACGACAAAAGACCCGATTACTTTCGTATCATACCAATGGAAATTGTCCAATTTTGTATATCCCCATATGCACCCTAATAAAATAGCTAGTAAGAAAAATGGAACAGAAAATAAATTTAATCCGTAAGACATCGATTCTAGCTTCGGTAAATTCCCTAACCTTCTTAATCTCGCATTCCATTTTTTCTTTTTTAATAGGCGATATTGCAATAAATACATAATAGAAAAAATGAACGATACAGTAAAAGTTGCATAAGAAATAATAGCCATACCAACATGTACGTATACAAGCTCCGAAACTAATTGCTCTGCAAGTACCGGCGACATCTTTCCAAGCGGCGTAAAAATAGAAAAAGCGCTTACGCCAAATGCAACAACATTTGTAAAAAAGACTAAAAAATCGATTCTCATAAATCGATTAATGACTAACGACATCGTAATCAATAGCCAAACATAAAAATAAATGCCCGATAATAAGGTTAAAAGAGGGTTCGTTTCTGAATCTGTAGCTCTAAGCAACATAAAAATAGAATGCAGAACCCATACAATCGAAAGTAACCAAAAAGCAAATCGGTTCGCCTTTCGGTTACTTTGGAAATAATCTATAAAATATAAACTAATGCTACAAGCATATAAAATAATTGCGATATGATAAATAATACTGTTATTTAAAAAACTCATCCGATCATCCTTCCAAATTATAAAGATGGAACGGATGGTGTCCACGCTCTTTTATGTTCTACTTCTTCCGCACGACTCTCTACGTCTTCCATTTCTAAATCGAAAATCTTTGCAAATAACGCTAATTTTTCGTCTGCTCCCTCTTCAGCAGCTATTTCTTTCGCTACTAGAATTGGGTCTTTTAATAATTGATTAATAATACTTTTCGTATGCTTACTAATTACTTTTCTCTCACGATCACTAAGATTTGGTATTTTTCGTTCCAGACTTTCCATCGTTTCACTTTGGATAGCAAGTGCCTTATCACGAAGAGCTGATATTAACGGAACGACACCAAGTGTACTTAACCACGTTTTAAATAAAACAATTTCCTCTTCAATCATAAATTGAATTTTCTCTGCTTCTTTCAAACGCTCAACACGGTTTGCTTCTACTACTCCTTGCAAATCATCAATGTCATACAAGAAAGAACCTTCTAGCTCATCAATTGCTGGATCAATATCACGCGGCACTGCAATATCAACCATAAATAATGGCCGACCAGAGCGCATTTTCTCTACCTTTGTCATCATCTCTTTCGTAATGACATAATCCGATGCACCAGTTGAACTAATTAAAATATCAGCTTCTAATAATGCACATTGTAATTCACTTAAAGGTTTTGCGTGTCCCATATATTTCTCAGCCATTATTTCTGCTTTTGAAAGCGTTCTATTCATGACTGTTACTTTACGAGCACCACTTCCATATAAGTTTTGCAGTGCAAGTTCACCCATTTTACCAGCACCGAGAATAAGCACGTGACAATCTGTTAACTCGCCGAATATTTTTTTCCCTAGCTCAACAGCAGCATAACTAACAGACATCGCACTTTCACCAATTGTCGTTTCTGAGTGAGCACGTTTCGCTAATGTAATGACTTGCTTAAACAATTCATTAAAAATTGTCCCTGTTGCTTTTACTTGCTGCGCTTCTAAAAAGCTATCTTTTATTTGACCTAAAATTTGCGTCTCTCCAACTACCATAGAATCTAAACCGCACGTTACGCGGAATAAATGATCTATTGCACCATCTTGTTCAAAAATAGTTAAATATGGTGCGACTTCTTCTATTTCAAGCTGAAACCAATCAGCTAAAAACTTCTTAATATAATACCGTCCCGTGTGTAATTGATCGACAACAGCGTAAATCTCAGTGCGATTACAAGTTGATACAATGACATTCTCTAACACGCTCTTTTGCTTTTGTAATGTCGTCATTGCTTGCTCTAGTTCTGCTGCCTGAAATGTGAGTTTCTCACGAAATTCTACAGGGGCTGTTCGATAATTTACACTAACAACAAGAATATGCACGCAGCATGTCCCCCTTCACCCGTTTTATCACTTTATCTACTATCATAATACAACTTTCCTCTTATGAATCTGACAATCGTGTGAACAACCGATTATTTTTTTATTTATTCTCCATATGTAAGAAAGGAGATTCTGTAAAATAAATAAAAACTTTCTACTTTATAATGATTATAAAATAATAACTCTATTTGTACGTTACCAAAAAAAGTCCTCATAATCAAGTGATGGAAACTATTCCATATGAATTATAACATCATCTTTCCTATCTTCTTTCATCATGAAGAAAAATATGTATGATTGTTCCAAATTGTAGCACAAACTTTCTCAATACAATGTATTTGACATTGTATTTCTTTTTCGTTATATTGGTTTTACAAAATTAAATTGTGCACAACTTAATTAGAAAGGAGTTATGTATGACAGAGGATTCTTTACATCTAGATAACCAACTTTGTTTTTCTATTTACGCCTGTTCTAGAGAGGTTACACGCTTTTACCGACCATATTTAGAAGAAATGGGCATTACGTATCCACAGTACATTACTTTGCTCGTACTATGGGAGCAAGATGGACTAACAGTAAAAGAAATTGGAGAACGTCTATTTTTAGATTCCGGTACGTTAACACCTATGCTAAAACGAATGGAATCATTAAACCTTGTAAAACGCGTTCGTTCCAAAGAAGATGAACGAAAAGTATGTATTGAATTAACGGAACAAGGTAAAGATTTACAAGACAAGGCTTGTTCGTTGCCGACAACGATGGCAACCAATTTAGGAATTACAGAACGAGAATATCGTTCTTTATTAATTCAATTAAATAAACTAATTGAAACAATGAAAACAATTAATGATAGAAAAGGGGAATAAACATGGATAAATTATATACTGCTTCAGTAACTGCTACAGGTGGAAGAAACGGAAAAGTAGTTTCAGATGATGGCATATTAAATCTTGATGTAAAAATGCCGAAAGCACTAGGTGGTGCAGGCGGAGAGGCAACAAATCCAGAACAACTATTTGCTGCTGGTTATGCTGCTTGTTTTGATAGTGCATTACAACTTGTCATTCGTACAAAACGTGTAAAAGTAGAAAGTACAGAAGTAACTGCTCACGTTTCTATCGGAAAAGATACAGACGGTGGTTTCGGCCTATCCGCTGTACTTGATGTACATGTTGCCGGCATCTCACATAGCGAAGCACAAGAACTTGTAGAAGCCGCTCACGGTGTATGTCCTTACTCTAAAGCAACACGAGGAAATATTGAGGTTACATTAAACGTACGCTAAAAAAATTAATAAATAAAAAAAACGCGCGACATTCGTCACGCGTTTTTTGTTTTTGTCATTTTATGAATAGCCTTCCATGCTTCTTCTTTTCCAAGTCCTGTTTCAGAAGAGAATAGAACAATTTCATCGCCAATTTCAACAGCAAGCGTTTCTTTTACAACTTTTAAATGCTTTTGCCATTTCCCTTTCGGAATTTTATCGGCTTTCGTCGCAATAATAATTGTTGGGATTTCATAATGCTTTAAGAAATCATACATCATCACGTCATCGCTTGTTGGTTTGTGACGTAAATCAACTACTAATACAGCTGCGTCCAATTGTTCACGCGTTGTAAAGTAAGTTTCAATCATCTTGCCCCATGCTGCGCGTTCTGATTTAGATACTTTCGCATATCCATAACCTGGAACGTCAACAAAATGCATCATTTCATTGATTAAGAAAAAGTTCAACGTTTGCGTTTTTCCTGGTTTAGAAGAAATACGCACTAACTTTTTACGATTTAAAATTTTATTAATAAAGGAAGACTTCCCGACATTTGAACGACCTGCTAATGCAATTTCCGGTAAATCACTGTCTGGATATTGTTCTGGTTTAACAGCACTAATTACAATATCTGCTTTTGTTACTTTCATTGTTTCACTCCTACTAATGCGTGCTCCAATACTTCATCTAAATGAGATGCAAGCACAAACGTAAGGTTTTCTTTTACGCTCTCTGGAATATCATCTAAATCTTTCTCATTTTCCGCCGGTAAAATAATCTTTGTTAAACCTGCGCGGTGAGCACTTAATGTTTTTTCTTTTAAACCACCAATCGGTAATACACGACCACGAAGTGTAATTTCACCTGTCATCCCCACTTCTTTACTTACAGGAATACCTGTTAGTGCAGAAATAAGTGCTGTTGCCATCGTAATACCTGCTGACGGTCCATCTTTTGGAACTGCTCCTTCTGGAACATGAATATGAATATCATTTTTCTCATGGAAATCAGGATCAATCTGAAGCTCTTCTGCACGAGAACGAATATAGCTAAACGCTGCTTGTGCAGATTCTTTCATAACATCCCCAAGTTTCCCTGTTAAAATTAATTTCCCTTTACCTGGCGCTACAGACACTTCAATCGCAAGTGTATCGCCACCCGCTGCTGTATACGCTAACCCTGTTGCCATACCAACTTGGTCTGTTTTCTCAGCTTGCCCATAACGGAATATGTGCTTGCCAAGTAAATCAACAACATTTTTCTCTGTTACTACAATACGCTTGCGCTCTGCTGTAACGATAATCTTTGCTGCTTTACGACAAACTTTTGCAATTTGGCGCTCTAGTGTACGAACACCAGCCTCACGTGTATAATAGCGAATCATTTCAAGAAGCGCTTCATCACGTACTTGTAAATTACCTTTTCGTAAGCCATGCTCTTTTAATTGTTTCGGCAATAAATGTTCACGGGCAATGTGTACTTTTTCAAGTTCAGTATAACCAGCAATCGAAATAATTTCCATACGGTCAAGCAATGGACCTGGAATACTTGAAAGTGTATTTGCAGTTGCTACAAACATAACCTTGGATAAATCATATGGTTCTTCAATGTAATGATCACTGAAGTTATGGTTTTGTTCTGGATCTAACACTTCAAGTAATGCGGCTGATGGATCTCCACGGAAATCGTTAGACATTTTATCAATCTCATCTAATAAAAAGACTGGATTAACTGATTTCGCCTTTTTCATACCTTGAATAATGCGTCCTGGCATTGCTCCAACGTACGTACGGCGGTGACCACGAATTTCAGATTCATCACGTACACCACCAAGGGATACACGGACAAAATTACGATTTAATGATGTTGCAATGGAACGCGCTAACGAAGTTTTTCCGACCCCAGGAGGTCCTACTAAACAAAGGATAGGTCCTTTTAATGAATTTGTTAACTTCTGTACCGCTAAATATTCAAGTACGCGCTCTTTCACTTTCTCAAGACCGTAATGATCTTTGTTTAAAATCTCTTCAGAATGAGCAAGATTAATCATATCCTCTGTTGCTTCTGTCCACGGAAGCGCTAATAACCAATCGATATAATTTCGAATTACACCGCTCTCCGCAGAACTTGCTGGTAACTTTTCATAACGATCTAATTCTTTCAGCGCAGCCTTCATTGTTTCTTCAGGCATTCCTGACTGTTCAATTTTCTCACGAAGTTCTTCAACTTCCCCGCCCTTACCTTCTTTATCGCCAAGTTCAGTTTGAATCGCCTTCATTTGCTCACGTAAGAAATATTCTTTTTGCGTGCGCTCCATTGAACGTTTCACTTTTTGTCCAATTTTCTTTTCTAAACTAAGTAATTCTTGTTCATCTTGAATAATTGAAATAAGTGTATGTAATCGTTCTTTCACAGATATAATCTCTAAAATCTCTTGTTTCTGCTTCGTTTTAATTGGCAAGTGAGAAGCAGTTAAATCAGCTAATCTTCCTGGCTCTTCTACATCAGCTACCGTTGCAAATGTTTCATTTGAAACTTTTTTCGAAACTTTAATATATTGTTCAAAATGCTCCAGTAATGTACGCATAAGGGCTTTCTCTTCTAAATCAGCTTCCACTTCTTCCGTTATCGTTTTAATAGAAACTTGCACTACATTTTCTTCTTCGATAAACTCTACTACTTCTGCTCTATGTAAACCTTCTACAAGGACACGAAGCGTACCGTTCGGCAATTTTAACATTTGCTTCACTTTCGCCACTGTACCTACACTATATATGTCATCTTCTTTCGGATCATCGATATTCATTTCTTTTTGCATTGCTAAAAAGATGATATTTTCATCCATTGCCGCCTGCTCTAGTGCTTGTATCGATTTATCACGTCCTACATCAAGATGCAGAACCATCGTTGGATATACGAGAACGCCTCTTAATGGTAGGAGGGGCACGATTCTTTCATTCGTATTCATACTAGACATAGCACCTCCATAATAAATTAAACTCCTGTTCAACTATTTTATATTACAATACATCTAGATGCAATTGCAGAGATTCTCCGCAACTGTAAATCCCTCGTTTTTTCTCCCTTGTAAAAGAAAAAAGACCCCGCTTAAGCATACAAACTTAAACGAAGTCTGGCAAATACTATTATCGTTCATTCTCACATTGATTGTGCATCTGTTTCGTCTATCGTAGTATGTACATCAAGCTCTCGATGTATATTTTCCTGTATAAACGTTAGCTCAAATACTTCCTTCAACTTCCGAACAGGAATAATTTCAATTCCTTTTATTGTGTACAAAAATGGTTGCATGTTTTCAGCAGGAATGATAACTTTCTTAGCTCCTGCCTTTTTCGCAGCTTTTATTTTTGCGTACACACCACCGATAGGTTTCACTTCCCCGTGTATACTTATCTCACCAGTCATCGCTACTTCATTATTCACATACGTATGATGCACTGCTGAATACACGCCTGTTGCCATAGCAATTCCCGCCGAAGGCCCATCAATCGGGATACCACCTGGAAAATTAATATGTATATCGTATCCTTCTGGCAACACATCTAGAGATCGAAGTACTGTTAATACATTATCTACAGAACCTTTCGCCATACTTTTACGACGAATGGATTTCGTTTGACTACCAATACTTTCCTCTTCAACAATTCCGGTAACATTTACCGATCCTTTATCTTTCGCCTTGATTGCTGTTACTTCAATTTCTAATAATGCGCCTGTATTTGGTCCGTATACAGCAAGTCCATTTACAAGACCGATTCTCGGAATAGGGTAAATGCGTTTTTCATACTTCGGTGTGAGCTGACTAGAGTGAACAACCCACTCTATATCTTCATCTTTAATGAAAGGACGTTCTTCATTTATTGCCATTCCAGCAGAAATTTGTACAAGATTAATCGCTTCTCGTCCATTTCTCGCATACATCCCAATCATTTCAATACCATTTTCACCGATTTGCATTTCCACTTTGTCAGCCGCATTCTTCGCTACTTTTTGAATTTCTTCTGTATCTAACTCACGGAAGAACACTTCTAAACAGCGCGACCGAATAGCAGGAGGTATCTCATCTGGCGAACGTGTCGTCGCCCCAACTAAGCGAAAATCGGCTGGTAAACCTTTTCGAAAAATATCATGTATATACGTTGGAATCATCGTATTTTCTTCACTATAGTATGCACTTTCCAAAAACACTTTTCGATCTTCTAGCACCTTTAACATTTTGTTCATTTGAATCGGATGTAGTTCACCTATCTCATCAATAAACAAAATACCACCGTGAGCATCTGTTACCGCACCTTTTTTCGGTTGCGGAATACCTGCTTGCCCCATCGCACCAGCACCTTGATAAATTGGATCATGCACCGAACCAATTAAAGGGTCTGCAATACCACGTTCATCAAACCGAGCTGTCGTCGCATCCAGTTCAATAAAAGTTGCATTTGTGCGAAATGGAGATTTTGGATTTCGTTTTGCTTCTTCTAATACAAGACGTGCTGCCGCTGTCTTTCCTACACCTGGTGGACCATATATAATCACATGTTGCGGGTTTGGACCACAAAGAGCCGCTTTTAACGACTTAATCCCGTCCTCTTGCCCCACAATATCTAAAAAGGATGTAGGACGCACCTTTTCCGCAAGCGGCTCTGTTAAAGAAATCTCACGCATTTTACGAAGCTGTTCTAATTCTTTTTTTGATTCTCGATCAATTGAAACTTTTTGTGTTCGCTGATTTCGAAGTAAATGCCAAAAATACAATCCGACAATTACACCAAAAACAAGTTGAACAAGTAAAAATATATTTGTCCAGCTCATCATTTATTTCCTCCCGCAATGTTTTATCTCTTAGTATTTCCGCGGAGGAACATAGCTAAACATAAAGAAAAACAGCAATTATAAAAATTGCTGTTTCTCCTTCGCATTATGCAGATGTTTTTGTATCAAGTACAGTACCGTCTTGTAACACCAATTTTGGCGCTGCGTTATCAGCTACTGTTTCTTTTGTAAGAATACACTTCTCGATATCTTTGCGAGATGGTAGCTCGAACATTACCTCAAGCATTAAGCCTTCAATAATAGAACGAAGTCCACGAGCACCTGTTTTACGTTCAATTGCTTTTTTCGCAATCTCAATTAGTGCGCCTTCTTCAAACTCTAACTCAACATCGTCAAGCTCCAATAGTTTTTGGAATTGCTTAACAAGTGCATTTTTCGGTTTCGTTAAAATATCAACAAGAGCATCTTCATCAAGCGGCTCTAGGTTCGCAATAACTGGAAGACGACCGATAAACTCTGGAATTAAACCAAATCTTAAAAGGTCCTCTGGTAATACGTGAGATAAAACATGCTTCTCATTTACATCAGCATTTTTCTTCTCAGAACCAAATCCAATTACTTTTTCACCAAGACGACGTTTAATAATTGGCTCGATGCCATCAAACGCTCCACCACAGATGAATAAGATATTCGTTGTATCAATTTGAATAAACTCTTGATGCGGATGCTTACGGCCACCTTGAGGTGGAACGCTTGCTACAGTACCTTCTAAAATTTTCAGAAGTGCCTGCTGCACACCTTCACCAGATACATCACGTGTAATTGATGGATTTTCGGACTTACGTGCCACTTTATCAATCTCATCAATATAAATGATTCCTTTTTCCGCTTTCTCTACATCATAATCAGCTGCTTGGATTAATTTAAGTAAGATGTTTTCTACATCTTCCCCAACGTAACCAGCTTCAGTTAAAGATGTTGCGTCCGCGATTGCAAATGGAACATTTAAAATACGCGCTAACGTTTGTGCCAGTAATGTTTTACCACTACCTGTTGGCCCGATAAGTGCGATATTACTCTTCGCTAATTCTACATCATCAATTTTGCTGTTAGAATTAATGCGTTTGTAATGGTTATATACCGCTACCGCTAGTGCTTTTTTCGCGTTATCTTGTCCGATGACATACTCATCTAAGATTTCACGAATTTCTACCGGTTTCGGTACATCTTTGAATTCTACTTCTTCGTCTTTCGCAAGCTCCTCTTGTACAATTTCAGTACAAAGTTCGATACACTCGTCACAAATGTAAACACCTGGACCTGCAACTAACTTTCGAACTTGCGTTTGTGTTTTACCACAGAAAGAACATTTTAATTGCCCTTTTTCATCATTAAATTTAAACATATTTTCACACCCCTTACAAAGTGCTAACCTCTTGCCTTCGTATGTACACGATAAATGTATCGTATGTAAATACATATTATGTCACTACGTGGCGAGAAATACAAATAATATGACTAGTTATGTACAAATAAAAAGTTTTTAAAACTTTTGAAATATGTATATTCGACTCATTAAGGAAGTTTTCCTTCTTCATCGAAAAGTTTTATAAATATATTTCTATATTTATAAAACAAGGCACGATTAAAATCGCGCCTTGTTATTTTATTATGCAGCGTTTTCTACTAAGAAGTCTACAGCTTTACGAACTTTAAGATCTTCAGCTAAAGCGTCTACGCTTCCAAGAGCTTGCTTGATAGCGTCTACTGGCATACCGTACATTTCAGCCATTTTTTCAACTTCTGCAGTTACTTCTTCTTCAGTAACTTCGATGTTTTCAGCTTCAATGATAGCTTCAAGAACAAGGTTGATTCTTACGCGTTTTTGAGCGTCTTCTTTCATTTGCTCTTTTAACTTGTCAGCATCAGTACCTGTGAATTGGTAGTAAAGCTCAAGGTTCATACCTTGTTGGCTTAAACGTTGCTCGAATTCACGAACCATACGATCTAACTCAGTGTCGATCATAGCTTCTGGAATGTCGATTTCAGCGTTAGCAGCAGCTAATTCTACTACTTCGTCACGTACTTTGTGCTCAGCTTCGTGCTTTTTGCCTTCTTCTAAGTTTGTGCGAAGTTTTGCTTTTAATTCATCAAGAGTTGCAACCGCTTCGTCAGCTTCTTTAGCGAACTCGTCGTTTAACTCAGGAAGTTCTTTTGTTTTGATTTCATGAACTGTTACTTTGAATGTTGCTGGTTTGCCAGCTAATTCAGCAGCATGGTACTCTTCTGGGAATGATACTTCAACGTCTTTAGACTCACCAGATTTAAGACCAATTACTTGCTCTTCGAAACCTGGGATGAATGTACCAGAACCGATTGCTAGAGAGTAGTTTTCGCCTTTTCCGCCTTCAAATGCTTCGCCATCAACGAAACCTTCGAAGTCGATTACAGCTGTATCACCGTTTTCAACAGTTCCTTCTTCTTTAACAACTAGCTCAGCTTGACGCTCTTGTAAAGATTTTAATTCGTTCTCTACATCTTCGTCAGTTACAGTTGTTTCAACTTTTTCTACTGCTAAACCTTTGTACTCACCTAATTTAACTTCAGGTTTCACTGTAACTTTTGCAGTGAAGATAAGGTTAGCATTTTTTTCGAACTTCTCGATGTCGATTTCAGGATGAGCAACTGGGAAGATACCAGCTTCATCGATTGCTTCACCGTATGCTTTTGGTAAGATGATATCTAAAGCATCTTGGTATAAAGATTCAACACCAAAGCGTTGTTCGAATAACGGACGAGGCATTTTTCCTTTACGGAAACCTGGTACGTTGATTGTTTTTACTACTTTTTTGAACGCAGCGTCGATAGAGTTGTTTACTTCTTTAGCATCAACTTCGATTGTTAAAACGCCTACGTTACCTTCTAATTTTTCCCATTTTGCAGCCATTTATTCTTTCCCTCCAACTATAATAATGTATGCACATACCTCTATAGATTAAGATCTTCATTATCTCTTTTTTTGAAATAACAAAAGTACAAATAATCATCTAGCAAAAGCTTTCAGATATAATGTTCCAATCTACTAATTGCCTAAAAGACAACTACGGTATATTTTGTTCGAGAATAATATGAAACATATTAAGTAAGAGAATTACACTTCTCTTCTCTTACAAACAGGCAGATTTCTGCCTTTTGCAACCCTTACATTATAACATAGAATATGCTCGTTTCAAGAACCGAACGATTCTTTTTCATAATTATACGGGCAAATATCCTTCTCTTTCAACACGTAATAACCATTGATAGGCAATATGAAACTCTTCTAATTCAATATTATACGCTGTCATAAGCTCTTCTTCATCAATAGTCAACCCGAAACGCTTTCTACCAATTCTCTCTAAAACAGCAGCCCAAATCTCCACTTTATCCATTAATAGAGCGAATGGGAAAATGCTAATTTGCAATTCTTTCCAATATGTAACCATCGCATCAAATATATCAGGATAATTTTGCTCTAATCGACTTGATAATCTATGTATAACGTTATCGGATTGCTCCTCATTATGACCTGTAAATGCCGGAATTACCTTGATCGTATTCCCAAACTTTTCTACCTCTATCTCTTCTTCTATTTGATTTTCTATCATTTTATATAACATAGAAGTTTTCAAATAAGGGTGCTGTTTTTCGTCTATTAAAAATTTCTTTAAAATAGGTAATGCAAGATCCAAGTCTTTTAACGAAAGTTGCTGAATCGCTCTTAGCTTTTGCCCAAAGCTTTCTCCAAATATTTCATTAGTAAATTCATCTAACTCAAAATTCGAATCAACTCGTGATGTATCCACTTCATTTAACATACCTTCTGCAAATAAAGCGAGCTGCGCTAACTTTTCCTTTTGTTCAGGCATTATATCTTTCGTTTGCAAAACTTTTTCAACAGTTTCAATAACACCTTCATAATCATTTGTTTGAACTAAAATTGTCACATACGTTTCAAGAATATCACCAAATAAGACAGCTCCCGTTTCCAATAACTGTTCACATTTCTCTTTCGCTTCTTCCATATGTTTTAATTCTAACAAACAAATAACCGAAGCTAGTTCCGTTTGTTCCGTTTCTGCATTATACTGACGTAATATTTCAAAGCAGCGCAATGCATCTTCGAATTTCCGCTCTTTCAGCGCTAAAAAACCTTCATCAATATAGCGCTCTGATAGTTGCGGAAACAATACGACCGTATTTTCTTTTTTATCCATACGTCCGCCTCTTTTTCTAGATTTTAATTATCTTTAAAGTAAATATATCAAATGAGTAATGAGAACACAACATCCCGAAACCCTTTGTTTGAAATATAGAAATATTTAATTTTTACATTTCAATACAAGTGAATTCCTACTCAAAATTAAAAATATGCAAATAAAAACCCTCAGCAATTCAAGCAGAGGATTCATCATTAATGGAAAGCGTTTATAATAGTGGGGTATATAACAAGGGTAATAATTTGGAGAACAATAATTGCCATAACAATCATGCTAAAATAGAAGATTGGTTTACTTCGCTTCATTAAAAACATAATGATGAGCATCGTACAAGCAAACAAACTTAAGAAGAACAAACTCGTCGTCGAACTAAGTATACCACTTGGGACAAAGAACAATAACACTACACTACAAGTACCTATAATTCCAAATAACCATTCCATTCATTCACTCATTCCCTTTCCCTCTCATGGTAGTTTCCTCTACGCAATTAAATGTTTTACAACATCAACTACATACGTTAATTTCTCATACGCTACAAATCCAAAAGCAACTGTTAAACCTGTTACGATTAATCCCTTCATTATTTCTTCCTCCTCGTTTTATCGTTGTTACCTTCATTATAGAGGATTAACAATTTGTTACCATCGAACTACCTTACAGTTACCTTACAGAATTGTAAGATTTCAAAGAGAGATTGAAAAACACACCTCATATCACTTGAGGTGCTTTCATGGAATTTCTCTATAATCACTTGCAAAATTAACTTTTTTCTCTTGGTTATTTTTCGGAGAATCCACTCTTAAACTAATAGATTTACTAAATAATTTCGGGCTAAAATAATAACAAAAATCCGTTTGACAATATACACCATACACATCTATTTCTTCTTTATTCACTTCTTTTGTAGTGACTCCGCTTGCTGTAGAATAACTAGATCGAAATCTTATTTCTAGTATCCCTCTTGCATTCAACTCTCTATATTTCACTTGCACCCTTTTAAATATCCCATCTTTATACACTACAAGATCAAACGGTGAATGCTCTGTTTGTGGCATTAAAATCATATATCCTTTTTCATACAAATCAACTTGTGCCTTTAAAACAGCTAAATCTCCTTTTGTTTTTGTATGATGGTACACTTTTTCTCAGCACCTTTTTACATATTTTCAAAATAATATTCGTTCCTTTTCTTAACTTACCTCCCAACATTTTCTCATTAAAAGAAAACTCTTTGTTAAAATCATGTTAATATATTTTTGTGCAATTAAGAATTTTTTCACAAGGGGGATTTTATATATGTTCAAAAAAGTAGCTGCTGATGTTTTAGGGTTAAGCGATGTAGGTTCTGTCATTACACCGAAAGATTATGATAAGGTCGATGCTGATGATTACGTAATGCATGAAGATGGAGAGAAAATTTATTTTCTAATTAAATCGAAATCAGATGAATATTGCTTCACAAACAAAGGATTACTTCACCTAGACGGGACAAGTGCGACAAGTAAAAAACGTACACTACGCCGCTTTAGCTATAGTAAATATCAAATTAAAAATGTAGCACTTGAAACTGCGGGAACAATTGATTTAGATGTAGAAATTAAATTTCAAATGGGAGATGAGCATTACTCAATTGATGTTCATAAAAAACATATTGAAGAATTAAAAGATTTATACAAGGCTTTACTTAAAATCGAAGAAATTTCATACGACAACGACATTACATTGCAGTATGCACATAAAAGTCTAGATATGGCCTCTAACGCTTTTAGCCGTATTTCAAACGCACAAGTAAATTTAGCAGAGCAGTTTAAAGAAATGAATGAAATCGCCTTTAACTGGCTCGTTGATACGAAGAAACAATATAATGTGAAAGATTATGGTTTTGTGTTTGAGAAGTTTATTAATAACTAAATAAGAAACCCTTGTTATCAAAAGATAACAAGGGTTTCTTAACGTCCCAGGAGAGATTTGAACTCCCACTCCGCCCATTTCCGTACTATTTTATATATTTTGATCGCAGTCTTAATATATCTTCTCCTTCGCGAATGCCTGCCGATCCCTTCCTCACATTTTTTACGACAGTCCAATTCGGATTAGTTTCATCACCGATGTTCTGTACTGTAAAGTTGCCATCACCATATTTCCGTTGACCTTCTGCCAATTTCTCCGTTAACTCATTCTCATTTGATCTCGCCATCTTTGCGCCATCTCCCTTTTTTATACGACCTTCTTAAACCATCTAACCAATCACAGGTCCAGTCAATTGGAGATTCTCGTTTTCCGCTTCTATCCATTGTAACACACTAACGGGGATAAGTTTCGATAACGGTTGCTCAATCGTACTAGGACGGTAAAAAGTTTTATAATATTGTAAGTGAACAGTTAGGAGAATCTGGATATGGATTTGAGTTCCATCATAAACCTATTGATTCTTGAAATGAAATAAGAGGAATCGGGCGCATAAATGGCGCTCTTTTCTTCATGCACTTCAATCCGTTACACATAATAATTACCATATATTACGTTGTATTTTTCACACCTTTTGCACATACATCAATTTGTAGACAAACAAAAAACCTTGTTATCAAAAGATAACAAGGTTTTTTTAGCGTCCCAGGAGAGATTCGAACTCCCGACCGACGGCTTAGCTTACCACCATAGCTTTCGCTACCAGCAATTACTGTTTGTAGTCTGGACTATATCTTCACCATTTCAGGTGCGACACGTGTAGTCTCTACGGAACCTCACGATGATTTTCATCATACTTCAGAGTCTTTACCATTAAGTTTCACTTAATCATTCAAAACTCCTTAATCTTTTTCAAGATCGTAAGTTTCCTCGGTATTACCATCAGCCGAACTGTTAAGGCTTCACCGATATAGTGTCGTCCACTTTATAGGTTCTTGTTTCCCTATAAAGGCTCCTATTTTTCTTGAAGGCCGTTGCTCTATCCTGCTGAGCTACTGGGACATGGAGCGGGTGAAGAGAATCGAACTCTCGACCAGAGCTTGGAAGGCTCTTGTTTTACCACTAAACTACACCCGCATATGTTATTTTATTTTCATTCGTTAGCGCCGTTGCCCTATCGACAATATTTATTATATGTATAACCATACATAAAGTCAACACCTTTTTTAAAAGAGGATAATTTTTCTTATCCTCTTTTAAAAACTGCTTGTTCAACTAGCTGTCCGTCTAGTGTTTCAAAACGAACTTCCATTTGATTTTCATCCATTTCTAATAAAGCAAATGTCTTTTCTACACGCTGACGCGGTAATAAAATACTGCCTGGATTAATAAATAAGACGCCGTCGATTAATTCCGCACCTAATACGTGAGAGTGTCCGAAGCATGCAACTTGCGCCCCTACCTCTTCAGCACGGTACACTAATGTTTGTAACGTCATTTTCACGTTATGACGATGTCCGTGCACAACTATGAAACGAATACCATCTACATCCGTTACAATTTCGTCTTGAAAGTTAGCATAATCACAATTCCCTTTTACAACATGGAAACCTTGCAGCTCTTCATGAGCAGGCGTTAGCTCTGAATCACCGCAATGAATCATGATATCTACTTTTCCTTCATACTTCTCTTTTAACTGCTGTAATTCCTTCACAGAGCTATGACTATCGCTTACGATTAAAGCTTTCATCAATCTCTCTCCCTTATTCTCCTAAAAACCATTCAGGGATTTTTTCTTCTAGCTTACGTAGAGCACGTCCGCGGTGACTAATAGCATTTTTCTCATCTGAGCTTAGTTCGGCCATCGCTTTTTTATATTCTTCCACATAAAAAATCGGATCATATCCGAAGCCGTTTTCCCCGCGGCGTTGTTCTAAAATAAACCCTTCGCACGTCCCATTTACAATGACAGGCTTTTTATCCCCTTCAGGGAAAGCCACTGCTAATGCACAGTAGAAACGAGCTTTACGCTTTTCAAACGCTACGTCATTTAATTCTTGTAAAACTTTATCAATATTTGCTTGATCATCTTTCGGCTCTCCAGCAAAACGTGCTGAATACACACCTGGTTTCCCGTTTAAAGCATCTACAATAAGACCTGAATCATCCGCAATTACAATTGCATTCAATTGTCTACTCAAACTGTCCGCTTTTAAGATTGCATTTTCTTCAAATGTTTCACCAGTTTCTTCGACTTCTTCAATATGAGGAAAATCGTGTAATGATTTCACTTCTAAATCAAATCGCTCAAATAACTCAGCAAATTCACGTACTTTCCCCATATTTTTTGTCGCTACAACAACTTGTTTCATACTTTCCACCTCTACTCTATATGAGATACGATGTCACCTAACACTTCTTTTTGCATGTCAATCAGTTGGAAAATGCCTTGTTCCGCAGCATCAAGTAATTCATTTAACTGCGCTCTACTAAACGTCGCTTCTTCTCCAGTTCCTTGCACTTCAACGAACTGACCTTTTCCAGTCATAATCACGTTCATATCAACGTCTGCTTTAGAATCTTCTGCATAGTTTAAATCTAAAACAACACCTTGTTCTTCAACAATTCCTACTGACGTTGCTGCTAAATAATCTTTTACTGGAATTTTAGATACTTTTTCTGCTTGTAATAACTTCTCAAACGCTAATACCATTGCTACATATGCACCTGTAATAGAAGCTGTTCTCGTTCCACCATCCGCTTGAATAACATCACAATCAATCCAAACCGTTCTCTCACCAAGCGCTTCTAAGTCAACTACCGCACGTAATGCTCGTCCAATTAAGCGTTGGATTTCCATTGTACGTCCTGTTACTTTCCCTTTACTCGACTCCCTAATTGTACGTTGTTCTGTCGCACGTGGAATCATCGCGTATTCAGCTGTTACCCAGCCCTTTCCTTCGCCACGCATAAAAGGCGGGACACGCTCTTCAATTGTCGCTGAGCAAATTACCTTTGTATCCCCAACCTCAATTAACACTGATCCTTCTGGATGTTTTAAATAATTCGTATGAATATGTATATGGCGTAATTCTGTTTTCTCTCTACCATCTACTCGCATAAAAATAACCTCCTCATAACTACTTGTTAGTATAGCCAAATTTAAATGTATGATATGTATACAATAAAAGAAGGGGAACCCAAAAAGCAATTCCCCTTTCTTACTTAAGTATATCAAATTATTGGCGATTAAAAACTACCTGTATTCACGTTTTCTGGACGATCTACAGGTTTTATTAACTTTCCGCCCTTTTCATCTATAAGATTCGCTTTACCATTTACTTCAATAGAAACGCTTTTCACGCCTTTCTTTTCTGTTAAAGATAAAACTAATGACTTCAATACGTAATTTGAAATCATATTTTTATCTGGGTTTATAAATATATTTTCATTAAAGTTTAATGTAAGATTTCCATCTTGTAATTTCGGATTCGTAATCAGCTTAACTCCTGGATTGAAATCGTTCAGAAGAGATTGATGAATCGGTCCTTTTACAAGTTCATCTACAATTGCTGCATAATCATTTTCTTTTCCTTCTACAACGCGGCGTGTTACTGGTACGTAGTATTGCTGTTTATTATTATTTTGTGCCATAAAATAAAGTGTTACTGGTTTTGTATTTGTTACATCCGCTACTTGCTCATCATCGAAGTTAATACCGTTCGCACGGCTCACCCCTTCACCAAGCGGTGTACCACCAACAGGCATCTTCGCTAATTTTTCACCATTTATTTGGAACTGCACTTGTTTTATTTCTTTAAATTGCGTCAACGTCCATGCAATAGATTCAACGATTTGACGTTCTTCCTCTTTTGCATAGTTTTTCATTTCTTTAGAAAAATCAATGACTGCCGTCCCATCTTTTTTCAAGTTTAGGGTCATCGATGTATTCGCTGGAATGACTGCACGGAACCCATTCGGTAACAAATTCGTTACCGGTCCATCTTTCACAAGGTACTCTAACGTTTGCTGAATAACCTCATTTGCTTTCGGAGTAGGTATAGCTAACGTTTGCGGTACAACATAGCCATTTTTATCAACAAGGTATAGTTCTCTATTCACCGTTTGTCCTTGCTTATCTTTCTTAGATACTTCTTTCTTTCCACCCTCTGTATACGTAACTTGTTTTGGTGGATCAATTTGCTCCGTTGCTTTCTCTTGATTTATAAAGCCACACCCTGTTAGTAAAACAGCGCTCACAGTAGCACCAACAACCCATTTAAAAGTGGATTTAGGCATGCCATTCCCCCCTAAAATCTAAGTTTGTACTATTATGTATACGAGCTGTTTCATGTTTTAGAACAAGCTGTGCTCCCTATAAACAAAAAAACTCCTGATTTCTCAGGAGTCCACTTATATGAATTCTATTATTATTCTTTTTCTAAATAAATATGTTTCACATTTTCAATCGGTTGACCGAACCATTTTGATGCAATTTCTTTAAATAGACCTATTTTCCCTGTTGTTAAGAAGAGATGATCACTTTGTTCCTCTCCCTCATTCAACATTTTACTATGGTATAAAATGGTACTTACTTCACGCGCCGTTTCATCACCAGAACTAATGAGTTGCACTTTATCTCCCATTACTTGTTTAATAACAGGACCTAAAATTGGATAATGTGTACAGCCTAAAATAAGCGTATCAATATCAGTGTTTTTCAGCGGTTGCAACGTTTCTCTTACAACTTCATACGCCATTTCACTTTCGAAATTACCGCTCTCTACAAGCTCAACAAAAGGTGGACACGCTAAACTTTCTACCATAACACGATTATTAATAGACTTTAACGCTTCTTCGTATGCACCACTTTTCACCGTTCCAATCGTTCCAATAATCCCAACATGATACGTGTTTGTCATTTTTAAAGCTGTACGTGATCCTGGATGAATAACTCCTACCACTGGAATTGGTAATTGTTTCTGCATCTCTTCTAATACAACTGCAGTTGCTGTATTACATGCAATAACTAACATTTTGATATTTAAACCTAGTAAATGCTCCGTCATTTCCCACGTAAATTGACGCACTTCTTCTCGAGAACGTGGACCATAAGGGCAACGTGCTGTATCCCCTAAATATATAATGCGCTCTTTCGGCAACTGACGAATTAATTCCTTCGCCACTGTTAAACCGCCAACTCCTGAATCGATAACACCGATTGCTCTATTCAACTTCATCACCCGTTTTCTCATTCATCATCTTATTTTATCATTATATTTTTCACACTTTAAGTTCGCTCACTTAAACTGCTTCTATATGAAAATTTTCATTTGTACCTGTATAGACTAGGACCTTTTTTATTTTGCTCCTTTTTTTCATAATTTGCAAGACAGAAAAACAACCGACCTTCTATATGAAAGTCGGTTTCTTCTATAATAAAGTACATCTTTAATGCTCCATCTTTTTTTGGAAAGAAGACATTCCTATTAATAAGAAAAAATGGGCAGAAATTAACATGACGATTAAAATAAAATTGAAACGATAACTATTTGTAGATTCCATAATTTTGCTCGCAACAGCTGGTCCAAATGCCATACCGAAAAAGTTAATTAAATTATATAAGCCAAGACCGACTCCAACTTTAGCTGCATGTAATGTTTTCGGTATAAATGTGTTCAATGATACTTGAATGGCAGAATAACTCATAAATGTCAAAATAATCGCCAATACAATAACGACTATACTTCCATTCGGAATAAACCCTAAAATTAAAAAGCCAACAATCATAATGACAGACGCTACATAAATTATATTCACGTTTCCAAACGAAGGGACAATCTTTCCAGTAATAAAACTAGACACAATACCAAAGAGTGATGCAACAAATAATACAATTCCGATAACAAACGGAGACAATCCGTGCTCTCTTCCTAACAGTAATGGCAACAATAATAAATTAGCACATAACGCCACATTAATTATAAATCCGACTGTTATTAAACGAAGAAATGCTTTGTTCGAAAACAACTCAATATCGATAAATGGATGCTCCGCTTTCTTCATACGAACCGTGAATAAAAATAAAGAAATTATCGATAACACAAATAGCCAACTATTCATATTGACACCTAATAAAACAGTCGTAATGAATGCAAATAGTAACGCCGCTCCAATGTAATCAAAATGAAACGCTTCATCCGTGTGCCGTGCTTCTTCTGGCATAAATTTTATAAGCAAGAAAATCCCCACTACTGAAATAACCATAAATAAAAATAAATATGGCCACCCTAGTGTATTTGTAATAGCCCCGCCAACTAAAGGGCCAATACCTACTGCTAATGCAATAGAAGAACTAATCATCGCTAACGCACCAGGCTTCTTATGAGGAACAACTAATTTGGCCACTGCAATCATACTAAGCGCAATAAACGCTGCACCCCCGCTCGCTTGCACTAATCTTGCAAGAATGGTAATCACATAAGATTGATTCATAAATCCAATAATAGAACCCACTACAAATATGATAATCGAAATAATTAATAGTTTTTTTACACTGTAACGATCAGCAAGCTTCCCATATATCATTGAACCAATACCGACAACTAAAGAATAACCTACTACAACCCAACTTACTTTCGATTGACTAATAGATAAATCATGAGCAATATCCTCTAACGCAACATTAAATAAAACCGCATTCATCGGTCCCAATAAAACGATAAAACATAATGTGAAAACAAACCATTTTGAATGGTTACTTATATCTTTCCCCATGTGTAACACCTCTCCTGATTGTAGTAATTGAAAACGAAAAATGAAGTTGTTTAGCTCTTCTATTATCACTAGACAACTTCATCAAATGTATAAATGTATCGCGCGACAAATTGAATTCGAAACGAAACATGTACGTTGTTCGATATTCATGGAACTATCATAGTTTCAGCATTACAGTTTGTCAACGAAAAATATACAAAGTAAACTAATTTAGTGTTTTTAGTTTACTTTGTTCAAAAATTGTTATACACTAATTTCGAATCCGATATAAGGAGGACTGACACGGTTATTCAAATTTGCAATTTCTAACTTAATAAAATAATGAACTTGTATATAGAAGAAACATTACAGGAGGATTATGATGAAGAAAAAAATGTTAGTTGTATTAACAAGCGTTGAAAAATATCCAAATTTAAATCGAGCTACTGGCCTTTGGCTTGGTGAAGCTGTTCATTTCGTAAAAAAAGTTGAAGAAGCTGGTTACGAAGTAGATTATGTTAGCCCACAAGGTGGTTATACACCGATTGATCCGCATAGTTTAGCAATGGCGGAGAGCATCGATTGGGAATGGTATCAAAAGAAAGAATTTATGAATCGCCTCGGTTCTACACTGAAACCGAGTGAGGTGAATCCGGAAGACTATGCTGTTATTTATTACGCAGGTGGTCACGGTGTGATTTGGGACTTCCCTGAAAATAAAGAACTCCAAATGATTAGCCGTAGCATTTATGAAAATGGCGGAATTGTTTCCTCTGTTTGTCATGGAGCTGCTGGTTTATTTCATATTACATTAAGTAATGGAGAACGTTTAATTAGTGGTAAAAAAGTAACAGGATTCTCAAATGAAGAGGAAAAACTAGCTGAATTAGATCAATTCGTTCCATTTTTAACAGAAGATGAACTTATTAAAAATGGAGGACTTTACGAAAAAGCTACGCAGCCTTGGGAAGCTTTTGCTGTAGAAGATGACCGTGTTATCACTGGTCAAAACCCGGCTTCAGGTGGTCCAGTAGCCGAATTAGTATTGCAACACATAAACAAATAACATGTAATAAAAAAGCAGATTTTCCATTCATATAGGAAAATCTGCTTTTTTACGAAATCATTTGCAAAATAGCCATAACTTCTTTTTCAATTTCCGAATCATCAATTGCTTCTATATACTCCGGTTTAAACAGTTGGTATTTCTTTAATTGATAAAAATCAAGTATCGCTTTTTTTAACGTAATATCGTACTGAATGCAAAAAGAATGATCTATTATACGTCTTAACATCACATCATCTTGCACCATAAATAATTGTGCGTTCATTTTATTAAAGTAACCTTGTTCCATACCCGCTTCAAAAAACATTTGCAAATTATGATTACGATTTTGTTGTGCAGCGACTAACTGATCAGATAAGTGCGGATATGCCTCTTTCAAATCCTGTAAAAAGACATCTGAAATATACGTCACACATTTTAAAGAGTGAATAAACGTCTTTTGGAAACGTTCTGCAAAAGACATACTTTCATCTTGATTATCCGCATCCCCTTCAAGAAGGTAGTTCATAAAATCTTCTACCACAGCTTCAATAATCTCATCTTTTGAAGAAAAACGTTTATATAAAGTAGCTTTACTAATATCCATATACTTCGCAATTTCATCTATTTTCAATTGACTAAAACTCGTTTTTCTAATAACGGGCTTTATTTTATTAATATAAGTATTTGCACACGCAACTTTTCTCATTAAAAGAGCCTCCCCTTTTGTCCATACAAAATAGTATAGCAAATTCACGATTAATTATAAATGAAGTCATTATACTCGATACATCTTTTTAGTTTAAGTGGTTTTCAATTTACACTATAGAAAAAATGCCCGCTACCTTTATGAGTAACGAGCACTTTCTCTATAATTTATTTACAGCTCTTCTTATAGCTTTCCCTATTTCCATACTAGACTGCGGATTTTGCCCTGTAATTAAACGCCCATCTACTACGACGTGCGGCGTAAAGTTTGGAGCAACATAAAACAAAGCCCCTTCTTCTTTCAATTTACTTTCTAACAAAAACGGCACTCGCTTTTCTAAATGTACAGCTTTTTCCTCATCATTTGTATAACCTGTTATATGCTTACCCGCACTAAAAAACGAGCCGTCCTTATTTTTCACACCGACTAAGGAACTTACTCCGTGACAAACAGCCGCTACAATTCGGTTGTTGTTGTACATATTCACAATTAAATTTGCAACATATGGATTACCTGGAAAATCTACAATCGCCCCGTGTCCACCACCAAATAAAACTGCATCATAATCCGAAAAATGAACCGTTGAGATCGGCTTCGTATTTTGCAATAAAGAAGCGACATGCTTAAATTCACGAGGTATCCCGTTCGGAATAGAAACTCTATCAATCGGCACTCTACCGCCCTGTATCGACACAATATCAACATCGAACTTAGCCTTTTTAAACAAATTATAAGGAGCTGCGAGCTCTTCCAGCCACAAACCAGTCGGGTGTCCATTCATATCATGAGCGCTTGTTGAAACTAACAATATCCTTTTCAACATATCCCCTCCTTACTACCTATTTATGTATGGAGTGTTCTTATCATTCATATAGCAAGCGAAAAAAACGAGAACAACTAGCTGACCTTTTTTATAAAAGTCGGCTTATTGTTCTCGTTTGAATTCTTTCATACAAAGATGTTCACAACCTGATAACTTTATCTCCAGCGCCACGCAATCGTGTTATCCTCCATATGAATAGCAGGTATATCAATCCCTAAATACCGCTGAGCATCCTCATCAAAAATAGCCCAATTTTCTTCATATAAAAATTCAGGGTCTATGCTTTCAAAATCAAATATACTATCTTCGTCTACCATCTCACGAAAATATTTTTGGAAAAGTTTACTATTCTCGAATAAACGAATTGTTCCATACATCCATGGCATGTCTCCAAAAATATCTTTAATTTCACCTATCTCCATACCCTTAAAATACAACTTCATATGTGCACCTTCTTATTTATAAATGACAAAAATACCTATCCTGCATACCTCATCATGTTCTAAAACAGTTATTTTAACATTTCTTCCTGAAACATATCTTCCCTCTCCAAGTCTGAGATACCTTTTTTAATTCAAAATATAAGCAAAAAAATAGCCGACTCTTTTATAAAAGTCGGCTTTCTTTTTATAACTCGAGCTCTCCCATGCGAAGAAGCTCAACAACTGCTTGTGAACGTCCTTTAACCCCTAGCTTTTGCATTGCGTTTGAGATGTGGTTACGAACTGTCTTTTCACTGATAAAAAGTTCACCTGCAATTTCCTTCGTTGTTTTATCTTGAACCAGTAATTCAAATACTTCTCTCTCTCTCTTTGTGAGTAAAGGTTTAGATTGATACGCTTTTTCCTTCAACTGGTATAACCCTCCTTGCTTAAGCCAGAGCTGTGTATGTGTAAGTTGGGTGTTTATTTAGTCAAGATATTGTATGAACGAAATGTGCGGGTGGTGAATGAAAATGGGCTTTATTTCACATGTTATTTTAGACTTTTATACAGTGCAGACACTCCTTGCATCCACTCACTTTTCAGTACGCCATATTTGTTCTAGCAATATACTTACAACAGTACCTACAAATAAACCATTTCCAAATATATATTGCATAACAGATGGCAATGATTGGAGCGCTCCAGACGGTAGAAACATAACGCCGCTGCCAAATAATACTGCAACGCCTAAAATTGTTACATTCCTTTCATTAAGCTCCACTTGTTTTATATTATTGAATCCAATTCCAATTAGCTGTACGAATGAAGCCATTAAAACCGCAGAAGCGACAGCGGATGGTAAAGATGCTAAATAACGAATAATACTTGGGAACATCGACATTACGACTAGTAACATACATGCTAGTAAGAACGAGCGTATATATTTTTGTTTCGTTAAACGTATAAATCCTGCCGTTGCTGGTAACGGCACGACACCTACAGTTGAAAATGCAGAAGAAATGATATGTGAAATCCCTCCAACCCACGTACCATCCTTCAACTGTTTCCGCTCAATAGTCCCTTTTTGAATGGTAACTTGATTAATTGCTATAATCGCCGCCACTGTATTTGAAACTAAAATACATACCATAACGAAACTCGATACAGCCATACCTGTATTCCATTTTGGAAGTCCCCAAGCAAATATTTGCGGAAGTTGCACAAAATGAGTTACTTGAGCTGGAATTGTCACTTTTCCTGCAATGAGAAAAAGAATCCATCCACTAATTAATCCTATTAAAACTGCATAACTTTTGACAAAACCTTTTCCAAAATTAGATAGTATAATAACGAACAGAAATATACTAAAAGCGATCATTGCTGTAAATCCATCGATTTGAGAAACAGTAGCAGTAATTCCTAGCATTCCTTTTAAAAATACACCGCTTAATTGTAAGCATAATAAAAGTAAAAACGTCCCTGTCACAAGCGGCGTAAACAAAAATAAAATACGTCCGATAAAACCAGTTACACCTAACCCTATTAAAATAACACCAGAAATTATCATTCCTAATTCTAAAATTTGCAATGTACTATGTAATTGATCTTGTCCGGCCGTTGCGTAAGCAAGTACGGTAAATACTCCAACCCAAGATCCAGCTGGCCCATCCGCAATTGGCAGTCTATGCCCAACCCACCCTTGTAAAAAAGATGATATACCAACTACAAAAAATGTACGCTGCATTAAATAAAATATTTCTTCCGTCGTAAGATGAAATAATCCGCCAACGACAATTGGTAGTGCAATTGAATTCGCTAATAAAAAGATAAACCATTGCAAAGTTCCCATAATATGATTTTGGTTATGTTGATTGTCCAAATTTTTCATCCCTTCTAGCTTCCTATAAAAAATATATTGTAAGAATAAAAAAGAAGGGTTCTCTACTCACCATTAGAACCCTCCTCAAAACATTTAAACGATTCTTTTACACAAGATTATTTAATTTAACCTCACTTAAACTTCCAACAACAATATTTCCTTTATGCACGACTAAATTCTTCTCTGTTTGACGCGCTACTGCTTCAGCGACGCATGTTGCATTCGTCAAAACAAAACTCGCTTCATCCCCTACATTCGGCCAAGCTCGCTTCCCTTCACTGTTTAACGTTTCTTTTCCTCCCGTAATAAAGCGAAGTGCTTTTCCTAACGATCTTTCATCACTCCATCCAAAACGTTCCGCTAATCGATTTGCCTTTTGCAACATATCACCTGTTCCAAACGGTGACCAATGATCTGTAATACTATCATTCCCTAACGAAACTTTCACACCTTTTTTATCTAATAACGGAATTGGTATTACTTGTTTCCCAATTGGTACTGTTGAAGTAATATCAATATGTAAAGTTGCTAGTCTTTCCGCCACTTCTTCAGCTTCTTTATCTGTAACACCACCAAGTCCAAGCGCATGACTAATCGTTACGCGACCTTGCCATCCCGCTTCTTCTGTTAAACTTGCCAATCTCTTCATCGTAAACGTCCCAAGATTATTCGCATCATGCAGATGAATATCAACGTCCGCATTAAATTCTACTGCGATATCCATAATGGTATGTAATGATTTTTCAATATCATTATCCACTGTAGCTGGATCCACTCCACCGACTAGATGCGCACCCATACGCATCGCATCTTTCACAAGTTGCACAGAATTACTGCGCAATAATCCATGTTGCGGAAAAGCAACAATTCTACCAGAAACCTGTTTTTTTATATGTTTCCAACGCCGCTAACGTCGCCTCCAAATTACCAAGTCCAATAATCGGATCAACATTACAATGCGTTCTTATATTCGTTGCACCATTTTGAAGCAATAACGCTAGCATATTTTCCGCCCTATCTTGAGCAGTTGCTAATTGCTTCGGCAAAATTTCCTCTTCTTCATGAAAACGTGTAAAAATACTTTCTGCTGGCATACAAGCTTTCCAAGGACCACTATAATATGTTTTATCAATATGAATATGCATCTCTTCGAAAGCAGGCAAAATTAATAAACGATTGGCATCAAAAATTGATGCCCCTTCCTCTTGAATAGCCCCTGTTATCATTTTTTTAATTCTTCCATCTTCAATGAGTAAACTACATAATTCTGTTTCTGTTTGAGAAATTCTACCCTCTTCATATGTATACCCTGATTCAAGCATTACATTAGTCAGCCAATATACTGTCATCTCTATTCCTCCCACCCTTTATTGAAACTCACCTCATGATATAATTTTAATATCCACTGAAAATTAAGACAATTAATACGACTGTTTCCTAAAAAAAATGTAATACAACCTCATAGTCTTCTCATAAATTTCCATATAGAATAGAAGTATATAGCTTGTCATAAAAAGGAGTGGATTGGAAGATGTCAAAAAGGTTATGTAAATCCGAAACTGATAAAATGCTATTTGGTATATGCGGTGGTTTAGGAGAATATTTTGATATTAGCTCTACTCTCATTCGCATACTTTGGGTCATTGCTGTTTTATGTTTTGGGACGGGGTTTTTAGTTTATTTTATTTGTTTATTACTTATGCCACGCTCTTACTAATAACTTTCTTTCATATATTTGAGCATAGCGTATACAAAATCCCCTATAGATTTTTCTATAGGGGATTTTTTCATGAAGAATATTTCATCGTTAAATGTAATACCGCCACTTCATCTTCTTCATTCTTATAACTATGTTTCTTATTCGCTTCAAATTGAATCGAGTCAAACTCATTTAATTCGTATACATCGCTTTCTACTTGAATCGATACTTTCCCTTTCATTACCGTTACAAGCTCAATAGCACCTTCATGATGCGCTTCTGGTTCATATATACTATTCGATCGTAAACAAGCACGGTGCATTTCCATCCCCGTTTCTTTCGTATAACGGAACATTGTTTCTAAATGCCATGCTTGTCCTACATCTACTGCAAATCCTTCTCCGCAGCGCGCAACAGCTACAGGTTCTCCAACAACCATCAATCTTGATAAAGGAATTGATAATCCTTTCGTTATTTTCCAAATGACAGCTAACGTCGGATTCGTTTCACCTCTTTCAATCTTTCCTAACGTTAATTTACTAACTCCTGTTTTTTGAGCTAATTCTTCTAAACTTAATTTTTGCTCATTTCGAATTTGCCTTAATAACTGACCTACTTGCTGAATGACTTCTTTCGTTTGCATATCTTCATGTTCTTTCATCTATAAAACCACCTTAAAATATAAAATAGTTTACTTTTATAATAATAAAGTATATTATACTATACATATTATTCAAATTTCGAAAGGAGTGCTATACTTCATGCGCGCAATTTTATTAGGCCTTTTATCATCAGCCTTTTTTTCCGCAACCTTTATTATTAATCGAGCGATGAATGTATCTGGAACGAGCTGGGCTTGGACAGCTTCCTTCCGCTTTTTATTCGCTCTCCCTATTTTATTCCTTATCGTTTTATTTCGCAAAAACTTAAGGGGGTTATGGGAAGAATTAAAGAAACATCCATTGGCTTGGATCGGGTGGGGGTCTGTTGCTGGTATAGGTTTCTATTCTTTATTAAGTTTTGCAGCTGTCTTTTCTCCCGCTTGGCTCGTTGCTGGAACTTGGCAAGTTACTATATTAGCAGGCTTACTACTCTCGCCATTATTTTTCGTTAAAATAGAAACAAAATCAGGTACGAAACTTGTACGCGGAAAAATTCCACTTCGTAGTTTATATGTCGCATTATTTATTTTACTTGGTGTAATTTGTATGCAAGCAACTGCAGCAGGTCACATTACAATGACTCAGTTCATTTCAGGATTTTTACCTGTCGTGTTAGCTGCTTTCTTATATCCATTCGGTAACCGAAAAATGATGGAACTTGTTGGCGGGCGTCTTGATACATTCCAACGTGTATTAGGAATGGCAATAGGCAGTCTTCCTATAACAATTTTACTTGGTATATACGGATTTTCTACTACAGGTATTCCAACATCAAACCAAATGCTGCAAGGATTTTTGTTAGCATTATGTTCTGGCGTTATAGCGACAATGACATTTTTCTTCGCTACTGACTTAGCCAAAGATAATCTCGCTCTACTTGGAGCTGTTGAAGCAACGCAAGCTGGAACGATGGTCTTTACCGTGCTTGGCGAAATTGTTTTCTTGAATGGTTCATTTCCTGGTGGGCTTTCCCTACTTGGAATGATTATTATTATGTTAGGAATGGTTGCAAATAGCATTTTAAATCGTTCTGTTCCAGTCGTTAAACAGAAAAAAACAGCATAAAAAAAGAGTATGGTTCTGTGACAAAGAACCATACTCTTTTTTTATTGTCCCCCTATTGCGCCTTATCAGAATAGTATTTCATTAACGGTTTATACTAAAACCTATGTTATAATACGGTTCATGCGCAACAATAGGAGGTAAATTATGTTAAAAAAAGCAATCGCTGAATTTATTGGTACATTTGTACTAGTATTATTCGGAACTGGAGTAGCTGTCATTGGCGGCGGAATTGAAGGAATTGGAACATTAGGAATCGCTATGGCTTTCGGTCTATCTATTGTGGCTATGGCATATAGCATCGGAACAATTTCTGGATGTCACATTAACCCAGCAGTATCAGTAGCTATGTTCATCAATAAAAGAATGAACGCTATGGAACTTTGTTATTATGTATTAGCTCAAATTTTAGGTGCTTTATTAGGAACTGCAACGTTAGTAACAATTTTAAAATCTGCTAAAACACCTTTAGATAATTTAGGTCAAAACGGTTTTGGAACTCTTGGTTTATCTGGAGCATTTCTAGTTGAATTTATTTTAACTTTCGTATTCATTTTAGTAATCGTTGCTGTAACAGGTAAAAAAGGAAGTTCTTCTCTAGCAGGATTAGTAATTGGTTTCACATTAGTTTTAGTTCACTTATTAGGTATTCCGTTAACTGGAACTTCTGTTAACCCCGCTCGTAGTATCGCACCAGCTTTATTTGCTGGCGGAGAAGCACTTTCTCAACTATGGGTATTCATCATCGCACCAATTCTTGGTGGTATCGTAGCAGCTATCGTAGGTAAATTCATTTTAAATACTGAAAAATAAAATTTTCAATATTTCTAAATAAAAAAGGCGAGCCCTCATTATGAGGATGCTCGCTTTTTTACTCTTTCATTTTAGACTTTAAATTTGTAACTAATTGATCTACTGTTACATTTGCAAGTACATTTTCCATCGCTTCTTGCGCTTGCATTAAAATAATTTCTAATACTGATTGAATATTAGCTCCTACTGGACATTCAATGTTGGGATTTTCATGGAAGGAAAATAGCTGTCCTTCTTCTACAACTTCCACTGCTTTATATACATCAAGTAATGTAATTTCTTCTAAATCACGAGCAAGTGTCGTACCACCTTTACCAGCTTGTACATCAACAAGTCCTGCTCTCTTCAACATTCCTGTAATGCGACGAATCACAACTGGATTTGTATTCACACTACCGGCAATCCATTCAGAGGTACAGCGAGAGTTTCGATCTATCGCAAGTAATGTCAACATATGAACACCTACTGTAAAACGACTACTAATTCCCATCTGCACACCCTCCTTTTTATTCATTCTATTAAAAGACGACTCTTATTATTATATACTATTTTTAATTTATACATAAAGAAAAAGCATGATTTCAACAGGAAATCATGCTTTTCTCTCATTATTGACGCTTTATAAATTTCGCTAAATCTTTAAATTTCACTTTGTCTGAGTAATTCATTACACCATTTACGTAAATGCGGCTTGTTAGCATATTGACGATAACAATAGTCACCAATAAAATGACTAACGTCACAATAATTTCTACAGTGCCTGCTTCACCAGATACAAGTCTTGAAAAAGTAACCATAGGTGTAAAGAATGGAATATATGAACTAACTATAGCTAATGTACTATTTGGATCAAATAATGATTTAAGACTAATAAAAAATGCCGCCATACCTAACATTGTAATTGGGAACGAAAGAGATTGCACATCCTCAATTTTTGATACAACAGCACCAACCGCTGCATACAGCATTGCGTATAGTAAGTAACCCATAACAAAATACACAAAGAACATACTAATTACTACAGCATCCAATTTAGAAAAATCTAATGTGAGTCCTATTAAGGATGCATTTTCTAAATCTATCCACCCTAATAAATTTGGTACAAGAAAACCAAAGGAAGCAATAACAAGTAATAGTAAAGCACTAGAAACAATTGCTAAAATTTTAGCATGTAGCATTGTTAATGGTTTTACTTTCGGAAGCATTAACTCCATAACACGGGATGATTTTTCAGATGCTACAGTTGTTCCAATTGCAGCACCGAAGATAATAATAAACATATATAAAGCAAACGAGAAAACATAACCAATTCCAAAGGAAGATGCATGATCCTTTACTGCCTCTTGCTTTAACGGAATTTCCATCTGTAACTGCTTTGCTACTTCGGCAGATACATTATTTTTTTCGATCATTACCGCTGTATATTGTTCTTTTAAATAACTCGCCATAAGTGTAGCAGTTGATTGACTTGGAAAACCACTATACATATACATCACTTCTGGAATACCATTCTTTTCTGTAATACGGAATAAACCGTCTAAATCCCCATCTTCCACTTGCTTACGTAGCTCATTAAACTTATCCTTATTTTCTACAATCACTTTAGCAGACGGAAGTAACTTTGTTATATCACTTTCTTGCACTTTATACGTATCGCTTTCTGTTATTACAGCAAATTTATCTTTTCCTTTATCATTATCAGCAGTGAAATGATTAAAGGCAAAAAGGCCAAACACAACTAAAAACAAAATCGCACTCGTAATTAATGATTTTTTAGATAAAAATGCTTCTCTAAAATAAAATGAAAATACATGAGAAAATTTACGCATCGTTATTTCGCCCTCTCTACAAAGATTTCGTTTAACGTCGGCTCTAACATCTTAAATTGTCGTAAGGTAACACCTTGTTCTTGTAATTGTTGTAAAATGTTTAGAGCTTCTGCATCATCTTGTACTCGCACATAAAGAAGGCCTTGTTGTTTTTCATACGATACATGTATAGATTCTAATCCCTTCTCATTCGCTTCTGTATCTTCAATCGTTAAATTACGGAAACCATATTCTTTTTTAATATCACTTAATTGGCCTTTTACGACTGCTTCACCTTTTTTCAAAATACATACATGTTGGCAAAAAGCCTCTACTTGTTCCATGCGATGACTAGATAAAATAATTGTCTTTCCGCTCTGTACTTGTTCTTCAATAATGCTAGCTAACATTCCAGCATTCACTGGATCCAGTCCGCTAAATGGCTCATCTAAAATGAGAAGTTCTGGATTATGAAGAAGAGCAGCAATTAATTGAATTTTTTGCTGGTTCCCTTTTGAAAGCTCTCCTGCTGTTTTAAATTTATATTCTGGTATTGCTAATCGATCTAACCAGTGATCAATAGCAAGATCTACTTCTTTTTTCGTCATGCCTTCTAATCTACCAAAATATCGCAACTGGTCTATTACTCTACTTTTAGTATATAAACCTCTTTCTTCTGGTAAGTATCCTATCGTTACCCCACTAGTCCCAAATGGTTTTCCATCCCATGTAATAGAGCCTTCATTAGGCGTTAATAATCCGAGAAGCATTTTGATTGTCGTTGTTTTTCCTGCACCATTTCGTCCAAGTAATCCTAACACTTCACCTTTTGGTAACGAAATTTGCAAGCCGTTAACTGCTTTTGATTCCCCAAATTGTTTCGTTAAGTTTTGAATTTGTAAACTCAAAGTATAAAGCCTCCCCTTTATTATCATTCATACTCTCTTTCAAAGACTATGTTTATACAAGATAAAATATAGCACTACACTTCATCCTCTTAATATGTAACATCTCCTTAATCCATCATTTGTTCTATTTAGTTAAAATTGTAAATATTATCGCATGATTTGTCAATTATTATTGTCATTTCGACAATTAAACTTGTCAAAATAATTCCCACTATTTTTTCTCATCTTTCTAATATAGGACATACTACTATATATACAAAAGACAATATGCAAATGTTCATACGAAAAATATTATTTTTCGATATATAATATTAACTGATTTTCTAACATCAAGGAGGATACATATGAAGATGAAGAGGGGCATTACCACTTTATTATCTGTAGCGGTTCTATCTACATCGCTTGTAGCATGTTCAGGAACACAAGAGAAAACAGTGGCGAAAGAAGAGAAAGTAAAATTAACAGACCAGCAATTAATGGCTGATTTATGGTATCAAACAGCCGGTGAAACAAAAGCACTGTACTACCAAGGATACAATATCGGTCAATTGAAGCTTGATGCAGCTCTTGCAAAAGGAACGGAGAAAAAACCCGCTATCGTACTTGATTTAGATGAAACTGTTTTAGATAACAGTCCTCATCAAGCAATGAGCGTAAAAACAGGAAAAGGCTATCCGTATAAATGGGATGATTGGATTAATAAGGCTGAAGCTGCTGCCCTTCCAGGTGCAATTGATTTCTTAAAATATACAGAGTCTAAAGGTGTAGATATTTACTACATCTCAAATCGTAAAACAAACCAACTAGATGCAACAATTAAAAACCTTGAGCGTGTAGGCGCTCCTCAAGCAACGAAAGAACATATATTACTACAAGACCCGAAAGAAAAAGGAAAAGAAAAACGCCGTGAACTCGTTTCTCAAACACATGATATCGTCTTATTCTTCGGTGATAACTTGTCTGATTTCACTGGTTTTGACGGAAAGTCTGTAAAGGACCGAAACCAAGCGGTAGCAGATTCAAAAGCACAATTTGGGGAGAAATTTATTATTTTCCCGAATCCAATGTATGGCGATTGGGAAGGTGCTTTATATGATTATGATTTCAAAAAATCAGATGCAGAAAAAGGTAAAATCCGCCATGACAACTTAAAATCATTTGATGCAAAGTAAAGAGGATGGCATTCGCCATCCTCTTTACTTTGCATTCTCTGTTAAAGGCAAGATAAACACTTCCACACGTCTATTCTTTGCCTTTCCTTCTTGTGTATCGTTTGGAGCAATTGAACGGTATTCTCCGTAACCAATCGCACTAAATTTTTCTGGTTGTAATTCTTTATTTTGCAGTAATACTTGCATAAAATTAACTGCCCGCTGCGTACTTAATTCCCAATTCGATGCAAACTGTGCATTGGCAATTGGGACATTATCCGTATGACCGGATACTGTAATTTCACGGGGTGATGCTGAAACAAGTAAGCTAGACATCTCTTTTGCAATCCCTAAAGATTCTAATTTCACATCTGCTTTCCCGGAATCAAACAACACATTCTCTAATATTGTCACCATTAATCCCTTTTCAGTTAATTTAGTTTGAAAAGAAGAGGATAATTGTTTCTCATTAATATATTGATCAATCTTTTTTTGTAATGCTTTCAATTCATCCATTTCTTTTTTTTCTTTGGCTCTAGCTTCTTCTTGTTTTTTTGTTTGTTCTGCCTCAAGGCTACTCGCTGATAATTCCTTTTCATCATTTGGCTTCTGATCACTTAAAAATTCTTTGTTGCCTGTTCCACCGGCTAATTCACTTCGAAAAGCAACAGCCATCTGTTTAAACTTCGCAGCATCTATACTACTCATTGCGAATAAAACGATGAACAATGCAAATAACAACGTTAACATATCAGAATATGGAATTAACCAAGTTTCGTCGATATGCTCATCGTGTTTTTTCTTTTTGCCTCTTCTATTTTTCTTACTCCGCATTGTTTTCTGCTCCTTTTTCTAGCTTTTTACGCTCAGTTGCAGAAAGTGAACCTAAAATGCGGTTCTTCATAATAAACGGATATGTACCTTCTTGTAACATTAATAAACAATCAATGATTAAACGCTTTTTCTCGATTTCAGCTGCAGATTTTTGTTTTAACTTATTTGCAAATGGATGCCATAATACATAACCTGAGAAAATACCAAAAATCGTTGCAATAAACGCACCTGAAATAGCATGTCCTAACTTTTCAATATCTGTTAAATTGCCAAGTGCAGCTACAAGACCGATAACAGCACCTAAAACCCCTAATGTTGGTGCATACGTACCAGCTTGAGAAAAAATTGCCGCTCCTTTTGCATGCCTTTCTTCAATTGCTTCCAATTCGGCTTCTAGAATCTGTTCTAAATCTTCTGCAGATACGCCATCAATCACAAATTTCATACCACGCAAAAGAAATTCATCTTGAATTTTGTCTAATTGCTGCTCTAAAGACAAAATACCGTATTTTCTACTTTCTGATGTCCAATGAACAAACAATTCTAGCAACTGTTCATAACTCAAATCCTTTTTATTTGAACCAAAAAGAACTTTAAATAATTTTGGAACCCTTTTTAGTTGATTCATCGGAAATGCGATACATACTGCAGCAAATGTACCGATAAAAATAATTAATGCTGCGGCAGGATTCAATAAGGCATTTACGTCAGCGCCCTTGACGACCATCCCTACTACCACTGCTACAAATCCTAAAATAAGTCCAATAATTGTTGCAAAATCCATTCCCATTCACTCCTAGTCTATACAAGAAGTTCTTTATTCTCGATAATCGCTACATCTTCTTATGTATATATATTACATAAAAAATTCATTTCATGAAAGATAAGAAATGAATTAAATGAAAAAATACTACAATTTCACACATTTTCTGACATTTTCTTTGCATTTCTATTACGTTACGACTCTTATATTTCTTTTTCAGTAAACTAGACTTATAATAAAAAACGATACACATTTTATTAAGAAAGGACTGTGATTACAAGGCATCATGAAAAAGATAATTATTATTTCTGCCACTACTATTGTAATCGGTATCACTTCTTTCGCTTACTTTAGTTCTAAATCACCACTACAAAATAATGCGAAAGCTGTCGAAAGTCAACAGCATAGTAACCACCAAAAAGAAGAGATTCCTGCTTTTCCAAAAGCTGATCATAATGCAAAGAAGCTAGACAATGATTTTTCCGTTGTAACAAATCCAGAGTCTAATCTTGTATTAGTTAATAAACATCGAAAACTACCAGACGGATACACACCTGAAGACTTAACGAGACCAAACGTACCATTTACTAGTCCAAAAGATAAAGAAAAAACATTGCTGCGCAAAGATGCTGCAGATGCGCTTGAAAGTATGTTTGAAGCGGCAAAGAAAGAAGGACTTGAACTTACAGCTGTATCTGGTTATCGTTCATACAAACGCCAAAAATCATTACATGATACATACGTTAGACGTCAAGGAAAAGCTGAGGCGGATTCAGTAAGTGCCATTCCCGGTACGAGTGAACATCAAACTGGTTTAGCAATGGATATTAGTTCAAAATCTGCTAAATTCCAATTAGAGCCTATTTTTGGAGAGACAAACGAAGGTAAATGGGTTGCAAAGCATGCTCATGAATTTGGCTTTGTCATTCGTTATTTAGAAGATAAAACAGAAACAACAGAATATTCATATGAACCGTGGCACTTGCGCTACGTTGGAAATCCATACGCTACATACATATATAAACATCATTTAACATTAGAAGAGGCGATGGAAGACAAAAAATAAGAGAGCAATTTGCTCTCTTATTTTTCTTTCACTCTATCATTGTATTAGTTTTTTCTTCCACTCTTCAGGCCACGGTTCGCCTCTTCCCGTTTTTTTCGACGCTTGGACCATCATACCACGACCAACTAAGCAAACTTCTCCTTCTGCATTCTTCACCATATAATGCAAATCTAATGAAGAATTCCCAACTGATCCCGCTTTTACATACACCTTCAACTGTTCATCAAAATATATTTGCTTAATAAAATTACATTGTAAATCCGCAACAACAATCATCGTTTCTGAAGATTCATGCGTCCATTCTTGCATAAATCCAAGTTCTTTAAACAATGCGATACGCGCTTCTTCAAAATAGGTAAAGGCAACGACATTATTTACATGTCCAAACATATCTACTTCACCAAAACGAACCTTTACAGGATTGTAAAACGAAAAACCACTTTCCCATTGCTCAAAGTCTTCAATATAAGAAATCCTCTTCATTGTTCCCTCTCCTTTTCACTTCTAAATAAACAGAATAAACAGAAAAATACAGTTATAAATATTGCCCCTTCGAAATGAAGAGGCAATATTTTTTAATAGTTATTGTCGCTACCAAAGAAATCTTTGAACGATTGAATTGTTGTATCACGGTTTAACGCCGCAATTGAAGTTGTTAATGGAATACCCTTTGGACATGATTGCACACAGTTTTGAGAGTTACCACAGTTTGCAAGTCCTCCATCACCCATAATTGCACGTAAGCGATCTGCTTTATGCATTTCACCCGTTGGATGTGAGTTGAATAGACGAGCTTGTGATAACGGAGCTGGTCCAATAAAGTCCGATTTACTATTTACGTTTGGACATGATTCTAAGCAAACACCACATGTCATACATTTTGAAAGCTCATAAGCCCACTGACGTTTCTTCTCAGGCATTCTTGGCCCTGGTCCTAAGTCATACGTACCATCAATTGGAATCCAAGCTTTAACACGTTTTAGAGCATTAAACATGCGACTACGGTCAACTTGTAAGTCACGTACAACCGGGAATGTCTTCATCGGCTTTAAGCGAATTGGTTGTTCTAATTGATCGATAAGCGCTGTACATGATTGACGTGGTTTTCCGTTAATCACCATCGAACATGCACCACATACTTCCTCTAAACAGTTCATATCCCATGCAATCGGCGTTGTTTGATTTCCTTTTGAATCAACAGGATTACGACGAATTTCCATAAGCGCCGAAATAATATTCATATTCGGACGATACGGAATTTCAAACTCTTGGTCAAACGCTTGCGCATCTGGTCCGTCTTGTCTCGTAATGATGAGGCGGATTGTTTTCTCAGACATGTTGTTTATCCCCCTTCTCTTCACTCTTAGCAGCTACATCGTGTTTTGAAGAATAATCACGTTTACGTGGTTTAATTAATGAAATATCCACGTCTTCGTAATGGAATGCCGGTGCATTTCCTTCTCCTTCAAATTTCGCCATCGTAGTTTTTAAGAAGTTTGCATCATCACGATTTGGGAATTCAGGTTTGTAATGCGCCCCACGGCTCTCATTACGGTTATATGCGCCAATTGTAATAACACGTGCTAATTCAAACATATTTGCAAGTTGGCGTGTAAATGAAGCACCTTGGTTGCTCCATCTCGCTGTATCGTTAATGTTAATACGTTTGTAGCGAGCCATTAACTCTTCAATTTTTGCATCTGTTTCTAATAATTTTTTATTTTCACGAACTACTGTAACGTTATCTGTCATCCATTCTCCAAGCTCTTTATGAAGAACATACGCATTTTCATTACCATCGAGCATTAAAATATTGTTAAATTTCTCTGTTTCGATTAATTCATTTTGTTCATAAACAGTAGATGAAACAGCATCTGATGATTTAGAAAGACCTTTCATATATTCAATTGCATTTGGTCCTGCTACCATACCACCGTAAATTGCTGATAATAGTGAGTTCGCACCAAGACGGTTACCACCGTGCATAGAATAATCACACTCACCTGCTGCAAATAAACCTGGAATGCTTGTCATCTGCTTATAATCAACCCATAGCCCGCCCATTGAATAGTGAACAGCTGGGAAGATTTTCATTGGTAGTTTACGAGGGTCGTCACCTGTAAATTTCTCATAGATTTCAATAATTCCACCAAGTTTAATATCTAGTTCTTTCGGATCTTTATGAGAAAGATCTAAGTACACCATGTTTTCACCGTTAATACCTAGTTTTTGCTCTACGCAAACATCAAAGATTTCACGCGTTGCGATATCACGAGGTACAAGGTTTCCGTAAGCCGGATACTTTTCTTCTAAGAAGTACCATGGTTTACCATCTTTATATGTCCAAACACGTCCACCTTCACCACGTGCAGATTCACTCATCAGACGTAATTTATCGTCTCCAGGAATTGCCGTTGGGTGAATTTGAATGAACTCACCGTTTGCATAATATGCGCCTTGTTGATATACAGCAGAAGCTGCTGTACCTGTATTGATAATGGAGTTTGTTGATTTTCCGAAGATGATACCAGGGCCCCCTGTTGCCATAATCACGGCATCAGCTCGGAAACTTCTAATCTCCATAGTTTGTAAGTCTTGTGCAACGATTCCTCGGCACACACCTTCATCATCAACAACAGCTCGTAAGAAATCCCAACCTTCATATTTCGTTACAAGTCCTGCTACTTCGTGACGACGTACTTGCTCATCTAATGCGTATAGTAATTGCTGTCCAGTTGTTGCGCCAGCAAATGCTGTACGGTGATGTTGCGTTCCACCAAAACGACGGAAATCAAGAAGTCCTTCTTCCGTACGGTTGAACATAACACCCATACGGTCCATTAAATGAATGATACCAGGTGCTGCTTCACACATTGCTTTAACTGGTGGTTGGTTCGCTAAGAAGTCCCCACCATAAATTGTATCGTCAAAGTGGATCCATGGAGAATCCCCTTCACCTTTCGTATTTACGGCACCGTTAATTCCACCTTGGGCACATACAGAATGCGAACGTTTTACTGGTACTAAAGAGAACAGTTCAACATTTACTCCTGCTTCCGCCGCTTTAATCGTTGCCATTAAGCCAGCCAAGCCACCGCCGACTACTATAAGTTTCCCTTTCATGCTCTCCCACTCCTTACTGGTTTGCTAGCTGTGGATCGATGAACGCTAATAATGCACTCACACCTACATAAGATAGACCTAAGAAAATAGCTAATGTTACATAAGTAGAGATTCTTTGTGAACGTGGAGATACTGTAATTCCCCAGCTGATGCAGAATGTCCATAGTCCATTTGCAAAGTGGAAAATTGTTGAAACAACACCAACTAAGTAGAATGCAAACATAGCTGGATTGTTTAAAATATCTGCCATCATATCATAGTTTACCTCTTTACCTAACATTGCTTGAATACGAGTTTCCCAGACGTGCCAAGAAATGAAAATCAGTGTAACGATACCTGAAATTCTTTGGAAGACAAACATCCAGTTACGGAAATAACCGTAAGAAACCGCATTGTTCTTAGCTGTAAATGCAATATATAAGCCATATATAGCATGGTACAGTATTGGTAAAAAGATAATGAAAATTTCTAGCGCATACCGGAATGGAAGGAGCTCCATAAAGCCTGCAGCTTTGTTAAAAGCCTCTGCTCCTCGTGTTGCAAAGTTGTTTACAATTAAATGTTGCGTCAAAAAGACACCAACCGGGATGACCCCCATTAATGAGTGCCACTTACGAAACGTATACTCGCGGCCTTTCATGTCCCCATTACCCCCCTTGAATGATTGACTGCTGTTTTCAGATTAGTTTATGGCAATAATGTTTTTTCACTATTGGCATAAGAAAAACTGAAAAAATTATTCGAAATATTTCAGCATAATTTGATACCAAGTTCATTTTACTCCTATTTTTGTCGAAGCGTCAAGAAAACGTATACATAATTTGCATATAATTTGCCAATTCTTTTTTTCTTCTTATATATTCAGATTTTCCCAAAGAAAAATCTGTTTTTATAAATGAGAAATGTTATATAATAATCCCTATAGAAAGAGGGGAATATTGTGAGTAAAAATACAATCGATACAACATCTTTAGAAGATGTTTCATTGAACGCCTTCGCTTACGAATTGCTACGTGAAGAATTACTACCTGATTTAATCGGTAACGATCTAGATGGTATTTTATACTGGTCCGGTAGAAACCTTGCAAGAAAATATCCACTAGACACAATTGAAGAAGTCATTCAGTTCTTTGAAAAAGCTGGCTGGGGCACTTTAAGCATTATTGAACATAAGCGTCGTGAAATGCAGTTCCAACTTAAAGGCACACTCATCGCTGAACGTCAAAAACAAAAAAGACATTCTTCTTATCAATTAGAAGCTGGGTTCATCGCTGAACAAATTCAAAAGCAACGAAACGTCGTTGCAGAGTCCTACGAAGAAAAGAAAAAACGTTCAGACTCTATTACATTTCTTGTAAAATGGGATATAAAAGATCTCATTGAAGTGTAGCATTACCCGCAGTCAACTAGACATATCAGTTTAGTTGACTTTTTGCATTTTCATTCATTTGGATTTATTTTAAATCTTCAGAAATTATACCAAAAAATAGAAGACGTTGTAAACTACAACGTCTTCTTATCCGCTAAATAAGTATAAATCGTCTCTGCGACATTTTTCGGCATACCCGCTTCGACAAATTCTGTTACAGAAGCCTCTTTCATCTTTTTTAGCGATCCGAAATGTTTTAACAATATCTTTTTTCTTTTATCTCCAATTCCAGGAATATCATCTAATGCCGATTGAATGACAGATTTCCCGTGTAATTGACGATGAAATGTAATTGCAAATCGATGCACTTCATCTTGAATGCGCTGCAATAAATAAAATTCTTGGCTATTTCTCTCAAGCATCACAGGTTCAGGTGGATCCCCAATAATTAAATGGGATGTTTTATGTTTGTCATCTTTTACAAGACCTGCCATCGGAATATATAAACCGAGCTCATTTTCTAGAATATCACTTGCAGCCGCCAGATGACCTTTTCCGCCATCAATAATGATTAAATCCGGTAAAGGTAAGTTCTCTTTCAGTGCCCTTGTATAACGGCGTCTCACAACTTCTCTCATAGACTCATAATCATCTGGCCCTTGAACCGTTTTAATTTTATATTTCCTGTATTCTTTCTTAGCTGGTTTCCCATCAATAAAAGCAATCATTGCAGAAACAGGATTTGTGCCTTGAATATTTGAGTTATCAAACGCTTCAATACGATAAGGCGTTTCAATTCCAAGCTGCTTCCCTAAATTCTCCACAGCTTTAATCGTTCGCTCTTCATCGCGCTCAATTAAATAGAATTTCTCTTCCAAGGCAATCTTCGCATTTTTATTTGCCAGTTCTACAAGATCTTTTTTCTTACCACGTTTCGGCTGTGTCGCTTCTACTTCTAAAAAGCGTTCTACTAATTCTGAGTCTATACTTCCTGGAACGACAATTTCCTTCGGCTTAAAATGACTGCTGTTTTCATAAAATTGACCGATAAACGTTAAGAACCCCTCTTCTGGTTCATCGTAGATTGGAAACATAGAAACATCACGTTCGATTAGCTTTCCTTTTCGAACGAAGAAAACTTGAACACACATCCACCCTTTATCCACTGCATACCCAAACACATCACGATCCACTAAATCACTCATAATCATCTTTTGTTTTTCCATAATCGCATCGATATGAGCGATTTGATCACGTAACTCTTTTGCACGTTCAAACTCTAGTTTCTCTGAAGCTTCATACATTTTTGTTTCTAATTCTGAACGAACTTCTTTATGCCCACCATTTAAAAACTTAATAATTTCATCTACAATTTCTTTGTTTTGTTCTTCCGTCACTTCTTTCACACAGGGTGCTAAACATTGACCCATATGATAATATAAACAAACTTTATCGGGCATATTTGAGCACTTACGAAGCGGATACATACGATCTAGCAGTTTTTTCGTTTCATGAGCTGATTGTGCATTCGGATAAGGGCCAAAATACTTTCCCTTATCCTTTTTTACATTTCGCGTAATAAGTAATCGTGGTTGTTTCTCAGCTGTAATTTTAATAAAAGGATATGTTTTATCATCTTTTAATTGAATGTTATATTTTGGATCATGCTTTTTTATTAAGTTCAACTCTAAAATGAGAGCCTCTAGATTTGAGGAGGTTACAATATATTCAAAATCTACAATTTCTCCTACTAGCCGAAGTGTTTTCCCGTCATGCGAACCAGTAAAGTACGAGCGCACTCGATTTTTAAGCACTTTTGCCTTTCCGACATATATAACCGTTCCTTGCTTATCTTTCATTAAATAACAACCAGGTTGATCTGGTAAAATAGCCAATTTTTCTTTTAAATGTTCGTGCACTCGTTACCCTCCATTTCTACATGCTTAGCATTTTTATTTTCACATGAAAACATACTATGCCAAAACACCCAACATACGTTCTTTTATTGTAACGGAAAGGTGTAAAAAAGGAAAATAAAAAAAGCTACCAAATGGTAGCCCTTTTATTTTAGAAGTGTTTAGAAACTAATTCTACTAACGCTTCTTTCGGTTTGTAACCTAACGCTTGATCAACTACTTTACCGTCTTTTAATACGAAAAGAGCTGGAATGCTCATTACTTCGAATTGACGAGCAGTTTCTTGATTTTCATCCACGTCTACTTTTACTACTTTTACTTTTTCGCCTAGTTCTGCATCAATTTCCTCTAATACAGGAGCGATCATTTTACAAGGTCCACACCAAGGTGCCCAGAAATCTAATAATACAACACCTTCGCTAGTTTCAGCTGCGAAGCTTTGGTCATTTGCGTTTACAATTGCCATTTTATTTCCTCCTTCAAGTATATTCTACCAAGAGTATATCATTAACTTATATACGTGGCGAATAATATGTATCGTTATGTATTGTAACAAAAAAGTGTTCCTTTATACTATATAAAAATACGGATTACATACTAAAAAGATGAGAGACAGGGGATCTCTCACCTTTTTCTATATATAGGGGTACTTCACTTGGAACTCAAGGGTACTCAAATCATGAATGTACTTTTAACTTTTTAAACTCTTCTGTTAAAAGAGGTACCACTTCAAATAGATCGCCAACAATACCGTAGTCAGCTACTTTGAAAATACTTGCTTCTGGGTCTTTATTAATCGCAACGATTATTTTTGAGTTAGACATACCAGCTAAATGCTGAATCGCTCCAGAAATACCACATGCAATGTATAAGTCTGGCGTAACAACTTTACCAGTTTGACCAATTTGTAATGAGTAATCGCAATACTCAGCGTCACAAGCACCACGAGATGCTCCAACAGCGCCGCCTAATACGTCAGCTAACTCTTTTAATGGCTTGAATCCTTCTTCACTCTTCACACCGCGTCCGCCAGCGATAATAACTTTTGCTTCAGAAAGATCAACGCCTTCTGCCGTCTTACGGACGACATCTTGAATGATTGTACGTAAGTCTTTCACATCTACTGTAATAGAAGACACGTCACCACTGCGAGACTCATCTTTTTCAAGCGTTGCGATGTTATTTGGACGCACTGTCGCAAATAAGATGCCGTCTGTTACAATCTTCTTCTCAAATGCTTTACCAGAGTAAATTGGACGAGTAAAGATAACATTTCCACCTTCAACTTCTAAAGCAGTTACGTCAGAAACTAGACCAGCTTCAAGCTTCGCTGCTAATTTTGGTGATAAATCTTTACCAAGTGCTGTATGTCCAAATACAATACCTTCTGGATTTTCTTCAGCATATACAGCTAAAAATGCTTGTGCATACCCATCAGATGTATATGATTTTAATTTATCATTTTCAACTGTCACAACGCGATCTGCACCGTAATGAATCAACTCATTTGCAAAAGAGGCAACGCTGTCTCCAACTAGAAGACCTACTACTTCACCGCCTTCTGCAATTGTTTTTGCTGCTGCTACCGCTTCAAATGAAACGTTACGTAGCGATCCATCACGAACTTCACCCATTACTAATACTTTACGAGCCATAGATTTTCCCTCCTGCATATATAATTTCGTATTTTATTAGATTACTTTCGCTTCTGTATGGAGCAACGATACAAGTTCTTTTACTTGATCTTGCAGCTCGCCTTGTAACACTTTTCCTGCATCTTTCTTAGGAGGCAAATAGATTTCAATTGTTTTTGTCTTTGCTTCCACATCATCTTCTTCTAAATCTAAATCATCTAATTCTAATTCTTCTAGTGGCTTTTTCTTCGCTTTCATAATACCTGGAAGCGATGGATAACGTGGTTCATTTAAACCTTGTTGTGCTGTTACTAAAACTGGCAATGAAGTTTCAATCACTTCTGTATCGCCTTCAACATCACGCTCAATCTTCACGTTTTTACCGTCAATTACAAGTTTTGTAATTGTCGTTACATACGGAATATTTAACGCTTCAGCTACACGCGGGCCAACTTGTCCAGATGCACCATCAATTGCAACGTTTCCGCCTAAAATTAAATCTGCATCTTTATCTTTTAAATACTCAGCAAGCACTTTTGCAGTCGTGAACTGGTCACCATTTTCTACATCATCTTCAATATTAATTAATACCGCTTTATCGCAGCCCATCGCTAACGCCGTACGAAGTTCTTTCTCGCTATCTTCGCCACCAACTGTTACGACAGTAACTTCTCCACCTTGTGCGTCTCTTACTTGAATTGCTTCTTCAATTGCATATTCATCGTAAGGGTTGATGATGAATTCCGCTTCGCCATCGTAAATTGCACCGTTTTTAATTACGATTTTTTCTTCTGTATCAAATGTTCGTTTCATGAGTACGTAGATGTTCATTCCATTTACCCCCTTGTTTTTCAGAAAGATTCTATCAATTCTAATTTTCTGTTAATTTATATTAAAAAAATAATTGAACTACCTGCCGCTAAATGAAGGCTTACGTTTTTCTAAAAACGCCGCTACACCTTCTCTTCCATCTTCACTCGTAAATACTTCACCAAAGATTTGAGCTTCGCGTTGTACACCTTCATAATAATGAGACGATTTCGTCGTTTGCAATAACTCTAGTACAGCACGAGTCGTCGCTGGGCTTTTTCCAGCAATCTGTTTTGCAACTTTAAGCGTATCATCTAAAAATGTTTCTTCAGCAAAAACTCCGTTAACTAGTCCCCATTTTAATGCTTCTGCACCAGTAATCGGTGTACTTGTTAACATCATTTCACAAGCTTTTGCTTTCCCAACATAACGCGGTAATCGCTGTGTACCTGCAAATCCAGGAATTAATCCAAGTGTTAATTCAGGTAAACCAAGTTTTGCACTTTCAGTTGCAAAGCGCATGTGGCAAGACATAGCAAACTCAAGGCCGCCGCCAAGTGCCGCTCCATGAATTGCCGCGATAACTGGTTTTGAACATTTTTCAACGCGCTCAAACGTAACTTGTCCAAGCTGCGCTAATTCAGTCGCTTGTTTCGCTTCAGTAACAGATGTAAATTCTTTAATATCTGCTCCCGCCGAGAAGAAGCGCCCTTCACCGTGAATAACAACAACACGAATGTTATCATCCTTCTCCACTTGATCAATTAATTCAGTAACGTCATGCATAACTTGTGAAGACATCGCGTTAGCTGGCGCATGATTTAACGTAGCCACCGCGATATGATCTTCAACTCTTACAGATAGGAATTTCAACATGATCCCTCCCATTATTGACGATAACCACAAGCTGCAATAAGTAGCCCATGTACCGTTTTTGAAAGTGCGACCAGATCATACTTATGATCGCTCATTACCCAATTGGTCACAACTTCATCTACTGTTCCAAAGATCATTTGTCTTGCCACGCGAACATTTAAATCCGCTTGGAATTCACCTTGCTTTATACCTGTCTCTAAAATCTCATCCATAACTTGTAAGTAGCCTTTTAATACTTCATTTATTTTCAGGCGTAAGTCTTGATTGGACTGTCTTAGCTCTAATTGCGTAACGATAGCAAGAGGATCATTTTGCGACAACAGCAAGAAGTGCGTTTCTACCAACATGAATAACTTCGATACAGCGCTTTCAATTCCTGCTGTTTTTTGACGAATTGTTTCGACAAATTCTCCCATCTTCTCTTGGAATAAGGATATTAATATATCTTCTTTATTTTTAAAATATAAATAAATCGTGCCATCAGCTACCCCAGCTTGCTTTGCTATTTTAGAAACTTGCGCTTGGTGGTACCCGTTCTCCGCAATCACAATGACTGCCGCATCAATAATTTGATTGTATTTCGGTCTATTTTTCTTCACTTTACTGTCCCCTTCAAGAAGATGACTGAATGAATAGTCATTCATATTCTTATAATACTGACTATTTAGAAAAGTGTCAATCCTATTTTTTCAAAAAGAAAGGGCCTTAGCCCGTTTGCTCATCCTCATTCTTTCTTTTCTCTTCATCAATTAGGACACGGCGCAAAATTTTTCCGACTGTCGTTTTAGGCAGTTCATCTCTAAACTCATATACTTTCGGCACTTTATAGGCCGCTAAATATTTACGAGCAAACTGATTTAATTCTTCCTCAGAACACTCCGTACCTTCTTTTAACACAATAAACGCTTTAACTGTCTCTCCTCGGTATGGATCGGGAACTCCAATCGTCACTACTTCTTGCACTTTTTCATGCTCATATAATACTTCTTCTACTTCACGAGGATACACATTAAATCCACTCGCAACAATCATATCTTTCTTACGATCTTTCACATAGAAAAAGCCATCTTCATCCATGTAGCCAACGTCCCCTGTATGGAGCCATCCATCTTGCAGTACAGCTGCTGTTTCTTCTGGCTTATTCCAATACCCTTTCATAATTTGAGGACCTTTTACAACAATTTCACCGATTTCTCCCGGTGGTAATGCCTCACCAGTTTCAAGCGACATAATCATTGCTTCTGTATCTGGCCACGGAACTCCAATGCTACCTGGCACTCGCTTTTCCCATAAAAAATTACTATGTGTAACTGGAGATGATTCTGTTAAACCATATCCCTCTACTAGTTTGCCCCCTGTAACTGTTTCGAACTTTTCCTGTACTTCTACTGGCAGTGGTGCTGATCCACTAATACAAGCACGAATAGAAGATATATCGTATTCTTTTAAAAGCGGGCTATTTAAAAGAGCGATATAAATAGTTGGTGCCCCTGGAAATAATGTCACTTTATGCTTCTTAATCGCTTCAAAAACCATTTTCATATCAAATTTTGGAATAAGAACCATTTTATATCCTTGCATAATACTTAAATTCATGACAGCCGTCATGCCGTACACGTGGAAAAATGGAAGAACCCCAAGAACGACTTCTTCTCCTTCTTTGCAATTATATAACCATTGAACTCCCATCAAAGTGTTAGAAACGAGGTTTTTATGCGTTAACATAACGCCTTTCGGAAATCCGGTTGTTCCTCCTGTGTACTGTAAAAGAGCTAGATCATTTTCAGGATCACAAGGCACTTCAACATCCGTATTCACTTCTTTTTCTACTGAATTCCAAAGATGAATCGTTTCACTCTCTGATACTTTCACAACTAAATTCGACTGTTTTTTCTGCACAAATGGATACAATAGATTTTTAGGGAAGGGTAAAAAGTCCGCAATACGCGTTACGATAATATGCTCAATTTTTGTAGCAGATTGAACATTCGTTACTCTTGGAAATACTAAATCGAGGCAAAGAATTACTTTTGCTCCCGAGTCATGAAGCTGATATTCTAATTCTCTTTCTGTATATAGTGGATTTGTTTGTACTACGATACCTCCTGCAAGTAATGTACCGTAATAACCAATTACAGCTTGCGGACAGTTCGGCAACATAATAGCAACTCGATCACCCTTTTCCACACCGAGCTTTTGAAGATAATTTGCAAACCTCTTCACCTTATCATGAAAGTCTGAAAATGTAATATTCTTCCCTAAAAAGTGAAGCGCTTTCTTTTCTGGGTAGCGAGAAGCCATCTGTTCTACATATTTATGAAGCGGCTGAATATCATAAGAAATCGTACTTGGAATTTCCTCTGGATAATTTTTCAACCATGGTTTTTCCACCTTCATTCCCCCTTCGAATACATAAAAAATAAATGAATGTTCATTCATGAGGTTGTTTTCATTATATTATAGTCACCACAACGTTACAATCATAATATTCTGACTTTTACATAACTATGCTTTACTTCATTAACTTCTTATTATATGTATAAACTCTCCTAATCTAAAAAAGTAAGAGAGTTATTATTTAGCTTAATCTTATTATCGTTAACACAGCTCCTGGTGTAGTTGTTGATAGTGTTGCAACAGCTAACACGCCAAATAGTTGCAAACTAATGGCATCTCCTGCTGCAAGAGTTGTAATAATTGTTGCGCTAAATGATGTCGTTGCTAACGCAGGAGCATTGATCGTTCCAGCAAGTGGTGCTCCATTAATTGTAATCCGTGAACTGACTAATAATGAAGCCGTTATATTAATCGTATATGAAATATAATAATTCCCAGCATTTGCAACCGTAAATACTGTATTTCCACCAGAAACAGTAATTCCGGGACCAATGTTTTGATTATTTGGAAGCGGGACATTCGTTCCACCAAGAAGTACTGATATCGCTGTTCCTGACGTATTATTTGCAAATGCATATGTCGCCGTGATACTTGTACCTGTAGCTCCGGTTGCCCCCGTTGAGCCTGTTGGACCTGTTGGACCTGTTGAGCCCGTTATTCCTGTCGCCCCGGTTGGACCTGTTGTTCCTGTTATTCCTGTCGCTCCCGTTGGACCCGTTGATCCTGTTATTCCTGTCGCTCCTGTTGGGCCCGTTGCTCCCGTTATTCCTGTTACTCCGGTTGGGCCTGTTGCTCCCGTTACTCCCGTCACTCCGGTTGGACCCGTTGCTCCCGTTATTCCTGTCGCTCCCGTTGGACCCGTTGATCCTGTTATTCCTGTCGCTCCTGTTGGGCCCGTTATTCCTGTCGCTCCCGTTATTCCTGTCGCTCCCGTTGGACCTGTTGCCCCCGTTATTCCCGTCGCTCCCGTTGGACCTGTTGCCCCCGTTATTCCCGTCGCTCCTGTTGATCCTGTTGATCCTGTTGATCCTGTTGATCCTGTTATTCCCGTCGCCCCGGTTGATCCCGTTATTCCCGTCGCTCCCGTTGGACCTGTTGCCCCCGTTATTCCCGTCGCTCCTGTTGATCCTGTTGATCCTGTTATTCCCGTCGCCCCGGTTGATCCCGTTATTCCCGTCGCTCCCGTTGGACCTGTTGCCCCCGTTATTCCCGTCGCTCCCGTTGGACCTGTTGCCCCCGTTATTCCTGTTACTCCGGTTGGGCCTGTTGATCCTGTCGCTCCCGTTGGACCTGTTGCCCCCGTTATTCCTGTTACTCCGGTTGGGCCTGTTGCTCCCGTTACTCCCGTCACTCCGGTTGCTCCGGTTGGGCCTGTCGCTCCCGTTGGACCCGTTGCTCCCGTCGGACCGGTTGGGCCTAGCTTAGGCACTGTCCCATCGCAACTAAAACAACAAGAATCAACATGTACACCATTTTGATTATTACACTCACAATACCCATTTATATTATTGCGCCATGAAGACATGTTGATCCCTTCCTTCAAATTCAATCTTTTAAGTATAAGCAACAAATAAAAAACACCTATCAAATAACCCAGAATAACTTTACTCCGTACATTCTAATAATTATTACATGCGATTCTTACCCCTTTTGCTTGTACTTTTGCCTTCTTACTCAACCGAAATTCTTTTTCTTAATAAAACAGCTTGATGTTCTCGTACTTGGAGCACCTTATTTCTTATAGTTGATGAGGGAGAGTGGGAAGAAAGTTAATAAAAAAGAGGCTTCTTGTTAGGAGTCTTCTTTTTTATTTGTTCTTATAGGCCAAAAGGAAACTATCTTTTTTTCACGAATGTAACCTATGAACATAACTAGGAGGGATAACTATGTACCAAACAATTGAAGGCTTCTTGCAATCATGGACATACGAGACTGAGTCTACTCAAAAAATGCTCGATGTACTAACAGATGAATCTTTGTCACAAGAAATCGCACCTGGGCACTGGACGTTAGGAAAAGTCGCTTGGCATATCGTGACGGCAATTCCTGTTATACTATCTGGCACAGGGCTAAAGTTTGAAGGAGAAACAAAAGATTATCCTGTTCCAACTTCTGCAAAAACAATTGCAGCTGAATACCGTAAAGTAAACGCGGCTTTTGTTGAAACACTTCAAAGTAAATGGACTGATAAAGACTTAGCTACTATTAATGACTTCTTCGGTCGTCCTATGCCAAATTCTATATTTTTAATGACACTTATTAATCATCAAAATCATCACCGCGGACAAATGACCGTTTTAATGCGTCAAGCTGGCTTAACAGTTCCTGGCGTGTATGGTCCCGCAAAAGAAGAATGGGCTGCCGCTGGAATGGAAGCACCTAAAATGTAACAACAAAAAAAGACAAGGTGTTTACACATCTTGTCTTTTTCTGTAACTTGTTTCATGTGAAACTATTTTTTTAAAATGGTTGTTTTATGGAAAAGATAGGTTAAAATGAATACATACTATAAAGAGGAGTAACCAAATTGAATACAAAGAATAAAAAATAGCTCTGGGAACTATTTTATTAACTTCTATTATTGGAGTTATTAGTGTATCTCTTTATTTCACCTATTATGGTACCCCTTGGGGAAAACAAGCAGCAATTACGGAATCAAAAGAGTATATTACAAAATATTTTAATCTAGATGCAGAAGTCAAAAACACTTCTTACGATGCTAAAATGAATAGCTATGCAATCGCCTTTGAAACAAATAAAGATGGAGAGTTTACTATCGAATATAAAAGTCCTAATAACTTTAATATTTCTCCAGGAGTACAAGCGTATTTAAGCAAACACTCCAAATTTACAGAGTAGTAACGAAGCATACATATACAAAAAAGAGTTGGTGTAACGCCAACTCTTTTTTTATTTATTCTTATCAGACTGTTATATCTTCCTTCTCTATATTTTTAATTCCGTAATATGCAATCACAACTCCAATTGCTGCCAATGCTAGTTGAAGGGGAAGAAAAGTTGCCGTTGAAAACATTGGGGTGTTATTAATTACAATTGATACAACGATAATTGATGAAACAATTGTAGTTGGCACTGAACGTTTACGCATTCCGAAATATAGTGGAATTAAACTTATTCCCGCAGCTGCAACGGCTAAAGGAACAAGGTTTATCCCTTCTTGCATCAATTGATCTACTGTGAATGAATGAGGAAGAATTGAAAAATAGCTATCTATCCCAAAGAAAACTCCTACTACTAAAATATTAGATAAAATAACTGTTATAAATGTTAATGTTGCTGTAATAACCAACTTACTAACCATCATTTTCTTTCGGTTAATTGGATAAGAAAACATAAGTAGTATTGTTTTGTTTTTATATTCACCAATTATTAACCTTGCGATTAACACACTACCAAAAATAATAAATGTTGCTCTTACTAATGTACTAGCCATTAACAAAACCATCTGTGGATCTCTTATTTCTGGATCGCCTTCTATTTGAGAAACGATGCTCGTAAAGATCAGTAATGCCAATATAGCGATATTTGCAATAATCGCTCCCCTTACATACCATCCAAGCTTAAACTTCTTCATTTCTAGCTTCATAAGACGTAGCATAATAGTCCTCCTTTCATTTACATTTTAATCGATATAAATTACCCCTGTTTCACTTAAAATCTGCACTTCATTTTTTGCATCACCAATGGTTCCTAATTTTACATTTTCTGTATTTTCATCTTTCTTAAGTCCTTTTACATTCACCATTACGTCAGACGAATTACTTTTAGCCGTAAGTTTTAAAGAAGTCGGAACACCTTTATACCGTACGCCAATATCTCCTGATTTTGTTTCTACAAATAACGATTTTCCTTCTTTCATATTCTTCAGTAATACTTCCCCCGATGTTGAAGTGATGTTCATATTTGAGTTACTTACATTTGTTATATAGTTATCACCAGTCGTAGACTTTATATTTAATTCTTGTACTGAACTATCTTTTACAGCTAACTCTCCACTTTGCGATATGAATTCACCTTTCTCAGCTGATAGCCCTACAACCATTTCATCTCCAGACTTGCTTTTTGTCACGATACTTTTTACTACTATATCGCTTATTTTCACATCACCCGATTTATTATTTAATACAATTTTATCTATTTCTTTCTTCGGAATAGCTATACATATACTATTTTTCTTCCTAAACGTAAAACCATTAAAAAATCTGGTCTCCGTTTGTTTTTGCTTAACTATAACTTTATTCCCTGCCTGTTCTATTTCGACAGGATCTACCTCTTTATCTAATCGTTTACCTTGAGCCGAAATGACTATTTTGTTAGCTTCTGTACTTTTAAATTCAATGTCCCAGTTTTCATTATCCACTTCTATTTCTTTTATATGATTTATCTCAAAAGACTTTTCTTTCTTAAAATCTTTCCCTTGAAATACTTTAAAACCAAAAACCGCACTAGCAATTGTAATGAATAATATTGCAATTACTATTATTTTTTTCACCATTTATACCCCAGTTCATTTTTGTTTTAGGCTCGCTTCACGCCACATCGATCTTGTCGATTTTACGATACGATAAATAACTAATAAAAATTCCTAATAAACAGAGTACAATTGGGATAAATATAAAATCATACATACTTACTTGACCGCTTCCAGGACCTACGTTACTGTTCATTAGCATCCCAATTATTACTGCAGAAGTAATTGTTGTCGGTGTAGATTTCTTTCTCATCCCAAAAAATAAAGGAATTAAGCTTATACCAGATATCATAAATGCACTTATAAAGGTAGCTGGAACAGTAGCTATTATTTCACCCATCGTAATAGGTGTTTCAATTAACCCCATCATTGGGTTCATAAAAAACATGAGCAAACTAATAGTGAACGTAGCAATAATCATGCTGATAAAACAAAAACTAAAAACAATTGTTAATTTCGCCCTCATTAGCAATTTCCTTTGTAATGGGTACATAAACAATAGTTGCATTGTTTTGTTCTTATATTCATCAATTACTAAACGCGATAAAATGACTGCACTAAAAATAAGAAATGTCATTCTTATAAAAATGTTTGCCAAAGTCATATATTTTGTGAAATCAGTGAGTGCTGCGTCTACTTCATCTTTCACTCCCAATCCCATAAGACTTACCGCAGCAAAAATTGCTATAATACAAATTGCTACCCCTTTAAAATAACTAGATAATTTATGTTTCTTCCATTCAAGTTTCATCAATTTAAACATATAAACCAAGCCTCCATTACTGACATAATTATCTCTATGCTACTAACATTCTAATTCCAGCAGTAACTACGCTTAACATTCCTATCATTAGTAGAATTAACAACCATTTCCGCTCTGGTTTCCTATAATATAAAATCCCGCTTATGAACATTACGACCAATCCACTTACTAGATTCACTAACAATCCATTAAGCATGAATGCCCTCTCCATCCATTACATTTAAGAAATATTCCTCTAAGGAACTATGTTTCTTATTCATACTTTCAATTTCCACATCGTTCATAATAAGTGCTTTTGAAATGGCTTGCTGCGTCGCCTTCAATTCATACACGCGAATCATATTTCCACTCATTATTTTATAATTTTTTATGCCAAGTTTATCTTCTAAAATATAAGCTGCACGTTTCACATCAGGAACAGTAATTTCAATGTACTCTGTTTGTTTTCCGTTAATACTCTTCATTGAAACTTCTTTTACTAGTTTTCCATTTTGAATTACACCAATTGTATCCGCCATTAGTTCCATCTCACCTAAAATATGACTAGAAACTAACAATGTAATGCCATATTCTTTGCAGAGCATTTTAAATAAGTCTCGTAGCTCTTTAATACCAATTGGATCTAAACCGTTAATTGGCTCATCTAAAATGAGTAATTCTGGCTTTGTCATGATCGCCCTTGCAATACCAAGTCGTTGTTTCATCCCTAATGAAAAATCTTTTACTTTTTTATCATCTATACCGTGCAATTTTACTAAATGTAAAGCATGGTCAATTGCGTTTTTATCGTAATAGCCCATATATTCACAATGTAATTCTAAGTTTTCTTTCGCCGTTAATTTATCATAAAAGATTGGATATTCGATAATTGTCCCCATGCGCTTTAATACTTCATAAGATGTATCCGTTAACTTCTCACCGAAAATTTCAATATCACCGCTCGTCGGTTTTATTAAATTTGTGATCATTTTCATAATCGTTGTTTTACCAGCACCGTTTGGTCCTAAGAAACCGTATATCTCTCCTTTTTTCACATGCATGTTAACGCTAGAAATAACTTCTTTCCCCTTAAACACTTTCGTTAACTGATTCGTTTTTAATATATATGTCATGTCGTTTTCTCCTTTCGCACTACTTTATACTTCTATAATAGACAACGGAAATCTCTTTTTTCTTACCCGTTCCTTACAAATTCCTTACGCTGAAAAAAAAGCTTGTAGAATCTACTTCTCTACAAGCTAAAACTGCATCTTCTTTAATGCAACTGTAAAAATTGTTTTTTCATACGGCTTACTAGAAAGATGTATTTCTCCGTCCATCGCTTCTACAAGCCTTTTCGTAATCGTTAAACCTAGACCGCTTCCTTGGTACAATCTATTTCTGGAATCTTCAAGTGTGTACATACGCTCAAACACTTTATCAATATGAGATTCATCAATTCCTTTTCCTGTATCCCATACATCTATATACACATTCGTTTCATCATCTCTTAACGTCATACCGAGCGTCTTTCCATCGTCTCCATATGTAATTGCATTTGATATTAAATTATTCAATACTCTACCTAATACTTCTACATTTCCAAGTGCATATATATTTTTTTCTGGTATATTAATATGAACATGAAAACCTTTCGTCGTCACTAAATCATAAAAAGATAAAATTTTCTCACGGCAAACTTCATTCATATTTACTTTTGTCATCTCGATTGCCTTGTCACCAGATTCTAGTTTTGCTAAATCAAAAAACTTATGAATCAGTTCCATTACTTCTAGTGTTTTCACATGCACCTTTTCAAGTAATATTTGTTGTTCTTCTTCATTCATCGTTTTATCCTTATTTAACATTTCTGTATATCCAAGAATAACTGTTAGTGGCGTCTTCAAGTCATGTGAAATATTTGAAAGCATTTTTCTCATTGAAATTTCTACTTTTGCATGATCTGCATTCGTTTTCTGTTTTGCATCTAACAATTGATTAATTGCCACTAACAATTTTTGCAATTCTAGATCATCTGTCATAACGAGTAACTTCTCGCCTGTTTTTTCATTAACAATACTTTCTAACTTTTCATATGTGTATCGCAAATTTTTGCTACTATTTTTCCTCATTTTATATTGTATATAAATGACACATAACAATATAAAAATAATACCTATTAACAAATTTACCATATTACATCACTTCCAGCTTATAACCGATACCCCATAACGTTTTAATGTATTCTGGATTAGATGGATCACTTTCGATTTTCTCACGTAATCTTCTCATATGAACATTAATAACGTTATCGTCACCGTAATACTCTTCGTTCCAAATTAGCGTATATATTTGTGCTTTGGTAAATACACGATTTTGATTCTTTACAAACAGTTTTAAAATCTCAAATTCTTTTAAAGTAAGCTTGAGAGGCTTCCCGTTTTTTTCCACAGTAAAATTAATTGGATCGATTGTTAAATCGCCAATTTGAATCATCTTTTCTGTTGTTTCTGTAGCTGAATATTTCGTAGACCGCCGAATACCTGCTTTTACACGGGCAGCTAATTCAATCATAGAAAACGGCTTACAAATGTAATCATCTGCTCCTAGTCCTAATCCAACAGCTTTATCAACATCTGTATCTTTTGCAGACATCATTAAAATCGGTACTGCACTCTTCTCGCGAATAATGCGCACAACTTCTAATCCGTCTAACTTCGGCATCATAATGTCGAGGATAATCAAATCAAACGAACCTTGTAAATATGTATTCACACCTTCCTCTCCATCAGACGCGATTGTAACTTGAAAGCCCTCTTTTATTAAATACTTTTGCACCATCTCTTGAATTGAAATATCATCTTCCACTAATAAAATATGATGTGACATATGTCTATCCCCTTTTTTACAAACATTAACATTTTAATTGTATCGTAACTACTACAGACTGGAAACAATTATATGAATTTTCAAACCAACTTCCCTTCCTTCCATAACAATGATATGATGAAATTTACTACGATAGTTCATAATTAACTTTATATAAAGGAGACTTATCATGTCAGAAAACAAAAAAGTAAGCTTAGCTGATTTAATGCGTGAACAACTTGCAAAGAAAAAGCAAGGTAACGGTAATGGTCAAAATACAAAAAACCAAAGCCAAGAAACAAAAAAACTACAAAACCAACAAACAAAGAAAACAAACAACCAACGTAGACGTACAGGTGTATAAATGAACGGACAAAAACGTTCTAATATCGTACCCGGCCTTGAAGTTGATATTGTATTAAAACAAGATCAACGAACTGGCAAATTAACACGTGGCATTGTAAAAGATATTTTAACGAACTCCCCTTCTCATCCGCATGGCATTAAAGTGCGCTTGCAGGACGGGCAAGTGGGCAGAGTACAAAATATCATTCAATAAGAAAAGGAGCTCAAGTAAACTCGAGCTCCTTTTTCTTTATTACCCTTTAATTTTCTCAATGAAAACTACTTTTAAATAGTCTCCTTCTTTAAATTGATCGATTGTACGGAAATCTTCTGGTAAAGAATGTTCTTCTAATATTTTATATTTGCCATTCATTTCTTTAAATGCTGTATCGATAAAGCCTTTAAACTTTTTCATATCGAATGCGCTACAATTTGTTGAAGCAACGATAATCCCGTTATTTTCTGTAATGGCAATTGTTTCTTTTAATAAGTTTTTATAATCTTTCGCTGCACTAAATGTATATTTTTTTGAACGTGCAAAGCTTGGAGGGTCAAGTACGACCATATCAAATTTCATTTTTTTCTTCGCTGCATATTTAAAGTAAAGAAATACATCTTCTACAATGATATCTTGCGCTTCATAATCAACTTCATTTACACTAAACTGCTCAATCGTTTTACTTAAACTACGATTTGCAAGGTCGACACTCGTCGTTTTGCTCGCTCCACCAAGGGCTGCAAATACAGAGAAGGCACCTGTATAAGAGAACATATTTAACACTGTTCTTCCCTTCGCATACTTATCACGAATTTGTTTTCGCACGTTACGCTGATCTAAAAATACCCCAACCATCGCTCCGTCATTTAAATAAACAGCGAAGTTCACACCATTCTCTTTTACGATAAGCGGGAACTCACCGCGCTCTCCTGCTACGAAATCATCTCCTTCAATGTATTTCCCTTTCGTATCAAAACGCTTCTTCTCATAAATACCTTTAAAATTTGCTACTTTTTGAAGAGCTGCTATAATCTCATCTCTGAAAGTATAAATCCCTTCGCTATACCAACTAACTACATAATAGCCATCATAATAATCGATGATTAAGCCTCCAAGCCCATCACCTTCACCGTTTAGGGCGCGGAATGCTGTCGTATCACTTGATTTGTAAAATTGCTTTCGTTTATGTAAGGCAGATTTTATTTTACTTTCAAAGAAAGATTGATTAATTTGTTCACTCTCTTTTCTCGTTAAAATCCAGCCGTATCCTTTATTTTGTTTTCCATAATAGCCTTTTCCGACAAAGTGGTTCTTCTCATCTACCACTTTAATGATTGTTCCTTCTTCCTGAACATCATTTAAATTTTGAATCGCATCTTTTAAAATAAGCGGATATCCACTTTTAATTTCTTTTATAAATTTCGGTTTTATTTTTACAGTTACTTCTGATCGCATATAATAACTTCCTTTCCATTTGCATGCTTTCTCTACAGGAAGCATTTGAAAAACGAGACTGAAAAAACAGCCTCGTTTCACTATACCATATTATTGCTTTGCTAGTACAACTCACTCATTCTCTCACTTAACCGCCACCTATTTACTACATTTTGAAATGGAAATCTTACTGTCCAACATAATAGAAAAAATACTTATATATTTCATATTTACCATTGACAATGATAATGATTTTCATTATCATTTAATGTATATGAGTTCTCGAAAATAAAGGCTACAACTTATAGGAGGAATAAACATGATTATTGTTACAAATACAGCTAAAATTACAAAGGGAAATGGACATAAATTAATTGATCGTTTTAATAAAGTAGGTCAAGTCGAAACAATGCCAGGATTTTTAGGATTAGAAGTTCTTCTAACGCAAAATACAGTTGATTATGACGAGGTAACAATTAGCACACGCTGGAATGCAAAAGAAGATTTCCAAGGTTGGACAAAGAGCCCAGCATTTAAAGCAGCTCACTCACATCAAGGTGGAATGCCAGATTATATTCTTGATAATAAAATCTCTTACTATGATGTGAAAGTTGTACGTATGCCAATGGCTGCAGCACAGTAAAGACTGTTTTTTTAAAAGTATAGAATATGAGAAGCGTTACCACTTCTCATATTCTATACTTTTTTATTTACTGTCTTTTTACTAGTTTCGCATGCACGACTAATCTTCCTGCTTCTGGATCAAGTGCATAGTCACATGTAGAAAGTGTTATAATTTCATCATTAGCCGTCAATTTCGTATCCGTTTTGTAAAGGGATTTATCTTGAATTTGCTTTAAGAACGCTGTATACGCTGCATCGCTTTCAAAATCCGTTTCAATGTAATAAAAGTCCGTCGTTGTCGTATATACTGAAAAAACTTCAACGTCGTATCCTTCAAATAATGTATCGTAATATAATTTACGATGGGACATGAAGAAATCTTCATCCAACATCTTTTTTAAACTTCCAAACATAGAACCGTCCTTCATACGATGACCATATAAAATAGTATTTCGGTTTTGAGATTTCACATCATTACGATAATCCATAAAAATACTTCCCGCTCTCATATCCTCGCCTTTGTAATTACGAAATAAATAGTAAGCATTATCCTTCGCTTGAACGATTGGATAATTGATTTGTGTATCATCCATCGTAATCCATCCCACTATTTCTGGATTAATTTTTTGGAGAGCTTGAAACTGTTTACGCACTTCCCCATCTTCTGATTTTTCTTCCATTGGACTTCTCTTATAAATATGTTGCGCTTCAGCCATTACTTTACGATTTTCATAATAATCCATGAAAATCCCACCCAATTCATACATTGAATAGAAAAAGATTCCTAAAAATACAATTGTAAGTATTCGTTGAAAAAAAGAATTCTTTTTCCGTTCTTTCTTACTATTCAAATTATCACCTCAAAACGGATTATGCCCAGCCTTTAAATTCCCATTGGTACCATGTATAACCCTGTATCTTCGTCTTGTTTTACAACGACATCTACACCATATATTGCTTTAACCATTTCTTCTGTTATTACCTCATTAGGATTACCTTTCGTAACAATTCCCCCATCTTTCATAACGATAATATGATCACTATAACGAATGGCTTGATTAATATCATGTAGTACCATCACAATCGTTAATCCATACACTTCATTTAACTGTTTCACTAACTCTAATATTTCTAGCTGATAATAAATATCTAAATAAGTTGTCGGTTCATCTAAGAAAAGCATTGGTGTACTTTGAGCTAATGTCATCGCGATCCAAACCCGCTGTCTCTCTCCGCCCGATAAAGCATGAATTGGCTTTTCACGCTTACTTTGCAAATTCGTACATGTTAGTGCACGCTCAATTGCTTCTCTATCTTCATCAGTTTGCGAAGAAAAAACATTTTTATATGGCATACGTCCAAAGCTTATTAGTTTTTCCACTGTAATATCTGCTGGCGCCTCATTTTGTTGATGGACAACTGCTAACTTTCTAGCAAACTCTTTCGGTTTATACTCACTAATCGCTTTTCCATCAAGTATTACTTCCCCACTATTAGGAGCATGATTTCTAGACATAACACCAAGTAATGTTGATTTCCCGCAACCATTCGGACCAATGATTGTTGTAATTTTCCCAATTTCTATTTCACTACTAACAGACTTTAAACGATTTGTTACATTATCGTATGAAAAGGTTACATTTTTAATTTCCATGAACTTTATCACTCTTTCTAAGCAAGAATATTAAGAATGGCCCACCAATGACCGCCATAATTGTTGCTGCTGGAATTTCATTAGGTGGCACAATTAACCTTCCAATCGTATCCGCCGTCAAAATTAATAACGCTCCTGCAAGAGCAGAAAATGGAATCAACACTTTATGGTCTGAACCAACTAGTTGTCTCGAAATATGCGGAACAAGTAATCCAACAAAAGCAATGACTCCTGCAATCGCTGTTGATACTGCCGCTAAAAGTACTGCAATGGCAGAAATAATAAGACGAACTCTCGTCACATGCAAACCTAAGTTTTTCGCAGTCTTATCTTGTAGTGATAATAAGTTACACCAAGCTCCTACCAACAGTGCAAGAATAAGACCAATTGTTCCATACGTAACCATTATTTCTACATCACCCCACGTCTTCATCGTTATGTTAGAAGTCGTCGTTTGCTTAATACTCTTAATGAAATATCCACAAATCGTAACGAACGATTCATTTAATCCAGTAAACATCGCATTAATAGCTATACCAACTAAAATAATGCGAAGTGGACTTAACCCTGATTTCCACGAAAATGCATATACGAGATAACATGCAAACGCACCACCTAAAAAGGCGAATACTGGTGTCCAGAAAAAGAATTGCGGGAATAACGTAATAATAACAAGCGTCATAAAACTTGCTCCTGAAGATATCCCGATTACACCAGCGTCAGCAAGTGGATTTTTCATAACAGCTTGGAAGAGCACACCTGAAACAGCAAGAGCTGCTCCAGTAAATAGTGCAATAATAATGCGCGGGAAACGTAAATCTTTAATTACTTCAACATCTTCATTGGCCCCTGTAAATATCCCTTGTACAAGGTCAACAATACCTACTTCTAAACTCCCTTTTGTTGCTGACAATGATGTCATAACAATAAGTAATGCAGTAACAATGAGGAAACTCCAAGTTTTTTTATTCATTCCACTCTTCCTTTATATTAAAATGCATCACGGATACATCATTTTTTTCAATTCATCTAACGCTTCAATTGCTGCTAAGTTTCCTGTCGTTCCAAATAAACGCTCTTCTAAATCGTAAACACGATTATTTTTAACTGCCGCAAAATGTTTCCAAATGTCATTCGTTTTAAATTCTTTATCGAACATTTTTACAACTTCATCAGGCATACCGTGTGCTGCTCGTAAAATAATATCTGGATCAGCTTTCTTTAAATACTCTGTATTAGAAGCTAAATACTCTACTTGTTCACCTTGTACAATGTTTTTACCACCTAGTTGTTTTACTAAATCTCCAATATAAGAATGCTCTGTTGCCACTAAATAACTCCCCGGAACACCTAATAAAATAAGCACTGTCGGTTCTTTCTTTCCTTTTACTTCTTTTTGAATGCTAGCGACTTTTTTATTTAACTTAGTCACAACTTCTTCCGCCTGCTTTTCGCGTCCATATTTCTTACCTAAATCGTTAATTGAATTTTGCATGTTTTTCAAACTTGTTAAATCTAAAAAGTTTGCTTTCATACCCACACCATCAAAAACTGGCTTTAATTCATATTCAAGTGTTGTCACGGATAATACTTCTGACGGCTTTAATGATTTTACTTTTTCCATATCAGGGCTCATCGGATTCCCTACTTCTGGTAAACCTTTATATCGTTTTGGTAAAATTTTAGAACTTGTTGGAACACCAACTAAATCTACTTCTAATGCATCCATAATTTCAGTTACAGCGACTGTCGTTGCAACAACTCTCTCTTTACTCTCGCTCTTTACCTGCTTCGCCGTTTCTTTCTTTGATGATGAGCACCCAGCTATACTCACTAATAAAATAATAGCCATTAGTACACTTGCAATTTTCTTCACTCTCAATCACCACTCCTTTCCATACAATATGAAACAAGTCTTGATGCACGCCAACATGCATCAAGACTTCAAAAATTACAATCTACCTGCTCTATATTTACGAACTAGTAAAGCAAGTGAACCAAGCAGTAGCACCATGTATAACCCAAGCTGTGCTGTGTCTGCAGTTTTTGAGTTTTTCTCTTTTTTCGCATCATTATTTGTAGCTTCGTTTTTCTTTTTACCATCTGCATTTCGGTTAAAATCAGGAGTTCCTACTGTTTTTACATTATCTACCTTCGGTGTAGTTACTGGATTTTCCGGATCATTCTTCGGATTTTTTTTTGAATCCTCTTTAATCGTTCCTACCGCTCCGATGTTATTTGTATCAAATTGAATTTGTACATCGTAGAAGTGATGGTAGTTCATTGAATCGATATCTACTTTTACTTTTGCATTTAATTTTGCAAATAAATCATTAGCTTCAAATTCTACGACTCTTGTATTTGCAGCCTTATCTTCACTTACTACTTTCGCATCTGCAAATCCACCATTATTTTCTGTTTGGAATTTTGTAATCCATTCACTATTTTTTAGTGTCATTGCAACATACTTCTTACCATCTTTCACAGTTAATCTTGCTGGACTTACAACATATTGATTCATCATTGAAATTTCTTCAGTCTTATCTTTTAACACTTTAAAAGCAATATCGTACTGACCGTCTTTTAAATTTTTCGGATCAACTGTTGGATTTTCATTTAGGTTATTCGTTCCATCTTGGTTGTTGTTTCCGCCCTGATTATCGTTACCATCTTGGTTATTACTTCCACCTTGGTTATCGTTTCCGCCTTGATTACTGTTATCACCTTGGTTATTGTCTCCACCCTGATTACCTAAAGCTTGAATACTATTTTTATCAAATACAAATTGAATATCGTAAAAATGATGATAATTCATTGCATCAATATCCACTTTCACTTTTGCATTTAACTTTTTAGATAAATCATCTACTTCCACTTCTACTACTCTTGTATCTTGCTCTTTATTTGCTCCTAATACTTTTGCATCGATGAACGCACCATTCTTTTCAAACTCAAATTTTGTAATCCATGAGCTATTCGTTAATGTGAATGATACATATTTCTTACCATCTTTTACTTTCAAGATACCTGGACTCTTCGTATACGTGTTCATCATTGAAATTTCTTCAGTTTTATCTTTTAACACTTTAAAAACGATACTATATTCACCGTCTTTAAGAGCGTTTGGATCAATTGTTGTGTTATTGTCTTGATTATTGTTTCCGCCTTTGTTATCGTTTCCACCTTGGTTATCGTTTCCGCCTTGGTTGTCGTTTCCGCCTTGGTTATCGTTTCCACCTTGGTTATCGTTTCCGCCTTGGTTATCGTTTCCACCTTGGTTATCGTTTCCGCCTTTGTTATCGTTTCCACCTTGGTTATCGTTTCCGCCTTGGTTATCGTTTCCGCCTTGGTTATCGTTTCCGCCTTGGTTGTCGTTTCCGCCTTGGTTGTCGTTTCCGCCTTGGTTGTCTAACGGTTTAATGCTATCTTTATCAAATGCAAATTGAATGTCGTAGAAATGGTGATAATTCATTGAATCGATATCTACTTTTACTTTTGCATTTAACTTTTTAGATAAATCGTCTACTTTCACTTCCACTACGCGTGTATCAGCTTTTTTATCTTCACTTAATACACCTGCATCAACAAACGAACCATCTTTCTCAAATTCAAACTTTGTAATCCATGAGCTATTCGTTAATGTGAATGATACGTATTTTTTACCATCTTTCACCTTTAACACACCTGGACTCTTTGTATACGTGTTCATCATTGAAATTTCATCTGTTTGATCTTTTAAAGCTTTGAAATTGATGCTGTATTCGCCGTCTTTAATTGTTTCAACATTCGGCTTCTCTACTTCTGGTTTCTCTACCTCTGGCTTCTTATCACCATCTGGTTGCTTTTCTTCGTTTTTAATTGGCTCAAGTTTATCTTGTTCAAATAAAAGTTGTACATCATGCGTTTGCTTATAATTTCTTGATGCCATTTCGATAAATACTTTTGTATTTAGTTTTTTTGATAAATCGTTTACTTCAAACTCTACTACTCTTGTATCTTTTGCTTTGTCTTCACTCACTACTTTTGCATCAACAAATGCACCATCTTTTTCCGTTTGGAAATTTTTAATTAATGAGCTACTTGTTAGTGTTACAATTGCCTTTTTCTTACCGTTTTCTACTTTTAATACTCCTGGATTTACCATGTAAGTATTCATCTTAGATTCTTCATCTGTCTTATCTTTTAACACTTTAAATGGAATACTATAATTCCCATCGTTAATTGTGTTAGAATTGGGTTGTTGATCTGGGTCAGGCTTTTGGTCGGGCTTCTGACTTGGATCCGGTTTTTCATTTGGATCTGGCTTATTAGCTGGGTCCTCTTTTTCATTTGGTTGTTCCACATGAATCGGTGTAATACTATTTTGATCAAATGCAATACGAACGTCGTACTCATGATGATAATTTAAAAAATCAATATCTACTTTTACTTTTGCATTTAATACCTTCTCTACATCTTCTACATCAAATTCTACTACTCTTGTATCTTTTTCTTTATCTTCACTAATTACATTTGTCGCAACTAGCTTACCTGCTTTTTCTGTTTCAAACTTCGTAATCCATGAACTATTCGTTAATGTAAAGGATACTTTCTTTTTCCCATCCTTCACTTTTAAAGTTCCTGGACTTACAGAGTATTGATTCATCATAGATTCTTCATCTGATGTATCCTTAAGAACTTTGAACCCGATTGAATATTCACCGTCAGCTAGTTGGCTTGCTGCTTGAACTGCAAGAGGTTGTAATGTTGATACGAATGTAAATATCATTAAACACATCGCAACAACAATTTTAAGATATCTATTCAATGGAATAACGCTCCTTTATTTAGTTTTGACGTACTTTACGAATTAAGAAAACACCTGAAATAAGAATTAGCGTTGCAAACAATCCAATACGTGCTTCATCGCCGGTTTTGGGGTTATCTGTTTTTTCAGCTTTTCCATTTTCATTTTTTGTTTCTTTGCTCGCTTCTTTAGCTGTTTCCTTACTCTCTACTTTTGTTTTCTCTTCTTTTACTTGTGTATCTGTTTTCGCTTGATCATTATTTTTTATTGCAGCAGTCACGCCGTTATCACCACCTACAGCTTTTACATTTGCATCAAACGCAAAACGAATTGTATAGTGGTGGTCATAGTTTGCACTTGGTACAACAACATGAATTTTTACAGCTGCCGGCTTAGATAAGTCATCTACCTTAAACTCTACTGTTCTTTTATCTGCCGATTCGTCTTTACTAACAACTTTTGCATCAACAAAATTCCCGTTCTCAGGTGCTTTAAATTCTGTAATCCAAGCACTATGATTCATCGGAACTTGTACTCTCATCTCACCGTTTTTTACTATTAATTTTGCTGGCTTTTCAAAATAATCATTTGCCATTGAAGCTGAATCATTTTCTGCTTTTTGAATTACGTAATTAATATCGTAAGTACCGTCAGCTAGTTGTGCTGAAACTTTCCCATATGGCATGACAAGAAAAGCTAGCATACATACGAACGTTATAATAAAAGCGGGTAATACAAAAATCTTTCTCATTTGGCTTACTTCCTCCTTGTTCATCCATCATCCATACCTTTTTGAAAATGATAATTATTCTCAATTTATAAGAAAAAAATAATAATCCTCTACCATTATTTACTTGTAATTTATTTATGTAATTTAGATATTATTGATTATCATTCTCACTACATGTTAAAAATAATATCCCTCCTTATTCCTTATAAAGAGCGATTCACATTTTAACATAAGTTCTTATTTATCCTGTTGATTATCATTCTCAATAAAACTCAAAAAAAATAAAACTACCCATTCTCCTACTCTATCACCTCTATTTACAAAAATGATATCGTTATAGAAAACCTTATATCTTTCACTCCTCACTTTCCTTCCAATATTTCCACAACTAAGTCAATCTTAGCCTACTCATAATTTTTTTGTCAACTATATTACGTATAAAATTTTAAATATCTAAATTTCTCTATATACGGCTTTTTCTACAAAAAAAGAGGCTTCCTATGAAAGAAAGCCTCTTTTCACTATTTTTCTACAGCAACTTCTTGCTTTTGAAACAAAGAAATGACATATCCAATTGCAATTCCTACTAGAGCAGGAACGAACCAACCAATCCCTACACTATATAATGGAATTTTATTCAAAATAGGTGCTAATGCCGCAATTTGAAGATTTGCATTGTGCAATCCATCAAAGAAGCTGATCATGAATGCTCCTACAATACCACCTACATACATGACTAAAGGAAGGCGAATATAGTTTTCAACAAGTGATAATACAATCAGTACGATACCAATTGGGTAAATTGCAATTAAAATTGGTAATGCTAATGCATTTAACTGAGTTAATCCAAGATTCGCTACCATAAATGCTAATACGCAGAAAATGAAAACAACCTTTTGATAAGAAAGTTTTGGTAATAAAGAAGAGAAATATTCTCCACAAGCTGCAACAATACCTACAGAAGTTGTTAAACATGCCGCTGTAATTGCGATCCCTAATAATAAAGTTCCGTAACTACCAAATAAATGATTTACAACGTTTGTTAAAATAATTCCTCCGTTTGCTCCCATTCCAAGAGACACACTAGAAGCTCCCAGATAAGCAAGTGCTAAATAAACAAGTAGTAAACCGAGCGCTGCAATAAATCCTGCAAAGATTGTTACTTTTGCAATGCTGTTCTTATTTGTAACACCTTTTGCTTTTAAAGCATTAATAACAACATTTCCGAAAACAAGTGCTGCAAGTCCATCTAAAGTTAAATATCCATCAATAAAACCTTTAAAGAGCGGAGCATTATATGCTTCTGTCGGTGCACCAAATTCTCCAATTGGTGTAATAATTGCTTTCACTACAATAATTGCAATAACAGCTAATAAAATCGGAGTTAATACTTTACCGATGCGGCCCACTAATTTTGATGGGTTTAAAGCTAAGTAGAAAGTTACAGCAAAGAAAATAAATGTAAAAATAACAAGTGGATACGATTGACCAGCTATCTCACTTGGTAAAAATGGTGCAACACTCATTTCATAAGCAACCGTTCCTGTACGCGGCACACTTACGAATACGCCTAAACATAAATAAATTGCAGTAATAAAAACTAGTGCGAATATAGGGTGTACACGTCCTGCTAGCTCATTAATATCTCCCTTTAAAGCTATAACGATAACTCCTAATAAAGGCAATCCAACGCCTGTTACGACAAAACCAAATAGCGCGATCCATACATCTGTTCCAGCGCCTTGTCCTAATGCTGGTGGAAAAATCATATTACCCGCACCAAAAAATAGTGCAAATAACATTAAACTTATTGCAAACATCTCAGAAAACTTTAAAGATGATTTCATTTCTACTGACCTCCTACATAATAATCATGAATTAACAAAATATTCTGAATTAAATTCCGTCACATATCCTCTTTCAAGCATACTTCCCCGTAAAAGAACGCAAAAAACACCCGTCCCTAACAAAGGGACGAGTGTTGAAATCGTGGTTCCACCCTTATTCTAATAAAATGAATTTATAACGAAATAAGCTCATTTTATAGCTCGTGTAAATTGATAACGGTTTTATCCGCCAAGAATTACAATGCATCATGTATGCAGTTCACTCTTGAAGTTTAGAGGTGGTAAGCTTGTCTTTTCGTATTAGGAAGCTCACAGCCTAAGGCTTCCCTCTCTGAGAATCGTAAAATACAACTCATGTCCTCATCATTACTTTTATAAAATATCTTGTCGAAACTTGTTGTTTTTTATTATATGGGCTATTTTTTAAAAAATCAATAGTTTTATTTTTTCTGACAAAAAAATATAGGGAGAAAATTTTTCCTCCCTATAGCTGTCCTATTAATATTTCTAATTCCCCATCTGTAATGTTTCGCCATTTTCCCACTTCAAGATCGTCTAGCTCTATATTCATAATGCGTTCTCTCTTTAACTTTGTTACAGTAAACCCGAAAGCCCGACTCATTCTACGAATCTGTCTGTTCATTCCTTGCGTTAAAACGATTCGAAATGTAGACTGATCAACCCTCGTCACTTTACACGGCTTCGTCATCCCATCTTTAATCTTTACACCGCTGGACATCTCATCAATAAACCAATCTGTAAAAGGTTTATCGACTGTGACAACATATTCTTTCTCATGCTCATGATCACCGTGTAAAATTTGATTCGCAATGCCGCCGTCATTCGTTAATAAGATAAGGCCTTCTGACGCTTTATCTAATCTTCCAACAGGAAAGATACGCTCAGGGTAATTAATATAATCAATAATATTATCCTCAATATGATCAGCTGCTGTACAAGTAATACCAACTGGCTTATGAAAGGCGATATACACCTTTTCTTTCTCTTCTTTTGCAATAACCTGCCCATCAATCGTTACAACATCACCATCGCCCACGAGTGCACCGTGCGTACATATTTCGCCGTTAATCGCCACGCGTCCAGCTTTAATAAGGCGATCTGTTTCACGTCTTGAGCAAGATTTTGCTTCGCTTATGTATTGGTTGATTTTCATAGCTTATTCCTTTTCATATATATTAAAAGCGTCAATCTATGGCAATATCATTATGCCACGATTGACGCTCGTTTACTTCGCAAAAACAACTAAATAAATAACCCCAATCACCAAAAATATTCCGCAACAAGCTAACAATACTTTTGCAAGTTTGTCCATAAACATATAATGGTTTCCCCTTTGTTTCGTTGTTTTCTATTTTAATTCAACAACTGTTACGCCTAGGCCTCCCTCGCCCATATCACCGTAACGGAATGTTTTCACACCGCGATGCTTCTTCAAGTAATCTTGTACACCTTGGCGAAGTGCTCCTGTTCCTTTACCATGAATGATTGATACGCGAGGATAGCTTGCAAGCTGGGCATCGTCTAAGTATTTCTCAACGCGCGCCATTGCATTTTCAAATCGTTCACCACGAAGGTCAAGTTCTAATGAAACGTGATAGTCTCTACCTTTTACTGTTGCAACTGCTTTTTTCTCTGTTTGCTTCGGTGTGTTAATGTATTCCATGTTAGACTCTTTTACTTTCATCTTCAGAATACCGATTTGTACGCTCCACTCCGTATCGCTTACTTTTTCAAGTAATTGACCTTTTTGACCGAACGTTAATACTTTTACTTCATCTCCCGCGCGTAACTGTTGTTTCGGCGCAGTGTTTTTCACGTTTACCTTTTGTTTCTTCACAAGCTCTGGCGCTGCGCCTTCTAGACGGCTCTTCGCTTCAATTAGCTCGTGATCTTTCACGTTTGCAAGCTGTGCTTTGCGCAATTGACGAAGTTCTTGAATAATGCCTTCTGCTTCTTTCTTTGCAGCTTCGACTTTTTCTTCTCCTTCTTTTTGCGCTTTTAATAATCGTTCATCACGTTCTTCGTTAAATTCAATAATTTGACGTTGTAATTCGCGATGCAGTTTTTCAGATTGCTTGCGAAGCGCTTCTGCTTCGTTCCAATCACGCTCTGCGTTCTTTTGACTTTCTTCTAACTTCGCAATCATATTTTCAATTTTGTTTGTATCTGTACTAATGTGGTTACGCGCTTGATCAATGACGCGATCAGATAATCCAAGGCGTTTCGAAATTTCAAAGGCATTACTACGTCCTGGTACACCGATTAATAATTTATACGTTGGGCTTAACGTGTTTACGTCAAACTCAACGCTCGCATTAATAACTTGCTCACGGTTGTATCCGTATGCTTTTAATTCTGGATAATGCGTCGTAGCAACAACGCGAGCACCACGATTACATACTTCATCTAAAATGGAAATGGCTAGTGCAGCCCCTTCTTGCGGGTCTGTTCCAGCACCTAATTCATCGAATAAAACTAAGCTTTCGAAATCAGCTTTTTCTAAAATATCAACAATGTTCACCATATGTGAGGAGAACGTACTTAAACTTTGTTCAATCGATTGCTCATCACCGATATCAGCAAAGATATTTTTGAATACACAAATCTCTGACTCATCCATTACTGGAATGTGAAGACCAGATTGTGCCATTAACACACAAATACCAACTGTTTTCAGCGTAACTGTTTTACCACCTGTATTCGGTCCTGTAATAACAATTGTCGTGAAATCTTTCCCTAACATAATATTATTTGGCACAATAATTTCTGGATCGATTAGCGGATGACGAGCTTGTCTTAAATCCATATAACGCTCGTTATTTACAATCGGTTTCGTTGCTTTAATTCGCTTCGCATAAAAAGCTTTCGCAAAGATGAAATCAAGATTTGCAACTACTTCTACATTTGATAAAACGATATCGGCTTCTACTGCCACTTCTTCTGTTAACATCAATAAGATGCGTTCGATTTCTTGTTTTTCTTTCACACGTGCTTCTTGAAGCGCGTTATTTAATTCTACAATGACTTGCGGTTCAATAAATAACGTTTGTCCAGAAGCTGACTGATCGTGAACAATACCGCCATATACGCCGCGATATTCTTGTTTTACTGGGATTACGTAACGTTCATTACGAATCGTTACAATCGAGTCAGACAGCATCTTTTGCGCGTTTGAAGAACGCGTCATGTTTTCTAACTTTTCACGAATACGGCTTTCCGCAGTACGAATTTGAGTACGAATACCACGCAGTTTATCACTTGCACTATCGACTACTTCCCCGCCATCACCGATACAATTTGTGATTTTCTTTTCTAAATCATATAAAGATACAATTTGAGCGACATGAGTTTCTAAAATGGGAAGCTCGACACCATTATCAATCATATCTTCAATGAAACGTTTCATATTGCGACTACCATACATCGTATTCGCAATATCAAGTAGTTCATTTGGGCTTAACATACTTCCAATCTTTGCACGCTTTACATTTGAGCGAATATCCGTAATACCGCCTAATGGTGCACTACCTTTTAAACGAATGACTTTCGCTGCTTCATCCGTTGTATCTTGCATTTCTACAATTTCTTCAAAATCAGTGCTCGGCACTAAATGCTTCACTTTGTCACGACCAAGTGAAGATGCTGTATGTTCAAGTAATTGTTCTTTTACTTTATTGTATTCTAATACACGCAACGTTCTTTCTAACATGTTGCAGGTCCCCCTTGTGTTACTTATTACGTTTAATATAGTCTAATAAACGTTCAATATCCCACGTGTTAATCACGTTATCTTTTTGGATCCAACCTTTACGCGCTGCCGCTACACCTGTTTCCATATCTTCTAACATTTCAAGTGTATGAGCATCCGTATTAATCGCTACTTTTACACCAGCATCTTGTGCTTGTTTTAATAATTTCGCGCTTAAATCTAGACGGTTTGGATTTGCATTTAATTCTAAAACTGTATTTGTTTCTTTTGCGAGTTCGATTAATAAGTCTGTATCTACATCATAACCCTCACGGCGTCCAAGAAGACGTCCTGTCGGATGAGCAATCATTGTGACATGCTTATTCTCTAGCGCCACACGAAGACGTTTCATAATCGTTTCACGGTCTTGTGAGAAGCTCGAGTGAATTGCTCCAATGACATAATCTAATTCTGCTAATACTTCATCATCAAAATCAAGCGAAGCATCCGGTAAAATGTCCATTTCAATCCCGCGTAAAATTGTAATGTCTGGATACTTTTCGTTCATACGTTCAATTTCTTTCGCTTGTTCACGAAGGCGCTCTTTCGTTAAACCGTTCGCTACTTTCAAGTATTGTGAGTGATCAGTAATTGCCATAAACTTATATCCACGAGCACGGCACGCTTGTACCATCTCTTCAATAGAAAAAGCACCGTCACTCCATGTTGTATGCATATGTAAATCACCTTGTATATCAGAGAACTGAATTAAGTTTGGATACTCTTTAATTAATTCAATTTCTTTTCCATCTTCACGCACTTCTGGCGGGATAAATGGAAGACCGAAATGAGCAAAGAATTCTTCTTCCGTCTCGAATGTTTTCACTTCACCTGTTTCCAAGTTCTCTACACCGTACTCGCTAATTTTCTCGCCTTTATCTTTTGCAATTTGACGCATTTTTACGTTATGGTCTTTTGATCCTGTGAAATGGTGAAGAGTTGTAATAAACTCTTCTGGTTTTACTAAACGGAAATCAATTGAAATATCATATTCATATTGAAGACGAACAGAAACTTTCGTATCCCCGCTCGCGATTACTTCAATCATATTATCAAATTGTAGTAAATGCTCACGTACTACAGCTGGTTCTTTCGTTGCAATGATAAAGTCTAAATCTTTCACTGTTTCACGAACGCGGCGCAAACTGCCAGCGCGCGAGAAACGAATTACCTCAGCAATATTCGACAATTTCTCCTCTATTTCCCCGGCAATAGGCAATACCATCGCGATTGGTAAACGCTCCGGACGAGATCCTACTTGATCGATTGCTTCTAATATTTTCTCTTCTGTCTTCTTACCGAAACCAGCTAAAGCTTGTACTTTATTTTCCTCACAAACCGCTTTTAGCGATTCCATATCAACAACACCAAGTTCTTTATATAACTTAGCTACCTTTTTACCACCAAGGCCCGGCAATTTTAATAAAGGTAATAAGCTACTTGGCACTTCTTGTTCAAGCTCTTGTAATACTTCAGATGTTCCCGATTCTATATATTCTTGAATAACTGCCGCTGTTCCTTTTCCAATGCCCGGAATCTTCGTGAAATCTTCAATCTCAGAAAGACTACGATCATCACTTTCTAATGCTGCTGCCGCTTTACGAAATGCAGATATTTTAAATGGATTCGCGCCCTTTAGTTCCATAAAAAGCCCGATTGTCTCTAATAATTTAATCACTTGTTTTTTATTTACTTTCATCATTGTCCCGCCTTTCTTTCATAGAAAAAAACTTCTCTTTCCGAAAAAAGAGAAGTTATACTCTGCTACCTGTCTGCCATAGTTCCTTCACCTTTTCAGAGAGAATCGGTGTATCGTCTACAATTATTTTGCTAATTGATGATTGTTGTAATGGTGTTTGTAATTGTTCAATCGGAAGAATGTTCCCAATGATAATTAAGACAAACAAAATAATATATACTTCTAAAAACCCGAGGATTGCCCCCGCAAACGCATTTACTTGCTTTAAAACCGGTATTTCTGCAAACATATTTAACAAATTACCAAGTAATGAAAGTGCAATTTTTGTGATAATAAACAATATGATAAACGCAAGCGCTTGATAAAATACTGTCTCAATATTATTTGCATCAATCCATTCTGGAACAGATACGTTTTTATCAAATGGATACGGAATAAATTTCGCAAGTGCTGGCGCTAAATCTTTACAGTACCAGTATGCAACAAGGTATGCGATAATAAAGCTTGTTAACTTTACAAGTTGCAGAATAAACCCTCTGCGTAAGCCGAGGAAAAATCCCATAACAAGCAGTAAAATGATAATAATATCAATCATGTTATTCCATTCCTTTTTTTGTCATACTTTCTTTCAATTTCTCATGTTCTTCTTTTAATTTTATGTAATCGTGTATGACGTTTACCGCCGTCAATACCGCTAGTCTACTCGTGTCAAGCGAAGGATTCTTGGCATTGAGTTCGCGCATTTTATCATCCACAATCGCTGCTACCATGCGGATATGACTTGTACTTTCATCGCCAACAACTGAATATTGCTGACCATAGATTTCTACATTAATTCGACTTTTCTTTCCCTTTTGTTGTGACAACTCACCGGCCTCCAATCACGTACAGAATCCTAAAGTTTATCATACCATGAACCTTCATAATATGGAAACAGAAAGAACAATCCGATATGATAAAAATAACAATATAAAAAAAGGGGCGAACATTATGTCAAATTCTATCGTAATTCAAACAAGTTCTACAGTAATTGAAGACATGAAACAACAATATAAACATTCGCTTAGCCCGAAAACTCCGCAAGGCGGAATCTTCATGGCAAAAGTGCCGTCGTGCACCATTACAGCGTATAAATCCGGAAAAGTAATGTTCCAAGGTGGACGTGCTGAAGCAGAAGCTGCCCGTTGGCAAACTGTCTCCCAAACTCCAAAAACAGCTGTAAAAAAATCTGTCGATTCACACCGTTATGCACCGCCTGCTTCCATCGGTACAATGTCAATCGTAGGGTCAGATGAAGTGGGTACTGGTGATTTCTTCGGACCGATGACAGTAGTTGCTGTATATGTGGATGCAAAGCAAATCCCACTACTAAAAGAGCTTGGTGTAAAAGACTCTAAAAACTTAAATGACGACCAAATTACTGCCATTGCGAAACAACTTCTTCACGTTGTTCCTTACAGCTCTCTCGTCCTTCATAACGAAAAATATAACGAGCTATTTGATAAAGGAAACAACCAAGGTAAGTTAAAAGCTTTACTACACAATAAAGCTATTACAAACTTATTAGCTAAAATTGCACCTACAAAACCTGAAGGCGTCTTAATCGACCAATTTACACAACCTGATACATACTACAAATATTTAGCTAAACAAAAACAGGTACAGCGTGAAAATGTTTATTTCGCGACGAAAGGTGAAAGTGTACATTTAGCAGTAGCCGCTGCTTCCATTTTAGCTCGTTACTCATTCGTAAAACAGTTTGACGAACTAAGTAAAAAAGCTGGTATGCCGCTTCCAAAGGGTGCTGGTAAACAAGTTGATATCGCCGCTGCTAAATTAATTCAAAAGCTTGGTAAAGAGCGATTACCTGAGTTTGTGAAACTGCATTTTGCTAATACAGAGAAGGCGTTTCGCTTATTAAAATAGTATCGACAAAAACAGGAGCCTACAAACTCCTGTTTTTTGTTTCACCCTACTATTGTCCTTATAGTTTTGTTATAATTATAATATACAGATTATTCTAACATAGGAGGAGATTCCCATTGCTACTTCTACAAATGATTCTAAATATTTTACTAGGCGATCCACACGAAAGACAGTTTGAAATTAGAGAAAACATTCAGCTGCTCAGTGAGAAAACAGAGTTCAACGATTTAATAGAGCGTTACGGCCGGTCTTTCTTATTAAACTTGCCGGTCTTTCTTATTAAACTTTCGGATTCGAAGATTTATCGGGAAACACGATGCCCGCTTGTTAATACATAATCCAGCAAAACTGCAACACTTCTGTGAGGAACTTGAATGTATGATTAGAAAAAGGAGGTTTTTCATATGAACGCTGTAAAAGTAAAAAAGGTATTATATGCTTTCGTACACATCGTAGGTCCTCTTTCTTACCTCACTATTTCTACCATTTGGGGAGCTTTTTTCACTACTAAATCTACATTTCAAAATATATCTGATAATCTTGGCGTGATGGCAATCTATTACGTGTTCATGAGCTTACTGTGGTTTTTCTATTTAGATCGATTAGACAAAGATGTGGATAACATTACAAAAGAAATTAACGATAAGAAGATGTAATATATAAAAAAGGAGAGTCGCCAAGACCCTCCTTTTTTATGTTAGCTTCGTTTTTGCTTCTTATTTGATGAAGGTACTTTATGAGAACCTGTTTCATGTGTCGTCGTTCCTTGTCCTTCTACTTCTGGAGAACCTAGGCCCGATCTTGAATGATCTTTTTTCACTTTTTTACTCATTTATATTCACCCCTTCGCGTTACTTTTTGCTACGGGAGAATAAACTATACAAAATAAAAAGCGAGAGGAAATCCTCTCGCTTTTTTCATATTTTAGAATTCAGAAGAACCTGGAGTTCTTGGGAATGGAATTACGTCACGGATGTTAGCCATGCCAGTGATGTACATTAGGAAGCGCTCGAAACCTAGACCGAATCCAGCGTGTTTTGTACCGCCGTATTTTCTAAGTTCTAAGTACCACCAGTAGTCCTCTTCGTTCATACCTAATTCTTTAATTCTGTCTACTAAAACGTCCATTCTTTCTTCACGTTGACTTCCGCCGATTAATTCGCCGATGCCAGGAACTAGAAGGTCAGTAGCAGCCACTGTTTTACCGTCGTCATTTAAGCGCATGTAGAATGCTTTAATGTCTTTCGGATAGTCAGTTACGAATACAGGGCGTTTGAAGATTTCTTCTGATAAGTATCTTTCGTGCTCTGTTTGTAAGTCAATTCCCCATTCTACTGGGTATTTGAAGTCAGCACCTGATTCTTGAAGTACTTTAATTGCTTCTGTATAAGTGATACGACCGAAGTCAGAGTTGATTACGTTGTTCATGCGCTCTAGAACTGTTTTATCAACGAAGCTGTTGAAGAATTCCATTTCTTCTGGTGCATGCTCTAATACGTATTTCATTGCATATTTCAGCATATCTTCTGTAAGGTTCATTACGTCACCTAGTTCAGCGAATGCAATCTCAGGCTCAACCATCCAGAACTCAGCAGCGTGACGAGTTGTGTTTGAGTTTTCTGCACGGAATGTAGGTCCGAATGTGTATACATCACGGAATGCTAATGCATAAGCTTCAGCGTTCAGCTGTCCACTTACTGTTAAGTTTGTTTCTTTGCCGAAGAAGTCTTTTGATTCATCAACTTGTCCGTCTTCACCTTTTGGAACGTTGTTTAAATCTTGCGTTGTTACGCGGAACATTTCGCCAGCACCTTCTGTATCACTACCAGTGATGATAGGTGTATGAACATGTACGAATCCACGCTCTTGGAAGAATTGGTGAATCGCAAACGCTGCGATAGAACGTACGCGAAACGTTGCAGAGAATGCATTTGTTCTTGGACGTAAGTGAGCGATTGTACGTAAGTATTCAAACGTATGACGTTTCTTTTGAAGTGGGTAATCAGAATCTGATAAGCCCTCGATATCGATTTTTTCTGCTTTAATTTCAAATGGTTGTTTCGCTCCAGGCGTTGCAATTACTTTACCTTCCACTTTAACTGAAGAGCTAAGTGGAAGTTTTGCAATTTCTTTGAAGTTATCTAATTCTGTATCGAAAACGATTTGAACGCTTTTGAAGAAGCTACCGTCGTTTAATTCGATGAAACCAAATGCTTTTGAATCACGTAAGTTACGAATCCACCCTGATACTTGTACTGTTTGACCTGCGTATTTATCTGTATCTCTATACAGACTTTTTACTAATGTGTTTTCCATAGTGAAATTCTCCTTTGCTGATATATTTAAATACAAAAAAACCTTTCATCCATAAAGGGACGAAAGGTTAAACTTCGCGGTACCACCCAATTTGTCATAAAGACCAACTTTAACTCGTATGTAATACATACTTCCCGGTTTGTAACAGGCCGGATTCCCGTCTAAGTCTACTCTTGAATACAAGATTCAATTTCGGTTAGCAACTCCAAGGTGTTCTTCACATATACCTCCTCATCAGGCTTTCACCGTCCCTGACTCGCTTTGGATTATAGTATATACTACTTTTCCTTATCATCGTCTTTCATTTTGTTAAACTAAAATTAATGTACTACATTCGAGAGAAAGATGCAAGATGTCGGAAAACATATCAGTATTTTTCTTTTTTTAACAACATATATTTAAACGATTTCCATGAGAAACTAATTCTCTACCGTATTATTCTAATTCACTTTTAATAATTCTTTCATCTTCATTTCTGTATCTTCCTCTGTACGTGGCTGATAAATTGTAAGCTTTAATTCAGGTGCATCATAAACCTGGAGTGTAACATGATCCATAACTAACGTTCCTACGGCAGGATGTAAAAGTACTTTCCGACCAATAGGTGTTCCTTGCACTTCATGATTTGACCACCACATACGAAATTCACTACTTCTTTCCGTAAGTTCCTCAATCACATTTTTAAACCACTCGTCCCCAATAAATTGTGTATATGTAGCGCGGAACTGTGCAATTAAACGCTGTGCATGATTTTCCCAGTTTTCAAATAGTTTACGGTATTCTTTTGATGTAAAACAACGCCACACCGCATTTCGATTTCTCTCATCCATTTCACCAAAATCACCAAATACAACGCTGGCAGCCTTATTCCAATGAACAATGTTAAGTTTTTCATCAATTACATAAGCAGGACAAAATTGTAATTGATCTAGTAATCCCTCTAAAACTCCATTTATATGTCCAGCAATCGGCTTCCTTATTTGAGAAGATAGTGAAAGATTTGCCAATAAAATCAAATGATTTCTTTCTTCTCCCTCCAACCGAAATACACGAGAAATTGACTCTATAACTTCTTGAGAAACTTGGATATCACGCCCTTGTTCTAACCATGTATACCATGTCAATCCAATTCCCGCTAATTGTGCAACTTCTTCTCGTCTTAATCCTTTTGTTTTTCTTCGCTGACCAATTGGTAAATTAAATTGCTCAGGAGTCAACCTAGCGCGGCGGCTTTTCAAAAAATCTGCTAGTTCCTTCCTTCTATCTACATCGCTTAACATATAATATTCCCCTTTATTAGTGGTAGTTTTTATACCAGTATAAATACACTCCTATTTTCATTATAAACCTACCTTTATCTTAATAAGTAAAGGAGGTGAATTTTATGATAATAAAAAATATAGAAACACATTCTTTTGAACTAACACAGCGATTTGTTTTATTTATGGCGGTAATATGTGGTTTTACAGTAGCAAACGTGTATATAAATCAAACTCTTTTAGTAAGTGTAGCCCATACTTTTCATGTTTCAGAAACTAGAATCGGTATTGTCGCTACTGTAACCCAAGTCGGATATGCACTAGGAAATCTCTTCATAGTTCCTTTAGGGGATATACTTGAGAGAAAAAAATTAATTTTAATTTTATTGTCTCTCATTTGTATTAACTTAGCTTTAGCCGCTTTCTCAACAGATATGACTTGGCTAATTGGAGCTAATTTTATTCTTGGATTTGTTACAATCATTCCCCAGATTGTAATCCCTTTCGTCTCTCAATACGCCACTGATCGAAATAGGGGTCAAATTTTAGGCAATGTATCTATCGGTCTAGTTTGCGGCATTTTAGGAGCTCGATTAATTAGCGGATTCATTGATATTCACTTCGGATGGCGAACTGTTTATGGGATTTTTTTCATAAGTACTTTCATTCTTATGTTATTAGTGAAAATATATTTCCCTAAAGGAGATAAGCCTCATCACATGCAATATAAAAAGCTTCTCTTTTCTTTCATCCCACTCTTGTTGCAAGAGAAAATGTTACGAAAAGCTTGTTTAAGTCAAGGGATGGTATTTGGAGCTTTCAGTGTTTTTTGGACTACACTTATTTTCTTATTAACCACACGTCCTTATCATTACGGAAGCTCTACTGTTGGATTAATCGGTTTAGTAGGAATAGCAGGAGCATTTGCAACACCTATTATTGGACGCATTATAGATAAAAAAGGAGCCATATTTGCGAACGCTTTATGTACGTCTATTTCATTTTTTTCTTTTTTACTATTTTTATTTTCAGGGTACTGGTTACCAGGACTTATTGTAGGGGCTCTTTTACTTACAGCTGGCACTCAAGCAAATCAAGTAGCTTGTCAAGCACACCTTTTCCAATTAAATCCTGAGAAACGAAGTAGTTTGAACGGCATATACATGGTCGCAACATTTCTCGGTGGGTCTATAGGCTCATACTTCGGGCTACTCGTCTGGAGCAAATGGCAGTGGACCGGAGTATGCATTCTTGGAATTTCCATGATAAGTATTACACTAATCTCATTTATAAAGGTGCCTCACTATACTAGAAAGGAAGATGTATGTAATGAAAAATCCTAGTGTGAATTATGAAAAAGGAATGAAAATTTTAGCAAAAATCGCTCCTGAACATTACCAAAAGATCGTAAATAACCTTGCAGATTCTGTTGCACCTGATTTAGGAACATTAGCTGTAGAATTTAACTACGGTCAAATTTTTGCCAGACCAGGTCTCGACTTGAAATCCCGATTACTTGCGACCGTTGCTGGATTAACAGCTTTAGGCAATACTGAACAACTGAAATTTTATATAAACGGAGCTTTAAACGTCGGATGGACAGAAGAAGAAATCATTGAAGTAATGATGCAGATGATTATATATGCCGGATTTCCTGTAGCATTAAATACCATTTTAACGGTTGCTACCGAAGTTTTTACAGAAATAAAAACAGGCACAATGTAATTAAAAATAAAAAAGGTTGAGTATCCATTAAAGGGTACTCAACCTTTTTATTTAAAAATTACTTACGTAACTCCGCACCAAATTTCTCTTCTACCGCTGTTAATACACGGTTATGTGCTTCTGTTACTTCTTCGTCTGTTAACGTACGTTCTGGATCGAAGTAAGTCATAGAGAATGCAAGTGACTTCTTGCCTTCTTCCATTTTTTCACCTTCGTATAAGTCAAATAGTGTTACGTCTTTCAGAAGTTCTCCACCAGCTTCAGCAATAACTTGCTTCATTTCGCCAGCTTTTGTTTCTTTCGTTACAACAACAGCCATATCACGTGTCATGGATGGGAAACGTGGAATCGCTGAGTAGTAAGTTTCTTCTGCGTCTGCACCGAATACTTTTACAAGAGATAGTTCAAATACGAATGTATTTTTCACATCTAATTGTTTTTCTGCTTCTGGGTGCAATTGACCGATGAAACCAATTACTTCGCCATCTAATACGATGTCAGCCGTACGACCTGGGTGCATACCTTCACGTTTTGCTGGTGCATATGTGATTTGGTTTGAAACACCAAGTATGTCGAATAGTCCTTCTAGTACACCTTTCATAACGAAGAAGTCTACTACTTTTTTCTCACCTTGCCATGCATGGTGAAGAGCAAGACCTGTCATAACACCTGCAAGATGTTGTTCTTCTTTCGGAAGTTCTCCTTCTTCTGTCGGTAAGAAGATAGAACCTACTTCGTATAAAGCAACACTGTCGTTTTTACGAGCGACATTGTATGAAACTGCTTCTAACAATTGTGGTACTAAGCTTAAACGAAGTTGGCTACGTTCTTCACTCATTGGAAGTGCAAGAGCTACAGGCGCTTTTTCGTTTGGCTCAACCATATATTGTTTCGCTTTGTCAGTGCTTGTTAATGAATACGTGATTGCTTCATATAAACCAGCACCTTCTAAGAAGCGACGTACTTTACGACGTTTCGTTTGTGCTGATGTTAATTTACCACGAGTCATTGTTCCAGAAGGTAATGTAACTGGAATGTGGTCATAACCGTATAGACGGCCCACTTCTTCTACTAAGTCTTCTGAAATTGTAATATCAGGACGACGTGCTGGTACATTCACGTGGAATGTTCCTTCTACTTCTGTGAATGGGAATTTTAAGTTTGTGAACATTGTACCCATTTCACTTGCAGAAATATTTGTACCTAATACACGGTTTACTTTTTCAGCAGTAACAGATACTGTACGCTCTTGTACTTGTAAGTTATCAGCTTCTACTACACCTTCAAGTGCTTCACCGCCAGCGTATTTCGCCATTAAAGCAGCTGCGTGTTGAATTGCTTCAAATGTACGTGTTGGGTCGATTCCTTTTTCGAAACGCGCACTTGATTCACTGCGAAGACCTAAGTCTTTTGATGTACGGCGCACTGTTTGACCCGCAAAGTATGCAGACTCAATTAGAACGTTTACTGTCTCATTTGTAACTTCAGAATCCGCTCCGCCCATTACACCAGCAACAGCTAAAGCTTTTGTTCCGTTTGTAATGACAAGGTGGTGGCTTTGTAATGTACGCTCTTGATCATCTAACGTTTCAATTTTTTCGCCTTCTTTTGCAAGACGAACAACGATTTCTTTTGAACCTAATTTATCGTAATCGAATGCATGTAACGGTTGACCGTATTCCATTAAAATGTAGTTTGTAATATCAACTACGTTGCTAATTGGACGAATGCCAGCTGCCATAAGGCGAGTTTGCATCCACATTGGTGACGGACCAATTTTTACGTTCTTTACCATTTTTGCAATGTATAATGGGTTTTCTTCTTTCGCTTCTACACTTACAGAAATGTAATCAGCAGTTTTTTCTGCTGTTTCTTGTAAGTCGATAGCTGGAAGTTTTACTTCACGGCCATAAATAGCAGCTACTTCATATGCAACACCTAACATGTTTAAGCAATCTGCACGGTTTGGTGTTAAACCAAGCTCAAGTACTTCATCATGTAAGTTTAAAATTTCAAGTGCATCTGCACCAACTTCAGCGTCACTTGGGAAGATGAAGATACCATCTGCATATTCTTTTGAAACTAACTTTCCATCAATGCCAAGCTCTTGAAGAGCACAAACCATACCGTGAGAAGCTTCACCACGTAGTTTTGCTTTTTTGATTTTGAAATTACCAGGAAGTACAGCGCCAACTTTTGCAACTGGTACTTTTAAACCTTTTGCAATGTTAGCAGCACCACAAATAATTTGAACCGGTTCTTCTTCACCGATATCGATTAAGCATTTGCTTAACTTATCAGCTTCTGGGTGTTTTTCACATTCTAATACGTGACCAACTACAACACCTTTTACACCTTTATTTAATACTTCAACGCCTTCTACTTCAATACCACTTTTCGTGATTTTGTCTGCTAGTTCTTGTGCCGTTACATCTTTAATATCTACATACTCTTGTAACCAACGATATGATACGAACATACTTATCCTCTCCTTCCCTTACGCTCGTTTGAATTGTTGTAAGAAACGTACATCATTTGTATAGAAATGACGAATGTCATCTACGCCGTATTTCAACATTGCGATACGCTCTGCGCCCATACCGAATGCGAAACCTTGATATTCTTTTGAATCATAACCAGCCATTTCAAGTACGTTCGGGTGAACCATACCTGCGCCTAAAATTTCAATCCAACCAGTTCCTTTACAAGTGCCGCAACCTTTGCCGTGACACATCATACAAGAAATATCCATCTCTACAGATGGCTCTGTGAATGGGAAGAAACTTGGACGAAGACGGATTTCACGATCTTCACCGAACATCTTTTTCACGAATACTTGCAGTGTACCTTTTAAGTCACTCATACGAATATTTTTATCAATTACAAGACCTTCAATTTGCATGAACTGATGTGAATGAGTCGCATCATCGTCATCGCGGCGATACACTTTACCAGGACAAATAATTTTAATTGGGCCTTTTTCTTTATTATTTTCCATCGTACGTGCTTGCACAGAAGATGTATGTGTACGTAGTAACGTTTCTTCTGTAATGTAGAATGTATCTTGCATATCACGTGCTGGGTGATCTTTCGGTAAGTTTAATGCTTCGAAGTTGTAGTAGTCTTTTTCTACTTCTGTTCCTTCCGCTACTTCATAACCCATACCGATGAATACATCTTCAATTTGTTCAACAACAGCTGTTAACGGGTGGTGACAACCTGTTTCAACAGGACGACCTGGCAATGTAACATCAATTGTTTCAGTTGCTAATTTCGCTTCAATTACTGCTTTTTCTAAGTTGCTGATTTTGTCGTCTAGACGCGTTTGAATCGCTTCACGTACTTCATTTACTAATGCTCCCATACGTGGACGCTCTTCTGCTGATAATTTTCCCATGCCGCGTAATACTTCTGTAATTGGACCTTTTTTTCCTAAATACGCTACGCGTACGTCGTTTAAGCCTTTTAGCTCTTTCGCTTCTTCAATAAGCTCTAACGCTTTTTGCTTTAGCTCTTTTAAACGTGCTTCCATTTGGAACCCTCCTAATTTTAAAAATAAAAAAACCTCGCTCCCCAAAAGGGACGAGGTAAATTCGCGGTACCACCCTAAATTGACAGAACATGTCTGCCCACTCATTAGTTATAACGATCAATTCTGACCGGAACGCCTTTACATATACATGGTCCTGGCGTCAACTCCAGAGGTGAATTCACTTCCGTCTACCATAAGAATGCTTTCAGTCTACGGCATTCTCTCCCTATATGGCGATTTTGTAAGCTACTCTTCTCTATCAACGTTTTTCGTTATTTAACTTTTAATATAATGTACTTCAACTTATTATAAGAAGTTTTTTATTTGTTCGCAACCGGGCTTTGCAAATAATACGTTAAAATCCCTGCTGCAACTGCAACATTTAATGATTCTGCCCCGCCGTAAATCGGAATATACAAGTTTTGATCCGTTTTCGCAAGAATTTCTTGACGTACGCCGTTTCCTTCATTTCCTACAATTAATGCAAAACTACCAGCTGGTGTTACTTCCCCGTACGGAACTCCATTTTCAAGAGCTGTTCCATATACAGGAACGTTATTTTCTTTTAACTTGTCTACCCATTCTTCTAAGTTCCCTTTTACAATTGGTAAGTGGAAAATAGAGCCTTGTGTAGAACGGAGTACTTTACTATTATAAACATCAACACAACCTTCTCCAAGCACAACGGCATGAATGCCAGCTGCATCAGCTGTACGAATAATCGTCCCTAAGTTACCTGGGTCTTGCAGGCCATCTAGTAAAAGAAACTTTCCATCAGCAAGAGCTACTTCTTTCTCATGCTTTTCACAGACAGCAAATACACCTTGCGTCGTCTCTGTTTCACGAAGTACTTTTACGATTGCTTCCGGTACGATATACATTTCTACATCATTAACTGTCCAATCTTTCGGAAGGTCTGTCTGATCTGAAACGATAAGTTCTGTTACAACTCCTGCTTTTAAAGCTTCCTCCACTAAGTGGAATCCTTCTACAAAAAATAAACCTTTTTTATCGCGCTCTTTTTTCGTTTGCAGCTTTTTCCACTGCTTCACACGCGGATTTTGTACTGAATCAATGTTTTTCATAATATGTATTTCCCTCTCTTCTTGTCTTATCATTATAGCCTATTTTTCATACATATTTACATAAAAAAGAACAAAAACTAACGTCAGTTTCAATTCTGAAGAAGAGGTGAAAACAATGAGTTTTAATTTACGCGGTGCTGTATTAGCAAATGTATCTGGTAATACACAAGACCAATTACAAGAAACAATTGTCGATGCAATTCAAAGCGGTGAAGAAAAAATGCTTCCAGGTCTTGGTGTTTTATTTGAAGTCATTTGGAAAAACGCCGATGAAAATGAAAAGCACGAAATGTTAGAAACACTAGAACAAGGATTAAAAAAATAAGCAATTTGAAAATCACCTTTGCATAAGCTAAGGTGATTTTTTTGCGAAAAAATTTTTTTCTTCTCCTAAACATTTCTACTTTACTAACGAACTATGATGGAGTACAATGTTCAAAATACATTTAAACCGATCGATTTTTCTTCATATACACCATTAGATAAAGTGAAACTTTAATTAGTGGGGAGGGGTGTTCATCCCCACTAATTATTAGTTGAACCAATCGGGCTTTTACGGGCAGTTGATTCCTCACCTAACTTCCTCGTATTCGCTGAATTTTGAATTAGGAATCTTACTGCCCGTTAAAGCGGGATAAAAGGAGTGAATGTTTTATGCACCGTATTACGCTTGAACAAATTTTTAAACACCATATTACACAAAAATACGTAAATCGTTCTGGGATGGTCCATGCGATCGCTGTCGCTTACCATGCGTTCCACTTAGCTAAAAAGCATCACGCCTCAGTCGATGCTGCTACAAAGGCTGGTTTCCTTCATGATATCGGACATCATACGTGGTACACAGGCGGCGAATGGGACTATGATTTATATAAAAAGAATGATATACACGCAATTAAAGGAGCAGAAAGAGCTCATAAATTGCTTATTAGATTAGGAGAGCACCCTAAACTAGCAAAAGAAATTTCTATCGCCATTCTTCTTCATACAGATTCTTTCTTAGTGGAACAAGAAATTGAAAGAACGTCTCTTCAAAATATTATTAAATGGGCAGACGAAGCAGATGAAGAACCAGGCGGAGCGCATCATTATCGAACAATTTCTTATGAAAAAGCACTAAAAGCAATTCAACAGTTAGACCGATTGGTAGAGCGTGAATTACAAATAGAGCAATCAAAATCGAATAACAAAGCCGAACATAGTTATCAATAAGAAAGAGGCATCACTATAGGGTGATACCTCTTTTATTATTTTATGGAAAATACACCTTTATATGTAATATTTAAATATTACACCCGATAACAAGACAGTTTATAATTAAATATACAAATATAAAGAGGTGATTTTACAAATGCAACCCGCTACACAACTTTCTAATGAACCGAAATACTCTATGTCATGGGGACAATTTATTAGCTCCGTTTTATTCGCTTTTTTCGGAACCGGACTTATTACTGTGTTCCTCGCAATGCCATTAACAATTTATACAGCTGGTCTCACAAATAAAAAACAAATTGCCCTGTATGAATCTATTGCCAATACCGCAAGTACCGTATTACAACTAGCCGTATTGTTATTCTTCATTTTTAAATTCGAACCCGCAAAAAAATTACTACTAAAATCTTTTAACTTTAAAGCACTGAAAGAATGGCGCACATACGTATATTTACTTCTTTTCTTCGTTATAAACATCGTACTCAATTACATACTGTTAAATTATGTGTTCCAAGACGCAACGAAGCAGCAATCTTCCGCACTAAGCTTAGACGTCTTTAAGCAATATCAAATATTATTGCTTCTCAGCTTCGCCATACTCACACCCATTTTTGAAGAACTTATTTTCCGTGGTTTTATACTTCGCTTCTTCTCAGAACGTTTTCCATTTTGGATCGCAGCCATCGTAACAGGTTTCTTCTTCGGTATCGCTCATACATACTCACTTGGGGTTATGGTAATTACTTTCTTCATGGGATTATTAATGGCTATTTTATGTAAAAAAACAAAATCCATTATTCCAGCTATGTTATTTCATATTATGAATAATATGTTGGCGTTCTTGAGTTAAAAAGAGGTATCATCGCGATACCTCTTTTATCATAACTTCAAACTCTTCTTCCGTTTACACAGAACATCAATGTAAAATTACTACGGTCTGTAAATATTAGCCTCAAAATATCATTTTTATTACAATGATGACTTTTTTGTATAAATATCCTATAATTTTTATATATAATTATAAAGTATAAAAGGATAGGTGATTCACTATTATACAAGCCAAGCAACTAACTTACCCACAAAAACATCCTATGTCACTCTCACAATTTCTATTTTCGCTCGTTTTCGCGATTTGGGGAACAGGATTTCTAGCTGACCTCTTTATAGGTCTTCCTACCGTTATTTATACAGACGGTTTAACCGATCCAAAACAAATTGCTTTAGCAAAATCACTTACTACTTTTGGAAGACATTTATTTGTATTGTGTATTTTGTTAATTTTAATTTATGCATATAAACCGTTAAGAAATTTAATTGTCCCAACACTAAACTTTACAGCATTAAAAAAAATAAGCACATACATCTATATAATCCTTTTTTACGGACTACATATCGTTAATGATATATTTATAATTAATAATATTTTTCCTGATGCGGTAAAAGAACAGTCATCCGCTTTAGACCTAGAAATGTTAAAACAATACAAACTGTTATTGCTTATAGGTGGCGCTATACTTGTACCTATTTTTGAAGAACTTATAGTTCGCGGTATTATTCTTCACTTCCTACAACAGCGCGTCTCCTTTTGGATTGCAGCGCTTGGGTCTAGCTTCCTCTTCGGAATAGGTCATATATACTCAACTGGTGTGATGTTTAGTATGTTCATCATGGGTCTATTTATGGCCATTTTATGTAAAAAAACAAAATCCATTATTCCAGCTATATTACTTCATATTTTGAATAATATGTTAGCCTTTTTAGGATAAAGAGAGGTATCATCACGATACCTCTCTTTACTCTTTTATCACAACTTCAAACTCTTCTTCCGTTAATACTTTTCGATAATTCGTTTTCTGTCCTCCCTCTTCACCAGAAGTTAGGACAGGTGTCAGTACAATTTTCGTTACACTGTCCTCTAGTTTTTCAAATCTCCAATAACTATTTTTTGATAATGTAAGGCCAGAATCTAGTTTTAACTCTTTACCATCTTGATCCTTCCCGATAAATGTTACATCTACCTTTGTTCCATTCAACATCTTATAGTTCAACTTTGTAGATATAGGAGACACTTTTAAATTTTCCACTTCTATTTTTTGACCATTTTCTAATTTAAAATGCTTATGAATTGGAATTGTTTTCGTTTCAGCTTTTAATTTATCTCCAGATGCTTTGAAGGAAAAGCCCCATTCTCCTTTCCATGTTGAATTCCCCTCTTTTAAAGAGATATCCCTATATACAACTTGTATATCACATTCTCCACGAATTTCTAGAGGACTCATTTCATCATCTTTTAAATCTACATTTGAGAAAAATGTATATGTGTATTCATTTATTTTTTTGTCTCCGCCACTCCCGCTGCCATTTAACAGTTTTCCATTTATATAAATATCAGGGCTAGGATAAGCTTCCTCTAAATTGACCCGACTAGACTTAAACGTACTATTAACAATAATCTGTCCCTCATCTATCATCACTTCGTCTAATCGTACTTCTACACCGTTATCATAAACCGTTTGTCCTATTGTTGTTTTATATTCTTTTAAAGGTTCTCCTCTACTGTTCACATAGTCTTCCATTTTACTTCCGATTAACGGTATATCTGCAATCATCCTTCTCATATCTACAGTCATCATCATAATAAATAATGCCGCGGCCGTTGTTACAATAGCTACATTCCGTTTCGTATGGGCTTTGTTCTTGTTTATTTTTTTGTGAATTCGCTTTTTTATTTTCTTTTTCTCTACGTGCGTTAAGTTAATCTCTTCATATTCATTCTCATCCATTTTTATATCATTTAACATTTCATATGGATCTTTCATTTCCTTCACCTCTTTTCTTATTTATTTCATCCGGTTATGTAAAAATAATGCCCTTAACTTCTTTCGACCTCTTGATAGACGATTGTATATAAAAGAAGTTTTCACCCCCATTTTCTCCGCAATATCTTCTACACTATTCTCTTCCACGTAATGCTTCATAAAGATTTCTTTATCGTTCTTCTTTAAATGATTTAATATATGTTCCATATCATTACTAATCTCTTTTTTAGTAGTATCGGTATGTACCGCTATTTCATCTATTTGATCTATTCCTTTTTCATTTACTGTCTTCGTATATTTTCTCGCATAATCGATAGATTTATATTTTGTAATAGCTGCAATCCAATTTTTTAGCGTATTTTTCTCTTCATCATACTTTTCAATATGATTCCAAATTGCCAATAACACATCATCCATACATTCCTCTTGCACATCTTCAAACGAAGCTAAATGCTTCTGAATAATACTTTTTATAAGTCCGCCGTATTGGTCAATAATAAAATATAATGCTTTTTCATTCCTTTTCCTTAGCTGATTTACAACATTTTCTTCTGTAATTTTCATACGTCTCCTCCCCTCTCTCATGCTCTACATCTATTAATTCGTATCGGTACTACTCATTTCTATCAATTTATACATATTTATTAATAATATCCAAAATAAACCTCATATAGTAAAATATAACTGATTACACAGAAGGAGATTATATATGTTGAGCTTACTTTGGGTTGTTTATATGCCACTTCTTGTTTTATGTGGATTCTTCGGTGGTATTTTTTTAATTGTTACTAGCGTGAAACACCGTAAATTATTTGTCGGTTTAATGGGGCTACTTAGCTTTTCCTTTGTCACACTACCTTTTGTTTTTTGGGGCATGGGAGTGGAGAGTAATACAATCATCCCTATTTCAACTACTTTATATTGGGTACTGTTTTCTTTAACCGGATTATTAGCTGGATTAAGTGGATTACAAGCAAAGATTAAAAGTATCCGTAATATGGGATTCATTATTTTTATCGCTGGTATATTAGGGGTTATTTTCTGGTTGCTCATGTCTGTAGGTGATTCATTCTATATATAACATTTTTTGAAACCCAAAAATCGGAGGTAATACAGAAGTGTTCGAAATATTAACTTGGATGATTTTAGCTCTTACTTTCATGTTATGCGAATTCATCGTCGGCATTTTTTTAATTATTGCTGGCATGAAATATCGTAAATTACTTACTATTATAGCTGGTTTCATTAGCATATTACTTATCGTTGTTCCTATCTTTTGTATAGGTTCTGGAATAGATTTAGAGGGGATGGTTCCAATTTCGGGAACTTTATATTGGTGCTTCTTCTCTTTAGCTGGACTATTAGCTATTATAAGCGGCAGACACATATCGAGTATTCGTTCTATGGGGACGATTTTGTTTATAGCAGGGCTTTGCTCCGTAGCTGGTTATCAGCTTTTATATGTAACTGCATAAACAACACAAAAAAAGCAGGGAAATTAATTCCCTGCTTTTCTATTTGGTTTATTGCCTGATTGCAAGAAGAACGATAACACCCATGCAACACCTGCTAATATTGTTGCAATTAAGAATGCATCGTTAATACCGTTAATTGCAGATAGCTTTGAAATTTGTCCATATAATAGTTGTGTACTCATCGCATCTCCTGCTTGCGCTGATCCAGCTAAGGCCGCTAAGCTTTGCCCCATGCCATGTACTTTATCAACTAAAATTGGGTTTGACGTTGTTAACATGTTACCGTAATCTGCTACGTGAGCAGTTGTTTGTTGCGTCATAAGTGTGATTAAAATCGCTGTTCCGATTGAACCAGCTACTTGCCTTGATGTATTTTGCGTTGCTGTACCGTGAGAAATTAATTTCATCGGCAGTGCATTCATACCAGCTGTCATAATTGGCATCATAATGAATGACATACCAATTGAACGTATAATATAGTCCGTCATAATCACGCTATATGGTGTATCCATTGATAACTTGGTAAATTCATATGTCGCAAACGTTGTAATAGCTAATCCAACAATCGCTAACGGACGAATTCCATATTTATCAAATAGTTTACCTGCAATAGGTCCCATGATTCCCATAATTAATGAACCTGGAAGTAATAATAAACCTGATTCAATTGGTGTGAAGCCACGAATGTTTTGCAGATATACTGGAAGTAATAACATACCTCCGAATAATGCCATCGTAACGATTGCGTTAATTAATAAAGTGAAAGTAAATACTGGATATTTAAATACTTGTAAATCAAGCATTTTATTGTCTGTTGTCAACTCTCTCCAAATAAATAACGCTAAACCAATTACACCGATAACAAGTGAAATAACAACTTCGGCACTAGTCCAACTATTATTTCCAGCTTCACTAAATCCGTACAGCAAGCTTCCTAGTCCAATACTTGAACTAATAACACCAAATACATCTAATTTCGTTTTAGATACTGGCTGAGCTAGTGTAAAGAATTTTAAAGATAGGAAGGTAATAATTAAACCGATAATAAACATCGCATAGAACATTAAGTTCCAGCTGTAGTTTTCAATTACCCAACCTGTTACAGTTGGTCCGATAGCTGGAGCTAAAATCATCGCTACACCTAGTAATCCCATCGCTGCTCCGCGCTTATGAGGTGGGAATAATGTCATGAAGATATTCATACCAACCGGCATTAAAATACCTGCACCGACCGCTTGAATAATACGACCTGTCATCATCATTGTAAAGTTTCCTGATGTAGCACAAATGATAGATCCTACAGTAAAGAATAACATTGCTGCTACGAATAATTTACGATACGTAAATCGTGAAACTAAAAAGGCACTAATCGGTACTAAAATACCATTTACAAGCATGAATCCTGTAATTAACCATTGTGCTGTTGAAGTTGATACGTTAAATTCATTCATTAACGGTGGCAATGCAACGTTAATAATTGTTTGGTTTAAAATAGAAACGAACATACCGAGAATTAATACTGTTACAACTGCTTTTACATTTACATTCTCTATAGGCATAGACGTTTGTTTTTTCGGCATTTCTTTTTCTTGTTTTACTTCTTCTTGCTTGCTTGTTTCTAACTCAACTACATTAGAAGTTTCCGGTTCTTGCTTGTGTTCAATTTCTTTCTCTTCTGTTTCAACTTTACTTACTTCTATTTTTCTTACGGCTGGGACTTGTTCTTCTCCCACGTTCGTTTTTTTCTTTCGTAAAAGACGATTTACAAGGAAGAAGACGATTATACAAAATAGTGCATATCCTGCAATTGCAATTGAGGACATCTCATCTCCCCCTTACTTATGAATACGAACTGACACATTCATTCCAGGAACAATATTTACTGATTTACTATGATCTAAAGAAATTTTAACTGGTACAACTTGCTTTACTTTCGTATAGTTCGCTGTTGCGTTACTTGATGGTAACATTGAGAATGTGTTCGCTGTTGTTAAGCCAACTTGTTCTACTTTTCCTGTTAACGTTGTATCTGGGTATGCATCTACATATACATCTACTGTTTGGCCTTTTTGAACATCATCAATTACTGTTTCTTCAATATTTGCTGTTACCCATAAATTGTTCATATCAAATGCATAAGCAATCGGGCTACCTGCTCCAACGAAAGCATTTGTTGTTGCGTTTGATTGTACAACTGTTGCGTTTTGTGGAATTGTTACATCTACTGTTTGTTCTCCATTCGCTGCTGCTACAGTAACAGCACCTAATTTATCGTTCTCATTGTAGTTCTTACCTACTTCAGCTTTCCAGTCAGTTAGTTTACCTGCTACTGGTGAGGCAATCGGAATTACCTTTCCGTCAACCTTTGCATTGTCTGTTTTTAAGTAATTTTCCGTTTGGTTGTAATAGTAATAAGCGCCAATACCGCCGCCAACTAGTACAATTAATGTGATAATGTTGATAATTACCATTCTTCGAAACTGATTCATTGCATTCCTCTCCTTATATCGCATATAATTTTTTTCTAAACTATTTATGTCCTTATTGTTTAGATTGCTTAATTGTTAATTATATTAACTTTTAAACAAAAAAATCACACCATCTGCGGTGTAAATCGAAATTTATCTACCTGCGAGCGGTGCTGATTTCTGAAGGACTATCGTTTATAATTATAAATAATTATTTTAAATCTACAACCGACAATTTACGTATGAAATGTCGTTTAAACAACAATATAATGCTGATATGTTGTTTAAGTAAAGAAAATTAAACGAGGGGAAATAAAAATGTCTATTAAAAATACAAATGATCCACGTGTAAAACGGACGAGACAACTCATACAGGATGCTTTTGTCGCTTTAGTAGGCGAAAAAGGGTTTGAAAATGTAACTGTTCAACATATTGCAGAACGTGCTCCTGTAAATCGTGCTACGTTTTATAGCCATTATCACGATAAATATGACTTATTAGACAAAAGCATTGAAGAAATGTTAGAGAAGTTAACAGAAGTCATTAAACCGAAAAATAGAAATAAAGAAGATTTTCAACTTACATTTGATTCACCACATCCAAGTTTTTTGGCCTTGTTCGAACATATTGCAGAAAATGCGAACTTCTATAACGTTATGCTTGGTGATAAAGCTGCCGGAAATTATACGTATAAAATGATGAAAGCAATTCAAACACATTTAACATTAAGCCTCTCTATTTCACAACCTAACGATGAAAAACTAATGGTTCCACGTGATATTCTCATTAGTTACGTTACTGGTGCCCACCTTGGGATGATTATGTCATGGCTAAAAAAAGGAATGATATATACCCCACATTTTATGGCTATGCAATTAACTCGTTTAATCATTTTAGGGGCTCATACTGCAGCTGGATTAGAACGGCCTTTTTAAAACATAAAAAAGCGAAGGAGAGGCTCCTTCGCTTTTTCTATTAATTAAATGTAATGTTATGTACTGCCTCTTTATCAAGACGTTTAATAACTTCTACAATTAACTTCACTGCATTTTCATAGTCATCACGGTGTAACATTGCCGCATGAGAATGAATGTAACGCGTTGCAATCGTAATGGCCATAGACGGAATACCATTTACAGCAATATGAATTGCACCTGCATCCGTTCCGCCGCCCGCTACTGAATCATATTGGTATGGAATTTGTAATTCATCAGCAACATCAACTACAAAGTCACGTAAACCTGTATGACCAATAACAGAAGCATCATATAAAATAATCTGTGGTCCATCACCCATTTTACTTTGCGCTTCTTTTGACGTTACACCAGGTGTATCGCCAGCGATACCAACATCTACTGCGAACGCGATATCTGGTTTAATATAGTTTGCAGATGTTTTTGCACCACGAAGACCGACTTCTTCTTGTACAGTCCCTACGCCGTATACAACGTTTGGATGCTTTTCATCTTTTAATTGTTTTAATACGTCAATTGCAATTGCACAACCAATTCGATTATCCCATGCTTTTGCAAGTAACATTTTTTCATTCTTCATTACTTGGAATTCAAAGTAAGGTACAACTTGATCTCCTGGTCGTACGCCCCACTCCATTGCTTCTTCTTGGCTAGAAGCACCAATATCGATGAACATGTCTTTAATTTCAACTGGCTTTTTACGCGCTTCTGGAGGTAAGATATGAGGTGGTTTTGAACCGATAACACCTGTCACATCTCCTTTACGCGTTACAATTGTTACGCGCTGTGCAAGCATAACTTGTGACCACCAGCCACCAACTGTTTGGAAACGAAGGAAACCTTTATCATCAATTTGTGTAATCATAAAGCCAACTTCATCTAAATGACCTGCAACCATAATTTTCGGGCCGTTTTCTTCCCCTACTTTTTTCGCAACTAAACTTCCTAAATTATCAGTAGAAAGTTCGTCCGCAAACGGCTCAATATATTTCTTCATTACTTCACGTGGTTCACGCTCGTTACCCGCAATACCACGTGCATCTGTTAATTCTTTTAGCATTGTCAATGTCTCGTCTAATTTTGTCATTGCCAACACCCTCCTTTTTCTTCAGTCACTTCATTATACAAAAGGAAATTGAAATATTCAAAAATTAACTTAGTATCCTTGTGTTTGACGCTGATGATTTACTTCGTTTTTATCTAAATATGCCTTTTCAATCTCTTCTTGTTCAAACTCAAGTGCTTGTCCAAGTCGAAGGTAGCTTGTAAATAATTCAATATAGTTCGTAATAGACGGTTGATCTGTAAAACGAATCACCTTCGCATATGTGTCTAAGAAAATTTCTACTTGTGTTTTATTCGTCTGTGCACACTTATAGAATAAGAAGTTTTTATCAATACCTAAATCAATTCCGATTGATAAAATAAAATGCAAACCATCTACGTATTCTTCTAATATTACTTCACGTTCTGATGCTGGTTTGTTGCTCCAATATTTAAAACAACGTGTTTCATTTGCAAGTTCTCCAATTTCTACAAGAAGAGCTAACATTTTCTCTTTTAACAATTTTTTCGGCTGTAAGTCATGTTCTTTCGCAATACGGTCATCTAATTCCTTTTGTAATTTAAATAGTTGTAGTAAGTCCACTCTATTGTCCTCCTCCAACATCGCATTTTACGCAACAATGTTGTTTCATTTCAAAGTTCATTATTATTTTTCGTTTCTTATTAATAAGTAAGCCATTTACCTCTTTACAAAATAGCTTGTCCTTAATTTACAAATACGTTTCAATCATCACGATTAGATTGTTCACTCCGATTGGTGATAGGTAATCATTATCTGTGTATTGTCCACTAATGAAAATGTTATTTTATCTGATGAAAGTTCCATATCATCTTTCCATTATAGCAGTGTCGTTTCAGGTAGGAAAGATACTCTTCTTTCCAGAGGGTGATAATTAAAAGAAGCCAGGAGGATTCTCCTGACTTCATATGTATATTCTTCTATATTGCTATAGCTTTTATATGGGTTTTGTCATATCGATAACGACATCTCTCTCTTTGTATACAAACAAAAAACCTTAGAAGAAAAATCTTCTAAGGTTTCAACTAATTAATTAGTTAATGTTGTTTTTTGCAACTGTTGCTAATTCAGCGAAAGCTTTTTCGTCATGAACAGCTAAGTCAGCAAGCATCTTGCGGTTAACTTCGATGCCAGCATTTTTAAGACCGTGCATTAAGCGGCTGTAAGAAAGACCATTCATACGAGCTGCTGCGTTGATACGTGTAATCCATAATTTACGGAAGTCACGTTTCTTTTGACGGCGGTCACGGAATGCATACATTAGAGATTTCATAACCTGTTGGTTAGCAACCTTGAATAATGTATTTTTTGAACCGTAGTAACCTTTTGCTAATTTAATTACTTTTTTACGACGTTGACGAGTAACTGTACCACCTTTTACTCTTGGCATAATATTACCTCCTAATTGTTCTATATATCAGCCGAACTTATTTTAAGTTGTCAAGCATTTGACGAATGCGTTTGAAGTCACCAGCGCTTACTACACCAGCTTTACGTAGTTTACGTTTAGCTTTTGTAGATTTGTTAGCGAATAAATGGCTTGTGTAAGCGTGAGAACGTTTCAGTTTACCTGATCCAGTCTTTTTGAAACGCTTTGCAGCGCCGCGATGAGTTTTTTGTTTAGGCATAGGTATTTCCTCCTCTATCTATTACTTATCGTTTTTCGGTGCTAAAACTAAGAACATACTGCGTCCTTCCATTTTAGGCTTAGATTCGATTGTACTAACTTCAGCACAAGCTTCTGAGAAGCGATCTAAAACACGTTGACCGATTTCTTTATGAGTAATGGCACGTCCTTTAAAGCGAATTGACGCTTTAACCTTGTCGCCTTTCTCTAAAAACTTGATAGCATTACGAAGTTTTGTGTTAAAGTCGTGTTCATCAATTGTTGGACTTAAACGAACTTCTTTCATGCTAATTACTTTTTGATTTTTGCGCTGTTCTTTTTCTTTCTTCTGTTGCTCAAAGCGGAATTTACCGTAGTCCATAATGCGGCATACTGGCGGTTTCGCATTTGGAGCAACTAATACTAAATCAAGATTAAGATTTGCAGCTAAGTCTAAAGCGTCATTACGAGACTTGATTCCAAGTTGATCGCCATTTGCGCCAACTAAACGTACTTCACGTGCACGAATTTGCTCGTTAATCATCATATCCTTGCTAATAGTAAGCCACCTCCAAGGTTTTCTCAGAACATAGTTTGTAGTCATAGAACCCGACAAAAAAAGTGCGGGCATACGACACCCACACTTGTAAAATCTTAAGTAAGAAATACATTTACCTGTAAACTGCGAATGCGTCCATCAGGTGAGAAGCGGGTGCTTCTACTTGTTCCACAAAACAATATTCTATTATCCTTGATGAGTTTATCATAGGACATGACGTCTGTCAAGAAGACGCGATGTGTTTTACTAACAACAAGAAATATTGTAACAAACAACTAACATACTTGCAATACTTTTTTACGATAAGTGTTACATGGTTTTTTTTTCTAATTTCCCTTACTCATATTACATAGAAAAGCCGCGGTATACCGCGGCTTTTTCTTATCGTTTTCCTTCTACTTTAATCATATCAACAAAAGCATCTAATGCGATTGTTTCTGATTTTTGTTCACCGTATTTACGTACGTTTACGCCGTTTTCAGTTACTTCATTGTCACCTACTACAAGCATGTACGGAATTTTTTGCATTTGTGCTTCACGGATTTTGTAACCAATTTTCTCTTCACGAGTATCTAATTCAACACGGATACCAGCACGGCGTAATTCATCTTGTACTTTCTTCGCATAGTCTAAATGTACTTGCGGAGAAACTGGAATTACTTGTGCTTGAACTGGAGCTAACCAAGTTGGGAATGCACCTTTGTATTCTTCAATTAAGAAGGCTACGAAACGTTCCATAGTTGATACAACGCCACGGTGAATTACAACTGGACGGTGTTGTTTACCATCTTCACCAACGTAAGCTAATTCAAAGCGTTCTGGAAGTAAGAAGTCTAATTGTACAGTTGAAAGTGTTTCGTCTTTTCCAAGAGCAGTACGAACTTGAACGTCAAGTTTTGGACCGTAGAATGCCGCTTCCCCTTCAGCTTCATAGTAATCAAGACCCATTTCATCCATAGCTTCTTTTAACATACCTTGTGCCTTTTCCCACATCTCATCATCAGCATAGTACTTTTTAGTATCTGCTGGGTCGCGATACGATAGACGGAATGAGTAGTTCTCTAAACCGAAATCTTTGTACACTTCTAGCGTTAAGTTTACAACACGTTTTAACTCTTCTTTAATTTGATCTGGGCGTACGAAAATGTGCGCATCGTTTAAAGTCATTCCGCGTACACGTTGTAATCCAGATAACGCACCTGACATTTCATAGCGGTGCATTGTTCCAAGTTCCGCAATACGGATTGGTAATTCACGGTAGCTGTGAATATCGTTTTTATAAACCATCATGTGGTGAGGGCAGTTCATTGGACGAAGAACTAACTCTTCATTATCCATTTCCATTGATGGGAACATGCCATCACGGTAGTGGTTCCAGTGACCAGAAGTTTCATAAAGCTCTCTGCTTCCTAGTACTGGAGTGTATACGTGATCATAGCCTAAGCTTGCTTCTTTATCAACGATGTAACGCTCGATAATGCGGCGGATTGTTGCACCCTTTGGTAACCAAAGTGGTAAACCTTGTCCTACTTTTTGGCTATTAGTAAATAGTTTTAATTCTTTACCTAATTTACGGTGATCTCGCTCTTTCGCTTCTTCAAGCATACGTAAGTGCTCATCTAATTCTGCTTTCTTAACAAATGCAGTACCGTAAATACGTTGTAGCATTTTATTATTGCTATCGCCGCGCCAGTAAGCACCCGCAACGCTTAATAATTTAAATACTTTAATTTTCCCTGTAGATGGAAGGTGAACACCACGGCAAAGGTCGAAGAATTCGCCTTGCTCATAGATTGAAATAACTGCATCTTCTGGAAGATCGTTAATTAAATCTAATTTTAACTCATCGCCGATTTCTTCAAAACGACGAATTGCTTCTGCACGTGGTACTTCATGACGAACGATTTCTAAGTTCTCGTTCACAATCTTTTGCATTTCTTTTTCGATTTTCTTGAAGTCTTCAACTGTAATTGCTTCTTCCATATCAATATCGTAGTAGAAGCCATTTTCAATTACTGGACCAATGCCAAGCTCAACCTTAACATCTTTATATAAACGTTTTAACGCTTGTGCTAAAAGGTGAGCTGTTGAGTGGCGTAAAATATATAAGCCATCTTCAGAATCTAATGTAATGATAGAAACTGCACCATCTTCTTCGATTGGTGTAACAAGATCGATCATCTCATCATTTAATTTTCCAGCCACAGCTTTTTTCTTTAAGCCTGGGCTAATAGAAGCTGCGATTTCTTCAGTTGTTACGCCTTTTGGAAACTCCTTCACAGCTCCATCAGGGAAAGTAATTTTAACTACATCTGCCATCACTGGTCACTCCTCTTTTTCTCAAAATAAAAAACACTCATCCCGTAAAAAGGGACGAGTGTTGAATTCGTGGTTCCACCCTTGTTCCAATTAACATAATTGTTAATTGCTCAAGTTCAACATAACGGTGTTGTCCGTTAGCAATTACTAGAAAAACCGTTCACTGCTAAAGTTTAGAGGTGGTAAGTAATAATCCCGTACTAGGAAGCTCACACCCTAAGGCTTCCCTCTCTGAAAATCGTAGAAAACTACTCATGTCCTCATCATGACATTTCAATATATTTCATTTATGTAGGTAATTATATGCTCAAAAACTTAGAAAATCAAGGGCGTTACCTTTATTTTTTAAATTTTTCACATTGCGCTCAAACTCATGTAATCCATGTAATTGTACCCGTTCTTGAAATACATTTCGCAAAGTAATAATCATATTATGGTCTTGTTCTTTCGTATATAAATAAATTTTTTTCGGCGAAATAGAAAGAAGTGGTGCAATTACTTTCGTATCAATATATACATCCTTTTGTTTTAATAAGTCTTCATCTATATATTGAACCAATTTCTCTTGTTTTAAACGTCTACCTTTATCATCATAGAAAATAAAACTTTCATCAAAAATAAGATGCACACATGACAAACGTGATTTCCGGCTACGAACTTGTTGCCGGAGCGTTTCAATAAACATTTGATATTCTTGTTCTAACTTATACTCATCAATTGCCACTTCAGCAAGCTTAGCTACCATTTCCCTATATGTACGAAGACGAAAACGAACATATGATGAAAACGAGAATGAAAGTGGATCACAAAGCCAGTTATTTAAAGAGGATTTAATATATGATTCAAATGTGTGACGTGTTAATTCACGAGCAATTCCTTTTCTTCTTCCTTTTAAAATCTCTTGTGCCATATGCAATATTTGATGACACTCTTCCTCTTCTTCATAAAAAAACTTCTCTTTTAATATTGTATATATCCACTCATTTTGTTTCACATTCACAATGAAATATACCATTACTGGCAATAAAATCTTTTCAATATAATTTGATTCACATACTGGTATGTGAATCACCACTTTTTGTTCCTGTAAATATACACTCGTTTCCTTATATAACAGTTCCGCTCTTTTCAGTAGTTGTCTATATACATGCATAGCATCATTTTTTTCTTCGAAGCAAATTTCAATCACTTTTGTCCCCCCTTTTATCCCTGCTCTAAAGGACTGTATCTATACGTTACAAATCCTATAAGAGTCCGTCCCGCGTGAAAGTTCACTCTTAGTAGAATTACATTTCCTATCGTTAGAAAATCCACTCGATATGGCTTGCTAATTTTATATATATTAAGGGAGGGAGAAAAAAATGATACAAGCTACTAGGAATTTTCAATAAGAACTTTTCATTTTATCATTCGACTACTTTAAAAAGCGTTTAACTACGAAAAAAAGAGCAAGCTTCTCAGCTTACTCTTTACTTATGACGACGGTTTTTCCCGCCAATTGGAATTGGTTTCGCTAAATATTTAATTCGCTCCATAATACGAGCTGCTTTCATTTCTTCCGCTTCACCGCGCTGCGTATATGTTAAATGATGTTCTAGCTGTTTAAAATCAAAGTTAGACGTAAAGAACGTCGGTAAGTTTTCTAACATACGGAATTGCAAAATTGCACCGAGTACATCATCACGCACAAAGCTTGACATCGCTTCTGCTCCAATATCATCTAACATTAAAACTTGTACGCGTTTCACCGCATCAATCTTTTCCCCAATTGAATTATCTTGAATCGAACTTTTAATTTCACGTAGAAATTCAGGGAAGTATACGAGCATCGAACTTATTTTCTTTCGAGCAAGCTCATTCGCAATTGCTCCTAACAAATACGTTTTCCCTACACCAAATTTACCGTACAAATATAAACCTTGTACTTTTTTACCAGGTTCATATGTACTTAAAAACTCATTAGCTGCACCAATCGCATCAATACGCGCATCTAAATCTGAAGGGTCTAAGTTTTCCATCGTTGCTTGTAAAATATCAGTTGGCATATATACACTTTGAACGAGCTTTTCATATTTCTTCCTCTCGTCATATGCTACTTTTCTAACGCAACGATCATATTGAATATCAATCATCTTCCCTTGGATAACGAGCTTTGGCTCATATCCTTGCAGCATGTTTTTACACGAACCTAGATCCGGACAATCCGCGCAACCTACACTTTGTCCAATATATTCGTATAATTTTACAAGGCTGCGCTCAATCATAGACGTTGTTACTTCCCCTTTATGTTCGTCTATAAATTCTTTCACACGCGGATGTGCCATTACTTCCGCCTTTAATACTTCATATCTATTTTTAAAATTTTCATTTTCCATTAACTTTGCAAATGAATTTTGAATATGCTCCATTTTCTCACCTCAAAGAGCGTTCATTCTCTTCTATTAATCACGCTTATATTTTTTTAACACTTCTTCTAATCGTTTTCGTTCGTCCTCTAACGTACTTGCACCTTTTTCAGCACTTACATCTTTTTTCACAGTTTCTTTCTCTTGTTCTTTCGGCTCTTCTTTCAGCCAATCTGGTACCATTTCTTTTCGTACTGTTTTCTTGGATGTACGACCTTTCTTCTTCGTCTCAGCCCATTCTTGATATTGACGATTTTCTTCTTTCGCTAATGCCATTGCTTCAGCAACTGTACCGACCTTTTTACGTGCCCAATGTCCAGCAATCTTCTCCACATACGTTTTCGCAAGTTTCATATCTGAGCGTAGCATAACGTAATAAATAAGTACATTCACAACACCTGGTGTTAACTTTTGATTCATCATTACATCTTCAACGATTTGCAAGTCAGCCTTCGTTGCCTCTGCACCGCCAGAGATTTCTTTCAATAGTTGCTTTGGTGAGATTTCCTCTAACTGTTTGATTAACATCTCTTCTTGGGATGTAGGCTCTTTTTCTTTCATCATACATGCAGCGTGAGGCTGTACTCTTTCACTTAATACAGGTAACGCTTGACCGTTTTCGAACTGATACCAATCACGTGCTCCTTTTCTAAGCCTTTCGATATCAATTGTCTGCATCTCTGTCACCGCACCAAGAACGATATTTTGCATCGATAACACATCTACATCATACACGTAAGCAAGTGTAATGACACATTCTCGCACTTGATCTGTAATCGCCTTTTTAGGAACAAGAGCGGACAAGCCGTCTACAAATAAGGAGAAATCAAAGAAATCATTCCAAACTTTTGGAGCATCTCCCTTTTCATTACTTGGCATAGCTGTCGCTTTTGGAATACGAAGATCTTCTTGCGCATGCTCAAGCTGTCCTGGATTAAACGAACCAAATACATCATTAAAAGAACGCGTAACATTTTCATACGATACAAAATCAAATTCTTCTTCCAAGAAATATTGTTTTACTTGATTATATTTTGTCCGACTCAATCGATTGTATAAAAAGATACTTAAAACAATATCATCAAAAAACTGCTTCGGGGATAAAGGTGGTTGCAGCTCATATATAAACATTCGAATATCTTTTTCTTTCTTAATATATACTTTCAAAAGCCCAATTGCTTCTAACTTTACTCGTTCCTCATACACTTCGGGAAGTTGCATTTGCATGGTCACCATAAGGGAATGATGCGTATTCTCTTTTCCAAACACACGATCTTGCTCTAACTCTCCCCATAGCGTCATGTACAAGCTAAAAGCTCTACTACCTATTAACGGCTGATATAACATCGTTAACACTTTTCGGTCGTAATTATGCAGTAACCCTTTCGCACTTACTTTATAACGATCAATCGGCAATAGCTCCATCCATGACTGTTTTTCCATTCTTGCTTTTCCTTTCTCTCATCCAATCTTCACTATATAATTTATTAGCGAAAAAGAGCTATTAGCTTTCGCTTCTAGCTCTCTTATCTCATTATTTACGGTATGTAAAGAGAATACAATACAGATTCTACTCTCTTTCTTTTTGCAGTATATCTTTTAATTCTTCAATAAATACATTTAAATCTTTAAATTGGCGATATACAGAAGCAAAACGCACGTAAGCAACATCATCGATATCACGTAGTTCTTCCATAACAATTTCACCAATCATATCACTTTTCACTTCTGATATACCTAAATTACGAAGTTCACGTTCCACACTTTGAGTTACTTCTTCTAATTGTCTTAAAGATACTGGTCTTTTTTCGCACGCTTTAATTAAGCCACGTAAAATCTTTTCTTTATTAAACTCTTCTCGTGTTCCTTCTTTTTTTACAACGATAAGAGGTGACTCTTCCACTCTTTCAAATGTCGTAAAGCGGCTTAAACAACTTTCACACTCTCTCCTTCTTCGAATAGAGCGCCCCTCGTCTACCGGACGCGAATCTAACACTCTTGTACCATTATGAGAACAGGATGGACAACGCAATATATTCACTCCTTTACACTATACTCTTTATTTTTCTCTACTTACTTCATCTGACAATATATATACAGTATTATATAACTCATTCTAACTCTCTTACCACTTTAAGTTTAAACGCATTATGTTATCATCTCGGTTCCAAAAATAAGATGGTGGAATAGGGCGTTAACTTATTCGCAAGAGCTCAATTCATTCAACTAACGAGTACGTCATATTTTTCCTTTTTTATAAACTAAAAAAGAGGTGCATTATACACCTCTTTACATTTTAAATCAATTATGTTCTTTTTTAAAGAGCTTTTGTTTCTCTCTGCTTAATTTCGAAGCTACCAGTGCCTCGAGGAAGCTCGATGCTCTCACGCGTTTTCGCGTTTAAACCTTCTGCAATATATTCTGCAGCAACATTTGGATCAATACGATCCCCACAAGTATAAACATCAATACTCGCGTAACCGTGCTCCGGAAAGCTATGAATTGTTAAATGTGATTCCGAGATAATAACTACTCCACTTACACCTTGTGGTGCAAATTTATGGAAAGCTACCTCACGCACTTCAGCACCAGCTCTTAGTGCTGCATCCACAAATAATTGTTCAATATACGGCATGTCATTAAGCTTGTCGAAATCGCAATCCCAAAGTTCAGCGATCACGTGACGACCCATCGTATCCATAGTATCCATTCTACAGTTCCCCCTTGTAAATTTATTCTAACTGTTCGAATTGAAAACTAATTTGCAATTTGGCTTGCTCCACTACCACGGGGGAAAGTTAGTCCAGAGAGGTCCTAACCCTTTAAGTAGTGACTACGTACCTCAGCTCTTAAGTTTACGAGTGTTAGTATACTTTGTTTATTTTCATTTTGCAACAACAGTTTTTTCGATTTTCTGTCATATTTTCCTCTTTACTTTTCCCTAAAAAAAATAAATGATTCACGAATACAGTAACCCCAACGTTTCGTGGTATGTCCACTTCTAAAAATATACTTATATAATTTTTTTCCTTTTCAGAAAAAAATAAAAAAAAGAGGGCAAACATTCACTTGCCCTCTCCTTATTCAATTAAATATGCTGCACATTTTCTTGTTTCGCTAATTCATCCACAACTAACGTTACAAGATCTACAACACGACGAGAGTAGCCCCACTCGTTATCATACCAAGCAAGTACTTTCACTTTACGATCACCCATTACCATTGTAGATAAACCATCAATAATAGCTGAGTGTGTATTTGTATTAAAGTCAATAGATACTAAAGGCTCTTCGCTGAATTCTACAATACCTTTTAACGCACCGTTTGCAACAGTTTTGAATGCATCGTTAATAGCTTCAACTGTCACATCGCGTTTTACATCTACTACTAAGTCAACAAGAGACACGTTTGGTGTTGGTACACGAAGTGCCATACCATGAAGTTTTCCATTTAAATGCGGAAGAACTTTTGCTAGCGCTTTCGCAGCACCTGTCGTTGTCGGAATAATTGATTGTCCGCAAGCACGTGCTCTTCTTAAATCTTTATGTGGGTTATCAATATTTTTTTGGTCATTTGTATAAGCGTGAACTGTCGTCATTAAACCGTTTTCAATTCCAAACTGCTCATCTAACACCTTCACAACAGGTGCTAAACAGTTTGTTGTACAAGATGCATTTGAAATAACAGTATGCTTTGTAATATCTAATTGGTCTTCGTTCACACCTACTACAATTGTTACATCTTCATTTTTACCAGGCGCCGTTAAAATAACTTTTTTCGCTCCAGCTTCAACGTGAAGAATTGCTTTTTCTTTTGAATTAAATTTACCAGTTGCTTCAATTACAACTTCAACACCTAAATCTGTCCAAGGCAATTCCTTTGGATCGCGGTTGTTTAAAAGGCGAATCATTTTCCCATCAACTAATAAGTGATCTTCAAATGCTTCTACTGTTCCGTCAAACTTGCCGTGAACTGTATCATATTTAATTAAATGTGCTAACGTTTCAGATGGATAGCTTGCATTGATTGCTACAATTTCGAATGCGCTTTCTTTTATTGCCTGACGAAATACCATTCTCCCAATACGTCCAAATCCATTAATTGCCACACGAGTCATAATATGTTATCCCCCTTGAATGCGTTATACTATTTATCTCCAATCCCAATAATAGTATAACACAAAAAGGGGATATGTCACTAAGCATTTTCATTAATTTCACAATTTTTTAATCAATAATGTTCCAATTCTTTAAAATCACCTGTAATTGTGTTTTCGTTCCCATAATTGTGCCATCATTATTTATCACTTCATCTGCACGTTTTACTTTTTCTTCTAACGGCATTTGAGATTGAATACGAGCTGTTGCTTCTTCTTCTGAAAAATTGTTTCGCTTCATTAAACGTTCTAATTGCGTACGTGGCTTAACTGCTACAACTAAAACGCGGTCAACGAGACTTGTTAATTTACTTTCAAATAAGAGAGGAATATCTAACACAACCGCTTGCGCACCTTCTTTTATGTACATTTCCTTTTGCCTATTCATTTCCTCACGCACTGCAGGATGAACAATTTTGTTTAACTGCAATCGTTTCTCTTCATTATAAAAAACGACACTTCCTAATTTCGGCCGATCCAGTTCCCCATCTTCTTGTAATACTTCCGTTCCAAACACTTCTACAATTTTGTTATATGCTGGCTTTCCTCGTTCTACAACTTCTCGTGCAATAATATCTGCATCAATAACTGGTATACTGAGCTCGCGAAACATTTGAGATACTGTACTTTTTCCGCTTGCAATACCTCCCGTTAATCCAATTACTACTGTCATAATAATCCTCCTCATAATAAAAGGCGCGAAACTAATGTTCCACGCCCGTACTTACATTTTCCAAATTCCAATAATAATGAGTAATACTCCAGGCAGGAATGTAAATTTTTGCAACCATTTCATATTTGATAAAACCGTTCCAAGTTTCATTCCAATAAATAAAAACAAAGAACTCATCACTGCAACTAATATCGCCATCATAGCGGGTGTATACCCTAATAAAGATGCACCAATTCCAGCACCGAATGAATCTACAGAAAGAGCGATACCAAGAAGCAATGCTTCTCCTGCAGAAATGGTGCCTGATTTATCGAAATCTGCTACAGTCGGTTTCCGTAAAATTTGAATGACTAACCCAAGCGAGGCAATCTCTAACTTCCAGACCTTCTCCTCTTGCTTCGGTTCTTCTTTTTTCTCACTTCGAAAAAATTGGTATAATACCCAAATTCCTATTCCAATAAGAACAAGCCCACCGATACGCGTTGCGATAACAGGTGAAAATACTTTCGCGATCATATGTCCAATTCCCATTGAAACAAGCATAACAGCCGCTGAACACATTCCGATAATTATAATTGATCTTAGTGGAATTCTTACGCTTCTTAAACCATATGTTAGCCCTACACTACAGCTATCCAAGCTTAATGTAAAAGCTAATAAAATAAGAGATAAATAAAGGTACATCGGTAAGCTCCTCCCTTATACATAGCTCTGCTGTATGTATATGACAAATGCCTATCCGATGTTATCTCTTTTCTATATTCTTGGCTGACAAATCGGGCAGTAATGCGTTCCTCTTCCGCCAACAACTGTTTTTTCTAATATCGTACCGCAAGTCACACACGGTTCTCCTTTTTTTCCATATACATTTAGAAGTTCTTGGAATGAGCCAATTTGCCCTTGTGAGTTGATATACGTTCGGATTGTACTTCCGCCACGCTTCACTGCTTCGCCTAACGTTGTAACAGTCGCCTCATAAATTCGCTCAATTTCTTCTACTGTTAAAGACGACGCTTCTCGTTCTGGATGAATTTGAGAACGGAATAAAACTTCATCTACATATATATTTCCAAGTCCTACTAAAAGGCGCTGGTCTAATAATACAACTTTTATTTTACGATTTGTCTTTTGCAATCTCTCTTGTAAATACTGTGGTGTCAATTCAGCATCAAATGGCTCCGGACCTAAGTCAGCAAGAGGCATTTGATTCATTTCCTCACCTTTTTTAAAGAGATGCATCGTACCGAACTTTCTCACATCTTTATAATGTAATTCAGTTCCATCTGTAAATAAGAAACGGACGTGCGTATGCTTATCAATTGGCTCATCCTCTTGATGCAGTAAAAACTTACCTTCCATACGCAAATGTGAAACAATGACATAATTCGTTACATATAAAAGCAAAAACTTTCCTCTTCGCTTTATATTTTCAATCGTCTCGCCTTTTAGCATTTCTTTAAAGATTTCTGCATCATCTGGACGTTTTACTATTTTGGGATAGGTAACAATGACATCTTCAATTGTTTTTCCTGTTACAAGATTTTCAAGTGTCCGTCTGACGTTTTCAACCTCTGGTAATTCAGGCATTTCATCACTTCCTTATTTTGCGTCGTACCAAGTTGGGCCGTAAGAATAATCAACTTTCAGCGGAACTGCGAGTTCAATTGCATGCTCCATTACTTCTGGTACAAGCTTCTCTAATTTTTCAATTTCTTCTTTTGGCGCTTCAAATATTAATTCATCGTGTACTTGCAATAGAAGACGCGCTTGTAATCCTTCTTCTTCTAAACGATCTGCCATAATAATCATCGCTTTTTTAATAATATCTGCTGCAGTACCTTGAATTGGTGTATTCATAGCTGTACGCTCAGCAAAGCTACGCAAGTTGAAATTACGACTCGTAATTTCCGGAATGTAACGGCGGCGATTTAATAATGTAGCCACATATCCTTTTTGTTTCGCATCTTTTACGATGTCATCCATGTATTCTTGTACACCAGGGAAACTTTCTAAATACTTTTCAATAAATTCCGCTGCTGCTTTTCTTGTAATTCCTAAGTTTTGTGAAAGACCATAATCACTAATACCATACACAATTCCGAAGTTAACAGCTTTCGCTTGTCGTCTCATATTTGAAGTTACTTCATCTTTTTCAACGCCAAATACATCCATAGCTGTTTTCGTATGAATATCCATGTCATGTTGGAACGCTTCAACTAGCCCTTTATCATTTGCAATATGAGCTAATACACGAAGTTCAATTTGCGAATAATCTGCCGCGTACATAATCCACCCTTCTTCTGATGGAACGAATGCCTGACGAATCTTTCTTCCTTCTTCTAGTCGAATCGGGATATTTTGCAAGTTTGGATCCGTTGAACTTAATCGGCCCGTTTGCGTTAATACTTGATTGAAACGAGTATGAATTTTAGATGAATCTTCATGTACAACTTTTAATAAACCTTCAATATAAGTTGAATTTAGTTTCCCTAATTGACGGTAATGTAAAATGTTTGGAATAATTTCATGGTGATCCATCAGCTTGTCTAGTACATCAGCTGACGTAGAATAACCTGTTTTCGTCTTCTTAATAACCGGTAAGTTTAAATTCTCAAACAGAATAACGCCAAGCTGCTTCGGTGAATTAATATTAAATTCTGTTCCCGCCAGCTTATAAATTTCCTGTTCCATTTCCTTTAATCTACCTGCAAGTTCTACTCCCATATTACGAAGACGTTCTGTATCAACTTTTACACCTTTTACTTCCATATCAGCTAATACACGTGCAAGTGGTAATTCTAACTCTGTAAACAGTTCATATTGCTCATTCTTTTCTAACTCTTCAACGAATGTTTGCTTCACATCATATAATACATGCACTTTACGAGCTACATGCTCCGCTACTATCTCTAGCTCTGGAACAGCACGCTTCGCGCCTTTTCCGTAAACTTCTTCATCGGATTTCACAGCATGCGTTTCTTTCATTTTCGCTACAGTACGGAAATCTTTATCTGTATCAGCTGGATCAAGTAAGTAAGCAGCGATTAATAGATCAAAGTCAATCCCTTGCATATCTATACCGTTCCATTTCAGTGCAACGATCGCACGCTTCGCATCAAATGTATACTTTCTCATTTCTCCATCTGCAAGCCACTCTTTAAAAGCATCTGACTTAAGAGCAATGTCTGTCTGAATAAAGTAACATCCATTTTCATTTTGAATACCGAAACCTTGAATGTCTGCTTTATGATAATTATCTTCTTGTACTTCAACGATAAGCGCACTATCTTGTTGAAGCATTTCTTCTGTAACTTCTTCCACGATATCAAATGTAATATCATCTAATTCAGCTGGAGCCGTTTCTTCTGGAGTAACGCCTAATTTATTTAAAAGAGATGTGAATCCTAAATTCTCGAACATTGGAATGACATCACTTGCTTCATACCCTTTATACTCCATATCATCCACATGCACTGTAATCGGCGCATCTGTAATAATCGTTGCAAGATCTTTACTCATAAGAGCTTGGTCTTTATTTGCTTCCAGCTTTTCTTTTAATTTCTTCCCGCTTACTTGATCTATATTTTCATACACTTCTTCAACCGTTCCAAACTGTGTTAACAATTTAATCGCAGTTTTTTCACCAACTCCTGGTACACCTGGAATATTATCTGATTGGTCTCCCATTAAACCTTTCATATCGATAATTTGCTTTGGTGATAAGCTGTATTTCTCAAATAAAGCTTCTTTCGTATATTCATCTACTTCCGTAATCCCTTTTCTAGGAATGCATACAAGCGTGTTATCAGAAACAAGTTGAAGTAAATCTTTATCTCCTGAAATAACTTTTACACTAGCTCCTTGTTCACTCGCTTCTTTCGCTAGCGTTCCCATAATGTCATCCGCTTCATAATTTTCTAATTCATAACGCGGTACGTTGAATGCATCGAGCATCTCACGAATAAACGGGAATTGCTCTGATAACTCAGGTGGAGTCTTTTGACGTCCTCCTTTATACTCACTATATGTTTTATGACGGAATGTCGTTTTACCCGCATCAAATGCTACTAACATGTGCGTCGGTTTTTCTTCCTCTAATATTCTCATTAACATCATTGTAAAACCGTAAATTGCGTTCGTATGTATACCCTTGTCGTTATTTAAAAGCGGTAGTGCAAAGAAAGCACGATACGCGATATTATTACCATCTACTAATACGACCTTTTTTTCCAAATCAGAAACCTCCCCATACAAATTTGAAATGATTTTTTTCACAGAAAAAAACCGTTTCTTTCCTCTCTCTATATTAACATGACTAATAGAGAGAAGAAAAATAACGGTTATTTTCTTTCATATATAAAACAGACTAATATTGGCATAAAGGGAAGTGACGAGAACAGCTTAACTATTCTCGTCCAAAATTACTCCTTGGATGAAGGGGTTTTCATGTATTATATTAACAGAGCTTTATTAATATTTAATTAAGCCATTGTTAATATATTGTAAACATCCTTCATCCTATTTTTCAGTTGCTGATTTTGGTAAAACAACTGTAAATGTTGTCCCTTCCCCAACTTCACTATCCACTGTAATCGTACCGTGATGCGCCTCAACTAAATGCTTTACAATCGATAACCCAAGGCCTGTACCACCAGTATTTCTACTTCTCGCTTTATCCACTCGGTAAAAGCGTTCAAAAATACGTGGAATTTCATCTTTACTAATACCAATTCCAGTATCTGATACTTTTATATAAGCATTATATTTATCTTCTGCTAATTCTACAGAAACAACGCCTCCAGCCGGTGTATATACGATTGCGTTATTCATTAAATTAATAAAGATCTGCTGCAAACGACTTGGATCTCCAATGACAGAGACACGTTTTAGTGTATTTACTTGTAAAGAGATTTCTTTTTCTCCCGCTTTATTATCAAGCACCATATGAATGTCTTCAAGAAGCCCCTTCATATCAACGGTCCCCATACTCAATTTAAATCCTTGTTGCTCAATCTTTGATAAATCTAATAAATCTTCAATTAATCCTTGCATACGTTCACTTTCTTTTAAAATAATATGCAAGAAATGCTCGCAGAATTTTTTATTATCCATAGCACCGTCTAAAAGTGTTTCTGAAAAACCTTTAATAGAAGTAATCGGCGTTTTTAGTTCATGAGAAACATTCGCTAAAAAGTCTTTTCTCATTTGTTCTAACTTTTTCAGCTCAGTAATGTCATGGAATACAAGGACAATCCCTTTCCATTCATGGTTCGTCCCGATAATCGGTGCTCCATATACCTCGAAATGCTTTCGCTCAATTCCAAGTGGCAATAACATTTGTTTGCGCACTTTCACTTCTGTCATAAAGATTTCTTCCACAAGCTCTATAATTTCCGGATGATGAAACGACTCATAATATAAACGATCTAAATATTCTTCATCTGTGACGTGAAAAGTTTCCTTATACGAACGGTTTACAAGGTTGATATAACCGCGGCTATCAATTAAAATCATTCCACTTCCCATATTTTCAATTAACGTATGCAGACGATCTTGTTGCATTTCTTGCTCAAGTGTCATCTCTTGTAAATTACGAGCTAAAATATTAATCGCTTTACTTAACATTCCCGTTTCATCCGAATGACTTTCATAAGCGCGTGCTTTATAATTCCCCTTCGCTAATTCGATGGCAACTTTCGTAACGGATTCAATCGGCCTAATATATTGCCCTGTAATTTTCATACCTAAAAATACGACGACGAGACACGCGATAACAAATCCGATAATTAATAATCCCCACGTTTTTTGATGAACGTCTTTCAAAGGCTCAATTGTGCTCTTCACCAAAATGTATCCTTGTTTCCCTGCTACATCTTGCACGAACACCGCATGGTAAAATTCATTATTTTGATCTGTTTCTTTCGTAATGACTTTATTTCTTTGTTTCGTTGTTTCAGAGGAAAGATCTTTGATTATCCCTTGACTAAAAGCAGACGATTCTCCCCCGCTATATTGAACCTTCTTTTTTTCATCTACAAATGCAATAGAAGCCTGTATTTTTTCTTCTAACTTCTCAAATACATATGGATTTTTTAAAACATCATCAAAACCTTGTTCTTCTGCTAATACCGCAACATACTCTGTCTCTTTTACCATTCTCTCTTTCGCATGATCTATATAATAGTTTTCAAACACGGTCTCCAGTAATAAACCGAGTCCGACTAAAATAAAAACAATAAGAGAAACAAATGTAAAAAGAAGCCTGGAACGAAATTTATTCATCCCCTTTTGGCTCCTCTAATTTATATCCTAAACCACGTATCGTTTTAATGTACGTCGGTTTTTTCGTATTTTGTTCAATTTTATCGCGTAAATGGCTAATATGAACGTCAACAATTCGTGTATCACCAGCGAAATCATAATTCCATACAGCACTTAATAATTGATCACGCGTCAACACGCGGCTCTTATTTTTCGCAAGATAAACAAGTAGTTCAAATTCTTTTGGTGTTAATTCAAGCTTTCTTCCTTGGAAATAAGCCTCATAAAACTCTGGTAAAATTTTAAGTTCAGCAATTGTAATGCTCTCTTCATCTGATGATTCTGTAACTTGCTCTTCTTGTTGTAATTTCGTACGGCGTAAAATTGCCTTCACACGCGCGACAACTTCCCTTGGACTAAATGGCTTCGTCATATAATCATCAGCCCCAAGTTCAAGACCTAGCACCTTATCAAATTCATCATCTTTTGCTGTTAACATTAAAATCGGCGTCATAACGCGCTGCAATCGTAATTCTTTACATACTTCCATACCATCCATTTTTGGAAGCATTAAATCTAATATAATTAAATCTGGACGTTCTGTTGTCGCTTTTTGAAGCGCCATTTCTCCATCCATCGCTGTTATCACTTCAAAACCAGCTTGTTGTAAATTAAATTCGATTAAAGTTAAGATAAACTCCTCATCATCAACTACTAAAATACGATTGTTCATTCTTTTCCTCCAAGTTATAGACTTGAAACCTTCTTCATCCTAGTATTTTCCCCGTTATTCTCATCATACTAGAAAACAAGGTCCCTCTCAATATAATTGTCTATACATGGAGCTCATTTGTACTAACACTTCGAAAATAAAAGCAATTAAAACTTCATCCCCTCTCCGCTCTCCAAACTCGATAGATGAATCTACCTTTTTCAAAATGTTTTTCCGTACAAACCGTAAACTCCCTCTCCTGGGCTAAAAAAAAGAAAGAGCATACGCTATTTTATAATCTAGCGTTTCATACCCATCAAATACTCTTCCATGCATTTCATTCACAATTGAATCCGCCCACACTTCAGCCTCTCTCATCGTTTCAAAGATAACGTCTTCTCTTTTCCATCTCACCTTAAAAATCACTCCTTTCATTGACTTACATTAACAATTTATATATTATAAATTTAAATATATAGATATAAACAATGTGGAGGTCTATTATGCGACTAGTACTACCTATTCTATCTTTAATAGTAACGTGTATTCTTACATTCAACGCCCCAAGCTGGGATACAATTAAAACAGGTTGTTCAGATTTCGCCGAAGGATTCACACAAGGATTCTTCAACTAAAAATAGCGCTAGCCTCCTTATAGAAAGGTATGCTAGCGCTATATTTTTAGTTTTTAAAAATTATCTAATGCTTTTTCCATAATAGAAACCGATTTAAAAGGCGGCGTTACTGTTAAAGAACCCTTTACAACCGTTTCTCCTTTTTCATCATGAGCAGATACAAGCATATCAATTGTATGTTCCTCCTCAGAAACAGCCACTACTTCAAAGTGGATTTGTAACGTTTCATAATGGTGAACATGCTTCACGAACGTAAGGTCCTTTCTCGTAATATGACTACCTGGACCTGGTAAATATTTCGTAACTGCCGTTGTAATCATTCCAGTTAGCATAATGCTTGGTACAATCGGCTTTTCATACGGAGTTTGGGATGCGTAATCATGCTGAATATATAATGGATTGGCATCATTCGTTAACCCTAAGTACAATAACAAATCTTTATCCTCAATTTTTTCAGTGATAGATAATTTCTCTCCTACTGTAATTTCATCCATTTTACGACCAATTTGAACTTTTTTCTTTAACATGTTACAACCCCCTCCGATTTTTCCACCTTATTATCCTACTAAAAGCGATACCTGATCCGAAATTTACTATGATGAGGGCAATATATAGTATAAATCTACAGTTTCATTATAGGATATTACAAATGATAGCGTTTTCATATTATTTCAAAAAAACATTTGTATAAATAGTAGAAAAAGATTCGGGGCCCCGAATCTTTTTCTACTTCTATTTCATTATTAAACAAGAACTTTCATAACATTACGTACAGATTCTACAGAGCGATCTAACGCTTCTTTTTCATCTGCAAGAAGTTCTAATTCAATAATTTTTTCAATTCCGTTACCACCTAGAATTACTGGTACCCCTAAGTAAAGGTCGCTATAACCATATTCACCTTCAAGGTATGCAATAGCCGGTAATACACGGCGTTGATCTTTTAAGATTGCTTCTGTCATTTCAACTAAAGAAGCAGCTGGTGCGTAATATGCACTACCGTTTCCTAATAAGCCTACAATTTCGCCGCCACCTTTACGGGTACGTTCTACGATTGCTTCTAAACGCTCTTTCGGAATTAACGTTTCTAACGGAATGCCACCTGCATAAGAATAACGTACAAGAGGTACCATATCGTCGCCGTGTCCACCAAGAACAAATCCTGTAATATCTTTCACAGAAAGATTTAATTCTTGTGCGATGAATGTACGGAAACGAGCTGTATCTAATACGCCCGATTGACCGATAACACGTTCTTTCGGGAATCCCGCTTCTTTAAATACAGAATATGTCATTGCATCAACTGGATTTGTTAATACAACAATAATCGCATTTGGTGAATGTTTTGCAATGTCGCGCGTAATACTTTTCATAATTTTAGAGTTTGTTGCTACTAAGTCATCACGGCTCATACCAGGCTTACGCGCAATACCTGCTGTAATCACAACAACGTCAGAATCAGCAGTATCTGCGTAATCAGATGTTCCAATAATGTTAGCATCAAAACCTTGTACTGGGCTCGCTTCTAACATATCTAACGCTTTCCCTTTTGTTGGATTTTCCAGTTGTGGAATGTCCACTAATACAACATCTGCAAGTTCTTTTTGTGCTAATAAGAATGCTGTTGTTGCTCCTGTAAATCCTGCACCGATGACTGAAACTTTCTTGCGTTTGATTGTCATAATTTACCCCCCGCTTTAATTATGCGTTTTTGATTATCGCTACATCCATGTTTTTAATAAGTTCATTAGCGAACTCAGAACATTTCACTTCTGTTGCACCTTCCATTAAGCGTGCGAAATCATAAGTCACTACTTTTGAAGCAATTGTTTTCTCAACTGAAGCAGTTACTAATTTCGCAGCTTCGTTCCATCCTAAGTGCTCTAATAATAATACACCAGAAAGAAGAACTGAAGATGGGTTTACTTTATCTAAACCTGCATATTTTGGAGCTGTACCGTGCGTAGCTTCAAAGATAGCATGTCCAGTCACATAGTTAATGTTTGCACCAGGTGCAATACCAATTCCACCTACTTGTGCAGCAAGTGCATCAGAGATGTAGTCTCCGTTTAAGTTCATTGTTGCAACAACATCGAACTCACGTGGACGAGTTAAAATTTGTTGTAAGAAGATGTCTGCAATAGAATCTTTTACGATGATTTTTCCAGCCACTTCAGCGTCTGCCATCGCTTTATTCGCTGCATCTTTTCCATCTTTCTCAACGATACGATCATATTCAGCCCAAGTAAATACTTTGTCGCCGAATTCTTGTTCCGCCACTTCGTAACCCCAGTTTTTGAAAGCACCTTCTGTAAATTTCATAATGTTTCCTTTATGAACTAATGTAACAGAAGAGCGTTTTTCGTTAATTGCATATTGAATTGCAGCACGAACAAGACGCTTTGTCCCTTCTTCTGAGATTGGTTTAATACCAATACCAGATGTTTCTGGGAAGCGGATTTTATTCACACCCATTGCTTCTTTTAAGAAAGTAAGAACTTTTTCTGCTTCTGGAGATCCTTGCGCATATTCAATTCCAGCATAAATGTCTTCTGTATTTTCACGGAAAATAACCATATCAGTATCTTCCGGACGTTTTACAGGTGAAGGAACACCTTCAAAATAACGAACTGGACGTAGACATACATATAAATCTAATTCTTGACGAAGTGCTACGTTTAGAGAACGAATACCACCGCCAACTGGAGTTGTAAGTGGACCTTTAATCGCGATTAAATATTCACGAATTAAATTTAAAGTTTCTTCTGGTAACCACTCGCCTGTTTGGTTGAATGCTTTTTCCCCTGCAAGCACTTCTTTCCAAACGATTTTCTTCTCACCATCATAAGCTTTTTCAACTGCTGCTTCTAGTACACGAGATGCAGCTACCCAAATATCAGGACCAATTCCATCTCCTTCAATAAATGGAATAATCGGATTGTTTGGTACATTCATAACACCATTAGTTACAGTAATTTTTTCACCTGTCGTCAATGTGATAACCCCCATGTTTGAAATTTCATATGTATGAAACTGAGGGAATAACCCCTCAGTTCAAACCGTTAGTCAAATTAAAATATTCTAATCATTACATCTTTCCGAAAAAATCAGACTTTTGAAAGCGTATTTTCACTATCAAAATAGTGTTATTCGCTTATCGTTGTGCAATCGGAACATACACTTGATGTGTTGGTCCATTATAATCAGCACGCGGACGGATTAAACGGTTATTTTCATATTGTTCTAGAATATGAGCTAACCAGCCTGACATACGGCTAATTGCAAAAATAGGTGTAAATAAGTCATGGTCAATTCCTAAACAATGGTATACAGAAGCTGAATAGAAATCAACATTTGGTGGAAGACCTTTTTCTTTTGTTACAATGTCTTCAATTTTGATAGACATATTATACCATTTCTCTTCTCCTAAAAGCACGCATAATCTCTTAGACATTTCGCGTAAATGTTTTGCACGTGGATCACCATGCTCATATACACGGTGGCCAAAGCCCATAATTTTCACTTTATTTTGAAGAGCATTATGAATATATGATTCTACATTTTCTTCTTCGCCAATTTCAGTTAACATCTTCATTACATTTTCATTTGCCCCGCCGTGAAGAGGACCTTTTAACGCACCGATTGCTGCTGTAATACCAGAATATACATCTGAAAGTGTAGCTACACAAACACGTGCAGTAAATGTAGAAGCGTTTAACTCATGATCTGCGTGAAGTACAAGCGCCTTATCAAAAGCTTCAATTTCAACTTCATTTGGCTCGCGATCATTTAACATGTACAAGAAGTTTGCAGCTAATGATAAATCATTTCTAGGCTCAACAACATCTAAGCCTTTACGGATTCTTGCGTAAGCAGCAACTAAAGTTCCCACTTGAGCCTGTAATTTAACCGCTTTCAAATAATTGGACTTTTCATCCATAATTTCAGCGCTCTCATCGTATAATGATAGCATGGAAATTGCAGTTCGTAAAACAGACATCGGATGTGCGATTTTTAAATCTACTTGTTTCAAATATGCTAAAATCTCACCTGGAACTTTATAGTATTCCGATACAATCTCCTTAAATTCCGCTAGTTCTTGCTCGTTAGGAAGCTTGCGATGCCATAATAAGTACACTACTTCTTCAAATGTAGCATTCTCAGCTAAATCATCAATATTATACCCAACATAAGTTAATGTATCATCAATAATAGAGCTCACAGATGATGTTGTTGCTACTACCCCTTCTAAACCTCGAATAACAGTCATGACATTCTCTCCTTTTCCTGAAAATTCTCCCAACCTTGCTCCTTATATCTATTTGCTCCCCTTTTGAATTATGAACGCCCGTTCACTCTTTAGGCAAGCAAAATGCACGATCATGCAAATTTGTTGCGATGTTCCCCTCTTATTGTCCATTGTTTACATGGAAAGCATGAGCGTGAATGTCTCCCCGAATCCTCACGCTCAAAACAACAAGTTAGTGAGGAAAATGAATTCCGAAGAGTTTTATGATAAAAACAACATAAAGCAATATCATTATAAAATTGTTTTATGTTGTTTTTATTTTATCTGGTGTAAAGTCTCTGCTGTTATGTAACTTTTCAAAGTTTCTAATCCTATTATAAACAATTATCTGACTTTTGTGAACAGAAAGAATTCAAAAATTTTATATTACTATAAAATTTTTTATTTAAACATCTGTATAATACTCATAACTGCATAGGCAATTCCAGCCCCAATTAATGGACCTACAGCGACCCCATTAAATAAAGCAACTGCTATAATTGTCCCGAAAACGAGTGCAGTTGTAATATGAGGATCTGTCGTTAATAATTGTACGCCACCTTTCGCTAACAGAGCAACTGCTACCCCTGAAGCTAAAGCAATCCATGCATAATACGATTTCGCCGCTTCCCCAAGTTGTTTAAAACCTATTTCCCCCGTTGCAATCGGTACGAGTACTGCTATTGTAATAACCGTAACACCTAGGTTAATCCCTTTCGTTTGTAGATAAGGGAAGACTTTATCTCCTAGAAACGTAAATTTCAATAGAAATAACACACCAATAGCTACAGTAAGCGATTGGTTTTTCGCAATAAGTCCTATAATAAGTAGTATGAATAAAAATAACGTTGACTGACTAATCATGTTTGCACTTCCTTTCTGAAAATAATGAACTCATTTCCAAACAAAAATACCTTTAAACCTATCGTTATACATGCTATATCGATGCCTATCCAACATGAATCACTTCATTTTTTATGCATTTTAAAATGAAAAACTGAGACTTTCACCATCCAAATGTAAGCATGTATACATTTTAAAAAACGGGCGTCTCTCCTTTCTTTTCTAATTAGAAACAGGTAAAATAAAAAGAAGAGAAAATGAAGTTTTTACCATATAGTAGAAGCATCAACACCAAGCTTTCACAGTCACTCACATACTGAAAAAGCAGGAAAAATCCATCATTCCACTATAACATAAAGTGAAACTTTAATCAGTGGGGCACACTCGTTATAAGTTGAACGAATTAGGATAATCCAAATTGGAATGGGAGGTATACATCTTTGAATCGAAACTTACTATATATGATATTGCGACTCATATTTGTCATTGTAGCTACGGTAGCCGGGTTCTATGCATTACTATATATGTCAGGACTTATCTATCCTTTTATTATCGCTTTCGCATTTGCTTATTTGATTAATCCTGTCGTCAATTTCCTTAATCAAAAACTACAATTTCCTCGCGCACTCGCAGTACTCGTTAGCTTAATTCTCGTATTTGGAGCTATCGTCGGACTCGTTACATACCTTGTAACAGAAGCAATATCTGCTACAACATACTTACTACAACTTGTTACAGTAAAATTTCCGGATATCGTTGCATTCGCTCAGCAGTTTGCACTTAATCATATTATGCCTCTCTATGATGATTTAATTTCTAAATTTAATCATCTTGGGGAACCACAGCGCTATACGATTACACAAAACATTCAAAACTTAGGAACTGAAGCAACGACGCAAATGAAAGAACTTTTAACCGCTATTATAAGCGGGTTAACAAATTTTATTAGTGCACTACCAACTACTTTAACTGTACTTGTTTTCGTTTTATTAGCCACTTTCTTCATTAGTTACGATTGGCATCGTCTTGCTCAGAAAGTAAGAAAGTTTTTGCCCAACCGTGTTCATGGCTATGGAAAAACTATTTTTGTGGATTTAAGAAAAGCTTTATTCGGTTTTGTTAAAGCACAACTTACACTCGTATCTATGACAACTGTTATTGTATTAATCGGACTTTTAATATTACGCGTACCATACGCCATTACTATCGCGATTATTACAGGAGTTGTAGATTTACTCCCATATTTAGGAACAGGAGCTGTCTTCGTTCCTTGGGTTATATACGTATTTTTCACTGGCGACACTGCTTTCGCCATCGGTCTTCTCATTTTATACATCGTCGTGATTGTCCAAAGACAAATTATGGAGCCAAAGGTACTTTCATCTAATATCGGCCTTGATCCATTAGCAACACTGATTGCTCTATTTGTCGGCTTTAAGCTCTTCGGCTTCTTAGGATTAATCATCGGTCCAGTCACCTTAGTACTACTTAATACATTGCACAAAGCTCGTGTATTCCATGATTTGTGGAAATATATTAAAGGCTCACCTTCAAAATAATAGTTTCTAATTCATACACAACAAAAAACTTACATGTAATCAGTGGGAAATTCCCACTGATTATTCCTTGCACTTATTTTTCATACTCATTACATAAAACAAGAGAATTGCAATCAAAAAAGATAATTCTCTTGTTTTTTTGCATAAAAAACGCATATTCCGCGGTGTTTTTACATATTTATTCTATTAATTTTATAATTATTACTTACATTTATTACTTTTTATGTAAATGAATAATTATACAAAATAGCGCAGAATGAGACTTAAACTGACCATTTCCCTGCTCTTATTTAACTTTTTTCGTTCCAATTCATTCTTTTACATACAAAAACAATCTTAAGTTCAGATCCCCGCTTTAAACACACTGATTAAGAGCTCATAACTCCCCAAATCACATATCCAATCGAAAAAATACACAACAAATACAATAAAGTGAAACTTTAATCAGTGGGGGTTTTCTTCATCCCCCGTCGATTATTAACCGTCACATTCGCCGCATGTTAAAACACATCTTTCGTTAACTGAACTTTAACCACCCTCTCATCCTTTTACAGACAAAAAAATAGTGCTTAGATCGCTATAATCTAAGCACTATTTCTGCACAATAATAGTTGCGTTTTTTCTAAACTTCCATTCCATCCACTTCATAACAAACGGCTTCAATAAAGCCCTTGTCATAGGGACAACAAAGATGAAACCTATTATATCCGTTACATATCCAGGAAGCACTAAAAGAATACCTCCTACAAAGATAAAAATACCATCTAAGACCGCTGCTCCTGGCATTTCTCCTCTATTCAACTTAGATTGAATCTCTCCAAGTACTTTAAACCCTTGTCTTTTCGCCAAATATACACCTACAACACCTGTAAATACGATCATAGCGAACGTAGACCACAAACCTATTACATGACTCGACCCAATTAAGACTGTAATCTCAATCGCTGGTATTAAAATAAACAAGAATAGTAACCACTTCATCGTTCTACACTCCTTTCATATATCATCACTTTAAACACCCTCACAACGTCCATAGACACCATATAATAGCCAAATGTACTTTCCCATCAAACTTCATAATAAACAGCTTTTAAAAGCAATTTCAGACGTTTTAAGCTAGTTTCACCTCATTTTTGTGTAAAAAAAAGAGAAGGACTCCGATCCTTCTCTCCGTATTACTTATAGCACTTCCGCATGTCCATTATAAACAATTCCGCGTGCTGCATCAACTGTTACTTCTTGGCCATTTTTTAAAGTTGCTGTTACGCCGTTTACACCAACGATAACAGGAATACCGATTGATACACCTACAACAGCCGCATGGCTTGTTAGACCGCCTTCTTCTACAACTAGAGCAGCAGCTTTTTCGATTGCAGGGATCATATCTTTATCAGTGCTTGTTGTAACAAGGATATCACCTTCGTTTACATTCGCTACAGCTTCAGCAGCTGTTTTCGCTACAACTACTTTACCTTTTGCAGCTTTACGACCAATTCCTTGTCCTTTAGCAACTTCTTCACCAACAACGTGGATTTTCATTAAGTTTGTTGTACCAGTTTCAGCAACCGGAACACCAGCAGTGATTACTACAGTGTCTCCAAGTCCGATTAGACCTGCATCCATACCTGTTTGAATCGCTGTATCTAACATTTCGTCAGTAGAAGCTGCGCGCTTCTCAGCCATAAATGCTTGCACACCCCAAACAAGTGCAAGACGACGTCCTACTTGCTCGTCAGATGTTACAGCTACGATTGGAGATTTTGGACGGTATTTAGAGATCATTTTCGCAGTATATCCACTTTCTGTTGGAGCTACGATTGCAGCTACATCAAGAGCAAGTGCTGTATGCGCAACAGATTGGCTAATTGCATCTGTAATTGTTGGAGTGAACTCTTTAATACGTTTTTTGAACATATCTTCATATTGTAATGATTTTTCAACACGTACTGCAATGTTAGCCATCATTGTTACTGCTTCTACTGGGTATTGTCCAGCAGCTGTTTCACCTGAAAGCATGATTGCGTCTGTACCATCGAAGATTGCGTTAGCTACGTCACTTGCTTCCGCACGAGTTGGACGTGGGTTACGTTGCATAGAATCTAACATTTGTGTTGCAGTAATAACTGGTTTACCTAACACGTTACATTTTTTGATTAGACGTTTTTGTACTAATGGTACTTCTTCTGGTGGAATTTCTACACCCATGTCACCACGAGCTACCATTAAACCGTCAGAAACTTCTAAGATTGAATCGATGTTGTCGATACCCTCTTGGTTTTCGATTTTTGGTACGATTTGGATATACTGAGCGTTATGCTCTTCTAATAATTCACGGATTTCTAATACGTCAGCTGCTTTACGTACGAATGAAGCTGCGATGAAATCAACTTTTTGCTCGATACCGAAGATGATATCTTTTACGTCTTTTTCAGTGATACCAGGAAGCTTAATGCTTACGTTTGGTACGTTAACACCTTTTTTATTTTTTACAGTTCCGCTGTTAAGAACTTTTGTACGGATGTTTCCGTCAGCTTTTTCGATTACTTCTAGTTCGATAAGACCGTCATCGATTAGAATGCGAGAACCTGGGTCTACATCGTCATAAAGACCAGCATAAGATACAGAGAACTTCTCTGCAGTACCTAATACTTGCTCAGTAGAAAGAACTACTTCTGCACCTGTTACAAGCTCAGCTTGTCCGTCTACGAAGTCGTGAGTACGGATTTCTGGACCTTTTGTATCAAGTAAGATACCAACTGTTTTACCAGTTTTCTTTGAAGCTTCACGAATGTTTTTAATACGAGCGCCGTGCTCTTCATGGCTACCATGAGAGAAGTTTAAACGAGCAACGTTCATACCTGCTTCGATTAATTGCTCTAATTTTTCAATACTTTCACTAGCAGGACCTATAGTACATACAATTTTAGTTTTACGCATATTGCACCTCCGAAAATTATGAAACCGTTCCCAAATATCCGACATTAAGCCGATTAGATGGATAATTCTTTAGATAATTGATACATATCTTTATCGATTGTATGCTTTTGAGCTAACGCTTCGATAATGTCATGATCAACAAGTTTGTTATCTTGAATACCTACACAACGTCCACCTTTACCAGCAATTAATAATTCAACTGCTCTTGCGCCAAGACGGCTTGCTAATACACGGTCTTGTGCACTTGGTGATCCACCACGTTGTACGTGACCTAATACAGTTACGCGAGTATCAAAGTTTGTTGCTTCTTCAATGTGCTTACCGATGTCAATTGCACTTCCAACACCTTCAGCTACAACGATAATACTGTGTTTTTTACCACGTTCACTACCACGCTTCAGACGAGCGATAACATCTTCCATGTCATACTCTTCTTCTGGAATTAAGATTGTTTCCGCACCATCAGCTAAACCAGCCCATAATGCGATATCACCAGCGTGACGTCCCATTACTTCGATAACATATGTACGTTCATGAGATGTAGCTGTGTCACGGATTTTATCAATTGCATCAATAACAGTGTTTAAAGCTGTATCGAAACCAATTGTGAAGTCTGTTCCAGGGATATCATTGTCAATTGTACCTGGTACACCAACACATGGAAATCCTTGTTCAGTTAATTTTTTAGCGCCTTGGTAAGAACCATCTCCACCAATAACAACAAGTCCTTCGATACCGTGTTTCTTTAATTGCTCGATACCTTTTAGTCGTACTTCTGGGTCTTTAAACTCAGGACATCTTGCTGTATATAATTTCGTACCACCGCGGTGGATAATATCGCCAACAGAACCTAATTCTAATTTTTCAATGTGACCAGAAATTAATCCAGCGTATCCATGGTAAATACCATATACTTCAATATCATGGAAAATCGCTTTACGAACAACTGCACGAATGGCAGCATTCATACCAGGTGAATCTCCACCACTTGTTAATACACCAATACGTTTCATTTGTACTCACCTCATAAAGATTATTTGCCTTATAATAAAATAACACGAAAAAATATAAAAATACAATGGAGAAGATGTGTCTTTTCATAATAAAAACGTGCATTCGCGAAGTGGAACGCACGCTTTTCTTATTTTATCCAAATGGAAGCGTTTGAAAACGAAACTTGCCCAATTTTCATATATTTTTCATAACGTTTTTCGATTAATTCATCTTTCGAAATTCCGTTTAATTGTTCAAAAGTTTTCCCTAGCATTAAATCTATATTTTCTGATTGTTTCAAAATATTACGGTGTGCTCCACCCTTTGTCTCTGGAATAATTTCGTCAATTACACCTAATTCTTTCAAATCTGCTGCTGTAATTCTCATCGCCTCTGCAGCTTCCTTTGCTTTTCCTGCATCTTTCCAAAGAATTGCCGCTGCACCCTCTGGCGTAATAACAGAATAAGTGGAATTTTCTAGCATATGAATGTAATCTCCTACTCCAAGACCTAGTGCACCACCACTACCACCTTCGCCGATAACGATACAAATAACAGGCACTGTTAATCCTGCCATTTCAAATAAATTGCGGGCGATAGCTTCACTTTGACCACGTTCTTCAGCAGCTTTACCAGGATAAGCTCCTTTTGTATCAATAAAACAAATAATTGGACGATTGAACTTTTCCGCCTGCTTCATTAAACGTAATGCTTTTCGATATCCTTCTGGGTGAGGCATCCCAAAATTACGGCGAATATTTTCTTTCGTATCTTTTCCGCGTTGATGCCCGATTACAGTTACAGGCATCCCTTTATACTTCGCAATGCCGCCGACAATCGCTGCATCATCGCCAAATAGACGATCTCCATGACATTCAAAAAAATCAGTAAATAAGTGCTCAATATAATCGAGCGTTGTCGGTCGTTCTGCATGACGAGCAATTTGAACACGGTCCCATACTTTCATATTGCCGTATATATCTTCCTCTAAATTTTCTAGCTTGTCTTCCAAAATACGAATCTCCTCACTGAAGTCCATCTGGCTGTTTTTCGTATAGTCTTTCAGTTCACGAATCTTATTTCTTAGCTCAACAACTGGTTTCTCAAATTCTAGCTCTGCCATACAGCCATTTCCCCTCCTTGATGAACTTCTAAAATCTTACGAAGCGATTCTCTCATATCATCACGATGTACCACCGCATCTAATTGACCATGTTCTAGTAAGAATTCTGCCGTTTGGAAATCTTCCGGTAGTTTCTCACGCACGGTTTGTTCAATTACACGTCTACCAGCAAATCCGATCAGCGCCCCTGGTTCTGCAAGATTATAATCACCAAGTGAAGCGAAACTCGCTGAAACCCCGCCCGTCGTTGGGTGAGTCATAACAGAAATAAATAATCCTCCTGCATTACTATGCTTTTTCAAAGCTACGCTTGTTTTTGCCATTTGCATTAAACTTAATATCCCTTCTTGCATACGGGCACCACCCGAAGCAGTAAAGATAATAAATGGAACTTGTAAGTCGTACGCCTTTTCAACCGCACGGGCAATTTTTTCTCCTACAACAGAGCCCATGCTCCCCATTCGAAAACGAGAATCCATTACTGCAACAACAACAAGCATGTCATCAATTGTTCCTTCACCAGTTACAACCGCTTCGTTCAATTCAGTCTTTTTACGATCGCTCTCTAGTTTCTCTTCATATCCTGGAAACTCGAGTGGATTTAATGAAACCATTTCTTTGTCATACTCACGGAATGACCCTTCGTCCAATATACTATCAAGACGTTCCCATGCATTCATAGGGTGATGATATCCACAATTCACACATACTTTTAAATTTTTTAGAAGCTCTTTCGTATACATGATTTTTTTACATTTCGGACATTTTGTCATAACGCCGTCTGGCACATCTTTTCGTACTTGTTCTGAAGGTATTGCAGCGTACTTTTTCTTTTTCACGAATAAATCTCTTAGCACAATTTGACCCCCTTCGTTGAGAGCTAAGGTTAGCGTAAGAAGAAAATTGGGCTAACACCAAAGTTTGATGTTAGCCTTATCTTCTCAATCTGTCTAATAACCTCACTCTTTACGTTTAACTTTAACCGCTACGCGATAGAATGTTTGTCATAACGTGTCATGGTCATTTCGACAAATTTTATACATTACGAGTGAAACTGTATATTCTCTACTAATTCATCGTAAATTTTTAGTGCATCATTTTCTTGTTTTTCTTCCAAAATAGCGTAAAGCTTTCTATACATATCGATAGAATCTCCTGAAACTTTACAAGAAAGAGTTGATACGTAATCATTTACGATCATCCAAATGCGATATAGTAAATAATTATCGACTTGTTCAATAAGTGTTTTAAAGAACGTTTGGTGAAGCATTGGAACTGAGTTTTCATTTCCTTCAAGCACTTGATGTAATTTACTTAGCACTTTAGAAAACGTTTCTTTCGGTAAATTACATACAATTCGAATCATATCTTTCTCAAGCAATCGTTTTGTTTGTAATAAATCACGAATTGTTTTCTCATCTTGCAGCAAGAACGGAGCAATCAATTGTACAAGACCGTTATCGTAAAAGTTTCGAATAAACGTCCCTTCACCACGTCTCGTTTCAATTAATCCTACAAGTTCTAAAGCCCGCAACGCTTCTCTGACAGAGGAACGTCCTACGTTTAAACGTGAACTTAACTCACGCTCAGACGGCAAACGATCCCCTGCTACCAATCCATCCTCTTCCATAATGGAACGGATTTTTTTTACAATTTCGAGATATACTTTTGTATTTGATGATGTCAATGGAAATTCCTCGCTTATTCTTTACCAATCAGCGCTAATTGTTTTGTTTTCTCAGCAACTTCATTTGGATCTACTTGACGGCGAGCTACTCCTGTCTCCATTGCAGCTTTCGCAACGTAAGCTGCTACTTGAGGCGCTACACGCGCGTCAAACGGTGCTGGAATGATATAGTCTGCATTTAACTCATCTTCTGCTACAAGCTCAGCAATAGCTTGTACAGCTGCCATCTTCATTTCTTCGTTAATTTGTGTCGCATGTACGTCAAGTGCACCGCGGAAAATACCAGGGAACGCTAGTACATTATTTACTTGGTTTGCGAAGTCAGAACGACCTGTTCCAACAACAGCTGCGCCCGCTGCTTTTGCCAATTCTGGCATAATTTCTGGAACTGGATTCGCCATTGCAAAAATAATCGCATCGTCATTCATTGTACGAACCATCTCTTCTGTTAATGCACCTTCTGCAGATACACCAATGAATACGTCCGCACCTTGTACAACATCAGCTAAAGAACCTTCAATACGATTCTTATTTGTATATTTTGCCACTTCATCCTTCACCGGATTCATACCTGTAGGACGACCTTCATAGATCGCGCCTTTACGGTCACACATAATAATGTCGCGTACGCCATAGCGATATAAAAGTTTAATAATTGCAATACCTGCTGCACCTGCGCCATTTGCGACAACTTTAATGTCAGACATTTTCTTTCCAACTAATTTTAGCGCGTTCACAAGACCTGCTACTGTTACGATAGCTGTTCCGTGTTGATCATCATGGAAGATAGGAATATTTGTTTCTTTTTTCAAACGTTCTTCAATAATGAAGCAGTTTGGTGCTGCGATATCCTCTAAGTTAACGCCGCCAAAAGTTGGCTCCATTAATTTTACAGTTTCAACAATTTTATCTACATCGTTTGTATTTAAGGCAATTGGGAATGCATCTACACCAGCAAAGCTCTTGAATAATACAGCTTTACCTTCCATTACTGGAAGAGATGCTTCAGGTCCGATGTTACCAAGACCAAGTACAGCCGTTCCATCAGTCACAACTGCTACCATATTTCCCTTCATCGTATATTCATATACCTTACTTTTATCGTCATAAATTTCTTTACAAGGTTCTGCAACCCCTGGAGAATATGCAAGACTTAAATCTTTTGCATTTTCTACTTTTACTTTTGATACAGTTTCTAATTTTCCTTGATGCACTTTATGCATGTGAAGTGCTTCTTCACGAAGTGTTGACAAACTATCCACTCTCCTCAAATTATTCTTGCTGATATCAATTTCTCCAAGTGGTCTGACCACGAACACTACTACTATAATAATCGAAGTGTAGGGAAATTGTCCATTATATTTTCACAACCACATTTTCTTCCCCGACAATTTCACGAAGTGCTCCTAAACATTCTTCACTTGGATGAATCGATAAACTTCGAGATAATTGTACCATTTTATGTTCCTTTTCATAATAAATTAGTACTTTCGCAAAACCCGAATAGTCAAACAATATTTTAGTAACCTGATTTAAAAGCTTTTTCTCATATTGAGACGGCAATTTCACGTAAACAGACGCATCTTTTTTTTCCTCATACACATCCATTTCTTCTAACGGATATAGTCCATTTACAATCCATTGCAGCTTATGATTTCTAAGCTCAATCATGCCGTCAACTAAAACAATTGCTCCTTCTTGTAACTTATCTGAGAAATGTATATACGTTTCGGGGAAAAGAACTGCTTCCATTTCATCATTTTGATCACAAAATGTAATAAATGCCATCTTTTGCAACTTTTTCGTACGAATCACTCTCACGCTTGTTATGTACACGATAGCTCTTTGTACTTTTTTCTTATGTCGCATCGCCTGAGCGAGAGATGGAATTTCTAATTCTTTCGCTAACTTCACATACTGCGCTGTCGGATAGCTTGATAAATAAAAACCTAGTACTTCCTTCTCTTTATTTAACTGTTCAATAAAAGAGAGCTCTTCTCCTTGTACGTATTTTGATTTTGGAACAGCATCTCCTAAATCACGTGCAAGATTGGCATACTCTAAGGCTCCTTTAAGACTTTTCCATAAATTCGTTCTCGAAACACCAAAATCGTCAAAACATCCAGACCAGACGAACGCCTCTAAATTTCGCTCTGTTACAAACTTTGATGGCATGCGCAGACAAAATTCAAATAAATCTTCAAACATTTTTTTCTCTCGTTCTTCGATTAATGCTGTCACTGTAGCCATTCCGATGTTTCGAATGGAAAGTAAGCTGTAACGTATCGCATTTCCTTCTATTTGGAAATTGTAACCACTTCTCTGAAGAGACGGCGGCAAAACATGAAAACCTTTTCGCTTCGTTTCTCGTATATACTGCACAATCTTATCTTCATTTCCAATTGCACTCGACAATAGTGCCGTCATAAATTCCAGCGTATAATTCGCTTTTAAGTAGGCAAGTTGATATCCAATCATACTGTAGGCTACAGCGTGACTTCGGTTAAAACCGTAATTTGCAAATCTTACAATTAAATCATAAATTTTCTCTGCCGATGTCTCGTCATAACCATTTTGTAAACAACCTTGCACAAAATGCTTACGTTCCTGATCTAAAATATCACGATTTTTTTTACTCACTGCACGACGTAATAAATCTGCTTCTCCGAGCGAGAAGCCCGCCAACTTCGACGCAATTTGCATAATTTGTTCTTGATATACAATTACACCGTATGTTCTTTCTAAAATCGGTTTTAAGTCCGGATGTAAATATTCAATTTTTCTTTTTCCGTGCTTTGATTCAATAAAGGTTGGAATTTGCTCCATCGGTCCTGGTCTATATAACGAGTTAACAGCAACAATATCTTCAAATTCATTCGGCTTTAACCCGCGAAGTACATTTCGCATACCACCTGATTCAAGCTGGAATACACCTGTTGTATCCCCTCTACCTAACAATTGGAATGTCTTTTCATCTTGAAGTGGTAAATTTCTTATATCGATTTCTTTTCCTGTTTTTTGCACGATAAACTTTATAATATTTTCAAGTAACGTTAAATTACGTAATCCTAAAAAGTCCATCTTGAGCAACCCAAGTTCTTCTAATGCATCAGCGGGGTATTGCGTAACATATACATCGTTATGCCCTTCTTGAATTGCAACACTTCCGGTTAATGGCTCTTGGCTCATAATAACGCCAGCTGCATGAATAGACGTATGACGTGGTAAGCCTTCTACACGTTTTGCAATTTCAAAAACACGCTCATGCAAAAGGTTTCCTTGTATAAACTCCCGGAGTGATTGCGATTCCTCATATGCATCTTTTAACGTTATACCAAGCTTTGATGGGATAAGTTTTGAAAATATGTCGATATCTCGTGGCGGAAGCCCCATTACACGCGCAATATCTCTAATTGCCGCTTTCGCTGCCAGCGTCCCGAACGTTACAATTTGAGCAACACGAAGCTGACCATATTTATCCTTCACATATCGAATCATCTCATCACGTCTTATATCCGGAAAATCAATATCAATATCTGGAAGTGTCACACGTTCGGGGTTTAAAAACCTTTCAAATAATAGATCGTATTCAATTGGATCAATATCTGTAATTTCTAATACGTAAGAAACGAGTGAGCCAGCCGCTGATCCACGACCTGGTCCTGTTAAAATATGATTTTCATGCGCGTACTTCATAAAATCCCAGACAATGAGGAAATAATCACTAAACCCCATGCTAGAAATCACGTTTAATTCATGATTCAAACGCTTTATATGTACTTCTTTCGGCGTACCATAACGTTTCTGCAATCCTTCTTCACAAACGCGGCGTAAATACATATCATTCGTTTCGTTAGATGGAACAGGAAATTTCGGTAATTGATTTACATGAAACGGTATTTCTACTCTGCAACGTTCTGCAATTTCTACTGTGTTATAAATCGCTTCTTCTACGTGAGAAAATAGTGCTTCCATTTCATCTGATGATTTTAAATAATATTGATCTGTTTTCAGCCTCGGCCTATCTGGATCCGTCATTTTCGTTCCACTTTCAACAGATAATAAGCATTCATGAACAAGTGCGTCACTTTGATTGATGTAGCGTACATCGTTTGTTGCGACGACTGGAATATTTATCCTACTTATAAATACAGGTAATTTCTCTTGTAGAAGCAGTTCATCTTGAATCGCATGATGCTGTAAACTCATATAAAAATTGCCGAACATATTTTGATACATACGAGCTACTTCTTCAGCTTGACTCTCTTTGTCTTCTAATAATAATTGTTCGATTTCCCCATCTTTACCTGGTGAAATAGCAATTAATCCTTTCGCATAATGTGCAAGCCATTTCTTAGGAATACCTTCTTTTGACTTCGTCATAATGCTACTAGAGATCTTTAATAAATTTTGATAACCTATTTCATTTTCAGCAAGTAAGACAAGCGGATAAGACTTTTCTTCTTCTTCACTAAAAATAGAAGCTGTTAAGCCGATAATAGGATGTATACCATGTTTCTTACATGCTTTATAAAACGGAATAACGCCATACATCACATTTTCATCCGTAATAGCAAGTGATGAATAACCGAGCTCTTTCGCCCTAACTACAAGTTCATTAATTTTACAAGCACTTTTTAATAAACTAAAAACGGTTTGACATTGTAAATGCACAAACTTCACTGTTGTACCCTCTCTTTACCTATTTGACTACTTTTATTATAGGTGAAGAGGAAAGAGGAAATCAAAACATACTTCTTATACTTTGTCCATATATATGAAGAAGAAAGGGGAATGACGATGGATGTAAGAGAACACACTTTTTTCTCTCTGCTTATTATTAGTTATTTTATTGCCTTTGGGGTTATACTTGGTGGTTCATTAATTGGTGGATTTGGTGCATTTCTTATCGGAAAACCAACTCTCACTTACATTAATCAATTCGCCCAAAATTTAAGGATTTGGGCACTCGTTGCAGCGATTGGCGGAACATTTGATACTTTTTATAGTTTTGAAAGAAGTTTCTTTGGCGGGGATATGAAAGATATCGTAAAACAAATTCTCCTTATTTTTTTCGCAACAGGTGGTATGCAAACTGGTCTTATTATTATTAAATGGCTAACGCAGGAGCATGTATGAGAGTACCAAGTGCCAATACAGCGAAAAGATGGTATTTAGTTTTAGCTGGCGCTGCTGTTGGAGGCGTGTTGAGCTGGTTTATTTTTTTGTACATATACGGTGTTTTTCAAGAAGAACAAGCTAGTAAAATAGCAGAACAAAGAGAAATTATAGAAAAACAAGAAGCAAAGCTCCACGTCCTTCTCGAAGATCAAGAAAAATTGAATACTGAAAATAAACGGCTCTTAACCATTCAAGAGATTAAAATAAAACTTATAAATCGAGAAAAATACGATTTAGACAATCTTACACTCGAAAATATGACTACATCTATCCATAATGACCTCCAGCATCTTTTAACGAAAAACATACAAAGTATCGCAAAAAATAAAGACCTACTCAAAAAAGTAATCGAAAACAAGACGTACAAACATTACGATCGGCTATACCGTTTTAAAGTCGATACAATATCTTTTGATACCGTGCTTGAAATTAGCATTACGATAGAGAAAGAAAAATAAAGTGAAACTTTAATCAGTGGGGGTTTTCTTCATCCCCCACTGATTATTAGTTGAACCAATCGGGCTTTTATGGGCAGTTGATCCCCACCTAACTTCTTTGCTTTCGCTGAAATTTGAGGTGGGGGTCTTACTGCCCATTAAAGCGGGATAAAGAAGGAGGGCTTTAGCGCCACTCCTTCTTTTCGTTCTAACATATAATTTCTTATTTACAAATCTCACGTAAATCAGCAAATAGACGATCCGCTTCTTCCCAAGAAGATGCTTTTGCACCAGAAGCCATCGGATGTCCTCCACCGTTATATTGCATTGCTAATTTATTTATAACTGGTCCTTTTGAACGAAGGCGAACACGAATCACATCGTCTTCCTCTAAAAATAGAACCCATGCCTTTAATCCATCAATATTACCAAGTGCTCCAACAACACCAGACGCCTCAGAAGGAAGTACATCAAACTTTTCTAATACTTCTTTCGTTAATTTAATGTAAGCTGCTCCTTCTTCTACCATCGTAAAGTTTTGTAAAATATAACCGTTTAAACGAGCAATTTTTTCTTTTGTTTTATACATTTCATTGTATAAATCTGTGAATTTCACATCCATATCAACAAGCTCACTTACGTAACGAAGTGTTTTCGCTGTTGTATTCGGGAATAAGAAACGACCTGTATCCCCAACAATACCTGCTAAAATAAGACGAGCTGCTTCTTTTGTTATTTGTAATCCTTTATCTTTTCCATAATTATAAAACTCATAAATCATTTCGCTTGTAGAACTTGCTGTCGTATCTACCCACGTAATGTCTCCGTATGGATCTTCATTTGGATGATGATCAATTTTGATTAACATCTTCCCTTTTGTATAGCGTTGATCGTCAACACGTTCTTGATTTGCTGTATCACAAACGATAACAAGCGCATTTTCGTATACACTATCTTCAATATCATCCATTACTCGTAAATATGCTAATGACGGTTCATTGTACCCAACTGTATAAATATTTTTCTCTGGAAACGATTCTTGTAGAATTGTACTAAGGCCGCCTTGTGAACCTAACGCATCTGGATCCGGACGCACATGACGATGAATAATAATTGTATCAAACTCTTTAATTGCTCCTAAAATTTGCTCATGCATATGTATAATCTCCTTTTTATTCAACTTCTTCACTTCAACGTGCAGTAAAAAAACAATGAATGTAGGCTAATCATTAGCGCGCGGAAACATCCCCACACTAATGAAAGTCTCACTTTATCCTCCATTATAACGGAAAGTATTTCATACATGCGAACAATTGCTTTATAATAAAAGTTAGAAAGTTTAGATATTTTTTCTCCACTATTATTTTTCATAAAACGATGGGAGTGTGCATGATGCCAGTATTAGTCTTCTGTATTATCGTCTCATTTATGTTGTATCTCTTCTACAAAACAAAATACTTTCGTACAAACCGCCCAATGGAGAAAGGTTGGCTCTCAGGAAAATCCGCAATGGCACTCGGTTCATTCGTCTTATTCTTCGGGATAAACCAATTCTTTTTAGAACTTTCAACCGCTCGTATTATCGTTGGTGTTTTATTTGTTCTATTTGGTAGTGCAAGTGTATTTAATGGATTTCGCCAATATAAACATTTCTTACCATTAGCAGTTGAAGAAGCCGAAGTCTATGAAACAACGTAAAAAAGCATCAACATTGTGATGCTTTTTTACGTCCTCTAACTTTTAAAATCATATATGCGACAAACGCAGAAGGGATATTAAATGGGTTGCCTTGCACATGAAGGTGTAATTGTTCTTCCCCAAAAGACATTTTTTCATATAGCTCTCGCTGAGATAATCCTGTTTTTTTCTTTTTTTCATGTAAACCTTGTAAGTATAAATATTGAATCGGTATCATTATAAGAAAGTAAAATAGTGCGATACTACCAAAAAAGAGTACTGTTGATGACATAATGCATACCACCTTCCTAAAATCCATTTTCTTACAATATAATCATAACATAATATACAACCTAAATGAATTACTATTCTGTCTTTTCTTTATATAACTGTTTCTCCACATAACTCTTTTTCAGCATACTGAACATATCGCCGAATAAAAGCGCCAGGATCTTTTCTAATAGGTTCAATATCAAGCCTTAATGGTATTTTTCCAGCCATATAAAAGATTCTTGAAGCAGTTCCAAGTCGAATGGCTAGTTCTGAAATATGTTCCCCATATCCCATCATAAAATTCCCCCATGCATCTTCTAACTGTCCCGAAGCAATTAAATGCAATCTCGGAACACCAATATCAAACTCTTTATACCCAAATCCACATTCATCAAAATCGAGTAAATACCAATCCTCTTTGTCTACAAGAATATTTCCAAAATGCATATCTCCGTGAACAAATTGTTTTTCTCCCAATTGAATTGAGTTTGTAAGTTCTTGTATTCTTTCTGCAATTCTCAAGCATTTATTTTTATCCTCATAAGATAAAAAAGAAGTATTTAATAAATATTGTAAAGGCTCATGATTCATCTTTTTCTCGCTATATATAGGTCTTTCATAACCTCTCCAAGTTTGCGGCACACTTTTAAGTACTCCATTTGTTTTTTCATGAAACATGCGCATGAATGATCCAAGTTTTTCATAATCTTTATCCTTTGGTTCTATAATTTCACTTCCATTTATAAACCTAAAGACAACAAAATACTGGATACTTCCCTCATCTTTCATAACAGGTGTGACCCAGTCACCATCTTTATTTACAACTACTTCTGGTACTAACATTTGTTTTTGTATCGCTATTAACCAATGTATTTCAGCTTCTATTTGCTCGGCTGTATAACGACCTTCTCTATACTGCCTCACTACAAATTTATTTTTGTCCGATTCAAATATATATGTTTGATTTTCTCCCCCATGCAATAATGAAACTTTCGTAAAACTATTTAAATCATATTGCTTACATAACCATTGTCTAGTGTGAAAATCCATTCCTATCCCCCTAGTTCGTATAGTAAAGCATAGTAATAATTAATAGCTTAAACTTTCTTATCGAGTAATCAACAATTTTCTATCCGCACCGATACATATCCTGCTATTTTTTTACTTCTCTACCCGAGCCCTTACGTAGCTTAAATAATAAATTCAAAACAAAATAAAGTTAAAGAAAAAGCCTAATGGATGAAACGAAATTTCCCATCCGCCATAATAAACAAATGTTTCAGCTGGTACACCAAAGTATAGAAAATCGCCCTTATTTTCTCCAGCTGTAGAGATAAAGGAACAAACAATAGCGAAAATCAAACTTACTACATACAATTTCTTTTTCTTTGTATCCATTCTTCTATGTGTTAACACATGAAAAGTTATTGCAAATACTACCCCTAAAAAGAGAATTATTACTCCCATTCGACACCTCCACAATTATTGTTCAAGCATCTTCAAACGATTGCGTGCCCATACTTATGAATATAGATTCGATTGCAAACTAAATTTACAAACTCCCTATTGTAGCGTTCTAAAAAAAATGGAACAAACCAAAGCGGCTTGCTCCATCTTTTTATTTATCGATCAATTGCACCATAAGCAATGCTTTTCCAACAACATTACCTTCATGATGTACTTCTACATCAACCTTACCAAATTTACGTCCAATTTCTAATACTTTCGGATGAACGGATACAACATTGTCAATTTGAACTGGTTTTACGAAATAAATTGTTAAGTTCTCAACAATTAAATCACTCTTCTTTTGCGCACGAATAACGCGATTTGTTGCTTCCGTCACAATCGTTGCGAATACACCGTAAGATAGCGTTCCGATTGAATTCGTCATTTGCGGTGTCACTGAAAATTGATATAGATGCTCATTTTTCGCTTCTTTCGGCGTCATGAATTGATTTGTTACAATATCATCGATTGTTTCGCCGACTTGCGGTTGACGCTGAATCATTTGCAACGCCTGAAGTACATCTTGACGGCTAATAATACCTTGCAACTTATTTCCTTCATCAACAACTGGAAGTAACTCAATACCTTCCCATACCATCATACGCGCCGCAGCTGCGACAGACATTTTTCCATTTACCGTAATCGGATGCTTTGTCATCACTTTATCAATTGGTGTTTCTTTCGCTACACCGATCATATCTTTTGAAGTTACAATACCTAATACCTTTTTATTTTCATCAACAATCGGATATCTTCCGTGCATCGTCTCTTCGTTATACGCATGCCATTGCTGCACTGTATCATCTGGCTTTAAATATAACGTTTCTTCAATTGGCGTTAAAATATCTTCAACGAGTACAATTTCTTTCTTAATAAGCTGATCGTAAATCGCACGGTTAATTAATGTTGCAACTGTAAATGTATCGTAACTACTTGAAATAATCGGCAGTTTTAATTCATCTGCTAATTTCTTCACATGATCTTCCGTATCAAATCCGCCCGTAATTAACACCGCAGCTCCGGTTTCTAACGCTAATTGATGTGCGTTCGTACGATTACCGACAATAAGTAAGTTTCCAGCTTCTGTATAGCGCATCATCGCTTCTAATTTCATTGCTCCGATTACGAATTTATTTAACGTTTTATGTAGTCCTTCTCTGCCTCCAAGTACTTGACCATCGACAATGTTAACGACTTCTGCATATGTCAGCTTTTCAATATTTTCTTTCTTCTTTTGTTCAATTCGAATTGTTCCGACACGTTCAATCGTACTAACATACCCTTTATTTTCTGCATCTTTAATTGCACGATAAGCTGTACCTTCACTTACACTCAAATCTTTTGCAATTTGCCTTACAGAAATTTTATGCCCTACTGGCAGGCTATTAATATGTTCTAAAATTTGGTTATGCTTGGTAGCCAAATAGTTTCACCATACTTTCTTTTCCCTAAATTCTTCATGTGTTGTATTTTCAGTATACTATATTTTCAAAACTGTTACACTCTCTCTTTGTATATCTGTACTATTTTTTTTATAACAAAATACGCCTTACATTACACCACTGCTTCCATTACAACAATGTAATGGTATTGTCATCTCGTTCAATAGTTTGTCCAGCCACTTCCATATACAATGAAGACAAGAAATGAAACAAAGGAGCGGATACATGATGAAAAAATTATTAGAAGTTGTAGGTGCTGTATTTTTAGCTTTCGTAGACGGGAAAAAAGTTGCAATGGAATTGAATGAAACACCTGAACAGCCACTTCCAAAAAGAAAAGAATCATCAAAACAAGTACAACCTTTAAAAGCTGTCCTACACACGTAAAAAACCCTTCACTTGTCTTTTCAAATGAAGGGTTTCTTTTCTATAGTGTAATACTTTCTCCAGCTTCTAATACTTTCCCTGTACAATTTTGTAGCTTTTCTACAAATTGATATGGATCTTGTTCAATAACCGGGAACGTATTGTAATGCATCGGTACAACCGTTTTCGCTTGAACCCATTCTGCTGCTAAAACAGCATCTTCTGGTCCCATCGTGAAATTATCACCAATTGGTAAAAATGCTACATCAATGTTATTTAGTTCCCCAATTAATTTCATATCAGAGAATAGAGCGGTATCCCCTGCATGGTACACAGTTTTCTCTTCTGCTATAAATAAAATACCTGCTGGCATACCTGTATATGTAATCGTCTTATTTTCTTCATCAATATAACTAGAGCCGTGGAATGCTTGTGTAAACTTCACTTTTCCGAAGTCAAATTCATGTGAACCACCAATATGCATCGGATGTGTTTTTACACCTTCCCAACTTAAAAATGTCGCTAGTTCAAATGGTGCCACTACAACTGCATTATTTTTCTTCGCAAGCTCTACTGTATCTCCAACATGATCACCATGTCCATGCGATAAAAGAATCGCATCTACTTTTACATCTTCAGCCTTTAAATCTGTTTTCGGATTTCCTGTTAAAAACGGATCAATTAAAATTACTTTTCCATTCGTTTCAATCTTTACAACTGAATGCCCATGATAAGATACTTTCATATTACATTCCTCCCCTTATTACATTCTCACTTTTTATTCTACATGATTTTTCAATTCCCTGTCTTTTCTAACATCGATTTACTTGTCATAACGCTTTCTTCCGAGTTAAAGTTATATTTGTAATTAAATATCTCGGGGGTGCCAATCGATGAATGCTAGATTAGAAAATTTAATGCAATGGCTAAAAGAAAAAAACGTAGAAGCTGCGTTCTTAACTTCTACACCAAACGTTTTCTACATGACAAACTTCCACTGTGAACCACACGAAAGACTTCTTGGTATGTTTGTATTCCAAGAAAAAGAACCTATTTTAATTTGCCCTAAAATGGAAGAAGGCCAAGCACGTAACGCTGGCTGGGCACATGAAATTATCGGGTTTACTGATACTGACAGACCATGGGATATGATTGCAAAAGCAATTAAAGACCGCGGTATTAATGCAAATGCAGTTGCAATTGAAAAAGAACATTTAAACGTAGAGCGCTACGAAGAATTAACAAAACTATTCCCAAATGCAGCTTTCAAATCAGCTGAGGAAAAAGTTCGTGAACTTCGTTTAATTAAAGACGAAAAAGAACTTTCTATTTTACGCGAAGCAGCTAAAATGGCAGACTATGCTGTTGAAGTTGGTGTAAATGCAATTAAAGAAGATCGTAGCGAACTAGAAGTATTAGCAATTATTGAACACGAATTAAAAACAAAAGGCATACATAAAATGTCATTTGATACGATGGTATTAGCTGGTGCAAACTCTGCTCTTCCACACGGTATTCCAGGTGCAAACAAAATGAAACGTGGCGATTTCGTACTATTTGATTTAGGCGTAATCATTGACGGTTATTGCTCTGACATTACACGTACAGTAGCATTCGGCGAGATTTCTGAAGAACAAACTCGTATTTACAACACTGTACTTGCTGGACAACTACAAGCAGTTGAAGCATGTAAACCAGGTGTTACACTTGGCGCAATTGACAACGCTGCTCGTTCTGTTATCGCAGATGCAGGTTACGGCGACTTCTTCCCGCACCGCCTTGGTCACGGACTTGGAATTAGCGTACATGAATATCCAGATGTAAAAGCTGGCAACGAATCTCCATTAAAAGAAGGTATGGTCTTCACAATCGAGCCAGGTATTTACGTACCAAACGTAGGTGGCGTTCGTATTGAAGATGATATTTACATCACAAAAGACGGATCAGAAATTTTAACGAAATTCCCGAAAGAATTACAATTTGTGAAATAATAAAAAGGCAGCTTAATTGCTGCCTTCTTATTTCTCTACTATTTCGAATTTCTCTACTATCATTTTCGCTGGATAACTCTCAAGCGTTTGAGAAGACCATACTTTTATTTTACACCCTGTTTTTAATTGATTATATGCGCTTTTATCCTTAAAACTTAAAACCGTATGTGATAGATGTTCTTCATTCATTTGTTGTTCTATATAATTTTGTAACTCTACTTTTGTTTCAAACGTTTTATCATCGGCCAAAAACACTGTGTCATTTCTTAATATGATATACCCCTCTTTAGGTACATCTTTTACCGCTACTTGCTCTACTGATTTTGTAGTACACGCTGCTAATATGATTAGAACTACACCTAAAAACATGAACATAGAAAATTTCATATGCCTATCCATTCGCAACTCCTCACTCTACGCTATTTCGGCTTTAAAACCATCTTCTCCTCATACTTATCATCCCATTTAATCACAATCTCTATCGGTTCATCTTTAGATAGAGGCGCGCAACTTACACAAGAAGATTTCATTTCAACCCTTGCTCCCCTATGACTTTCTGACGTTTGTGTCATCGCACTAAAGGTTCCATTAATAGTAATCTCTAAATTTTTAAATTCTGTATTTCCATCTCCGCCCTTATACTGAAATGTAAACATTCCATCTTCACTGTCATCCTTAATATACCCTTTATATTGCCCCGTCCAATTCTTGCTCTCACTAGAAAAAGTAACATACGAAATCGAACAACTTCCTAAAAAGAAAATACTAATGAAAAAGAATAATGCTCTCTTCATAATGTACCTCCATTCAAAAGCACTTATTTATTGTTTATTCCTTCCTCTTATTATACTATTAAAATACAGAATTTTCTAAAATAGGAGGTTTATATGTTACAACAACAGTTAGAAGAAATTCGTAATAATAATTACATACTGGATAACACAATTAACATTGATTCTTTAAGTTCCAATATGCTTGAGCACATCGGTGTTACCGATAGCTATTTAAGAGACAAACTTATTTACTCTACTTTTTATCATCTCATCAAAAAGGAATACCTTTCACACACGCAATTACAGAAACTACTATTAGAAAGCATCAGTGAAAAATATTTATTGTATAAGATTTATTCAAATGACGAAGATGCGGTATTTACCCGTGCATTTACAACATTATTAATTGCGCTCATTATTGATGCCGATACAAATCATAATTTCTTATCACAGAATGATATTTTAAATGTAAAAGATCAATTGATTCTATATATGAACAATGAACATGATTTCCGGGGATATGTGCAAGACCACGGCTGGGCACATAGTATCGCTCATGCTTCCGATACATTTGAAGCGCTTGTTCGTAGTCCTAAACTGGAAACTTTACATTACGAAGAAATATTACAAACTTTATTAAACAAAGTTTGTGTCCATTCCATCTATTACAAATATGAAGAAGATGAACGTATTGTTTATCCAATTGTCGCAATGCTGCAAAATGGCTTAAAGGAAGAAGTACTCCTATTAGCCCTTCATGAATTAGTAGCTCAATTACCCGTCAAAAAACAAACATTACATATTGAATCGTACGAGTTTCTATATGGGAACATAAAATCTTTCTTACGCAGCTTATTTTTCAGACTGCGCAAGCTTTCTATATGTGAAGAAACCGAATGTGAAGTTGAAAAATTGCTACAAGAGCTTCCAAAATATTATTAAAAAAAGAAGGCCACTTAGAAAGTGCCTTCTTCTATTTCACTAATATTTAATTGAAATTTCACGATCCAAACTGAGAAAAGGTGGACAAGAAGCGCAAACGCCATACATGCTCCGCTTAAAAAAGTTAGTATAGGATGCGAATACACGTGCCCTAATCCATAAGATATTGCCACGAAAAACATTGTTATGTAAATATAAATTGCTCCATGTATTTGCCTCATATTAACCTCCTTTTCATATAGTATAACATAAATTTTCTGATTATTCACATTAATAGACTGTGATTAATATTTCTCAACTGTTACACCTCTAACAGCCGCTTTAATATATGGTGCTCCTTGTAAACTTTGTAAATCCTCTGTTTTACCTGTTACGACTACACCGTATATTCGTAAGTCTTTCGGTTCAGTGTTTTTTATTTCATCATAGTTTGTCCTAAAATACTCTTGATATCCCCCTTTATTTTCACTTAAAGATTTCATAGATCCAAGAAATCCCGCTGAGTTTCCTTTAATATCCTCGTACTCATCTTCCTTCTTATCAGCATAACTCCCCTTAAAACCAAAAATATTCATCGATACCTCTGCATTTAAAACTGCTCCGGTTTCAGGATCTGCTAGTCCAGTATATGTCTCTGCTTTCGTTTCATCATATGTATCTACCCAAAGCCACACAGGTCGTATTCCTTCAGGAAGCATTTTTACTACTTCCTCCGCTGTATATGCCTTATCAAAAGATAGTGCTACCTCTGCAACCTTATTCTGCAATTCACTAATCCTCTCTAAATCATTCACATAGTTTACATACTCTGCAAAAGGTAAATAAAACCGCATTTCTCTTTGCATTGTCTGTCTATTATAATCTTGCCTTGTCGCAAATTCTGATTGTTTATTTATGTTCTCTTCTTCTAAACCTGTATTTCCATTATAATTTATTTGACCATAACCAAAGATCGAATACTCATAAATTTCATCAATCCACTTAACTGGTTGTCCTTGAATATTTTTATAGGAACTGTACAGCATCGTACCACTAGCTATTCCCATACTTAGTTTTGTATGTCCATTAAAAATAATATTAGGCCCTTGAACACTTTGTCGTAAATATACCCTCTGATCCATTTCCCGCTTACTCTTCTGATTAAAATAAATTAATAAACTGATACTACCTACAATCAAGATTAATGTCACAACTACTGAAATCACTAGGTTTCTCCAAAGCTGCTTCCTCTTTGCCTTCTTCATCAAAGTCTTCATCTGCTTATCATCCATATTCAAATCAAAGTCCTTCCGCCCCATCGTTTCTCCTCCTGTACAATTTTTTAAATTGATTTCTTGCTCTGTACAAACTTGTTTTCACTGTTTCTTCTTTCATGTTTAATAAAATGGCAATTTCCTTATAAGATAGTTCATATTCATATTTCAACAGTAAAATATGACGATAATCCTCCGTCATCGTCTCTAATATTTCTTGCACCTCGCCTTGTAGTTCACTTGTTAAAAGCAACTCATCTAATGACTTTTGACCAATAAGAACAACAGATTCAATCGCAATGGGATTTAGTCTTTTTTCTTTTCGATATAAATCTCGATGCTGATTGATCGCAACTCTAAAGAGCCACGGTGTTAAATGCTCTAACGGTATTTCCTCCATAAGCAATAAAGCTTTATACAACGTATCTTGTACAATATCTTCTGCTTCTTTTCGGTTTGCTCCAATCTTAATTAAGTATCCAAACACTGCTTTTGACTTCTCTATTAATAACGATTCAAACGTATCATGGCTCATCTAGCTCTCCTCTCTATATACTCAACGTTTAAGAGTGTAAAATGTATACAGCTTTTCTTTAATTTTTTTCAAAATAAAAAAGCACATCTATTTTGATGCGCTTCTCTCCGACATACTATTCTATTATTTCATCGCGTTCTTCACAACATCTTGAATCATAACAACTTCTGTTTTCATATCAACAGACGGTATTTCCTCATCGATACATTCACACCAAAATTCCAAATGCTTTTTATCAATTTCATGATGAGAATTTTCGACAAGAGCCCCGCCTTCCCCTTGCACAGAATACCAATATAAGTACTCTTCTCCATCTCTTATTTCCCGGAAAATTGTCTCAACGTACATCTTTTCGTCGTTTAATGTCAAAAGCACTTCTTTCATATTGTCATTCAGAAGCTGCATCCATTCATCTACACGATGACTTTTACCAGGCTTCACTTTAAATCTCGTTAATTCCACATTCATTTTTATTCCCCCATTTTCTTACGCACAAACAAACTATATTCTATCGGATTATGAAAACTTAATTTGTTAGCTAATTTTTGAGAAGAAATATTATCTACATTACAATCCCAGCACGGTGTAATATCATTTTGCATGCAATGTTCAATAAAACGTGTTGCAACAGCTTGGGCTAATCCTTTCCCTTGATATGCTTTATGCGTCACAATATCAATCTCCGCAAATCCGTTCCCACTAAATATCGAAACACATTCCGCTACAATCATTCCCCCTTGTTCTATACAAAATCCAAAACCACCGTTTAAAAACGTTTCTTTTGATCCCCAATATTCTTTGTAGTACTCCTCTGTAAATTCACTGCTTCGTTCTATATCTCTTCTATCAATACGCTTCACTTCATATGTATTTTTGTTACAATCTCGTTTTCTCTCTTCAAAGGTTACGCTTTGAAATTTCATTCGCGGAATGTTCCGAAGTACATGACTAAAACGCTCTTCTATCATCATTTCCCACTCGTCACTCGAAGAGAACAATGTAAATCTCTTCTCTGTTTTTTCAATAGCCTTTTTTATAAAAGAAAATAAATCTTCTTTATAATTTTGATCATCCGTATGACCAAATACATAATAAATACCGTTAGCTGTACGAATTAGTCCTGCTGTTAATTTCTCGTTTGCAAAAACCTCACCATCTATTACTTGATCACATACCGCATAAGCAAACGTCGTCGTTTTTGTATGGCTTTCTAAAATCGGAAGGATTTTTCTATACTCGGCTACAGATAATTTTTTCATAATTGCTCCACTTTAATCGTATCCGCCTCTATATTTTCAAAACAAAGATTTACCGTTCTCTTTAATGCTCTCGTTCTATGAATCGTGCATGCTGGAATTAAGATAGAATCATTCGGCTTTAATACCACTGTTTCTCCATCTTCAAAATCGATAAGTAATTCTCCCTCTAGTACAATAAATAATTCATCCGAATTAGAATGATAGTGCCAATCGTATTCACCAGTAAATACAGCAATTCGTAGGCAATGACTATTTACATTTGAAACGACGAAGTTTTTATGTTGATCTTGAATGTCTTTTGTTAATTCTAATAAATTCACAGTCTCCATATTTCGTCCCACCCTTTCATTAATCGTTCTTCTGAAAAAACTAATTTAATCTCCACCACCTCCACAATCTCCTCCGCCATCACTTGAGCTACTACAATCACTGCTACTGTAGTCACCGAATCCACTTGATAAACTTGAATCGGATGAAGATTTTTTGCTTCTTTTTCTATCTTTTTTACTTTCATGACTAGGCCACACTTTATCAAATAATATAAAGAATAAGATTCCTTCTACCATAACAAGTATAACGCCAAAAATACCTTCAATAACATTAGGGGTTATCCCCAAACTTTTAACCATCCCACATAAAAACACACAAAAAATTACATACAAGAACATACAAATATATCGAAATGTTTTTTCTATCATAAGGACTACTTTTTTTGAAAGAGGTATATTCTGTTCCTGTTTTTTCTTTATATACTTTTGTCTTTTAGCTTGCTTTTTCTTCCTCTTTTTGCTCCCCATTGAATCCCTTCTTTTTGTTATATAATTCTAAATTATCATAATAAAAATCGATTTACACCAATAAATAACAATTATTCACATTTTATTTCTCCATAAAAAAAGACCCTCCTCATAAAGGAAGGTCTCGAATGTATTTCTATTATGATAAAGCAGGAGCTTTTTCAAGAAGCTCTTTCGCATCAGCATATTGTAAGCCATGAGCTTCTGCAACCGCTTCGAATGTTACATATCCATCTAATGTGTTAATACCTTTTAATAATGCAGTGTTGCCTAAGCAAGCATCTTTGTAGCCTTTGTTCGCAATTTGTACTGCATATGGTACTGTTACGTTTGTTAATGCAAGAGTTGATGTACGTGGAACCGCACCTGGCATATTAGCAACTGCATAATGAACAACGCCATATTTTTCGTAAGTTGGGTTATCATGAGTTGTAATACGGTCAGTTGTTTCGAAAATACCACCTTGGTCAATCGCGATATCTACAACGACAGAACCTGGCTCCATTGATTGAATCATTTCTTCTGTTACAAGTTTTGGCGCTTTTGCCCCTGGAATTAATACTGCACCAATAACAAGATCAGATTCTTTTACAGCTTCTGCAATGTTGTATGGATTAGACATTAATGTTTTTACTTGGTTACCGAAAATATCATCTAATTGACGAAGACGTTCTGCACTTAAGTCAATGATTGTTACATCTGCACCTAAACCTACTGCAATCTTAGCTGCGTTTGTACCAGCTTGACCACCGCCGATAATTGTTACTTTGCCGCGTTTTACCCCTGGAACGCCTGCAAGTAAAATACCTTTACCACCTTTGTTTTTCTCAAGGAATTGTGCACCGATTTGTGCAGCCATACGACCAGCTACTTCACTCATAGGTGCAAGTAATGGCAGTGAACGATTGTCTAATTGTACTGTTTCATATGCGATTGATGCAACTTTGTTATCGATTAATGCTTTCGTTAATTCTGGTTCTGGAGCTAAGTGTAAGTATGTGAATAAAATTAAACCTTCACGGAAATAGCCGTATTCACTTGCTACTGGCTCTTTTACCTTCATAACCATATCTTGATTCCATGCTTCTTCAGCAGTTTCAACAAGTTTCGCACCAGCTTGTACGTATTCTTCATCCGTAAAGCCAGATCCTAAACCTGCTCCTTTTTGAACAAAAACTTCATGACCATTTTGTACTAAATGTACTGCTCCCGCTGGCGTCATTGCCACGCGATTTTCATTGTTTTTAATTTCTGTTGGAATACCGATACGCATGATTAGTTCCCCCTTGAGTTATGAAATGACCCCTGAATCATTTTTTAAAGCGCTTTCTACGCTCTTATATTTTAACATAATATCTCAATATTTGACAAAAAATAATACAAGTTTTCCGATAGATTTAATCTTACATGAAAGGACAGTATTATCCGCACCTCTTTGCATAAAGGATAAACTGTCCAATTATTCGAAACTTCTCTTTATTTTTCTCTATCGATGTCTATGAATAACATCAACTGCACCAGTCACTTCAATAATTGTACCGGTAATCATATCGGAATCGTCCTCACATAAAAACGCAATTGTTCTTGCAATATCTTCACCTGTTCCAGATCTACCAACTGGTGTGTTATGTTCTTTCAACTGACGTGCTTCTTGAATCGTCGCTTCTTTCATTTCACCAATAATATCACCAGGACATACCATGTTTGCAGTAATACCATATTCAGCTTCTTCGTAAGCAACTGTTTTCGTTAATGAAACAAGTCCTACTTTCGCTGCGGCAAAAGCTGAACGATAAATCCATCCCGGTGCGCTATCCGCCCCTTGAAATCCGTAATTAATAATACGGCCAAAGTTCTGTTTTCTCATAACCGGAACGACAAGTTTCAACAAATGAAATACCGCTGTTAAATTACCCTGAATCATTTCATTCCATTCATCTTCTTCATAATCGACTAACTTTTTTCGTTCAAATACATATGGACCAGCATTATTAATTAAGAAATCAATTTTGCCAAAACGGCTTATCGCTTCTTCTACTATTTTATGTAAATCTTCCTTTTTCGTGACATCCGCTTGCACGAATTGTAGACGCTCTTCCATATTTTTATATGTTTCTTTCATCTTTTCCATAGCCGTGATATCGCTATGATACGTTACTGTTACTGAATATCCTTTAGCCAATAACTTTTCTGTTACTTGCTTTCCTAAACCTTTCGTACCGGCTGTAATGAGCGCATGTCTCACAAAACTGCCTCCTTTTAAATTGCTATAGTTCATATGTAACAAGTTCTCGCACCAATTACAACTAAAATGAATCAAAACAGAGTTTTCGAAATTCTGTAACGTTTCCGACAAGCACATTACCAAAATTTGTTTTATAATAAAGTTGTAAACGGTAATAAAAATGATTGGGAGGAATTTACTATGAATAATACATATACAAATATTTTAATCGCGGTGGATGGTTCTAAAGAAGCAGAAAAAGCCTTTAAAAAAGCAATTCAAGTCGCAAAACGCAACAATGCAACATTAACTATTGCTCATATCGTTGATGTAAAAGCATACTCAGCAGTAGAAGCTTATAGCCGTGCAATTGCTGAACGTGCAAATCTATTTGCAGAAGACTTATTAGAAGACTACAAAAAAACTGCGCTTGAAGCTGGCCTTGAAAAAATTGAAACTGTATTAGAGTTTGGTAATCCTAAATCAAAAATTTCAAAAGAAATCGCTCCAAATCATAAAGTAGATTTAATTATGTGTGGTGCAACTGGTTTAAATGCTGTTGAGCGTTTCCTAATTGGTAGCGTCTCTGAACATATTATTCGCTATGCGAAATGCGATGTCCTTGTTGTTCGTGGTGATGAGGAGCAAGGTGAGCTTTAATTTATAAATAAACCACCAAGTCCAGATGGGCTTGGTGGTTTTCATTTCACATATTTTACTAGAAATACAAGACAAGCTATAACAACAACGGTAATCGCCAGCACATAAGGCGGAAGAAACTTCAAAGACCACAGTGCCATCATAATCGTAGCTACCGTTAAATAAGATTGCCTTGCATCTTCTGTCATTTTTTTACGAAGGCAGAATACATACAAATAACCAATTGGCGGCGTAATAAAGCAAAGAACATATATGATTTTAGATTTCAAATACCATTTTTGTTCCCCGAGTTTCTTTATATCTTCTTCTATTCTCTTATGCTCTTGTTCTCTCGCTTCTTCTACAATCGGATCTTCCTCTTCTCCTCGCTTTTCTTTCATATAAGGAAGAAAATGCATGAAAAAATAGTATGCAAATACGAACGCTCCAAAGCCAATATTTAATCTTTCTAATGGGATATTCTCACTAAAAAAAGCAGCAGCAATCGCTAAAGAAAAACAATACGTCGTCATCCAAAATGAACGTTTTCTCTTTTTTCGTTCTATCTCTTTTTTATCATGTACATGTTTTCTTTTCGAAAGCCATATCGAAATACAGCAGTCTACTACAAATAGAATAAAGATAAATATCCCGATATGCACTGTTTCTACATCCTCAAATGAAAAGATATTTGGGAATGCACTGTGTAATACAATTAATGTGTACAAAATTAAACCTATAAAATAAATACGTCTCATTTTCCATCCCTTTCTTATTTCCTAACATTACGTTAACATACATTTTTTAGAAATAGACGGACAAAATATATATGTTTAAAAAAGGAGGATGCAACATGGATGATTCTGAACGTATTATTTTAGATGTGAATGGGAAAGAAATCGAAATGTTAGATACGATTCGTACTCATTTTAAAGAGAAACATGGTGTGGAACTAAGTAACGGTGCATTGCTTAGAGATTTGATGGATATTGAGTATATTCGAATTACGGAAGATCGACATAAGTACGATTAATCAATACATTTTAGGCCTAGAGCAAATTGCTCTAGGCCTACTTACATCCACACGAAAAATGCTATAATTAGAAAAAATGTGGAGGGTGTCAAAATATGAAATCTGAAAATATCTCAAAGTATTTTCATACATTACATGTACAAAGGAACGAGTTCCTTCCTCATCTCCATTCACTATCTCAAGAACAACTATGGTATCGCCCGCAGAATAGAAAATGGTCTATCGGGGAGCATTTTTATCACTTATATTTAATTACAAAAATGCTCAAAGTAGCAATTAAATTCTCGTTCATCCTTATCCCTTATGCAAAGCTAAGAAAAAATGCTCCATTTGTAACTGACATACATGACATTTATGCCGAATATAAAGAAAAGTATGGTAAAGGAATGAAAGCACCTTGGATTTTAATCCCTTCAAAAAAAGTCTATCGCTCTATGAATGTAACTGAATTAGAAGAATTACTTACACGTGAAACAAATGAAATAAAAAAACTCGTTCAAAATATAGAAGAAAATATTGCAGGGCATATCGTATTTTTAGATCCAATTGCTCACTATCCTAATTTAATTCAATCTATTCAACTATTAGCAATACATGAGAAACATCATTTTATGATTATGAAATGATAAATACTCCTGTAAAAATCTAAATACAAAAAGGTAAGGTGCTTTCTATAAAAAGCACCTTACCTTCTATCTCATACATCATTTAATTCCTACAAACTCTCCAACCAATCCCTTCGCCTTCTCCAAAGCTTTTTCAATTTGCTCAAATCCAGTCCCACCAGCACTGTTACGACGCTTTACAGCTGCATATGGTGACAGCACTTCATACAAATCTTCTTCAAATAACGAGCTCATTTCTTTATACGTTGCAAGTGGTACATCTACTAAATAAATTCCTTTTTGTGTGCAGTGTAGCACTAGCTTTCCAACAATTTCATGAGCTTGACGGAATGGTAGTCCTTTGTTTGCTAAGTAGTCGGCAATTTCTGTTGCGTTAGAGAAATCTTGCGTTACAGCTTGCCCCATTTTTTCTTTGTTTACAGTCATTGTCTCTAGCATGCCTGCCATAATATGAAGGCATCCTTCTACTGTTTTTACTGTATCAAACATTCCTTCTTTATCTTCTTGCAAGTCTTTATTGTAAGCGAGTGGTAATCCTTTCATTACTGTAAGTAAACTAAATAAATTACCGTATACTCTGCCTGTTTTACCACGAATAAGTTCTGCCATATCCGGGTTTTTCTTTTGCGGCATAATGCTGCTTCCCGTTGCATATTGATCGCTCATTTCAATAAATTGAAACTCTTGGCTACTCCATAAAATAAGTTCTTCGCAAAAGCGCGATAAGTGCATCATAAGCATAGATGAGTTACTTAGGAACTCCAGTATGAAATCACGATCGCTTACTGCATCTAAACTATTTTCATACATTCCATTAAATCCAAGAAGCTCCGCACTATATTCTCGGTCAATCGGGAATGTCGTTCCAGCTAACGCTCCTGCTCCTAATGGCGACATGTTAATACGCTTTAACGAATCTTCATAACGATTCACATCACGCTCTAACATCCAAAAATAAGCGAGAATATGATGCGCAAATGAAATCGGCTGGGCACGCTGCAAATGCGTATAGCCAGGCATAATTGTTTCAATGTTATTTTCTGCTTGATGAACAAGAACAGTTTGCAATTGTTTTGTAGCTTTTATAATATGTTCTACTTTTTCTTTTAAATATAAATGCATATCAGTCGCTACTTGATCGTTACGACTTCGTCCAGTATGAAGTTTCCCGCCTACTTCACCGATTTTTTCAATTAACATCTTTTCGATATTTAAATGAATGTCTTCAGCTTCAACCGAAAAATTCAATTTATTTTGTTTCGCTTCTTCTAATAAATATTGAAGACCTATCTTTATTTTCTCTGCTTCTTCTTTCGTAACGATGCCTTGCTTTGCTAGCATCGTTACGTGTGCAATACTTCCGTTTATATCTTGATTTACTAATTGTTGATCGAAGGAGATGGATGCTCCGAACTCTTCAACCCATGCTTCCGCTTCTTCTGTAAAACGTCCGCCCCAAAGTTTGCTCACGCTTCCACCTTCTTTTGATTCACTTGGCTGTATACTTTCGTCGGTAAACCGAATAGTGAAATGAATCCAACTGCTGCATCATGATTAAATTCATCCTGAGCAGTATACGTTGCTAATTTTTCATCATATAAAGAGTACTCAGATTTACGTCCTTCTACAATCGCATGGCCTTTAAATAATTTCACACGCACCATGCCTGTTACATTCTTTTGCGTTTCTTGTAAGAAAGCATTCAGCGCTTGTTTTAAAGGCGAGAACCATAAACCGTTATAAATAAGTTCTGTTATTTTCTGCTCAATCATCGGTTTAAAGTGTGCTACTTCTTTTACGAGTGTTAAATCTTCCAGTTCCTTGTGCGCCGTAATTAATGTCATCGCTGCTGGGCATTCATATACTTCACGCGATTTAATACCGACAAGACGATTTTCTACGTGATCGATACGTCCAACGCCATGTTTTCCAGCAAGTGCATTTAACGTTTTAATTAGTTCTGAGAGTGGGTATGCAGTACCATTTAAAGTGGTCGGTACGCCTGCTTCAAAGCCGATTTCTACAAACTCTGGTTTATTCGGTGTATCTTCTAATGCTAATGTCATCTCATATGCATCTTCTGGCGGCGCTGCCCATGGATCTTCTAAAATGCCACATTCATTGCTACGTCCCCATAAGTTTTGATCGATTGAAAATGGGCTGTCTAAATTAATCGGAATTGGTACATTGTTTTCTTTTGCATATGCAATTTCTTCTTCACGTGACCATTTCCATTCACGTACAGGCGCAATCACTTCTAAGTAAGGATTTAATGCTTGAATAGAAACTTCAAAACGAACTTGATCATTCCCTTTCCCTGTACATCCGTGTGCCACTGCAGTCGCGCCTTCTTGTTCTGCAATCTCTACTAATTTCTTCGCGATAAGCGGACGTGATAACGCTGAAACGAGAGGGTATTTCCCTTCGTATAACGTGTGCGCTTGCATCGCCATCAATGCATATTCATTTGCAAATTCTTCTTGAACATCAATCATATATGATTTAATTGCACCTACTGAAAGTGCCTTTTCTTTTACAAATGCTAAGTCTTTACCTTCCCCTAAGTCTAAACAAAGCGCGATAATATCATAATTCTTCTCTTGTAACCATTTAATTGCAACGGAAGTATCAAGACCTCCGGAATATGCTAATACAACTTTTTTCTTCTCCATTTTGCATCCCCCTAAAGAATAAATATTCATTTTCTTTTATAATAATTCACACTTTAACACCTTTTACAAAATGTATCAAGAGTCATTTTCAAATTTTTTCAAACAATTTCGTCGAACTTCTTTCTGTTTTTTTGTACAATATAAGCAGGAAAACGGGGGTGAACTTATGGAAAAGTATTTCTTATACGATGAACATCTCGGAATTGAAATTCCGCATTTACAAGAAGACTGGGAAGATATCCCCGAAAAAATGCAACATGCGATTTTATTAAAATGGGAACAAGTTCGCGGAAAGATTCCTGATCGTATAAAAGAACTCGAACATTATATTAATACAAAACAGCATCATTTAAATAACGAAGAAGACTTCGAAATTTCTTGCAAACTGAATTCAGAAATTGCCGATCTCGCTTCCATCATTAATGACCTTTGGCTTTGGTATCGACTCACTCAAAATGTATCTGAGGGGAAAGCACACCAATAAAAAAAGCATGCCCCTCAATTACTTTGGGTCATGCTTTTTTGTCGTAACACGATTTACAATATATCTCTTGTGCTGTCTTCGCCAAACACACATCAAATGGGCCAACTAATATACTTCTCTCTTTCGGTAACTTTACAAAAGCAACGAGCTCTTCTTCATATTGAATCTTTTTCTGACATGAAACACATGTTAATTCTTTTCTTTTAAACATGTCTTTTAGCATATTCTCACTTCCCCTTTCATCCATCTATATTAATATACTCTCATAATAGTTAAGACTTGTAAAAAAATGACACATTCCAAAGTGAACGATTCATATACTATGTACAAAAGGAGGCCTTACACTTATGCGCGCTTTCGTTATTATCGCTTTAACTTTTTTCAGTGTGATTAGCTGGGATGCGTTTTTTAAAGATAAAAATGATGATAAAAATACAACTGAATAGAAACTCTTCTTTTCTTACTTATTGGACAAACTAAAAAAACTTTCCAATTCTCCAAAATAACTTAGGCTTTTCTACAAAAATATTTAAACATAACAATTTTTGTAGATTTCCTCCGTTTATTGTCGGTTTCCATCCGCATACATTTTTTGAAAGTATGATATAATAATATAAATCTTGAAGGAAGGGATTTTGATATCATGATCGCTCGAAGGAGCATGTGGCATCGTATTGACGAATCATACACGTAGCGTATTTTCCAGCTCAGATACTTTAGTCTAGCGAAAAAAATACGAGAGTGGGGAAATTATGATTGCCCGAAGGATAATTTGGCAAAAAAAAGACTCTTCTTACACATAGCGTTTTGTTTAGGGCTTAATTGTTACTAGCTAAACAAAACAAAGAAGAGCAGGATTGCTAAATGAAGAATCCTACTCCACGTTTTGTTTAGTCGTTTTAAGACTTAAACTAAAACGAAAGTAGGGAGAATTGATGGACGAGAGGATTATTCGTTATTTCTTCAGCGACATATAGCGTAGTTAGTTTTTTCGTAAACTAACTGAAGCTACATGTGAGCTCGTAGTTAGTTTACAACACAAAAAAGGACTACTAACTACGGAAAGAAGGAATAACGATGAGGAACATCCAAAGTCGACAAATTATTAAAGAAATTTTTATGGTTTTAATCGGTTCATTTATTTTAGCAGCAGCGCTATATCACATTCACTTCCAAAACCACTTAACAGAAGGTGGCTTTGTAGGTATCGCACTATTCATCCAAAATTTTTATGATATTTCACCATCTATCTCAACTGTAATGATGGATATCCCAATTATTTTACTATGTGCGTCATTGTTAGGTAGAAAAATGGTTGGCTATTCATTTTTAGGTTCAATTTCATTCGGAGTATTTTATTCTCTTATGGAAAATTATTCTCCATTTACGGTCGATTTATCAAACAATTTATTTATAGCTGCAGTAGTTGGCGGTGCGTTAGCTGGTATTGGACTCGGTTTTATATTGCGATTTGGCGGTGCAACCGGTGGAGACGATATTTTAACAATTGTATTAAGTAAAAAAACACGTTTTACAATTGGGCAAATTTTCTTCGTCTTTGACGCGATTGTTCTTGCGCTTTCATTATATTATTTAAATTGGACAGAAATTGCTTTTACTATTCTTTCGATTGCCGTACAGGCAAAAACATTGGATTTAATTTATTATCCAAAAACAGAAAAAGCAGAAGAAAAGCAGCCAGTATCTCTTCCAATGTCCAAAAAGCATGCAACAAATTAAAAAAGCGAAAGGCTTCGGCCTCTCGCTTTTTTTATGCCCGTTTTTCCTTCTCGACTATGTGGCGCACTTGATAAAATCTATTTGCAAATTCAGTAACGTTTCTTGTTAAACGATAATTTACTGTAGACCCGATTGCCATTCCAATTACCGGAATACCTTGGAATAATTTACGACGAAGAGCATAAATCGAAAATGTTTTCAAAATTTGTTTTAGCACAACTTCAGTAGAAGCTGGTTGTAACACCGCTTCGTCTCCTTCGTAGAAGAACGAATCTTCTTGCTCTAACTCTTGCAGTAAATTGTACCATGCGTATTGCTGAAGTCTTCCTGGTAGTAATGACGCATGAAAGACCTTTAACGCAAGCATCATTTCATAAGGCTTGTTCACATCATGCCCAAATGACGTTGCAATAAGTTGGACAGCCTTCACATTTAACGCAATCATAACCGGAAAATCAGCTGTTAATAATAATAAACCTCCAGCACCCGTTGCTCCGCCTTGTACGAATGAATATAGGCGATGGCGTGCTGTTTGCTGCTCTGCTATGTATGTTAATTGATCAATAGATAATGCTTTTAAATCCTCTAGTTGCTCAATCGATTCATCAAATAATCTCGATGTTCCTAAAATACGATTACGCGCATCTAACTGTGATTGTGAACTTTGAATCAATGCATGCAAATGAAAGAGCCATCCATCTGCTTTCGTAAAGAAATCTTTTCGTTTTTTCTCAGGTAGTTTCGCAATTGTAGTATGTACCCATTTATCAAACAGTTTTTGAAAATCAGTCGCTTCTTGCTCAACTAATTGCGATTCCCATTCTTTTATATTGTCTAAAATGGCTTGTTCTCGCTTCGATCGCATCGTAACAACCACCTCGTTCGATTTTTTTCTATTGTAACATATTTCTGCTTATTCTTTGCAAATATGCTTGTCTATCTTTATTCACACACTATTTTTTCACAACATAAAATATTAACAAAAAAGGATGAGATAAATCACATGAATCTATCCGATATAAAAAAAGAATATCATGCAGTATTCAGTTTAGGACAAAACTGTTGGCCTGCTTGGGCGTTATATCAATTCAAATTATCACCATTTTTTGGCGTTATTGATTTTATGCTAAGCCCATCATTAGAAAAGGTGAATATATTATTACAAAATCGATTTGACCGTTTTTTACAGTTAGAAAACTTATCCTTCATCTCATTTTGGGATGATGGTGCGAAATTAAGACTACGGGACAATCTATATGAAATCGACTCCTGCCACGACTTTAAAACAGATGTAAACACACCAACTTCTTGGCCTTCTTATACAGAAATTAAGTTAAATTATGAGCATCGTATTACTCGTTTTCTAAATACAATTGAAACGGCACAATCTATATTGTTTATTAGAACTGGAGGAACATACGAAGAAGCACGTTCCTTGGAACACATTTTATCTCAAATCGTTACACATACATTCTCTGTCCTATTACTCATTCCTGAAGATGTACCAACTGTTACGGAAGAAGATTGGGGATTGCAAAATATTTGCGTTATAAAATGTCCTATTATGCATGTATTTCAGTACAATGAAGCATTTTGGAATGACTTATTTGATGGGATTACGATTAGACCACATCCTTAAATACATGGCACTTTTTATTACAAAACACATTATAATCATCCTTATATAGAATAAATAAGGAGTGATTGTATATGTATCCACGTGCAAAAGCTTTCGGTCTTGCTATACATCACGAGCGGCTTCTCGTACAAGAATATCATACAGGCGATGAAACATATTACCGGCCTCTTGGCGGTTCAATTGAACTTGGTGAAAAATCAGCACATACGATTATTCGTGAATTTCAAGAAGAGCTTCATACAGAAGTGGAAATCACCGATTATTTAGGTTGCTTAGAAAATATCTTTCATCTTGATGGAGAAATTGCTCATGAAATCATTCAACTATATTCTTTACGCTTATTAGACACATCACTATATGGAATGGAAAAAGTGAAGATACAAGATGAGCAAACAGTATCATATGCGAAATGGATTCCCATTACAGCATTCATTCAAGAGAAAAAAGCACTGTATCCAGATGGAATTTTAAACTATATTCAAAAGAAAAAAGACGAAATCCTATAGGATCTCGTCTTTCTTTTCATATAGTATATTAACCAATATCCCCAAGACGTAGTACGTCACGAGCGATCATAACTTCTTCGTCAGTTGGAATTACAATAATTTTTACTGGAGAATGTGGGAAGTTGATGAATGCTTCCTCACCGAATACGTTATTGCGTTTTGCATCGAAGTATACGCCCATGTACTCAAGGCCTTCTAATACGCGTTCACGAATAATCGCACTGTTTTCACCTACACCAGCTGTAAAGATGATTGCGTCTACACCTTTCATACGAGCAGTGTAAGAACCGATGTATTTGTGGATACGGCTTACGAATACGTCAAGTGCTACTTTCGCACGGTGGTCGCCTTCTTCTTCTTTCGCAATGATGTCACGTAGGTCACTAGAGAAACCAGTAAGACCTAACATACCACTCTTCTTGTTTAATACGTTAACCACTTCTTCTACTGTTTGACCTGTTTTTTCCATGATGTATGGAATTAACGCAGGGTCAAGGTTACCAGAACGTGTACCCATTGTTACACCAGCAAGTGGAGTGAAGCCCATAGAAGTATCGATAGATTTACCGCCTTCTACTGCTGCGATACTTGCACCGTTACCTAAGTGACAAGACAGTAAGCTTAAGCTTTCAAGTGGACGACCTAATAGCTCAGCTGCACGCTCAGTTACATATTTATGAGAAGTTCCGTGGAAACCGTATTTACGGATACCGAATTTTTCATAGTACTCATATGGTAAGCTGTATAGGAATGCAGATTCCGGCATTGTTTGGTGGAATGCTGTATCGAATACTGCTACTGCTGGTACGTTTGGTAATACTTCTTGGAATGCTTTAATACCAACAACGTTTGCTGGGTTGTGAAGTGGTGCTAAATCGCTTAATTCTTCGATATCAGCTAATACTTCATCAGTAATTAGAACAGAGTCAGCAAATTTTTCGCCGCCGTGAACAACACGGTGACCGATACCGCCAATCTCATCTAGAGATTTAACGATTCCGTTTTCAGTTAATTTTTTAAGAAGCATATTAACTGCTACTGCGTGATCTGGAATGTTTGTAATTTCTTTTTGTTTTTCGCCATCTACAGTAATAGTGAAGATACTATCTTCTAAACCGATACGTTCTACTAAACCTTTTGTTAATACTGTTTCACTTGGCATTTCAAATAATTGGAATTTTAAGGAAGAGCTTCCTGCGTTAATCGCGATGATTTTTGACATCTAGTCTTTCGCCCCTTTTTCTCTTGGTAGTTGTGTGGATGTTTCCACAAACCGCTCGATTTTATCTGATCAAATTTACTAAATATGAAAACGTTTCATCATTAGCAAATTTTATACTCACGATTTTAATTTAAACATCGTACGACATATATTTCAAGTGAAAAAATTGTAACACCAAGAAAAAAAATATATTACAGATTTCAAAAAAATTCAGTTAAATCTTGTATATATTTAAAAATATGACATATCATATAAAACTGTACTACATGAATTACTAACCCTGTTACATATACCTAGCCTTATTTATGCGTTGCAAACCAAGTATTTAATTGGTCCATAATGTCCTCCATCGCCTTCATGTTGGAGAATTTAGGTAACTCCACTAATAACGCCTGTTTTGGCATCGTTACACTAGGGCCTTTCTTTTGGAGAACAAATATACTTTTTGCATTTTTCTCGTTTTTAAACATGGAAACAGGTAGCTGTAATAACCCCTGAATAAAGCATGTTTCTTTAATAAATGCATGCAATTTCGGTGCTTGATCACTTTCAAAAATGAAGTTCGGCACTAAGAAGAATAAGTATCCGCCTTCTTTCGTATGCTTCACACTTTGTTCAATAAATAGGTGGTGGGCATATGACATTCCTTCATCTGCTTTTAACTTATATTCACTTGCACCGATTTCATTTGGATAGTAACCAACCGGTAAGTCTGAAACGACTGCATCAACTGGATCGATATAAAGCGGTGCTAGTCCATCTTGATGGAAGAATTCGATTGCATGCTTTTGTAAATTCGCATTTACTAAAGCAAGTTTAATTAGCACTTCGTCCACTTCTACACCAAATCCACTCATTGTTAGTCCTTCTTTGGCACTATTAAATACGGTAGTCATCAAGTTACCTGTTCCAATTGCAGGGTCTAACACAGTAATTTCATTTTGACCTTGCATAAATTTATGGAATAAGTAGCTCATGAACATACCAACTGCATCAGGCGTCATTTCGTGATTCGCTTGTACGCCTTCTTTCATTCCTTTTAAGATGGCTAACTGAAATGCTTTACGAATTTCTTCACCTTTATATGTTTCTTCATTAAACGTACTATATTCACGATTCAGCCTTTCAATTGCTGATTCTGATAATTCCTCTTGTAAAATTGCTCCTTCAAACAAGTTATCACCTGTTTCTACAAGCGCCTCTAAATATGTTACATCTAATTCTTTACGTAAAACTACCGCAGAAGAATCAAAAATAGAAAATAATGTTTCTACTGTCTGACTCACGTACATTCCTCCTTCTCTCTTTTACACATAACTTATATCATACCACAAAGTGTTTTTTTCCAAAAAGAAAAAGCGACCTCCTACAAAGAGCTCCCCTTTAAGTTATATATGATATAACGTTTTTTCTCATATATCGATGCCGTTACAGAGCAATATATGAGAAAAAACGACCTCTTTATAAGAGGCCATTTCTTTTGCATTATTTTGCAGCTTTAGCTGCTTCTAATGCTGCTTCATAGTTTGGATGGCTTGTACCTTCGCTTACGTATTCTACGTAAACTACTTTGTCATTGCTATCTACTACGAATACTGCACGAGCAAGTAAACGAAGCTCTTTCATTACTAAGCCGTAAGCTTCACCGAATGAAAGGTCACGGTGGTCAGAAAGTGTAACAACATTTTCTAAACCGTTTGCTGCACACCAGCGTTTTTGAGCGAATGGTAAGTCTACGCTAATTGTTAATACTTTCGCGTTTTCAATACCTGCTGCATCTTGGTTAAAACGACGTGTTTGTGCATCACATACACCTGTGTCGATTGAAGGTACAACACTAATTAATTTCACTTCGCCTTTGTATGTTTCTAAACTTACTGGAGATAAGTCATTTGCTAACACTTGGAAGTTTGGCGCTTGATCGCCAACTTTAACTTCTGTTCCAACTAAAGTCATTGGGTTACCTTTAAAAGTTACGTTTGCCACTTGAAAATCCTCCCTTATTTAAACAAAATATGTACAATGTAAATGATAGTTTGTCCCTATCGATAATGCAAATAAAATCGCTTTATTTACAAAAAAATTAAAGAAGCTAATCCATTGATCAGCTTCTTTATTCATTAAATTTGAAATTCCGGATCGTCTTCTTTTCGTTTATCCATCATTTCTTTCACTTTATCAACAGCTTGTGGCGCTAATTCAATTATTTTATCGATGACGTGTGTTTGCTTATCTAAATGTAACACTTTTACGCCTTCTCCATTTATAACGAGAAAAGCAACAGGATTAATAGAAACTCCTCCACCACTTCCCCCGCCAAATGGATGACGGCCTGAATGTTCTATTTTACCAAATTCACTTCCACCAGCGGCAAATCCGAAGCTAACTTTTGAAACGGTAAGAATTACACTTCCATCAGCAGCTTTAATTGGATCGCCTACAATTGTATTTACATCAGTCATTTGTTTTAAATGCTGCATTGCGGTTGTCATTAAACCTTGAATTGGATGGTCCATTCTATATCCCCCCTTATGCTTGAACAGATTTTTCAGTCGTACCAGATCTTTGTTTTCTCATAAACGCGATTAATTTAATACCTGTTTTTATAGCACGGAATATACGAAAGGATGCTGTTAATTCACATCTTGACGCAAACCCTTTCCCTTGAAAAACAGGAGTAATTTCAAATTCTGGTACGTCGACAATATGCATATATTGTCCTACAACTCCAGCAGCCATTCCTTTTGTCCCCCATGCATATCCGGTAACAATTCCAGTACTAGCTGCATCACCTGCACCAATTTGCGTGTGCCATCTCCAACCATTGATTTTCACTCGTTTGAGAAAATCTTTAACGATAGTATGAACTTCTTGCAGCTTTTTTATCAGTTCCCCAATGCTATCAAGTTGTGCCATAATTTTATTATCGAGCCCGCCATCCTCTTCAGCTTTTTCGATTTTTTGCCCGGTTTTCTTCTGTTGCTTCTCAATTCTTTCCAACACATCAAATGTATAGCGAATCATCCATATTTTCACTTGAAACAAACATTGCTTTTCCATTTCTGAATATAAAAATGTCACTTTAAGCTTTATTTTCGACAATAGTATAAGCAAAATAAAAAGGAGAAGAATTATTATTCCAATTACGAACCACTTCATACGTATCATCCTTTCACTCCGTACCCATTATCGACAACTTTATTCATCATTAAACAGAGTTTTATAAGATTGAATATAAAAATTTTTCTAAAAATAAAAAGGTATTTTGACAATTTATATCGAAATATATTATTTGAACATATCATCAGGGAACGGACTCTAATGATATGTAGTACGAAGCATAGAAAATTTAACTGCAGTGGAGGGATACATAATGGCAGATCGTCGCAATTTATTTTTCTTTTATGGTGATGACAAAGCAAAGCTCGTTGAAAAAATGAAACCAATCTATCGTATTTTAGAAGAGAATGGATTTACCATATTAGATCATCCAAAAAATGCAAACGCTATCGTCAGTGTTGGAGATGATGCAACTTTCTTACAAGCCGTTCGTAAAACTGGTTTTAGGGAAGATTGTTTATACGCAGGAATTTCTACGAAAGATGAAATTTCATTCTACTGCGATTTCCATATTGATCACGTTGATACAGCCCTTCAAGAAATTACAAAAAATGAAATTGAAGTGCGAAAATATCCAACAATTGAGGTAGATGTAGATGGCAGTACATCCTTCCATTGTTTAAATGAGTTCTCATTACGTTCTAGCATTATTAAAACGTTCGTTGTAGATGTTCACGTTGATGATTTATATTTCGAAACATTTAGAGGCGATGGTTTAGTTGTCTCTACTCCAACAGGAAGTACAGCTTACAATAAATCGTTACGTGGTGCAGTTGTTGATCCGCTTATCCCTTGCTTCCAAGTAAGTGAATTAGCATCTTTAAATAACAACACATACCGTACACTTGGTTCACCGTTCATTTTAAATCACGAACGTACATTAACTTTAAAACTAAGACCAGACGGTAACGATTATCCTGTTATCGGTATGGATAATGAAGCGCTTAGCATTAAACAAGTGGAAAAAGCTGTTGTACGCTTAAGCGATAAACAAATTAAAACAGTTAAATTAAAAAACAACTCTTTCTGGGAAAAAGTACAGAGAACGTTTTTATAGTATTAAAATAACCGTAGAATTATGGTGGCCCATAATTCTACGGTTATTTATTTACCCCTATTGGCGCGAACAACAACCTCTCGCTATCCGGCCGTTATTCTTGTCAGTTTTTGTCGGTAAGTCGATATATTTCAATAATCGCTGATATATTTCGAGTTACGGTCGATATATTCCGATAATCGCTGATATATTTTTACTCATCTTTTCTATAGACGACTCGGCCATCTATTACGGTCATTTCTGCTTGTACTTCTTTTATTTCTTCTGCCTCTATTTCAAAAATATTGCGGTCTAATATCGTAAAGTCCGCTTCATATCCTTTTGTAATTTGCCCTCGCTTCGCTTCTTTTCCAATTGCATAGGCACTTCCTGTTGTAAATAAAGAGACAGCCTCATATGCCGTTAGCCTTTCCTCTGGCATATAGCACACACCGTCAATAAAACTTCTACGTGTAACAGCGCTATATATGCCTAGAAACGGATTCACTTGCTCAATTGGAGCATCCGAGCCCCCGTTACAGTGTAATCCTGCTTCCAGTAACGTCTTCCAAGCGTACGCATAACGAAGACGTTGCTCACCTAGTTTTTCAATGACTGATGGAAAATCCGATGAAACAAAGACTGGTTGTATATCAATAATGGCTTGTAAGTTTTTCATTCTTTCAATCAACTCTTCACGAGCTAGCTGACAATGAATAATGCGGTCACGTAATCCTTCTGCTGGCGGATACAATTCAAGTGCATCAATGACATATTCAAGCGATAAGTCACCGATAGTATGAATCGCAACCGGCATATGTAAGTCTCGTGCTTTTTTCACTAACTCTGCAAGCTCTTCACGTGAGAAGATTGCAACACCATTTGTTTCCTTTGCATCTTCATACGGTTCACTTAATAAAGCTGTTCTTCCGCCAAAAGAACCGTCAGAAAAAATTTTCATTGCCCCAAATTCAATATAATGCTCATTTTCATATTCTTTTCGTTCATGTGCTACTTCATGGTGAACGAGTAAATGTGCTTTAAATGGCATTTCCTTTATAACATGAGAAAACGCATTGTGCGTTTTTCTAAAACCACCGTAATAATTTAAATCTTCCGTATGCCCACCAACGAGACCATATTGCCAACAATCTTTAATCGCTGTTTGCAGAGCTCTTTGTAAATAGGCTTCATCAATTTCAGGCTGCACATGTTTAATTAATTCTTGTCCTTGTTCATATAAAAGCCCTGTTAACATATTTGATGAATCATGGCCAATTTTCCCACCTTTTGGATCTTCTGTCGCTTCTGTTATATTTGCTTCTTGCAGTATGTATGAATTCACCCATGTAACGTGACGGCAAACTCTCTTTAATAAAATGGGATGTTCTTTCGAAATTCCATCTAAATCACGCGCGTGAACATCTTTCGTATCTGTAAAGTTATTCTCATTCCAACCTTCTCCAATAATCCAAGAACCTTTTGGTGCTTCTTCTACGCGCTTCCGAACGAGAGTCAGCACTTCGCTATAAGATGTGCAGTTTGATAAATCTAGACGAAGTAATCTCTCCCCGTGACCAATAAGATGCATATGGCTATCAACAAGGCCTGGAATCATCGTTTTGTCTTCTAAATCGTACAATGTAACCGCAGCATATCGGTTTTCTAACTCTTCTTTACTTCCAACATCAACAATCATACCGTTTTCAACGTAAACAGCGTCCACTTTTTCATTTTCTTCTCTCATTGTGTAAATGGTGCCGCCATACCAAATTTCCCCCATATATTTCATCTCCTTTATTTTTTATTGTATAAAAAAAAGCACCATTTCAAAACATGGTGCTTTTCTAAACATTACTTTTGTTCAGTAGTAGACGTTGTAATTTGCCACTCAATGCTAAATTTATCTTTTACTTGTCCGTATGCTGGGCTCCAGAACGTTTCTTGAAGTGGCATAATAACTTCGCCACCTTCTTGTAACTTGTTGAATACTTCTTTCGCTTTTTCTGCATTACTAATTTGAATTGCGATTGTTACTTGAGATCCAATTGTATGCCCTTTACCTGGGAATGTATCAGAAATCATAAGGTCCGTATTACCAACTTTTAAAGTAGCATGTAAAACGCGCTCTTTTGCTTCAGCTGGAACCGGGTATTCTGGATTTTCAGGCATGTCACCAAACGTTTGCATGACTTCTACTTTTGCATCTAACGCCTCTTTATAAAACTGTACAGCTTCTTGCCCACTACCATCTAAAACTAAGTACGGATTAATACCTAAAATCATACGGACACCTCTTCTTTTTAATTTATAAAACCGAACTTACGTTCGTTTCTATAATATCATATGCTTAATACTTCGTTCAACTATTTATTTCACTATTTTCAACATTATTTTGAAGGAATCTCCATCTCTTGTTTTCTAAGTTCAATACGGCGAATTTTTCCGGAAATCGTTTTTGGTAGTTCGTCTACAAATTCAATTTTGCGAGGGTATTTATATGGTGCAGTGAGTTCTTTGACGTGTTGTTGAAGTATTGGAATTAATGTTTCTTCGCTCTTTTCTATATTCTCTCTTAATACGATGAATGCCTTCACGACACTTCCGCGAATTTCATCAGGGCTTGCGACAACTGCACATTCTCTTACGTATGGATGTTTTACAAGTGCATCTTCTACTTCAAACGGCCCGATTGTATAACCAGAGCTAATAATAATATCATCACCGCGTCCTTCAAACCAGAAATAGCCGTCTTCATCTTTCTTCGCTTTATCACCGGTAATATAATAATCACCGCGGAATTGCATCGCTGTGCGCTCATCGTCTTTGTAGTATTGTTTAAAGAGGGCTGGCGTTTCAATGTGAACTGCAATATCACCAACCTCGCCTACTTTAACTGGAACACCTTCCTCATTTACGATATCAACGTGGTTACCTGGCGTTGGTTTTCCCATTGATCCTGGTCTAATATCCATCCCTTTCATTACACCAACAAGCAATGTATTTTCCGTTTGTCCATAGCCGTCTCTCACTGTAATATGAAAGTGCTTTTGGAACGTTTCAATGACTTCTCTATTTAACGGCTCACCTGCGGATACAGCACTATGTAACGCCTCTAAATTGTACTGGCTTAAGTCTTCTACTTTTGCCATTAATCTATACTCAGTCGGCGTACAACAAAGCACATTCACCTTATTATCGTCTAATAAATTTAAATACGTTTTTGGTTCAAACTTACCGTGGTATACAAATCCTGTTGCCCCTGAGCCTAGAGTTGCTAAAAACGGGCTCCAAATCCACTTTTGCCAGCCTGGACTAGCCGTCGCCCACACAACATCATTCTCTTCAATTCCGAGCCAATTTGGAGCGCTCGTACGTAAATGAGCGTATGCCCACGCATGCGTATGAACAACACCTTTTGGATTTCCTGTCGTTCCTGACGTGTAAGATAAAAAGACCATATCTTCTTTATCTGTCTTCGCCATTTCTAACATATCACTCTCTTTTTCTAACGCTGTTTTTAAATTAATCCATCCATCTACTGACTGCTCGCTCAGAACGAATTTTTGAAGAGAGTCCATCGCTTCTATATCATCAAACTGTCCAATGTACGGCTCATAACTTACGATTGCTTTTACTTCCCCGTGTCCAATACGGTATTCGATATCCTTTTTACGTAACATTTCTGAACTCGGAATTACGACAAACCCTGCTTTAATCGCAGCGATATACGTCATGTATGCTTCAATTAAACGAGGCATCATAATGAGGAGCTTGTCCCCTTTTTGCAGACCACTCTTTATAAAAGCGTTTCCAATTTTATTTGCACCTTTCATTAACTCAGCGTATGTAACTTCTCGTCGATTCCCTTTATCATCTTGCCAAATTAAAGCAAGCTTCTCTTTATCGCCTGTATATTTCTCTATTTCAGAAACTAAATTATAAGACGGCGGTGCCAACAATTCTTCTCTCTTCATAAACATCCTCCTTTTTCTTTATGCCTCCCTTATATAATAAAGAATTTTCTGTAAATTTTGAACCCTCTTCTTTTGACAAATTTTTCAGTTCTGTCGAATTGGTAAATGAAATTATATCGAGAGTTTTTCAAATATATCTAACACAACTTGGAATATATTAACGAAAATTAAATATATCGACTTACCGACAAATAGTGACATAACACAAAAAAGAAAGAGCGGGAGAACCCGCTCTTTCTAAGCCATCATATGGGATTATTTTTGGTAACCGCCTAATTGTTGCTCAGCTAGTGAAACTAGACGTTTAGTGATTTCACCACCAACAGAACCGTTAGCGCGAGCTGTTGCATCAGCTCCAAGTTGAACACCAAACTCTTGAGCGATTTCGTATTTCATTTGGTCTAATGCTGATTCAGCACCAGGAACCGCTAATTTATTTGTGCTACGTGACATGTTATATCACCTCCTTGTGAGTATAGAGTGTGATAAATAACATGACTTCATACACGTTTTAGATATGGTAATTTATGGTTTTAGAAAAGTTCTTCGAATTTTTCTTCTTCCGCCACTACTTCTACCGTTTGTAATACCATTGTTTCTTTGTTTGCTACAGCTTCATCGATTAATGGTGTGAAATCGTATTTCGCTTCAAAACGATTCGCTTTTTCACGCTTCGGCTTCGTCGCTGGGCTTGCTGGTGTAAATACTGTACAGCAATCTTCATACGGACGAATTGAAATTTCATATGTGCCGATTTCTTCAGCGATTTTAATAATCTCTAATTTATCCATCGTAATAAGCGGACGAATAACTGGATAGTTTGTTACTTCGTTAATCGTATGCATACTATCTAATGTTTGACTTGCTACTTGTCCAAGACTTTCACCAGTCGTGATTGCAAGTGCGTTACGCTCCTCTGCGATACGCTCTGTAATACGCATCATCATACGGCGCATAACTGTCATTGAATAGCTAGATGGGATTTCTTTATTAATCGTTTTTTGCACTTCTGTAAATGGAACAAGGTGAAGTGTTACACGTTTACAGTATTTCGTTAACTCTTGTGCTAAATCGATTACTTTTTGTTTCGCGCGCTCACTTGTGAAAGGTGGGCTATGGAAGTGAACTGCTTCCACAGATACGCCGCGTTTCATCGTTAAGTACGCTGCTACTGGGCTATCGATACCACCAGAAAGAAGTACCATTACTTTTCCGCCAACGCCAACTGGTAAACCGCCAGCTCCCATACGCTCATCGCACATAATATAGCTATAACCACTGCGAATTTCTACACGTACATTTACATCTGGATTATGAACATCTACAGTAATATCTTCTGTATTTTCTAGAATGTGTCCACCAATCTCAGGTAATAATTCCATCGTTCTCATTGGGAAATGCTTATAAGAACGGTGTACAGTAATTTTAAATGTTTTCACATCGCCTTTTACTTGTAAGAAAGCTGCTAATGCACCTTTTTTAATATCTTCTAATTCTGATGGTACTTTCATCGCTAAGTTAAACTTATGAATACCAAATACATCTTTCAATCTTTCAGATACCGCTTCATGATCTTCGCCATTTAATTGGATATACATACGGTCATGTGTTGCATCGATTTTAATATTCGGGAATTTTTTCAGTTTGAACTTCACGTTATCTTTTAATGTGCTTACAAATTTAGAACGGTTCTTACCTTTAGTCGTCATCTCTCCATAACGAACTAAAATATATTCATATGTCATCATATTCCTTTACCTCATCACTTCATATAATTTTGGCATCGTTTCTTTCACAATACCTTCAAATTGCTTTACTTCTTCCATCGTGTTTTCTGGCGCCAAACTAATGCGAATAGCACTTGCAGCAGCGGCATGCGGTACTCCCATTGACACTAACACTCTGCTCACTTCATTTGCTTTTGAAGAACAAGCAGATTTCGTTGATACATATACACCGTGCTCTTCTAAAGCATGAACGACCACTTCTGGTTTTAAACCTACAAATGATACATTTAAAATGTGCGGTGCTGCATATGCAAGCGACGTATTAATCGTTACATCTTCCATTTCTTTAAAGAAACGAACAAGCTCTGCTTGTAAACTTTGCAAATGAGCTACCTTTTCTTTCACTTGCTCCATTGTCATGCGAAGTGCTTTCACCATCGCTACAATGCCAGGTAAGTTCTCTGTACCAGAGCGATACTTCAGCTCTTGTTGACCACCTGATAAAATTGGATCTAACCTTACGCCATCACGTACATAAAGAAGACCCGTTCCTTTTACACTGTGGAATTTATGTCCAGATATTGAGCAAAGATCAATATGAGAAGCGTATAAATTAAGCGGTACTTTTCCTATCCCTTGTACATGGTCCACATGGAATCTTATTTTCGGATAATTCGATAATAACGTTCCAATTTCAGCAACAGGCTGAATTGCTCCAGTCTCGTTGTTCACGTGAATAATTGACACAAGAATCGTATCTTCACGAAGCGCTCGTTTTACATCCTCTACCGATACAACACCATGCTCATTAACCGGTAAATATGTTACATCAAAACCGAGATCTTCTAATTGTTTATATGCTTCAAACACAGACGCGTGTTCAATATTTGTTGTAATGATATGTTTACCGCGCGAACGATTCCTCATCGCTATTCCTTTAATCGCAAGGTTATTCCCTTCCGTTCCACCTGATGTGAAAATAATTTCAGAAGGCTTAACGTGAAGAAGCTGCGCTGCAATTGTTCTTGATTGTGTTAATAGACGCTCTGCCTCTCCTCCAAGCGAATGAATAGAAGAAGGATTCCCAAAATATTTCCCCGCAACCGTTACGTACGATTGAAGAGCTTCTGGATATGGCTTTGTCGTCGCACTATTATCAAAATAGATCATCGTTCTTCCCCTTTCAGCGCTGTCACATCATATAATCATATCACAAATACGTGTCATTACGCTAAGACTACTCAAAGGTTCCGTTATATTTTAAAACGAATAACCTTACTGTATTCCGCTCTTCATTATAGCAACATCGCCTGCAAAATTACACAAAAAAACAAACCCTTATGAAAGGGTTTGTTCATTGTCTACATATTCAGCTATTTTTTGAACAACGCCAGGCTCAAGTTGCTCTAGTACAGAAGCCGCTTGTTCTAAAGCTGCATCGTATTGATATTCACGGAATAATTTCTCCGCATAATTTAAGCTCTCTGCAAGGTTTTCATCATGACTGCGGTAACGATTACCGTATTGAATTAATTTTTCAACTAAATACGCTTGTCCAATTAACTCTTCTGTCATTTCAGCAACACCATTAACAGTTGTGTAAGCTTCTTCTAAACTGCTATTTACAGCATTCATATTTAACGGCTTCACTTCTAATTGCTCATATACAGCTTGCATTGCCATTTGTCCTCTTTTTAAATCTTCCATAATGCTCTCTGGAAGCCCTGGCAAATTCGACTTTTGCATAAAGCGTTTCGTTTCGAAAATAGTATTTCGCATTTCTTGTAACTTCTCACGTGCTTCAAATTCTTCTTTGCGCATCGTTTGCAGCATTTCTTTATATTCTGCATGAAGTACTTTTAATGTTTCACATTGCTCATAAATCTCTTCTAGTTCCTCACGAATAATAGAGAAGGCAATATCTTGTTCCGCAACGCGTAATTGCAGCATTTCAAAACGTTTCATTAAAATGTGCATTTGCTTTTCAATTACTTTTTGAGACTCAATGTCCTTATCTTGCAACTGATAGCTTTGTTTCACAAGCTGTGTTTCTGCTTTTGTTTCAATCGTTTCAGTGCGAATTTCTTCTAAGTCTTCATAAACAGAAAGTGTTTTTTGCTCCACATAATGTCTCGCATGTACTTCTTGTTCTAGTTGATCATAGAAGCTATCTAAACTCGTTTTTAAGTTTTCTACTTTTTCAGCCGCTTCCGTTATGTGAAGCTCCTGTATATCCATTAAACATATTTGTAGTTGTTTCTTCATATCGCGAACTTCTTTAGGGATTTCCAAATACTCTAATACATAACCTTGTCTTACCATGTCATTATGTCCGTGTAATAAATCTTCCAGCTGAACTGGTAACGTCGCTTGACACTCTACCAATAAATCTGGAATTTGGTGAATAATGATTTCTAAATCTGCTAAACCTTCTTCCAAACTAATAACAATTTCTCTCGCTTTTAAATAGTCACCATTATTTGTTGCTTCTTCAAAGGTTTTAAATTTCTCAGATTCAGCGTCTAGCATCTCTTCAATTTTCTGCTCTGCTGCTCCATACATATGTCTATGAGCAAGAACACTCTTCTTCATACTACGATATGTATCACGTAACCCTTCGATTTCCGAGCTATTTTTTTCATGGCTTTCTAACAATTGCTGTAATTCATTTAAAATGTCTGTAATACGATTATCAGCGTCATCTAAACCACTTATGGATTCATTCATCGCATGCTTTGCTTTTCGGAAGGAGAATTGCGAGGCGAATTTTCGCGCTTGCGCTAAATCTTTGTCAGCTTTCGGAATGGTTGTTGATACAATTTCATCCCATTCTTCACGCCATTTACCAAACAGTTCTTCTGTTTGACCCGTCATATTTAAATCTTTCACCCGTTTTAGTTCATCTGCCACAGGTTTATCTTTTATCTCTTGTTTCCACTGCTCAAGTGCTTCAATATCTTTATATGAACGATTTCTTATCACAAGCTCTATCATGAGCAGCACTAGAATAGAGCTTACTACAATGATAACGATCGTCAGGATAGAATCCATGCAAAAAAGCCTCCTAGTTATATCTCTTTTTTTGTCCGTTCCGTTTATGAAATGGAAGGCATTATGTATAAAAAGGGAATTCCCCTATATTTAACAACTAACAATGTACTAATCATACCATGTAATGGTTTGTTTTTGACCTAGTTTTTTTTAAAATTTCATGTTTCTTTCAATGCAATTGTAATCTTTCTCAATATTCCGTTTGGATTACCTCTCATCATCAAATGAATGCAGCAAAGGGCCTTCTTCCATATGAGATGCGAAATATATTTTACGTACAAGTGGCGGTTCAATAGAAATCGCATGCACATTTCCTTGCCTTACCGCTTGCTCTACTGATATTTCTGGAAGTAATGTGATGCCAAGTCCGGCACTAACCATCGCAAGCATCGGTTCTGCATAAGAAGTTTCAAATGCAATAATCGGTTTCGCACCTATCCCTTGAAACAGATTCGTAATCATTTTTCTAACATCACAGATTTCTGGGTATACGATTAACTTTTCATTTTGCAAATCTTCCATTCGAATTACTGTTTTCTCTTTATAAAGATGATCATTTGAAACGACACACACAATTTTTTCTTCTCGTATTTCTTTTATACACGTAGCACCTTCTACTACTGAATCGATGAACATCGCTTCAATCTTCCGTTCTTTAAAAAGTCCTATCAGTACTTTCGTATGCTCAATTTTCCATTCTATTTCGAACCCGTCACCTAATGTATCTTTACATTTTGATATGTAATGTGCTGCTAAACTTGGCAATATGCCTATTGAAATGTTCCTCTTCTCTTGAAATTTCTTCATTTCGGCTTTCACTTCATGTATGTGTTCCAAAATCGGTAACATTCTTTTTATAAATAACTCTCCAGCCTCTGTTAACTCCACTCCTTGCGCGGAACGCTTCAGTAAAGTAACTTCTAAATCCGCCTCTAACCTTTGAATTTGTTTACTAAGCGCCGGCTGAGAAATATGTAAAATTTTACTCGCCTTTGATAAACTTCGTGTATTTTTTACTTCAATAAACGATCGTACTGCCTCTAAATCCATCGTACACACCTCTAACAAAAAGTTATAACTGTCATAAAAAATCGATATTTCCTTCTATAAACAATTACTCTTTATACTTATTTCATCAACTTACTATAACGAAATGTAAAGGGGAAAGATACTCTTGAACAAAAAACAAATGCTACTCGGATCCCTCCTATGCTTACTTGCCGTAACGGCTTGGGGATTTATGTTTCCTGTCATGGCAAACGCCTTACAGTTTATCGATCCGTTCTTCTTCACAACGATTCGCTATGGATCAGCAGCTATTATTTTTCTTATTCTGTTATTACTTACCGAAGGGACAAAGTCACTCCGCTTAGAAAAGAAAACACTTTCGTTACTTTTTTACGGAACAGTCGGTTTCGCAGGATATGGTTTTCTCGTTTTCTACGGACAACAACTTGCCGGACCGTCTGGAGCCATCCATGCCGCGATGATTCAGTCTCTTATGCCACTCATCGCTTTATTATTGCAGTGGATAACTAAAAACAAACGCCCACAAAACTACACTTTCCTTTGTATGTTCGTTGCACTTATCGGTGTTATGCTTGTCATTTCAAAAGGAAATATTCACTTATTATTTGGAGCTGCCAGTCACCTCTCAACAAATATACTTATGCTGTGCGGCGTTACTTGCTGGGTCATTTATACAAACGGTGGTGCTAGTTTTCAATCTTGGTCACCACTTAGGTATACGACGTTAACTTGTTTATTTGGCTCAATTTCACTCATCACTATCGTCACTTTTTTAACTTATACAAACGTTGTCACTGTACCTTCACCATCTACAATTATGAACGTTCGTTTTGAACTCTTATATATGTCAATTATTGCAGGCGTTATCGCAGTATTTTGCTGGAACGCAGGAAATCGCTACATTTCATCTATTAACGGCATATTATTTATGAATTTAGTTCCTGTGCTTGCACTTATCGGTTCCATCTTTCGAGGTTATATAGTCGACAAGGTTGAAATTTCCGGAGCTTCATTAACAATTATCGCGCTTTTATGCAACAATTTATGGCAAAGAAAGAAAAGCACAAAAATCCCCACCTCAGTTCGTTAGGTGGGGATTTCTCACATATGAACAGCTCTTGGCCATTCCTGATACATATTCGTTATACATAATGTTTGTTCCATCCATTGTTCAATTTCTTTCGTGTACATTTCTAAGAAAAAGGTCTCAGATGGAAAAGAATGCAGCACTTCTGATATATATTGCGGATATAAAAACGGCATATTCATCATGCCTTTTAATTGCGTCATAAACATTGTAAAAGATACCTTCTTAAACTCTTGTTTCATTTGTCCTTGTCTAATCACTTGCTCTATATAATATCTTTCTTTAGAAAAATAAACGGTCATCACTTCGCGAATTAATGTCGTATCAAGCGACAGCTCTCGGTAAAAGAAACGTGTCAGCTCCCTATTATCAAATTGATATCGTAAAATCCCTCGTACCATTTGCACCATTACATCTTTAGCCGACAAATACTCCCTCTGTTCAAAGGATGTTTCAATCACATGAATATACCCTTCTAAAAAATTAGTAATAAGCTGCTCTAATAGGCCCTGCTTTCCAGCAAAATAATATGAAATATTCGCTACATTCACATCCGCTCGCTTTGCAATGTCTCGCACCGACGTTCCATCATACCCTTTCGTGTTAAACAACGATATTGCCGCATCGATTACTTTTTGTTTCGTCTGTTTCATGCGCTCACTTCCTCTCACTGAACAGCTATAGTGTAAATTTCTTGACTTTTAAGACAAATTCCTTTAATTTTCTATCGACAAAGTCATGTGAAATACATCGTATTTTGCTAATATTTTACACATCTCGATAAAAAAGGAGCTGTTTCCATGTTTACTAAAGAAAGTTATGCAGGATCTCGCGTGCAGCAATATGAGACAGTAATAAAACAACTGGATGCATTATTAACTGGTGAATCAAACGTAGTCGCAAACTTATCAAATGCGTCCGCATTATTAAACCAATTTTTGGATCGCGTTAATTGGGTTGGCTTTTACGTAACAGAAGGAAATCAGCTTGTTCTTGGACCATTCCAAGGAATGCCTGCTTGCGTGCGCATTCCATTTGGACGAGGCGTTTGCGGCGTTGCAGCTGAAACGAAAACAACGCAGCTTGTAGCAGACGTCCACCAATTCCCAGGGCATATCGCTTGCGACAGTGCTTCAAATTCAGAAATTGTCGTACCGATTATTAAAGATGGGAATGTCATTGGTGTACTTGATATTGATAGTCCTGAAAAAAATCGTTTCGACGAAGTAGATCAGCGCTATTTAGAAAAGTTTGTGGAAACACTCCTAAAACATATGTAACAAAAAAGAGCCAGTTATCGATTAAGTACATGACGTACAAAACCGATAGCTAGCTCTTTTTTATTGATTACTAACAGTAGATATTTTCTTTAACGCTTGCTCTAAATCAGAAACGATATCCTCCCACGATTCTAAACCGACAGATAAACGTATTAAATTATCATAAATGCCCATTTCTTGTCTTAACTCAGCTGGAATCGCAGCGTGCGTCATCGTTGCCGGATGCTGAATTAACGTTTCTGTATCTCCTAAACTTACCGCAATTGTAATAAAGTGAAGCTCATTAATAAACGCCTGCGTCTCTTCTTTCCCGCCTTTAATTGAAAAAGATATAACGCCACCCCCACGTTTCATTTGGCGAGATGCTAACTCTCCTTCTGGGTACCAAACACCTTCTACCGCATCATGATTTTTTAGGAACGATACAATTTTTTCTGCATTATCACAATGGCGGTCCATTCTTACCGCTAGTGTCTTTAATCCGCGTAACAATAACCACGCATCAAACGGCGCCATAATACCGCCGATATCTTTTCGCATCGGGCGAATCTTTTCAGCTAACGCTTTCGTTTTACAAATTGTTACACCCGCTACAACGTCACCGTGACCACCAATATATTTTGTCGCACTATGAACAACGGCGTCACAGCCAAGTTCAAGCGGTCTTTGTAAATAAGGTGAACAAAACGTATTGTCAACAATGACAAGTAAACCATTTCGCTTCGCAGCCTGAATCACTTGTTTTAAATCAATTAATTTCATTGTCGGATTAATCGGTGTTTCAACGAAAATAAGCTTTGTATTTGGGCGAATTTTATTTTCAATATCAGCCTCTGTCTCCATATCACAAAACGAATGCATAATCATAAATTTTTCTTCCAACACTTCCAAAAAGCCGTACGTGCATCCGTATAATCCATTTGAACAAATAATATGATCTCCAGCTTTTAGAAAACCAATTAACGTTGCGGAAATAGCTGCCATACCGGATCCGAAAGCAAGCGCTTCTTCTCCTCCTTCTAACACCGCCATACGTTCTTCAAATAATTTCACAGTTGGATTTCCAAGTCTTGAGTAAATATAAGATGGATCCACTCCCGCAAAACTCGCTTCTCCTTGCTGCGCAGTCTCAAATGTAAATGTAGACGTTTGAAATAAAGGCGGTGTCAAACTTCCTTTATGTTCCTCTGATGTATAACCGTGATGAATTAACGCTGTCTCCATATGCTTCTTTTTCATAAAAACATCCCCTTTATGTTTTTATTACCGCATATTCACCAACAAAAATTTGATGAACGTTTTTACTACATTTTATGTAAGCGTTTTATTTGTGTTTCTATCTCTTCTTTTATATCGTTTTAAATTCCTTCTTGTTCATTTCCAAAATTTATATGCATAAAACAAAAACGTACTCGCTTGACGAAACTCTGGGTAAAAGATATAATAGCGTTTGTGTAAAATAAAAAGGCAGCCTTGTAATGTGAGTTTATCGTTTGTATTTTGTTCCTCTACGGAGGTGTATCTCGTAACTCCCTGCTGCTGGAGCGAAGGTACATGAAAACAAAATGCCCGTAAATATCGATTACGTCTGTTTTTATTTTACGTAAATAAAAACATTTTAAAGGAGGAGTCAACTATGGCTCGTTATACAGGTCCAGCTTGGAAACTGTCTCGTCGTCTTGGAATCTCTCTAAGCGGCACAGGAAAAGAATTAGAAAAACGCCCTTACGCACCAGGTCCTCACGGTCCTAACCAACGTAAGAAACTTTCAGAATACGGTTTACAATTACAAGAGAAACAAAAACTTCGTCACATGTACGGCATGACTGAGCGTCAATTCCGTCGCACATTTGACCAAGCAGGTAAAATGCCTGGTAAGCACGGCGAAAACTTCATGATCCTTCTTGAAGCTCGTCTTGACAACTTAGTTTACCGTATGGGCTTAGCTCGCACTCGTCGTGCAGCTCGCCAATTAGTAAACCACGGTCACATCATGGTTGATGGCGCTCGCGTAGATATCCCATCTTACCGTGTAAAACCTGGTCAAACTATCAGCGTTCGCGAAAAATCTAACAACCTTGTTGTTGTTAAAGAAGCGATCGAAGTTAACAACTTCGTACCAGAATACTTAACTTTCGATGCTGACAAATTAGAAGCTACTTACACTCGTCACGCTGAGCGTGCTGAGTTACCAGCTGAAATCAACGAAGCATTAATCGTAGAGTTCTACTCTCGTTAATCTCGGTACTCTGAAAAGAGTCGTATTAAAAGCCTTAGGAACCTTGTTTATCAAGGGGCCTGGGCTTTTTTTATTTTATTTAACAATGCAAGATAAGGCATAAAAAAGAATGTAATTGGGGCCACAATAAAAAAAAAGCTGGCGTGTATATAGAGATGGGGAAGTATCAAAAAGCAGATACTAAAAGGAGCTACTTATTTTGAAAGAAAACTTCATGAAAATTCCTCTTTATATACATGACTTTCAAACATTAAAATTGTTATTAGAAGAAATAATACAAGACGAAATAGAATTGTTTGAAGGGTTTTCTAAATATACTTTACATATTTCATCTAAAGAATCTAAAATAACTATTAGCCTTAGAAGTGAGCTTTTTCCAAAACCATATTTAGCAATTGCTGCTATAAGCATTACACCAAGTAATCAAGGAAAAGGAAGCATTATTCTTGAATGGTTTAAAACATTCACAAAAGAAAAAGGCTTCGAGCGTTTAGTATTACAAGAAGTCATAACCAAAGAAGGTTACCACTTTTCATTAAAAAATAGGTTTACAAAAGCGTGTAATCTATACGAGGAAACATTCGGAGATCCAAGCAGTATTAATGAGGATTATGAATTATATTTAACGTAAAGAATGAAATAACAGTGAACAAATATTCCCCCTATGCGTTCACTTTTTACTTGGTGAGTTATCGTATATAGTACGTTCTTTCCTGTCCATAAGATCATCTCTTTCATTCATTGGTTTCCATCTCTTTTCTTTTTATTCCCTTTGTAAGTGAGTATTGTATACAACTTCCTATCTTCCAGAAAAAACTTCCTCTCATAAGTTACGCAAATAACTTATTGAACAAATTCCGTTTTGATAAAGAATGAATATATAGCGAGCATCAATAACACCATTAAATTGTGATATAATGGTTCAGTTGGAATATTAAACCTAAACTTTCAAAGGAGGATATATAAGTTATATGTCATTTACCGAAATTGCTGATATCGCTAAAATTGTAGGTGCAGCTGTAGGCGTGTGGGGAATCATAAAAGGATTCGGTTCATTTTACATGGAATCTTCCACTACCAATGAATTCGATCAATTATTTAAGGACAAAACTAAACGTAAGCAGATGGATATTTTTATGTTTTGGCAAGATATAGTCCTTGCTGCAATATGTGTATTTATTCTCCCTGCACTTTATTTTAAATTTTTTATACCTAGTGTAAGTGTACCAATTGACTATTCTTTCATTTTTAAAAAATTATATCAAGTAAGTGCACTCTTATTTTCTTTGATATTTTTAATACTTTTAATAATAGCAACCACCCTTCCCTTTATTAAAACTAATAGAAATAGTCTATTTTGTAGAATCACTAGATATGTTGGCCTATTTAATATGATTAATTTCATGTTCATTTATTGGGTCCTTTTCAATATCAAAATTGATATTAATCTCTTTCAAACTTCAAAGAATACTTTGGTATTAATCTTCCTCTGTATCCCATTATTTATGAGCTTCTTTTATAAATATTTAAATCAACAATTGAGAGATAGACATCAAACACAATATCTTGTAGAAAGCTTAAGCGAAGAAAAAATAAAAGAATTACAATTAATACATAATTTTATTATCGATGATAAAAGAAGTGTATTCCACGAAAAGTACAAAGAAGAAGAAGGACCTTTTTATGTATGTGATTTTTCATCTAAAGTGTATTTAAAATACTCAAAGATCAAAACAAGAAAAACCTCTTCATCCAAAATGTAACTGACCAAAAGAGCATCCATTAGAGATGCTCTTTTGTAAAAATACTCCGCTTTTAACTTTTTGTCTTCCCCTGATGGATTATCCAATACAGTTTATTTATTACATTCCATAAGAGGAACTAGCCTTTCATTTTAAATATAGGAACGTTTACTTTGAGATATCTTAAAAATATTTGATGGACAAACTCTACTTTAGTAATGTCTTTATGTATGAAATAACTATACTTATTAGTACAATGGGAAAGAAAACATTTACTAGTACATATAATTGGAGGATTAATATGAGTCTCTTTAAGTTTCTATTTAGAACAAATGGTGCAAAGAAACCATCAAAACTCTTAGACGATACACCAAATAATATAGAATCTACATTAACAATTACATCAACAATGGGTGGAATCTCACCAACTGGAGAAGAACACTGTGATTATTATGTTTATGAATGGTTCGTTACAAATACAAATGAAGTATTTTATGTCGGTAAAGGGCGATCAGGAAGATATAAAGATAAAAGTAGAGATGAGCTATTCAAAACTATACAAGAAAAACTATCTATTGATACCAGAATAGTGTATAGCAACTTGTCTGAAGAAGAATCTTTAGACAAAGAAAGTGAATTAGCCATACAGCGCTTTTTTGAGGGGAATACATTAATAAACCGTATAACTCCATTTAGTATACCAAACATTTATTGGTTAGTTGAAAAAAGACTCGGTTATTCGGAAGAGGAATTATACCGAAACGTAGATTTATCTAAAAGGAATTGGAAAAGTGCGGTTTATCAAATAGCAGAATCACTCATTGTGGATTCATTACCAAAAAAAGAAACAATGAATTTACCCCAGTATGATAAAGTAACACTTGAAGACTTATTAGCCACTCATTTTATTCATCGAGGAGTGAGCCAAAATGCAATTTTAGAAGTATTTGATTTTAAGGTTGAGGATCCTTTCGAAGAATTAGAAAAGAAAGTAAAAGAAGTTGAATCTTTTGTGAAAGAACATGGGGGACGCATTTATGCCTCACAAGCAAAAAGAGCCAAATCTTTCATTTTTAAGATTGATGAATCAAAATTAGGAACTGCTGAAATGAGGGAAAAACGTCCTGAAGTTAAGATGTATCGCCTTTATGATGTTTTACAATTTATAGAAAGTTTCAAAAACTAACCTTCATAAATTAATTAAGAATAGAAAAAACAGCCTTCTCAAGATGAACTCTTAAAAAGGCTGTTTTTTCAACTAAAATAATTCTATAAGTTTGAATTTACCTCAATTTTATATCCTAATTTCTTTAATCCCGATTACAATTTTATTCTCTTGATACTTATCTAAAACTATTTAATTAACTTTAATTTAATTGATATCCACTAACTTTTTTTTTTAAAATTAGCAATGAAATATTTTCAGGAAATGAATCTTTGGATGCTTTTAACTCCATAGCTTCTTCATCTGTCACATTGCTGATTATAGCCTTACCAGCAATAGAGTTTTTTATATCATAGATTTGGATTTGGACTTTTTTTTCATCCACAAATGAAAAGTTTCTAAACCATTCCAAGCATTCTTGTCTCTTATGATAAATGTTTTGTTCAATATTTTTTTCATTTTTCTTTTGTATTTGATAATACATTAATACTGAGAAAAGCATTAATAATAAAAATACAAGGGATTACTAATTGAGCAAAACTAAAAGTATCCCATCCTTTTTTCAATAAAGATATTATCTCAATTAAAATTACAGTAACAAAATAACTAATGGGTAAGCAAATATAATATACAAGCTTGAAAGCATCCTTTTTATCAAATAAAAAACTTACTTTTCGAGATCTAAAAATACCAATTATTGACCAAGTGATAAACCATAAAAGCCCAATAGCTAACTGTACGATTAACCAATTTGGCATTTGAATCCCACCTTATTCTCCCTCCTTCATGATATTAGCAATAAATGCAGTAATGGCAGGGATTTGAGAGGTGGTATTGGATTTGTATACCAAAGCTGAATGAATAACAAAAGAAGATATCTCCAAAGGGCCATTTTTAAAGACCTTTTGGGATACCCTCTTTTGTCGTTTATATATAAAATAAAATTATTTATTTTCCTCTTTCTGAACATATACATAAGCATCTTTCTGCTCTTTATGTACATCCACCTTCGAATTCTCTGCAAGCTGACCCGCGTTTAGCAAAGAAAAAATAATGAGCGCTTCTAGTGACATTTTGTTTTACCACTCCTTTCTAGTTGTTATACATTTATCATACCGCTTACATGTGATTTCCGTATGAACTCGAAAAGGAGATTACAACAAAAAGGTTACAGAACTATGAATGCACGCTATAATAACCATTAAATAGGAGGTGGACTCTTTTGACAATAAACCAAATGGTTCAATTGGGTAGTGCATGTATGTTGTTTATTACTTCCGCGCTTATTAATTGGTATCAGGGAAGTAATTTAATAGATGATCCTGATGAATGGAAATATAGCGCTAAGTTTACGAATTACTTCAAAGGCACCGTTTCTAATTACGAAGATATTTATCAAATTGATTTCTTTATATATGCAGCAAAATTTTATCCAACAGCATTTATCGTTATGTTAGTTAGTTTACTTTATATGCTCATATTAGTTCTTTATATTCTATTTAAAAGAAAAGATCCGGCGATTTAAATCCATACATAAAAAACCCCGAATCATAAACTTTTCAGCCTATAATTCGGGGTATTATTTGTTTATATTCGTTTCGGATTAGTAACGAATTAAGAAATATTTCTTTTTACCGCGGCGAATGATTGTGAATTTACCTTCGATGCGGTCGTTTTCTGTTACAACGTAGTCTAATGCTTGTGTACGCTCACCGTTTACGTAGATTGCGCCGTTCGTTACATCTTCACGTGCTTGACGTTTTGATGGAGAGATTTTGCTTTCTACAAGTAAGTCGATTAATACTGTATCTTCTGCAGTACGTTCTACAGATGGTACGTCTTTGAATCCTTGCTCGATTTCGCTTGCAGTTAGTTCTGCTACAGAACCGCTGAATAATGCAGCTGAAATTTTAATCGCTTGTTCTAATGCTTCTTCGCCGTGAACAAGTTTTGTCATTTCTGCACCTAATGCTTTTTGTGCTGCACGTTTTTCTGGTGCTTCAGCTACTTGTTTCTCAAGCTCAAGAATTTCTTCATGAGATAAGAATGTAAAGTATTTTAAATATTTAACAACATCACGGTCATCTGTGTTAATCCAGAATTGGTAGAACTCGTAAGGAGTTGTTTTCTCTGGGTCTAACCAAATTGCGCCGCCTTCTGTTTTACCAAACTTCGTACCGTCAGATTTTGTAACAAGTGGAATTGTTAAACCGAATGCTTTCGCATCTTCTTCTGATTTACGGATTAATTCAAGACCAGCTGTAATGTTACCCCATTGATCACTACCACCGATTTGTAGGCGGCAATTATGGTGTTGGTATAAGTTTAAGAAGTCGTATGATTGTAAAATCATGTAACTAAACTCAGTAAATGAAATACCAGTTTCTAAACGAGATGCTACTGTATCTTTTGCTAACATATAGTTTAAACCGAAGTTTTTACCGATATCGCGTAAGAATGAAATGACATCTAAGTTACCAAGCCAGTCATAGTTGTTAGCCATTGTTGCTGGGTTGTCCACGTTTTCGAACTCTAAGAAGTTTGAAAGTTGATTTTTAATGCTTTCTGTGTAGTAAGCAACTGTATCTTTCGTATTTAATGTACGCTCTGCTTTTTTACCACTTGGGTCACCGATCATACCAGTACCACCGCCAACAAGTGCGATTGGTTGGTGACCAGCTAATTGGAAACGACGTAACATTAATACTGGTAACATATGACCGATGTGTAAGCTATCCGCTGTCGGGTCGAAACCACAGTATAATTTAACGCTTTCTTTTTCTAATAATTGCTCAAGGCCCTCAGCGTCTGTTTGCTGATTAATTAGACCGCGAAATTCAAGATCTTGTAAAATACCCATATCCTACATACTCTCCTTTAAGTTCATTACTGGCGTGAAGGTTAAAAACATAAAAAAATCGCCCCTTCAAATAAGGGACGATTTTGATTATCGCGTTACCACCCTAGTTGCAGACCAAAAAAAGCCTACCACCTTATTTACATAACGGCTTAGCACCGTCTCTTCCCTTTTGAATACAATTCAATCGAAAAAAGATGCTCTAGGGGCGTAATTCGCGATCATCTATGTGCTGATTTTCACCGGCCATCAGCTCTCTAAAACAGGGAAATGATCACTACTTCTCCCTTTCCACGCTCAATTATTCATATACTTTTCTTTATACCATCATTTATATAGGCGTGTCAAATAGAGGTCAGTTTTCCCTCCTTGCCAATCCTTTATAACGCCATAAAGAGTATCGTAATAAGAGAAAGAATTGGAACCCCAACTAATAACGATACATGAAATACAATTGATAAATCATTCCCAATCGTAGCCTCCACAGGATCTTTCGCCGGGGAACCAAGAAACCCGATTAATCGATCGAATCGACTTACCGTTTTTGGAAAGTCCGGTACTTCTACATGGTCACTATCTAAATGCTGTTTTAATTTATATTCACTCTTAAAGGGATTTTCGCTCAATTTCGTCCACCTCCAGCAATTGTTTCAATTTCTTTATCCCGTTATGAAGTCTCGACTTCACCGTTCCAACTGGAATATCTAATACCTCTGCAATTTCTTTTTGCTGCATGTCATGATAATAAGAAAGGATTAGGACTGCTCTTTGCTCTTCTGGAACTTTCAAAATTGCTTCTCTTACTGTGAGCCGATCTTCGTGAGAAAATTCTTTTTCCGGAATCGGCACTAAAAATGGCAAAAGCGTACGCCACTTTTTTCTCCTATTTAATTTATTAATCATAAGACGATAACCAATTTGAAATAAATACGTTTTTATTTTTCCCTTTTCAGGTTCATACATATGTTTCTTACGCTCTAGCGTCAAAAACGTATCTTGCACAAGGTCGATACTTAATTGTTCATCTCGGTTAAAACGATACAAAAATGTATATAGCGCTGGTTTGATTAAAACGTATAGTTTTTCCCCAGCCTGCTTATCTCCACTTTGATACGCAAGCATAAGTTCCTCCTCAATCCCAATCTGCGCCATGATTTTTGATCTCCTTTATTCCTTTTAACGTTAATGAAATACGGGAAATTAAATAGCAACTTGCGACAATAATCCATACTTGTGATTGATTCGTAAAAAATTGAACATACGGGTTTTGAATTGTCTCGCCAGTTGAAACTAAAATATTTAATGCTTGCACACATATACATGCATACACTGCCAGGCAAGCCGAAATCGTATCAAATACATTCCAGCGAAAATATACTTTTGTTTTTGTAAAATCAATTTTATATCCATTTTTTCTTACTATATGTTTTCTATCAAATGGAATAATGATTGAAAATATAACAATCATCATAACTCCAGCTGTAATCATTGATACTTTAAATCCGATTGGCATCGGTAATAGCAAACCACAAGAAAATACGACTATAACTCCAATTAAAGCAAAAGTAAGAAGTAATTTATTAGACATAAAAAAGCCTCCCTCATCTATTCTTTCATAAATGTATACAGACGAGGAAGGCACTTCGTTCAAATAATATTTTATTTTTTTATAATCTTTGCAGGATTTCCGCCAACTACTACATGATCTGGCACATCTTTTCATACAACTGGATCAGTCGGTATATATATTTCTCCTAGTATCATTTTTTCTTTTTCTGTTTTCATTTTATTCCCTCTTTAATTTCTATGTAGGTTAAAGAGAGAATAAAAAAGAAAGGCCTGAACATTATTTCGTTCAGACCTTTCTCTCTTAATCTTCCATCGTTGATAAGTCACCTGTTGGTAAGTTTAACTCCCACGCTTTTAATACGCGGCGCATAATTTTACCGCTTCTCGTTTTCGGTAATTTATCTCTAAATTCAATTTGTCTTGGCGCTGCATGAGCTGCTAGACCTTTCTTTACAAATTGACGAATTTCTTCTTTTAATTCTTCAGATGGTTCGTATCCTGCACGAAGTGCGATAAATGCTTTAATGATTTCGCCGCGCACCGGATCAGGAATACCAATTACACCAGCTTCTGCAACAGCAGCATGCTCGATTAATTTGCTTTCTACTTCAAATGGTCCAACGCGCTCACCTGACGTCATAATTACATCGTCAATACGCCCTTGGAACCAGAAGTATCCATCCTCATCCATGTATGCAGAGTCACCTGATACGTACCAATCGCCTGGCATGAAGTAAGACTCATACTTTTGCTTGTTATTCCAAATTCCGCGCATCATCGCTGGCCAACCTTTGCTAATTGCTAAGTTACCCATTGTGTATGGAGGCACTTCATTTCCTTCATTATCAACAATCGCTGCTTTCACACCTGGAATTGGTTTACCCATTGAACCTGGACGGATTTCCATACAAGGGTAGTTACAAATAACTTGTCCACCTGTTTCTGTCATCCACCACGTATCATGAATACGAAGTCCAAATGCGTTCATACCCCATCGAATTACTTCTGGATTTAACGGTTCACCAACGCTTAATACGTGGCGCACTTGTGATAAATCGTATTTTTTAATTGCATCTTGTCCAGCACCCATTAACATACGGAAAGCTGTTGGTGCGCTATACCAAACTGTTACACTGTAATCTTGCAGTGCTTCATACCAAGCCTCTGGACTAAAGCGTCCGCCTAAAATAACATTTGATGCTCCGACTAACCACGGTGCGAAAATACCGTAAGCTGTACCAGTTACCCAGCCTGGGTCAGCTGTGCACCAATATACATCGTCTTCTTTTAAATCTAATACCCATTTTGCCGTTTGATAGTGCTGAACCATTGCGTTCTGCGCATGAAGCACACCTTTTGGCTTACCAGTAGAACCAGACGTATAATGTAGAATCAAACCGTCTTCACGGCCTAACCATTCAATATGTAATTCTTTTGAAGCTTGTTCGAATAAAGGATTGAATGCTACTGTTTTACCGCCTTCTTCTACATGATCTCCAACAAGGAAAACTGTTTTTAAAGCTGGTAAATCATTTAATGGTACACGCTCTAACAATTCAGGCGTTGTAATTAACACTTTTGCTTCGCTATCTTCTAAACGATCGCGAACTGCGCCTTCCATAAATGCTTCAAATAACGGACCAACAATTGCCCCTAATTTCACTGCACCAAGAAGGGCGAAATATAACTCTGGGGAACGCGGCATAAAAATAAAAACGCGATCGCCTTTTTCTACATCGCCATAATTTTTCAGGACGTTTCCTGCTTTATTAGAAAAATCCTTCATTTCCTTAAATGTATACTTCTCTTTTCGCGATCCATCTTGATAATAAAGGGCTACTTTATTCTTTCGATCGGATTTCGCATGCTTATCAATTGCCTCATACGCCATATTTACTCGGCCTGTTTCATTCCAAGTAAAGTTTTTATTAACCTCTTCCCAGTTAAAATTTGCGTATGCCTCATCATAATTCGGCAAATTATTTTCTCCTTTAATGACAGGAAGCGTTTCTACTTTCATACTTTACATCCCCCTCCTATGTATTCTATTATCTATTATAATAACATTATTTAAAATTTTCAGTATATTTGTTGATTTTTAGACAAATTTTTAATGACAAATTTCGATTCACATCGCATATATTATAAAGTACGATATGAATAGATTCACAAACCCTCAAGGTGGTGAGCAATACATTGATTCATAAAAAAATATATAATGCTAGAAACTTAAAAACAGCGAAAGGCACTTTAATTATTGAAGGGCCTGTCTCTACACATAACTTAGAAATGTATGAGTTTCATCCAGACTTAATTGCGTTTCGTCCTGCCGAGCAGCAATATAAAGCAATTGTCGAAATTTCTAAATTACCAGAAGCTCGTCTCATTATTGCTAGACATGACCAAACGATTGTTGGGTATGTTACATACTTGTATCCTGATCCACTTGAACGATGGTCAGAAGGAAAAATGGAAAACTTAATTGAACTCGGGGCAATTGAAGTTGTCCCAGCCTTCCGTGGTTGCGCTGTCGGAAAAAACTTATTAGAAGTTTCCATGATGGACGATTATATGGAAGATTACATTATATTGACGACTGAATATTATTGGCACTGGGATTTAAAACAAACAGGCTTAAATGTTTGGGAGTACCGAAAAGTAATGGAAAAGATGATGAATGCTGGCGGGTTACAATGGATGGCTACAGATGATCCTGAAATTTGTTCACATCCTGCTAACTGTTTAATGGTCCGCATCGGTAAACGCGTTGATACGGATTCTATTCAAGCATTTGATCGTCTACGTTTTCACAATCGTTTTATGTACTAATAAAGGGGGCAACTGGAATGATTGTAGAAGAAATTATGAATCAAGATGTAGTGACATTACATCCAAACGATACAATCGAAACAGCAATCCGAACGATACGTACGAAAGGCATTCGGCACATTCCAATTGTCGATCAAAATAATCATGTCGTAGGCATTATTTCTGATCGGGATGTAAGAGATGCAAGTCCGTCTATTTTAGATGAACAAGTTTCACTCGATATGCTGAAGCAACCGCTTGAACTGATCATGAAACATCCTGTTATGACTTGCCATCCTCTCGATTTCGTTGAGGAAATTGCTACTTTATTTTTTGAAAATAAAATTGGCTGTCTTCCTGTTACAAAGGCTGGAAAGTTAGTTGGAATCATTTCTGAATCAACTGTACTGCATACGTTAGTGAAATTAACAGGGGCACATCAACCGAGTTCACAAATTGAAATTCAAGTAAAAAATGAACCTGGTATTCTTGGAAAAGTCGTTGCTATTTTTAGCGATTTACAAATCAATATCGTGAGCGTTCTCGTCTACCCAGCAAAAGATGAGAATGATAAAGTACTCGTTTTCCGCATTCAAACGATGAATCCGCTAAAAGTGATTGATGCACTTGAAGCAGAAGGCTACCGCGTATTATGGCCGAACATTATGGGGATGCAAGCATGAGTAGCGCGTTTATTTATTCGGATGACTTTCGGGGCTATTCATTTAGCCCTGATCATCCTTTTAACCAACTGCGCGTCACACTTACGTATGACTTATTACAAAAGGGCGGTTTCATCTCTCCTTCTCAAATCATCTCACCAAGGATGGCTACAGATGAAGAGATCGCCTACGTTCATACAGAAGAGTACATAAATGCGGTAAAACGTGCTGGAGAAGGTAAGTTAGAAAAATCAATTGCGATGACATATGGACTCGGAACAGAAGATACACCGATGTTTCCAAATATGCACGAAGCAAGCGCATTACTCGTTGGTGGTACGTTAACAGCTGTCGATGCTGTTCTTTCCGGGAAAGTAAAACACGCGCTTAACTTAGGAGGCGGCTTACATCATGGCTTCCGCGGCAAAGCATCTGGATTTTGTATTTATAACGATAGCTCCATCGCAATGAAATATATTCAAAAGAAATACGGTTTACGCATTTTATATATTGATACAGATGCTCATCACGGTGATGGTGTACAGTGGTCTTTTTATGACGATCCCAACGTATGCACCATTTCACTACATGAAACTGGTCGATATTTATTCCCTGGAACTGGTGCTGTAAATGAACGCGGACAAGGTAATGGTTATAGTTATTCTTTTAACGTTCCACTCGATGCTTTTACAGAAGACGAATCTTTCTTAGATTCCTATCGAACTGTCGTAAAAGAAGTGGCCGCATACTTTAAACCGGATATTATTTTAACGCAAAATGGCGCTGACGCACATTACTACGATCCACTTACACACCTTTGCGCAACGATGAATATTTACCGTGAAATACCGAAGCTCGCTCGCGAAATCGCTAACGAATATTGCGAAGGTCGTTGGATTGCTGTCGGCGGTGGTGGCTATGACCATTGGCGCGTCGTCCCAAGAGCGTGGGCACTCATTTGGCTCGAAATGAACAACATCCAAAACATCTCAGGTTATCTCCCTCCAGAATGGATTGACGCTTGGAAAGGACAAGCAGAAACAGAACTTCCCCTCACATGGGAAGATCCAGACAACATGTATAAACCTATCCCCCGTAAACCAGAAATTGAAGAAAAGAACGCATTAACTGTAGCGAAAGCTCTTGAAATTATTCGGAATAATATGACAAAATCTTTGTACTAAAGGAAAAGGAGGCTCGTTTTTGAATAGCCTCCTTTTATTTATTGTCGGTTTCTGTCGGTAAGTCGATATATCTTGATAATCGCTGATATATTTTGAGTTGCGGTCGATATATTTGGAAAATCGCTGATATATTTTTATGTACTAACGGACTTTATAAGGAAAGGTCGTGATATTATGTGGACACAACAAATGATCTACACGAAACGCGGCACATTCGAGCTTTTTACTAAAGGCAGTGGCGAACCGCTTTGCATTACACATCACTATTCACAATTTAATGAAACTGGTGATTACTTTGCGGATGTTTTCACTTCTACACATCGTGTATTGCTCATTAATTTACGAGATGCTGGTAACTCCGCAAAAGCCAATTCAGAAAAAGAATTACGTATGATTGAAACGGCTCACGACTTAGAAGCAATACGAGAAGCTTTACAACTTCCAATATGGCATTTCGCTGGTCATTCAACAGGTGGTATGCTTGGACTTTTATATGCAATTACCTATCCAAAATCCTTACAATCGTTAGTACTCGTTGGAGCGGCAGCAAGCAACTACACCGAAACACCTTTTTGCATTTATCATCCAGAACATCCACAATTTCATTATATGCAACAACTCATCAAAAGCTTAAAAAGCCCTCACCTTACAAGTGAAGAGCGGAAAGAATTATCTACTAAACGAACAAAATTATCTTTATATAAACCGGAAAACTACAACTCTTATTTTGATAAGCCAATCCAAAAAACAATGTCTGCTAGCCGAATGAATGCTTTTTCTCACGAATATCCAACATTTAATTTACGAGAACATTTACCTTCTATGAAAACAAAGACTCTTATTATATGTGGAAGACACGATGTGCAGTGCCCGATTCAGTATTCTATCGAGATGCATGAGGGCATACGCAATTCTATTTTTGTGATATTTGAAGAGAGTAATCATTATCCTTTTTTAGAAGAAGCTGCTCAATTTATTTCTACTACTCAAAAATTTTATAAATCGTTACACTAGTACCGTTATTATTAGAGAAAGCTCGCAGCCTCTATAAGACTATGAGCTTTCTTTTCAAACGAAATATTTCGTACTATATAAAAATAAAAGATAAAAGGAAAAGAGCACCAAACCTACATCAAGCAACACTGACTTTTTATCTCCTTCTTTCAAACCTATCGTAATATTAAAAATGCTTCTAACTATCCAACCTAACACCAAAAATAACCAGCCGAAATGATCATTCGTATAATCGTCATCATAAAACATTTGTATTGCACCAATAATTAATAAAATAATTATAATATTAGTTCCAATCCTTAAGACCTTGTTTGATTTATTATCCTTTAATTCAGCCCCCAAAATGTTGCACTCCCCTTCAAACCATCGTGCGTATTAGCAGAGATGTTTTATCCCTCTTTATATTTTAACATAAATTACCTTATATATCCTTTTACTTACAGTTACAAATGTGGACAACCGTAATCATGTTCCCTCCATTGCAACATGCTCATAACTTTAAAGAGATAGAAAAGATTTTGCTAGAAGGACATAAGTAAAAAGCTAATTTTTGCCTTCCTCCCCCGCTCTATGCTACATTTAACCCGTTATATTAATATGAATAGGGTGGGAATACATATGAACAAACCGAAAATTGGGATGATTGGACTTGGAAGTATCGCACAAAAAGCCTATCTTCCAACACTTACAAAAGAAACAGATTGGAATTTTGTAGGGGCTTTTACACCTAATGCAGAGAAAAGGAAACAAGTTTGCCAGCAATACCGCATACAAGACTTCCATTCTATTGAAACGTTAGCTTCAGAATGCAATGCAATCTTCGTTCATAGTTCAACTGCATCCCATTATGAAATCGTTTCTGAACTTCTGAAAAAAGGAATCGATGTTTATGTTGATAAGCCGCTAGCTGCTACAGTAGAACAAGCTGAGAAACTAGTTGAGTTGAGCGAAAAGTATAACCGAAAGTTAATGGTTGGATTTAATCGCCGCTTCGTTCCTATGTATGTTGCGGCAAAAGAGCAAGCTCATAATATCTCATGGATTCGAATTGAAAAGCATCGTACAAATAAAGTTGGGCCCTATACGTACGACTTTACGATGTTAGATGATTACTTACATATTGTAGATACCGCTCGCTGGTTAGCTAACGATGAGCTTAACGTCGTTCATAATATGATGCAAATCAATGAAAAGAATGAACTTCTTTACGGACATCATACATATACAACTGCAAATGGAATGTTACTTTCTACCGCAATGCACCGCCATGCCGGTACAAATTTAGAACAAATTGAACTTGTCACAACAGGAAAAATCATTCGCGTAAAAAACATGAACACATTTGAAGTTGAGCAAGAAAATGCAGTTTCTCAAATTGGTTCCCCATCATGGGATACGACGTTAAAACAACGTGGTTTTGAAGATGCTGTTCATCATTTTATTGCATGTGTACAAGGAGATACAAAGCCTGTTGTAGATGGATTAGAAGGATTAAAAACGCAGCAACTGCTGCAATCCCTACTGGACGCTACAAGTAAAAATTAAAACGGATACATTTTTCAGAATTTACTTTCATTCCCATTTCCCCTTTATTTCTCACGCAAATTTCTATAGAATATGTTGATAGGAATTATAAATTTCATAATGAATCGTGGAAAGGATGGGATTAACACATGTGGAACGAGTTTAAAAAGTTCGCTTTCAAAGGGAATGTCGTTGATTTAGCTGTCGGGGTTGTAATCGGTGCTGCATTCGGTAAAATCGTTAGTTCTTTAGTAAAAGATATTATTACACCATTACTTGGTATGGTATTAGGTGGCGTTGACTTTACAAGTTTACACTTTGGATACGGTAAATCTGCTGTTATGTATGGTAACTTCATCCAAACAATTTTTGATTTCTTAATTATTGCAGCTTCTATCTTTATGTTTGTTAAAGTGTTCAACAAACTAACATCTAAAAAAGAAGAAGAAAAAGAGGAAGAAATTCCAGAACCAACAAAAGAAGAAGTTCTTCTTAGCGAAATTCGCGACTTATTAAAACAACAAAACTCTTCTAAAGATAGAGCATAATTGAACGGATAAAAAGGCATGCCCCTTAGGGACATGCCTTTTCTATATGCTATAACGTTTCCGAATTCATATGAATAAATAAAATAATACCAGCAACCATAAGTACCATAATACTACTTGCAAATAGTGTAATACCGATAAACATTAAACTTGTGCTCATTTCCACCGATACACTTTCAATAAAAATAGAAATTACATACGTGATAAGGGCAATTCCCGCAAGAATACTTCCTGGAACAAATCGCTTTAAACCATTTTGTTTTAACGTCATATATGCAAAAATAGCAGTCATACAAAGCGTAATTATCCAAAGAACGATCATCTCTTCTCCCCCCTCACAAGCCTTTTCTTTCTATTATACATGACATTGCCCTATAATAGTTATTTTTACACTTATGTGACATATAACAAGGAATACCCCCAACTGTAGCGAAAGCATTACAACATACACTTACACAATGAGGAGTGGTTCATTTGGAATATACTACTGTAGGGGATTTAGAGTTAGTCGAACGATTCGATTATGTTATGATTGACTTAGACAAACAGTTCTTTTATATCGAAGTTGTAAATCTACAAAGCAATAAAGCTGTACTAAAAATATCAATTAACTTAGAAAAAGACGAAACGATGATAGAGGGAAATACAATTCAGTACGATACTTTGCACATAGAAGCATTATTACAAGGGTTAAAATGTGTTGCACAAACATGTATTGATCGCAATTTAAGCAACCAAGAGGAACTGTTCGCATTTCTAGAAGAAAATTAGCCCCAATTAAAAATGGTTATTTTTTCTATTGATTGATATAATTATCATATATAAATATTCTTTATAAGGGAGTGTTCATAATGATTTGGATTTCACTAATCGTATTAGCCTATTTCATCATTCTCGTCCCAATACAGTATAACTACATTAAAATACTCAAAGAAAAACAGAAGAAAATGAATGTGTCACAAAACGAATTATATGACAACATGTCTTATGAAGAATCTCAAATACATTACCATTATCAAAGTAACGTATTTACAATACCTGCTTCGCTTGTTGCAAGTATTATTTATAAAGTGAAACATGCAGCATAATATGTACGCTGTAAAATTATTGTTTGAATCTGTTCATTCTGGTGAGCCTAATCCTCCGAAAATTGATGAGGATTATGAAAAGGATTGCGATACACTTTTTGAAGAAAGTATTATTCTTGTTAAAGCAAGCAGTTTGGAAGAAGCTCATGCACTAGGTGAACAAATCGCTATACAGTCTGAGCATACGTACGATAATATGTACGGTGAGCAAGTAACGTGGACGTTTCGAAAACTATTGCATGTGTTTGAATTAGACGAGACACCATTTGAAACTGGAAAAGAATTATACGCAAGATTTTTACACGTTAAGAAAAATGAAACGGTGAATACCGTAGTAAAAGCATACTATCCTGAATATGAATAAAAGCTCACAGCAATCGCTGTGAGCTTTTTTATCCTTACTTCGTTGAATCTCTAAATTGGATACGGTGAGGTAAGATAACAGTGTGATCTTCCACTTTTTCTTTGTTCATATACTTTGTTAATAGACGCATTGCTACTGCACCGATATCATACATCGGTTGTACAACTGTTGAAAGTTGTGGACGAACCATTAATGCAAGGCGTGTATTATCGAAACCAAGTACTTCTACATCAGTTGGTACATTTAATCCAGCGTCTTGTGCTGCGTGAATTACACCTAGTGCCATTTCGTCAGAAGATACGAAGATCGCTGTTGGCTTTTCATCAAGGCCCCAAAGCTTTTCAAATGCTTCGATACCTGAATCATATGTGTAATCTCCATCGATTACAAGATTTTCATCATATGAAATACCTGCTTCTTCTAAAGCTTTTTTATAACCTTGTAACTTCTTCGCGCTTCCCGCTTTATCAATGAAAGGACCAGAGACGAAACCGATACGCTTATGTCCTTGTTCAATAAAGTGCTTCATTGCGTCGTAAGCTGCTTGTGTATAATCAATATTTACTGATGGCGTTTCATTTTGCTCATCAAATGACGCTGCTAATACGATTGGTACTGGAGACTTTTTGAATTCTTCAATGTGAATGTCTGTAATATCTTCACCCATGAAAACAATTCCGTCCACTTGTTTTCCAAGCATCGTATTTAATAAATGGAACTCCTTCTCTTTGTTTTGGTCAGAGTTACTTAAAATGATGTTATATTTGTACATTGTTGCGATATCTTCAATTCCACGAGCAAGTTCTGCATAAAACGTATTTGAGATATCAGGAATAATAACACCTACTGTAGTTGTCTTCTTACTTGCTAGTCCACGTGCTACCGCATTTGGGCGGTATCCTAAACGATCAATTGCTTCTAATACTTTCTTTCTTGTTGTAGGCTTTACATTTGGGTTACCGTTCACAACGCGTGATACGGTAGCCATTGAAACGTTCGCTTCGCGCGCTACATCATATATTGTTACGTTCATCTCATCGCACACTCCTTCTATTTTTGTTATCTATTTTTATGTATCGGTTACTTGAATGAAAAAAAGACATCAACTCTATTTGCAGATGCCACCAATCGTCCCGAGTTCTTCCTTTTACTAATGATACGATAAAAACGCAGACTCATACAATATTTTCCCGCAAAAGTTTCGAAAAAATTCGCTTCTTTTCTCGTATTTTCGTATTTTTTATGAAAAAAAGGGCATTTTTTGTAAAAATATAGATGTTTCATAAGTAGAAACCTTATTTCAAGCAGTACAATAGTAAATGAAATTTATATTGGTGATTTTTCGAATATATCGACCGCAACTCAAAATATATTAGCAATTTCCCAAATATATCAACCACGACTCCAATTATATTAGCGATTTTTTTCATATATCGACTTACCAACAAAAACCGACAATGATAGGCATTTGATGCGCTGGATCTGGGAGTACTTCACAATTGTCGATGCAAGGGGTATAAATAGGCTTCTCTCTTTAAAATCAGTACAGTGGGAAATATGGAGCGTATTACGCGGCGTTCTTTCATTACTTCAGCAACTTAATATATTTGTTTATAACTTTCCACTGCGCATGGTCCCATAATAAAATACTGATTTCCATCACCATTAATTTCAATACATTTTATTTTTCCATTTTCAGACACTAACTATAACGTATTTCCTCTAATTTCAAAAATTCCCCAAACCTATTCAATATATCTTCTTTCGTAGTCGAAACTTCTTGAGGCATATAATTAACAAATCTCACCATATCTTCTGGATAGTGATGATTTCCATAAAACTCTGTAATTTTATTTAATAACTCATTATCTTCTTTACACCTTTCTTTTATTTCAGATAAATAAACAAATCTTAGTTTTCTTTTCTCCTCCACTAACATTTTGTTTTCTTCATCTAATTGAGGAAAATAATTAGTTTTTATTTCTAACATTATCTTACCTAAATCTTCATTAGAGAATCCCCATGTAAGTTCATTAACAAACTCGCTTTCATCACCAATTCCCATTAACTCTACTGCATAATCAGAAATAACGTCTTTGCTAAAATAATTTTCTTGGACGCCTACAAAAATAGTTTTCCAATCATACTTAATATGTTTATGTTTTAAATCTTTTAAGTTCATATTATTCACCTCTTACTTTTCTGAATTTGATTTGGCTCACCCGTCATAACACACTTTTATTTACAATAAAAAAAGACAGTTTAAACACTGTCTTTTTTTATAAGAAGGAAACAAACGGTTTATCGCTGTTTTTCTCTTTTATAACAATTGCCTCGATTTTATTCTCGGACTTTATCTGCAATTGTACTTTTGCATCTTTAGGTAACTGTTCTAACATACTTTGAGCAGCGAGTTGAGTAAGAGCCATTAATTCTGTTTTACCGTTATATTTAATAACAATATTCATATTTAATGTATCCATTTGATCTTTCTTATAAGAAACTTTAGCATTTACTGGGATAAAATCTCCAGGAGAAAAATCTTTCATTGCCTTAGCAAATTTATTTATTTTTTCATTATCTTCTCCATGTGCTTGTGTAAATTCATCGGAAGGATATGAATACGCTTTTTCTTCAATCGCATTCCAATTTCCAAGGTTCATATCATTCTTTTGAACGGTAGCACTAGCAATATACGTACCATTTTTTAAAGAACTTGTACTTTCTTGCTTAAAAATAGCAAACGTAATTGGGGATTTATTATACTTGTCATTTTTATGAATAGCTTCAATAAGCTGCTTGGCAACTTCAGTCCCTTTAGACATTGCTTCTTCATTCGATACACTTGAAGACATAGCTAACCCAATTACAACGCCAGATAAACTTAATTCATTTGAATTCTGTTTCCCGAAATAGTCTTGTTCTATAATATTTGTCAAAACGGGCGCTTCTACTTTTGCGACTAGTTCATCAACTAACTTCTCAGGAATATACTGATTCAATTGAAGCACATGATTTTCTGTATCAAATTGCTCTTTTGCAATATTCATTAAACCATTTTCATACTCTGCTAAATCTAATTTAGAATTTGTTTTTACATTAGCTGTATTTATAACCTTTTGTTCTTTTAAAGGAATTACAGTTCTATAATAATCTTTAGAAACAGCAGTTCTCGGAATCATGCTTTTTTCTTTCGTATCTTTCTGTATAACTTCATCCTTCTTACTAATCGTATCATTACTACAAGCTCCTAGTAATAAACTTACGACTGCGAAGGATAATGCCATTTTCTTCATTACTTAAAACCTACTTTCAACAATCTAGTTATTTAGTTTGAACTATTAACAGTTTACCATTAAATATATTTCAACAAAAACAAAAAAAAGAAGCAAGCACCTTTCGCTTGCTTCTTTTTACTTAATATTCTCTTCTAAAGCATCTTTTTTAATGTTCCAATGAGACGTATTCCATACTACCATCCCATCTTTTATGTATAACACTTGCGGAGATTCATGTTTCATGCTGTACTGTTCTGCAACACGATTCGAAACATCTCTCGCATCTTGTACGTATAAGTAATACGCTGGTACCGCTCTTTCTTCACTACAATAAGCTTGAAATTCTGTATAGGCACCATGACTAATCGGGCATGTCGTACTATGTTTAAAAAGAACATAAGGCTCGTTTTTTTCTACTAGTACTTCAAGCTCTTCAATTGTTTCAAGTTTTGTCATATTCATTACGATTCACCTCTCATACGAAGTCTAGAGCGCTTCTCTTTCTTTTCAGCTTTTTTCTCAAGTCTTTCTAATTTACGCTCTTCTTTTTCAACTTTTTTCTCTTGTCTTGTCGCACGATAATGATTGTATACTTCAATTGCCGCGCTACTCCACTGTACAACTTGCGCTACTTTATCTGCATTATTTTCAATTTCGTCCGTAACAGACTCTGATACATTACGAAGTTTCGTATTTAAGGAATGGATTGTCGTTCCAATTCCATCTACACCCGATACTACTTTATTTAATGATTGTGACTTCTGTTGGATGTCATCAGCTAACGCATTTGTTTTATGTAATAATTGCTCCGTCTCTACGCTAATTCCTTGCATTTGCTTTTCTAAACCTTCTAGCGTGCTTGCAACGTTTTCTAACGTCTTCTGAACCGATAACAACGTTCTGCATACATACACTACTAATACAGCGAAAGCAACCGCGATAATAGCTGCACTTACATATAAAAGAACTTGCATTTCATCACTTCCTTTATCTTTTTCATACTTTCCCCTATTATACAATCATTTTCCGTTTCGTTCTAATCCCTATCTTTCCGTTAGAATTTTCATACTTATTCGTTAACTTTAACATAAATGATTCAACAAATTCCACTAAGTAGGTTACAATAGGAGAGGATACATAATTAGTAGGGAGGCTTTACATATGAAAGATCCACGCATTGAAAAGTTAGCATACAATTTAATTAACTACTCTATTCGCTTACAAAAAGGCGAAAAAGTATTAATTGAAAACTTTGGCTTACAAAAAGAACTTGTAACTGCACTTGTTAAAGAAGCATATGCAGCTGGTGGTTTCCCATTCGTTTCTTTAAAAGATCATCAAGTAGATCGCTCTTTATTAATGGGTGCTACTGAAGAACATTTTGAACAAATCGCTGTATATGAAGCAAGCGTAATGAAAGATATGGACGCTTATATCGGTCTTCGCTCTGGCGATAACATTAACGAACAAGCTGACGTGCCAAGTGAAAGAATGCAAATTCACGGTCAAACAGTTGGTAAGAAAGTTCATAGAGACATTCGCGTTCCAAAAACACGCTGGGTTGTTCTTCGCTACCCAAATGCTTCTATGGCGCAGCTTGCTAAAATGAGCACAGAAGCTTTCGAAGACTTCTACTTCGAAGTTTGTAACTTAGACTACGGTAAAATGGATAAGGCGATGGATAGCCTTGTTACATTAATGAATAAAACAGATAAAGTGCGCCTAACTGGACCTGGAACTGACTTAACATTCTCTATTAAAGACATTCCAGCAATTAAATGCTCAGGTCATTTAAACATTCCAGACGGTGAAGTATACTCTGCACCAGTTCGTGATTCTGTTAACGGTACAGTTTCTTACAACACGCCATCTCCTTACAACGGTTATACATTTGAAAATGTACAACTTAAGTTCGAGAACGGCCAAATCGTTGAAGCAACTGCAAACGATACAGAGCGCATTAACAAAATCTTCGATACAGACGAAGGCGCACGCTACGTTGGTGAGTTCGCAATTGGCGTAAACCCATACATCTTACATCCAATGGGAGACATCCTATTCGATGAAAAAATCGATGGCAGCTTCCACTTCACTCCTGGACAAGCTTACGACGATGCATGGAACGGTAACAACTCGAACATTCACTGGGATTTAGTATGTATCCAACGCCCTGAATACGGCGGCGGCGAAATTTACTTCGACGACGTACTAATCCGTAAAGACGGACGCTTTGTTGTACCTGAATTAGAAGCTTTAAACCCAGAGAACTTAAAATAATGAAAAACGCTCGGGATTTTTTCCGAGCGTTTTTTTAATACTTTAATAACTCTTTCGCCACATCTTCTGGCACTTTAAAACTCATTTTCTTATTTTTCATTTCAACTTCAACATACGGGACATCTTTATATACTATCATCGTACCAATTTCATGTAATTCCTTTTTATCTTTACTCGACTCCGATAATTTTGTTGTACCTTCTTGATACATTTTAAATGTTTTCCCTTGCGGAGTATCTAAAGGAGCTGACTGCATTTCCCACTTATCCATTTTCATGACTTCAAACAGCTTTTCAATTTCTTTCTTATCGATAATTACTTTCTTTTCAATTGAATCAGTAAGTGATTCAATTTCAACTTTTTGTGCCTTTTCTAAGTTTAGATCCGTCTTTTCCTTCTTCGTACTACATCCTAGTAAAAGAAAGGATGCGGTTAGCAGAAATACAAATAACATAAGGACTTTTTTCATTTCTAATTCTCCTAACTATATAGAGCTACTTTTCTCGCTTTTCGTTTGCTGAAAATGAAAATAATATAAAAGCGCCACTGCGATAGTACCTATTAATATTGGTACATATAAAGGCAGATCCCATTTCATATATACTCTAGTGCAACCAATAAGCACAAATAAGATTTCTAAGCAAAACAAAGGTTTTACATATTTCATTTCTTCCCTACCATTTCTATTTTCACATTTGGATTCTCTTTCTCAATAAGCGCCAAAAATTCAGTCATATGTTGCGGCATCGCAACCATATGTACTTTGTATGCATTGGTCGTAATTTCAAGAGATTTCCCAACTTGACGAATGATTCTTATCTCTTTCAATACGATATCGTCATTTAAAACACCGTACTTTAATACACCATTTTCTACTTTATGCTTTTTAATAAATACTTCCCAAACGAGTGGTACATTAACAAGGAAGCATAAACTCATCCCAATTAACGCTGTCATCCACTGCTCTTTATTAGCGATAATCATGACGAGTGGATATACAAACATAAAAGCTAACGTAAGACAAACGAAAATGACTACTGACTTACTTCTTTGAATCGGAAAGTTCATACACGCACCCCCTAACCTAAATTATACCACTTTTTCCATTTTAGTTCATAAAAAAAAAGGCCATTTCTACATGACCTTCTTAAACAATATATCTATAAAATTTCTTATCCACCTGCAACACTGGAAAACTTTTTGGCAACTCATCTATACTCACACTTTGAAAACCATTCTTTTCATAAAAGCGATGTGCTGCTAAAAATTTAACTGTCGTTCCTAAGTAAATGTCTTTCAGCTTTTTATTCTCAGCCCACGAAATTGCCGTTTGGAGCAACTTATGTGATGCGCCCCACTCTTTTCCGCGAAACTCTTTTTTTACGAACATTTTTCTTAGTGCTACTTGATCGTTCCCAATATCTAATAAGGCCACTGTTCCGACTACTTTACTATCATAAGTTGCTACCCAAAAGTTCCCATGATTCCTTTGATAGAACGTTTCTATTTCAAGTAGGTCTGGCTGCTCTTCTTTCGTAATGGGAACATTGTACTCTTTTTGCTGAATATGAACGATAAGATCTACTACTTCATCTTGAAACGTACTTTCATACGGAATAATGCGTATCTTCTCGTTCATCGGATCTCCTTCCATTCTGAAGCTAGTAAACTATATACAGCGATATCGTGAAAATGATCGTATAGCCATTCATCATCTCTTAAAATACCATCTAACTTAAACCCTAAACGTTCTGGAATAGCGCGACTTTTCACATTTTCAACACCGCATCTAATTTCCATTTTATTTAATTTTAAATTCTCAAATGCATAGTGAAGTACAGCCTTCACGCTACGCGTCATAATACCTTTCCCACCAGCATCTTCTGCAAGATAATATCCGAGACTTGCCGCTTTCTTCCCCCAGCTCACTGGATGAATACCTACCATCCCAACGAGCTTTCCTTTATAACGTATGCCACTTTCAAAACCGTCTCCCTCTGCAAACTTCTTTAACCACATCGGACAAATCTCATTATAAGCATCAGCAGATTTCGTCCCATCTACCCAAGGAAGCCATCTTCTTAAATGATTGCGGTTTTGATTTATTAATTGATATAGTTCCTCTTTATGATGCTTTTCTAATAACTGTAATTCGATTTCGTCGTCTACTCGGAGTGTGAACATTTTTTAGCTCTCCTTTTTATTTTTCTTATTATTCTAACATTTCTAAATAAAAAATGTTAAATATTCACACTTTCTTTTGATTTTATTTGTATAAAACCTGATGAACACAATACTCCCATAATAACTAATATCATCCCTATACATTGTGCGGGTGCTATATTTACTCCTTCTACAAAAGAAATAATCATTGTAACAACAGGGACTAGATTAAAAAATAAAGATGTCCTTGCTGCACCAATTTGAGCAATCCCATTGTTCCACCATAAGTAACCGAGCACACTCATTCCGATTGCCATAAAGAGAATCGCTCCCCATGCCAACAAAGGAATTTCTAAAACTGGTACTATACTTTTTTGTGTAGAAGATATGATCATAAAGGCAAGTGCACCAATAGTCATCGTATATGTCGTCGTTTGTATTGGATTACCAGTTTTAATAAACCTTCTGCCTAGCACGCCGTATAACGCCCAGCAAATATTCCCTAATAAAATATAAAAATCCCCTTTTGAAAATGATAAATGTTGTAGTATTGTAAACGAACCTTGTGTAAGTACAAAAACAACACCAAGTAGTGCAAGTAACATTCCAATACCTTGGCGCTTTACTATTTTCTCCCGTAAAATGACACTTGCTAACAGCGTCGTAACAAGCGGGTTTGTCGCCATAATAAGTGCACCATTCATAGCTTCTGTATGTTTCATTCCTAAAAAGAAAAAGAAGTTAAAACCGAATACACCAACAATACCTAACAAAAAGTAATAGACCCTGTTCTGCCTCCATACCTCCACCTCAAAATCTTTTCGTATTTTTAACAAACATAACATCACAAATGCAGCAATCCCAAAACGCCATGCCGCTATATGAATCGCTTCGAAATACTGCACCGCATATTTCGAAGCATTAAATGTTCCTCCAGTAAATATTGCAAATCCTAATAACTGCGCATATACTTTATTTTTCATTGCCGGCCTCCGAGTCTTTTCCTTCTAGAAAACCGTAATAAATTTCTAACTTCTCTTCTGTTAGCTGGACAACTTTTCGCAATTGTTCTTGCTGTTCTTTTAACCTTTCTAAGTGAGTTTTTAAAATTGAAATTCTCTTTTTCACTTTCGCTGGTACTTCCTCTTTCTTCTGCCTAATTTCCTCTATAATGCACCCATCACTTGCAAACTCAGCCATCTCTTCTAATGACATCCCGGTTTGTTTTAATGAATATAAAAATTTTAATAAACGTACATCGCCTTCTGTATATTGACGAATCCCGCTATTTCGCGTTGGTGGTGGTAATAAACCTAATTTCTCATAGTAGCGCAAAGTGTGAATGCCCATCCCTGTTAATTCTGCTACTTCACCGATTTTATACATGTTCTCTCCCCCTTGTTTTTACATATTCATCTTACAACCTAGAGTTAGCTCTAGGTCAATACGTAATTAAAAATCAAACACAACAAAAAAAGACGCACAGCTAAGCTATGCGTCTTTTCTATTACTTCTCTGCAACTTGAACTTCTTTTACGTAAGCTGCTTCGAATTTTTGGATGTCTCCTGCGCCCATGAAAATGAGAACGCCGTTTTTATGTTTCTTTAGTACATCCGTTGTTGTATCTGTAATTAGTTCTGCACCGTCAATACGCTTTTGCAGATCTTCGATTGTTAATTCACCTTTGTTTTCGCGCGCTGATCCGAAAATATCACATAAGTATACTTGATCCGCTTTGCTTAGGCTTTCAGCGAACTCATCTAAGAACTTTTCTGTACGTGAGAATGTGTGTGGCTGGAATACAGCAACAATTTCACGTTCTGGATGTTTTTGACGAGCTGCTTCAATCGTTGCATTAATTTCTGTCGGATGGTGTGCATAGTCATCGATAATAACTTGCTCTCCCATCGGCTTCTCATTAAAGCGACGTTTTACGCCTTCAAAAGTTGTTAACTGATGCTTAACTGCTTCTACATCAACGTTTTCATAATGGCAAAGCGCGATTACTGCTAATGCATTTAATACGCTGTGATTGCCGTATCCTGTAATTTTGAACGTGTCATAGTACGTATTACGAACGAATACATCGAAAATAGTACCATCTGTTCTCTTTTGAATGTTACGTGCTTGGAAATCATTATCTTCTCCAAATCCATAGAAAATAACAGGTACTTTCGCTTGAATTTTTTGAAGTTCTTCATCATCTCCACATGCAATAATGCCTTTTTTCACTTGCAATGCCATCTCTTGGAATGCATTGAATACATCATTGATATCTGTGAAATAATCCGGATGATCAAAATCAATGTTTGTCATAATCGCATAGTCTGGATTGTAAGACAAGAAATGACGACGATACTCACAAGCTTCAAATACAAAATACTTACTATTTTCTACCCCATGCCCTGTTCCATCTCCAATAAGGTAAGATGTAGGGTGTGCACCTTGCATTACATGGGCTAACAAACCAGTTGTTGATGTTTTTCCATGTGCACCAGTTACAGCAACACTTGTGTATTGGTTCATAAGGTCACCTAAGAAGTGATGGTAACGATGTACTGGGATGTTTAATTCTTTTGCTGCTACGATTTCTTCATGCGTATCAGGAAATGCATTTCCTGCAATAATCACTTGTCCTTCTTTTACATTACTTTTATCAAAAGGAAGAATCGAGATACTACGCTTTTCCAACGCTGTTTGTGTAAAGAAACGCTTTTCATAATCAGACCCTTGAACAGTATGCTTCATGTCATGAAGAATTTGCGCTAATGAACTCATTCCTGTTCCTTTAATTCCTACAAAATGGTAAACTGTCATCTTAAAGAACCTCCAACATTTCGAACTAATACAACGGCCTATCTATAAGACAGTATATGAATCTTTTCTTATTTTGGTAATCATCATACATTTTTGATGTAGTGAAGTTATTCTTCCCTTCACTTATCAGGATAAACTCGTACGTACTTCTTTTTTATGTCCATAACAAATCCATTATAGCAAAAAAGAAGCCGCTATACTATGATAACAGAAAAACTGATAGGGTCAATCACCTATCAGTTTTTCTGTCTTTTACATATCTTCTCTTTTTTCTAATTGAACACGCTCTAAACGTGGGTTTGGACGATATTTACGACCAGCTTTCGCTTCTGGTTTTCCATTTAATTCTACGTTATCACCAGTAAAGCCAATATTCATTTTTAATAAGCTACTTCCTACTCCGTATATATCAACAGGTACGTTTTGAGCTTCAAATTCACGAATACGCTTCTCATCAAATCCACCAGTTACAACGATGTCTACATGCTGGAATCCTTCTTCATCAAGTGCTTTACGAAGTGCGAATACGAGCGATGGGTTTACACCACGTGGATCGAATGTTCCAAGTACTTCTGGGTGGCGAATGAAGTATTGATCAATCATCGTGCGGGACGTATCTACACGTACACCTTTTAATGTTGATCCAAATTCACGCGCTACGCGAAGTGCATCTGTAATAACATCATTGTTGTAATCAATTAATACAACTAATTCATCTTCTGGGAATTTCTTATGATATGCTTTTGCCGCTTCCACAACATCACCATTAAACATTTGAATTAATGCGTGAGGCATCGTCCCCATACCACTTTTGCCCCACCATTCATTCATCGCATGCGTCGCTTGTGCGCTCATACCTCCGATGTATGCTGCATAACCGTCACCAGCTTGTTGTGTATAATGATCATCACGATCTCCCATGAAAATAACTGGTTTTTCTTTATCTACGCTACGCGCAGCTTGGACAACGTTATATACGTTTGTCGCAACCGATGTACGACGAGCTAAAATCCCATCAATGACACCTTCTAAAAATCCGAAATTTTCATAAGGACCATGAATTGTTAACACTGTTTCAAATGGACTAATTTTATCGCCATCTTTTAAAGAGTTAATCTCAAGTTCCTCAGGATTTTTAGCGAATGTTTGTAGCAATGCAATGACTTCGTCTGTTCCGCAAAGAACTGCATTTTCCTTTTGGAAAAATTGCATCGTTACAACACTTTTCGGGCGAAATTCTTCGATGATTTCTCTAGTCTTTAAAAAGTAAACGGCAGAGAACCAACCTTCTCCAACGCGTTCGTCAAATTTAAATGTTTTATTTGTTAGTCTATTTATTTCACCTTTTAATTTTAATTCAATTTCTTTCATGTCGCTTTACTCCCTACTTTACTATCCAACATTTTCTCTTAGTATACAGCAAAACCGTTTACTATACATTTGTTTCCTGCATAGCGGCAAATTCATCCTCAGAAATAAGGACGTCTCTTGGCTTCGTTCCTCTACCTTCAGAAATAATTCCTTGCGATTCCATCTCTTCAATGAGACGTGCCGCGCGATTATAACCGATGCGGAATTTTCGCTGTACAGAAGATGTGGACGCTCCCCCTTGTTCTACAACAAATTGACATGCATCAAGGAACAATTCGTCTTCCGACTCAGCTTGTTCTGTTTTCGCTAATAAATCCTCTTGCTTAAATAAGTAATTCGGCTTCATTTGCTTTTTCACATGATCAACTGTTTTTTCAATCTCATCATCCGATACATATACACCTTGTACACGAACTGGCTTAGATGTACCGTTCCCTAAGAATAACATATCACCACGGCCAAGTAATTTCTCTGCGCCCCCAATATCGATAATCGTACGCGAATCAACTTGAGATGATACAGTAAACGCAATACGCGTTGGAATGTTTGACTTAATTAAACCTGTAATAACATCTACAGATGGACGCTGCGTCGCTACTAATAAATGAATACCACAAGCACGTGCCTTTTGCGCAATACGACAAATTGCTTCCTCAACATCACCAGGTGCTACCATCATTAAGTCGGCTAACTCGTCAATGACAATAACGATATAAGGTAATGTCTCTCCCGGAATTTCTCGCTCACTTACAATCGTATTGTAACGAGTTAAATCACGAGCTCCTGCGTGCGCAAATAATTCATAACGGCGCTCCATTTCTTCAACTGCCCATTTTAATGCAGCTGTCGCTGCTTTTACATCCGTAATAACAGGTGCTACAAGATGTGGAACAGAATTGTATGGTGCAAGCTCAACCATCTTCGGATCGATTAACATTAACTTCACTTCATGTGGTTTCGCTTTATATAAAATGCTCGTTAAAATGGCGTTAATACATACACTTTTACCAGAACCTGTTGCACCCGCAATAAGTCCGTGTGGCATTTTTCGAATATCCGTTACAATTGGATCACCTGAAATATCAAGTCCAAGCGCAACTGTAAGCGGTGATTCGCTCTTTGTAAACACAGGACTTCTTAAAATTTCACGAAGAAATACTGGCTTACTTTCTTTATTTGGAACTTCGATTCCAATCGCACTCTTCCCTGGAATCGGCGCTTCAATACGAATATCTTTCGCCGCTAAACTTAGCTTAATATCATCACTTAAGTTTGTAATTTTATTTACTTTCACACCTGGATCTGGCTGTACTTCAAAACGAGTTACTGCTGGACCTTGCGATACATTAATAACATGTGCGCCAACGTGGAAATTATTAAACGTTGTATCTAATAATTCTTTCTGTTCTTCCAACCATTCTGTATTATCTAATGCTGCTTGCTGCGGAATCGATAGCAATGTTAATGGTGGAATCGTATACGTCGGTGGTGTTTGCAATACATTTCGCACATCATTCTCTCTTTGATTTACAACATATGCTTTCTCTTCTACTTCCGTACTTGAAATTGGCTTTTGTACTTGTTGAGATTCTACTACCACTTGCTGCACTGGACGTTCTTCTACTTGTGGTTCTACTACCACTTGCTGCACTGGTTTTTCTTCCACTTGTGGTTCTACTACCACTTGCTGCATTGGTTTTTCTTCCACTTGTGGTTCTACTACCACTTGCTGCACTGGTTTTTCTTCCACTTGTGGTTCTACTACCACTTGCTGCACTGGTTTTTCTTCCACTTGTGGTTCTACTACCACTTGCTGCATTGGTTTTTCTTCCACTTGTGGTTCTACCACTACTTGCTGCATTGGTTTTTCTTCTACTTGATGTACAGACTTATTCTCTACTCGTTCACTCATAGAAGGTTGCATTGCATTTGTTCTAGCCGCATGTCTTTCCATTAATCGCGTTCTGTCTTGTTTCAACATAACAACATTAAATGGTACGTGACGCTTTTTCTCACGTTTTGGTTCTTCTTTTTGTACAACTGGTTGTTCTTCTACAATCGGTGCTTCTTCTACAACTGATTGTTCTTCTGCGACCAGTGTTTCTTCCACAACTGGTTGTTCTTCTGCAATCGCTGTTTCCTCTACAACTGGTTGTTCTTCTGCAATCACTGCTTCTTCCACAACTGGTTGTTCTTCTGCAATCACTGCTTCTTCCACAACTGGTTGTTCTTCTGCAATCGCTGTTTCCTCTACAACTGGTTGTTCTTCTGCAATCACTGCTTCTTCCACAACTGGTTGTTCTTCTACAATCGCTGCTTCTTCTGCAATTAAAACATCCGCAAAGCTTTGAACATCTTTTTTCGTTTGTTCATCAGCCTCAGCAACATGTATGAATTCATTCTTTTGTTCAATTGCTTCATTTAACACCATTTCTTGCTGCGTTTCCTCAAGTACTACAGGTTCCACTTCTTCCGGTGCTTCTGTTTCTTCCGCTTCCGCAATTACTTCCACTTCTTCTGGTGCTTCTGTTGCCGCAATTACTTCCACTTCTTCTGACTCTTCTGTTTCCGCAATTACTTCCACTTCTTCTGACTCTTCTGTTTCTGCAATTACTCCAACTTCTTCTGACTCTTCCGCTTCCGCAATTACTTCCACTTCTTTTGACTCTTCTGCTTCTGCAACTACTTCCACTTCTTCTGACTCTTCTGCTTCCGCAATTACTTCTACTTCTTCTGGTATTTCTACAATGATTGTTTCTTCAAGCTTTTCTTCTGCTTTAACAATCACTGATTCTTCTGGTGCTTGTTTTTCTACTTCAATAGTAGGCTGTTCTATTTCTGTATTACGTTTCATTTCTTCTGATAATATTGTATCCTCGTGCTCTACTTTAGAAGCTAATGATTCTGTTTGTAGAACATTTTCTACCACTACATCTTTTTCTTGCTTCGCATCTTCCATACGCTCAGCAATTGTTTCATGAAGTAATTCAGCCGCTGGAACTTCCTGCGGTGCACTCATTTCTTGAACCACTTCTTTTTCTTCTACTATAGGCTCTTGGCGTTCAATTTCATAACCGTTTTTCTCTAGCCATTGATCGACAACTGACTTTTCTTCCTTTTTACTCTGTTGATCTTGCTGATCAACTCTTTCATGACTGGAAGAAGTCGGTGCTTGTCCTTCTGAGAAATGGGATAATGTATATCCTTTTTTCTCTAACCATGCATCAACGACTGATTTGCCCTCTACAGATATTTCAAGGTCTTCTCTTTCCTTTACTTCCTCCTGCTTTTCTTCCTTTTTCTCTACTGAAGGACGATTATATCCGTAAATTGGCGAAATCATTTCTGTTGGACGAAATGGTCTACGGTTACTTTCTTGCGCTGGTGTAGATGCTTTCTTTACGACAGGCTCTTGCTCCGGTTCATATTGCATTTCCGGCTCTTCATATGTAGAAACTACCTTCTCCACATACTGTCGTCTGCTTCTTTCCACTTTGATTCCTCTTTGAATAGGCTGATTTTCATACGTTACAGCTTGAACAGGCTGTTCTTCAAAATGCCCTGTTTCTATAACATCTTCTTCGTCGAACCCATTATCCGGTACTAATGGAAAACGGCATTTACCTGCATTCCTACTTGCCATTTGTGCTTCTCTTGCTTCGGTGTAGTGGTTTACACGAGGAATTTTCGGCTGACTTTCAACTTGCTTTTGTACTTCTTTATTCATCGCTGTTTGTTCTTCCTCTTTGTTAAACAGCTTTTTCATCCAATCTAACATGCTTACCACTCTTTCTACTAAATAGTAACATCCTTTATTGTATCAGCATTCGGCAAAAAGTGCAGGTAAAATTAAGCATGTCATATTTATCCATAATATTCTAATTTACGAGTGTTTTCATATGGAAAAACGCAGCCTTACATGTAAGACTGCGTTTAAGCTTTACTCTTCCGATACTCATCTACACTATCCGTTACACTTTGCAATAAAGAATTTACATACTGCGGGTCAGATAATTTTTTATCTTCTTCATGGTTTGACATAAACCCAAGTTCTAATAGTACGCCAGGTACTTTGGCCCAATTAAATCCAGAAAGATCATCCCTGAATTTAATTCCATTTACTTTCACTTGATGATTCTCTCTCATTTTATTTACTATCGTTTGAGAGATTTGAAGGCTTTCCGCATAAATCTCTTTCGTATACGGACTTCCTTCTGCCGGCGTCAATACAGCGAATCCACTTTGATTCGGATTTTCAGAACCATCTGCATGAAGACGTAAAAACAAGTTTGCCTTATGATCATTCGCAAATGTCGCGCGTTCTTTATTACTTATATCCACATCTTGTGACGTTCTCGTCATCAATACTTGCATTCCCTTTGCTTCTAACTTTTCTTTTAATACGAAAGCCATTTCTAATACAAGAACAGCCTCTCTTTTTTTCGTCACAACACCAGTTGTACCATCTGTCACTTTATATTTTTGCGTCGTTGCGCCTGGCCCAATCGGCTCTAAATTTAAATTTGCTTTTTGTTGGTGTCCTGGATCAATAACAACGAGAAACTTTCCTTGTTTTTCATTACTCTCTACTTTTTGTTCATTATTTTGCACTGGTTGCTCTGCTGGCTGCGCTGGCGTAGATTCCTCTTTCTTTTCTTCGGCCGGCACTTCCTCCTGCTTTTGCTCCACTTGCTCATTTGTTTGAACTGCTTGCGGTTCTTCTTTCTTTTCTTGTTCTTCTTGCTGCTTTTCTACCGGTGCGTCTACCTTTTTATTTTCGCTTGTTTCTTTTATAGAAGCTGTTGTCTCTTTTTTCGGTTGTTCTTGTGAGCAACCTCCCATATATATGCCAATGAATGCAATCATGCTCATTATTTTTATATACTTCATGTTTTTCTCCCATCACTTTGCACCGGTCTCAAAGTTTTTTATAATTGTTTTATAATCTCATCCATATTTCCAATATGAACGGGTTGCCACGTTTCTGTACCGCGCTCTGCAGTATAAACTAAATACGCATCATCAGACACATTTACGAAAACTGGGTCCCCCATATCTGTTTCATATCCGATAACGATCCATTCTTCTTTCCATTTTCCGTGGTCTTCACTTATTAATGAATTTTTATGTTTATCATATCGATAACCGATTTGTCCTTTTTCTAATTCATTTTCACTAAACAAATATATCTCATAAGTACCTAACTCGATATCTTGCTGTTTTGAAGTTTCAATTCGTTTCAGAAGTTCTGCGATTTTTAGTTGTTGTTTCATACGTCTATCCCCTTCTATTTTTCTAAATTTTAACTAGATTGTTTATAAAATACAATATAGATTTTAAGAAAAAAAGTGACATCCTTATGAATATGAATGATTTCCTGAATATATCTATCACAACTCGCAATATATCAACGATTCAACACAGGATATCGATTTACTGACAAAAAAAAACGAAAAGAGAGGTCATCCAAAAGGACAACCTCTCTTTTCTTATATCAATTAAAATTTAAACTCTTGTCCAACTTCAAAGCTATCTTCTAATACAAGAATACCTTTTTCTTGTGGAGCATCTGGAAGCTCTAATTCACGTGCTGAACAAATCATTCCAGCAGAAGGAACTCCGCGAAGCTCAGCTGGCTTGATTAACATACCGCTTGGCATTACAGCCCCGATTTTTGCAACGACAACTTTTTGTCCTGCATCAACGTTTGGTGCACCACATACAATTTGTAATGTTTCTGTACCGATTTCTACTTTACAGATGTTTAACTTATCAGCATTTGGATGCTTTTCTTTTTCAGCTACATAGCCTACAACAAATTTTGGAGAAAGATCTGCTTCTACTGTTTCTTCAAAGCCGTTCTTCGCTAAAATTTCGTTGATTTTTTCTACAAGTTCTTTCGTTAATGTAAGGTTACCTGTTTCTTTTACTTCTAAGTAAGAAGATGCATGAAAGATGTTGAATCCTGCTGTTTCGTTGCTTTCACGATCATATACGCGTGCAACATCTCCTTTGCGATCAAAAGTACGGTTCTCTAAAGTAATATCTTGTAAGGCAACAATTAGAGTGTCACCAATTCCTTCAAGGTTGTAAAAAACGTTCACTTCGTTCATCCTTTCTCTTTTCCATCTGTCTTCTTCCGATTCTTCGCTAAAATAAAGATTGGTTCAAAGTCCCCATCTTCATATACGAATGAAAGTGATGTAATCGGAACATGCCCTTCGGCAAAAAATTTCATTGTCATTTGTGCAATAATATCATAACCGATTTCGTTGACGATATCAGCAATAATTAATACATCTTGGTGAGGAACAGCAACAACCATGTCACCAGAAATCTTTTCACGCATCGATTGTAGTAACGATTCGTTTAAAATACGAGTCGCATCATACCCATCATTTGTGTTTAAAAAGTAAAATGTATTACCTGCTACTGTGTCTTGTTTAAATTCATAACCTAATGAGCGAGCGTTGAATAATGCCATTTCACGTACTTGTTGCTCTGTAAGCCCTAATTTTTGTAATAAACGCTCGTCAATGAGACGATATGTTTTATTCGAATCTAGCGCATAGTAAATACGTGTTTCCGCCGTATGATCCGTCATAATAAACGGATTTCCTTCTTCTGCTTGTTTCGGGAAAGAAGTAGAGCGAATAACAGGTAAAATTTTCGCCGCGCTATTTTCTTCCTTATGCATCGCAATTAACGCTTCTTGTACGTAATAGGCAACCTCTTCAATCGCCTTTTCTTTATTCACTTCCCATTTTGCTACAACTCCTGGAAGCGATACGTTAATACCTTTTTTCGAGTCTTTCTGTTCTATACGTAGAACCTCTTTCTCGCTATCATACTGAAAGTCCCATTCCGGGCGAGATAATTTCTTCATTAACTCGTCTTTCATCTTTTTACTTGTCATCTTCATCTCTTTTTCCTCCCTTCCAAAAAAATAACCTCCCCCGCGAAGGTAGAGGTTGTTTTACAATTCAATTGGCAAATTGCCTTATTTTAAACCTTCAATGAACTCTTCGATTTGTTCTTGTGTTTTTCGATCTTTGTTTACATAGCGACCTGTTTCTTCACCTTTATTGTACGCTACAAAGCTCGGAATGCCAAATACGTCTAATTTTACGCATAGATCAATAAACTCATCACGATCTACATAGTAAAATGAGAAATCATTATATTTCTCTTCTACTTCTGGCATAAATGGATCTACGAAGCGGCAGTCTGGACACCATTCTGCTGAGAACATAAAGATTACATTCTCTTCATTTTTTAACTCTTGGAATTGCTCCATGCTTTCTAATGATTTCATCTATATTTCCTCCTCTAACGAGTGCAGTTTTTCATGTTATAATCTTTCTTTTATACTACCATACATCGCGCACGGTGCAAGGTTTATGCTTGCTTTTCATCATACTTATATTGCCCAACAAGTAACTTAACAACGTGTACAAATAATTCCGTACGGTCCACATAATCATCCGTAAAAATACCGATCGCACCTTCATGACTACGAATATCTTTTCTCTGTACAAACTCTTCCATCACTTCACTTAACTCTTTGCCATCTTCAAGAGGTGCTAAAAAATCATCTGGTAACGTAATACGTGCCCCGCCGGCAACAAATATTTTACCATCACTTGTTGCTAGCGCCCCCCAGTTACACATAAATAAACCGTGCTCTGTTTTCATTACGCCGCCTTCTAGTCCAATGCCAATTTGAGCTCCCGCTTCCTCTAGCGCTCGCTTCGCTCTATTGATCGCTCCTTGCATCGTCTCTTCATCTGAAAACGGTTGTGCTGCTACTCCTGAAGGAACAGAAAGAGATGTAATTGTAGCATCTTTCCAAACCTTCTCCACAGCTCCAACCTTCGTTTTATTCTTAGATCCAACTACTACTTTCATTTCGTTCACCTCTATAAAAATTTATCATTTCCCCTTAATCAAATTGTTCTTTATACACGGAAGCACGGCCAATACACATCGCTTGTTTGTCTCTTCACTCTAAAAAAGAAGAGTTTTTCTCACAACATTGCGGACCTCGAATCCAAAAGCAATCTTACTCTTACTTCCTCCCGGGGTTTTAATCCCCCGTGCGAGAATCAATTAAGCACTGACCGCTACCATACATCGCTCGAGCATCTATTCAACCTAAAAAAAGAAGGGTTTTTCGCCCTTCTTCTCTACGCGTTATTCTTAATTGTTTCTAACGTCGTTTTATCCGTTGCTCTTACAAGCTTCGTAATTAGCTCTTTTGCTGCCGCATAATCATCAACATGTAAAATAGAAGCATGTGTATGAATGTAACGTGCGCAAACACCAATTACTGCTGATGGGATACCTGAGTTACTTGTATGTACACGGCCCGCATCTGTACCACCTTGCGAAATAAAGTATTGGTACGGAATGTTATGTGTTTCTGCTGTATCTAAAATGAATTCGCGCATTCCTCTATGCGTTACCATCGTACGGTCATAAATACGAAGAAGAGCACCTTTTCCTAATTGACCGAACTGTGTTTTGTCACCAGATGCATCGTTAGCTGGACTTGCATCAAGCGCATAGAAAATGTCTGGTTGAATCATATTTGCAGCAGTTTGTGCACCGCGAAGACCAACTTCTTCTTGTACAGTCGCACCAGAGTATAATGTGTTTGGTAATGTTTCGTCTTTTAATTCTTTTAGTAATTCGATTGCAAGGCCACATCCGTAACGGTTGTCCCAAGCTTTCGCCATAATTTTCTTTTCGTTTGCCATCGGCGTAAACGGGCAGATTGGCACGATTTGTTGTCCTGGTTTTACACCAATCTCAATCGCATCTTCATAGCTATCTGCGCCTATATCAATTAACATATTTTTTATATCCATCGGTTTTGCACGTTGCGCGTCACTTAATAAATGAGGAGGGATAGAACCAACAACCCCAACGACAGGGCCATTCTTCGTCATCACTTGTACGCGCTGAGCTAATAGTACTTGGCTCCACCAGCCGCCTAAAGGTTGAAAACGAAGCATTCCGTTTTTCGTAATTTGCGTAATCATGAAACCTACTTCATCCATATGACCTGCTACAAGAACACGCGGGCCAGTTTCGTCCCCTTTTTTCAGACCAAATACGCTACCTAAACCGTCTTGTACAATTTCATCTGCATATTTGCTTAATTCTTGCTTCATAAAACGGCGTACATCATGTTCGAAACCTGATGCACCTTGTAATTCTGTTAACGTACGAAATAATTGTAATGTCTCTTTATTCACGAAGTCCCCTTCTTTCAAACCTTAGTAGAATACCTCTTTTATTGTAACGAAATTTTCGAAATGTTTCTAGTTTCTTCTTTTTTAGCTGTATTTGCTTTATAATTATTATCGGTACACTATTTTTATTTTATAGAATTGAGGTGAATATATGAGCTGGAAAGGTTTAGTAGCAGGTCTTGGCGTTGGTTTCGCAGCTGGTTATCTTGTTGCAAACAAAGTACAAGAACAATCCCATATTTCTTCAGAAAAAGCATTGAAAATGGTAAAACAAGCATTAAGTCATAAAGGTGAAATTACTGGCTCTTGGGTACATATGGTTCCAGAGACATTTGAAAAATATGATGTCGCATACGAAGTATATCGCGGCGGTCTTACAACGATGTTAAATGATATACAAGAACGATTTGAATTTTTAGTTGATGCTAAAACAGGTACTGTTTTAGAGGTTATAGCAGCATAAACAGGAGGGTTCCCATTAGGTGAACCTCTTATTTTTTAATTGTGGATAGTAATTGAAATTATATCGGCGATTTTTCGAATATATCGACCGTAACTCAAATTATATCGGCGATTTTTCAAATATATCGACTTACCGACAAAAAACGACAACAAAAATGAGACTGCTCCCCCCTTTTTATGCTTCTATATCCGTTTTTCGTTCTATTTTTTCTACGATATGACCTTCCTCATTCCACTTTACTGCACGGTAATACGCGTCATGATAAAAAGTGAACCAAGCATCTTTTTCAGCGCCATACTTCATCCACTTTTGCTTATTTTCAATTGATGTCATCGGATAATCATCATAAGCCATTACCCATAATACATTTTGATGGGCGTGCGTCGGCAATAAGTCTGCTAAATGCAGCATTGTTTCTCCTTTGCTTTCTAAAGCAATAACTGCATGTCCATCACTATGACCGCCTGTATGCGCCATTTTTATTTCATCTGTAATTTCTATTTCTTGCTGAAACGTAATAACTTGGTCTACAATCGGCTCCCAATTTTCCTTCCAATATGTATTACGGGATCTAATATTTGGATTCCTCATTTCATTCCACTCTGTTTCGCTTACGTAAACTTTCGCATTCGGAAAAGCTGGCACAAGGTGATCCCCTTCCCATTTTGTTAAGCCGGATGCATGATCAAAATGAAGATGCGTCATTAAAACGCAGTGTATATCCTCAGGCTTTAATCCTAGTTTTTCTAATGACTCATAAACCGATGATTCTTCTGTTACACCTTGGTTTCGCTTCATTTTCTCACTCAATTTACCGTTTCCTATTCCGGAATCAATGAGCATGTTGCCATCTTTCGTTTGTAAAAGTAACGGATCTGTTCGTAAATAAATATGATTTGTATCATTATGTTTATATTTACGTGACCAAAGTACTTTCGGCACAACGCCAAACATTGCTCCTCCGTCTAAATATGTGTTCCCACCTTTTAGCCAAGTCACTTTTATATCTCCAACTTGTAACTGTTCCATTTTTCATCCCCCTTTTCTTTTAATACTAACATAAAATTCTGATTATTTTAGATACAAAAAACCTATGCATTACTGCATAGGCTCTGTACGATATTTTGCTTCTACTCGGTAAATGCGATGACCTTTACTAGAGAATTTCTCTTCGTACTCAGTCATAATGTTACCTTCAAAGTCACTGTTATGAAGATCTAAGCTTAAGTAAGTTAGTAACATACCATACTCAGCCATACTCATAAGAGAATATTCAAATAAACCTTGGTTATCTGTTTTGAAATGAATTTCTCCGCCTTCTACTAGCACTTCTTCATAATTGCGTAAAAACGTTTTATACGTTAAACGACGCTTCGTATGACGTTTCTTTGGCCATGGATCTGAGAAGTTTAAATAAACGCGATCAATCTCACCTTTTGCAAAGAAAACTGTTAAATCTTCAGCATCTTTATTAATTAACTTTAAGTTCGGTAATTCTTCTTCAATTAATTTATCAAGTGCGTCTACAACAACACTTGTGAATTTTTCAATTCCAATATAATTAATATGTGGATTGGCTTTTGCCATATCATACATAAAGCGGCCACGACCTGTACCTACTTCAATGTGAATGGGTTGCTCATTTCCAAATACTTCTTTCCAGTTACCAGCGCGCTCCTCTGGGTTGCCGATTACGATATGTGAATACTCATTAATTCGATCCATTGCATATGGTTTATGTCTTAAACGCATAGATGTTTCCCTCTCTTTACATAGCTATTTTAAAGGAATAATTCCTTCTTTCTGTTTTTAATCAATCTACCAAACAAAAAACCAAGTACGTACGAGCACTCGGTCCGTTTCTTTCAAGTATAAGATGTACCATTTTGATAAAAACTACATACAGCATTAAACATTCCATGACGAAACAGCTTTTTCTCTTACTTTTCTAAGAAGAGAAAAACAATCGAAAGGATGATCCGTTCATGCCAATTAATCAACAACATCAATTAGAAGTGCTGAAAGATATTTTAGTCAATCACCAAAGTGATTGTTGCGGGACAGTTTCTGAATGCGAGCAATTAGAGCGTCTCATTCAATCGTTACTCGCAAACGATAATATAAGTAGTGACGCTAAAGCAATGCTAAACGATGTATATTCTTATAGTCAATCGGGTAAATCTTCCTCTAATTTGGACAACCACATTTCCAATAATCAAGAACAACTTACTCAGTGGATTGCTGGAATGGACAATTTTTCTTAAGTATTACTCTGAAGCAAGTAGTTGCTGTAAATATTGATGCCAATATTCAGCTTCTGCTTGCTGCTTTTTTGTTGTATGCCATTGAATAGACAAAATCGTTTGTGCTATCACATACCATCTCATACGTTTAAGCAGCGATTCATCCATTTCAATATCATAGTAACCGAGCCACTCACTCCATTCTTGGCGCGGAATGTACCAATATAATAACATACCGAGGTCTAGAGCTGGGTCAGCAATTACAGCTCCATCCCAATCAATTAAAAACAACTCATCTTCATCTGACAATAGCCAATTGTTATGGTTTACATCACAATGGCATACAACGAATTCATTGTATTCAATATCCTTTAATGAATCCATTAAATATTGAAGACCTTGCTGAATTGTTTCCTCATCCCTTATATCTCCTCTTAAAACGAGTTGCAGCTGTTGTAATAACTCTTGTGCGTGAAGCGGCTGCTTCCCAAGTCTTTGAATCATCTGCACGAGTGCTTTAGAGGAGTGTATTTTTTTCAAAAGTTTCGCAACACGTTCTAGTTTCATATCCTCTGGCTCTAGCTTCTGTCCCGGAAGCCATTTTTGAGCAGAAATTACATCACCGTTCGTTACCCTTCTTGTCCAAAGTAATTTTGGAACAATTCCTTCTGCTGACAATACCGCTAAAAAGGGCGATGTATTCCGCTTTAAAAATAACTTCTGTTGTCCGTTTTGCGCAATATATGCATCGCCCGTTACTCCACCAGCCGGTACAAGACTCCACTCTTTTCCTAATAATTGTTCCAACCATTCCATATTCATTACCCGTTAACAAATCCTTATCTTTTATAGTTATGAAAAGAAAAACCGCAACATTTCTACACATGTTGTGGATTCATATATTTTACTGTAAATGAAAAGAAAACTTGGCATAAGCCAAAAATTCTCTATTTTATTTTACAAAACCAGCTATAGAATGACAACTTATCAAAATCGTCACCTTTGTCAATTCTACATTTATTACATTCTCATCGTCAAGTAGCGATTTGTCACATTATCGTCAATATATACGTGCTAATCGGAGCGAGCCTAAGTTCCTTTCCTCTAAATGAAGAAATTGGCTCTATTTTCGCTAGCTTTTCGTTTACTAACACATGCCACATTTCTTCTTTCGGAAGTTGCACCGTTTTTGCTTCCAAACTGCTATTAAATAAAACGACAATCTCTTTCCACGGTCCAAACGACTCTACGTGCTCTAAATGATGTGCAAGTACTTCTGGAGATGTTTGCAAAAAGGTCATGTGCTTTTTTATTAGGTCTGCATTTTGTAATCGGAATGCTCCGTGCTCTTTACGAATCGCAATTAAACCTTTTATATAGTTAACGGTCTCTATCTCTTTCTCTTTTCGATCCCAATCTAATTGATTAATTTCATCATTTGCATTATAACTATTTTCATTCCCTTGCTTCGTACGATAAAACTCTTGCCCAGCATGTAAGAAAGGGATGCCTTGCGACAGAATCACCATTGCAGTTGCTAGCACGTGACGTTTTTTCAAAACCTCTTCCGACTCTTCATTACTGCGCATGAGTTTATCCCACATCGTCATATTGTCATGGCATTCTACATAGTTTATGCTTTGCACAGGCTCTAGAAACAAACCTGTTTCTTTCATACTCAAAAGGCTTCCTGATGCAATATATTGCAAATGATTACAGTCTACATACCCACCAAATGCAAAACCACGTTTATTTATATGAAAGGTACTCCCTTTTATCCCATCACGAAATTGATCATTAAATTGCGCAATATGCGGCATTTTCTTTGCATTATTTAACGTTGCCTTTTCCTCTGGAGGAAGTGGTGTTTGTAGATCCCATCCTTCTCCTAATAGCAGTGCATCTCGCTTTATATTTCGCACTTCTTTTTCTATTATATTTATTGTATCAACATCTAAAATTCCCATTAAGTCGAACCGGAATCCATCAACATTGTACTCCGTAAGCCAATATAAAATAGACTCTACAATGAATTTCCTCATCATTTTCCGTTCAGATGCTATGTCATTTCCGACTCCCGTCCCATTAGAAGGCATACCATTTTCACCATGACGAAAATAATATCCTGGGACAAGCTTTTCAAATGATGAGAGCTCTCTTTCATACACATGATTATATACAACATCTATAATCACCCTAATGCCATGCTCATGAAATGTTTCAATCAGCTGTTTACACTCTACGATCCTGTTATACGGGTCAGAGGGATTTGTAGCATAAAATCCCGTTGGCGCATTGTAATATAATGGATTGTAACCCCAATTATATGCAGAGGAAGGGTTTGCCTCATCTACACCACCGAAACAATATAAAGGTAATAGTTCAACATGTGTAACACCCAAATCTTTTATATGAGACAAACCTGTTAACGTCCCATTTCGCCCTGTCGTTCCTTCTTCCATTAGTCCCTTATATGTTCCTTTTTTACTCACTCCACTGCCCGGATGAATAGTAGCATCACGAATATGCAGTTCATACAATATGGCATCTGTCATTGCTTGTAATGGTGGTAATTGCCCTCGCTTTGCTACATTCGTCTTTTCCAAATCAATAACAACGCCGTACTTCCCATTTACAGTCACTGATTTTGCATAAGGATCCACAGCTTCGTTCCATATTAAATTTATACAAACAAGAAATGTATACTTTTCCCCTGCTAAATCACCGTGCAATGTATGAGCCCAAACTCCATTTTCTTCTCTGTACATTTCGTAATCTGTATATTCTTTATCATTTTTATAAATTCGTACTTTCGCAAGCCTCGCAGTTGGAGCCCATACTTTAAATGTAGTTGCTTCCTTTTGGTGCACTGCCCCTAAATCTGTACCTTCGTAATAATACTTTTCATCGAAAATCGCTGTTCTTATGACAGCACCTATTTGTAAATCTGTTTCTTCATTCCGTTCATCTCGTACTGTATAATACTTCCCCACATCTAGCGGCTCTTCTATAAAGCACTCATACTTCGTTGCATCCGGAAGCGCAATTGTATGAGCAATCGGTAGATCTTTCACGTTACTTCCTTCTTGCAAACGAAATGTCCGACTTGTTCCATACGCATGTGGGAGCAAAATTGTAATTTTATTCATTTCATCTAAATAGGCATCAAATGGACGTTTTACTTTCAACATAAAAAAATCACCATCATTCTTAAAGTTAAAATGAAACGAGCTGCAAATGATAAGGCTTTTCTTATCAACGAAGCCCTATACAGTAACACATTGTTCTTTATAGTATATTCACCTGTATAAAAAACGTTTTCATACATTCTATTTTTGTAATTTTATTTCAGCAATTGCTTTATATTTCGATGTCTCCTTTACATGAGATTCGTATAAAGTAATCGTATCCGCTTGAAATGATATTTCAGGCACTTCCTTTATATGTTCTAAATCAAACTTTTCTTCTCCTACCCATTTACGGGCAACAGTAATATGCGGATGATACGGGCGCGTTTCTAAAGAAAATCCATTCTCTTCACACATAACGTGTACTTGCTTTTGCAATTGAAACAAATCTTGATTTTCGCTTACCTTTGCCCAAAAAATACGCGGCCTGTCTTCCATACCAAACGTTGAAAATCCTTGTAATGTGAACAATAGTTCTTCCATTTCTATAAGTGCTTGTAATCCATTCTTTATTCCTTCTAATTGTTCCTCTGTCGCACTACCTAAAAACGAAAGGGTAATATGATAGTCTTCTTTATGTACCCATGAACGAAATGGTAATTCCTCTTGCATTTCCTCTTTATAGTTAGACAGCACTTCTTTTATATGATTTGGTAACGTAATTGCGACAAAATAATGCAGTTCCATGTACATCTTCTCCTTCTTTCTATTGTTGCTTTTCTTTCTTATCTCATTCCATTAAAAAGAATCCAACTTCCCTACAAGTCTAACCAAGTTCAGGTCGCGTTAATAGATGAAATGATATCTACATTTCGACAAGGAACATCTGCTTACCAACAAACGGTACGTAATAGAAAACCGTCCCAAAGTATGTATCGGGACGGTCTTTTATTATTTATATATCCATTACTTCGCTAATTCATAAATTGCTTGCGCATAAATTGCTGTTGCCTTTAATAAGTCTTCAATTTCAATATACTCATCTTTTTGATGTGCAAGTTCTTCTTTTCCAGGGAACAATGGGCCAAATGCAACACCAGCTTTTAACGAACGAGCGTAAGTACCACCGCCAATTGCTAATAGTTCTGCTTTTTCACCTGTTTGTTCTTCATATACGCGCTGCAACGTACGAATTAATACGTGTTCTTTATCAACATGATGCGGGCGAGAGTTCGAATAATCCGCCACTTCAAATCCATGAGTACCCACATATTCTTTTAACTTTGCAATCATTTCTTCAAAGTTAGTTGTAACTGGGTAACGTACGTTTAATCCTAAATTACCACCATTCTCTTTCGTATAAGAAAGGCGACCAACATTCACTGTTAATGGACCACTAACCTCATCTTTATAAGCGATAGTAGCCTTTTCACCATAAATATCACCAATAAATGTTTCTGCTGCAAATGTTGCAAACGAAGCCCCTTTTCCATCAAGAGCAACTTTCGTTAAGAAGTTTGCCAGTAATAAACCTGCATTCTCGCCCTTCTCTGGAGTAGATCCGTGAGCTGAAATTCCTTTAATTTGCAACGTTACTGTATTACCTTCTACAATTGCTTCACCTATTTTTTTAGCAGTTTGTAAATACTCTTCATATGCTACTGTAAGTGCACTTACATCCTCTCCTGTAACAACCGCTTCTGCAAAATCAGGAACCATATTTAAACGGCGACCTGACTCAAATGAAACAAGTTCATATGTACCTTTCTTCTCTTCACTACCATTTTGCACAACTTGTATATCAGAAATTCCTTTTTCTGCATTAATAATTGGAAAGTCCGCGTCTGGCGCAAAACCGATTGTTGGCATTTCTTCGTTTTTAAAGTAGTGATCTACACATTTCCAATTACTTTCCTCATCTGTTCCTAAAATCATACGAACGCGTTTTGAAAGAGGTAATCCTAATTCTTTCACAATTTTCATCGCATAGTAAGCTGCCATCGTTGGGCCTTTATCGTCAATTGCACCACGTGCAAAAATCTTTCCATCACGAATATCTGCACTATATGCAGGAGTCGTCCAGCCATCGCCTTCTGGTACAACGTCAACGTGACAAAGAATACCTACTAATTCTTCTCCTTGTCCCATTTCAAGATGACCTGCATACCCTTCTAAATTTTTAGAAGTAAAACCTTCCGTTTCTCCTTTATGTAACATGAAAGATAAAGCTTTTTCTACACCTTCACCGAATGGTGCGCCCTCTTTCGCTGACTCTTCTTCCCACACACTTTTAATTTGTAAAAATTGTTGTGTATCACGAATTAAATCATCTTTTCGTTTTGCAACTTCTTCTGTCCAATTAATTGCTGACATCACGCATCCATCCTTCACTATATTGTTTCTTTCATCATAACAAACCGAAATCTCTTATGCCATACACGAAAACTAAATACCGAACAATTGTAATATTTCAGATATTTCTCATTAGTTTTTCTTTTGTTTTTTCAAAAAAATTTGCAGGAATTTGGCGTTTTACGTAGAATTTTATGTGTTAGTTGACTGACCATATATACAATGTCAACTACCAATATTTTTCTATATGAATATTTGTTAAATTTCTGTAAAATTTAAGTAGATTAAAGCATGAATTTTATCATGTAGAGTACAATGGTAGTAACGACCTTCTTTCCTGAATGGGGTCAAAAAAACTAGTAGAGGAGTGGTTTTCTCTTGAAACCTACAACTACTCGTATGCTAACACGCATTAAATCAATTTATATGTACATCAATGAAAACGGAACGGTAACGACGAAAGACCTTGTAGATGAGTTCGGGATCACACCGCGAACGATACAACGTGATCTAAATGTGTTGCAGTTTAATGAACTCGTGTATAGCCCTTGCCGCGGTAAGTGGACAACAACAGGAAAGAAAGTGAGAATGACCTCATAACGAAAAATAATTGTATGTAAATAAATACATACCCCTTTCTAACTCATTAGAAAGGGGTCTTTTCTGCGCCTAAAAATAGCACTATTTCTCAGTATCTACTTGATATGTTTTTAACATCTCTACTTCTTCATCTGTTAGCTCACGGTATTGTCCAAGTTCTAGCTCTTCATCTAACACTAACGGTCCCATCTCTGTTCTCTTTAGGTAGACTACTTTTTTCCCTACCGCTTCAAACATACGCTTTACTTGATGGAACTTTCCTTCTGTAATGACAAGCTCGATTTCAGAAATATCATCGCTTTTTAATATTGTAAGTGCACCTGGCTTTGTTTCATAGCCATCATCTAAAATAACACCTTTAGCAAACTCTTTTACATCCTCTTCTGTTACTACTCCTGCAACGTGTGCATAATATTTTTTCGGCACATGCTTTTTCGGAGATAACAATTGATGTGATAACTTTCCGTCATTTGTTATTAATAAGAAACCTTCTGTATCAATATCAAGTCTTCCAACTGGGAACGGATTAAAAATCGCATCTTCTAACTCTAATAAATCTATTACCGTTTCATGATTATCATCTTCTGTCGCTGAAATAACGCCTTGTGGTTTATGCATCATTAAGTAAACAAACTCTTTATATTCCACAACTTCACCGTGAATCATAACTTCTTGTTCTTCTACATTTACATGAACCTTTGCATCTTTCACTGATATGCCATCAATTTTTACAACGCCGTCTTTCAATAATTTCTTTACTTCTTTTCTACTTCCATATCCCATATTTGCTAATAATTTATCTAATCTCACGTTTTTCACCTTCTTTATTTATCATAGAAAAGGGGACGTAATTACGCCCCTTTTGATTTCAACTTTATTTTGAATCTATTGCCAAGTTTACGTTGGATCTTCTCTAACGCTTCTCCGCCAAATACTCTTTCAAGTACTCCTGTGCGAATTGCTAACAATCCGTAAACAAGACCACCAATACTTGCACAAATCGCAACCGTAATAAGAGCACCCATTCGGCCATCAGGCGAAATCATGAAGGATAGAATCCATTGTGATAATTTCACAGTAACGACCATTACAAGTGTTAATACTGCAATTTGGAACGTTCTCTTATATACAACACCGAATGAATAGTGTGCGTATTTTTTAATTTGTCGATTTGTGTACCAAACAGAAGCTAGGAAACCAACAGCTGTTGCTAGAATCGCCCCTACTGTACCGAAATAACGAATAAAGATTACGTTACATACAAATTTCAAAATAACACCCATTATAAGTGCGATAATCGCATGCTTTTGTTGGTTAATACCTTGCAGAATTGCCGCTGTTACTGTAAATAAAGCAAATAACAACGCAACCGGTGCATACCACATTAATACTTGTCCACCTAATGGATCTGAATCGTAAAATGCAGTATAAATCGGATAGGCAAGTGATGAAATACCGACAACCGCTGGCAATGTTAAGAACATATTTGCCTGGAATGTTTGTGTAATTTGTAACTTTAAATAACGGTATTGCTTTTCAGTAAATGATTTTGTAATCGCTGGTACAAGTGTTAAACTAAACGCCGTCGCAAGTGATACAGGAATCATAATTAATTTATGCGTCCACATTGTGAAAATACCGAGTGCTCGCTCTGCAATATCACCTTGGCCAATTGCTTGCATAATTGAGTTAAATGTCAATGTATCAATTTGTTGATATAAAGGAATTGTTAACCCAATTACAACGTAAGGAATCGCATATGCAAATAATTCTTTAAATAATTGAACAGTACTCACTGTCGATTCTGGTACAGTTTGTTCAATTAAATATTGATCCAAATGTTTTTTACGTTTTAGCCAGTACCAAATGAGTACACCGAGCGCTCCAACTGCTGAAACGAACGCAGCAAATGTCGCTACCCCAACTGCTGTTGCAACTGTACCACCAAGTACTTTAATAACGATAAAACTACCCGCTAATAAAAAGACGATACGAATAATTTGTTCAATAATTTGCGAAACAGTAGTTGGTCCCATCGACTGGTGACCTTGGAAATAACCACGAATTAAACTTGCTGCCGGTACAACAATAAGCGCAAAACTTACAAGACGAATAATCGTCGTAACTTCTCCTATATTACTGTGTACACTTTGTTTACCAAGCATTGCTTCTGCAAACAACGGCGCCGTCATGTACAGTACTAGGAATGAAAGAACTCCTGTTACTATCATCATAACCATTCCCGAGCGGAACATTCTCCGGCTCGTTTTATAATCGCCAAGCGCATTATATTTGGAAACGAATTTTGAAACAGCAAGCGGCACCCCTGCCGTTGCAATACTTAAAAAGATTGTATATGGAATATATCCATATGTATAGAGCGTTCCGCCTTCTGTCCCTACTAATGCATGAAACGGAAAGACGTAAATCATGCCTAAGAACTTCACTAAAAATGTCCCTAACGTAACGATAAGCGTTCCGCGCAGAAATTTCGAATCGGACATACAAAAATCCTCCTACATCTACATAAAGTGAAACTTTAATCAGTGGGGTGTTCTTCCCCACTGATTATTAGTTGAACCAATCGGGCATTTAGGGGCAGTTAATCTCCCACCTACTTCTTTGACCTAAGCAAACTTTAAGGTGGGAGTCTTACTGCCCGTTAATGCGGGGTAAAGTGAAACTATAATAAATTGAACTATTCGAGCATTCGAGAACTATTAGACTTCCCCTAACGCTTAAGGTTTTAGTCCTATGGCCCACAAACAGCAGGATAGTGCTGAACTCTAACTTTTGTATTGTACCACAATTCTCTCCTTAAGCAGTACTTCACTCTATTTTTCTTTTAAGGGAAAACATGCTATTCTTTTAGGCAGGAAATGTAGAAAATGAGGTCGATATATTATGCATTATGATGTTATTGTCATCGGCGGCGGGCCTTCTGGGCTAATGGCTGCAATCGGTGCTGCAGAAGAAGGCGCAAGCGTCTTACTTCTTGATAAAGGAAATAAACTAGGGCGTAAACTTGCAATTTCTGGTGGCGGTCGCTGTAACGTAACGAACCGTCTACCACTTGATGAGATCGTTAAACATATACCAGGAAATGGCCGCTTCTTATACAGCGCTTTTTCTATTTTTAATAATGAAGATATTATTACATTCTTCGAAAATCTCGGTGTAAAACTGAAAGAAGAGGATCATGGCCGCATGTTCCCTGTTTCAAATAAAGCGCAATCGGTAGTAGACGCACTTTTAACACGATTAAAAGATTTAGGTGTAAAGATGCGTACGAATACACCTGTTGAAACGATTGAATATGAAAACGGTCAAACGAAAGCAGTTGTACTAAAGACTGGCGAAGTGTTAGAAACAAACCACGTCGTTATCGCTGTCGGCGGAAAATCAGTTCCGCAAACTGGTTCTACTGGAGACGGATATGCTTGGGCAGAAAAAGCTGGTCATACAATTACAGAATTATTCCCAACAGAAGTACCAATCCTTTCAAACGAACCATTTATTCAAGACCGTTCACTACAAGGACTCGCTTTACGAGACGTAAACTTAAGCGTATTAAACCCGAAAGGAAAAGCTATCATTTCTCACAAAATGGACATGCTCTTCACTCATTTCGGCTTATCTGGTCCTGCTGCCCTTCGCTGTAGTCAATTCGTTGTAAAAGCACTGAAAAAGTTCAAAACGAAGACAGTGCAAATGAGCATTGATGCGTTGCCAGAAGAAAATAGCGAGCAACTATTCCAGCGCATGCTGAAACAAATGAAAGAAGATCCGAAAAAAGGAATTAAAAACGTGTTAAAAGGTTATGTTCCTGAACGTTACTTCCTATTCTTATTAGAAAAAAATGAAATTGATGGCAGCGAGCAAGCTGGACAAGTTTCTCACGAAAAGATTCGTGCACTTGTGAAAGACTTTAAAGAATTTACTGTGAATGTAAATGGTACGCAGTCAATTGAAAAAGCATTCGTTACTGGCGGCGGTGTATCCGTTAAAGAAATTAATCCGAAAGAAATGTCTTCTAAATTTACGAACGGCTTATATTTCTGCGGAGAAGTTCTTGATATTCACGGTTATACTGGTGGTTATAACATTACATCTGCCCTTGTTACTGGTAGAATTGCTGGAACAACAGCTGGAGAAAACGCAAAAATGAAGTATTAAAAAAAGAAACAGGGATTCCTGTTTCTTTTTTTATAGGTACATGAAATTATATCGGCGATTCTACTACTTATATCGGCGATTTTTCAAATATATCAGCGATTCTGCAACTTATATCGGCGATTTTTCAAATATATCGACTTACCGACAAAAAACGACAAATATACGCTCCAGCTAACTTTCCATTGCTTTTTTGTTGCTTTATTTACCTTAGTACCTTTATATTTTATATTGTTGAATATTTGAAAAAGGGTAAGGGGAAAACATATGAGAAAAAAAGTCATGATGTCTTTAATGCTAATGACGTTTCTTTCTGCGGTAGAAGGAACGATTGTTAGTACAGCAATCCCTCGTATAACGAGTGATTTATCCGGCGTTGAACTTGTTAGCTGGGTTTATGCGATTTACATGCTTGCTACAGCGGTTTCAACTCCAATATATGGAAAACTTGCTGATTTATTCGGCCGTAAAAAAGTTTTACTCATTGGAGCTACAATCTTTTTAATCGGTTCTGCACTTTGCGGTGTCGTTACATCGATGGAACAATTAATCTTCTTCCGTGCGCTTCAAGGTATCGGTGCTGGTGCTGTTATGCCGATCACAATGACGATTATTGGAGACTTATATAGCGAAGCGAAAGACCGCGCAAAAGCACAAGGCTGGATGAGTGCTGTTTGGGGTGTATCTGGTGTTATCGGACCGTTAGTAGGTGGATTTTTAGTTGATTCTCTTTCTTGGCGTTATATTTTCTTCTTAAACGTTCCATTTGGAATTATTGCCTGCTTAATGATTGCCATTTACTACAAAGAATCTATTAAGCCTGCTAAACACCATATCGACTATCTTGGTGCAACAGTCTTCTCATTAAGTACGATTGCTCTACTATACGCGTTATTAACAGGTAGCAGTAAGCAAAACTGGGGAGACATAACAATTATCGGCCTATTAATCTTCGCCGTCGTTTCATTCATTATTTTCTTATTCATCGAGAAAAAGTCTCCGGAACCATTAATTCCGCTAGCACTTTTCTCTAACCGTACATTATCTACGATTAATATATTAACGCTTATTGCTGGCGCAATGATTATTAGTATTACGATGTACCTTCCAATTTGGAGCCAAGGTGTATTAGGAAAAAATGCGACAGAAGCTGGACTTATTTTAATGCCAATCCCTGTTATGTGGACATTTGGCGCTATTTTCTCTGGTAACTTAGTAGGAAAATTAAAAACGAAACAAATCATTTTACTTGGGGCTAGCATTTTATCAGTCGCTACGTTCTTATTATTTACATTATCAACAAACTCACCATCGTTCCTTATTTATGTAGCAGTCGGATTATTCGGCTTAGGAATGGGGCTTGTGACACCGATCTACATGGTAACAATTCAAGCAGCCGTACCAGCTCATACACGCGGAACAGCCGTTGGTTTAAACACATTTATTAATACATTTAGCCAAACATTAGGTGCTGCAATATTCGGTACAATCTTCAATACGATGATTCACGCACGTGGTATTAAAAACCTTGATCTTGTATCTGGCGGACATGGAGGTACTACAACAAACATAGTAACTGAATCGCAATCCGCATTAGCATCAAGTGTACACGTCATTTATATGAGCACTTTCGTATTAGCAGTATGTACATTAATTATCGCTTGGCTTTTATTAAAGCCAGCTACACAAACAAGTGAGCAATAAAAGAGGATGACCATTTCGGTCATCCTTTTTTACTCTTCATTCTCCACAATATGTTTCAACATGGACAATTTATTATCCCAAAAACGTTCATAATACGAGAGCCACTGTTGTAATTCCTCTAATGGTTCTGGATGCAAGCGGTATATCTTCTCTCTTCCGCTTTTTCTTCCGCTTACTAAATTCGCTTCTGAAAGAATATGAAGGTGCTTTACAACCGCAGTACGACTCATCGGAAAATGATCCGTTATTTTGGAAATCGGTAACTCTTTATCACTTAATAACCGTATTACTTCTCGGCGGGTTGGATCAGCAATTGCTTGAAACACATCATATTTCGCTGCTGATGAGGCCACTTAGCCTTCGACAACCTTTTTCAGTTTTTCATTTACAATCGCTACCCAGCCTCCGCTCATTCTATCGCGAATAATAGAGCTCTTCGCATTCGCTTTCGGAAGAATTTCATCAGGGTGTTTCCAGCCGCCGTGAATTAACGTAAATTCTGTTTTATTATCTCCTAGGTCTTTCAGATGAAATGAAACAACCCAGCCATCTGTATCCCATGAAAAAGATAGGTGATTTGGCTCATCGATTTCTAATACTTTACATGGTGATGGTCCAAATGGTGATTGTACATGAAATTCATGTCCTACCTCTAATACGAAATCATTTGGCATAAACCATGAGGCAATCCCTTCTGCAGTTGATACTACATTCCACACCTTTTGAATAGACGCGTTAAAAACGATCGTTTGTTTAATGTCAGTTAATGTATTTTGTTGTTCCATTTTCATTCTCCTTTATTCGGCAATCAAATATAACACCTTTTGGTTACACTTTGATAATATAACACCTTTTAGTTTCATGTCAACGCTAACTCTTTTTTACTGTTGAGAAATTCTCAACATTTTTTCAACAGGACAAACACCCTCTGAACATTCCCTCATAATATACTTACAAAGGCAACAAAAAATAAAAACTTCTCTCAACATGAAACTCCATCATTCATCTTGGAAGAAGCGCCTTACGTATATCGTGCGTATTTCGTCTCTCCTCCTTCCCTCAGGGACACTACGCGAGATATGAAAAATCAGAAGGAATATGCCCACCATTTGAGTAGGTAGTTATTTCTCTTCTCCTCAACATTTCCTTAGGAGCGAAATGACTACCGACTCACTTTTTTCAAACAAAAATAAAAAGGGGTTGAACGCTATGTTCTATTGCATTAACTGCTCTGACATTCACCATGAAAAACATCCGAATGATAAAGTATTCAAAAACGGTTTTTATATTGATCCATTTTTAGGTGATCGTTATCACCTTGGTATGTGTAAAGATGCCCAAAATCATCAGACAGGGGAGCCTCTTTTAACGACGAAGAAATTAGGCACAACCCAATCTATTATGAACGTATTACCGACACATGTTGTCCCAACATAAAACATAAAAAAGAGCTGGCTCACCCAGCTCTTTTTTATGTTTTATAAACGATCATTGCTGAAAAACAATAAATTTGGTTTTCGTCATCATTAATAGAAACACCTACTTGGTACTTAATATCTACAAAGTTACTATCATCAATTTTTTTCAAAAAAACATTTACAGCGTCTTCTAAGTCTTTTTCGTGACTTTCATCAAACACTTTCACACGAATCATGTTAACACCATCCTAGATCGCAGCCCTCCGCCGCTTGATTATTGCCACGGTGCGTATCTATGATGCGATAAAACTTTCCGTCTTCATATATATATCCGTCTTCTAACACATATTCTTTACCTTCAGTATAGACATAAAACTTACCTATCATAAATTTACTCGTATATAATTCCAAATAATCTGGCCTAAATTTAGCTACAACTTTATTTGTAATATCAATTTTTATTGTGCGCCCCACCTTCTCTCCCTCCTTTGCAAAGAACGGATTTAGGTATATTGTATTAGCGATTTTACATTTTATGCTTAAAAATAAGTGGATATGCCTCCTTTCTCCGCCTGTACTATTTTTCTAATAAAATCATCAATAAGTAAAAGCAAAAAAATATATAAAAGGAGCTTTTACTTATTGACTCAAATATAATTATTATGGTATTATATAAAATTTGACATTTTCGTTCACTTATGCTATCATTAAAGATGGTTACCACATATGGAGGTGGATGATTTGTTTCAAATTGGTGATAAAATCGTTTATCCAATGAACGGCGCAGGAGTCATCGAAGCCATTGAAGAGAAAGAAATATTAGGAACAACACGTCAATATTGTGTGATACGTATCATTAGTAAAGATATGCAAGTAATGCTTCCGATGGATCAATTACAAAAATCAGGTATTCGTTATATCGTAGATAAAGGTACGTTAAATGATATACTTCTTGAATTTCAAAACGGGGAATCAGATACATCACTTTCCTGGAAACAAAGATATACAATGAATATGGAAAAAATGAAAAACGGCAATCTGCAAGATAGTGCAGAAGTTGTTCGAGATTTACTTCGCCGCAATAAAGAGAGAGCTTTAAATGCGAGCGAAAAACAAATGCTAGATAACGCCCGAAAAATGATGATTAGTGAAGTTGCACTCGTACAAAATGTTTCTGAACATCAAGCAACAGAATATCTTCAAGACACAATTAATCACTAAATTTAAAATAGCTGGCCGCTATTTTTTTTTGTAAAAAAGGACGAAGAGCATTACCTCTTCGTCCTTTTCTATTACCCACGCCCAGCTTGAAACGATGGATATAACGTCATTCCACCATCTGCAAATAGCGTAATTCCAGTTACATAACTCGCCTCTGAAGAAGCGAGCCAAGTTGCTACCGCTGCAATTTCTTCTGGTTTTCCAATGTAGCCCATCGGTATCATACTTTCTACGTCAGCACGTTTTTTAGGATCAGCAAACTTTTCTGCATTGATCGGCGTATTAATTGCACCTGGTCCTATATTATTTACTCGAATACCTTTTGGCGCATATTCCATCGCTAACGTTTCTGTCATCAGTTTAATACCGCCCTTACTTGCTGCATAGTGTACGAATAAGGGCCACGGAATTTTCTCATGAACACTAGACATATTAATGACAGATCCTTTAATATCATGTTCTACAAAATATTTAATCGCTTCACGGCTTCCTAAAAAAGCACCTGTTAAATTTGTGTTAATTACCCTATTCCAATCTTCAAGCGGCATTTCATGCGATGGTACCGCATTTTCTATCCCCGCATTATTAATCATAACGTCAAGCGTACCAAACTCTTTTACAGCAGATTGAATGAGATTTACCACATCTGATTCGACCGTTACATCACCTTTTACAGCAATAGCTTCTCCGCCTACCTTTTTTATTTCTTCTAACACATCATTCGCTTCTGATTCTCGTGAGCGATAGTTAATCACTACTTTCGCTTTCTCCCTTGCAAACCTTACTCCCATCGCTCTTCCAAGACCAGTTGCTGATCCTGTAATAACGACAACCTTTCCTTCTAAGTCACTATACATTCCAATACCCCCTTTAACTTTTCGCTATCCCTAACATAATTCCAGCTGCGATAATAAAAACGATACCGACAACAATCCCTGTTAATTGGCGTTTCGTTTTTCTTTCACCTAATATAAGAATCCCGCCAAGCGTCGAAATAATAATTCCCATTTGCGATAGCGAGAAACTTGTTGCCACTCCGACACGCGGTTGCGAAATGAATAAAAACATATTTCCAGCTGCCCAAATTAATCCTGGAATAATATTTCGTATTGCATATTTATTAAATGGATGATGTTTAAAAGTAAGCAAAATCCCTCCTAACACCATACCAACTGCTTGTGGCAACAAAGCTGACCAACCATCTACGTTAAACAGTCTAATCACTACTACGTAAACTAAATAACCGACTGTTGAAATCAATAAAATGATAATGCCCCTTTTAAAATTGCCCGCTTGCTCTGCATTCTTTTCTTCTTCACTTTGAAGAGATGTTAAAATAACACCGATAATAATACAAACGAGAGCTAATACACCAAGGACGACTGATATTGTTGTGGACCACTCATGAAATACGATGACTCCAAATAAAGTTGTCGCAACTAATTGAAGTCCTGTTGAAATCGGCATCGTCCTCGAAACGCCCATTAAATCAATACTTTTTAATTGATTCGCCTGACCGAGAGCCCAAAATAAACCTGACACAATCCCTACTCCGATAACAGTAGGAGTCAATACTGGTTTCATAAAAATATAAACAACAATTGAGAAAATAAGTGCGCCAAACGTTGTACCGAGCGTTTGGCTATAAGGCCCTCCGCCCAGTTTCACGTTAAATAGCACAATACTTCCCCAAAATATAGCTGGTAAAATCGCTAAAAATATATCCATCGCTCATTACCTTTCTTTACTAAATGTCATAGGTTATCACTCTGAATCAGTAGAGTGAGCTTTTATTTTTTCTTTTTGACGTTCACAAACCTTTTCTGCAATAGCACCAGAAACATTCTTTTCCCGCTCCACTTTCTTTATCTTTACGTGATCTAAATGATCCTCCAAAGTAAGTGTAACTTTATCATTCGGCGGATTATGCGCACCTTGGAACGTAAGAAATTGTAGCGTAATTTCAAACCTAGGAACGAACTCACCGTTTTTGCCGAGACGCTTTATATTTATAACTGAAGCACATTCATATTGATCTTCTGTCACTTGCCTAATAACTGAATAGTACCTATTCGATAATGCACTCTCTAAAAGTTGTTCTCTTGATTCTTTCGCGAAAGAATCACTTGGAGAAGAGAAAAAAGCCACACATAATAGCATTGTCATAACTGCACATATTTTTTTCATAGTTCCCTCCTTGTTCTATACATTAGTGTTCTCAAAACTGCCATAAAAAAACGACTTTCCCTATGTAGGAAAGTCGTTTTAATAAATCCAATATTAACCACCGCTCACTGGTGGAATAAGTGCAACAACATCACCAGATTGAATCGTATCATCTTCATTTGCATATTCTTCATTAATCGCAACCATAATTGGTGCCGATACTGGTACATTATATTCAGTTGCAACAATATCTTTTAACTCTGCAACCGTAATATTTTCTTTCTCTATTTGTAATTCACTTCTTCCTACTTCTTCTTGCAAGTTCGCAAATAACAATACTCGAATCATACTTATAGCTCCTTCCCAGGCTCTCCCGCCGGATATGGCGTTTTTTCTAATTGATCGCCGATCCAAGAATCTCCATCTTCCCAAAACTCCTTTTTCCAAATCGGAACAATTTGTTTTATGCGTTCCATAATATATTCATTTGCTTCATAAGCCGCTTTACGATGCGGCGTTGAAACAGCCACAACAACCGCGATATCAGAAATTTGCAGTGTACCGATGCGATGTGTAATCGCAACGTGTGTACCTGGCCATTTCTCCTTCACTTCTGATCCGATTTTCTCTAGCATCTTTTCTGCCATCGTTTTATAAGCGACATATTCTAAGTATAATGTACGACGCCCTTTCGTAAACTCTCTAACCGTTCCAATAAATGTTGTAACAGCACCACATTCGCGGCGAATTACTCTCTTCGCTACCTCTTCAACCAAAATTTCTGTATCAATTACTTCATAATACGTATTTGTCATTTCGCACTGCTACTAAAAATATAGACAAATGTATATTCTTAGAGTATTCCCGCTTCTACGTGCCCTGCCTCGCTAATCACTTGCTACTACAGTTTGCTGTGACACTCCACAGGCGTAAATTCCGATGTAGCCCACCGTACATATATACAACCTATTTACGTTAGTATTGTATATTTTTTTGCTTGTAAAAGGTTGATTGACGCATTCAAATCTCTATCCATTACATTTCCACAATCACATGTATATACTCGGTCAGACAGCTTTAAATCCGACTTTTTTTGACCGCAACATGAACATATTTTAGAAGATGGATAGAATCTGTCCACTTGCCGTAGTTCAATTCCATATTCCCTACATTTCGTTGATAACCATGTTTTAAAAGCATAAAAACATTGTTGCGCTACAGCTTTAGATAGATGTTTGTTCTTCATCATACCTTTCACATTCAAATCTTCTACTGTAATAAACGTTGGCTTGGTTTTCACCACATCATTTACAATAGACTTTACATACGCTAATCGAATATTTGCTAGCCTAGCATGTAGTTGTTGCACCCTAAGAATATTTTTGTTTATATTCGCTCTTTTATTAGTAACAGGTTGTTCACCTCTCTTTCTTATATTTTCAAATTTGCGTGATAAAGAGCGTTGTTCACGTTTTAACCGTTTTTCTATCTTTTTTACTTGTACTGTTTTATTTATATTTTTGTGAGTTTTTCCATCGCTACGTACAGCGAAGTCTTTAATTCCCAAATCAATTCCTAGACCTACTGCATTGAGAGTTGCATTTGGTTTTACTTCTTTCACTTCACAGAGTATAGACACATAGTATCTTCCTGCTCTTTGATATACTGTACCACTTTTTACAGTTGTATTTTTTGAAATATATCCATACTCTTTTAACCTTATCCAACCAATTGTAGGGACTTTTACTCTATGTCTTTCTACTGTCCAATCTGTTTTGTTGTTTTTCGGAAAGTAGCACTTCACATCTTGCTTCTTCTTTTTTTTTATATCGTGGAAACTTAGATAAACCTTTAAAAAACCGCTTAAAAGCTTTATCTCCATTCATAATCGCTTGCTTTACCGCTTTGCTCGACACTTCTTTAATCCACTAGTCACACTCTTTTGTATGAATGTTGTTTAACCATTTGGAAAAGTCATAACCACTAAGAAATTTCCCCTCCGACTCATATACCTCTTTATTTTTAGAGATATACAGGTTATATACATATCGACACACCCCAATAGTTTGACGGATTTTACTAATTTGTTCAGTTGTCGGTTTGATTTCTATTAAATATGCTCTTTTCATAAGTCTTCATCCTCCGACATTTTCTTTTTGTATTTTCTCAACCCATATATTCTACAGCTAAATACATGAATGATAGATATTAAATCCTGAACAAGTTCTTCTTGAATACCCATATATTCCTTATACTGTTCTTCTGTATAGTATCTTCTTCCTTTTGGGTTTCGGTAAGCAGTTAAAGCACCTTGATTGTCCCACCTTCGTAATGTCTTAACAGAAACATTAAGAAGCATTTCTGAAAATTCTTTCGGTTTATATTGTTTCATAAGTACTTTTTATTATATATGCCTACTTTTGTCTATGTTTTTGTTTACTGTTTCTTTCTCCTTACCGTTTGTACAAACCAATCTATATACAATTCTTCTTCTGTTATATGAAATACTTTATATTCTTCTCGTAAGTTTGCAGGAGCATCATACCACGTAATAACTGCTACTATATTCTCTACTTTATGTAAAAGTTCAACGTCTTCCGCAGAACGAAGTAACACTACTTTCGGATAGCTCTCTTTTTTATAGCCCTCAATTACAATTGTATCTACTTCGAAAAACTCATATAAGCGAATAATTTCTTGCAAAGACCAGTTTTCTCTTAATGACGAAAGCGAAAGGAATCCAGCACCTTCTACACTACTAACAACAGCACCAGCCTTTCGGTGCCTTTCACTATCTTTTTGCGCTACTTCTGGAAACCCTCCGTGCCCGTGATGTTTAATGGTAGCAACTTTCATGTTTTGTTCAGCTAATGCATACACTACTTTCTCAACAAGTGTTGTTTTCCCGCTATTTTGATACCCTACTATTTGTAAGATTGAAGGGGCTTTGCCCATGGCCAATCACATCCCTCAGCGTGCTCTAACAATAATACAGACACTTTCATCCCTGCCTCAAAGCCTCTTGTTCCTCCAGGCAACACAATAAAAGCATTCGCATCTGCAAGTGAAGATACCGCACTCGATTTATCTAAACCGACTGGCATCGCTTGTAATGCCCCGTCCACGATTGTCACCTTTGCTCTTACAAAACGAGTAAACGGATTCGGCTTTGGAAAATCCTTTTGTAAAATAGCGTCTGCTCTATATACATGAGGTTCTTTCGCATACAAATATGTTTTTATAACCGGATGCACAAATAGCTCAAATCCTACGTAACAAGCTGATGGATTCCCTGATAAACCGAAAAGTAACTTTCCATCAACTTCAGCTACGGTCGTTACACTTCCTGGTCTCATCGCTATTTTATTAAAGAGTACATTCGCTTGTAATCTTTCATAAATAGCTGGCAAGTAGTCATAATCTCCTACCGACACACCGCCTGTCGTAATTAAAATATCAACTTCATCCATCGCTGATTGAACAGCTGTAAAACATGCATCCAACTCGTCGGCAAGTTGGCCATAATACCGAACTTTACCTCCGGCTTTCATAATTTGAGCAGCAATCATATAAGAGTTACTATTTCTAATTTTCCCCGGCTGTAACGACTCATGTACTTCTAACAATTCACTTCCTGTCGTCACAATACCAACAACAGGCTGTTTTACAACTTTCACAGTACTATATCCAAACGTCGCTAATAAGGCCGCAACACCTGGATTGATTGCAACACCTTTCTGAACGAGAACTTGATTTTGCTTTATATCTTCTCCTTTAAATGACACATTGTCACCACTATGAAACGGACGCTTTAACTTCATATATGTTTTTCCGTCCTTCTCAAAACCTTCCGTCAGCTCTAGCATTACGACTGCATTACAATCTGCTGGAATAGCTGCTCCTGTCATAATACGAACCGCCTGAAAAGATCCTACTGCATCTAGAAAAACAGACCCCGCTCCAATTTCTCCTATTACTTCAAACTCAATTGCATTCTCTTGATTTGCTTCTTTCGTATCTTCCGCTCGAATTGCGAAACCATCGTAAGGAGAACGATCAAAATGAGGAACGTCATGATCAGAGACAACATCCTCCCCAAGAATTCTCCCGTAACTTTCCGTAATAGAAATCTCTTCTACTTCACCAATTTTCGCGTATTCCATTACTCTCTCTACTGCCTCAGCAACTTGAATCGGAATTCGTTTTTCTACCATCGTTTCTCACCCCATATTTGCAATTTTTTTTATCTCGATTACACTTTATATATTAAATAGAAATTACTTCAAGGAGGAATTCCATGTCTTCATTCACACACTTTAATGACCAAGGACGCGCGAAAATGGTTGATATAAGCGACAAAAAAGCAACCGTTCGAACAGCAATTGCGTGCTCTAGCATTGTCGTTACAAAAGAAATTTACGATAAAATCTCTCATAATGAAATTGGGAAAGGTGACGTATTAGCAGTTGCACAAATCGCTGGTATTATGGCTGCAAAACGCACTTCTGACATTATCCCAATGTGCCATCCTTTATTATTAAAAGGTGTTGACGTTTCTTTCGATTGGAAACAATCCGATGAACAATATCGATTACTGATTGAAGTAAAAGTTAAAACAGAAGGTAGCACCGGTGTTGAGATGGAAGCTTTAACAGCTGCTTCCGCTACCGCTCTTACTGTGTACGATATGTGTAAGGCTGTTGATAAAGGTATGATTATTGGCGAAACGTACTTACTTGAAAAAACAGGTGGAAAAAGTGGAGATTATGCGAGAAAGTCTTAACCTTCTCCCTGTTGAACCTAAAGGATTTCCCTTTAGGTTCAACCTATATATCTTGCATATAAACGTTTTGCTACATTTATATCATTCGTCCCATGAATAAATGCTCTGCCATCTGTAAATAAAACAAAACGAAATTCTTCTACTAGAAAAGATACTAAATACGGAGTAGCTTTTACATCTACACTTCTTTGTAAGCGCTTTTTAATTTCTTCTAAATTAAATTCATTCCGCATACCTGGACGGATTTGTACTGTATTTCGTCCACATAACACTTCTGTTTTCGTTTGTGCTTCAAATGTTAAACTCGGATATGTACGTAATCTTCCGCAAGATAAACACGTTTCTTTTTTCTGCCTATTCACTTTAAATGCCATCTGTTGATTATTCCAGAGATCAAACGATAACATCGTTTCGCGAAGTGCCCCATAGTCTTCTACTAATATTTTCAGCGCTTCCGTTATTTGATGCGCAACTACTAATTGTACTGCCGGCTGTATAATACCAGCCGTATCACATGTTGCCCCGCTCGCCGGATGCTCCATTAAACAGCGAAAACACGGTGTTTTTCCTGGTACAATTGTATATGTTACGCCATAGCTTCCGACACAACCACCATATATCCACGGAATATTATACTTTTGTGAAATATCATTAATAAGAAGTCGCGTTTCAAAATTATCTGTCGCATCTAATATTAAATCTACACCATTCACTAGCTCTTCCATTTCTTGCACTGTTACATCCGTTACAACCGGATTTATTTCCACCTCAGAATTAATCGCTTTTAAATGCTCTGCCGCAGCTACCGCCTTCGGTTTATACTGCGTTGCGTCTTCTTCTGTATATAATTGTTGCCTTTGTAAATTGCTCCACTCTACATAATCACGATCCGCAATTGTTATTTTTCCAACACCTGCTCTAACAATCGCTTCTGCATTTGCTGCACCAAGAGCTCCCGCACCAATAATAAGCACATGCTTCTCTCTAATTTTTCTCTGCCCTTCTTCTCCAACACCAGAAAATAATATTTGCCTTGAATATCGCTCCTGCATACGATAGCCTCCTTCCTTATCCTCCTATATAAGACATTTCAATTTTCGGACGATTTTTTGCACTTTCTTCCGTCCGTTCATCTGAATACCTATCTTTTCTATTCATCCATACATCTTGTATAACGCTTACTAACTCCTCATCCGAAAGATTTCCTCTAAGAAGTTCCCTTAGGTCGAGTCCCTCTGTCGCGAATAAGCAAGTATAAAACTTTCCATCTGCTGAAATTCTCGCTCTCGTACAAGAGGAACAAAAGGACTCAGAAACAGAAGTAATAAAACCGACTTCAGTATTTGTTCCAACGTAACGATATCGCTTTGCAACTTCACCAAAATAATGCGCTTCAGCTGGCTCAAGCGGATACACGCGATGAATCATCTCAATTAGCTCTCGTTTCGTAACGACTTGATCAAAGTTCCATCCATTTGTACTACCAACATCCATAAACTCAATAAACCTAAGCGAGATTCCTTGCTCTTTAAAATACGTAGCCATTGGAAGTACTTGATGATCATTCATCCCTTTTTTTACAACCATATTTACCTTTATATCAAGCCCGGCCTCTTTTGCAGCCATAATTCCCTTTATAACAGGTTTCGTATTAATATTCCGGCCATTAATAGCCTTAAATACATCATCATCTATTGCATCCAAACTAACATTTACTCTATGTAATCCAGCTTCTTTTAATACTTTTGCTTGTTTCGTTAAATGAATTGCATTGGTCGTTAACCCTATATCTAATAGCCCGTCAATTTTTACGAGACGTGCAATAAGTTTTGTTACATCTTTACGAAGTAGTGGCTCGCCACCAGTAAGTCTAATTTTTCGTACACCGATACTAACAAATAATCTTGCCAATCGCTCAATTTCATCAAACGTCAGTAAAAACTCATCTTTCAAAAAAGCATAATCTGGCCCAAACACTTCCGCTGGCATACAATATGTACATCTAAAATTGCAACGATCAATGACAGATATACGCAAATCTTGAAGTGGGCGTCCAAAAAAATCTGTAACCATCTCCTGCATCGCCACCCTCCCTTTCTGCCAAATTTCTCTCTTTTCATTCTATTATAATATATTTTCGAACTGCGATGTTTTTGCTCTAACAAATAAAAACCTTGAAGCATAAAAAGCCCCAAGGTTTTCTTCCTATTAACTTAATCTAATAATAGTTAAAGTAGCTCCTGGCGTTGCCGTAGATAATGTAGCGATTGTAACTAATCCAAATAACTGCAGACTAATAGCAGCTCCAGCAGGCAAATTAGCAATGATTGTTGCACTAAATGAACCAGTAGCAACTGTCGGAGCGTTTATCGTTCCCGCAAGCGGACTGCCATTTACAGTTATACGAGAACTTACAAGTAATCCTGCCGTTAGATTAATTGTATAAGCTATATAATAATTCCCTGCACTTGCAACTGTAAATACAGTATTCCCACCACTAACAGTTATTCCCGGTCCAATATTTTGATTGTTTGGTAACGGAATATTCGTGCCACCTAATAAAACGGAAATAGCGGTTCCAGATGTATTATTCGCAAATGCATACGTTGCAGTTGTACTAACTCCAGTCGCCCCAGTCGCTCCAGTGGCTCCAGCTCCGGTTGGACCTGTATCTCCAGTTGGACCTTGTGAACCTGTTGCTCCGGTTGCCCCTGTAGCTCCCGTTGGACCTTGAATTCCTTGCGGGCCTTGAATTCCTTGGGGACCTGTCGTTCCGGTTGCCCCTGTAGCTCCCGTTGGACCTTGAATTCCTTGCGGGCCTTGAATTCCTTGGGGACCTGTCGCTCCGGTTGCCCCTGTAGCTCCCGTTGGACCTTGAATTCCTTGCGGGCCTTGAATTCCTTGGGGACCTGTCGCTCCGGTTGCCCCTGTAGCTCCCGTTGGACCTTGAATTCCTTGCGGGCCTTGAATTCCTTGCGGGCCTTGAATTCCTTGGGGGCCTTGAATTCCTTGGAGACCTGTCGCTCCGGTTGCTCCTGTAGCTCCCGTTGGACCTTGAATTCCTTGCGGGCCTTGAATTCCTTGTGGGCCTTGTGGGCCGGTCGGACCTATGTCACCTTGCGGACCTTGGATTCCCTGTGGACCTTGTGCTCCTGTGGCCCCCGTCGCTCCTTGGATTCCTTGAGGGCCTTGTGGACCTTGAATTCCTTGTGGGCCAGTTGGACCTATGTCGCCTTGTGGGCCTTGAATTCCTTGTGGACCTTGTGCTCCTGTAGCCCCCGTTACTCCTTGGATTCCTTGGGGACCTTGAATACCCTGCGGACCGGTTGGACCTATCTCTCCTTGAACACCTTGTATTCCTTGCGGTCCCTGTAAACCCGTCACTCCGGTTGCTCCCGTTGCTCCTGTCGCTCCTGTCACTCCAGTTGCTCCTGTCGCCCCGGTATCTCCTGTTACTCCTGTCGCTCCGGTTGCTCCTGTCGGGCCAGGTGGTCCACCAGATGGACCTGTTACTCCCGCCGGACCTGATGGCCCCGTTGGGCCGGTCGGTCCGGCTGGTCCTCCAGATGGGCCTGTTACCCCTGTTGGACCGGTTACTCCTGTTGGGCCTGTAGTGCCTTCCCCTGTCGCTCCGGTTGCTCCCGTATCTCCTGTTGCCCCCGTCGGACCTTGTATTCCTTGAATCCCTTGTGGACCTTGCACTCCTTGGGCGCCCGTCGCTCCTTGAATTCCTTGCACTCCTTGCACTCCTTGGGGACCCATTGGACCGGTTGGACCTATCTCTCCTTGTACTCCTTGCACTCCTTGTGGGCCCTCTGGACCTGTTGCTCCTATTTCCCCTTGTATCCCTTGAATTCCAGTTGCTCCTTGTGCTCCAGTTGCTCCCGTTATCCCTTGCACACCTTGGATTCCCTGAATTCCTTGTGGACCTTGTGAGCCTGTTGCTCCTTGCACTCCTTGAATGCCTTGTATCCCCTGAGGACCCTCTGGACCCGTTGCTCCAACTGGCCCTTGAACACCTTGTATTCCTTGCGGACCCTGAAGTCCCTCTGGGCCTTCTGGACCGGTTGGACCTATCTCTCCTTGTATCCCTTGAATTCCAGTTGGACCTTGTGGCCCAGTCGGACCTACGTCACCTTGCGGACCTTGGATTCCCTGTGGGCCTTGTGCTCCCGTTCCCCCTGTCGCTCCTTGGATTCCTTGAGAACCTTGTGGGCCTTGAATTCCTTGTGGGCCGGTTGGACCTATGTCGCCTTGTGGGCCTTGAACCCCTTGCGGACCTTGATCTCCTGTGGCCCCCGTTACTCCTTGAATTCCTTGCGGACCTTGAACACCTTGGGGACCCGTCGGACCTATCTCTCCTTGCACTCCTTGGATTCCTTGCGGACCTTGTAAACCCGTCCCTCCGGTTGCTCCCGTTTCTCCCGTCGCTCCTGTCACTCCAGTTGAGCCTGTTGCCCCAGTATCTCCTGTTACTCCTGTCGCTCCAGTTGCTCCTGTTGGGCCAGGTGGTCCACCAGATGGACCTGTTACTCCCGCCGGACCTGATGGCCCCGTTGGGCCGGTCGGTCCGGCTGGTCCTCCAGATGGGCCTGTTATCCCTGTTGGACCTGTTACTCCTGTTGGGCCTGTAGTGCCTTCCCCTGTCGCACCTGTTGCTCCCGTATCTCCTGTTGCCCCAGTCGGACCTTGTATTCCTTGTATTCCTTGTGGACCTTGCACTCCTTGTGCGCCCGTCGCTCCTTGTATTCCTTGTACTCCTTGCACTCCTTGGGGGCCCATCGGACCGGTTGGACCAATCCCCCCTTGAGCACCTTGCACTCCTTGGGGCCCCTCTGGACCTGTTGCTCCTATTTCCCCTTGTATCCCTTGAATTCCAGTTGCTCCTTGTACTCCAGTTGCTCCCGTTATCCCCTGCACACCTTGTATTCCCTGAATTCCTTGTGGACCTTGTGGGCCTGTTACTCCTACAGGTCCTTGAATGCCTTGTATCCCCTGAGGACCCTCTGGACCCGTCGCTCCAACTGGCCCTGGCACACCTTGTATTCCTTGCGGGCCCTGAAGTCCCTCTGGGCCTTCTGGACCTGTCGGTCCTATATCACCCATCGGACCTTGTAGCCCTTGAACTCCCTGTGGGCCTGTTGCTCCTGATGGCCCTGGTACTCCTTGTATTCCTTGTGGACCTTGATCTCCTGTGGCCCCTGTTGCCCCTTGTGGCCCTATAGCCCCCTGTATACCTTGTGGACCTTGATCCCCTGTTGCTCCCGTTACTCCTTGAATACCCTGAACTCCTTGTATTCCTTGTTCACCAGTTACTCCCGTCGGACCAGGAATCCCTTGAATACCCTGCGGACCTTCTGGACCAGTTGGCCCAATTGGCCCTTGAATCCCTTGTATTCCTTGCAAGCCCTGTGCTCCCGTGCTTCCAGTCGGACCTGTACTTCCCGTCGCTCCTGTTACCCCCGTACTTCCTGTAGCCCCAGTATTTCCCGTTGCTCCTGTTGCTCCTGTACTTCCACTCGGTCCACCGCCCGGACCTGTCGCACCAGTTGGCCCCGTCGGACCAGGAGGTCCTCCTGACGGGCCAGTAATCCCTGTCGGACCTGTTACTCCAGTCGGACCTGTTATCCCCTGACCAGTCGCTCCGGTTGCCCCTGTATTTCCACTCGGCCCTTGTAGCCCTTGCATTCCTTGTGCCCCTTGTATTCCTTGTGGACCAGTTGCCCCAGGTAATCCTTGCACTCCTTGGATTCCTTGTGGTCCCTCTGGCCCGGTAGCTCCAATGGGCCCTTGTAATCCCTGTATACCTTGTATACCTTGTGCTCCTGTCGCTCCGGTTGGACCAGCTGGACCTTGCAATCCTTGCACTCCTTGAGGTCCTGTCGCTCCAGTTTCTCCCTGTGGTCCCCTTAATCCTTGTGGCCCCTGCTGTCCTTCTGGTCCCGTTGCACCTATTGACCCAACGGGTCCTTGAATTCCTTGTACTCCTTGAGGTCCTGTCGGGCCCATCTCTCCCATTGGACCTTGTAACCCCCTTGGCCCTTGAGGTCCTGTCGGGCCTTGTGGACCGGTTGGACCAGTAATCCCAATACCAGTAAATCCCGTTGGAACAGGAGGAAAGGTAGGTCCAATAAGATTTGGTGAGATTCTGAAATTAGAGTTTAATGAATTTTGTTTATCGCGCTCTTTCATACTTTCACCACCTACACACCATCTTTTTTACATTACAAACCTCTTCTTAATATGTATTTACAAAAATAATCTCAAAGACTATTTTTATTTTAAATAATAAAAACTCCCTTAATTCCTTAAGGGAGTCCAGCAACTGAATCCATATTATCTGTATTAGGGACAGCTTGTGCTATACCCGATGCATTTACACTTTGCCCCATATTTGTTCCTGTTACAGTACCAGCAGGGGTGCCTCTTGTATATGTTGTCGTCACCGAATCACCCGGCTGTAAACAAAGCTTCGTCTCCGTCCCTATTACTGTAACAACGTCAATCCAAGTACATCCCATTGAACCACTATACGATTTCGAAGCAGTAAATGACGTATCACTCAAATTATCACCTGTAAATATATTCCCAGTGTTATTCACAATAACAAACTCTTTTATATGTGCTGGCATACTAACACTCTACCTTTCCTTTACTAACCCAACGTACGTGTACTCGTTGATAATGGTGGAAGAAATACTGATGTTCGAATTACCGCTTCTGGCTGTCTTTTCCCATTTAAAAAAATAGCCGCACTTGACCCTCCAGCACCCGCATAAGCTTTCGATACAGCAAAAGGCGCGATATTATAACAGTCGCCAACATTAACGGCTCCTGTATTGTTAATAATTTTTACTTTACGCATATTAATCCCCATTTACCTATCCCCCTTTTGTACACTGTATGCAAAAGAAAAAAACTTGAAACAGACTCGTTTCAAGTTTTTTAAACTACTTATTTCGTTTCTCCTTCATATTGAAGCATGCCGCCTACCATGTTCACTGTTTTAAATCCTTGCTCATTTAAATAATGGCAGACATTTTCACTGCGCATTCCCGAACGACAAATAAAGATATATTCATTCTCTTTATCAAAGAAATCTACTTTATTTGGGATATCGCCCATTTTAATATGTACAGCTTCTGGAATTTTTCCTGCCGCTACTTCTTCATCTTCCCTTACGTCTACTAAAAATAACGTTTCTCCGTTTTCTAAACGCTCTTGCACTTCTTCTGTAGTAATTGTTTTAACTTCTGTCATATGTTGTTCCTCCTTATATACAATAAAACCTTTAGTTTTCTCTTTAAATAATCATTCCTCATCAATTTTAGCATGCGGAAGAAAGAACGCAAAGAATGGAAAATTTATTTCTCAATTTTCTCGCAAAACTTATTCTTTACAAACATAACCCTTGCATTGTATCCTCAATATACTTGTTTTATGAAAGGAGCCAATGAAAATGACACTTTTCCTTTTCATTATGGGCATCATTTTCTTAATCGCTGCAATTATTGCACTTAGTATGAAAAATAATAGAAAGATAAAATCACCACAAGAAATGTCATTCTTATTTCTATTGCTTAGTATCGCATTCTTCGGTATAGCAATTGCCACATATATTTTCCGCCTACAAATCATGTAATAAAAGGTGCCTACTACATACATTGCACCTTTTTCACATCATTTATTTTCTACACAAAACTAGACACTTTCCGATTTAAAAATTCATAAACTTTCTTTTCAAATAAATGAATATCAAATGCTCCCGCCATATGTCCATTTATACTTTCTATCTCATACACTTCCGCATACTTCCCTTGTTTTTGCAACATGTCTACCATTTTATAATTATAACGTGGCGGCTGAAGCAAATCTTGTTTACACGGAATCATAAGTACATTAGCTTCTATATTAGACAGTGCCTCTTCTAAAGACGAAAATCCATGCGCAATATCATGTAATAAAACTGCTTTCGCAGTATACATCCATGAATTTGCATCTACTAAAGCTATACTTCTATTTATCACTTTGTTAATTTCTTTCTCAAATGATGTTAATGCAGAAAATGTTTCATAAGGCTCTTTCTCTATACTATTACGAGGAAATGTCGTTTCGTAAAACTGCTCATCAAATGCGTTCATAAACATCATTCTATTCGCTAAATGAAGCCCCTTCATTGGCTGCTCTTCTCCATATTTTCCGCCATTCCAACTTGGATCCAGCTCGATAGCCTCAATTGCATTTTGCGCTACATTTACCGACGTAATAATTGGATTTTGCGGGTTCGTAATAACACCAATCATCCGCTCTACCATATGAGGATAATGAACAGCCCATTGCTGCGCAATCATCCCGCCAGCTGACGGTCCCATTACAGCATGTAGCCTTGCGATTCCCATATCTTTTATTAACTCATATTGCATACGAGCTACATCAAGAAATGTAAAAACCGGAAAGTCCATCGCATATTCATCTCCAGTTTTCGGATTAATCGATTTCGGTCCCGTTGTAATTACATAAGGGTTCTTCACCTGCACATTACAAAGATTATCAGTGCATATAACGAAGTATTTATTTGTATCAATTGCTTTTCCCGGTCCAATTAAACCATCCCACCAGCCAGACTCCTCATCATGCGCTGTATATTTTCCTGCTGCGTGACTAGTTGCACTAAAATAATGACAAACCAAAATCGCATTTGACCTTTCTCTATTTAAAGTACCATAAGTCTCATACCCCATTTGAACAGGAATTGTCCTACCATTTTCAAATGTAAACTCCTTTAAAATAAATTTCTCCTTTTTTACAATTTGCACAGACTCTCCCTCTTCTCGTCATAGTATGTACTGCTTACTAAAGGATTTTTTCTATGCAAACCAATCTCCTCCTTCTTTTCATAAATAAATGAATAATATACAAAATTAGCCACAAAATAGCACTATATTACACAATTAAAGAGGGCATACATATGATTTGGAATTGGCTACGTAAGAAAAAAAAATCAAATACAACAGAGAAAAATGAAGCAGATAACTCGGAGCAACACGCTAACAATCAAGAGGATGATAACAAAAAACTGACTAGAAGTATGAAGCATAATAAAGATAACAATGGCGAGCAAAAAAAAGAGGGACACAAGGAGTCTTCTCAAGGTCAGCAACAACATACTAAGCAAAATGAATCCAACCAGGATCAACAACAACGCTCTAAGCAAGATCATTCGGCTCAAGAGAAACAGCAACACTCTGAACAAGATGACCGTGATCAAAATAAACAACAACACGCTAAGCAAGACGAATCAAATCAGCGAGATAAGCAGCAAAATTCTAAACAAGACGAATCAAATCAGGGTAAACAGCAAGATTCTAAGCAAGGCGACTCAGATCAAGATAAACAACAAAACTCTAAACAAGACAACTCTGATCAAAGTAAACAACAAAACTCTAAACAAGACAACTCTGATCAAGGTAAACAGCAAAACTCTAAACAAGACAACTCTGATCAAAGTAAACAACAAAACTCTAAACAAGACAACTCTGATCAAGGTAAACAACAAAACTCTAAACAAGACAACTCTGATCAAGATAAACAGCAAAACTCTAAACAAAACAGCTCGGAGCAAGGGCAACAGCAACACTCTAAGCAAGACAACTCGGAGCAGAATCAACAACAACACTCTAAACAAAACAACTCAGATCAAGGGCAACAGCAGCAAAACTCTAAAGGTAATAGTATTTATGATTTTACGAAACCAGAAAAAGACCGTATCCATTCTCTACAAAATTTAATAGAGAAGCTGAAAAAGTCTAGTGATTTTGTGAATTATCATACATCCGACGACGAAACGATGCCTTATTGGATTTCTTACTATCGTCCTTCGCTTGATGGAGAGAAATTACAAAAATATTTAATGCCCACTCTTTTAGAACGACCTAATGCATCACTAGAAGAGCTGAAGGAACATATTCCGATGAGCGGCATTACAATTACGAACGATTTACAAAAAATTGAAGACATGGTTTTAAAAGGGCATGCGATTGTTCAAGTAAATCAACAAGATCAAAAATGTATGCTCGCAAATATTGCAATTGATAATTATCGTGCGCCAACTCCTCCTTTAAACGAATCGACTGTTATTGGTCCGCAAGAAGGTTTTGTAGAGGATATTGATACAAACATAAATTTAGTACGAAAACGTCTTCCTGTTTTAGATTTACAAACAAAAGAGATGATTATCGGTGAGTTTTCCAAAACAAAAGTTGTCATGATGTATTTAGACAACCTCGCTGAAAAAGATAATGTTGATTTTCTAGAGGAGTCTTTACGTGCTCTTGAATATGATCAAATTAATGATAGCGCTTATATACAAGAATTGATGGGAGAAAAATCGATTTTCCCTCTCTATATCAATACAGAACGCACTGATAGAGTTACAAAAGCACTAATCGATGGTAAAATCGCTATTTTTGTGGACGGTTCTCCAAGTGTTTTACTAACACCTGTATCCTATTTCGATTTTTTTATTTCACCAGAAGACTACAACGTCTCCTGGATGTACGCTACATTTTCAAGGATTTTAAGATTAATTGCCGTTCTATTTTCAATTTGTGCTACACCGTTATACGTTGCAGTTTTAAATTATCATTATGAACTCATTCCAAGTGATTTACTTGAAACTTTAATTTTATCAAGAGCACAAGTACCATTCCCGCCTTTAATTGAAGCACTCTTTTTAGAACTTGCAATCGACTTACTGAGGGAAGCTGGCGCGAGGTTACCGATGAAAGTTGGTCAAACGCTCGGTATTGTAGGCGGTATCGTAATCGGGCAAGCATCTGTACAAGCTGGTTTAACGAGTAATATTTTATTAATTATCGTTGCCTTATCAGCACTCGCTTCCTTTATTACACCTATTTATAAAATGGGTAATGCGGTTCGATTACTACGCTTCCCATTTCTCATATTTGCAGAAATAGGAGGACTTTTCGGGATTTCTCTTGGATTTATCTTCTTATTTACGCATCTATTTAGACTTACTTCTTTACGCAAGCCATACGCTTTGTTCTACCCAACAAGACAACAATCTGTTAAAGATTCTTGGATTCGTTTCCCTTTAACAATGATTGATACAAGAGATGTACAAGCAAGACCACAACATGTAAAAAAAGCAGCGAAAGGAATTTCAACAAAACATAGATCGGACTTTGATGATTAAGAAATGAGGTGCATTCGATGAGTAAAGTTCAAGAAAAATATCAAATATCTCCTATCTTCGTTTTCTTCTTAATTCACGGTGCACAGTTCGGTGCTGGCGTTCTCGGCTTCGCTCGAATCATCGCAAAGGCCGCTGGATACGACGGATGGATGGGCGTTCTAATCACAGGACTCTGTATCCATCTCCTTATATGGATGATGTATTTTTTATTAAAAGAAACAAATGGAAATTTAATTGATTTACAAAGGCAAACGTTTGGAAAGTGGATAGGGAATGTCTTTAATATCATCTTTGCAGCTTATTTTTTAATCGTCAGTATTTCGGTTATTCGAACGTATGTCGAAATTATTCAAGTATGGATGTTTCCTACCGCTTCCACCTTTATGTTAACACTCTTTTTGTGCTTAGTTAGCTATTACATTATCTCTTCTGGATTTCGTGTCATTACCGGTATTTGCGTCATCTCTGTTGGTGGTACATTAGGATATTTATTTCTAAGCTTATTCGTTTTGAAATATTCACATTGGGATAATTTACTACCTATATTCACACATTCTTTTTCAGACATTTTAAAATCCGCTCAACTGTCAATCTACAGTATGACCGGTTTTGAGATTTACCTCATGGTATATCCATTTGTGAAAAAGCCTATGCAATCTCATAAATACGCTCAGCTTGGAGCACTATTTTCAAATCTTCTATATTTATTTAGCACCCTTTTAGCCTTTGCATTTTTTAGTGAAAAACAATTGTTAAAAACGATATGGGCACAACTTTCTATGACCCAAGTCATTCAATTACCATTTATAGAAAGACTCGAATATATTGCAATTTCAGGCTATGCACTCGTTATTATTTCAAGTTTTATCCTCCCTTTATGGGCGTCAATGAGAGCAACTCACGAAATATTCCGTGTAAAACAAAGGGGTGTTTTAATCGCTTTTATCTTTATCACTCTCATTGTTTCACAACTTTTAACAAACAGACAAGATATTAATAACTTTATTAGTAATGTATCAAAGGTTAGTTTTTGGCTCATTTATGTATACATCCCAATTCTATTTATTATTGTGTGGGTGAAAAGAAAATGGAAAAAATCAAAAGCACAAGCAAATTAATACTTATTTCTTGTATAACATTATTCAGTCTAACTGGATGTTTACAAAAAAATATTATCGACGATGTACAGCTGATTCAAGGAACAGTTTTTGATGCAGCAAAAGATAATAAAGTAAAAGTAACATTCGTTTGTCCGGTTCAAAAAAAGGGAAATAAAGTTCAAGTTTTTGAAGGAACTGCAAATGCGGTAAAACAAGTAAAAGCAAACACATCTTTAGAGTCTTCTCAACCTTTTGCTAGTGGGCAAATGCGTGTCGCTCTATATACGATAAGACTTGCCAAAACAGGAATGTCTACTTCATTCGATACATTACTTCGAGATGTAAACATAGGGAACGCTTTATATGTTGGTTTATTAGAGGGGAATGGTACTGAACTTTTAAAAGGCAAATATTCGACTTCATACAACGTTGCAATTTATATAAAAAAGTTGTTAGAACATAATATGGAGACCGGTCCTTTACCAACAGATAATCTGCATGTAGGAGCATTCCGTTATTATCAAGAAGGGCAAGACTACTATATTCCCATTCTAAAGAAGCATGGTGATAAAATAAAAATCAACGGAATTGGTCTTTTTAAAAAGGATAAATATATCGGGAAAATCGCAGAAAAAGATATGTTCATCTTTAAAGGACTATTAGAGAAACATAAATTAGATTCACATGAATTCAAAACGGATTCCGCGTACGTAATGATTAATAATATTCGTTCTGTTCCAACTTACGATATAAAAATTAAAAACGGGAAGCCTTCTTTTTTCATTCACGTTCATCTTGATGCACGTATTCAAGAACTATCGAAGCAAATTAACTTAGAAAATAACAAGAACACAAAAAACATTGAAAAAAACATCCAAAAACAATTAGATAAACAAGCTGCTAAGTTAATTAAGCAACTTAAGTCTTTAGGCGTCGATCCTCTCGGGCTAGGTGCTAAATATAAGCAACATTATCGCCCATTCAAATTAGAAGAGTGGAGACAAATGTACAAAGATGTTCCGGTTACTATAAAATACACCGTAAATATTACAAATTCTGGTGTAATTGAATGAGAAATGATTGAACTCCTCTCTCCAGCATGATACAACGGAAAGAGGAGTTTTTATTTTAGATAGAGAGAGAAGATATTTATGGGGGAGCTTATGTCTAAAAAATTAGTAAAGCCTATTTTAAATGGTATTTTATTTCTCGGCGTCTTTTTATTTGCTCATACATACTTAAAAAATGTTTCCTTCACACGTTATTTACTTGTCGTTATACCAATGTTACTCGTTGGTATATTTGGCATCGATCTTATTTTATCCATTTTAATTAAGAAAGAAGAATAACAGGCGAGCATCTTATTTTCTATAAGATGTTCTTTTCATTTCATAATCACCTTATGTTACAATGAGATTCGGCACTAAGCGAGAAAGGATGAAACAACATGACAAACGAAAAAGGTCTAGATAAAGGGTACGAACTTGTTGCGAAAATGCATGAAGTATTCGGACATCCTGTGACAAATACTCCAACAAAATTAACAGAAGAACGCGCAAAAATCCGTGCGAGTTTTATGCAAGAAGAGCTAGAAGAATTTCTAGAAGCAACGACTGTTGAAGATCAATATGATGCACTAATTGACCTTATTTACTTTGCATTCGGAACGTTTGCCGAAATGGGCGTACGTCCTGATAAAGGATTCGAAATTGTAAATAATGCAAACATGGCAAAACTATTCCCTGATGGGAAACCAAGATTCCGCGAAGGCGACGGCAAAATTCTAAAACCTGAAGGCTGGCAAGCACCAGAACCACAACTTCGTGCTGAAATCGAACGTCAACGCCAAGAAGCTGAAAAAAACTGCTAGGATTTCCTAGCAGTTTTTTATTATGTCTTTTTTTCTGCCATTCATTAATGACCCACGTGTCCCGCGTGTCCTGCTGCTCCACTAATGCTAGCCGCTCCTGCTGCTGCCCCTGCTCCTCCTGCCCCAATTCCACCTGTCCAAGGAGAAGATTGTTGTTGTTGATACTGTTGATATTGTTGGTGTTGTTGGTGTTGTTGACCTTGATGACCTTGATGACCTTGTTGGCCATGATGACCGTGCTGACCTTGATGGTGATGCTGGCCATGGTGACCGTGCTGACCTTGATGGTGATGCTGGCCATGGTGACCGTGCTGACCTTGATGGTGATGCTGATGACTATGGTGACCGTGCTGACCTTGATGGTGATGCTGACTATGGTGACCGTGCTGGTGGCCTTGATGTGTTTGATAAAGAACAGCTTGCGGATGAATGTGGTGTTGACCGTGGTGATGTACTTGTTGTTGATGATGATGACCGTGTTGACCTTGGTGGTGGTGTACATGGTGGCCGTGTTGGCCTTGGTGATGATGATGACCATGATGACCGTGCTGACCTTGGTGATGGTGATGACCATGATGACCGTGCTGACCTTGGTGATGATGATGTACATGGTGGCCGTGTTGGCCTTGGTGATGTACATGATGACCATGAACAGTTTGCGGATAACCACCTACTCCTCCTGCCACAACACCTACTCCAGGTACAGGAAATCCTGTTTGTACTCCTCCAACGAAAGATGGGAATGTAGTTGGTACCCCTACTGGAATTCCTGTCTGTACGCCAGCTACTGATGTTGGAAAGCCTCCTGTTACTGTAGGCATTCCAGCCCCTGATGTCGAAAAGCCCCCCATTAATGTGGGCATTCCAGTTTGCATACCAGCTACCGATGTCGGAAAACCTCCTGCTCCTCCGCCCATCCAGCTCGGAATACCACCGTATCCTTGTTGGCCAGCTCCTCCCATTAACATCATTTGTTCATAACTATCCGAACCACCTCCGAAAAAACCATGTGGTGCATTATTGTCCATCCCTTTCATTCCTTTCACCTCTTCTACTCAATTTAGCCTACCTTTTTTATCATATTTCCTATAGAAAAATAGGTGTTTGTCTGTATGGGAATTCCGCTCTTTTATTTGTACGTAATAGAATAATTGAAAACTTACACTAAGGTAATCCAGAGATTATTTTCTACACAAAAAAAGCTCAGAGTATACATACTCTGAGCTTTTTTTTAGAATGAATTAGTTTGCAACAACGTTAACAAGTTTTCCAGGAACTACAATTACTTTACGAACTGTTTTCCCTTCAATTTGGTCTTGAATTGCTTCAAGTGCAAGTTGTTCCATTTCTTCTTTTGATGCGTCTTTACTCATTGTTAGTTTTGCGCGAACTTTACCCATAACTTGAACAACGATTTCAACTTCATCTTCTACAAGTTTAGACTCATCAAATGTTGGCCAGCTTGCATATGTGATTGTTTCATTGTATCCAAGTTTGCTCCATAGCTCTTCCCCGATGTGAGGTGCAACTGGTGCAATCATTTTTACGAAACCTTCTACATATTCTTTCGGAAGTGTTTCAGCTTTGTATGCATCATTGATGAATACCATCATTTGAGAAATCGCTGTGTTGAAGCGAAGCTCTGCATAGTCTTCTGTTACTTTCTTCACTGTTTGGTGGTAAGCTTTTTCAAGCTCTTTATTTGGTGCATCAGTAATTTTCTCACTTAATTCACCGTTATCTTGAACGAATAGACGCCATACGCGGTCTAGGAAACGACGAGCTCCGTCAAGACCATTTTCAGACCAAGCGATTGAAGCATCTAATGGTCCCATGAACATTTCGTATAGACGAAGTGTATCTGCACCGTGGCTTGCTACGATATCATCAGGGTTTACAACGTTACCTTTTGATTTACTCATTTTCTCGTTGTTTTCACCTAGAATCATACCTTGGTTGAATAATTGTTGGAACGGCTCTTTCGTTGGAACTACACCGATATCGTATAATACTTTATGCCAGAAACGAGCATATAGTAAGTGAAGTACAGCGTGCTCTGCTCCGCCGATATAAATATCAACTGGAAGCCATTGTTTTACTTTTTCAGGATCTACAAGTGCTTCGCTATTGTTTGGATCGATGTAACGTAGGTAGTACCAGCAGCTACCAGCCCATTGTGGCATTGTGTTCGTTTCACGACGACCTTTTTTACCAGTCTCAGGATCAACAACATTTACCCACTCGTCAATGTTAGCAAGTGGTGATTCACCTGTACCTGAAGGACGGATGTTGTCTGTTTTCGGAAGAACTAATGGTAATTCTTCTTCTTTTACAGCTGTCATTGTGCCATCTTCCCAGTGAATAACTGGAATTGGCTCACCCCAGTAACGTTGACGGCTGAATAACCAGTCACGTAGACGGTATGTTACTTTTTGATTTCCTGCGCTCGTTACTTCAAGCCATTCAATCATTTTTGCGATTGCTTCTTCTTTATTTAAACCATCAAGGAATGCTGAGTTTACGTGTGCACCATCACCTGTGTATGCTTCTTTCGTAATGTCTCCGCCTTTTACAACTTCCTTCATTGGAAGATTGAACGTTGATGCGAATTCATAGTCACGCTCATCATGAGCTGGAACTGCCATTACAGCACCTGTTCCGTAAGTTGCAAGAACGTAATCAGCGATCCAGATTGGTAATTTCTCACCATTTACTGGGTTAACTGCGTAAGCACCAGTGAATACACCAGTTTTCTCTTTCGCAAGTTCTGTACGCTCTAAATCACTCTTCATTTTTACTGAATTAATGTAAGCTTCTACAGCTTCTTTTTGTTCAGCAGTTGTAATATCAGCAACAAGTGCATGTTCCGGAGCAAGTACACAGTAGCTTGCACCGAATAGTGTATCAGGACGCGTTGTGAAAACTGTGAACTTCTCGTCTGTACCGTCGATGTTGAAGTGTACTTCTGCACCTTCAGAACGACCGATCCAGTTACGTTGCATATCTTTTAAGCTTTCTGGCCAATCAAGCTCATCTAGATCTTCTAATAGACGATCTCCGTAAGCTGTAATTTTTAACATCCACTGTCTCATCGGACGACGCTCAACTGGATGTCCACCGCGCTCACTCTTACCGTCAATGATTTCTTCGTTTGCAAGTACTGTACCAAGTGCTGGGCACCAGTTTACAGGTACTTCATCAACGTAAGCTAAGCCTTTTTCAAATAGTTTTAGGAAGATCCATTGTGTCCACTTGTAGTAGTTTGGATCTGTTGTATTTACTTCACGGTCCCAATCGTAAGAGAAACCTAATGATTTAATTTGGTTACGGAATGTATTAATATTATGCTCTGTAAATTCAGCTGGGCTGTTTCCAGTATCAAGTGCATATTGCTCTGCTGGAAGACCGAATGCATCCCATCCCATTGGATGAAGAACGTTATATCCTTGCATACGCTTCATACGAGATAAAATATCTGTTGCTGTATAACCTTCCGGATGTCCTACGTGTAAGCCTGCACCTGATGGATATGGGAACATATCTAGTGCATAAAATTTTGGTTTTTCTGTCTCATCTGGCGTACGGAATGTTTTATTCTCTTCCCAGTACCCTTGCCACTTCTTCTCAATTTCTTGATGATTAAAGCTCATGAGATACCCTCCTTGAAATTCTATTTATTTTCACCGCCCAAAATACAAAAAACCTCTCATCCCTAGAAAGGGACGAGAGGTTATAGATTCCCGCGGTACCACCCTAAATTAATGTACAAATATACATTCGCTTAGATCCGTAACGTGGATTAACGGCAATTGCTACTATTAGTTTCACAACTGCAACTCAAAGGCGAGTTCATAACGAAACGTGGATTGACTTGCACCGACCGTCAACTCTCTAAACCAGCTTCTATTACTACTACTCCTTCTCACTGTTATTACAAATATGAGTTAAGTGAACTACCCTTCGCTTAGAATCTCTTAAGAGCTTGCTTAAAGCGGGGCTTCTCGGTTAATCGTTACTATGAATAACTAACGAATTCGTCTTACGACAGCCGAGCTATCTCCCTTGTTCCAAAGGTTGTTTTATTTAAATATATTCTAAAACATGTGAACATGTTCCGTCAAACTAAACTGCAATTTTTTCTTCAACTGTTTCTTCTACTTTTACTCGTTTATCATAAATGCTCGTTGCGATAAGCGCTACTACAAGCATTACCATGATTGCTATAAACAATACTTCCATATTATATAAATCAACAATTGCTCCGCCAACGACCGGTCCGAACATTTTCCCTACAGTCGCCGCACTATTTACAACACCTTGATAAAACCCTAACTTATCTTTTGGCGCAAGTATATTTGCAATCGTTGGAACTGCTGGCCATACGAATAACTCACCAATTGTTAATGTTACCATCGCAACAAGGAACATCGTAAATTGCTGCGCTTGACTTAATACAATAAATGAAGCCGCAAAAATGATGATTCCGATCATAATTTGTTGTTTTAAAGAACGCTTCATCCAGCGAATTAGCATACTAACTAGCGGCTGCGCACAAACGATCATCGCTCCGTTTATCGTCCATAATAAACTATAGTGACGAAGGCTAATGTTTAATTCTTGCATATGTGTTGCAATCGCCCCTTGCCACTGTACGTATGTAACCCAGCATAAAGCATATGCTACACATACGATAAGAAGTGCTTTGAATCCAGGTGTAAGCGACCAACCTTTTTTCGTTTCCACTTCTTTTGGTACTCCTGGCTCTTTCTTGTCTTCCATACCACGGAATCCAATAAAAGCAATTAAGAAGAAAACAAAGTATAAAATAAAGTTCGCTAAGAAAATATAATCAAAACGATACGATGCAACTAATCCACCACACGCTGTTCCAATCGCAATACCAACGTTTTGTCCAACATACATCGCATTAAATGCTCGTCTTCCGCCCTCTGGCCAAACCGTACCAACCATCGCATACATCGATGGGAAGACCATTCCAGAACCAAAACCGATTAACGCTAGCCACACAACGTATAAAGGCCAACCGTGGAAGAACACAAGACCTAAAATCGATACGAGTGTAATCACAATCCCTACTAAAGTTGATTTATAACCGCCCCATTTATCAAATAAAACACCGCCGAGCAAGTTTCCGATTACACCAGTAAGCGAGTTGATCATTAATACCATTCCGGCCACAGATAAAGATTTTCCTAGGTGATCATGCAAATAAATTGTATTAAAAGGCCATAAAAAAGAAGCACCCGTGACATTAATAATCATCCCAGCTACTAATAGCCATACTTTCCTTGGCATAGTCTCCCCTCCTATTCTATTTTTTCGTTCATCTATAACAGTAAAATTGTAGTCGTTTTTAAATAGGAAGGCAACTGATTAATAGTTGATGAAATTCAGATAATGGTTTGTCGGTAAATGAAATTATATTGATTGGTGTTTGAAAATATATCGGCGATTATTAAGATATAACGACGATTCTCGAAATATATCAGCGATTATTAAAATATATCGACTTACCGACAAAAAGCGACAGCAGTAACAATTAAAAAAAGAGGAGATTACATGAAGTTCATGCAGCCTCCCCTTATTTATACTATCCAACTTCCTTTTCTCGCTTTGCACGTTCTTTCGCACTCCATTTAAACACCTTATCTAGTAGCGAGTATATTCTCCCAGACTCTTTCGTTAATAACGGTCCTAACGATGCCAATATTAAAACATATAAAGCAGAGAACGGTTTAATCGCTGCCATTAAGCCACCGGCAATGCCGATATTCGCTACAATAATAGAAAATTCCCCGCGTGATACGAGTGTTAAACCTATATTCGCAGAAACCTTATGGGATAACCCGGCTTTACGTCCTGCAATCATTCCAGCAGTAAAATTGCCGATTAGAGTAATGAAAACTGCTCCTAATGCCAACCAGACTGCTCCTCCAAGCGAAAACGGATCTATGCTTAAACCGAAGCTGAAAAAGAATATGGCTCCAAAGAAATCACGGAATGGGACGACGAGCTTCTCAATTCGATCGCTATGCTCTGTTTCAGAAAAGACGAGTCCTAACAATAACGCTCCAATTGCCTCAGCAACATGAATCGTTTCTGAAAACCCTGCTACGAAGAATAAAATAGCGAATATTACGATAATAAAAATTTCATTTGAGGAAATATCTAATATTTTATTTAAGAACGGCGTAGCTTTTCTAGCGATTACAAAGAATAGTAGCATATACCCTACTGCGATTAACACCGATGTAAGAGCACCTACAAATGATGTGGCACCACCGAGTACTAACCCTGAAACGACTGATAAATATACAGCTAAAAAAATATCATCAAACATGATGATTCCTAATATTAATTCTGTCTCTTTATTACCAGATCTTCTTAAATCAACAATTACTTTTGCAACAATTGCACTCGATGAAATTGTAATGATTCCAGCAATAATTAACGTCTCTAATAAGGGGAAGCCCATCACATAGCCATAAAGCAAACCTAATATGAAATTAAGTGATATGTGGACAGTCCCACCGAAAGCAATTGATTTTCCTGATTTAATTAATTTTTTTATTGAGAATTCTAAGCCTAAATAGAATAGGAGGAATATGACGCCAACACGGCCGAGGAAGGAAATAACTTCTCCGCTTTCAATAAACCTTAAATCGATAAGTCCTAAATCGGGGGCATGAGGCCCCACTAACATACCGAGTATAATGAGAAACGGAATAATCGAGAACTTTAACTTCGCAGCGAGGATAGCTGCAAAAGCTACTAATACTAACGCAGTTCCAACTTCAAAGATTAAAGTATCCATCGATTATGAATCACCTCCTGATGAAAGCAATTCATTAATAATTCTTTTCACTTCATGTCTTTCACCCGATAACACGAGCATATCGCCAGCTTCAATAATAGAGTCTGGACCTGGATTAAAGAATTTCTTCATATTCTTTTTTAAAATAGCAATAATCGTTACGTTATATGTTTTTCTGACATGTAAGCTACCAATTGTTTTTTGTACGACTGGTGCATGATTTTCCACCTTAAACCATTCAATTGATAATCCTTCAAAAGCCATCTCAATCGTGTCTAACGCTTGTGGTCTATATACCATTCCGCCTAATATAGCCGCAATTTGTCTCGCTTCAGAATCACGAAGAGAAATGCTTGAAATACTCTCATCATGATCCGCATCAAAATGATACATTTCTCTTCGGCCATCATCATGAATAACGATAACCATTTTTTCATTACCTTTTGTTATAACTTCAAATTTACATCCAATGCCCGGTAATTCACTTTCTCTAATATTCATAATTTCCGCCTCCTAAAGTTTTTAGTTACGGCTTTTACAAATCTACATCAATCTCTGTTTTAAATTCTTCATCTTTTGAGATTCCCAAATACTTTAATGTCTCTGACGGTGTCGCGTGATGGAAATGCTTTTGCAATAGCGCAATTGCTATTCCCCTTTTGTACGCGTGAAATCCAAATGTTTTTCTCATTGAGTTCGTTCCAATTTTTCCAACAATCCCAACCGCTTCAGCAGCATTATGAATTACACGATACGCTTGTTGACGCGTAATTGAATTTTTCGTTTTATTAGATTGAAATACGTAGTTTTCTCTTTTCACATCAATAGATTGTACGTACTCTAAAAGTGCTTCTTTTACTTTTGTATTTAAATAAATATCTTGTTTAAACTTTTCATCTTTCACAGGAAGAGAATAAAACTCTTTAACAGTTCCATCTTCATTTAATATCTCTTCAAATTTCATACTAAGTAGCTCAGTAATCTTTAATCCAGTGTTAATTCCAATAACAAATAAAAGATAATCTCGCTGAGAGTGCTCTTTTAAATACTTTTTCATAGCCTCAATTTGGCTTATATCTTTTAATGCCTCTACAACTTCCATACATGTATTCTCCTCATCTTATGAACGGTAATTTTCTCATCATGTTGTCCATTTTACCTTATCAGGCTATGAGATTTCCATGTATTATCCATTATTTTTACAATATACTTTTAGGTTTGGAAATTTATAATTGTGCAAATACAGTAAGGGTAGGAATAATAGGGGGGATACAAGTTCAGCCTCTTTCTACAGATCGGATTCCTCCTTTCATTTTCCAGCTGCTTCTACTTTTATATTATGTTACTTACTTACATTATATTATATATTTCAGTAACATTGAAGTGTTTTTTCTGAAAATAATAAAAACCGAGCGTTTTTGCTCGGTTTTTATTATTAATCTTCTTTCGGAAGAACAATTCCTTTATACAATTGAACTGTAATGAAGTAATAAATCGCATAAATAACTACGAAAATTACGATTGGTACCCAAATACGGAAGTACGGATCAACTAAAATAAATCCGAAAATATTCATACCAACTAATACGTGAGCGATACCTACAATCGCTGGGAATAAGAAGACTAAGAATAACTCTTTATAAATGGATTTCGTTAATAATTCACGGCGCACACCGATTTTACGAAGCATTTGATAACGTGTAATATCTTTTGATGCACCAGAAAGAATTTTAAACATTAGGCAGCTTGCCATCATTGCTAAGAATGCAATTCCAAGGAAGAATCCCATAAATACTGTTCCACTCGCAACTCCGTAGAACATGTCATACATTTGATATTTACTATTCATTTGTTCAGCTTTTACATTTTTATATTTATCTAGCTGCAACTCGTCAAGTTTTTTCCATTCTTTTGTGTATGCTACAAAATCATCTGTTTTTCCAGTAAATACAATTCCTTCTTTACCGTTTACAGTATCGTACATTTTTTGATCTACAATTTTAACGGCATGATCTTTGTATATATAGTATGGTTGAATTGTTCTAAATGCCTCTTCCCATTCTTCAGGCATTGCTTTTTCATTTTGATCTTGCACTGCTCCTGCTACTGTACCTACTGGAGCTTCTCCTGAAACTTCTTTATATTTACCGAAACTTGCCTTACCTACACCATCTCGAATAAATGGTTTATGTTTCTCTAAATCTTCTTTTACATAATAAATATATTTGTCGTCTACTTTATAACGATACTCAGTTTTATTTTTAAATGATATACCATCTAAAATTTTCTTCTCTTCAGCTGTAGGATTATGAATAATCGAATCATAAATTTCAAATCCATCAACCGTTTTTATAACGTTATTTTTAAATGCCATACCACCTGAAATTGCACCGGCTCCAAGCGCAACTAACATTGCTACTGTTGCAAGTACCTTTGTTAAACTATTAATACGGAAGTTTAATTGTGCAAATGTAAAAGCGTTAAGTCCCTTTTCACTACGCTTTTTATTACTTTTTAACTTTTTAATAATGACTGGAAGAAGTGAGCCAAATAGCATGTAAGTACCAGCTGTTGTTGTAATTAATGCAATAAGGATTCCCATTTCTCTTAACGTTTCCATATTTATCATCGATGCATATCCAATACCTAATAAAATAACCGCAAGGAATGCAACTACACCTGTCATTTTTCCTTTTACCGCAACACGTTCTGTTTGTGCATCTGCATGTACAAGTTGCAATACAGAAATACGTGATAACTTAATACTATTCATAATTGCTGACAATACAAATAGTGCAAAGAAGAAGATACAAGTAACAGTCATAGATGGCAGATAAAATGCTTTATAACCTTCACCTGCAAATTCTAATTGTTTCATTAATAACTGACCGATACCTTCTGCAAGTCCTACACCTACTGTAATACCAATCGCAAGAGATGCAGCGCCTAATACGATCGTTTCGATAAACATAAGTAATGTAACTTTATGCTTTTTTGCTCCTAACATCATATACATACCAAACTCTTTTTGACGAAGAGATAATAAGAAAGAGTTCGCATATAAAATATAGAAGAACGTTATAATAGCAAGTAAAAATGAACCTGCCTGGAATACAAATCCAATTGATTGAATAACCGAGTTAGATTCAATAAACGCTTTATTTAGAGCTAACGTTTGAAACATATAAAAAATTGAAATCGACATGACAAGGCCGACAAGTAAGACGATGTAATCTTTCAGCTTACTTTTCAGTCCTGACATGGAAAGTTTAAATAACATACTGGAGCCTCCTTTCTTACGCTTTTTGTGTACCTAAGTCTGCAAGTACATCTAAAATTTCTTTGTAGAACTCTTCACGCGTACCACCGCGATGAATTTCTTTATATAGCTCACCATCTTGAATAAATAAAATACGCTGACAGTAACTTGCACTGTACGGATCATGTGTAACCATCATAATAGATACACCTTGATCTTTATTTAAGTTTGTCATCGCATCAAGTAAACTCGTTGCATTTTTAGAATCAAGCGCTCCTGTTGGCTCGTCCCCTAAAATAATTGCAGGTTCATGCACAAGTGCGCGCGCCGCTGCTGAACGTTGTTTCTGTCCACCAGATACTTCAGATGGATACTTTTGAAGAATTGCTGAAATGCCTAACATATCTGCTACCTTTTCTACTTTTGGCCCAATATTTCGTGACGAGACACCTTGAAGAGAAAGTGGAAGTGCAATGTTTTCGTAAATAGATAAATTCTCTAATAAGTTAAAGTCTTGGAAGATGAATCCTAATTTTTGTGAACGGAAATCCGAAAGCTCACCTTGCTTCATTTTCGTAATATCCGTTCCCGCAATTTCAACAACGCCGCCCGTTGCTTTATCAAGCGTTGAAATTACATTTAATAATGTCGTTTTACCAGAACCAGATGGTCCCATAATCCCAACAAACTCACCCTCTTGAATTGAGAATGATACACCTTTTAATGCGTGCGATTGATTCTCACCTTTTTTACCGTACACTTTTTGAACGTTTTTCACGTCTACAACTGGTTTCGTCATATATATCCTCCTACGCTTGTTTTTCCATTACCTATTTTGCGCTTTTTAGAGGCGAACTGCTATTTGTTAACATTACATTTACCTTACACTTTTGTAATATAACAAAGGTGTACTTGTAAGCTTGGCTATTAATACTATTAACATATTGAATTGGTAAATGAAATTATATCGGCGATTTTCAAAATATATCGACTTATCGACGAAAAATGACAATAAAAATAAGCTGTTCCACAAAAGGAACAGCCCACTTCTCTCTTTATTTCTTTAAAGGTGTTACCGTCCAATACGTAATAACACGCCAAATCCATTCTAATGGACCCATTTTAAAGATTTTCATCCAAATCACACTATACACAATTTGAATTGCATAAATTGCGATACATACATATAACGTCTGCATGTACGTTAAGTTACCTTCAAAGTTAAATACACTTCCTGCGATTAAAATCATTGCAGTTTGACCGATATAATTCGTTAAAGCCATACGACCATAATATTTCAGTGGCGCTAACAATGTTTGAACTGGTTTTAATTGAAGTAGTAAAATTAATGCTCCAACATAGAAAGCTGAAATAATTGGTCCAACTGTAATACCAATTTTTAAAAATTGGCTTGCAGCATCCACTGTTCCATCTTCAATTTCCACTATCCCATTTATAAATGGTTCAGCAGGAACGTGCCCATATTGATACCATACAGCTATTACGCTTAAAACAAACATAATACCTGTAAAAATAGCGACTTTCTTTATGTTCTGCGTAAGATTTTCAAATACACGATATTGTCCTGCAGCAAGCCCTAATAAAATTAAGCCAAGTGGTAATAATTCTTTAACTCCCATTACACTAAAAGCTATTGTCAAAATAAGACCAATGACTAAGTTCACTTGTTTTTTCGCCTTATAAAATGGTAAAACGATTAACCCGCAAATTGCGTATAACGCTAGTGCTTCCCCAGGCTGAAACATTTGATGAATCAAACCGAAAATAAATAGTGCAACTAAGCGGCGGAAAAATAAAACATATCCATTTTTCCCCTTTGCAATTGCTCTAGAGATAAAGATATAGAATCCCACTCCAAATAAGAATGAGAAGATTGAGAAGAAACGCCCTTCTACAAATAAGTATAGAAATCTTTGATAACTCGCATCTACTGTATTAGGATCTGGGATTTTAATGTTAAGTAGTGCAAGAATATTTACTAAAATAATCCCCAGTAATGCGAAGCCACGAATGTAATCTAACTCATCAATTCGTTTGTTTGTCATATTGTTCCCCATATAGCAACTCCTTGTCCAAAAGTTAATCCTCCCCTACTCTACTGGAAATGTAGTCTTACAACTATCGACAAACCTTACAGAAATCTTACATTATTGTCATATAGCAAAATAAAACCAGGTCATATTGCGACCTGGTTTACTCTGATTGTTTCGATTTTTGAGGTTGTCCTTTTTTACTGTTGCGCTGTTTCACTTGAACAACTGGATCAAGTTCATTTGAAAACTCAGCGTTATGTCCATTTTGCGTTTTTTGTTCTGGATTATTTTGATCTGAACGTTTCGCCATTACATTCACTCCTTATTAGTGCGGTGTAATAATCATTTGATGTTGCAATTGGCGAATTGCCATACGTGCTCTATTTAATTGCTCACGTTGCTCATCATTTGCATGTTGTTGCATCGTTTGTAAATCGTTATATGCTTGTTCTAATTGTAACTGCGCATCCGAATACTCCATCGTATTATAATGCTCTTGTCTCATACCAAGATTTAGTTGTTCTTTCGCATATTTCACCGCTTGTTCCGCTTGTGTAATATACGATTCAAGTGATTGACGCTCTGCCATAATTGTCCCTCCTTGCTTCAATTCCCCTTTAGTGTGTCCCTTCCATATGAACCTTATGAGTATGTTATAATGGATTTTGTTTCATTTTGACTCGGCTTAGGAGGGAAAGTAATGAAGGTTCAAAACCCTTTTCCATATACAAACGACAATAAACGTTATCATACGTGGAATTACCATTTACGAAATGAATTTGGTGAAAAAATCTTTAAAGTTTCATTAGATGCTGGCTTCGATTGTCCGAACCGTGACGGTACAGTTGCTTATGGCGGTTGTACATTTTGCAGTGCTGCTGGATCTGGTGACTTCGCTGGCGATCGCCGCGATGATGTTATAACGCAATATCATGAAATGAAAGAAAAAATGCGCTCAAAGTGGAAAGATGGAAAATGTATCGCTTATTTTCAGGCTTACACAAATACACATGCACCACTTGACGTATTAAAAGAAAAATTCGAACCGCTTCTAGCTGAAAAAGACGTTGTCGGTCTTTCTATCGCAACTCGTCCAGATTGTTTACCAGACGATGTCGTTGAATATTTAGCGGACTTAAATAAACGCACATATCTTTGGGTTGAACTCGGATTACAAACTGTTCATGAACGTACTGCAAATCTTATTAATCGTGCTCACGATTATCCTTCTTACGTTGAAGGCGTAAATAAATTGCGTAAGCACGGCATTCGAGTTTGTTCTCATATTATTAACGGTCTTCCTCTTGAAGATTACGACATGATGATGGAAACAGCTCGTGAAGTAGCGAAGCTTGATGTACAAGGAATTAAAATTCATTTACTTCATTTATTAAAAGGAACGCCAATGGTGAAGCAATATGAAAAAGGACAACTAGAATTCCTTTCTCTTAAAGATTACGTAAGTCTCGTTGTTGACCAGCTTGAAATGATTCCAGAAGACATAATTGTGCACCGTATCACAGGTGACGGTCCACCGGATTTAATGATTGGTCCAATGTGGAGCTTAAATAAATGGGAAGTATTAAATTCCATCGATGCAGAATTTGTACGCCGCGGAAGCTGGCAAGGAAAATATGCAAATGAGGAGAAACAAAAATGAAATTAGAACGTGTATTACCGTTTGCTCGCACTCTCTTGCAAACGGCAGTAAAAGAAGGCGATTATGCTGTAGATGCAACTTTAGGAAACGGACATGACACTTGCTTCCTAGCTGAAATCGTTGGAGATAACGGAAAAGTATTTGGATTTGATATTCAAAAAGAGGCAATTGAAAGCTCAACAACTCGTCTAAAAGAAAAAGAACTTTTCGAACGCACTGTTTTAGTTCACGATAGTCACGATACACTTCTATCCGTACTACCAGAAGATGCAAAAGGAAAAGTAACAGGCGCAATTTTCAACTTAGGTTATCTTCCAGGCGGAGACAAGCATATCGTTACAAAACCGAACTCAACAATTTCGGCAATCGAACAACTATTAGAAGTAATGGCACCTGAAGGTATCATCGTCCTTGTTATTTACCACGGACATCCAGAAGGACAAGTAGAACGCGACGCTGTTCTCAAATTTGCCGAAGAATTAGACCAAAAACAAGCACACGTACTGCGCTACGGCTTCATTAACCAACAAAATAACCCGCCATTTATTGTGGCGATTGAGAAGCGATAAATATATCGACGATTTTTCAATTATATCTATCGTAACTCCGAATATATCGACGATTCGACACACTATATCGACTTATCGACAAAACATAACAAAAAAAGACGTGCACTTATTGCACGTCTTTTTGTTATTCTCCTATATAATGGATATATACACTGTATAGGAGGATAGAACTTTGCTAGTAGAACTAAGGGGAATTCAAAAGAAGTATGGCAAATCACTTATACTAGACAACATTGATTTATCCATTCCAGAAGGAGAAGCACTCGCCATTGTTGGCGGGAACGGGACTGGAAAAAGTACTCTACTCAAAATAATTGCAGGCTTTATTTCACATACGGCAGGGACAATTCAAAGGAAAGAACATATACAAATCGGTTATGTACCTGAACATTTTCCTGAAGGGATTCGTTTTACATTAGAAGATTATCTATATCATCTCGGTCGCATTCACGGTTTATCAACAAAATATGTAAAAGATAAAATTCCGATGCTCCTTGAAAAGTTTCATTTACTTCATGCAAGGCATTCCGTTGTACAAAACTTTTCAAAAGGTATGAAACAAAAAACAGGCATTATGCAAGCATTACTTACGGACGTACATTTATTAATTTTAGACGAACCGCTTTCTGGACTCGATTCTAACTCTCAGCAAGAACTAGAACATATTTTACTCTCATTAAAACAACAAGGTATATCCGTGTTATTTACATGTCACGAAAAACAACTATTAGAAAACTTCGCTGATAGAATTGTGACGTTAGCAAATCATACAATCACAGAAAATATCTCTGCACAAAAAGGAGCAGAACAAGTCTATATTGAAGCAATTGTTCACGAAACATTTTCAGCGATAGAACTACAAAAACAATCCGGTTTTATACACGTTGCACACAATTCAAATCAAAACTTTATTCAATTGCACATCGAAAAAGAATATACAAATGACATACTTCAGTTTTTATTACATAAAAAAGCATCTATCACACTGCTACAACCTAACTTTTAAATCGAAAGAAGGTTTATTATGTTTGCTCTTATTCGTTATCACTTTCTCGACTATACAAAATCGTATAAGTACGTCCCTCCTATTGCGATGTACTTCATGAGCTTACTTTTTGTATATGCATATAAACCGACTCCTATTGTACCGACATATTTAGAAACAGCACTCGCACTTTATTTATTATCTGCCTGGATTACACTCACAATTTTTCATACCGAAGATCCTGTACAAGAACAAATTACGATTTCTCACACAAATAATATTTCCGCACTATATGTAGGGAAATATATTACGGCTCTTCTCATTTGTACTGTTTTATCTTTTATATCCGTAATCTACCCAATTATTTTGCAAATGTTTAATGAAGAAATGACAGTTTCTTTATTTCTAGTCGGATTTCTCGCTCATATGTCTTTCTCTATACTTGGAATTTCAATCGCATCTTTATTTACTAGAAATATGATTCCAAAAGCAAGCACCGCTTGGCTTAGCCTTACATTCATATTACTTATAACGATCGCATCTATCCGGTTTAAAAAAGAGTTACTATGGTTTTTACCACCTGTCGAAAGCTTTCTCATGCTTGGACAATACAAATATAATATACTGACTCACACGCTATGGCTCACAGCTTGGGCTATCGTATATTCATTTTTATTATTTACCTTGTTTCTGTTTATCGTTCGCAAAAAACGTTTTTAATTACATATTAAAGGAGACGAAACAATGATCGGAATACTAGCAGGAATGGGACCAAAATCAACTGGGCCATTCGTCGATACAGTTGTAGCAAAGTGCCAAACAATATACGGAGCAAAGCATGATATGGACTTTCCTCATATGATGATTTATTCGTGCCCAACACCATTTTATATGGATCGCCCTATTGATCACGAAGCGATGAAAAAAGCGATTATTGAAGGGGCACAAAAACTCGAAAGTACTGGCGTAGAATTTATCGCTATGCCGTGTAATACAGCGCATCTTTATTTTGAAGAATTACAGCAATCTCTTTCTATCCCGATTTTAAATATAGTCGATGAAACGTTACAAGCAATTCCTAAAAACGTAAAAAGAGTCGCTCTTCTTGCAACAGAAGCAACTGTTCAAGCTGGGATTTATCAAGATGGGATTACAAAACGTGATATACAGTACATTCATGATGAAAAATGGCAGGAAATGATTAATCAAATCATTACTTATATTAAATCTGGGGAGGTTGAAGAAGCTCGCGAATTGTGGAATGCGCTCGTTTTACAATTGAGAGAGGAAGTTGATACGGCAATTATCGCATGTACCGATTTGAATGTGGTGGCAAGTGAGGATTTTATTGATTCTGCTAAATGTCTTGCTGAGGCGGTTGTTAGGATGTATTTATCAAATATAAAGAAATCTTCATAAACATAGAAAACACTCCTTCTGAAATGTGTTTTATGTTTAATAAAAATCCCACAAACTTTTAACTTTCTTCACAATTCTTTCAAAGTAATCACACTTAATCTCGCTATATTAAATAAGTAGTTATTCATATAGGGAAGGTTAGGGGAACTGAAAGTATGAAAGTAAATCGTTCGCTTCATTACATTTTTTGGCGTTGGCATTTTTATGCTGGGCTTTTTATTACGCCGCTTCTTATTACGTTGTCACTAAGCGGAATTGGGTATTTATTTCGGGAAGAGGTTGAGGATTTCATCTATAAAGATTTATATTTTGGGAAGAGTGCTCAAACAGAATCTATTTCAATGGCTGATTCTATTTCCTTAACAGAGAAAAAATATCCACATTATAGTGTGGCGAAAATTAGTGAGTTTGATGGGGATTATAATACGAGACTTACGATTGCAAATGAGTATACTGGGCAACAAAAATATGTGTATTTAGATAATAATAATCAAATTGTTGGGGATCAAAACGCAAGTGAAACGTTTGCCAATATTATGAGGGAATTACATAGTTCTCTTTTAGTTGGTGGCACTGTCGTTAACTATACTGTAGAACTTGCGGCATGTTGGACAATCTTCTTAATTGTAACTGGGTTGTACATGAGTATACGCCAATTAAAAAACACACCGGCATCCAATAAGCGAGAAAAAGCAAAACGGCGTCATTCTATTATCGGTATTATATTTACAATTCCTCTCGTTTTGTTAGTTGCATCTGGATTGCCATGGTCAGGATTTATGGGTAACCAAATTTATAAAATTGCATCGTCAAATGAATCACTCGGATATCCGAAATTGTATATGGCACCGCCTGAATCGAAGGTAAAAGAATTGCCGTGGGCAACTAGAAAAGAAGCACCTCCTGAATCGAATTCAAATGAACCGAAAGCAGTTTCAGTTGATACATTACAAAAAGGAATTGAAATAAAGAAGCCATACGTTATCTCACTACCAACTGATCCGAAAGGGGTATTCACCGTTTCGAAATCAAGCGGTTCTGGTATTACGGGCATGGATGTGGCACCAAATGAAGAAATAACAGCTTACTTTGATCAATATAGCGGAGAACTCATTTCCAAAACAGACTATCGTGATTATGGCTTATTTGCACAATGGTTCACTTATGGTATCCCGCTTCACGAAGGTCATTTATTCGGATGGCCCAATAAAATATTATGCTTACTAACGACATTATCTTTATTACTTCTTATTTATTACGGAATAAAAATGTGGTTAGCAAGAAAACCGAAAGGAAAATTAGCAGCACCGCCAAAGCAAAGAGATAAGAAAAGCATAATCGTTTTCTTTATCATGATGGTTATACTAGGCGCTGTCATGCCTTTATTTGGACTATCTGTATTAGTTATTTTTGCGATTGAACTTCTTATATATGTATTTTCAAAAATACGCTCATAATGAAAAAGCATTTGTACTACCGTGTACAAATGCTTTTTATTTACTATTTTCTTTTTTTCTACCACTTATTAAAAAAACAATATCTACTATTAGCTTTTGAAACAATTGCTTCATTTCGCCACCACCTTTACCATATTATAACAAAAAACCACTCTACATGAGTGGTTTTCTTCATCACTGCGCTGTTTTCTTTCGGTACATCTTCCCGTTCCAATAGAAGAATCGTGAAGTGAGGCCCCCGTATTTTACAATGCGCCGTGCCATTTTGTGCATATTCTTTTGTGCTGATACTTTTTGATCTGATAAATAAATACCAAGTAATCCTCGGCTTATAAGGCGATGAAACTTCGCATGAGGCAAGTCACCAATGCTCTTCTCTGCTTCTTCTACAAAATGTTTCATACGATCTAATATCACTTGCTCGTTTTCGTAATAACTACAGAAATTTAAATCTCCACCTATACGGTCTTCTTCCTGATCAATGAAATAATCAAGTAAAATATGAAGTCCTTGTACGTAAGGGAAGTATCCTTGTCTAATTTTCGCAATATCCTCATCATGTAATTCATCATGAAAGGCATATGCGACAAGACAGAAGATTCCAAGTGTAGAACCGGCACATGCTGAAAATTCAAACCAACTCATCTCCGGTAAATTTTCTTTATGCGCTTCAAACCATGTTTGTAATCGTGGTTCTCTTTCTTCTAATTTTACATGTTTATGAATTTGCAAATCACAATAATAACAAGCAAGTTCATGAAGAATAGGAGCAATTTTGTCATAGTGCTTCGTTTTCTTTAAAACATCTTGGCATGTTTCAACAAGTTCGTCTAAATAACCACCATCATCTTGATCATCACGATAGCGATAATAATTACCGCCACCTTCTACTTCAGGTGATAATGCCATTAACATAGATTCATGCAACGCGGCAAAATCATTTGGATCAAGTGATGTACTGCGATCACATAAATTATCTAAATAGTCGCTGATCGTTTGATACGCTACGATAAAACGAATACATTCCTCTCGGTGTTCATTTGCTAATAGCGCTAAAATGCCACCGCCCTCGCAATGAAACGTTTTATGCTCAATACTTGCGATTGCCTGACTATGAAGCTCATCATTCGGAATATGGTAGGCACGCTCTTTCCACATCGCTAGCTCATGGTGTACAACCGGAAACACATCACGGTATACTTTCGCCATGAGCGTTATGGGATTACTCGGTACGTTCACTTCTTCCTTCATCTCCTCTATTCAATGTACAAATAATTTACTTATTTGTTTCTATTATGTTATTGATGCGTATTTCAGTAAATGACTGAATATAATTCAAAATTTCATCACGCTCATACTCATTTAATAACTCATGATAACAATTCGGCCATTCTTTAAAAGCCTTATCACTTATTTTAACATTATCAAACCAAGTACGGACACGTGTTTTATCTACAAGTTTATCCTCACATGCTTGCATTAGCAAGAGTGGAACGTCTGGAAAATCATCTATTTTCTTATGAGCAATTTCAATAGACTTAATCAATTCACTATACCAACGTACTGATACTTTGCGCAAGAACAATGAATCATTCTCCATTGCATCTCTCACTTCATGATTACGAGTTGACATTTCCACTGTAAGATTCGTTGCAAATTGCAATTTTGGTGCGATAATATTTAATATTTTTGAGGCAGCTTGCAGCGGTGCAGAAGGTCCAGCTAATACGCCTAAACATGGCGAACTTAAAATAATACCGTCTACATCTTCTCTCTTCGTTTCTTGCATCATACGAATAACGATAAGACCACCCATACTATGACCGAATATAAAAATAGGTAACCTATACTTTCTTGCCTCTTTCACCCATAATTTAACTTCCTCTATGTATTCATCAAATGAATCAATATGTCCTCTATTTCTTGAAGTCGTTCCATGTGACGGAAGGTCTCCCATCACGACGTGGTAACCGTTATGATTCCACATTTCCGCAACGGCTTCATAACGTCCGTGATATTCCATCGCTCCGTGTACAATAACTATTACAGCCTTTGCTTCCTCCGCTTCGTAATTCCACATACGAACCTCCTCCATTTCACTCTTTTTCATAATTTGATACACTGAAACTAGTCTCTAGGAAAGGAAGGCTTTACATGATATATCCTTATAAAGAAAAAAATCCGAAAATTGCGAGTAGTGCTTTTATCGCTGACTACGTTACCATTACAGGTGATGTTTCCGTTGGCGAGGAATCAAGTATTTGGTTTAATACAGTCATACGCGGCGATGTTTCACCAACAATCATCGGAGACCGGGTAAATGTACAAGATCAATGTACACTCCACCAAAGCCCACAGTATCCTCTTATTTTAGAAGATGACGTTACAGTTGGGCATCAAGTTATTTTACATAGCTGTCATATTAAAAAAGATGCTTTAATTGGAATGGGATCTATTATATTAGATGGTGCTGAAATTGGCGAAGGAGCCTTTATCGGTGCTGGAAGCCTCGTTTCACAAGGAAAGAAAATCCCGCCAAACACATTAGCTTTCGGTCGTCCAGCGAAAGTCGTTCGTGAATTAACAGAGGAAGACCGTAAAGACATGGAGCGAATTCGCACGCAATACGTTGAAAAAGGTCAATATTATAAATCACTACAAAAATGATTTTACCGCTGCCATAACACTGGCAGCTTTTTTATATAAAATCTAACTTTTTCTTTACAAAACATTATTACTCCCTCAACAAAATCTTATTAAAATAAAAGCTAATATCTCCATATATATGTAAACGAGGGAGGAGAATTTTCATGAAGGTCAGTGGACTGTATAAAATAGAATGTTACATTTTCAAAGGAATTAACCGATACTTTGATCAAAAAACGTTAAACGTCTTTTTCAGCAATATTACTCATATCGGCGGCGCGACTTTCTCCATCGCACTCACACTGTTCTTTTTAATTTTCGCAGATGGAACTTTGCACCAAGCTGCAATTGCAACTGCTATTTCGTTAGCAATTAGCCATGTCCCTGTGCAAATATTAAAAAGATGGTATCCACGAAAACGTCCTTATTTAACAATTCAAGATGCAAAATATCCAGTCCATCCATTACAAGACCACTCTTTCCCGTCTGGTCACACAACAGCTGTTTTCTCTGTCTTTATTCCATTTATTTGCTATAATCCAAGCTTACTTATTTTCCTATTACCGTTAGCATTATGCGTTGGTATTTCGCGCATTTATTTAGGGCTTCACTATCCGTCTGATGTATTCGTCGGTATGTGCCTCGGCACTTGCTCTGGCATCATCTCTTTTTATCAATTCATCCCACTTTTCACATAAAGGAGTGATATGATGAGAGTCGCCATTTTTACCGATACTTTTACGCCACAAGTGAACGGGGTTGCGAAAACGTTAGAGCGGTTAACACGATATTTTCAGAAAGAAAAAATCGCCTATTCTGTTTTCGCTCCTCAGCATACAGCTGAAGATAATTTCGTAGCGAATGTCAACAAGATGAGAAGTATCCCGTTAACAATATTATATCCAGAATGTCGCTTTTCTTTTCCTACTCCACGCATTAAACGAGAACTTCTTTCCTTTAAACCTGACATGATTCACATTGCTACACCTTTCAACATGGGACTTTGTGGATTATATTATGCAAAAAAGTTAAACATACCAGTTGTCGGTTCTTATCATACTGATTTCGATGCTTATTTACGCTATTACAAAATCGAATTTCTCTCCAATATGCTTTGGAACTATTTAAAATGGTTTCATAGTCATATGCAAAAAAATTTCGTACCCTCTCCTGAAACATTACATCAATTAAAACATAAAGGCTTTCAGGCCCTCTCCATATGGGGACGTGGTGTAGATTGCAATCTCTTTCATCCAGCTTACAATACAGACCTATTCCGAAAAAAATATAATATTACAGCGAAGTACGTCCTTTCCTATGTTGGACGGATTGCTCCTGAGAAAGATATTGATACGTTGCAAAATCTTATCGTTAAATCTGCACATACTCGAAGCGACATTCATTGGCTTATAGCAGGAGACGGTCCTCTAGCAACAAGTCTTCGTGAAGATGTTCCGAAAACAAATGTCACGTTTACTGGCTATTTACAAGGCGTGGATTTAGCTGAAGCCTATGCTTGTTCTAACATCATGGTATTTCCATCAGCTACTGAAACATTCGGAAATGTCGTACTTGAATCGCTTGCATGCGGCACACCTGTCATCGGTGCAAATAGTGGCGGGGTTAAAAATATTATTACAGATGGAAAAACGGGAGTTCTTTGTCCGCCCAAAAATGAGGACGCATTTCTATCATCCATTTATTCTTTATTACAAAATGAAGAAAAACTGGAGCAGATGGGAATAGCAGCTTCATCTTATGCGAAATCAAAAAGCTGGGATGAGATCTTTCGTGGCTTGCTTAACCAATATGAAGAAGTCCTTCAGCATAACGAATCAGAGTTACTTGCTTAAATAGAAAAACTCCCTTCAAAAAACGAAGGGAGTTTATTACACAGTTGTAAACTTTACTTAAATAAAGTGAAACTTTAATCAGTGGGGGTTTTCTTCATCCCCCACTGATTATTAGTTGAACCAATCGGACTTTTATGGGCAGTTGATCCCCCACCTAACTTCTTTGCTTTTCCTGAATTTTGAGGTGGGGGTCTTACTGCCCATTAAAATCGGGTAAATAATACACAAGGTTAAATATCAATTTATTCCTATATTCATTATAACAAAAATAAACATAACTAAACAGACTTGTAATAAAAACCCATAAAAATTAATATATGGTTATACAGTGTTTTAACTGTATAGTGATTTTAAGAATTCCCCTTAAAATCAACTTACTCACATACCTTTATACAGTAATTGTTCCCCAATTTCTGTATACAAAAAAACCTTTCATTCATTTGAAAGGTCTTTTTGAGCCTGCACATATTCTTCTTTCGTATTCACATTTATAAACCAATCTGCATGCGCTTGTACATCTTCACCAGCAATATATTTCACATTACATTGTGATAAAAGCTGACCCATACTTCTTTTTTCTTCTTGAAGCAAAGCATAAATCTTTTCTTTCACGCGGTTATGGTACGCTGCAAGTAACGGTTGTTTTCTTCCATTAATAATAGGTACAATCGCATCATATTCATTGCTTGTTTGCTCTAATAAAATGGTAAACCACTCATGCGAAACATTTGGCGCATCACATGGCATAATAGCGTACCAATCTGCTTCTATGTATTCCATTCCTGATACAATTCCAGCAAGTGGGCCGTTTCCTTTATAATGCGGAATATCTTCTATAACAGGAACTTGTACGAGTTGCTCTACTCGCTCTTTTATATCGGAGTGACTAATGACTACAACTTCTTGGAGCGCACTTGTCATCAATTTCAAAATATGCTCAATAAACGTACTACCTTGCCAGCTTGCTAATGCTTTCGGCTCACCGAATCTACTCGACATACCGCCCGCTAATACAATTCCAGCCCACTTACTCATTGGCGATGCAACTCAAATGTAATATGACCTAATTCTGGTAAAATTAATTTATTCATCGCAAGACGAACTGCGCCGCTAGATCCTGGCATCGAGAAGACTACTTTGCGCCCAATTGTACCACCAATCGCTCTACTTAACATTGCGCTGCTTCCGATATCTTCTAAATAACTAATCATGCGGAACAACTCACCAAATCCAACAATTTCTTTATGTAATAACGCTGATACTGCTTCAATCGTCACATCGCGTTTCGTAATGCCAGTACCGCCATTTGTTAATACAACATCTACATCTTCTCTATGATAACCATCTAAAACTGCTTGCTGAATACTTTCTTTATCATCTTTTACAATTTCATAAGATGTCACTGTATGGCCTGCTTCTTTTAACAATTCATGTAATAGTTGTCCGCTCTTATCTGTCTCTTCTGTACGTGTATCGGAAATCGTCACGATCTTACAACGCACTTCTTTTGGCGCTTGTTTTTTATGTTCGGTTACGCTCATTTTTTATCTTTCCTTTCTTAAAAACTTTTCTTCATTTTATCATACATATCTTTACACAATTATGTATGAAACCAATAATGCACCATGATACAATCTAAGTATACTAACCCACAAAAAGGAAAATGAAAACATCCTTTCTTGTCCCCCTAGACTTCACATCGTTAGCTAACCTTTAACTTTTTGGTATTTTCTACAGATTAAAATTCAGTTTTTAAAATTGCACTACCAAATAAATCGGAGGTCTACATATTATGGAACTTTATAAAAAATTAACAACAACATTCATCCTCTTATTCATCGCTTCAATCACAGTCGGCTTTTCCTTAAAAGGAGCAATCCCATACGCGACATTGGTGAGCATTATATTTGCGACACTATTTTTAATAAGCAGTGCCTTTTGCGCAGGTAAAGCACGTCAAATGAAAGGTTGATTATATATGTTCAAGAAGAAACCAATCCTTTGTAAATCATGCGGGAAAGAAATACAAACGTATGAAAAAGCGTGGATTCATATGCCATTTCCGGCGAATGGCATGACGAATATGAAAAAATATATTGAATTAGAAGGACAAGTTTATTGTAGCTCGTGTGTTGGGATAATGAACAAAGACCAGTAAATACAAAAGGGGTGTTTACATTGTTTGAATCAAACCGTATCCAGTTACGAAAGTTTTCTGAAGATGATATTCTAACGTATTATAAATGGCATAATGATATAGACGTTATGAGTTCAACTACACTTAACCTTGATAAATATTCCTTACAAGATACAGAAAAACTTTGCCAGCAATTTATTCATTCTCCAAACTCTAAGAGCTATATCATTGAAGAAAAAGCTACGAACCTTCCAATTGGTATTACTTCTTTAATTCATATTGATTCGTATAATCGAAACGCTGAATGCATTATTGATATTGGTAAAAAGGATTACTGGGGGCAAGGTTATGGGAAGGAAGCTTTCACCTTATTATTGAATTATGCATTTTTAGAATTAAATTTACATCGCCTTTCTTTACGAGTATTTTCTTTTAACGATAGAGCAATTAAATTATATAAATCACTCGGTTTTCAACATGAAGGAACTTGTAAAGAAGCTATATTTCGCAACGGCACTTGGCATGACATTGAACTCTTCGCTTTATTCCAACGTAATTATAAATAAAAAAAGCTTTGCGCTCACCGCGCAAAGCTTTTTTTCATATATTATAGACCAGCTTGCTCTTTTAAAGCTGCAGCTTTGTCTGTACGTTCCCATGATAGATCTACATCAGTACGTCCGAAGTGGCCGTAAGCTGCTGTTTGTTTGTAAATTGGGCGACGTAAGTCTAGCATTTTAATAATACCAGCTGGGCGAAGATCGAAGTTGTTACGAACTAGTTCTACTAGTACGTCTTCAGATACTTTACCAGTGCCGAATGTATCAACTGAAATTGATACTGGTTGTGCTACACCGATTGCGTATGCAAGTTGTACTTCTGCTTTTTCAGCAAGACCAGCTGCTACGATGTTTTTCGCAACATAACGAGCTGCATATGCTGCAGAACGGTCAACTTTTGTTGCATCTTTACCAGAGAATGCACCGCCACCGTGGCGAGCGTATCCACCGTAAGTATCAACGATGATTTTACGTCCTGTTAAACCAGCATCACCTTGTGGTCCACCAATTACGAAGCGGCCAGTTGGGTTAATGAAGAATTTTGTTTCTCCATCGATTAATTCTGCTGGTACTACAGCTTTAATTACGTGCTCTTTTAAGTCGCGATCGATTTCTTCCCATGTAACATCTGGGTGATGTTGTGTAGAAATTACGATAGTATCAACACGTACTGGTTTACCATTTTCATCATACTCAACTGTAACTTGCGTTTTTCCATCCGGACGTAGGTATGATAATGTATCATCTTTACGTACTTCAGTTAAACGGCGAGCTAATTTGTGAGCAAGCGAGATTGGAAGTGGCATTAACTCTTGTGTTTCATTACATGCGAAACCAAACATTAAACCTTGGTCTCCTGCACCAATTGCCTCAATCTCAGCGTCAGTCATTTGACCTTCGCGTGCTTCTAGCGCTTGGTCAACACCCATAGCGATGTCAGCAGATTGCTCATCGATAGATGTTAAAACTGCACAAGTTTCTGCATCGAATCCGTATTTTGCGCGTGTGTAACCAATGCCTTGAATTGTTTCACGAACGATTTTTGGAATATCTACGTAAGTAGAAGTCGTAATTTCCCCCGCTACCAATACTAAACCAGTTGTTACAGTTGTTTCACAAGCTACACGTGCATTTGCGTCTTTTGATAAGATCGCATCTAAAATTGAATCAGAAATTTGGTCACAAATTTTATCTGGATGTCCTTCAGTTACAGACTCAGATGTGAACAGATGACGTTTTTTTGTCATGTGGTAAACCTCCCTACAGTAATTGTATATATTGTACGGAACTCATCCTTAATTTGCCACAGATTGCGACATACATTTATTCTCCCACACAAGCATACAGAAAAACCTTTCCTACATAATAGAGAGGAAAGGTTTAATTTGCTACTTGCATACTGCTTTTTGCCCTTCGCTCTTATCGTTCGAGACCTGTAGCCTCGCACAGGTTTTAGCACCTATTCACTTGTGTTTACCAATACAAGTGAGGTTGCTGGGCTTCATCGGGCCTGTCCCTCCGCCAGCTCGGGATAAGAGAGTATCCGTCCCAACCTATACTAAAGAAATGATATTCATTTGTCAATTAATATTCACATTTTCCTGAAAGTTTTTCTCAGTGCGCCTGAAATGAAATATTAATAAGGAAATAATGCATTCACACAAACAAAAAGAAATAAATAGTATACATTATTTATATAATTGTGTTATACTCTTGTTGGGGATTACGAGAAATATTTCATTAAATGAAAAGGATGGTATATAAATATGAGTACTGTGAATGTCCAAATTGGTTTACACGAATTATTGAACGGAAGCAATGCACAGATTCAACTAAGTGTTCCGCAATTAGTGGAAAAAGTATTAATGCGAAATGAAGGGAAATTAACTTCGACTGGTGCCGTTTCTGCTTCAACTGGAAAATATACAGGACGTTCTCCTAAAGATAAATTTATTGTGAAAGAAGCATCGGTTGCTGACAAAATTGCTTGGGGAGCAGTGAACCAACCGATTTCTGAAGAACATTTTAATAAATTATATACGAAAGTTTTAGAATACTTAAAAGAGAAAGAAGAGTTATTCGTCTTCAAAGGATTTGCAGGCGCTGACCGCAATTACCGCCTACCAATTCAAGTTATTAATGAATATGCATGGCACAATCTATTTGTACATCAATTATTCATTCGTCCAACTGAAGAAGAATTAACAACTCATGAATCAGAGTTCACAATTGTTTCTGCACCGAATTTCAAAGCTGATCCAGCTGTTGACGGTACAAACTCTGAAGCATTCATTATGGTTTCATTCGAAAAACGTATCGTACTAATTGGCGGTACAGAATACGCTGGAGAAATGAAAAAATCAATCTTCTCTATTATGAACTTCTTATTACCTGAACAAGATATCCTTTCTATGCATTGCTCTGCAAACGTAGGTGAAGAAGGCGACGTAGCACTATTCTTCGGTTTATCTGGAACAGGTAAAACAACATTATCTGCTGATCCAAACCGTAAATTAATCGGTGATGATGAGCACGGTTGGTCTGATAACGGTGTATTCAATATTGAAGGCGGTTGCTACGCGAAATGTGTAAACCTTTCTCACGAGAAAGAACCACAAATTTTCGATGCAATCACATTTGGATCCGTTTTAGAAAACGTTATCATTAATGACCAAACGCGTATCGCAGACTATAACGATACTACTTTAACAGAAAATACTCGTGCTGCATACCCTATGCATGCGATCGACAATATCGTACTGCCAAGTGTTGCAGGACACCCAAATACAATTATCTTCTTAACTGCTGATGCATCTGGCGTATTGCCTCCAATCAGTAAGTTATCAAAAGAACAAGCTATGTACCACTTCTTAAGTGGTTACACTAGTAAACTAGCAGGAACAGAGCGCGGTGTTACATCTCCGCAAGCAACATTCTCAACTTGCTTCGGTTCACCATTCTTACCACTTGATGCATCTCGCTATGCTGAAATGCTTGGTGAAAAAATCGAGAAACACGATGCGAAAGTATTCTTAGTAAACACTGGCTGGACTGGTGGCGAATACGGCGTTGGTAAACGTATGAACTTAGGTTACACTCGTGCAATGATTCAAGCAGCATTAAACGGTGAACTTGCGAAAACTGAAACAGCTAAACATGACATCTTCGGTCTTGAAGTTCCACTTCACGTACCAGGTGTACCTGACGAAGTGTTAATGCCTGAACAAACTTGGGCTGATAAAGCTGCTTACAAAGCAAAAGCAATCGAACTTGCAAATGAATTCAAAGCTAACTTCAAAAAGTTCGACAGCGTATCTGAAGACATTATTAACTTAGGCGGCCCAATCGCTTAAGTGCTAACTTTCTGTTGGAATCACCCTTTACTCATATGAATAAGTGTCGTATAACCGTAAAGTTTCGCGTACTCACCGACAAAACCCAATGCGGCTTAACGGTTACACACACTTACATAAAAAAGAAGCTTACGTTTTTTACGTAAGCTTCTTTCTATATCTTCTCTCTTCATCTATGATTTCTCTCGATAAATCACAGAAAATTCATTCTATAATCATTCGTTTTTTATTTTTTTATGATACAATTTACATATACAGGAAAGGGGGAGGTCTATGAAAAATTTTTCTCGTACAGGAAAAATTTTATTCAGTTACGGAGCGATTCAAATGTTTTGGGGACTTGTAATGCTTAACGTTAATGTATTTGAGCATACAAGCGAAACAATAAAATATATTATTCTAATTACCGGAATAGTTTTTTGTATTATATCCAACTTTTTTAAAGAACATAAAGGTCATACTATTACGTGATTTTATGTTAACTTATTGGAAGCAGAAACCTGTATTTTATGAAAAGTTTCGCTTCCTATTGTACTATTCATCGCTGGATCCCTTATTCCAGGGTAAATTCATTTTTACACATACAAATTACGGCTTCGAGCATATATATTATATCCCTATCACTACATCTCTCTCGTTTCACATCGCATGGGGTTAAAACAGGCCCTGACCGCTTCTTTTTAGTTTTTCAGCTCTTCGTTAATTCTTTCTCATCTTTCATACTATAATAACCTAAGTTAACGACGATTAAAAAATAACCGCCCATAATCCCTACTGCAAATGCCCACATAACCATATGGTGCTCAATTTCGTACATAATAATAGCGCCCAAAATAGCAGCCGCAAAACGATTAAACATACCGAGCGTCGGTGCTTTCGTTTTCTTTACGATACTATCTCCAAGCTTTTCAATTCGTCTCCCTAAAAGCCAAACGCAATACATACTTACAATAAGTCCAATTCCTGCACCTAAAAAATGCGCTGAAAACGGTGTTACCATCCAGCCTAGCAAAAGAAAACCTAGTATATAATACGATTGAATTTTAAACGACCTTAACGACATACTAATCATGCTGTTCTCCTCTTCTTCAGTAATTTTTATCTATCCAACAAAAGACCTCTTTCAAGTTCATACTACTTAAACCCATTTCACTCAAATTAAAAAACAACATAAACGGTATGTTTATGTTGTTTAAATGTTTTTAGAAAATAATATTATACAAGATTTTAAACATCATATTTTCATAATTTGTGACGTTTTTCCAAACATTTTTCGTCCATTTATGAAAAAATTGATATCAATCTATGAACATACGGATATGATGTAATAAGTACACAAATAAAGGGGGCGTCTAATGATTTATTTTTTAATGGCTCTCATTCACCTCATTATCCCTGCACTTATTGGACTTTCATTGTATTGGTACACGAAAAACCATAGTATTTTCTACGCTGTCCTCGGTGTCCTTCTTCCGGGTATTATTCTTATCACACTCTTCCGTATTCCATTTTTAAACTTAATTCCTCTTATTACTGCTATCTTATTTCTCATCTTCTTACCAAAAATAAAAAAATAGGAAAGCAGATCATAGGTGATCTGTTTTCCTATTTTGATATAGGTTCCCCTGCAGTAGAATGCACTTTTACTTTCTCCGATTTCACAAACCATAAACCGAAGAAAATAATAATTCCACCGATTATTTGTTGAAACGATACATATTCATTTGCCCATACAGCTGCAAATAAAACAGCTACAAGTGGCGTTATATACATATATACCATCGTATGTGACGCTCCAATTTTTTGTACACCAACATACCACATCACTAAACCAAATACTGTTACAAAGAAAATAGAATATAGTAAAGCGAATAGTGTTATTCCATGTGTAATGTGAAATGGCATTATAAATACGTATGGTCCACTTAAAAGCAAGAGTGGAATCGCGCCAACTAGTGCTGACCATGCGGTAACACGTAGCGCTGAATATTTTTTAATTAATGGACTTGCTAAAACAGGATAAAGCCCCCAACATATTGATGTAATGAGTCCAATCCCATTTCCATAAAAGGAACTAGCAAGTGAATTCCCTGCTACTAAAACTAAGGCTGCACCACAAAAGGCAATGATCGAACCGATAAGTTTTCGAGAAGAAAACTTTTCTTGTTTTAAGATAATCGCAAATACAGTTGTAAAAATAGGTGAAATAGAAATGAGTAAAGAGGCATTGGTAGCGGATGTATATTTAACAGTTTCCATAAATAACGTTTGATACAGTACAATACCTACAACGCTAACGATAATTAATCTAGGTATATCCTTGCGCTCCATATAAACCGACTTTTCAATAAAAAATGTAAGGAGTAACATAAGCGGTGCCGCCGATATCATCCGAAGTGCAGTAAACTCAATTGCTGTAAATTCTAAAAGTCCATATTTCGCAATCGTAAAATTAATCCCCCAAATAATAACGACTGCTAAAATTAATAATTCAATTCCCCATCTTCTCATGCGTATCCCCTCCGCAAATATGATTATACAGAAAATTCAATCATATGTACATTTCATTATGTGAAAAAACCTTTGTATTGTATGAAACGTTTTGGTACATGAAATTATATCGGCGATTTTCTGAATATATCAGCGTAACTCCGATTATATCGGCGATTTTTCGAATATATCAGCGCAACTCGAATTATATCAGCGATTTTTTAAATATATCGACTTATCAACAAAAAACGACAAAAATAGCAGCTTATTCAATAAAAAAAGTGGTTCCAAAATACATTTTGGAACCACCTTTCCTTTACTACACTCGAACATGTAACTTCATATTTGGATTATAAAATTGGCTCGGGCTCTTCAGTTGAAAAGTCCCTCCACCTTCATGCCAATCAACTGTTAACTTATCATCCATAAATACAAGCTTTGTGCGATCTGCGATAAAGCTAAACTTGCTTGATTCAATATCCACATCGCGCTCATCTTTTTCTGCTACAGCTACTAAATCGATAATTCCGCTCATTACACAACCGCAACCTTCATTATCGTAAAATAACTTTATATATTTCGCTTCATTTGGAATCGTATCCACAATCTTTTTATATGCTGCTTCTGTTACAGTAACGTACATACTCTAATCTTCATCCTCTCTTCTCGTATCCTTCATATATTGTACCATCATTTTTCTTTAAATATATATACAGAAAATTATGAACAATATACAATGTATGTAGTAAAGGAGGTTGTATCACTCATGCTCAAATTACTACGATACCCCATCTTCCTAGGTCTACTCGGTAGCTTTTTTATTTCTAGCGGTATAGTATTACACCATATATTTCCCTATACTCCTTCTATTGGTTGGATTTTAGGTTTTATTTGTTTTCTATCCGCTTCTTATTTTGCTATGAAAAACAAAAACATCTAATTAATTCAAGGAGGATAACATGCCAACTTTAAAAGAAATAGAACAATCACTCAATCATTTATTCGAAATAGAAAAATACGGAAAAGACAGTGCCTTTAGTCGATTTATCCCGGCCGTATATGATCCTATCCCATTTCCATGGCAAAATTTTTTTGAAGCCAATTTTATTGAGCTATTTAACGGTCTTATGATACGAGGAGCTGAAACTGTAAATAAAGTATTTTTAGCTGTTTTTCCTACAAATGACGTTCTTGAAACATTCATTTCACAATCCACATCTGGTGATTTACTTTTTATGCACCACCCACTTGTAATGGAATGCGGTGATCCGCTTGGAAAATCAGGTCGTGGTTTTATTCCAATACCTGAAAAATATTTGCAAGCGATAAAAGAAAAACAACTTTCTATATATACATGTCACGGACCAATGGATATTCATCAAACGCATGGAACGAGCATTTCAATTGCAAAAGTCTTACATGCTCACGTAGTTGACAGCTTTGCATATGAAGGCCCCGAACAAGAGCCAGTTGGCCTTATTTGTGAAATAGATGAAACATCCACAGAAGCACTCCAAAAGCGTCTAAAAAATCTCTTCCATATTCCTTATACAGACTTCGAAGGTAAACAACATGATTCTATCAAAAAAATTGCAATTATTGCGGGATGTGGCGATGTCGTTTCTCTCATGAAAGAAGCAGAAGCAAAAGGTGCTGAAGCATATATTACAGGGGAAATCCATTGCCATATCGACAATGATTACGGTAAACAGAAATACTCGCTCATTATGGATTACGTAAAAGAAACGAATATGTCACTCATCGGTGTATCACACTCTGCCTCTGAATATTTAGTGAAAGAAACATTGATGTATGATTGGTTTAAAGAGAATTTTGAAGTGGATGTTACTTTGGTTCCACAGGAAAAATGGTGGTTATAAATTTTTAAAGAGATAGCTAATTTAGCTATCTCTTTTTACTAAACTTAAAATAGAAAAAAATTCGATATACAATACACTTTCACCCTACTGTTAAAATCTAAACACACTATACAATCAACCGCACAAAAATATAGAATTCCTAATATACATATAGTAGTTCTATTTTAAAAACTAGATTTTCAAAATATAGAAAGGAGAACATACATGTACCCACGTAATTGTTTTAGTTGCGATGGCAGACGCCCCAGTGGTTCTAACGGGAACACTGGACCCACTGGCATCACTGGACCCACTGGCATCACCGGACCCACCGGCATCACTGGACCTTCTGGCATCACCGGATCCACTGGCATCACTGGACCCACTGGCATCACCGGACCCGCCGGCAGCACCGGACCCACCGGCAGCACCGGACCCACTGGAGCTACCGGCGCTACTGGGGGTACAGGAGCTGGTTTACAAAGTACTACCGCCTTTAATCTTGCAGCCGCTCCAAACTATAAAGCCGGACAAGTTGTTACTTATACGAGCAGCGGCTATGTTGTAAAAAAGGATGCACCTCAAGGATTTCCTAATGTATCTCCAGATTATATTGTCTTAGTAGAAAGTGGGGCTACTGGAAGCACCGGACCTACCGGGAATACTGGATCCACTGGGAATACCGGATCTACTGGAAGCACCGGACCCACTGGCATCACTGGACCTTCTGGTAACACCGGATCTACCGGAAGCACTGGACCCACTGGGAACACCGGATCTACCGGAAGCACCGGACCCACTGGCATCACCGGATCTACTGGAAGCACCGGACCTGCTGGTAACACCGGATCTACTGGCAGCACTGGACCCACTGGAAGCACTGGATCTACTGGAAGCACCGGACCCACTGGCATCACTGGACCCACTGGCATCACCGGACCCACCGGCATCACCGGACCCACTGGAGCTACCGGCGCTACTGGGGGTACAGGACCCACTGGCATCACCGGATCTACTGGCAGCACTGGACCTGCTGGTAACACCGGATCTACCGGAAGCACTGGACCCACTGGGAACACTGGACCTGCCGGAAACACCGGATCTACTGGCAGCACTGGACCCACTGGGAACACTGGACCTGCGGGAAACACCGGATCTACTGGCATCACCGGACCCACTGGCAGCACCGGATCTACTGGAAGCACCGGACCTTCTGGTAACACCGGATCTACTGGCATCACTGGACCCACTGGCATCACTGGATCTACTGGCATCACCGGTCCCACTGGCATCACCGGATCTACCGGAAGCACTGGACCCACTGGTAACACCGGATCTACTGGCATCACCGGACCTTCTGGTAACACCGGATCTACTGGCATCACTGGACCCACTGGCATCACTGGATCTACTGGCATCACCGGCCCCACTGGCATCACCGGATCTACCGGAAGCACTGGACCCACTGGGAACACCGGATCTACTGGCATCACTGGACCTGCTGGTAACACCGGATCTACCGGAAGCACTGGACCCACTGGCATCACCGGATCTACCGGAAGCACCGGACCCACTGGCATCACCGGATCTACTGGAAGCACCGGACCTGCTGGTAACACCGGATCTACTGGCAGCACTGGACCCACTGGCATCACTGGAAGTACTGGACCCGCTGGAAGCACCGGACCCACCGGCATCACTGGAAGTACTGGACCCACTGGATCCGCTGGTAGTGCTTCAGCAAAAAGTATTGTGTTTCAAGGAACAAATGCTGGTTTTCAACGTATAGCGGGCTCCCCTGGAATTGACTCTAATGTTATTCCATATGTCACTGCTGGATCTGGTAGTATAGTTGGGTTTACGGCTTCTATAAATGTAAATAACTTACCTGCTACTGTTTATACGATTGATATTTGCAGGAATGTCCCTACAAACCTCACCGCTCCTACTTCCAGTTACATTCTAACTACTATTACTTTAACTACCACAGACAAAATTACCGGAACTATAGTATTTTCCATTAAACCGACGGATACTGGATCGGGACAAATTCAAGTATTTAATCCTACTCCCGCAGTAGGTCCCGCTACTGTAACTTGGACTAGCATTACAACTGGAAATCCCGTTTCAAGAGGGGATGCTATATCCCTTTATATTAACCCTGGAATTACTGCCAGTGCTGTATATTCTATTTTCCTAATCACTGATCTATAAACTCACACTTAAAACCATTTATTCCACAAAAAAGACCCGAGATTCGGGTTAACAAATAACAGACAAGTTCATTATATACTTTCACTGCAAAATAACCATATTTCGGATTTTATTTTCCATATACTGCACTAATAGTGTGAACAATTTTGAATTTTTATTCAAAAAAAAAGGGAGTTCACTCTCAAATAAGTGATCTCCCTTTTTAAAATAACTTTTCATGATATCGGCAATACAACCTTCACCGTCGTTCCAACCCCAACTTCACTTTCAAAACTCATTTTACCGTTGTGATCTTTAATAATTTTTTCTGTAACTACTAAGCCTAAACCTGTTCCCGTTTCTTTCGTTGTATAAAAGGCTTCATTTAGCTTCGGGATTTTGTCTTTTGGAATGCCGCAACCTTCATCCTTAACTTGAACAATGATTGCATCTTCTACAGTCACTTTAATCGTAATCGTTCCGCCAACTGACATTGCTTCAATCGCATTTTTAATTAAATTAAAAAATACTTGTTTTAATCGTTTTTCATCGCATGTAATCGATGGTATGTCTTTACTATAAATACCTTGTATGTGCACACCTTGATTTAAAGCAGGCTTCCCCATAACTCGAATAACATAAGCGATAATTTCTTCTATATTATGAACTTCTGATTCTATTGATTTAGATTTCTCAAATCCACTAAGTTCTGTAGCGATTGTATGAATTCGTTCTACTTCTTGTTTCATAATATCACTATATATTTTATCCTCTGGATATTTAATCGCTTGCTTATTCACAAATTTATCTAAATTGGCTAAAGGTCTTTTAATTTTGGAACCAATAACTGTAGCCATTTTCCCAACAGTTGCTAATTTTTCTGTTTGTTGTATTTCTTTATTCATCATCTCAAGCGTACGAACGTAAGATTGGAACCTTAAAAACATAATCCAACATATGATAGTAAATACGCTATATAATGCCATCGGGATTAAAACGAGTGATGAGTGAATCATGATTCCTATAAGAGCATATTTTCCAACAAGTATGCTCGGAACTAACCAAAAATATCTTTTATTCACAAAAAGTGGGGCAAATAAAATAAAAAATCCTTCTACTATATTCCCACCATCAAACTCAGCATCACTACCGTAGTAAATCATTATATTATGGATAAAATCTAATAGATTATATCCAATTAGAATAATATACTTTACTGCAAATGGATTTTTCCATTTCATAAAGTATATTCCAATGCAAAATAAAACCACCATCAGAAAATAAAGCCATAACCCTAAACCATCTTCAAATTGTCCTACTCCTTCTTGCTCTCCTCCTATTAAAGGTACAATAAATTCGTAGGCAAGATCGTATACAAAAAATATAATGAAAAATAAACTTAAATATATTTTCAGCGCCTTCATTTCTTCATTTTTAAATATATCGTCTTTATTCATATGGTAACCCCTAGCTTTTCTCCCACTTGTACTTCATTATTTCCACACTTTTTTGGAAGAATAATATCTATTCTCGTTCCCTTATCTCTTTCACTTGAAATATGTAACGTACCAAGGTGTTCGTTGACAATTCGATCTGCTACCGTAAGTCCCAAACCAATTTTATCTTGTTTTGTTGTATAAAAAGCTTCTGTAACACGAGCCAAATTTTCTTTCTTAATACCGTAACCATTATCGATTACACTTAGCATTACATAATCTTGTCCTTTATTTTCTAATCGTAACTCTAATGTGCCACCTTGCTCCATCGCCTCCAGAGCATTTTTTATGACATATAGAAAGACCCCTCTTATTTTTCGCTCATCACATTCAACTTCTATTATCTTTTCTTCGATATTAGACATAAGCTGGACAGTAGATTCATTCATTTTTTCTCGAAGAATTGCTACTGCTTGTAATGCAATTTCACCTATATTATGTTTTTTATAAATAGAGGGTTTACATGTAGCAACTTCCATCAATTCACTTATCATATTATTCATATTTTCTATTTCAAAAATCATCTGTTTATAAATAGGGTCCTCTTCATGCTTCTCTCGTTGTAATTGCGTAAATCCTTTTAATGAAGCAAGTGGATTTTTAATTTCATGTCCCACTGTCGCTGCCATCTTTCCGATTACTGCTAATTTTTGTGATTCACTAGCAATCTTAATACTTTCCTTTACTGCTGAAAGGTATTGTATAAATCGATTTAAAATGATGTATGCCGCTATTAATATGAGTGTATACATAATGAGGTACATAAATCCTTTTACTTCCTTTAATACAAATAAGTAAATTACATATTTCCCTACAATAGTCGAAAGTACAAACACAAAATATTTTTTATTTAAAAATATAGGTACAAAGAAGATGAAAATAATTTCTATTATATTTACCCCATCAAATGCCGCCTTATTATAAAGCATATACGAAAGTATGTTAGCAATTTCTATTCCTATGTATGCAAATACACATGCATATTTAACAAAATTCACTTTCTCTTTTTTTATTAAATATACATTTACACCGAGTATTGCTGTTCCGCAAATAACTTGCCATAGTATGCTATGTCCCTTATCCATTAGTGATTTATTTTCTAATACGATTGCATAGAGAATTTGGTATGAAACAACAATGACGTATAGCACCCACAAAAAGATTTTGGCATTCCTTTCTTCTTCTTTATATGACAGAAAACTTTCTTTCACTTCAACACCCCTTCAACATAATATCTCGAAGAATACCATTTATTATAATAAATGATTTTCTTATACAAACAAAGATAAATCGAACATTTGAGGAAAATCATCCCAACGTTTTGATACTTTCAGACGATATGTAATCATAAAAATTATAAACAATAATACGTATATTATGTGGGAGAGATTTTATATAAATGGTAAAAAATGAAGGAAATCTTGGTATCTTAATAGAACGAAATCCTACGCTACTGGCGTAGGAATAGGAGGCTCATTCATGTTTGTTACCGTCGAGAAAGATGTGCATATTTTTGTGCAAGATGTTAATCCCGGTCCCGGTAGTAAAACCGTGTTCTTCGTTCACGGTTGGCCTTTAAATCATCAAATGTACCAATATCAGCTCAACGTATTACCACAGCACGGTTTCCGCTGCATCGCTATAGATATACGCGGAAATGGGCAATCTGATAAACCATGGACTGGCTACACATACGATCGTTTAGCAGACGACATCGCCATTGTCCTAGAAGCACTTCAAGTCGAAAATGCTACATTAGTCGGTTTCTCAGTAGGCGGTGCCCTTTCTATTAGGTACATGTCTCGCTATAATGGTCAGCGTATTTCTAAACTTGTATTAGTCGATGCCGTTTCCCCCTCTTTCGTTAAAAATCAAGAATCTCCCTATGGTGTCCCAAAAGAACAAGCAGATACTCTCATTAATCAAATGTATGCTAATCTGCCTAAATTTTTAAATGATGTGTCTTTATCATTTTTTAATAGAAACTTAGGATCCGCTACGTTAGAATGGTTTTCTTATCTCGGTATGCAGTCTGCTTCCTATGCTCTCATCAAAATATTGCAAGCAGCCGCAAATGAAGATGTAACGAAAGATTTAAGTAAAATTAACGTGCCAACAAAAATATTCCACGGTATTCACGATCAACTTATCCCATACAAAAGCGCTGAACTTACGCAAAAGCGGATTAAAAATTCTCAGTTATATCCTCTCACCAATAGTGGTCACGGCTCCCCAATCGATCAAGCGGATGAATTAAACGAAGAACTTATAAAGTTTTTACATTCATAAAAACCTATGCCAAATCGTATCGATAGGAACGCAGTTTTCAAAAACGTTAAAATTCACACATTTCTCACAAATCAACTGATAAAACGATTACATTTTCATTTATACTAAATGTACAAGTAATACTCCCTAAACCCAGCTTGTCTGGTTACCCCGTTAAATACTATAAAAAAGAACTTGTATCGTTATACAAGTTCTTTTTGTTTCTTTTATCCCGCTTTAACGGGCAGTAAGACCCCCACCTCAAAATTCAGCAAAGCAAAGAAGTTAGGTGGGGGTCGGGCTGCTCATAAAAGTCCGATTGGTGAGGGCTGATAATCAGTGGGGGATGAAGAACCCCCCCACTGATTAAAGTTTCACTTTATTTAAAGAGGATATCTTTACTATATTGATTTCCGACGAGTAAATCATATTGGAGCATTTTATATTGCTCTAACATTTCTTTTTGTTTCTTTGTTAAATCATTGATTACTTCTCCATTTTTATCAACTTTTAATTCATCTCTAAGCACCGGTATTTCCTTGTAAAATTCCGATAAAAATTGATAAAATAAAGATTTATTTAATCCTGCATAATCAAAAATAAGATTAGAAAAATAAATTGGACTTACTACACCTAAATTATCATTTGGCATATCAAAGTTTGCGTACATTAATAGCGGCGTTTGCGCCATCGCTAAACGTTCACTCGATGTTTTTTCATTCGTTATATACCCATTTTCTTTATAAAAAGATTTATTTGTTCCTAATGATGGAAGATGATCTCCAAAGAATACTAATAATGTAGGTCTATCTAAATTATCTAGTTTTTCTATTAAATATTGAAGGGCCTCATCTGAACGTCTTAACCCTTCTGTATACGTCTCTAATTCTCCCTTTGATTCTTCATTTTCTAGCCCGCTAATTTCTATTAGGTTTTCACCAAATCGGCCCTCTGTAAATGGAAAATGATTTTGCATCGTAACTGCATGAATAAATGTAGGTTGTTTTTGCTTCTCTAACTCAGCAATTATCTCTTTACTCATCGCTAAATCACTAATATAATCTCCATCAATATCTACATTTTCCATCGTATCAGCTGCATTAAACTTATCAAATCCTAACACCTTATATACATCATCACGTTTAAAGAATGTGCGACCAAATGAATGAATTGCACTTGTGTAATACCCTTCTTTTTTCAACGCCGTAGGGATTGATGGAATTTCTTTCTTATTTGTAATAACCTGCTGATATGGTATAGAACCTGGCTTTAACAAACTCATTGAATAACTCGTTAATGCCTCAAATTCAACGTTCGCCGTATTTCCCCCAAATGTAGGAGAAATAGTTTGTCCACCAGGAAAGTTTTCTATATAATGATGCAAATTTGGTACAGGATCTTCACTAAAAGAAAGGTTAGTTACTTTCGTCGGATCCCAAAACGATTCACTCATTACAAAAATAATATTCGGTTTCTCTTTTTTCTTTTGACTCCCTATATTTCCACTATATTGTTTTTTTATATCGTTTGCTATTTGAAGCATATTTTCTTTAGAATAATTTTTTGGTTTTTCCATAACTGTTGTATCTAAATTGCTAATAAACCCAAGTACAAAACCATTTGAAGCATAGTTCTCATTTTGATCCCACAAAACAAAATCTACACCTGATTTTTGAAATACTTTATTCATGAATGTATTCGCAAAATTACCGTACGCATATAGAACAAAAATAGATCCTACTACTAATAAGGCTCTAATTCCTAGATGAATCTTTACATTTTGAATATACCTTCTCATATATATCCCTGCTACAATACAAGCCACGATACTTAAGATAATGACAAAAATATAACTCCAGCTAAAATAGTCCATCACCATCGGTATAACAGATTGCATATGCATAATTTGTGTGAAATCAGAAGGATACAGCGGATCACCTCTAAAAATAAGCTTTAAATAATTCACAATACCTAAAATGACTAACGTACAGCTCGTTAAAATCATACTTAGAAAAACCTTGCCTATTAAATTATAAACAAGAATGTATATTGCATAAATTGCTACAAAACTTAATATAAACTGCATGTTATACAAGTAAATCCAATTCATTGCCTCTATGAAACTCATATTAACTTGCATGACAATATAAAATAAAGCTACTGTATGAGCTAGTAAAAATAATATAAAATGCACTCGTAGGGATGCCCTAAGTATAGACATCTCTTTTTTATTAAAATGTGAAATATAAAATGTTATGCCCCATATGAAAATCATCATAACAATTAAAACAAGATTTTGATTTAAATGAGCTTTCATTATGTCTAAATTAAAAACCTTTAAAATCATAAACAGCATAGTTATTACTAATAAAGTCACCATACTACTTATAATGCTAGAAATTAATATATTTCTTTTTGGAAGATCAAAAAGTGTAGAACCATACTTCAATTCATTCCCTCGTTTCTATGTCTTAATTTCCCCCGCATCGAAAGAACTACTTCTATAAAAATAACATATATGACATATTTCGTCTGCATACTTGCTTCTATCATAAATGTATTGTCTTAATATTCCCTTAATCACCAGTTAAATTGTGGCATACAAATTACTCATTCTTGAAAAACTTAATTTCAGCATTCCACTTTATGATATAATAACTATGTTTTGGAAATCCTTAATACTATTAAAGATTTCACATGAAAATACGAAAGAATTAATAAAAAAGGAGTTGCTCATTTTTGCTTACTAAGTTTAAGAGTTTGCCTAAAGCGGTATATGCAATTTTGGCGCTTTCTTTCCTGTTGCACGTTTTTTGTTTAGTAAAACAGCCAGGATTAGATGGAGAGTTAGTCAAAGTAACATATGGTGCAAATGATGCCTTTAACTATTCGTTAACAGCTGAACAACTATTAAAACATGGTGTATTTGGTTATGTGTATTTAGAACCTAGTGAAGTTCCAGGGAAAAATGCATATATTACACCAGGTCAGCCATTACTATTAGCTGGCGCTATGATTATTTCTGATATTACATCAATTCCTTACTATTACGTAGCAACTGTTATTAACATGATTATGAACCTATGCACAGTGCTATTAGTATTCTTAATAGGAAAAGAATTGTTCGAAAAAAACATTTATGGAATTGTTGCAAGTATTTTATATGCTATTTATCCAAGTAACTATACATACTTCCGTACATTGCTAACAGAAGTTCCATCCATATTCTTATTAGCGTTATGTGTATATGTATTTGTTCTCGCATGGAAATACAATAAAGTGAAATTCCATATATGGTTTGGAATTGTCGTTTCAATTTTACTTATGTTCCGTCCAAATCCAGCTCCAATGATGCTCATTCCTGTTCTTGTTGTGTTATTTACATATGGATTTAAAGACTCCATTCGAATCGGATTGTTATGGTTTATCGGACCTTTCTTTATTATTGGTGCATGGGTTGTTCGTAACTATTTAGCACTCAACCAATTTATTTTATTCTCAACCCAAGGTGCTGATCCACTAATTGCCGGTGCTGATCCATTTAATAAAATTGGATATGAAAATATAGTAAATGAAATGAGAGCCAAAGGCTTAGATGACAAAGGGGCATACGCAAAAGAATTAATTAAGAACGGCTTTAAGACGGACTTCACTTATTGGTTCTCTTGGTTCACTGTCGGTAAAACAATTGAATTATTCAAAACAGCTCCTGCTGTAGACCAATACCGTATTCATAACTTTATGCAACTATGTCATAGAGTGTTTATTATCGGTACATTCTTGAGCAGCTTCTGCTTCATGCTAAATTCATTTAAACATAAACGCGTTATGATGCTAGTAGCAAGTTCTATTATTTACATTATCTTCTCAAACTTATTCTTAGCAATTAATCGCTATGGATTTTTCATTAATCCCCTTATGTGCTTAATTCTTGCATACGGATTAATTCACATTGTGCAGAAGCTTCCATTCTTCCGCACTAACCAAGCATAATAAGAAAGAGGTCGTCCAACGGTGGACGACCTCTTTCTTATTACCCCACACTTTGCACACAGCCAATTTGTCCATTCTGTAATCACACTTTAATTCTGTATGTATGTGTTTCTGTATTTGTCAAAATATCTTTCACAATACTACTCACTATTTTACTTATAACTGCAAGTTTTTTACAACTATTACTATAACAAAAGAACCCGCCCCCACCTAACTTCTTTGCTTTCGCTGAATTTTGAGGTGGGGGGCGGGCTGCCCGTTAATGCAGGATAAAGTGAAACTTTAATCAGTGGGGGTTTTCTTCATCCCCCACTGATTATCAGCCCTCACCAATCGGACTTTTATGGGCAGCCCGACCCCCATCTAACTTCTTTGTTTTCGCTGCATTTTGAGGTGGGGGTCTTACTGCCCGTTAAAGTGGGATAAAAGAGAAAATCATTAGCATGTGTATTATATAAAAGGAAACAGCCATATTTTCCATACGATACATACGAGTACAATAACTACAAAATCAAAAAAATCTAATCTCGGACCCTTTTTCATATTCATCTCTAGCCACATATGAATCCATTTTGTTTTTGTATATTTTTGGATGTTTTTCTTTGCAAATCGGTAAATGAGCACTTGCATAATAAAAAACCCGACTACAAAAATAAACAAGAAAATAAGAAAATCGACCACAAAATTCCTCCTTATTTTTGCAGCGATTTTTCTACGATATGATTTTTCAAAACCCACTCTTCAAATTGAGCACTTCCAAATTCCCAACTAAGATCACGAGCATGTACAGAAAAAACGTAATAACCAGCATATTCGTCCATAAATTTCCCCGTCTCGATCCCATCTTTCTGAAGACCGTATGCTCCAAAATTAAAATATACATCCCACACGTCTTCATTCTTCCGCTTATAAGCAATCGATTCCATATCGCATTCTGTTCCGAAATAATCAAGATGTAAATGTACGCTATCATCATATTCGTACTCCATTTTATCACCCCTTATATTTGTACTTCTTTATCCCCAAAAAAATTCCTGCTATCTACACTCACATATGGGCACTTACCTACATATCATGCTTGTAGAGTGACTTCTAGGAGGTGTTATATAGTGAAAAAATTAATAGCTGTTTTTTGTATCATGTTACTAGCTGTCTTCACATTTGCTGCTTGCAGTAGTAAAAAAGAAAATACGAAAGAACAAACTCAAAATGTTCGAGTCGGCGAAGTTACCCATTCTCTCTTCTATGCCCCGTTATATGTCGGGATTGAAAAAGGATTTTTTAAAGATGAAGGATTACATGTTGACCTCCAAACAACAGCTGGTGGAGATAAAACGATGACCGCCCTATTATCTGGCGGGATTGATATTGCTCTCGTCGGTTCTGAAACATCTATTTACGTTCATCAACAAGGCGCAAAGGACCCAGTCATTAACTTCGCACAACTTACACAAACAGATGGAACATTTTTAGTTTCGCGTAAAAAATTAGACTCTTTTAATTGGAATGACGTAAAAGGTGTTACGTTTTTAGGACAGCGTAAAGGCGGCATGCCACAAATGGTTGGAGAATACGTTTTAAAGAAAAATGGCATTGATCCTCACAAAGATACAAATTTAATCCAAAACATCGAATTCGCTAACATTGCAAATGCCTTTGCATCTGGTACTGGAGAATTTGTACAGCTCTTTGAACCGACTGCAAGTATATTTGAAAAAGAAGGTAAAGGTTATATCGTCGCTTCGTTTGGAAATGAATCTGGTACTGTTCCGTATACAACGTTCATGGCAAAAGAAAGTTTCTTAAAGAAAGATAAAGCTGCTGCTGAAAAATTCACACGGGCGCTCTATAAAGCACAACAATGGGTTGATACTCATAGCCCAGAAGAAATTGCTGATGCCGTTTCTCCGTTATTTAAAGACACTTCAAAAGACATTACAGTAAAAGTAATTGAACGGTATAAAAAGCAACACTCTTATGCGACAAATCCGCTATTAGATGCTGAAGAATGGAAACAGCTCCAAACGATTATGAAAGACGCTGGCGAATTACAAAAAGAAGTTCCACATGAAGCGCTCGTCAATACGAAAATTGCCGAAAGCGTTATTAAGAAATAGAGGCGAAGTGTATGAGTTTTTTACAAATACGTAACGTTTCTCACTGCTTTTTCGCAAAAGAGAATGCCAAATTGATTCTCGAAGATATGAGCTTACAAGTGGAAGAAGGCGAATTCATTTCGATACTCGGCCCAAGTGGTTGTGGCAAAACGACACTCCTGTCCATTATTGCCGGGCTTCTTGATCCAATTGAAGGTATCGTCTTTTTAGATGGTGAGCCCATTACAACGAAAACTTCATCTATGGGATATATGTTACAGCAAGACTACTTGTTTCCTTGGAAGACAATTGAAGAAAATATTATGCTTGGACTTCATATACGAAAAATTTACGATGAACAGACGAAAGAACATACTTTACAGCTTTTAAAGCAAGTCGGTCTATATGATGTAGAGCAGCAATATCCTCGTGAACTATCCGGTGGTATGCGTCAACGTGCCGCCCTCGTTCGAACGTTAGCTACCGACCCAAAAATTTTATTGCTAGATGAACCTTTTTCGGCGCTCGATTATCAAACGAAATTGAAACTAGAAGATCTCGTTTTCAGCTTACTACACAAATATAAGAAAACTTCACTACTCGTGACACATGATATTGAAGAAGCCATTGCGATGAGTGATCGTATTTATTTACTGCAAGCGAATCCAGGAAAAATTGCAAAAACATTTATCGTCCCAGAAAGCATCCGTTCCCTATCACCGTTAGAATCACGCCACCACCATGACTTCCCATCCCTCTTCCAAAATATATGGAAGGAGCTGGAGCGTCTTGGATAATATAAAACAACTACATGAACAGTTTCGAAAAAAAGAACGCAGGCGCACATGGTTAGCACGCTCTTTGCAGCTTTTACTACTCATTCTTTTCTTTGCACTATGGGAGATAGCTAGTAAAAAAGAGTGGATTGATCCTTTACTCTTTAGCTCTCCTTCAAGCATTTGGGATCTCTTCCTTAGTAAATGGATGGACGGCTCGCTTTGGGTTCACATATGGACGACATTACTTGAAACGGGATTAGGCTTCATTCTTGGAACAGTGCTCGGAGCTATTATCGCTACTTTCCTTTGGTGGCTACCACTTCTCGCCCGCGTACTCGATCCATATCTCGTCGTCCTAAACGCCATGCCAAAAGTAGCACTTGGTCCGATTATCATTGTAATCTTCGGTCCAAATATTTCTTCGTCGATTGCAATGGGAGTAATCATTTCCATCATCATTACCATTCTCGTTATTTACAGCGCATTTCAAGAAGTCGATTCTAACTATATAAAAGTGATGGACACATTTGGCGCAAATAAATGGCAATGTTATAAACAAGTCGTTCTCCCTGCATCTTTCCCAGCCATTATTTCAACGTTAAAAGTGAACGTTGGATTATCATGGGTCGGTGTTATATTCGGCGAACTTCTCGTCTCTAAACAAGGCCTTGGCTACTTAATTAGCTACGGATTCCAAGTATTTAATTTCACACTTGTCTTACTGAGCGTACTACTCACGTGCGTCCTCGCAACACTTATGTATGTGTTTGTTGAGGCATTTGAAAAACTTCTAATTGGGAAACGAAAAAGAAGCTGACTTAGAGCGATAGACTATAGTCAGCTTCTTTCTTTTACTTTTTATCACACATCTTTGTTTCATTTTTAACATTTCCATCCGCAACCGTAACTGTATGGAAACAATCTTTCACACGTACTGTAACGACATTATCTTTTCGATCTATCACATGATAATCATTAAACTTTTTATCCAATGCACTACGAATTTGCTCCCCTTCAAAAATCGGAAAACCGTGAGACATTACCCAAATGAGACCAGCGACAGCAAGAATCGTTTTCATACGTTTCATTACCTCCTCGAGAGTAAACTTATAGTCCCTATAACACGCGCATTATAATTGTGTCTAAATTGTGACATTTTTATACTAATTCTATTTTATAGTGATAGTTCCTTCTTCTTTTTGTTAAAAATACAGAATTTTCAATTTTATCAACCTAAAAAACGTAAAGAACTACAATTCTTTACGTTTTCTTAGCTAACATATATAACTCGCATTAGTTACCACTTTGTTGTTCTATCGTTTTCGAAACATCATATAATCCTGCCAACACTTCCGCTCTCATTTTTACAAGCTCAGGGAATTGATAGAAAAAGGCGATTTTTTTATACTTTAACTCCGATCCTTCTTTCACCTTTTTGGAATCTTGTAAAATAAATGCTGTAAACGTATCTGCAATATCTTCCGCTACATTTGTCGTTCCATACTGTGATACAAACTCATCATGCTTTTCTTTAAAAAATGCAATTTGCGTTTCTTCACTTTCTTCTACTTTCTTTTCTGTCCACTCCTGCTCAATAGGCTTCCAGAAAGAATTATAAAATTGATTAATATAAGAGTTTTCCTTCGCACATCCCTCTTGTAAGAAAAGAGTTCCACATTTACTTCGGTACGTCGAAATATCTTTATCCTCTTCAAAATCCTTTACATAGTTTTCATCTACTGGTATTTGCTTATGCCCGAGCGTTAACACGTGAGCCGTCTCATGAATTAATGTTTTCATCACTTCATCAATATTTACCGCAGAATCAAGCGTATCTAAGCTAAGAGTCCAGTCTTTCGGATTCTCTATACTAGGCATAACGTGAGCAACAACACCGTCATAACCATCCGTTATTAGATTAAATTCCGTTATATTCCCGCGATATTTTGCTGGAATGAGCGTGCGATACATATCCCATAAATCTTCATGATACCCTCTATCTTGACGTTGTTGTAGCACCTCTTCTTTCGCTTCTTTATCATTAGCAAATACTTTATTTAAACGTTTCCGTTCTATTTTTTCAAAATAAGGATCTACAATTTCATCACCATCAATATAATAAGAAGCTAAAAAAAAGTAATTTTCATCATCATCTTCTTTTTTCTGCTCTGCCTTTTTCATATCTGCACTTTCATGCTCTTCTATTTCATAATCTTCTACTGCTTCAAGCTCAGATAATCCATCTATTTTTTCATATACCTTTTGAAGTTTCTTATCTCCTATTTCCACGCATTCTTTTTCTGTTTTACAAACTTCTTTTTCTTTCACACTCTTCATAGAACTCTCGCACCCTGCTAGTAAGCCGATTGCAACGATAACCCCTACTAACTTGCCATACAGTCTCTTCATACATTCCTCCATTAATACATTCTACAAAAATATCATAATCATTTTTTAACGAATATGCGATAATAAATTATAAAAATTGTAAGGAGGTTTCCTATGATTCGGGCAGTCCTATTCGACTTAGATGGAACACTATTAGATCGTCGTCAATCTTTAGAACAATTTATTCATGATCAATATAATCGTTTTACCTCTCATTTAATGAACATAGAAAAATCCGAGTATTGTTCTCGATTTCTCGAACTAGATAATAATGGATACACGTGGAAGGATAAAGTATATGCTACTCTCCTTTCCGAATACAACATTACTACTTTAACACCAGAGCAACTGCTGCACGACTACATTACTAACTTCCAACATCATTGTATCCCTTTCCAAAACATGCATGAATTACTTCAACGTTTAACACAACAAAATATTAAAATTGGGATTATCACAAATGGCTTTACTGACTTTCAAATGAACAATCTTCGCGCACTAAACATACATACGTATACAAATACAATTCTCGTTTCAGAAGCGGAAGGAATAAAAAAACCACATCCTGAAATTTTCGAACGAGCTTTAAAAAAGCTAGATGTGAAGGCAGAAGAATGTCTTTACGTTGGGGATCATCCTGAAAATGATATACTGAGTTCTGAACAAGTAGGGATTCTTGGTGTTTGGAAAAGAGATTCATTTTGGGGTGATTTTGAGCATTCGCGTGTGGTGGATGATTTGTTGGAGGTGCTTTCGTTTTTAGAGATAGAGGCAAAAACAAGACAATAGTAAAAGGAGGCTTCGTTTCCCGGACGCCTCCTCTTCCTTTATGACTCATATACTGTAAACTGCGGTTTACTCGGATGATCCTTAACTTGCGCATCATCTGGAAACTTTGAAACTTTTTGATATAAGGCAATGTCACCGATACAACTCGCTGTTAGTAAAATTCCTAAAAATGAGAGTGGCTCCAGATTCATAACTACTCCCAATACAATTGGCAAAATTCCAGTCGGTAGAAACGGTAACATTAACACTTTCTTCATTTGCTTTACTGTAATTTCTTTTTTAGAATGAGCGTATGCTACACCTAATTTCCAATTGACGCCCCATTTTAGTTCACTCCACGGTACGCCTCCGATATAACGAAATCCTATTAGATGTATCGCTTCATGAATACAAACGAAAACAATCATTCCAATAATCAAAAGAAACATAGTTGGTAATGTAATTTCAAATTGAACCCCGCCTGAAAGAAATATATGCAAATAACCAATTCCAAACGCCAACGCAAATATTATAAGTAATGAATAGATATTTAACTTAACCATCGAAACAGTAACAGTCGTTTCTTTCCTTTTATCCATCTTCCCCCTCCTAAAATGTAAAGATATATTTACATTTAATCTTACACACAAAAAAAGAAACCGGCCACTTCACTTCGTAAAACAGCCGATTTCTTCTATATGTTTCATCGTACGCGCCAATACATCGTCGCGCATTATAAAGCTAAATTTTCTATCCGTTTTAATGTTGTCAGGAATGTCTGTTAATAAAACAGATCCTTTCGTTTCTTCGTAATGCGTATGTTCTTCTACCGCACTAATTGTTGCAAAATAAATGTTTTTAATGATTATTTTGTCTTTTCCAGATACTTTATATTGTCCTAAGTAAGTTAAATCAGAAACTATGCCGCCGGTTTCTTCATGAACCTCTCGAACTGCCGCTTCTTCCGGTGTTTCCCCTAGTTCTACTTTTCCACCTGGAAATTCAAGACCGCGACGTAAATGATGCGTTAATAACCATTGATCCCCGTACCGGCATACAACCCAAACATGCTTTGGCTCAGGAGAAAATGGATAACGTTCAAACGATAATTGTACAGTGTTGTGGTAATAATCTTTAAATTTGTACATGCCATTACTCCCCTATAGATGGTTACAAGTTTTTCCTACCACAAATTGTAGCATATTCTCGCTTTTCTGCATAATATTATCCAATTATAATCCATTGATTATTCCCATTTGCGCGACTAATTCTTTCGTCTCATGATTTCCTAAATCGTAAATCATTTTATATGCTTTTTGTAGTTGTTCATCATATCGGTCATTATTTGAATCATGATGATACTCAACAAATGGAACGTGGGAGCGTACAAATGAACCTAAATCCTCTACATACGCTTGATCAAAGTACTCTCTTAACTCCGTAATTTCCTCATCATTCGCGGAAATCTCAAAATTATACGTATCCGCTGTCTTCACTTGTGAAATTTGACCGTTTGCTATTGATATATAATATGTTTTTTTCTGCTCCATGTAACACCCTTCTTTCATCCTTTTTATTTCTATTGTTTTCATCAATTACAAAATTATGTAAAATAAAGAAAAGGAGGGATTCCATGTTTAAAATATTAATTATCGGTATTATAATCGTCCTAGTCATATTAGTACTCTCCGTCATGACGATTAATAAAGGCTACGCTTATAAACATTCCGTCGATAAACTAGAAGATAATCCTTATACAAAAAATAATAAGGAGAATTCATAATATGTTTCGTATACTTCGCATTGGAATCGCGCTCACTGTAATTATTATGTCAGCAATCGGACTCTATACGGGGCAAAATACCTTTCTCCCCCTTTCACAATTTCTATTAGGAGCTTTAATGTTTCTCATTGCTATTGAACAAATAAAGAAAAAGGATTCCGGAACAGGATTTATTTGTATTGGTGCTGGAGTTTTCACCTGGATCGTTCTCATCATTAGCCATATAAAATAGTAGGGGGAATGTACATGTTAAAAGGATTACGGATTACTTTTGCACTCATTGCATTATGTATAGTACTCTATGGATATTTTACTGGTAATAGAGAAATAATGCCTTACATGTTCATTTTCTTAGGATTGATGGCTTTCACTATAGGACTAGGAGAAATAAAACAAGATAGAAAATCTAGTGGTGTATTTGCTTTTCTCGCTGGATCTGGTGCTTTATTTCTTAGCTTCTCAGAAATATTTCGGTAAATAATCTATTTAAGGGGACATTACATGCTAATTGGTTACGGATTGTTTTAGGGCTTCTCACGCTTCTCATACTCTCTCTTTGCACTTATATCCAGATTACCGATCATTTCTCACTTCTCCCATACGTACAATTTATTCTCAGTTGTTTCTTTATTCTTGTCGGAATTAACGAATTTATATCCGGACGAAAATCCATGAGCATTCCTTTTTTTTTCGTGTCTATTCTTACGCTCTTCGTTCTCATATCAAACTACCTTCGCTACGTATAGAATGAAATCTTGAGCAATTTCGCATTTACAGGCAAGTAATAAAATAGGGATGATTTTTTTATCAGTTTTTGTCGGTAAGTCGATATATTAAAAAAATCGTTGATATATTTCAAGTTGTGTTCGATATATTAAAAAAATCGTCGATATAATTTTATTTATTATCATGACACAAAAAAACTGCCCTTTTACAGGCAGTTTTTCTTTATCCAAATACTTTCTCAAGTTCATCTTTATCTTGGCTTAACCAGAAGTTCATTAAGCGTTTTGCTCCTTCTAAATCGTGAAGCTTCGCTTGACCACATTGCGTTTCATTTGCAGCTGGAATTTCTGTAATTTGAACTGCATCTTTTAATGTTAGTTCTAATAAATCGATGATTTCTCGAACTGTCGGTGTTCCGCTTACTACAAGGTAGTATCCTGTTTGGCAGCCCATTGGTGAAATATCGATAATATCGAAATGCGGATAACGATCAATATATTTACGTAAATTAAATGCTAATAAATGTTCTAACGTATGAATAACATCTGGTTTCATCGCTTGTTTATTCGGTTGGCAAAAACGAATATCAAATTTATTTACAATACCGTCACTACCTACATTGTGAACTCCGCAATGTCTTACATAAGGTGCCTTTACAATCGTATGATCTAATTCAAAGCTTTCTACTGATGGCATACAACATCTCTCCCGCTTTTAATTTAATTCCGTTATATCCAATATGATATAACGGAAATGCACATTAGTAAAGTATTATGTACAGTCGTGCTATAATACTTTAAGAATATGCTGAAAAGGAGATCGTTATGAAACAGATTTTTATTGGGATTATACGCTTTTATCAAAAGTTCATTTCTCCGATGACACCACCAACTTGCCGTTTCTATCCAACTTGTTCTCATTACGGATTAGAGGCGTTTCAAAAGCATGGTGCACTCAAAGGCTTTTGGCTTACTTGTAAGCGTATATTAAAATGTCACCCTTTCCATCCAGGAGGATTTGATCCTGTCCCAGATAAAAAGGATGACAAAGTACATTCTTAATTTTCGTAACCATTCACAACTAAATCTAATTTTCCTGTATCAGGATCGATAACAAGACCGTGAACAGGTACTTCTTCCGGAAGTAATGGGTGGTTGCGAAGTACTGATACGCTATGTTCTACACTTTCTTCTACACTAGAGAAACCGCGCAAAAATTGTTCTAAATCGATTCCAGAATAACGAAGCATATCTAATTTCTCTTCTGTTATACCGCGTTCTTTCATTTTCTCAATCGTACTGCTTGCTTGAATTTTTGCCATACCACAATCATGGTGACCAACTACACATACTTCATCAGCACCAAGCTCATATACAGCGACTAAAATACTACGCATAATACTTCCAAATGGATGTGAAATAACAGCGCCTGCTACTTTAATAATTTTCACATCGCCGTTACGCATATTCATCGCTTTCGGCAATAGTTCAACAAGTCTTGTATCCATACAAGAAATAATTACCATCTTTTTGTTTGGAAATTTCCCCGCCACAAACTCTTCATACTTTTTCTCTTCAACAAATTTCTCATTGTATTGCAAAATCTCTTCTAATGACTTCATAGTAAGGAACCCTCTTTTCTCTCGTTTACACTACATAAATAGTGTACCAAAATATGAAAAACACAAAAAGGATATCGCTTTATAGTAAAAATAAGATATTTTCAGATAATCGACATAATTCTTTCAAAATATACACACAGCTTTGTAACAAGTCCTCCCTATTTAAAACGTATTTTCACTATAAACTAATTGTAGATAATGTAAAAAAGGAGTGAATATTTATTATGTCCGACGTTCTGTTACTGAGTCGTTTTCAATTTGCAATTACTGTTTTTTATCATTTTTTATTTGTACCTTTGACAATCGGACTTGTTATTTTAGTAGCGTGTATGGAGACTCAATACGCCCGCACATTGAATCCAACATACCGCAAAATGGCAAATTTCTGGGGTAAATTATTTACAATTAACTTCGTAATGGGGATTATAACCGGGATTACGATGGAATTCCAATTTGGAACAAACTGGTCTGAGTACTCCAAATATATGGGAGATATTTTCGGATCCCCTCTCGCAATCGAAGCACTCGTTGCCTTCTTCTTAGAATCTACTTTCATGGGAATATGGTTATTCGGTAAAGACAAAATTTCACCAAAGTTCCGTGCCTTCTGTATGTGGATGGTTGCACTTGGAACAAATATTTCCGCCCTTTGGATTATTACAGCAAACGGCTTTATGCAAAAACCTGTTGGCTACGTCGTACGTAACGGCCGCGCTGAATTAAATGATTTCTGGGCACTCGTTACGAATCCATATGCTTGGAATATGTTCTTTCATACTGTAGTTGGTTGTTATATTGTTGGTGCTTTCTTCGTTATGGCCATTAGTGCCTATCACTTATTACGTAAAAATGAAGTTGAATTCTTCAAAAAATCATTTAAGTTTGGCTTAATGTTAGGCTTATTCGCCGCAACAATTACACCGTTTATGGGACATCAATCTGGTGTATCAGCAGCTAAATATCAACCTGCTAAAGGTGCTGCAATGGAAGCTGTTTGGGAAACTGGAAAAGGACAAGGCTTCTCAATTGTACAAATTCCTGATGTAAAAAACGAGAAGAACTTTGAATTCTTAACGATTCCAAAGTTAGGAAGCTTCTTCTATACAAATTCATTTGATGGCGAAATTGTTGGTTTAAAAGATATTCCAAAAGAAGATCGTCCAAATGTTAACCTCGTGTACTATAGCTTCCGCTTAATGGTTGCACTTGGTATGTTCTTTATGGCATTAACTTGGTACGGTTTCTACTTAAACCGAAAAGGAAAACTAGAAAACTCAAAACGTTACTTAAAAATTACAATATGGTCTGTTTTACTACCCTATATCGCAATTAATGCTGGTTGGATTGTTGCCGAAGTAGGTCGTCAACCATGGACAGTATATAAACTAATGCGTACCGCAGAATCTGTATCACCTATATCTGTCCCGCAAATTTGGTTTTCATTAATTAGTTTAATCTTGTTCTACACTTTACTTTTAATCGCAGACGTATACTTAATGCTGAAGTTCGCAAAAAAAGGACCAGCAGCATTAGAGGAACCTGCTACTGAGGGAGGTGTAGCTCATGTCTCATGATATGCTTGCGATTATCTGGTTTGGTTTATGGGGTGTGATTTGGACAGTTTACTTTATTCTTGATGGATATGCACTTGGTAACGGAATGATTTTTCCTTTCGTTACGAAAGACCGACAAGAACGAAATCAATTACAAGAAGCAATTGGCCCGTTCTGGGGCGGTAATGAAGTATGGTTAATTACAGCTGGTGGCGCAACATTTGCTGCCTTCCCAGTCACATATGCAAATATGTTTAGTTATTTATATACACCGTTATTCTTAGTATTACTTGCACTATTTGCTCGTGCTGCTGGACTTGAATTCATGCATAAAGATGATTCACCAATTTGGCAAAAAACTTGTAAATGGGCATTTGCAATTGGTAGTTTCTTAATTGCTTTCCTATTCGGGGTTACATTTGCTAATCTTTATTACGGACTACAAATCGGAAAAAATGGCTATGAAGGAAATTTACTTAGCTTACTAAATCATTACGGTATTTTAGGAGGTCTGTTCTTCACTGCTATATTCGTCGTATCTGGTGCACTTTGGGTTATGATTAAAACGACTGGTGAAGTATCTGACCGTGCTTATAAAATCGCTAGACCATTTTCAATGGCAGCTGCTATCATTTTAGCTATTTTCTATGTAGCAACTGCAAATCGTACAAATTTATTCCAAAACTTCACAGAATATCCGGTACTATTCATTCTTCCAGTACTTGCAATGTTAATGAGTGTACTCGCACTTATTATGGTGTACAAACACAAAATTGGTCTTGCATTCACATTCGTTTGCTTAACAATCGCAATGTTTATGACAACTGGCTTTGCGGGTATGTTCCCAAGAATGTTACCATCTCGTATTAATGATGCTTATAGTACAACGTTATACAACGCAGCTGGTAGTCAATTAAACTTAAAAATTATGTTCTTCGTTGCGATGGTTATGGTACCAATTGTTATTGGCTATCAACTTTGGAGCTACAGTATCTTTAAAAATAAAATTCATAAAGACTCTGCTAAAGGGTATCACTAAAATGAAAAAAGACACTTCGTTTGAAGTGTCTTTTTTATACGTATGATTTTCGATAAGATGTTATATTTCTAATCTAACAACTATAATACAGAAGAATCATTAACAGCTCACAGCTAGATTGTAGCACAGGGCAAGGTCATCATTTTATGCAATTTTACATATTTCTCTATAAAGTAAACTGTATTCCTTGATCATTCACGTCGCTATCCCCTACATCTGCTGTACTAATACCACTAAATGTTTGTACTTTCATTCCTGTATTTGATGATCCCGATCCATTATACGCTTTCGTTTTTTCAATCGGCTGCACGTTATATTTATCTCCTAAATTAATCGTTCCATTGCAGTTTTCAATAATAACCCCTTCCACAACTGACGGCATTTTGTCACCTACTTTCATTTCCTTACTTTCATTTTATGAAAAGCGCCTAAAAAAATAGCATGTTTCCATAAGAAAAAGCACTCAGTCTGAGTGCTTTTTCTTATTTACCTTTTTTCTTTTTCTCACAAGCAATTCCATCGCCATCACGGTCTAAGTGCTTACCATAATATGGACTATCTCTTGTAATGTCATAATATCCCGCATCGTTTGCTTCTTTGCAATTAGCAAAACGTTTCGGATCTGGTTTTACTTCCGGTTTCACTTCCGGTTTCGGTTGTGGTTGCGGTTGTTTTGCTCCTGGTCTTTCTTCAAATGGTAACGTTGCATTATATAAGAACTGAACGTATTGCTCACGACTTACATGCATTTTAGGTGCGAATGTACCATCACCAGTGCCAGCCGTAATATAATTTGATTTAATTGCAGTAATCGCAGGATTCGCCCATCCATTTCTATCTACATCCGGGAAATTATGATCCCCTCTAATTTGCAATTGGAATCCTCTTGTCAAAATTTGTGCCATTTCTTCACGAGTTAACGAATCTTTCGGTCTGAATCTCCCTGTGTTATCTCCAACGAATACGCCCATCTCTGTTAAAGCAAGAATCTCTTTTTTAAACATAGTTGAACGATCCGTAACATCTTTATATGGATTGTTATACTGCTCTTTTACTGTCGGTTTTAAGTGACGGAACATAAGAGCTGCAACTTGCTCACGCGTTACATCATCACCAAATCCAAAAAGTCCATTTCCGTATCCAGCAACAACGTTTTTATTTGCTAAATCCATAATTGCTTTATAAGACCAATGATCGTTTGGAACATCTTTAAAACCTGCGCTTGCCTCCGCTGTTCCAATTGAAGTAAATGCTGTAGTTGCAACAAGTGCACCTGTTAAAATTAATTTCTTAAATCTCATACTTAAGTCTCCTTCTCTTTCCATAATAACCATTTAACAATATAACAAATTATTCAAATGTATTTTGTCATATTCTGTCGAACACAAAAAAGAATCCTGCAGGATTCTTTTTTGCTAAGCATGAATGGCAATTTTGGAGACAGTTGACTTCTTCAAAAATTTATTAGGGGTAATATTTTGAAAAAGAAAGCCTTTCATATGTAGGTTAACACCACTGGAATATATAGTAAATTGATAATGTTTATACGGAAGATTGCTAATGTTTAGTATAGATAGTTTCCACTATGCAAACAGTAAAAACATTCTATACTAAATAAAAAAAGGGCCTTCAAAGAAGACACCTTCCATAAACAGACACTATAAAACAGAATTATTTATTGTTATACGATTGTTAGATACAAAAAGTAGAGGGAAATGTTTGTATTAAATTCTGCTTTATAAAGTATGTCTACCACTTATATTTTAATCCTCTTCACTTGAAAATAAATATAATATGCATAATTACATACCAAAAAGAAAAGACACTCCATAGAGTGCCTCTTCAACCATTTTACTTTTAATATATCGATTTACATACATTGTAACATATGTATCCATATATTTTATTGAGAAAATTCAAAATCCTTTTTCTTTCATTTCCAATTATAAAATCATGTAATATAAAAGGTATGTCAAATTCTTATACAAATTGAGGTGTACTATATTTATGTATTTTGGAATCATTCCTCTTATATTGTTTATTATTTTTCTTATCTCTTACTTAAAGGATCCGCGAAAAATAATAAATGGGTTTTTATTTAATGCCTTTATCTGTTTTTTCCTTCTGTTTTGTATACTTGTCTCTTGGAACTCAAGTAACACTATCCTAGGCTACATAATAGTCTTACCTATTTTAGCATGTATCGTTATGATTCCTTTCGGTATTATTGCCTTAATGTTTGGGCTATTTCTGAATGCAAGAATTTTAATGAAACGAGAAGGCAGACGTTTTACTAACTGTTTAACACTTATTGCTGCTTTAGGAATTTTATTATTGATATTACTTCCTTTTATAAGTCCAGCAAGTTTGTTCTCACCACATTTGCAACCTATTTTTAGCGGAATTTCTCTTATAACTGTATATTTCTTTATACACTTATCTAACTTCTTAAGCGCGTATTTTTTATACCAATTCAACAGACCAAGACGTAATCAAGATTTCATTATCGTTCTTGGTAGCGGATTAATTAATGATAAAGTACCACCTTTACTTGCCAGTCGTATTCATAAAGCAATCGACTTTTACTGGAAACAAGCCGCTGTAAATACGCCACCAACAATTATTTTCTCTGGTGGACAAGGTCCAGATGAAGGCCTTCCAGAGGCAGAAGCGATGCAAAAGTACGCTGTTGAAAAAGGAATTCCGCTTGAACATACAGTGCAAGAAAATCGCTCTGTAAACACATATCAAAATATGTTGTTCTCTAAAGAAATTATGGATTCTTTAAAGCCTGAAGGTAAGTATAATAGTATCTTTACAACGAATAACTTCCACCTATTCCGCGCTGGTATATATGCAAGACAAGCAGGTCTTAATAGCCAAGGAATCGGATCAAAAACTGCATTTTATTACTGGCCTAATGCAATGATTCGTGAGTATGTTGCAATTGTTGTGATGGGACGTAAGCGCCATATGAAAATATGTGGAACTATTTTAGGCTTCGCTTTATTCCTATCCGTGCTTAGTTTTATCATTTCTTAATAGCATCCCATCCTTTGAAAGGATGGGATTTCTTATACTCATTTCAAAAATATTTTAAAGTTAATATGGTCATAATATTCCCTGCATGCATCCATTAAAGGAGAATTTTTTCAAATTAAATGTTAAAATAAAATTTAGGTGTGAATGATGTAACAAACAAGAAACTAGTTTGAAACGAGGAAATTACATGGAGAAAATTATCAAAAACAAGCCCAATAAGCTAAAAATTGCTTCAAAAGCTTTGATGATTATTATTGGGGCATTTATCACAGCGTACGGATTAGAAGCAGTATTAATTCCAAATAACGTATCAGACGGTGGTGTGACTGGTTTAAGTATCGTTAGTTCGAGATTATTTGGATTGCCATTAGGAGCTCTAATCGCAATTATTAACATTCCTTTCGTTTGGTTAGGATATAAGCAAATTGGTAAAAGCTTTGCGATTTATTCCATTATCGGGATTGCTTCATTAGCAATAGGTACCGTTGTCATGCATGGTATACCAGCTATTATTGAAGGCGATACATTATTAGTTACAGTTGTTGGTGGTATTATCATCGGTTTCGGTATGGGACTAGCATTACGTAACGGCGGGGCATTAGATGGAATCGATATGCTAGCTGTATTGCTTTCTCGTAAGTTACCATTTGGAACGAGTGACCTTATTTTATTCTTAAACATGTTCGTATTTATTTTCGTATCAACAGTATTCGGTCTTCAAGGAGCTATCCTTTCAGCAATTGCTTACTTTATTGCTTCAAAAGTGATTCATATCGTTGAAGTTGGTTTAAGTGGTTCGAAAGCATTTAAAATCATTACAAAAGAGCCTGAATTGATGGTAGAAACCATTCGCGATCGTTTAGGCCGAAGTGCAACATATAACGAAGTATACGGTGGTTATTCTAGAGAGAAATTCAAAGAAATCTCTTGTGTAATTAACCGTTTAGAAGAAAGTAAAATGAAAGAACTTATTAATGAAATCGATCCACACGCCTTTATTACAGTTTATGACGTAGCAGAAGTAAAAGGCGGTAACTTTAAGAAACGTGATATTCATTAATCATTATGAATAAAGAGGGTGTGCCAATATGCTGGCACACCCTCTTCTGTTATTGTTGTCAGTTTTTGTCGGTAAGTCGATATATTCCAATAATCGCTGATATATTTTTACTCCCCCCATCTTCCTCCACTTTTAATCCATGCCACGTATTTTTGAAAGGGCACTTCTTGTTGGAAACGAAGCGGAACATACAGAAAAAGAGTACATGTACATAGTATCCATAGAATACCTACTACAAATTGAAATTTCATCGTTGTGCTAATGAATAAACTTAAGAATAAGACGAGGAATATAATTACACTAAATCTTTTATACATAGTCATAATAATCTCCTCCTTATAAATTCATTGTACCAGCTATAAGGAATTAATTCCCACAAAAAAAGACCGAAAAGCAAATTCCACTTTTCGGTCTCTCTACTATCTTCTCTTCGTAATCTTTCCTGAACCACCGACCCTCGTTTTCGGAGGAGATGTATTCCTTGGCGGCGTTTTAATAGATGATTTCGGCTTCACATCTGATCCGCTCGAACCACCTGGTGTTTTCGTTATTTTCCCTTTGCTTCCAGTAGAAGGCGGAGGCGTGCTGCTTCCTTTTTTCGTAATACTTCCTGTATCTCCTACAGAAGATTTTGAATCTACATTATCGCCACGCTTAATGATAGATCCTTTCCCTTCCTTCGTAATTGGAGGCGGGGTTTTCTTTTCTTCTTTCGTAGGCGGTCTCTCTGGAATAACTGGTTTATGATTTTGTCGGTCATTATATCCGCGATAATCACCGTACGATGATTTTCGCGAACCGAATATATCATTTAATATACTACCCATAATATATCCTTGCAGGAAGGACGGTTGGTAATTTTGACGGACAAACTCTTTATTACTTATTTCAATTAACGTATCAGATGGCTTCTCTTTATCCTTTTGCAGATTATAAATCTTATCAGAATAAACGAGGAACATTTGATTTTCGTCTTCTTTAGATGCTTGCTTCGGTTCTCTTTCATTCATGAGTTCCTTTGCGACTTCAGGAACTGACCGATTGGCGGCCCTATACACGTAAGATTCTTGTTTACCTTCCTTTGCGACAGATTCAAGCGGATAACGGTCTTGAATCGACTTTGTCTGCCCGCCCTGACAACCTGATAAGGCATATCCAGCAACAACAAGTAATGTAACGATAGCAAGTATAGGGATCACGAACGATTTAATCATGGTAAACAATCGGTTTGACATGATTACGCCCCCTTACGTTGCTCTTATAATTTGTACATCAGCAGGAATAATTGCTTCTCCCTCATACATCATTGTGCGACCATTTTGCCATTCAATACGTAATAATTTTCGATTATCCGATTGGAACTCCCATACATACTGTTCCTCTGAAGCTGAGAATGGTGTTTTCCCCATCACAACAACACGTCCGTTATATTGCTCTTCCATATGGTACTCTGTATCATCCATTTCAATTGTCGTCGGAATTTCATCAATCGAATCTAAACGACCATCAATTGGTGTATATAATTTGTAATACGTATTTTCACGGTCTTCAATTTTTAAATAACGAATATCTTTTCCGTCTTGCAGTGTTAAAACAATTTCTTTACGAGAATGCATACTCGTTTTCCCAATTAATTCATACATGACTAATGAAACTTCAACCATATCGCCAGGAGCTAACGTTAACAAACTTTTCTCTGGTTTCGGCGGTTCTGGGCTTTTCATTATATTTTTAATTCGTTTAAATAAACTCATGAGCTACCCCTCCTTCTCTCTTTATAAACAAGCACCTAAAATAAGTGCACCAACAATATGTAATGATCCGGCCAACATCGCATGAGCAACACTGCCTTCTTTCGTACCTTCTTCTAAATCTAAACCAGCCATTTTCTTTAACACAAATTCGATAAACATTTCTACCACTAATAAAATAACGAAAGAAACTGCTGATGCAAGTAGCGCTTGCCATAAGTCATTTGCTTTCGTTATCGATTGAGATAAAATGTACCCTTGCGCGAATAATTTCATAACGAAACGAGTTGTTACAGCTGTATTCCCATTTTTTATTTCTTTTAAATCATTGTATTTTGTAAAAATCGAATCAACCCACATAATTGCAAATAAAAGTACTGCACTCGCTCCAGTCCATACAAGCATGGCTAATACATTTGTCCATGTCATTGCAAAACCTCCTCTAAATATAATAGAAAACCGACATGAATTTGTTTAGACATGTCGGTTCATTTGTCTCTATTCTATATTATTTCTCATACTGCTTCATAATACGAGCTAATTCATCGTCAACAGCAGAATTTTTGTTTAAGCTTGCGAATTCGTCATCTAATGATTTTTCTTTTTTGTACACTTCACCGCTTGCTTCTGCTTCAGCCTCTAATTGAAGAGCTTTCTCTTCCATACGGCTTAAACCAGCTTTTGCTGAGTTTGAATCAAACCCAGACATCGCCTGATTAATATTCTTTTGTGCTTTCGCCGCATTTACACGTGCCACAAGTGTTTCACGTTTATTTTTCAGCTCTGTTAATTGCTTACGCATTTCTTCTAGCTTCAGGCGAAGATTATCAGCAGCAACTTTGTTTTGCTCATAGCTTGCTTTATACTCATTCATCTTTTGCTCTGCATTTTGTTTTTCTTCTAATGCACGGCGCGCAAGATCTAAGTTGTTAGCTTGAACAGCCATATGAGCTTGCTCTTCACGTTTTTTCACAAGTGCTTCTTGCTCTTCAAATAATATTTTGAATTTTTTCTCAAGCGCAATTTGAGCTGCTACACTTTTCTCAGCTTCTTGTACATCCGCTTGCATATCGCGTAAATATTGATCCGTCATCTTAACTGGATCTTCCGCTTTTTCAATTAATGAATATACATTCGACATTGTTAAATCTCTTAATCGTTTAAATACAGACATCTAAATTCCTCCTATGATATACCTCATATTTCAAATTCACTACTTGGAAAACTTAAGAATCTCCCTTCACAGTAAAGAATATTCATTTTTACAGCCTATGTGTTTATTATAACAAAACTAATATGTCCTTACATGTTATTTCCAAAATACAGCCAATATAATATGACATTACCTACAAAACATTGTATTCCTAATATATTCTCATTAATTCTCTTCAAAATTGACTCATTTTTATGTACTTTCACTAAATTACATTATTGTAATGTTACTGTAAGCTAACTCGATAGTTACGTCTCCCTATTTCTTATACACTAATACCAGAAGCGACAAACAAGCTTCTCATCATTTCAAAACTAATACAAAAATTGTATTGACTATAAAACATATAAAAGGAGAAATCATCATGAAAAAATTAGTAGGAATCGGATTAGCAGCAGCAATTTCATTCGGAGCATTATCAGGTTGTTCTTTATTAGGAGAGAAAGCAAACGGCTTTGTACTGTACGGATCAGAAGAACAAGTTCAACAAATTACGGATAAAAATAAAAAAGAAGTGAAAGAAAAAGACTTCTATAAAATGAAAATGACAACATTAGATGGTAAAAAAGTTCTTGTTATGGATAAGAAAACTGGTGAAGAACTAGTGAAAAAAGAGTTACTTAGCAAAGTTGATGAAAAAGACGACACGAAACCACTTGATAAATTACCAGCTGTAACAGCAGAGCAAGGTGTATTATTTGCTAAAGAAAAAGTAGAAAATGCTACACTTGATGGGGCAAAATTAAGATATGAAGGCAACATAATTATCGGTAGTGGCCGTGCATATACAGATATGTATGCAATTGTTGATAACGCAACTTACAGCAATGTAAAAGGTGATGAAAAATCTGTTGGGGTATTAAAATTCGATAAAGATCCAAGTAAAGAATTCCCTGGAAAAAATGGTGTAGAAGCTTCTCAACTTGTAAAAATTAAAAAGTAATAAAAAAAGCTGAAGTGCACCCCAATTGTTAGACACATAATTAACAATTGGAGGTGCATTTTTCCCTAAGGATTGGAATAGAGTCCAGGTAGTTGATTCTATTAAAGAAGCATATACCAATCGTGTTCAAATCGCTCCAAATAAATACGTAGGACAAACTTCTTCTGGATTTAAGGTTAAGATGATTATTGAAAATGGAGAAATTACCACTGCTTATCCAAAATATACGAGAAGATAGTGAGGTTGTATTAATGAATTATTCACATGAATTTTGGCGTGACCCATTTGGTGGACTAAGAATTCGTTTACCAAAAGAAATTGCTATTGTATCTGACTTTATAGAAAACCTAGATGAAGATGAAGCGGATGAATACATAGAAGTTTTAGACCATGTCGTAGAGGGAAAGTACCCTAGTTATGAACTAGAATACAATGCTGCTGCTGTATTTATTGAACCTAAATATACAAGCGCGATTAATTATTACATTAGCCCACCAAATAATCAATGTAAATTAGAAACTTCAGAATTCAGGAGATTACTTTTGCTTTGGAGAAATAAAGTGATGACAGAAGGCCGAGATATTGAAGTAGATTAAAAAGACTGCCTGTAATGAAGTGCACCCCAATTGTTAGACACATAATTAACAATTGGGGTGCACTTCATTATGGCTAAATTTTCTTCAAAAGATAAAATACAAGCGGTAAATGAAACAATTTAAGCAAGAACTAGAAACTTATATTCATTACTACAATCACAAAAGAATTAAAACAAAACTAAAAGGATTGCCCTCTGTGCAATACAGAGGGCAATCCTTTTTAGCTGCTTAATATATTTGTCTAACTTTTTGGGTTCAATTCAAATTCGCAAAGCTTTTTTCTATTTATGGGCAATTTGCTCCATATCCGGACTACAAGTATTCGACTGACATGACTTATTTAAAGAACATGCCGCGCATTTTCCTTTTTTACTTCTCTTTACAAAATGAACTAACGTGTATGCTGCATAACCAAAAATGATAGCTCCAATTATAATATTGACCATCATCACAATACATCTCCTTCTAGAATCCGAGTAAGGATCCAACTTGGTATATAATGAACGTTAATACATAAGCAACAACGAGTGGATACACGACAGAGAAAATCGTCCACTTCGCTGATCCTGTTTCACGTTTAATAACGGCTACTGTCGCTAAACACGGAACATATAATAAAATAAAGAACATAAATGCATAAGCTGATAATGCTGTATAATGTGCTCCCATCACATTTCCAAGCACATCTTCTTTCACCGCATAAATAATGGCCATTGTAGAAACGACCACTTCCTTCGCTAAAAATCCTGTTAAAAGGGATGCTGCAGCTTGCCACGTTCCAAAGCCCAGTGGTGCAAATAGTGGTGCGATAAATCCACCAATCATTGCTAAGAAACTGTCTCCCATATCAACACCAAATCCTGATGGACCTGCATAATTTAATAGCCAAATGACAACAGAACCACCAAAGATAAATGTACCTGCTTTACGAACAAATCCCTTCCCTTTCTCCCACGTACTTAGCCATAACGTTTTCGCTTGTGGCACGCGGTAAGGAGGTAGTTCAATAACGAAAATAGATTTTTCCGCTTTCAAAATGGTAAGAGACATAATTTTTGTAACAAGTAATGCCAGAACAATACCTGCTACATATAAAGAAAATACAACAGTTGCCTGACTTTGAGGGAAGAATACTCCCGCAAATAATGCATATACAGGTAAACGTGCCGAACAAGACATAAACGGTGTTACAAGAACTGTAAGTAAACGTTCTTTTTCTTGTTCAATCGTTCTCGCTGCCATAATACCTGGAACATTACATCCAAAACCGATAATCATCGGAATGAATGCTTTTCCGTTTAAACCGAAGAACTCCATAATTCGATCCATAACAACTGCAATTCGCGCCATATATCCTGAGTCTTCTAATAATGAAATGAAAAAGAATAGTGCAAAGATTTGTGGAACGAATACTAATACAGCACCAACACCAGCAATAATACCTTCTGTAACGAGTGCTTGAATAAAATCAGAAGCTCCAACACTTGTAAGCCCAGCTGTCACCCAATCTGTAAGCTGTCCACCAAAAAACTCATCTAACATATCGGATAAAGGTGTCCCAATCCACGTAAACGTAACCTGAAAAATAAAAAACATAACTGCTAAAAAGATTGGAAGTCCTAAAATTTTATGTGTAATTAATCTATCAATTTTTTCTGAAAAAGGAATTTTTCCTTCTTTCTCATGCTTCATAACATTTGTTTTTAACTTTTCAATATACGCTTCACGAGTTTTGTAAATGTGCTCTTCTAACGTACAATCAAGTTTTCCTTCTAAGCGAGATCGAATGGCTATGAGTTCCTTATAAATTGGTAATGCTTTCATTTCTTTTTCTACTACTTCGTTATTACTTAAAAATTGAAGTGCTAACCATCTCGGATGCTCGTAATTCGCTTTCTCTAAAAGAGAAATTAATTCTCCAATTCCTTCATCCATTTGTACACCATATGAAATATGGAATGGCTTTTTCTCTTTTTTGTCATTTTCTTTAAGAGTCGCAAGCAGTTCTTCACAGCCTTTTCCACTTCTTGCAACGACAGGAACGACTGTTACACCTAATAGTTCTGATAATCGTTTTACATCAATGACAATTCCTCTTTGCTTCGCCACATCAATCATATTTAAACCAATTGAAACAGGCTTACCAAATTCAAGTAATTGCAACGTTAAATGCATATTTCGTTCAAACTGCGAAGAGTCTACAATATTTAACATATGCTGAAATTCTTCTGTTAATAGAAAGTTTGTTACAACACCTTCATCACGCGAAACTGGATTTAAATCATACACACCTGGTAAATCAATTAATGTTCCTTGCTTATCTTTTAATTTACCAACCTTCTTTTCTACTGTTACACCGCTCCAGTTTCCTACATACTCATAAGAACCAGTAAGTGCATTAAATAATGATGTTTTTCCTGTATTCGGATTCCCTAGCAAAGCTACCTTATTCACGCTAATTCCACCTTTATCATTTTCGCGTCACAATGACGAATACTAATTAACTGTCCACGACACTCCAATGTACAAGGACCTTTAAACATCGCTTTCTGTTTCAGGCGAAGTTCGCTTCCTTCAGCAAGACCGAAAGCAGCTAGTCTACGCTTTAATAGCTGATCTAAAGACTGAATACTTTTTACTAACACTTTCTCTCCAATTTTAATATCTACTAAGCTCATAACCTTCCCCCTCAGAAGAGAATGATAATTATTTTCAAAAAAATTATACCACACCCAATTTCTCTTGTACTATACCCTTTTGCTTCATATTTATTAACATTTCGCTACAATTCTATTTCAATTATTGTCATACTGTATTCGTTTGCCATTCTCATCCATTTCGCTTACAATAAACAATAGCAAATAAAGAATCTCGTTATCACTGGGGGAGCCATGCCGCTGAGAGGGAACACTTCGTTCCGACCCTTCGAACCTGTTAGTTAATGCTAACGCAGGGATTGTGCAAACGTCCGAAATACATACCTCTTTTTTATTTACGTATTTCGTATCCTCCTATGATATCTATTCTTTTTTGTACAACTTGGATTTAGGGGGAGACAACATGCGTAACACCAATTTACAAGCGATGATCGAATCTGCTATTCTTGCAGCCTTCGCCCTGGTCATCGACATTTTACCATTATCAATCAAACTTCCAACAGGCGGTTCCATTTCATTTGCTATGATTCCTATTTTTATTATTGCATACCGCTGGGGCTTTAAATCAGCTTTCTTAGGTGGTTTAGTTTGGGGACTATTACAAATTGTCGTGGGAGATGCTTACATTTTAACACCTGTTCAAGCATTCATTGAGTACTTCATTGCCTTTGCTTTTATCGGATTTGCTGGCTTATTCTATCGTCCAATTCAAAAAGCACTTTTAACGTCTAATGAAAATAACTTAGAACAATCCAGTTTAGGTAGCCGTAAAGACAAACCTTCATCAAAACAAAACGAAGGTAAGAAAGTCCTTGCTTATATTATCCTTGCTACATTTATCGGTAGCTTTGCTCGCTATTTCTGTCACTTTATTGCCGGTATTATTTTCTGGGGACAATATGCACCGAAAGGTCAATCAGCTGTGCTATATTCATTAATCGTAAATGGTAGTACAATGATTGGTTCCTATATTTTATGTACCGTTTTACTTATATTTTTATTCCTTACTTCACCACGCTTATTCAAGAGCATCAGTGCTTATCAAATGAATACACAAAAAAAGGGCGCTTAATAAGCGCTCTTTTTTCATATCGTAATATCAATTAAAAAGACAATAAATGCACAAAAGAAAATAAATACCATTATACTTAGCCAATTGCTATGCACGGTTCATCGACTCCTTACATAACCTCATTTTCTAACCAGATTATATCGCTTAAAAATAAAGATTAGGTAAAGATAATATGAAAATAATTTAAAAAAGCGTAGATCATATTGTCTACGCTTTTTTCGGTAAATAAAAGTAAAATAACACACCATCTTCTGTATTTTCTGCCCCATATTCAGCATCATGTAGTTCTAAAATATTCTTTGAAATGGCAAGCCCAAGCCCCGTCCCACCTTGTGAACGCTGACGAGCTGCATCCACGCGATAAAAACGATCCCAAATTTTATCTAATTGCTCTTCTTCAATGTGAGTACCTTTATTTTCAATACATACTTTTATCCGATCTTTTTCATCTATTGTAGAAATAATAATATCTTCTTTATTTGGTGTATAACGTATTGCATTCGTAATGAAGTTCACGATGACCTGTTCAATCCGGCCTTGATTTGCGACTACTTCAAATGGACCTATATTTTTATGAACATGAAGTTCTTTTTTCTCTATTTCTACAGAAAGGTGTTCACATATATCATCCATTACTGTATCGATATAAAATGGATCCTTTTTCATTTTATATGTGCCTGACTCAAATTTAGCTAACTCCAGCATATCCAAAATTAATGTATCCATTTTATCTACTTCTCGTTCCATCGCCCCAAAATAGTACTCTTTTTTATGTTCAGCTACTCCATCTTTTAAAATAGAAATACAGCTTTTCATAATACTGAGCGGTGTTTTTAGTTCATGCGAAACACCAGAAATGAATTCTTTCCGCGTATTCTCTAATTTTCTTTCCTTTTCAATATCTTGTTCTAGCTGCCCAATATGGGAATGGAGTTTATTTGATAATACATTAATATTTTTCGATAAATCACCAATTTCATCTTTTGAAGTAATCGGTATTTGTTCTGTGAAATCTAAATGTGCTATTTTCTTCGTTGTATCATTTATTTTTAATAACGGCTTTGCAATTTGTTTTGAATAATAGAATGACGCTAAAAAAATAAGAACAACTACAAATGCAATGATGTAAATGTAGTAATCTTGCACCATTTGTACAGCTTCATCTACAGGCTGTAAAGAAGCCATCGCATATATATAAGTTACTGATCCATCTTTTTCTTTTGTTGGCTTGATTAATAATTTATATTTTATATCATTTTTTTCATAGTCCATTGTCTTTGTTGAATATTCGATTTGATTACTCTCTTTTAGTACTACATCTGTTTGAAATTCTTTTATACTATCCAAAAATAAAGTATTTTTATAAATTGGATTTATGGGTCCTTTTACATCAGGGAATTGTACTTTCGTAATACGTCCGCCTATGATAGCATCTAGTTCTTGAGCAGCTGGTTCCTGAACAGCCGGCCTCTTTTCTTTACCAACTTGTTCCCCAACTGCTTTCATCTTCTCCTTAAATGCTTTTTCTAACGGTTTATTCAATCCATTTAAATTCTCCTTAGATAGAGAGAAAGAAAATGGAATAAAACGATCTTCTTTTTTCACTCCAGAAAAATAAATTTCTTGGCCTAAAAACTGATTTGATGGTTTATTATCAATCTCCTCTATATTGACGAGATTGTATAGGGGAATTTTGAATATTTGTTGTCCAAATCTCTTTTGTTGCCAACGATTTATCGTTACCTCAAAATAAAAATCATCTGCATGTTTTAAATTCCCGTTCTGATCTAATGTCGTAATCCACGTATTATTTTCTCTTAAAAAGTCTTGCTCCAGCTTCTGAATTCCTTCTACACTTCCTGCATAGTTCAAATAATTTTTTTCGAAGGAATTTAAATTCAATTTAATATCTTCCACTTTTCTATTCGCATAATATTGTTTAAAAAATATCGTTTGTCCAATAAATATCGTCGCTAAAATTAACATACATAATGCTGTTGTGAGGATAAATAATTTTAGTACAATCCCTTTTCTCATACATTCCCCTCAAATTTATAACCTGTTCGTACTACAGTTGTAATGTACTTTGCTTTCTCTCCTAATTTATTTCTTAAATTACGAATATGGCTATTAACGGTTCGGTCATCACCAGCAAATTCATATCCCCAAATTCTTGAAATGAGTTGCTCTCTTGTTAAAACGATCCCTTGATTTTTCATAAAGTACGCTAATATTTCAAATTCTGTATGTGTTAAATTAATATCTGTTTTATCTATCGTAACAGTACGCGACGGAAAATGGACATGGATACCATGAATCGATAATGTATCATCTTCATTCTCTAAAAGTTGCTTTGTCACTTTTCTACTCTCTAACAACCTTTTTGCTCTTGCTAATAAAATTGGTGGGCTATATGGCTTCGTCACATAGTCGTCCGCCCCAAGTTCAAATCCAAGTAACGTATCATCTTCATCTACACGTGCCGTCAACATAATGATAGGAACCTCGGATGTTTTACGGATTCTTCGGCAAACGGACCACCCATCGAGTTCCGGCAACATAATATCTAAAATAACTAAATCAACCTCTTCTTCCTCAAATACAACTAAAGCGTCTTTCCCGTCTCTTGCTTCAAACACTATATAATGCTCACTTAAAAAATAATCTTTTAATATTTCACGTAATATATCTTCATCTTCCACAATTAAAATATTTTTTGACATAACTTATGTATCTCCCTCCCGCCTTCAGAAACTATAATTTCACTTTGAATAACTAGCAGTTAACTTCGCCTCGATAATATATCTATCTGGCGCATCCCCTATATAATTAAATGGGTAACAAGTTGTCAGTGTTAGTATTGGTTCTTCTTTTTTTATAATAACAGTACGATCATCTGCATCGGTAATCCATATTTTTTGAATTTCATATGTGTACGTTTTATTATCATACTCTAAAACAAGGGTGTCTTTTTCTTTTAACTCTCCTAAATCTGTAAATACAGTATCCCGGTGCCCACTTAGTACCGTATGACCTCCTCCAGATGGTGTTGTCGTTACATCACTAACGAACATGCCAACCCCTTTTTTCAGCGTTGCATCATCTGCTCCCCAATATACAGAAAACTTCTTCTTTATTTTCGGTATATTTAATAGTGCAACCTTTTCCCCTTCTTTATGTTCTGTTTGAGAAGAAGGCACTTGAGAAGTTACGGGAGTTTCATGTGAAATTTGATTACGTTGTATGTTGTTAAGGCTCTTTATTTCTTCTTTCGTTAGTTGCCCGGCAGAGCTTTTTCCTTTATACCATTCCATAGCATAATATGATCCCATACATAGTCCTATAGCCATTAATATGATACCGATATAATTGAGTAACTTCATGTTTTATCCCTCCATGCCAAAAATGGTAGGAATAACCTACCATTTTTAATATATGAAATTATCCCATTCTTTATAGGACAATATTTTATTTACGCCTTAACTTTATTGCGACGATTCAAACCAAATAATGTCCCTATCCCTACAAGACATGCACTTAGTGCCATCATTGCTACATGATTAGATGCTGTATTTGGTAATTTTTCACCTTGTACGGCTGGCTTTGCTACTTCTTTTTTCGTTGCAGCATTTGTTTGTTGTACTTGCGCTGCTTCTTTTTTGGCTATATCATTTTTTAACTGTTCTTGTGCAATTCTCTTTTTCTCTTCCTCACTCTTTGGCACGGCCTTTATCGCTTCCTCTTTTTTAGCCATGTCACTTTTTTCTTGTGCTTGTGCTGCTTGCTTTTTCTCTTCTTCATTTTTTTGCTGTACTTTAATTGCTTCTTCTTTTTTAGCCTTATCTTGCTGCTGTTGCACCACTTCTTCCTTCGTTACTGTTCCAGTATCCGCGCTTGCTACTGAAGAATATCCTACTGTTAAAAGTGCCATTGCACAGATTGGTAATAGTTTCTTTTTCATTTCATTTCTCTCCTTCTATACGTTTTACATCACTTCGCATCGGATGTATCACTAGAATAAACAAGAGATATAAATATAAGATGCAGATAAAATATATTTCATTTAAAGATTTCATTTTAAAGATTTCATTGTAGAAAAATAAAAAAACATCGCAATATATACGATGTTTTTTCGGGTGTGTGTCTCAATTATTTACATGTTACTTTCGCGTGATTTAGAAGTAGAACGGGCCGGAGCGATAACTAATTGTCTCGGCTCAGTTTTCTTTAAGTGATTTTTGACGTTACACTTACGACGTTGAACAACCCACGCTTTAATAGGGTTTGTCAAAATAATTTTTTGCTCTTCGTTAGGGGCCTCTTCTTCCAACCTACAACTTTCGCTCCATTTATTCCATTTCATTGTAAATTTAGAAGAAGAATGATCGTCTTCTCGATCAAACAAGTGCAAAAAATCCATCTCGCCAGCTAGCATTACAGTGTTGCTAGTTGCTAAAAAAGAAAAGGTCGTCCAACGTTTCTCCATGCCCTCCTACTCCTTTTTCACATATAGAGTGCCTAAAACTTAATTTACCTAAAATATGCTTGCCTTTTACCTTACACCCATAGTTTATCCAAAACACTACTATGCAACTATCGATTTCCCTTACAACTACCTTACATTTTTGTAAGAAACAAAAAAACCTTCACTATGCATATGTGAAGGTCTCTTATTTCTTATCTATATGATCTTTCATATCATCAAGTCCAGCTTCTTGTAGCTGCGACATCATACCATGAGAAATTGCGCCTAATACTAAAGTCATTCCAATTAGTGAAATTCGAATCGCTGGTACATCAATTATGTAAGCTAACAAGCCAAGAACAATTGTTAAAAGTAATGCTTTTATAAATGTTGCACTTGTATACTCTTTCTTTTTCATCATAATCACCCTTTATGGAAGCGTTTTCTTTATTGTAATCAGTATATCATATCATCTGACTATTTTGTGGGTATTTTTGTAAAAAACTTATATCTTCTTTGACTTTTTCCTTTCTATCCTTTACAGTCGAAATGTTCGCAAGTTTTACACTGTAGGAGGACTCCAATGAATATTGAAATAAAAGACACTTTAATTTCTGAAGAACAATTACAAGAAAAAGTAAAAGAACTAGCACTTCAAATCGAACGTGATTTTGAAGGAGAAGAAATCGTAGTCATCGCTGTATTAAAAGGATCTTTCGTATTCGCTGCTGATTTAATTCGTCACATTAAAAACGATGTGACAATCGACTTTATTTCTGCATCTAGCTACGGAAATCAAACAGAAACAACTGGAAAAGTAAAACTATTAAAAGATATTGATGTAAATATTACTGGAAAAAACGTAATTGTCGTAGAAGACATTATCGATTCTGGTTTAACACTTCACTTCTTAAAAGATCACTTCTTTATGCATAAACCGAAGGCACTCAAATTCTGTACGTTACTCGATAAACCTGAGCGTCGTAAAGTAGATTTAAAAGCTGAATATGTTGGCTTCCAAATTCCAGACGAATTTATCGTTGGCTACGGTATCGACTGTGCAGAAAAATATCGTAACTTACCATTTATCGCTTCAGTTGTAACGGAATAATCGTATAACTTAAAAAATCGATAGTACATGAAATTTATATCGGCGATTTTTCAAATATATCGACCATAACTCAAATTATATCGGCGATTTTTTAAATATATCGACTTACCGACAATAACTGATAATCTTAGTACCCTATTAAATAGGAAGAAGCTGTTCTGAAATACATGAGAACAGCTCCTTTCTTTCCATTACAAAAAACAGGGAGAGATGAAATATGACAAAGACAAAATTTGAAAAAGTACTCCTCATCGTAAATCCAAAAGCTGGACAAGGCGACTTACATACAAATTTGGCGAAAATCGTACCACCTCTTGCGGCTACTTTTCCTGACTTACATATCCTTCATACGAAAAAGCAAGGTGATGCAACGAAATATTGCCAAGAGTTTGCTAGTAAAGTAGATTTAATTATCGTCTTTGGTGGTGACGGCACTGTATTTGAATGCACAAATGGCTTAGCGCCTCTTGAAACTAGACCTACACTTGCAATTATTCCAGGTGGAACTTGCAATGACTTCTCTCGCACACTCGGCGTTCCGCAAAACATTGCAGAAGCAGCAAAACTTATCACTAAGGAACATGTAAAACCAGTTGATGTTGCAAAAGCAAACGGACAACACTTCTTAAACTTCTGGGGCATTGGACTCGTATCTGAAGTATCAAACAATATCGATGCAGAAGAGAAAGCAAAGCTTGGTAAAATTGGTTACTACTTAAGCACTATTCGAACTGTTAAAAATGCTGAAACATTCCCAGTTAAAATCACGTACGACGGACAAGTATATGAAGACGAAGCTGTCCTTGTTATGGTTGGAAACGGTGAATATCTTGGCGGTATTCCTTCCTTTATTCCGAACGTAAAATGTGATGACGGAACACTTGATATTTTCGTCGTAAAATCAACAGGTATTCAAGCATTTAAAGATTATATCGGAAAGAAACTATTTGAAGACTCAAACGAAAATGACATCTTCCACGTAAAAGCGAAATCCATTCATATTGAAACAGAAGAAGAAAAAGAAGTAGATACAGATGGAGAAAGCTCACTGCATACACCTTGTCATATTGAAGTATTACAAGGGCACTTTACGATGATTTATAATCCTGCGGTTGTGTAATAAAAAAAGACGAGCTAAAGTTTTAACATTTTAGCTCGTCTTTTTTTATTAGAAAGATATTTTAATATGAGTTTTCGTAATCAAACTCCACCCAATTTTTCCAATGTGTATTAGCGTTCTTATTCACAATAACACTTGGATCTTTCTTCTCTATTGCAGCGGCTACTGATTGGAAGAATTCATTTTCCCTTACTTTTTCGTCTTCAACATGTTTCCATTCTTCCGTTTCATACGCTACTTCCCAATCACCTTCTAAACCGCACTCTTCTAAAATTTCTTCTTTATCCCACCATACTAATTTTCGAGCTTCATCCTTAGTAGCAAGCATACGCATGAAATATGTTGGATAAGACTCTATCGTTTGTACTTCTATTCCATGATTCACATAATCTTCTTCTGTAAATTGATATTCAAAATGATGCTCGCGAATTTTTAAACTGCCGGTATAAATATCCGGTATAAAATTACCTTCATCATCAAATAATTCATAATCTCCATCATTTAATTGCAAAATTCCATCATCACCAATTGAATGGTTTATTCTATCTCCATATACTTGAATATCATTACATACACCTAATGAACCTACACCGACAACCTGAAATACCATTAACCAATCTTTATTATCTTTAAAGAAAAGAGAGAATTTCACTTGTGAAATATCCATATATTCATTATCAAAGGCAGGAAATTCATAGTTACTTTGTTTTTTATCTAATAGTTTTAAAATATCCTTTTGCATATGTATCATCTTCACCTCTATATAAACTTTTCAATTTCACTAGAGTATAACATAGCTACACTTACCTCTGACATTATAATAATCCTACTCAAAAATAGCAGAAGGGTCTATTTGCATCCTCTAGTTATTTTTAGATAAAATGAAGGAAAGAAGCACCTTTATATAAGGGAGAGGACATACTTTGTTCAACCAACAATTAGTGAATTTACGCATTGATTTTGCATTTAAACAATTGTTTGGTACGAATGGTAGTGAAGATATTCTCATTGCCTTTTTAAACGCGATGTTACAAGAGTCTTTAGAGTCACCTATTGCTTCTCTACAATTAGAAGATCCACATTTACACCGAGAACACGCAAATGATAAATTATCAATTCTAGACATTTCAGCAACATTAGACACAGGGACAAAAGTAAATGTAGAAATACAGCTTAATAATAATCACGATATGATGAAACGCAGTTTATATTATTGGGGAAAATTATACACATCTCAGTTACAAAAAGGTATGCCCTACAGTGCACTTCGTAAAACCATTACCATTAATTTATTGAACTTTATAATGTTTTTAGATCACAAAGAATTTCATACAACTGGAACGTTATGGAATACACAACAACATAAACTCTTGAGTGATGACATAGAGATTCACATTATAGAAATTCCAAAGTTAACAACACAATGGCATGAAGAAAAAGTAAACCCGTGGAAAGATCCATTTGTTCGTTGGCTTTTATTGCTTTCAGCAAATGACGATGAACACTTAACTAAACTATTGGAGGATATTGCTATGAACCAAGACCCTATTTTACAAAAAGCAATAAACAAGTGGGAATGTATGAGTCAAGATTCCTCTTTCCGACAAGCCTATGACGCAAGGGAGAAAGTTTTAATGGATGAAGCCGCAAAATTCGCCCATGCAGAGACAGAAGGTATGAAAAGGGGTATGGAAAAGGGCATGGAAAAAGGCTTAGCAAAGGGCTTAGAACAAGGTATAGAAAAAGGGCGAAAAGAAGGGGTTCAACAAGGAAAAATTCAAATGATTAAAAGTATGTATGATCTTGGTATACCACTTGAAACGATTGCTAAGGCAAGTAAATTAAGTTTGCATGAGATTGAGCATATTTTAGGATATAAATAATGATAAAAAAGCGTAAAAGAACATCATTTACACTATGTTCTCTTACGCTTTTTTAGTTTGAATCCATTTTTTATTTACTAACAATCCTAAAATAAGAACAAATCGTTACGTAATAATAACCAATGTAAATAACACTATACACACCGATGCTAATTAATAACGGAACTGCAATTTCATACGGAATAACTGTCGCTAATCCTTTTAGCGCAAATAAAAACTCGTACAGTTTCTTAACTTTTTCTTAATGTAGAAGAAATTTGGCATCACATCTAGGTACATGAAATTATATCGACGATTTTTCAAATATATCGAACACAACTCAAAATATATCAACGATTTTTTCAATATATCGACGTTTCGACAAGGAATATCGACTTACCGACAAAAACTGACAGTAGAAACAACAAAAGAGGCCATCCAAAAATGTATTTTGGAACAGCCCCTCTATTTACTAACTACTGCACTTCTTTTTACATAAAACAAACTGACAACCAAAACGACAACTACGCCAAAATACACACCATACTCTATCGCAACTGCGACAATACTTTCAATATGTTGTCCAAATAAAGAACCTAGCACAAAGTAAACGAGTGTCCAAACAAATCCTGTCGTATAAGAATACAAAGCATACATCTTAAATGACATATTATTCATCCCAACTACATACGGTACGATATGTCTTACAACCGGTATGAAGTAACTTGTAACTAACGCATAATGACCATATTTCTCTACCATTTGTTGAGATTTCAAAAGATATTTCGCCTTTTTCTTTTTCATTAGCTTATGAAGTACTTTTGTACCAAATATTTTCCCTAATATATAACCTAGCGATAGCCCAGATACAACGCCTAAATATGTTAATAAGAATGCAGGAATGCCACTTAATATCCCTAGTGAAGAGACAAAGCCACCACTCATTACGATCATTTCGTCTGGAATTGGCATACCGATAATACCTAACCATAAACAGAAAAATAAAGCCCAATAACCGTATTGTTCAATATAAGATAATAATTCATGTAATTCCATTATGCATATGCTCTCCTTAGCTCTTTTTTACAGCTAAAGACGTAAGCTGGTGGGAAATTGAGCCACACTTTTTCTAGCGTAATTTCAGGGAAGAAATGCTGTATAAATCCTTTTTTCACAAGTGAATATTGAAATGTAATAAATTCACCGTTTTCTTGTATCGATTCCATTACATTGTTTAAAATACGCTTTGAAACTTCTTCTGGTAAAGAGGTAAAAGGTAATCCCGATAAGACGTAATCCACGCATTCTATATGGAACTCTTCCATATACTTCTTTATATTTTCAGCTGAACCGTGTACAACAATGACGTTCTGCTCATCTTTATATTTTCTCTTTAGCTCTTTGCAAAACACTTCATTAATTTCAATAAGAAGAAATATTGTTTCCTTCTTTTTTCTCTTCATAATCTCCTTCGTAAAAACCCCTGTACCAGGCCCTAACTCTACGATGCATTTCGCTCTATGAAAATCAATTACATCTACCATTTTTCTTGCTAATATTTTTGAACTTGGCGCAATTGCACCAGTATGTTTCGGATGTTTAATAAATTCGTGTAAGAATGTTATGAGTTGCATGTAACCATCTCCCCATTCGTTCAATAGTTTTTAACTTGTTTCTAAGTATAACTATCGTTTCTTAACAAAAATTGAGGAGATTTCTTAAGATTTTATGAAGAATAAAAAACAGCTATCGCCTATAGCGATAGCTGCTCCTTTATTACTTCGCACTCACAATCTTATAATAAGAACGAACCGTTAAGAAGTAATATCCAATATAAATAACACCGTATACTCCGATACTAATTAGAAGCGGAATCATAATTTCAAATTGTATTAGTGTTGCTAAACCTTTTAGTGCAAATAAGCTGTGCAAAATTCCAATCACTAACGGAATTGCAAAGATAAAGCTTACTTGTTTGGCGATAGCTTTTTTCATTTCTTGTTTTGTGACCCCTATTTTGTGAAGTACAACATAACGCTCACGATCAGCATTTGCTTCTGTTAATTGTTTAAAGTAAATGATAGAACCTGTTGCTAGTAAGAATACAAGACCTAAGAACATTCCAATAAACATCATTAATCCTGTTCCTTCAAGCCCCATATGGAAACCAGTGTAGAAATCTCTAAATGATAGTACCATTTCTGATTCACCAGCTGGCATCACTTTTGTTAATTTTTCTGTTAACACTTTACTATCTTTTTCATCTTTTACATCAATATTTTTTACAACGCGTGTTCCAAATGCTTGCTTCGCTTGTTCATACATTTCATCTGAAACGACAACAACTAGTTCGCCTAAGTTTGTAATTGCAGTATTATTTGCATCCTTGATTGTTAATGTCTTCGTTTCATTTCCAATTTGGAATACCGTTTTATTTCCTTTATATTTTGGACTAAACTCATGCCCTTCCATATACGAACTATCATATATAAATGCTTCACCAGCAGCTACATTCACTGTTTCTGCGTCGATTTTTTTAGCAAATTTATTAAATTCTGACTGAGACATAAACTGATATTTCTCTGAAATCCTATAGTTCATGTTAAGAATGAAATCAACTTTGTCTCCTTCAAACTTCCCTTTTACAGGAACTGTCTCAATTTCAAATTGATCTTTGATCGGGTGATCTTTCTTCTCTTCTGCAAAAATCGCATTTACTTTCTTATCAAGCTCTGCATCTTTTTTCTCATAAGAGTAACTGTAAGGCGCAACTGCTTTTGACTGTGTAAATGTGTTGTAATACATCGTAACTGATGTACCAACTGCCGTTAATGTTACCGCGCTTAAAATAGAAATTGTCGCAAGTGACTTTGCATTTCCTTTAATACGATATAGTAGCTGTGACGTCGTTACCATATTCATACCGTTATAAAACGATGATTTATTCGTTCTTGCACGTTTCAATACGAATACTGTAAAGAACATAAATAGTAAGTACGTACCTAATACTGTTGCTAGTAAAATATAAAGTGCAACTGCCATAAAGTCTGCATATTTAACTGCCTTCATGAACATTAATGCTAAGAAATAACCTGAACCGATTAAGACAACTGAAATGAATGCCATAATGACAGATCCTTTTGGCATTGCTTCTCCTTCACGTTCTGCACGGAAAAGTTCAATTAACTTAAAGCGATAAATTAAACGATATCCTTGAAGTGATGTATACAAAATAATCACAAAGAAAATAAGTGCTGTATCAATAATGGCAGCTATCGGTACTTCAAAATGAACGTTTAAGTTTAATCCCATCATGCTTACTAGCAGTTCAAGGAATAATTTCGAAAGGACGCTACCAATCGCAATTCCGATAATTAAAGACATTAATCCCATTAACATATTTTCATAAAAGAGCATTTTACCAATCTGTCTTTTACGAATACCTAATAAGGAATATAATCCAACTTCTTTTTTACGTTTCCTTGTAAAGAAACCGTTTGAATATATAATGAACACCGCTACGAATATAATTAGCATGACACTTGAAACTTGGAAAGCTCCACTAATTTTTTTAGAAGCTTCCGCAGCTTTTTCCATTTGTGAATTATATTGCAGTGCTTTAAATGTAAAGTAAATAACGATACTAAAAATCATAGATGCAAAATATACAAAGTAGTCTTTAAAGTTCCGCTGTATGTTGCGGAGGGCAATGCTAGATAAGGTCATCAGCCATACCTCCGGAAATAGAAGACATTACGTCAACGACTTGTTGGAAGAACTGTTTACGCGTTAATTCACCGCGGTGCAATTCTTTATATAACTCACCATCTTTAATGAAAATAACTCGTTTACAGTAACTTGCCGCAAACGCATCGTGCGTTACCATTAAAATTGTAGAGTTGTCATATTCATTTAGCGACTTCATACTTTCAAGTAAATCTGTTGCTGATTTAGAATCAAGCGCTCCAGTCGGCTCGTCCCCGAAAATCATACTTGGATTTGTAACGATTGCACGTGATGCCGCACATCTTTGCTTCTGTCCACCAGATACTTGATATGGGAACTGACTTAAAATATGATCAATACCGAATTTCTTTGAGATTTCAAGAACGCGGCGATCAATCTCACTCGCTTTCACCTTTGATAACGCAAGAGGTAACGCAATGTTCTCTTTTACAGTTAACGTATCTAATAAGTTATAATCTTGGAAAATGAAACCTAAATGATCGCGGCGGAATAACGCTAACTTATCATCATTCATTTTCACGATATCTTTTCCATCAATTAAAATTTCACCGTTCGTCGCATTATCAATTGTGGAAAGAACGTTTAGTAAAGTCGTCTTACCAGAACCAGAAGGTCCCATAATTCCAACGAACTCACCTTCTTTTACTTGTAAGTTAATACCTTTTAACGCTGCAAATTTATTACCACCCGTGTCATATACTTTTTCAATATTTTTTGCTTCTAACACTGTTTTCATCTCGACATCCCTCATTTCATCTATTCTCTATTTTCACTATATACATTCTCTACTTTTTCCACTATCGATGTTTCTTACACAAACATGACAGTTATGTAAGACCGGTAAGCAAAGAAATCAAAATTTAACCTAATGAATCAAAGTACTTTGTTACTATAGCATTGGGATATCATGCCATCCATTCATTCTCCTTACAGGAACATTACAATTTTGTAAGGTACAAAATGTACCCTACAAAGTTGTGCACGAAATGTCGGGTGGAGCTATTTCGTTCCTGCTATTCTATGTACAGAGGAGGTCATAATATGGATTCACTTAAAAATATGAATGCTGCAATGCGCTATATTGAAAATAACCTAACAAATGAAATTAATTTTAAAGAAGTTGCGAAGCTAGCTTACTGCTCAGAATACCATTTCAAAAGAATGTTTTCTTTCCTAGCTGGCATATCACTATCAGAATACATTCGTTGTAGACGTCTTACTCTCGCTGCTTTTGAACTAAAAAATAGCGATGCAAAAGTCATTGATGTCGCTATCAAATATGGGTACAACTCACCAGATTCATTCTCTCGTGCCTTTCAAAACTTACACGGCATAACACCTTCAGAGGCCCGAAATAGTAGTCATTCCTTAAAAGCCTATTCACCAATGACCTTCCAATTATCCATCCAAGGAGGAAACGAAATGAATTATCGAATTGAAGAAAAAGAACCATTTCGAATTATAGGTATTACAAAACGAGTACCCATTGTATTTAACGGTGTAAATGAAGAAATTGCTTCTATGTGGAAAAGTTTAAATCCAAAGTCCATTCAAACGTTAAAGTCACTTTCAAACATGGAACCGAATGGAATCATTAGTGCTTCTACTAATTTTTCTGAAGGCAGAATGGAGGAAAAAGGCGAACTCGATCACTACATTGGAGTAGCCACAACTAAAGATTGTCCAGAGCAATTCGCACAACTTGAAGTTGCAGCTTCAACGTGGGCTATATTTGAAGCTGTCGGTCCATTTCCTGACACATTACAAAATGTGTGGGGGCGTATTTATTCCGAATGGTTCCCTTCTTCAAACTATGAACTAGCGGAAGGACCGGAAATATTGTGGAATGAACAGAAAGATACATCCTCTCCAAACTTTAAAAGTGAAATTTGGATACCGGTTTTGAAGAAGTGATAAAAAAACAAAGCAGCTTTTCCTTGAAAGGAAAAGCTGCTTTGTTTACATTTTTAGTTCTTTTTTATAAGCAACATAAGAATATCCCATCGTTAATCCTACTGCCCCAACAATAATTCCAATGATTAGGAAACCTTTCCACGCTACGGGGGCAAAAATACTTAAAATCATAATAACCCCTAATACAACAAACACTTTTCCGCTAAAACGGTGTGTCTTTCTCCATACTTCCTCGTTACTTAATGTCCACGGTGTTTTTATACCTACAAAGTAATTTGGTTTACATTGTGGTAAATAGTTGCCTATAACTATAAATAAAAGACCAACAAGAATAAACGGTGTACTATTCATTGGAATGTCATAGCCTAACCCCACCCCAATTACAAGCATATTAACTAAAAATAATAATACTACTACGCTATAGTTTATTATCATATAACCTTTAGAAAACTTATCATAATTCTTTTTCTTAGGATCAATCTTTGAGGTAATTGTTAATAAAACATAAGTAAAAATCATAATTCCAAGTAGCAACAGCATTGCATTAAATTTAGAAGCATAACCATTTACACCTTCAGTTCCCCAATGAATTGCCATTGTGTCAGGTAAATTTGGCCATGCATATGCCCAAGCTAGACCAGTTATAAAAATCAATATAATTGCAACAAGATGTTTTCTCATTTCCCCTCTTCCCCCTTATTCGTAAACGTAAACACCCAAGTCAATAAATCTTGAAAGACAGTTGTGTTTAAAGAGTACATAACGAATTGGCCTTTCTTTTCATCTTGAATAAGTTCAGCATTTTTAAGTGCGTTTAAGTGGTGTGAAATACTTGGCTTTGTCATATTGAAATGTTCAGCAATCTCACCAGCGGTTAGATCCCCTTCTTTTAATAAGTCTAAAATTTTTCGCCTTGTTGGATCTGCTAATGCTTTAAATGCTTGATTCAATGTCTTTCTTCCCTTCACTAATTAGACATTTAGATATTTATCTAAATGTTAAAATGATTTCGGTTAATTGTCAATTATATAAGAAGCCCTTTTTACTTTCTACGCTTTTGACATATACTGTTTACTAGCTTATCTTTCAACTTAATGAAAAGACTTGAAACACATGATACACTATAGCTACAATTGTTTTTTTAGGAGGAATATACATATGTATAAAATTTTAATCGTTGAAGACGATCCAAATATTTCATCATTACTACAATCTCACATTCAAAAGTACGGTTACGACGCTGTTGTTACTGAAAACTTTGATGATATTATGGAATCGTTTAACACAGTGAAACCACATCTTGTTTTACTTGATGTAAACTTACCAAAATTCGATGGATTCTACTGGTGCCGTCAAATTCGTCATGAATCTACTTGTCCAATTATTTTCATTTCAGCGCGTGCTGGTGAGATGGAACAAATTATGGCGATTGAAAGCGGTGCGGATGATTATATTACGAAACCGTTCCACTACGACGTTGTAATGGCGAAAATTAAAGGTCAATTACGCCGTATTTACGGTGATTATGCGCCAAATATTTCTGAACGTATCGTTGAAGTAGAAGGATTAAAATTATTCCCGGAACGCCCAGAAATTCATTTTGGATCTGAGCAAGTTCTTTTAACGAAAAAAGAAGCTATTTTAGCAGAAATGTTATTATCTAAATTCCCTCGTACAGCGAGCCGTGAAGATTTGTTAGCTGCGCTTTGGGATGACGAGAGCTTCGTTGAAGAAAACACATTAAACGTAAACATTACGCGTCTTCGTAAAAAGTTCAATGAGCTTGGTATTGAAAATGCTATTGAAACAGTGCGCGGACTTGGATATCGTTTTAACGCAACTTGGAGTGAATAAGCATGAAGCTATTTCTACGTGATCATTTTGCATTTTTTCTACTGTACGTATTAAACTTCGGTATCATTTTCGTTCTTTATGATGCAGTAGATGGATTTCAAAATAATAAATTTTACTTCGTCGTTTTAAGCTTATACTTATTTATTTGTTTCCTCGCTTACCGTTACGTTCGCAATCGTAGAATGTACCATAGATTAAGTGAACAACCAGAAAAAATGGAAGATGCATTTATTGAAAGAGCAACTGCTCCAATGCCTCACGGTGTAAATGAACTCGTGCGCACGCAGTATCGTCTATTCCAAAAAGAACTACAATCGTACGAAGTAAAACAGCAAGAACATCAATTATTTATTAACCACTGGGTGCATCAAATGAAGACACCCGTTTCTGTTATGCAGCTTATGGTGCTCGAAATGGAAGATGAACATTTAATTCCGAAATTCAAAAAAGAATTAGAGCGTCTAAACCAAGGGCTTGATATGGCTTTATACATGGCAAGGTTAAATAACTTCCATGAAGACTTCCATGTTGAGACGATTTCATTAAAAGACACGGTAACAAAAAATATTAATGGATTAAAAGAACTATTCATTCGAAACGGAGTCTTCCCTGTTTTAGAAGTTCATTCTGATTTAAAGGTTGCCTCTGATGCGAAATGGCTAAAATTCATTATTTATCAGTTAATGACAAATGCTGTTCGTTACTCTGGTGAGCGCGGAAAGAAAGTATTCTTATCCGCTTACCGAAACGGAAAAGATATTATTTTAGAAGTTCGTGATGAAGGTGTTGGTATTCCACAAGAAGATATACGAAGAGTATTCGAACCGTTTTACACTGGGAAAAACGGCCGTACATTCGGAGAATCTACTGGTATGGGGCTTTATATTGTAAGTAAAATTTGTGATTATTTAGGTCACTCTGTCAAACTAGATTCTGAAGTTGGGAAAGGAACGACGATTAAAATCATCTTCCACAACGCTGCAAATAATCAAGCAGAACATACGGAGAAGGTGACCGAAGCATGATCGCAACATATACTAGCAAAATGTATGAGAACTTACTCTCATACATTTTTTGCAATAAAACTACATATTTTCCTTCTAGCGGGAGGTACGTATTATGACATTTTGGCAGTTTGCCTTTAAAAATGTAACACGTAATTCCAGAGCTTATTTTGCTTATTTCGTAAGCAGTTCTTTTTCCATTGCTGTTTTCTTTTCGTTTGCTGTTTATTTATTTCATCCTAAATTACAAAATTTTAGTATGATCTTAGAAATTTCCGGATTAATGATTTTTTCAGAAGTTATCATTGTCTTGTTCTCGTTCTTCTTTCTACTTTATTCAATCGGATCGTTTTTAAAAGTTCGGAAAAAGCAATTTGGTGTGTTAACCGTTTTAGGTATATCAAAAAAGCAATTACATCGACTCATTTTCACTGAAAATATGTTAATTGGTATTTTATCTATCTTTTTCGGCATGCAGTTTGGACTTGTCTTTTCGCAATTTTTCTTATTAGTAACAGCGAAAATTACACATCTACCAGGACTATATTTATATTGGCCAACGAATGCTTTTATTTTAACAACAATTGTATTTCTGAGTCTCTTTATTGCAGTATCTTCATTTACACCAATGCTAATTCGTACGAAAAGAGCGGTAAACCTTTTAAAAACGAATAATAGTGGGAAACAAAAAGAAAGAAAACCATCCATATTCATCTCTCTATTTGGTGCGATTTGTTTATTAGGTGGTTATATTTTAGCTGCAAATCCTAAATATTTCTTCTCAATAAACCCGCAAGTAGGCGTTATATATATGGTTTCAAGTATTTTTGTGATCCCATCACTTGTGACAGTTGGGACATATTTTTTCTTTTCTCAAATTAGTTTCTTACTTATTTATATTTTAAAGAAAAGAAGAAAGTTTTATATGAAACGAATTAATATGCTGTGGATCTCAGATTTAGCAAGCCGCATCCGAACGAATATTAATATGCTGTTTATTGTAGCGATGCTATCTACAATTGCTTTCACAATGATTACGTTCCTATATGGAGTCGGAAAGTTTACAAAGCTAGAGGTTACGCGAAGTTCACCGTTTCCATTCTCTTATTTTTCTTATGACGCAAATCCTTTTGTGGACGATCATTTAAATTGGCTTGAACAACAATTAAAAAAAGAGAATTTCTCTTATAAAAAAATAAAGGCTGATTTATATGAAACACCACTAAAAGAAGATGAAGGTATAACAACTTATAATGACATATATGCAATAAAACAAAGTGACTATAATAAACTCGCAGCTTCTCTGCGAATGAAACAACTATTCATGAACGAAAATGAAGCATACATCTTAACAGGTAACGCTTATGTAACCTTATTCAGCGAATTTGAGCCAAGCTACAATAGAAAGTCTATTACACTTTCTAGCACAAATACGCAATTACAAGTAAAGGGCTATGAACAAGCAGGGGCCATTCCATCTAATTTTTCATACCAAACTTTAATTTTACCTGATACTGTTGTTAATAACTTACCACATACAACAAAGCATGTAGCAGCGTACAATTACAAAGTACAAAACTGGGAAAAGACGTATAAAATTGCTGATGATTTTATGAAAAAAATACAAAGAGATCGACAGGCATTCCAATACAAAGGCCCCCTTATACGCTCCTATGAATCAGCAGGTTCATTATACAGAATCACATCTGGTAGTGCCACGTACTTCCTAATTGGGACATTTCTGGGAGTCATTTTCTTTATTGGAGCGGGGAGCGTTCTTTATTTTAGAATGTATACAGATTTGACGAACGAACAAGAGAAATATATAACAATTTCTAAGATCGGTGTGACAGATAAAGAGATGAAACGATCTGCAACCATTCAACTTAGTATTTTATTTTTCGTCCCTTACATTATGGCATCCATTCATACAATGTTCGCAACGAAAATGCTCCAAGATGTAATTGATCTATCACTATTCAAAGAAATTTCAGCTGTTCTTATTATTTTTGGCGTAGTTGAAATCGTCTTTTTCTTATTCATTCGTTCCTTTTACATGCAAAAGTTATCAGAGTATACGAATGGTTAAATTTTATGAATGTATTTAGTAGAGGAAAAGGATATCTCTTATATCCTTTTCCTCTTCACCCTACTAGGAGGCTAGGCAAATGACATTTTGGCAGTTTGCATTTAAAAACGTCACACGGAACGCCAGAGCTTATTTCGCCTATTTTGTAAGCAGTGCGTTCTCTATCGCAATCTTTTTCTCGTTTGCGGTTTATTTATTTCATCCTAAACTACATATGACAGGCGTAAATGCTGCTCTGAACATATTAATGACAATTTCAGAAATTGTCATTGTATTCTTTTCATTTTTCTTTTTACTATATTCAATCGGTACTTTCTTAAAAGTACGAAAAAAGCAATTTGGGATTTTAACAGTACTTGGCATATCCCAAAAACAATTAAAGAGACTCGTATTTCTAGAAAACATGCTAATTGGTGTTCTTTCCATCTTTTTCGGCATTCAGCTTGGACTTGTCTTCTCGCAGTTCTTTTTATTAGTTACTGCCAAGATTACACATGTTCCTGGTTTATATTTATATTGGCCAACAGCTGCCATTATTTTAACTATGATCATTTTTCTAGGACTCTTCATTCTCGTCTCATCGTTTACGCCGATGCTCATTCGGACGAGGAAGGCTGTACGTCTTTTAAAAGAAGGAACAAAACAAAAAGAAAGAAAAGCATCTGTGCTCATCTCTCTATTTGGTGCAACATGTTTAATATCTGGATACGTACTAGCAGCCAATCCGCTATATTTCATGTCGCTCGGCGACATAGTTGGGCTTTTGTACGCCGCCACCAGTATATTTCTCATTCCGTCACTTGTTACAGCTGGAACATACTTTTTCTTTTCACAAATTAGTTTTTTACTCATTCGTATATTAAAAACGCGAAGAACATTTTATATGAAGCGAATTAATATGCTGTGGATTTCTGATTTAGCAACGCGCATTCGGACAAACATTAACATGCTCTTTATTGTAGCGATGCTATCAACACTTGCTTTTACTATGATTACATTCTTATATGGTTTTGGTAAATTTATGAAGTTCGATACAGTAAGAGAAAATCCTTTTCCTTTTACATATTTATCACATACCGAAAATACGTTGGCGGATGAACATTTAAATTGGTTAAAACAAAAGTTTAACGAAGAGCAATTTACTTATAAACAATTTAAAACGGATATATATGAAGTATCTTCAGCGGAAGAAAATTCGCAGCTCTATTATGCAATTAAACAAAGTGACTATAATGTACTTGCTAAGGCTTTAAATTGGGAAACACTCAAGGTAAATAAGAATGAATCTTATATTCTTATGAAAGACTTAGATGATCAAGTTATTGGAACGCTTCATAATAAAGACAAGAAAAATACTCTTACACTTACGCAAAACAATTTGCAACTACAAGTGAAAGAATATAAAAGTTATAACCCATTCCCAAATCGCTTAATATACCAATTGCTCATACTATCTGATGAAAATGTAGAAGCATTATCCACTGTTTCAAAACAGATGAGTGTATATAGCTTTAAAGTTAAGGACTGGGAAAAAGCTAATAACATCGGCGCGGTATTCATAGACAAAATTAATACCGACGGGAACAACATTCAGGCAGAGCACCCGCCTTTCCACGCAAGTGAAGCGAGCGATTCTCTATACACAACAAAACAAAATGTCGCTTCGTTCTTCTTAATTGGTACTTTCTTAGGTGTTATTTTCTTTATTGGTGCTGGCAGTGTTCTTTACTTCAGGATGCATACAGATTTAACAAATGAACAAGAAAAGTATGTAACGATTACAAAAATTGGTTTAACAGAAGCCGAAATGAAACGATCTGCTACAATTCAACTTGCGATTCTTTTCTTTGTCCCGTACATTATGGCATCAATTCATACGATGTTTGCGACAAAGATGCTGCAAGAAGTTTTACATCTCTCGTTCTTCGCTGAGATTACAGTCGTACTGATGATTTTTGGAACAGTTGAAATTTTATTTTTCCTTTTAATTCGTTCCTTCTATATGCAAAAATTATCACAACACATTAAGTTTTAAAATTAGAAAGGTGATTATTATGGAAGAAGTATTACACATTAAAAATGTCTCAAAAGTGTATGAAGGAAAGGTCCCTCATACTGCTTTAAAAAATATAAATTTACATGTAGATAAAGGTGAATTCGTTGCGATTATGGGACCATCTGGTAGCGGTAAATCTACATTTTTAAACGTTATTTCTACCATTGATTCCCCGACTGCTGGTGATGTCGTGATTAACGGAAAAAAACCGCACACATTTCGTAGAGAGAAGTTAGCTATTTTCCGCCGCCAAGAGCTAGGATTTGTTTTCCAAAACTTTAACCTACTAGATACACTAACAATCGGTGAAAATATCGTACTACCTTTAACATTAGATAATGTTCCTTTAAAAGAAATGGATGAAAAGCTTGATAACATTTCAAAAAAACTTGGAATTGATCATATTTTAGACAAGCGTATCTTTGAAGTGTCAGGAGGACAAGCACAGCGTACCGCAGTAGCACGTGCTGTTATTCATCATCCGTCACTTTTACTTGCCGATGAACCGACAGGAAATTTAGATTCAAAAGCGGCAATTGACGTGATGGAACTATTTACGAAATTGAACAAAGAAGAAGATGCAACAATTTTAATGGTTACGCACGATCCATTCGCAGCAAGTTATTGTAACCGCGTCATTTTCATTAAAGATGGCGAACTTTACAATGAACTACACCGCGGATTGTACCGAGAGAAATTTTATCAAGAAATATTGGATGTTCTAGCATTACTAGGAGGAAGACGTGGATGACATTTTGGCAATTTGCATTTAAAAATGTCTCGCGTAATTCTAAAGCATATTTCGCTTATTTTGTAAGTAGTGCATTCTCTATCATGGTTTTCTTTTCATTTACTGTATACGCGTATCATCCACGCTTACAAATTATGAATAAATTACAGGAACAAGATCCGCTCATGAACTTAGCTGGAATGGCACAGTTTGTTATCGTCTTGTTCTCGTTCTTCTTTCTCTTATATTCTATTGGGACATTTTTAAATGTACGAAAACAACAATTTGGCATTTTAACTGTTCTCGGTATATCTCAAAAACAATTAAAACGTCTTTTGTTTACTGAAAATATGATCATTGGAATACTCGCTATCTTTGCAGGTATTCAAGGCGGTCTTGTGTTTTCTAACTTTTTCTTACTCGTTACTTCTAAATTAACAAGTGCAAAAGGCCTCTATTTATATTGGCCAACAGAAGCAATTATCGTTACAACCGTAACCTTTATTATTTTATTTTTCATCGTATCTACGTTTACACCGATGTTCATTCGCACTCGTAAAACAACACAGCTCATTAAAGGGACTAAAAAAGGCGATAAAGAAAAAAAACCATCTATACTCATCTCGATATTCGCTTTAATTTGCTTAGCATTATGTTATTATATCGCTGGTTATCCGCAAGGCTACATAACAGAAAAGAATGCACAAAATGGCTCTGTATTATTTATCATGTTATCTATTTTGCCACTCGTAGTAGTCGGAACATATTTATTCTTTTCCCAAACATTTCTTCTCTTTATCTTGATTTTAAAAAGACGAAGAAAGTTTTATATGAAGCAAATAAATATGTTATGGATTTCAGATTTAACTAGCCGTACTCGTAGCAATATTAATGTGCTCTTTATCGTTTCTATGTTATCGGCACTTGCATTCACAATTATCATTGGGTTATTTGCCGCTAATAACAATACAAAAGCATCAATACTAGAACGATATCCTTTCCCCTTCACATACATATCCGAAGGAGAAAGTGCACTAGAGCAAAAGCACACTGCTACAATTGAAACAGAGCTTACACATGCTAATTTTCAATACAATAAATACAAATCTACAGTATTAAAAGATACAGCTTCAAAAGAAGATGTTGCTCTTATGAAAATGAGTGACTATAATGCACTCGCTAAACAATTAAAGAGGCCGAAAATAACTCTGGATTCTACACAAGTTTATATTATGTCTCGTTATTCGCCAGAACTTTTAAATCTTGTATCAAATCCATTTGCTAAACAAAATACGATTACACTTGGCTCTAATAAAAAGGAATTTCATATTAAAGGTTTTATTAATAAAGGAATAGAACCACCCTTTGCATTGCCTCATCTTATTATTATGCAAGATAATGCAATTGAAAATATGATTCCTCATATTGAGACAATCGCGATTTATAATTATTTTGTAGAAAACTGGGAAAACACGATTATTCCGACGAAAAAAATGTCGCGTACCATTAGCGATGATGTACGTGATTTTTACGAAAAACATAAGGGAGAAAATACTCGAGCCCCTTTTTCTATTTATACAGCTGCTGATGATCTAAGCTACAGCAAAGGAAATTCAATTGCCACTTTCTTTATTTGGACATTTCTCGGCTTTATTTTCTTTATCGGAGCTGCTAGTGTTTTATACTTCCGTATGTATAATGACTTAACAACTGAAAGACAAAAGTATATTACGATTACAAAGCTTGGATTAACTGAGTCAGAAATGTTTCGCTCCGCAACGATTCAGTTAGGAATTTTATTTTTCGTTCCTTACATCGTTGCTGGTATTCACACATTATTTGCGGTTAAGTTTTTACAAAGCATGTTTTCTTTCTCATTACTAAAAGAGACATGTATCGTACTCACCTTTTTCGGGATTATCGAGATTATTTTCTTCTTCTTAATTCGTTCTCTGTACATTAATAAATTATCACAGCATATAAAAATTTGAATAAAATGGCCTTGTGCGTATTGCACAAGGCCATTTTCAATAGTTTTTAATTAGCAGCAATATCCGCCGTAGCCACCATATCCGTAGCCGCCGTAACCGCCATAACCACAACCGCCTCCGCCGAAGCAGCTAGCACCGATGATGATTAATAAAATAAACAATACGATTAGAAGCGCAAAACCGCCACCGCACCCATGTCTGCGGTTACAATCATCATGTCTGTGTTCACACTTTTCGCTCATTACTCTATTCCTCCTTTAGTATCATTCATAACAAGTTCACCTTGCTCTAAATGAGGGGATTCCATTTATAGTATGTTTTCAGGGCGAATAGGAAGCTTGGCTTACTTAAAAACGGGCTTGTTTTAGGAATTGGGCTTCATCAATCAGCGGATTACCCTTTTCAAGATGTAAGCATAAAGCATTTGACATACTTCTAATTTCTTACTAAAATTTAATTGAACGACCAATCAGTTTTTTGATTATACATTCAAATTATATAAATCAGGAGTTGAATAGCGTGACTGATTCTTTTATCGCAGAGGCTAGGCGTGAACAAATTATTCTTGCATGCATTGATACATTAGAAGAAGTTGGATATAACAACTTAAGCTTAACGAAGGTAGCAAAAAAAGCTAAGATTAGCACTGGACTTATTTCTTATCATTTTAACGATAAGCTTTATCTTATGAATCGGACATTACAATTTTTAGTTGAGAAACAACATGAATTTATTAGCAATCGAGTGCTATTAGCCCAATCTGAAATAAACAAACTAGAAGCTTTTATTGAAGCACATTTGGCTTACCAAGAAACTCATTACAAAAATAATATTGCCTTAATTGAGATCGTCTTTAATGCAAGAAATGAAGAGAATATTCCTTATTACAGAATTGAAGACGATGAAGAAGATGATGCTCTTAGAACGCTGTTATTAAATATTTTGAAGACTGGTCAACAAAATGGAGTGTTTTCTAACTCTTTCCAAGCCGACACATTAGCTTCATTTATTTTAGGAGCAATCGAAGAAAGAATGCTGAAGGCAAATGCATCTATATCTATAGAAAATTACTCAGATGAGCTCATAAAAATGGTGAAGAAACTCACTATTTAAATGCCCTGATTTTGAAAATATATATATGAAGAAAGGATGAACTACACATGAAAAAGGTATCTGTCATTGGATTAGGTTTTTTAGAAAAATTACTTGTTATAGTAAGTCCAATCCTTTTAGGCGTTATCGGATATTTTTCACCTAAATTAATAGAGGTTATAAAAAAGATTCCTCTCTTTTCTGATTCGAAAATGATAGAACTTTTAAATTTTATTAATCCCTTCTGGCTTCCTATTATCCTCATGTCAATTGGCGCTATTGCAGGAATTTTATTTTCTTTAATTATTTATAGTGAAGCTTTAAAAATGAACATTACTTCGGAAAGCATTCATGTAAATAAGGACGATCAAAAGAAGCAAATTACCATTTCAAATGTAAAAGCCGTTTTTGTAGATACAGGCCAAGTGGTAATCATTGATCAAGAAGACCGCGAATGGTTACGTGAAAAATCTGATATAAATCCACATAAAATTAAAGATATTTTCTTGCTGCACGGCTTTCCATGGGTGGAACAAGATCCTTATAAGCAAGACTATAGTCTATGGAAATTAGAGGATGAGCGATTTAGTAAAAATGTAAATACCATTTTGTATGAAAGACGAAATGCTATCCGAGACGGAAATTCGAAGAAAAAGAAGCATTTACGCAAAGATTTGAATGAGCTAGGAGTCTTTGTCAAAGACGATGGAGAAAATCAGTATGTCCGTTCCATTACGTAATAGAAAGCAAAAAAACGAATAAAACCTAGAGAGAAATTACATTTCCTCTAGGTTTTGTTCGTTTAAATCTGATCTCCTCTCCTAAAGAAACATATTCAATAAAAGCGCAAAACCAAATGCAATAAATGATAACAATGTCTCCAGTACCGTCCACGTTTTAAACGTTTCCTTCACCGTCAAACCTAAATACTCTTTTACAAGCCAGAATCCTGCATCATTTACGTGAGAAAACATTAATGAGCCTGCTCCGGTTGCAATAACAAGCAACTCTAAATTCACACCAGACATGTGCTGAATAACTGGTGAAACAATCCCTGCTGCTGTCGTTAATGCTACTGTAGCCGATCCGGTCGCGATTCGAATTAAACCAGCTACCATGAAAGCAAGTACAATTGGTGATAACGATATATGTTCTGCCATTTGCGCAATCGCTGTTCCAACGCCGCTTTCAATTAATATTTGTTTAAATCCACCGCCTGCACCGATAATTAAAATAATGGAACCGACCGGTAATAAACTTTCGTCTGTTAATTTTTTAATCATCTTTTTATTAATTCCTTGTCTTATTCCAAGTAAATAAAATGCTGCGAAACATGAAATAAGTAAAGCAATTACTGGACTTCCAATAAACACAAAAAATTCAGTCATCTTTTTTGGTAATGAAATATAAGGTGCAACGACCGATAAAATCATCAATACAACTGGGAGTAAAATAATAAAGAATGAAACTTTCCGACTCGGTAAATCAGTTGAGACAGTCGTAACTCGAATAAGCTCTGGTTCATTTTCAGGTATAACCTTTTTATGTACCCACTTTGCAAATATCGGTCCCGCGATAATGGCTGTTGGTAACGCGATAAGTAATGAATATAATAGTACCTTTCCTAAGTTCGCGTTATAAATACCGATTGCTGTCATCGCTCCTGGATGTGGTGGCACGAGCCCGTGAACAATAGATAATCCAGCAATGACAGGTAACGCAATTAATAATATATTTTGCTTCGTCGTTTTTCGAATGGAAATAACAAGTGGTAATAAAATGACGATCCCCACTTCAAAAAATACCGGAATCCCTATAACAAATCCTGCAAATAACATAGCCCAAGGTAGTTTCTTTACACCGAAAAATCGAATAAAGAAATCTGCCACTTGCATGCCGGCCCCTGAATCGGACATCATTTTTCCTAAAATTGTTCCGAGAGCTAGAATACCAACTAAATGCCCTAGTACACTACCGACACCAGTTTCATAGGCAGTCACTATTTTCGTCAAATTCAATCCAGACATGATAGCTAAAAATAAACTCGCAACCGTTAAACTAATAAATGCATGCCATTTCCACCATGATACCCCTAAAATAACAATCGCAATTGCAAGTAACGTGACGATTAATAAGTATATATCCATCTCCCATTCTCCTTACTTTATAAAGTGAAACTTTAATCAGTGGGGGTTTTGTTCATCCCCCACTGATTATTAGTTGAACCAATCGGACGTTTATGGACAGCCCGACTCCCACCTAACTTCTTTGCTCCAACTGAATTTTGAGGTGGGGGTTTTACTGTCCGTTAACGGGGGATAAAAAAAGAGGGAAAATCCCCTCTTTTTTATACGTCATAATTCACTACATAATGCTGCATTTCTGTATTGTAGTAGCCTTCGCTATATTCAATCACTTCTCCAACTTCATCGTAAGAATAGCGCATACGTTTTAATAGCGCTGTCTCCTCTTTTTCACCTAACGCTTCGGCAACGAAACTAGGCGCAAGTCCAACAGCGAATTCATCTCTGAAGTTTTCTAAATGTATACCTCGGTCCTCAACTAAATCGTAAAGCGATTGCAAGTCAAAGTCCGATAAATCTGTACTTGCCATGTGTGCTGAGAAATAGTGCGTATAATGAATGTACGGTGCATCATTTAACGTATATAAACGTTCAATGCGAAAACTTTCCTTACCGAATAATCGAAATGGCACCGTTCCTTCTTCATTATGAACGATTTCTGCTTTTAGCAATTTCTTTTGTACTTTATATCCTTCTTCCACTAACACTTCTGTAAATTTTTTACCCTTTGACAACTTTGTCGCAGAAGTATTACGGATAACTTTCGTTCCTTTACCGCTTTTCTTTTCTAAATATCCTTCTTGAGCGAGTTCTTTAATTGCATTTCGCACTGTAATTTTACTCACTTTGAACTCTTCTTCTAACTGTGGTTCGGAAGGAATATTCGTATGAATCGCATATACACCATGCAATATTCGATCACGAATAATGTTTTTTATTTGTAAATATAATGGTCCTTTTTTCCTCGTTACGTTCACCGTTACACCCACTACCTTTCTACATCACCTACTGATGCCGTCATTGCCCGAAGTATATCCTTCTCTGATGACATTGGCGTATCACCGACGATTGTATGTGCAAGCATTCCAGCTGCTGACGCAAATGAAACAGCTTTCTCTGGTGCAAACTCTTCTATCTCGCCATGAATAATCCCGCTCGTATAAGCATCTCCAGCACCTATTCTATCATATACAGAAAACGTAAGTGTTTTTGCAAAAGTGAACGCACCATCTTTACATATAAATCCGCGAAGCGAGTGTGTATTATCGCTATTAATAGAGCGATGTGTACCAGCGATTGTAGCGATATGATACGTTTCAGCTACTTTTGGAATAAGATCAACAAGCTGCGCCTCTCGCTCTGTCTCTTCTGTTTTCATTCCAAGAATAAACATCGCATCTTTTTCATTCATCATTACAATATCAGCTAGCCCTAACATTTCTTCATAATGCGGTCTCGCCTGTTCATATCCGTCTTCTCCCCAAAGTGACGGACGATAATTGCAATCAAAGACGACAGTTCCTCCGTTTTCTTTCACTGCTTTCGCTAAAGATTTCATATGATGACGCACCGTATCATTCATCGCAAGTGTAATCCCGCAAAAATGAACGATATCAATTTCCTTTGCGATTTCTTCAAATTGATACATGTCTTCACATGCCGTATTGAAGCTACTTTCTAATCGATTTGAATATGTAACGCGGCTCGCACGTGCCCCAAATCCATTTTCTAAAAAGTACATGCCGACATATTTACCGCCTCTTGAAATAAATGAAGGACGAATACCTAATTTCTGAATGTGTGATACCGCAGCATCTCCAACCGAATTTTCCGGTAAAGTCGAAATAAGAAAGCCTTCGTGACCGAGATGAGAAAGTGCTGCCGCAACGTTCACACCTGTACCAGAAAATGAGTAATGTAATGTGTTAGCTTGCGACAACAACTCATATCCTGGTACTTGCAGGCGCATCATTACTTCACCGAATGCTGCGATTTTCTTACGCATATTGATCAACTAACTTCTTCACGACTGCTAATAATTCGCGAACATCTTCTGTTTTCGTATTACCAGTTTCTTTATCAATAATAGAAGAATACACGTGCGGGATCACTTGCTCTACATTTGCTTCAAGCGCAATACGTACAATTGTTTCAAAGTTTTCTTTATCAATTCCGCCTGTTGGCTCTAATGCGAATCCTTCTTCCCCACAAGCCTTCGCAACTGCGCGATATTCTTCTTCATGAGCTAGCCCTTTCATTGGGAAGTATTTCAATGAATTTCCACCCATATCACGTACAAGTGCAATCGCTGTTTTAATTGGAACGATTGCTTTTTCTTCTCCAGCTGCACTAATTGGACCAGTAGAAATATTTACGTACCCTACTTTTCCTGTTGGCGATACTAAACTATTAATCCAGCTATCTTTTCCACCAAGATTTGCACGTGTCGCTCCAACTGAAGGGAACACTTGGTTAATATGGCTACCTGGATAATGTTTCGCAATTTCAGCTACAACTGCCGCTTGTCGATTATCTCCTGCTCCTAGTCCGATCGATACAGCATCCTCAATTTCTTTTCCGTATGCTTTCATCGCTGTAACTGCTTCTTCTACTGTTGGATAGTCTTTTGATAACACTCCCACTACTACATAACCTTCTGCTGCTTCAAAAATATCTTTCGCGTTTTCGATATTGTTCGCTAATACATTTAATGCTACGCGGCCTTTATAAAAACGTTTTTGAATGTTTGTCATTTTAGTTTCCCCCTACAATTTCTCTCAATTTTTCTTCAATCACATGTATGTCATCACCTAAAAGTGGACGTGGATCAATATCAAAGAATCCTTGTCTTACTCCGTAATCACGTGTGTAAATTGCAATTTCCCCTTCGCGTAATGCTGTCACAACGTCTTTTGCTGATTTTTTTAATTCTTTCTCGTCAATATGAATACGAGCTCTAAAGATTGCTCTTCCCGCTTCATCTTGAACGATCGTTACATTTACACCGTTTAATTCTTTTAGCGGCATAAGTACTTGTAATAACTCTTTTTCTTGCTCGCTCTTATCTTCTTTTACTCCGTACTCATCAAGTGCTTGCAGTAAACCAAAAGTTGTTTCTTTCCCAACTTTCATACTTCTTCCAATGCAATGTAATTGCACTTTCAGCCACTCAATATATTTTCGTTTCCCGCCAACAATACCAGAAGTAGGTCCTTCAATTGCTTTTGAACCGCTATAAATGGCAAGGTCTGAATACTTCACATATTTTTGAATATCTTCTTCAGCTGCCGCATCGACGATAAGCGGGATGTTATTTCGCTGCGCAACTTCCCATGCTTCTTCAACAGAAATCATATTTTTTTGTACTGCATGATGGGATTTCACATAAAGAATCGCCGCTGTATTTTCACCAATCGCGTCTTCAATATGCTCTGCTTTCCCTTCATTTGCGTAGCCAACTTCTACAAGTTTTCCTCCGCCTAAATAAATCATCGTTTCAACAGGAGCACCGTATTGAACGTTATGACCTTTTAACATAATCACTTCGTTTTTCGCGATGACCTCTTGATGAAGTCTTTCACTTTTACGGCGATTTCCTTCCGTCACGATTGCTGCGATAGAAAGCGCAATTCCGCTCGATGCTGAATTCACAACGACCGCTGCCTCTGAATCTAGAATTCTCGCAATATGATCTCCTGCTTTATCTACTAAATCAGCAATTTCCACATAATTTTGTCCCCCATGTTTCATTGCATCCATAACTGTATCTGTCGGAGCGGATACACCTAAAATACTCATTCTACCGCTCGCATTAATCACTCTTTTTAATCCATACTTAGCATTCAATGAATGACCCATTGATTACAACCCCTTTCGTATCAATTCTTCTTTCAGCGATGCGCTGATCCCCTTCTGAATCAATTAACGTAATCTTCTCATCTTTCACCGTAAATAAAGTTAAGTTTGCAATATCGCCTTCTTGAATACGGCCAAGCTCTGGTTTCTTAAGCCACTCTGCTGCATTTTTCGTCACCGCATCAATTACTTCTTCTAGCGGATAACCTAAGTAAAGGAATTTCGAAAGAACGTGAGCCATACTATACACGGGACCGTGAACGCGATTCTTCCGGTAAATATCTGTACTAATCGTATTAAAGATGATATCGTGACGCTTCGCCGCCTCTGCTACTTTAAAAGAAAAACTAGCATTACCGTGACCAACATCTAAATGTACGCCGCGATTCACTGCATCTAGTAACACAGGTAGCGGTTTGCCTTCTTCATCAAATAAATTATTTTCTTTCCCGTTTAAGTAATGTGTAATCACATCATCTTTTTCTAAAAGAGGTACAACTTCCTCAATGCGAGGAGGCGCTGAACCGATATGTACCATAATCGGTAATGATGTTTCACGGGATAAATCACGCGCTATATGAAGCGGTTCAATTCCGCTATCACAAACGACACTTTTACTCATTCTCGCCTTTAACCCAACGATTACATCTTTATACTTTTCTACTGCTTCTATTACTTTCTCTTTATCGATCCATTCCATATTGGATAATTCATCAATTCGTTTCAAACCGATGCGAGAAATATTTAAAAAGGCAAATAAATTCGTTTTCGCCTGCTCCCTACTTTTTACTAAATCTGCAATACGATCAGCTCCGCAGCTACCCGCATCAACAATTGTCGTTACCCCTTGCTTAACGCCAATTTCGTCCACCTCATCGCCATACGGATCAAACTCTGGAAAAGCATGAACGTGCAAATCAATCCAGCCACTCGATACGTAAGTACCTGAGTAATCAAGAACCTTTCCACCCTCACCAGCACCAGCTTTCGTCACCTGTGCGATTTTATTATTTTCAATTACAATGTCAATTTCTTCCCCGTTCACACGTTTCACGTTACGTAGTACGAATCGTTCTGTCATTGTACTTCACCCTTTTCTATAAGAAGCCATAAGAATACGCTTACATTAAAATTTCATTTTTATATCTCTTTCACACGTTTAGCGTAACACAAAAAAAGGGAGAAGTAAATATAACGTTATAATGTTTAATTCCCAATAATAGATACAATTATCATTTCGTAAATTTTATATGTTAAGATATTTTTAGTACATTGTGCCTCTGATTTTTCAAGACATTTCTCTATCATAAATAAAAAACCAAAAAGCACTTAAATTGATAGGCCTTTTGGTGATAGATAGATTTATAAAATGAAACTTTAATCAGTGTGGATTAGCCTTCACCAACTTTTGAGGTGGAAGCCTTACTGCCCACCAATAGCTGGCTAGAACTAAACAATTGAATTATTAATTAACCAATCAGTAAATAATTTATTTCCTTCACACTCATCTAGATCTTTTGTACGAACATGGAGAATTTCATATCCATACTTATCATAGAATGGATACTGAGAAAATTGATGATTTGATAAATCATCATAGTAAGAAATATCAAAATACACTACCCATAAATTTTCATTACATACTTTATAAGCTATAGCCTCATATGTAAAAACCTCTTCTATATCCCTGTAATAAAATAAATGCATATGAATCGAATCTTCAAAGTTATATTTTTTCATAGATATAAGCTCCTTAGACATTATCTAAAATATTTATGTGCACCAACATTAGGAGGACTATGATAATGTAAGATAGGACCTTTTCCATCAATATAATGATAATCTATGGCAAAAACTCGGTTACCAGTAGCTTTAGAACGTACTTGTATTATCATTCCACCCTTAGCTGCTTCTAAAATATATTGCTTCGGAGAATTGAGTGCCTTTTGTACATATGGACGCGCAACCGCCCAGGCTTTATCCGCAGCAGTTCTACCTACTTTTGAAACTAATACTCTTAATGCACCAAGAACAATAGCAGGCAATATCTCCTGCTTAACAACCAATTCGCCAGTAAAAGGATTTTTTTCAACAACAGATTCAACCCTTAGTTTACTTACTTCCTCCTCTAGTTGTAAAAAAACAGGGTCATTTACTAAAAACCCATACTCTTTTTCGAAATTTTCAAAATCGAAGTCAGAAGTATCAACCTTTGATAAATCAATGCCTAGATTGATTTCAGGGATATACTCCGTTACAATACCATCTTCTTCCGTTTCAATACTTGCATCAGCAATTGATGGTAAAGTAAAGCTCAGCAATAATGCAGCAGAAATCATCCCCGTGATAAATTTCTTTTTCATCTACCATTCTCCCTCCTAAAAATATAACAGCAGAAAACAATAAAAATACACTTTTATTATCTCGCATTTTAAATAATAAAATATTAAGAAAAATTTAACTAGTCTATTAATAATCATCAATATTTGTTACTATCAATTTGTATAAAACAATTATTTAATGACATTTAAAATAAATCTCATAACTAATTCATTCGGTGCAAATATAGAGCAATTTATATAATTAATAATTCCTTTTCGTTCCTATTTCAAGTAATCGCCTTTATCAACTGCTTAAAAAGAATGGTCTTAAATCTCATCGATATAAGAAGGTACCATTTTTTATAATCCGATATTGTGTATAAAACAACGATAAAGCATAGACAAGTACCTAATAAAAAAATCGCACTTTAATAAGCTTTTTTAGCACCCCTACTTTTATTTGTTAGTTTAAAGACAATCCGATTTCGTATCCATTGATTTATTTCGCTAGCTTGATAGGCGGCCAATCATGAAAAAAAGCTATCTACTTCAGATAACTTTTTCTCTATTCCTGAACCGTCACAATAACCCCATCCATATTATTCCCCGAAACTTCATACTGCTTATTCGCGGGAACATTCACTGTCCTGTTCCCGGATACTTTATAATAAGACACCGTATATTTCTTACCTTCCACATCGGTTGTGATTTCTTTTTTCTCTTTCAAGAAGTCTAAGTATTCCTCTAATGTCATTTTCTTTTTTTGCATAATCGCACTATGAGGTAAGCCGACATAACGAATGTGCCACGGCTCATATTGAATGCCTGTTATATTGCTTTTATTTTTCGGATAACGTAAAACAAAGCCGTGCTTCCATACGTTCTCTTCAATCCATTTTCCTTCAGGCGCTTTTTCCATTTTCTTTTGCGTTGATCCAACGTCCAGTGATAACCCTAAATTATGTTCACTACATCCTGCCGGGAGTGCATAATCAGATCCCATGTCTTTATATAATTTACTTTGTTCTTTAAAATCTCTATACCCGCTATTCATTAAGAAATGTTGTACACCATCTTTTCCAGCCGCATCGACAACGTTCAAAAACTTTTTTACAACATCCTTTGATAAACGAAGATTTCTATCAAATATTACGTAGCCTCTCACTAATTCACTACTGTGATTTACATTTATAATGTCAGACCTAATACTATCTTTTTTCACTGGGTAGTCTTTATTAACTAATAATAGATCCCCTTTATAAATTTCTTCTTTTGTAACCTCTATCTTTTTCATATTTTCATTCTTTACTGCACTATTTTCCCCGCCGATTTTCACATCAACTTCTTTTTGAAATAACGGTGATATATAAACGCCTACACAGATTGTGCATGCGATAAAAAAAGAAATAAATACCCACTTTTTCATTTCTAGTTCCTCCTTAACGTAACTTACGTCTAGAATAGAAAAAACTATTAAAATAAAAAGTGGGGTAAAGTTTAAATTTTTATTAAATTGTTACGTTCTCGTCTTTTGGCAATCGCACTTCAAACATTGTTCTAACTACATTACTTTCAGCAGAAATCGTACCGTTATGCTGCTCGATAATATTTTTCGCAATAAATAGTCCAAGGCCTGTCCCGCCACGATTCTCAGTTCTCGATTTATCACCTGTATAAAACATATCAAAAAGATACGGTAAATCTTCTTCTGGAATGCTATCTCCATAATTTATAACTTGTACGACAACTTCTCCATTATCGATATACCCATTCAAATCAACAAATTGCCCATCATATCCGTAACGAACAGCATTTGTTAACAAGTTTTCAAATACTCTAGCTAACAATTTTCCATCACCGTTAATCGGCAAATGAGGATCAACATTCAATCTAGCTTCTAAATGATGTTTTTCTAATAACGGATACAATTCCTCATCTAACTGTATAAGTAGCTCACTTATATCAATCGGCTTTTTATCCAGCTTTAGCATGCCATAATTCATACGTGTAATTTCAAATAACTCATCAATTAAACTTTCGAGCCTTTGCGATTTCGTATATGCAATTGTGGAGAAATGTTTAATTTGTTCCTTCGTTAAATTTTCATCTTTAAGAATTAAATCTAAATATCCTAACACGGATGTTAATGGAGTTCTTAAATCGTGAGCTAGGTTAACAATAAGCTGGTCCTTACTACTTTCTGCGAAGTCTCCTCGTTCCACCGCTTCCTTTAATTTCTCACTCGCTACATTAATTTCGCTTGCAATATATCCAAACTCATCATTTGATGAAACGCGCACTTCATTTGTAAAATCTCCATTCGCCAAATGATGAATTCCATTTGAAATCTCATCAAAATATTTTAAATACGGCCTAGTAAGGAAGAAGAAAAACATAATGGACAGAGGGATGAAGATAATTAAAAAGAAATTAACATCCCCAATTTGTCTTATTATCGACCGGACTTGAGCTAACGGATCCTCAAAACGAACGACTAATTTATAATAGATCCGTAACCCTTCATAAAGGATATACGTTACGCCACCAGCAAATACCATACTTAACGCAAATAGCATAACCATCTTCGAGCGAAAACTTCTCATCTTTTTAGCCATTGAAAGTATAACCTACTCCCCACACTGTTTTTATTAACTTATTCTTTCTTTTATCTTCCCCAAGTTTTTTCCGCAACGTACGAATATGTACCATAACTGTATTTCCGCCTTCAAAATAATCATCGGCCCATACTTGCTGAAAAATATTTTCCACATTGTACACTTTCTTCGGGTGACTCGCTAATAAATATAAAATATCAAACTCTTTCGGTGTTAATTCAACTTGTTCTCCGTACACATTTACCGTTCTTCGCTCAGGATCAATAACGACTCCTCCTACCTCTAAAGCAGATTTATTCTCCGCCACTTTCGGCTGATTTAACGTAAGAAATCGGCGTAATTGTGCATTTACACGTGCGACTAATTCAATCGGTGTAAAAGGTTTCGTCATATAATCATCTGCGCCTAGCACAAGACCTGTCACCTTATCAAAATCAGACGTTTTAGCACTTAAGAAAATGATTGGCATATGATGCTTCGCGCGAATTTGGCGCGTCACTTCATACCCATCCATTTTCGGCATCATAATATCTAAAACCACTAAATCGATTGGCTGCGTTTCAATAATATGAATTGCCTCTTCTCCATCAGCTGCTTTCACGACGTGGTACCCTTCTTTTTCTAAATGTATCTCAATTAAATCAGCAATTTCTGCCTCATCATCCGCTATTAAAATGGAAATGCGCTTCATTTTACTCCCCCTTTTATACGCTCGATTGTAAACTAGTCTATCCAATTTGTACAATACGAAAAGGTTACTCGTTAGAGTAACCTTTGTAAATAAAATTATATCAGCGATTTTCCAAATATATCGACCACAACTTGAATTATATCGACGTTTCGACAAGGAATATCGACTTACCGACAATTAACGACGAAATTCGCCCGCTATTTTAAAGAATCAATTTACCGCTCAAAAACAATCCGCTGCTTCGTGATTTCCGCCAGCCTTCCGCGATCTACTTCATACTCAGTATCAACGCTTTGCGGTACAATCACTTTCCCGCCCTCAAGCGTCACTTCTGGTGAAATAATATCCTTCTCCCAATGTCTACTAGAAGCGGATATATCACCTGGAATCGTAAAGTTCGGCAATGAGGCAAGCGCAACATTTTGCGCTCGTGAAATTCCCATCTCCACCATACCGCCGCACCAAACGGGTATGTTATGTTCCATACAATAATTATGAATTTGGATGGATTCTGTTAATCCGCCCACTCGTCCCGGCTTAATATTAACGATTTGGCAACTGCCAAGTGTAATCGCAACGCGTGCGTCTTCTAAACTATGGATACTTTCGTCTAAACAAATCGGCGTTTCAATCTTCTTCTGCAGCTGTGCATGATCAAGAAAATCGTAATCCGCTAACGGTTGCTCAATCATCATCAATTGGAATTCATCTAGTCGTTTCAGACTCTCCGTATCCGCTAATGTATACGCTGAATTGGCATCCGCCATTAACGGGATATGCGGAAACTCTTTACGAATCTCTTTCAATAATTCGTAGTCATGCCCTGGCTTTATTTTCACTTTAAAACGCTCGTATCCTTCATCAGCGTACTTCTCGATTTGTTTTAACATAACCGGAATCGTATTAAGCCCAATTACAACACCGACTTCAATTTCAGCCTTCGTTCCGCCAAGCACTGTCGCAAGTGATCTCTTTTGACGCTTCGCATATAAATCCCAAATAGCCCCTTCAATTCCCGCCTTTGCCATTCGGTTTCTTTTTATATGCTGGAACAAGCTCGGCACTTCATTCGGATGAGAAATGTCAGCCTTTAATAAATCCGGTATTAAAAAATCTTGCAGTACATGCAGCGCGGTTTTCACTGTTTCTTCCGTATACCACGGTTCAGAAAACGCAACGACTTCGCCAAAACCAATACACCCGTCCGTATCTTCTAATTCAATGACGATACTTTCACGCTTTTCATACGTTCCGTAGCTTGCAGCAAACGGGATTACGAGTGGCATTTCCGTTATATGAAGTGTCGCTTTTTTTATTTCCACTTACATCTCCTCCACTAATTGTCTTAACTCTCGTCTTAACAATTTTTTCGAAGCGTTTCGTGGTAATTCCTCTAAGAAACATGCTTTTTTCGGCACTTTATATTTCGCTAATTTCGCCTCGCAAAAGTGAATAATTTCTTCTTCTGTTACCTCTCCGCTTTTTACAACAAAAGCAACGGGTACTTGTCCCCATTTATCGTCAGTCATGCCGACAACACCAGCTTCCGCTACCATCGGATGAGAAAGTAACACTTCTTCAATTTGGGCCGGATATATATTTTCCCCGCCAGAAATAATTAAATCACTTCGGCGATCTAATACGTATAAAAATCCTTCTTCGTCTAAATAACCGAGGTCGCCAGTATGAAGCCATCCGTTTTGAATTGTTTCGCGCGTCGCATCTTCACGGTTAAAATAACCACCTGTTACGTTCGGTCCTTTTACTACGATTTCGCCTTCTGTAAATGCCGGCACTACTACTCCATCTTTTTCAATACGAAGTTGGCACTGAAATAGTGGTTTTCCAGCTGATCCTACTTTCGTTAACATATAATCTGCGGACAACGTACAAATTTGCGACGATGTTTCTGTCATACCGTACGTTTGATATACAGGAATTCCTTTTTCTACACACGTTTCTAATAGTGGTTTCGGCGCTGGTCCTCCGCCAAGTAACATGCATCGTAAAGAAGATGGGTATGTATCTGCCCCAAGTCGCTCTAATAAATCAGTTAACATTTTAGAAACGACAGAAATAATTGTTACGCCTCTCGTTTGAAGTGCTTTATGAATAAAATCAGCATCATATTTCGGAACGAGTAAAATGCGCATGCCGTACATAATGTTTTTCATTAAAAGAGATAGCCCACCAACGTGGAACATCGGCATACAAGCTAACCAGCAATCATCATCACGAAGGCCTAAATTAAGCGAAGAACCAACTGCGCTTGCCCAATGATTGCCGTACGTTAAAATAACGCCTTTCGGTTTGCCTGTCGTCCCAGACGTATAAATAATTGTCATTGCTTCTTTTAAAGAAAACTCTTCTTGTATAGAGGCTTCCTCTTTTGGTCCATTCATCACTTCAGCGAATGAATATACAGGAATATCTTTAGCATCAAAGTCTTGATCTGTCACTAAACAAATAACTTCAGCATCATCCATTTGCCAAAGTAGCTCTTCTCTTGAAAGACGCGTATTTAAAAGCACAGCTACTGCACCTACGTAAGATAGGGCGTGAATAACTGTAATCATCTCCATACCATTTTTCATCAGAACAGCCACCTTTTGCCCACGCTTCACTCCAACATGCGTAAGGTGTTCGCAAACAGATACTACTTTTTCATGCAGCTGCATAAAAGTAACTTTCTCTTCCTCTATTTCAATTGCAGTGCGATCTGGTGTTAAAAATGCACGTTGCATTAACCAATTTGGCATCGTATCCATCACTCATTCTCCTTTCATGAAAGAAAGAGACTTGATATGACATCAAGTCTCTTAGTTGTTTTGTTTCCGGTTTGATCATTTGGTTGCGACTCACTTTGTGGGCGAGCTGCTTCCGTCTAAGAACCTTAGCCAACGAGGCTAAACAGTCGGCTCCGCTTTTGATCACGGGAAACGAGGGAATTGACCGAAGTCTGGACGGCGTTTTTCTTTAAACGCGTCGCGACCTTCTTTTGCTTCGTCAGTTGTGTAGTACAATAACGTTGCATCTCCAGCTAGTTGTTGAATACCAGCTAGACCGTCTGTGTCTGCGTTGAATGCAGCTTTTAGGAAACGAAGTGCCATTGGGCTGTTTGCTAAAATTTCTTCTGCCCATTGTACTGTTTCTGCTTCAAGTTGTTCTAGTGGTACTACTGTATTTACTAAGCCCATATCAAGTGCTTCTTGCGCGTTGTATTGACGGCATAGGTACCAAATTTCGCGTGCTTTCTTGTGGCCTACCATACGAGCTAAGTAACCAGCTCCGTATCCACCGTCAAAGCTTCCTACTTTAGGACCTGTTTGTCCGAATACAGCGTTGTCTGCAGCAATTGTTAAGTCACATACGATATGAAGTACGTGTCCACCACCGATTGCATAACCTGCTACCATTGCGATAACTGGTTTAGGAATTGCGCGAATTAGACGTTGTAAGTCTAATACATTTAGACGAGGGATTTGGTCGTCACCTACATATCCGCCATGACCGCGAACTTTTTGGTCGCCGCCAGAACAGAATGCACGTCCACCTTCACCTGTTAAAATGATAACGCCAACATTTGCATCATCACGAGCTTGTGCAAAAGCGTCGATTAACTCCATTACCGTTTTAGGACGGAATGCGTTATGTACTTCAGGGCGGTTAATCGAAATCTTTGCGATACCATTGTATGTTGAATAAATAATATCTTCGTAATTGCCTTCTTTTACCCATTCAATAGCCATTACAACTACCTCCTTGTATATTTCTGATCTCCTCTATAAGTGTAACTTCATTCTTAACTGAAAAAAGCATCACTGCATAGTTTTTAGAAATCCCTTTACTATTGTATCAAACTTTTCCGGTTGTTCCACATGAATTGCATGGCCAGCACCATCAATTTTGACAAATTTCGCGTCAGAGACGCATTTTTCGATATTTTTTAATATGCGAAAGAACTTTTCATCATGCTCACCGTTCATTAAAAGAACAGGCATTTTTAAGTTTTTCAGCTCATTCCACCATGAAGGCTGAGCCCCTGTTCCCATGCCGCGCAAGCTATTTGCAAGCCCTTTTGGATTGTTAGCAAGTCGTTCTTTTCGCACTGCTTCTTGTACGTTTTGTGCTAAACTTTTTTGCGTTTCAAACAGCGGAATATTTTCCCACATCAATACAAAACTTTCGATGCCTTCTCGCTCAATTTTTTGAGCAAGTCGCTCATCTTTTTCACAGCGTTCTTTTCGCTCATCTTCACTTTCAAGCCCAGCTGTACAATTTTCTAATAAAAGAGAACGTACATATTCTGGATATAGACACGCCATCGTAATCGCCAGTCTACCGCCCATTGAATAGCCGAGTATGTGCGCCTTTTCAATATGAAGATAATCTAGTAGTTCTTTCATTTGCAATGCCGCATTTCGAATATCATAATACGTCACATCTTCAGGACTTTCCGTTTTTCCGTGCCCAACAATGTCTACTAAAACGACTTGAAACTGCTCGCTCCAAGAAGGAATGAAGGAACGCCACGTTTCCATACTTCCCGTAAAACCATGAAGAAGTAGAAGTGGTTCTCCGCTTCCGACTACTTCATATTCATACGATACACCTTGCAGCGTTACGTTCATTTTGATTCACCTTGCAACGATGTAGTAATGACGTCCTGTGTTTTTGCCCATAACGTACGGTGCAACGTTAAGTTTTCATCACGGTTCGTACAAATTTCCACAACGTGTAAACCTTCTGTCGTTGTTCCCTTTTGTACTTCTTCACGGAATTGCTCCCAACCATTTACACGGCTAAATGAACCACCGTACATGTTGACAACATGCTCATAGTCAAGCCCAATTGGAGTTCCAAATAATGATTCGAAATGTTCCTTTTTCTCATATTGTGGTAAGAATGAGAAAATACCACCACCGTCATTATTTACAACAACAATCGTTATATTTAACTCATGTAATTTTGCGGCTAATAATCCGTTTAAATCATGATAAAATGATAAATCACCGATTACTAATACGAGCGGATCGCAAATCATGCTCGCTCCTAAAGCTGTCGAAATGATTCCATCAATCCCATTTACACCGCGATTAGCCATCACTTGAATATTTTTATCCGATGTGAAAAAGAATGAATCTGTATCACGAATTGGCATACTATTACTCGCAAATAACGTTGCTCCTTCTGGTAATACGCGGACAATATCCGTAATGACTCTTCCTTCAAACGCAGTATCATATGTTTCCATTTCACGAAGCGTTTCCTTCGTTTTTTCGTTTATATGTTGCCACATTTGGGACCAAACATTCTTTTTCATAACTGGCATTTTTTCTATTAGTGCACTGCAAAATGCAATATCACTTGCTTGGACAACTTCTGTTGCAACGAGAGCTGGATCTCTCCATTGTCCTGATTCGTCAACAACGATATGAACAGCTTTCGTTTGTTTTTTGATGAACTGCGTTAATGCTTTCGAAACAGGCATACCACCAAAGCGAATTATAACTTCCGGCTTCCACGTTTCTTTTAACAGCTCATTTCGTAAAAATGTATCGTAACAGTCGATTACCATCGTTTTATCGTGGTGTCCACTACGAATGTTAGAAAGTGGATCCGCTAATATTGGATATCCAGTTTTTTCAGCTAGTTGCGTTGTAAACGTTGCGATTTCTGAATGACTATCATCTCCACAAATAATAAGCCCCTTTTCCATATGTGAAAGGCGCCCTACAAGAGAATCTACATATTCACTCGGCATCGTTACGTTCCCTCGCTGAACTACTCCTGTATATTCTCCGCGTCCTTTATCCCATAAACTTTCTAATGAGAAGTCCGGGATAAGCGGTTCACGAACTGGAAAATTAAGATGAACAGGTCCTTGCGGTGCTAAAAGCGCGCTTGCTATCGTACGCTGCGTTGTCATGCGAGCGTAATGATACATCGCCTCATTCGCTTCTGGAATTGCCATCTCTGTAAATTGCTTCACAAACGTGCCGTATAAATTAATTTGATTCATCGCTTGTGGTGCACCGACATCTCTTAATTCATGCGGTCTATCTGCCGTTAAGACGATAAGCGGCACTCGCGAATGAAAAGCTTCACATACAGCTGGATAATAGTTCGCTGCAGCCGTTCCTGACGTACATAATAATGCAACAGGACGTTTTTTCGCTTTTGCGATACCGAGCGCAAAAAATCCTGCTGATCTTTCATCTACATGTAAATATGTGTTCATTCCTTCATGTTGTTCCATTAGTAGAGCAATCGGCGTTGACCGTGAGCCTGGACTAATGACAACATCACATACATTTAGACGCGTCAGTTCATCCACGAACGCGCCTAAATAATATGATAATGCTTCTATATGATTGTTCATTTCATTAATTCCTCCAAAGCACCAAGCATCGGTCTAAACTTCAAACTTGTTTCTTCATATTCAAGTTGTGGTACTGAATCAATTACAATCCCGCAACCGGCGAATAAGGATGCTTTCTCGCCATTTAATAATCCGCAGCGAAGTGCAACCGCAAATTCACCATTTCCTTCATCATCTATCCAGCCAATCGGTGCACCATATAATCCTCTGTCTAACAATTCAACATCACGAATCAGTTTCATCGCTTCCAAACGAGGTGTCCCGCCAAGAGCTGGTGTTGGATGTAATTCTTCTACCATTGTTAAAAGACTCGCATCGCCTTTTGCCTCTACAGGCGTATATAAATGAATTAAGTTTTTCGTTGTTAATAAGCCCGGACTTTCCGGAATATTAACGGATTCGCAGTGCTCATTTAATACAGACCTGATCATGTTCACAACATAACCGTGTTCAGCTAAATTCTTTTCATCATGAAGAAGCGCATCACTATTTCGTTTACTTTCTTCTATAGATTGACCATGACCAGTTGAACCAGCAAGACACATTGAAGTAAACTTCTCATCTTCTTTGCGAATTAATCTCTCTGGCGTCGCTCCTAAGAAGCATGCTCCTTTATAATCAAAAGAAAATACGTAACAATCTGGTTGCCCAATGCGAAGTGCTTCTAAAACAAGCGCAGAATCAATATGATGATCCATCTCTACTTTTAGCTCCCTCGCTAATACAACCTTCTGCACGTTCCCCTGCTTCATCTCATCTTGCACTTTCTCAATAGCCTTCATCCAGCCTTTCGGATCTACTTCTACTTTAGAAGTAACTGTTAATTTAGATCCTCCTAGTGCACATTTACTCTCCTCCAAAACTTTCTCTTCTAAAGAAACAATTTCGTTATAAAGAGTTTCTGCACAATCTGTTGCCGAAACGAATGTATTCATTGTTAACCATGCTTTTTCATTTTTTACAGTTAATAAAAATGCTGGTAGTGAAAATGTCGTATCATCAAATTCTTTCCATAAATCTGTTTTCTCTTTTTCTTGGTCAAATGAAAATCCACCAAATAAAAGAGGACCTGTTCCAAACTCGTATCTTTCTCTTTGTACAAATGATTTCTCTTTTACTTTATCCCACTCGTCACGAGCAGTTTGAAAGCGTTTGTGAGAAGCAGTTGCTATAGTGAAAACAGAACCAATTCCAGCAAATATTACATGCTGAGCTGGGTCTGCAAAATAACATCTATTTTCGAATGCGATCCTTTTACCTGCTGCATAAAACAGAAGCGGATCCATCCAGTCTATTTGTTTTACAAAACTAACCAATATTTTTTCATCAGTTGCATGCTTAATGGCTGCACTCAGAACTTCCTGCAAGCCTTTTTGTTTCGTTTGAATCACAATTGTCTCCCCCCTATGGGCGAAAAATAGTCATAATTACGCTTGATTTTAAGATACACCTCAAACGAAAGGCCTGTCAACGTTTAGCATTTCTGAGAAATTCACCTTCTCTTCCTAGAAAATAAACGTTGACACTAAATGATGCTTTTTCTACACTTAGTTGTGTACAATATGTGACCAAAGGAGGATTCAACATGGAAATGAACGTCGAAACGAATTCCTCTCCTACGGCGCCAAAGCCAAGCAAGCAAACAGGCTGGCGCATTTGGTGGAGTTTACTACGTCCCCATACATTAACAGCAGCTTTCGTTCCTGTTTTCATCGGAACAGCCTATGCAATGCAGGTCGGAGGTATAAATCAAATACATCTCCCTCTTTTCCTTATAATGCTTCTTGCTTGTCTTCTCATTCAGGCAGCAACAAACATGTTTAATGAATACTTTGATTATAAAAGAGGACTTGATCACGAAGGTTCAGTTGGTATCGGCGGCGCTATCGTTCGCGATGGCATTCAGCCAAAAACAGTGCTTAACTTAGCATTTGGATTTTTCGGTATCGCAATACTATTAGGTGTTTATATTTGTATGAATTCTAGCTGGTGGCTTGCTGCAATCGGTCTTGTTTGTATGGCCGTTGCTTACCTTTATACGGGTGGCCCCCTTCCAATTGCCTATACACCATTTGGAGAGTTAACAGCCGGATTATTTATGGGTGTCATTATTATCGGGATTTCATTCTTTATTCAAACTGGAACTGTAACATCAGAAGTCGTTTTACTATCTATTCCAAGCTCAATTTTAATTGGTGCCATTTTACTTGCTAACAATATCCGTGACTTAGATGGCGATAAAGAAAACGGTCGTAAAACGTTAGCAATTCTCGTTGGACGCGAGCGAGCAGTTGGTGTACTTGCTTCTATGTTCATCGTTTCCTACATTTGGACAATTGCTTTAATTATCGTGGGCATCGTATCACCATGGATGCTTATCGTATTTTTAAGTGCACCGAAAGCATATAAAGCGACGAAAGGCTTTATCGGCAAAAGCATTCCAATGGAAATGGTACCTGCGATGATAGCAACAGCAAAAACAAATACAATCTTCGGTCTCTTAATGGGAATCGGATTATTACTTGGATATTTCCTTTAAAAGGAGCTGCTAATGCGGCTCCTTTTTCATATACCAAATTCAGCTCATAATTCCTACTCGCAACGCTCATACTATGTAAAGAAACTGAATTGTAGGAAGGTGGACGACTATGTTAACTCCACAACAAATAAATCAATTTAAATCCGTTTTAGAAAAACAAAAGCAAGAACTAGAGCAAACGATACAAACACATGAAAATGAAGATCGTGCATCTGAACGTGAATCTGTTGGAGAATTATCTAGCTATGATAACCATCCGGCTGATATGGCAACAGAGCTATATGAACGTGAAAAAGACTTCGGGCTTATTGAACTTTGGCATAAACAATTAGAGGATACGAAGCATGCCTTGCAAAAAATAGAAGCGGGTACGTACGGCATTTGCGAAGTGTCTGGCGAAGAAATTCCGTTTGAAAGATTAGAAGCGATGCCAACCGCTACAACATGCGTTCAGCACGCAACAAATAAGTTAAATATGAATACACGACCAGTCGAAGAAGAAGTATTGTCTCCTTCTTTCCACAAACATGATGAAGATCATTCTGTTGAATATGATGCAGAAGATGCATGGCAAGATGTTGCCAATTACGGAACGTCTGAAACACCATCTGATTTAGAAAGACAAGATTCGAAAAACTATAATGGCATGTACGTAAATAGTGAAGAAAACGTAGGCTACGTAGAGGATTTTGAAAACTTTATCGGTACAGATATGTACGGAAAAAATCCGCAAGTTTTCGCTACGGAAGAACATGAAGAATATGAGCAAATGCTTGATGACTTTGAAGAGCGTACCTTTAAGGGCGAATTGTCTTCAAATGAGTCGAGTTCCAAAGAATAAAAAAAAGCATTCCGAAAATCGGAATGCTTTTTATCGCTAGCTAATTAGTTTTTTGTAACGTTAGCAGCTTGTGGTCCACGGTTACCTTCAACGATTTCGAAAGAAACTTCTTGACCTTCTTCTAAAGTTTTGAATCCGTCACCTTGGATAGCTGAGAAGTGAACGAATACATCGTCTCCACCTTCAACTTCGATGAAACCGAAACCTTTTTCGCTGTTGAACCATTTAACTTTACCTGTTTGCATGTCATGTACCTCCTAAATAAAAATGAAACTATGAATCCACATGAAAAGGTGGATATAAAGGACATGAATGTATAACAAGCTTACAGCCTTTAATTCAACGTGCTTTATTTCCGTACCACATTATGTAGCTCAATAGTGATTTCACTATATCACGCTATATCCAAAACGTCAAATGAGAACACTTTCATCCCACCATTTTTTTATAATTTTAATATAATGTTGAATTTCCATATTCATATTTTATCCCCCCATTTGTGAACAGTTTGATTGGCGGGAGCTGCTAATCCGTTTTGGGTGCGCCCACTTTATTTGAAAGTTAACAAAACTAAAGTATTCTAATCCTATTAAATTCTGTACAATATAAGTATCTATTACATACGAGGTGAAAAAAAATGAGAGCACACGAAATCGAGTATAAATTATACGGCGATGATATGCAGTTTGTTGAAATTGAGTTAGACCCAGAAGAAAGCGTGATCGCAGAAGCTGGCGCAATGATGATGATGGAAGATTACATAGAAATGGAAACAATCTTCGGCGATGGTTCTGGCCCATCTGGAGGTTTATTTGGAAAATTGATGGGTGCTGGTAAGCGTCTCGTTACAGGCGAAAGCATGTTTATGACTGTATTTACAAATACAGGTCACGGCAAGCGTCACGTATCATTTGCTGCCCCTTATCCGGGTAAAATTATTCCTGTAGATTTAACAGAATATCAAGGAAAAGTAGTTTGTCAAAAAGATGCATTTCTTTGTGCCGCAAAAGGTGTTTCTATCGGTATCGAGTTTACGAAAAAAATCGGAACTGGTTTCTTCGGCGGTGAAGGTTTCATCATGCAGAAACTTGAAGGTGATGGACTTGCTTTCATGCATGCAGGCGGAACTGTATATAAGCGTGAATTAAAACATGGCGAAAAGCTTCGCATCGATACAGGTTGTCTCGTTGCCATGACAAAAGACATTAACTACGATGTCGAGTTCGTTGGAAAAGTAAAAACAGCTCTATTTGGCGGCGAAGGTTTATTCTTCGCAACGTTAGAAGGACCTGGAACAGTTTGGATTCAGTCCTTAACACTTAGCCGCTTAGCAGCACGTCTGACAAGCCCAGCAGCGCAAAGCACTGGTGAAGGTAGCGTTTTAGGTGGGCTTGGTCGTTTATTAGATGGGAAAGAGTAAAAAGGGCCCTTATAGGGCTCTTTTTATTTAGGTGGACTATATAAAGTGAAACTTTAATCAGTGGGGGTTTTCTTCATCCCCCACTGATTATTAGTTGAACCAATCGGGCTTTTATGGGCAGTTGATCCCCCACCTAACTTCTTTGCTTTCGCTGAATTTTGAGGTGGGGGTCTTACTGCCCATTAAAGCGGGATAAACCATTTCGAATCATATAATACTCCATTGCTTCATTAAGCCACGCCTCTTCTTCTTCCGTATAAGGAGATGGCATCATATTATTATATTGTTCTTCTGCATTCTCTAATCTTCCTAAAGCATACACTGTCTCTTCGCCCACATACTTAAGAGTCGCTTTCATATGTTGGTCAACTAGTTTTTGCACTTCTACATCATCAATTTGTCTTCCAAATAACCTTTTCACTTCTTTCGCTAAACGAACAAACTCTTTATCAAGTGCCAGGCTCTCTTCTTCTGGCTTATTATATAATCCATCAACTGTTTCTTTTGATACATATTCTTCAAGCCATAAACGTTGTTCAGCTTCTTTTTGAATGCTGTTAATTAAACTCATTAATATGTCACTATCCAACTCTTCATCTTCCTCAAGACATACCATTGTTCGTTCAAGCGCCTTTATCGAAACTTCAATTTGTTTTCTTTTTTCTTCAAAGGCTTTTCTTTGTTGCTCCAATGTTTCTTTTAAATTTACATTCAAACTTGGCATTTTCAACATGACGCTTATTTCTTCTAAACTATATCCTAATACTTTAAGGCTCACTATTTTCTGTAGCTCTAATATATCTTTTCCTTTGTACACACGGTGACCAGAGCTAACATTCTTTTCAGGTTTAAGTAATCCAATTTCATCGTAATATTGGAGCGTTCGTATCGTTGTACCTGTTCCCCTTGAAAACTCACCAATTGAATAGCCTTCTCTTTTGCTCATCTTACCCCCTCCTAACAGTATGTTTACAAAAATCATACTCCCTCACGTAACTGTAGGTTCAAGCTTTTTTTCTAAAAGAATGAATCAAGTCCCTCACTGCATATATTGAACTATACCTTTTCTTAAGGAGGCTTCCTTAATGCGTACTCCTTTATCCTTTGATAAAGATACCGCCATACTGTTAGCTTCTTGTTGTGAGTTAACGTATGAACAATATAAACAAAATGGGATTTTTGAAATACCAGATGGTTTTCAATATGTACAAGGCTTTCAAGGAAAAACCATTCAAACGACAGAATGGTTCGGATTCATACTAGAATCTGAGGATACCATTATTGTAGCTTTTCGCGGAACACAAACAGATACAGACTGGATTATCGATTCACTCGTTAACCAAAAACCATACCCATATGCTTTAAATAGTGGAAATGTCCATAACGGCTTTCTTTCCATTTATGAGTCTTGCCGAGATTCTATTATGGATATGCTCGTATCATTACCAGCCCATAAGAAACTTCTTGCAACAGGTCATAGTTTAGGCGGCGCGCTCGCTACACTACATATACTCGATGCGCGTATAAACACTGCCTTCGCACAGTACGGTCTGTATACATTTGCCTCCCCAAAAGTGGGAGATATTGCATTTCGTAATTATTATAAACTACAAGTAGCTAGTAGCTTTCGTTTCGTCAACTTATTTGATGTCGTTCCACTTCTTCCTCCTCGAAACATAAATTTTAATGACCAAGACTGGGAATATGCACACGTTCATCACAACATGACTTTTACAAAAAACACAAAATCGATTGCAAATAATCATGCCATGACAACATACAAAACATGTCTGACTTCTCATTTTTAACCAGTAAACAATTGGAAATTAAATATCCTTATACTATAATAATATATGAAGTTACTTTTGGATGAGGGGACCTTACATGCTAAAATTTATCTTTGCACTTTTTCTCATTGTAATTTTTACGTTTACAGGTTTCTTTACATTTTCATACTTTGCGACAGGAGAATATGATGGAACAGGTATCATATATACTGCGATCCCATTTCTTTCTTAAGCAAAAAAGAAAACCGAGCTTAATGAGTTTAAGCTCGGTTTATTTATTAGTGTCAATTTTTGTCGGTAAATCGATATATCTTAAAAATCGCTGATATATTTTAAGTATCGGTCGATATAATTTGAAAATCACCGATATAAATTTCATATAATCTTTTCCGACGTAGCAATCCCTTTAAATTTGCGTAACTGTATTACCAATACCCCAAATCTCATTACTATACTGTAAAATCGTTCGATCGCTCGCAAAATGACCAGATTGTGCAATATTTAAAATCGACATTTCTAGCCATTTCGTTCGGTTCTCATAAGCTCTACCAACAGCTTCTTGCTTTTCCGCATATGGGCCAAAATCTCGTAGAACGAAATATTCATCATTTTGAATAACGAGAGAATCGTAAATTGCTTCAAATTCAGCTCCAGACTGTGCAAAGAAACCATTCGTTAACTGGTCTACTACCTTTTTAATATGCCCATTGTGGTGATAATAATCACTTGCACGATATCCACCATTTTGATAGTAATGAAGAACCTCTTCGGCCGTTAAACCGAAAATGAAACAGTTATCATCACCGACTCTATCTTTTATTTCAATATTCGCTCCGTCTAACGTGCCGAGCGTAATCGCACCATTCATCATAAATTTCATATTGCCTGTTCCGGATGCTTCTTTACTCGCTGTTGAAATTTGTTCACTTACATCGGCCGCTGGGAATATATCTTCCGCTACAGACACTCGATAGTTTTCTAGAAAAATAACTTTCATATATTTGCTTACGTACGGATCGTTATTCACTTTTCTTGCAAGTTCATTTATTAATTTAATAATTTTTTTCGCATAGTAATAGCCCGGTGATGCTTTCGCTCCAAAAATAAAAGTACGCGGATAAAATGTAAAACTAGCATCCTCTTTCAAACGGTTATACAAATATAAAATATGAAGAACATTTAATAATTGTCGCTTGTAAGCATGTAGCCTTTTTACTTGCACATCAAAAATAGAATTAGGATCAATTGTAATCCCCATTGTATTATGAATGCGCGCTGCTAAAATCTCTTTACGCTCTTGTTTTACCTCTGCAAATTTCTCTTGGAAACTCGCATCGTATTGAACTAATTGTAGCTCTTGAAGCTTAATCGGTTCTTTCTTCCACTCTGTTCCAATCGCCTCTGAAATAAGATTCGTTAGCTGTGGATTCGCCTTCATTAACCAGCGTCTATGAGCGATTCCATTCGTTTTATTATTAAACTTATCTGGATAAAACTCATAAAACAATCGCATTTCACGTTGCTTTAAAATTTCCGTATGAATTTTTGCTACACCATTTACGCTATGACTACCGACAATTGCTAAATGAGCCATTTTCACAAGATCATGCGCAATAATCGCCATTTCTTCAATACGATGCCATTCATACGGATAACATTCCCAAAGTTCATGACAGAAACGTTCATTAATCTCTTCAATGATCATATAAATTCTCGGTAATAGCGGTTTAAAAATGTGAATTGGCCACTTCTCAAGCGCTTCCGATAACGTCGTATGATTCGTATAAGAAATCGTTTGCGTTGTTATGTGCCAAGCTTCTTCCCATGCTAGTTTTTCTTCATCTAATAAAATACGCATCAGTTCTGGAATCGCCAAAACTGGATGTGTATCATTAATATGAATCGCAATTTTCTCATGTAATTGACGAAGGTCACCATATCTTTCTCTATGCATACGAACGATATTTTGCAAACTTGCTGATACGAGGAAATACTGTTGTTTCAAACGAAGTATTTTCCCCTCATCATGCGTATCATCTGGATATAAAAACTCCGATACCGCTTCTGTTTCACGCTTATATTTCAAAATATCTTTGCAATTTTGCGGGAAAGGAACTGGTTCCGCATTCCAAAGTCTAAGTGTATTTACAGTACTCGTCTCATAACCTACTACTGGAACGTCATATGGTACTGCCATAATTACTTCTGCATTTGTATGCCTGAATTCTAAACGTCCATCAATGTAAAGCGGTTCAACATTGCCGAAATAACTTACCTCTACAGCTTGATCATGCCTTCTTACTTCCCATACGTTTTCATGAAGAAGCCACTGTTCTGGAAATTCAACTTGATAACCATCAACAATTTTTTGATCAAATAAGCCGTGTTTGTAACGAATTCCACATCCATGACCTGGTAAGTTTAAAGATGCAAGTGAATCAAGGAAACAGGCTGCTAATCGTCCAAGTCCACCATTTCCAAGACCTGCATCTGCTTCCACCTCTTCTAATTGTTGCAACGAAATTCCAAGCTCAGAAAGCCCTTGCTCACATACATCCTTGATGCCTAAATTTAATATGTTACTTCCAAGCAAACGCCCAAGTAAAAACTCAATGGATAAGTAATACATTTGCTTTCGCTCTCCAGACCGATAACTTTCATTCGTTGCAATCCATTGACTATTCATATACTCACGCACCATGTACCCAAGCGTATTGTATTGATCACGAGTTGTAGAGTCTTTGAAACTTTTACCATACATCGTCTCTAACTTTTCTAGAAAAGCTGATTTGAAACTTTCAACATGAGTAAACATTTCTTCACCACCTACATGTTATTCCATGAGACTTTTATACAATTTCTTATAAGTCAGAGCTGATTTTTCCCAGCTATAATCTTCAGTCATTGCTTGTTTTACAAGCTGCTCCCACACCGGTTTATCCTGATAAAATTCAATTGCACGACGAACCGTGTGCAACATGTCATGTGCATTAAAGTTCGTGAAACTGAAACCATTTCCTTCTCCAGTCTCTTCGTCATAAGATTGTACCGTATCATTTAATCCGCCTGTTTCCCTTACAATTGGAATCGTACCGTACGCTAATGCGATAAGTTGTCCAAGTCCACATGGTTCAAATAGTGATGGCATTAAGAATAAATCACTTCCCGCATATACTTGGTGGGCTAATTCTTCATTAAAGCCAATATACACTTTTACCTTCTCAGGATACTCATATGCCATCCACTCAAAGAATTTCTCATATTCCGAATCACCTGATCCTAAAATAATACATTGTACATCTTCTTCCATTATTTCTCGGAATACAGTACGTACTAAATCAAGACCTTTTTGCTTCGTTAATCTCGTTACCATAGAAATAATTGGTGTATCTTCTTTTTCTGGCAAACCAAAATAACGCTGCAACGCGCGTTTATTTTCACTCTTTTCATATAATGAATCTGCATCGTACTGAGCAGTAATATACGAATCCGTTTCTGGATTGTACACGCTCGTATCAATTCCATTTACAATGCCGCTAAGCTTACCTTTATATTTTCGCAGTAATCCATCTAACTTTTCACCGAAAAACTCATATTGGATTTCCTCTTTGTATGTCGGGCTAACCGCTGTAATTTGATCAGAAGCGATAATGCCACCCTTCATAAAGTTCACATTCCCATAAAATTCTAACTGCTCACTATGAAAATATTCATCACCAAGTTCTAGCAAGTCGTACATCACTTCAGGAGGAAATACACCTTGGAACTGTAAGTTATGAATCGTATATACCGTTTTAATATGCTCATATAATGGGTTATCTTGATACTTTTCACGTAGTAAGAAATTTACCATAGCTGTATGCCAATCGTGGCTATGAAGAACATCCACTTCGAAATCAAGATGCGGGATACACTCTAAAACTGCTTTCGAAAAATAAGAAAAACGCTCTCCGTCATCATAATGACCATACAGAGAATCCCTCTTAAAATAATATTCATTATCTATTAAGTAATACGTAATCCCGTCTTGCTCACCTTTTAAAATTCCGCAATATTGATTTCTCCACCCAAGCGGGACGTTAATTACTTTATGTAGCGTACATCCATCCCTTAATTTTTGCGGAATAAGACTATAATTTGGGAGTATAATGCGAACTTCCACACCTAATTTTTTTAGCTCTTTTGGGAGCGCACCTGCTACATCAGCTAATCCTCCCGATTTAACAAATGGTACACATTCTGATACTGCAAATAAAATATTCACTTGTTGTCCCACTGCACGAAAAGCTTATACTACTTCCCTTGCAGCTTCCTCCCTTCGAGTTTTCATTTAAATTAAAACTTTAATCAGTGGAGGAAAAACCCCCACTGATTCCTTAAGAATAACTATTAATCGTACTGTTTTGTACGCTTCCTTTTTCTACAACGTATGGCTCATCGGCGTTTCCTTTTAGTACAACACCGTCACCAATTTTCACGTCTTTATCAATAATAACACCGTCTATTATACAGTTATCTCCAATTTGGCTCTTTTGCATAATAATGCTATTACGAACAATTGAACCTTTCCCAATTTTAACAGAACGGGAGACAACACTATTTTCTACTTCACCTTCGATAATACTACCATTTGCAATCATTGTATTTTTCACGACTGCACCCTTTACATAACGAGTTGGTGGCTCATCTTTTACTTTCGTAAAGATTGGTGCTTCTTTCTTAAATAGTTGCTTCCAAATAGCAGGTTTCAAAATTTCTAAGCTATGTTTATAGTAGCTTTCAATTGAATCAATAATAGCTACATATCCTGTATGCTCATACGTAGCAATATGTAGTGATTTTCCGCGCTTTTCTCTCACTACATCGAATAAGCTATATTGCTCCACATCTTTATATGAATCGAATAAATCTAACAGTAATTGTTTCTTTAATACGTATGTTTGAAGCGAAACCCCTTCATGGCAAACTTCCGTAATATCAGCTGCCGTATGTATATGTCGCTCTAACACCGCTTGAAAATTCAATGCTGTTACGAGATGGCTATTCGTAATAACGACGTATTCTTCTCTAGCTCTTAGAAAATAATCAATATGTCTTCTAAAATGCGCAAAAGATCCAAATTCATCTTGATCACATTGGCAATTTGGCGGGAATAAAAACAGTCCGTCTCTTTTTCTATCTAAATCCCACTGTTTTCCTGAACCAACATGATCCATTAACGAGCGGTTTTTATGACTTGTAAAAACCGCTACGCTATGAATATTAGAATTCACCATATTTGAAAGCATGAAATCAATGAGTCGATAACGGCCCCCAAACGGTAACGCCGCTAGTGAACGATGCCCTGTTACTTTCTTTAAGGAAGGAAAACTTCCCGTTGCATTAATAATTCCTAACATTTTTTCTCCCATTCATTTCATCCCCCTTTTCTATTTCCCTTCAGCAATGAGTACTACATCGTCAACATTTTTTTCCGGACGAATAATTGTTCCATCCTCAATAATCATTTCCGATCCAACGATCGCTCTTTCAATCACAACATTTTTACCAATCTTCGCTCCAGGCATAACGACAGAATCAATAACCATACTACCTTCTTCCACCGTCACTCCTTGGAATAGTACAGAATGCTTCACGTCCCCTTCAATGACGCATCCTTCGTTAATAAGTGATTCTTCTACTTTTGCCTTTTCAGCGATATATTGAGGTGGTTCGTTTGGATTAACAGAATAAATACGCCAATTACGATCATTTAAATTCAGTGATGTTTCATCGCGAAGTAAATCCATATTCGCTTCCCATAAGCTCTTCACCGTTCCAACATCTTTCCAATACCCTTCAAACGGATACGCCATTAACTTCTTCCCTTCATCTAATAAAAGCGGAAGTACATCTTTTCCGAAATCATTACTAGATTCAGGGTTTCTTGCATCCATTTCTAAATACTCTTTCAAAATTGCCCAGTTAAAAATGTAAATTCCCATTGATGCAAGATTACTTCTTGGAAATTGCGGCTTCTCTTCAAATTCAACAACCTCCATCTCTTCGTTCGTATTCATAATACCGAAACGACTCGCCTCATCCCAAGGCACTTCAATAACAGAAATCGAAACGTCCGCTTCTTTCTCAATATGGTAATCTAGCATTTTACTGTAATCCATTTTATAAATATGGTCGCCTGATAAAATGAGAACATACTCTGGTTCATATTGACTTAAATAGTTTAAGTTTTGATAAATGGCACTTGCCGTACCTGTGTACCACTTCACACCTGAAGACTCCGCATAAGGAGGTAATACTGTGACTCCACCGCTTACTCGGTCTAAATCCCACGCATTGCCGATTCCAATATAATTATGAAGTTCGAGCGGTTGATATTGCGTTAAAATCCCAACCGTTTCAATACCAGAATTTGCGCAGTTACTTAGCGTAAAATCAATAATGCGATATTTACCACCAAATGGAACAGCTGGCTTGGCTAAATTTTTTGTTAATGCACTTAATCGACTACCTTTTCCCCCTGCTAGTAACATTGCTACGCACTTTTGTTTTTGAGCCATCTTGTTTTTTGCTCCCCTTTCTCGTCTTCACTGGTCGTAATATGGATACGCCAAATGGTGGAATTGTAATTTCTACATGTGCTGCTTGATTATGAAACGGTTCTTGAATCGCCTTCAGACGTTTCTTATTTACTTGCCCTGATCCGCCATATTGCTCAGCATCACTGTTTAAAACCTCGTTATAATACTCGAAATCTGGTACACCTACTTTATAGTTTTCATATGTAGTTTTCGTAAAATTACATACGACAACTAACGCATCTTCTTGTTTATCCCCTTGGCGGATAAAAGAGAAAATACTTTGCTCATTATTATTAGCATCAATCCACTGAAATCCTTCAGGCGAATGATCAAGCTGCCAAAGTGGTTTGGAGCGCTTATACAATGCTATGAGCTCTTTAAAGTAATCATGCATATAACGATGCATTTCAAAATCATGTAAATTCCAATCTAAATCTTCAAGGTCTTTCCACTCATCAAACTGCCCGAATTCTCCACCCATGAAAAGTAATTTCTTTCCTGGGTGAGTAAAGAAATATCCATATAATAAACGAAGTTGAGCAAACTTATCCCAGTAGTCTCCTGGCATTTTATTTAATAACGACTTTTTCCCATGAACAACTTCATCATGAGAAAGCGGTAATATGAAATTTTCAGAGTAAGCATATAGTAAAGAGAACGTCATTTTCTCATGAATATATTTTCTGTACTCTGGCGCACACTCCATATACTTCAGCACGTCATTCATCCAGCCCATATTCCATTTGTAATTGAATCCAAGCCCACCTTCATACGTTGGAGCTGTTACAAGTGGCCAAGCTGTTGAATCCTCTGCTGTCATAAGAAAATCTTCATCCTCTGCAAATACCGCTTCATTTAACTCCCGTAAAAATGAAACAGCGTGCTCATTACTTTGCTCTTGTCCTTCTTTATTCCAGTACAGCATGTTCGCAACTGCATCCACCCTGAAACCATCAATATGAAAATATCTCATCCAAAATAACGCATTTGAAATTAAGAAATTACGTACTTCCCTCTTTCCTAAATCAAAGTTAACAGTTCCCCATACTGGATTTTCTTGCACATCTTTATCTTTATATTCATAAGTCGGTGTCCCATCAAACAAATATAAACCGTGAGCATCTTTACAAAAATGCCCCGGCACCCAATCTAAAATGACACCGATTCCATATTTATGACATTCATCGACAAAATGCATCAAATCATGTGGCGTGCCGAATCTACTCGTTGCTGCATAATATCCCGTCCCTTGGTATCCCCAAGAACGATCATACGGATGCTCAACAAGCGGCATAATTTCAATATGTGTAAATTGATGTTCCACCACATAAGGAATGAGTTCTTCTGCCATTTCCCTGTAAGAATACAGCGTTCCATCTGCTTTCTTTTTCCAAGAACCGAAATGCAATTCATAAACTGTCATCGCTTCTTTATAAACCGATTTTTTCTTTTTCTTACGACTCCAGTTTTTATCATTCCATTCGTATCCCTTTATATCAAAAACTACAGATGCCGTATTCGGTCTTACTTCTGCATACACAGCATACGGATCCGCCTTAAAAATGACATCACCAGCCATCGTTTCAATCGCATATTTATATATTTCTTTTTCTTCAATATGCGGTATAAATAGGGACCAAATTCCCTCTTCTGTCACTTGTAGCATCTTATGTTGCTCATAATCCCATTCATTAAAATCTCCAACAACACTCATTGCTTTCGCATGAGGAGCCCATACTGTAAATCGTACACCTCGCATCTCATCTTCCGTCACAATATGTGCGCCAAAGATGTTATAACTTTCATAGTACTTTTCTGTATGAAACTCATCTCGTTTCACTTCTTCACAATTTATTACGTTCAATATGCTCACCTCACTAAGATGACAGAATTTTTTATAATTTATCATTTCTTCGAAAAACTGAAATATCCTTGTTAATTTATAAAAAATATACGTTTTTTTCTTAAAAATGTTGGTCTTTTTTCACATTTCTATATAAAATATCGAATTTTGACGAATATTCATTGAAAACGCTTCATTTCATACTAATCTTTCAACATAATATTTTTTTCTCAACCTTTATTTTATTAGATTCACTCTATTTTACACGTTATGTATCACTTAAAATCGTAACAAAATAATCTGTCATAAAAAAATGTTTCTCAACATTTTTCGTCACAATTTTATTGAAATGGAAAATTGATAAGCATATACTTGTTCTCAATAAAGAACAGCGACTTTTCGCAACTATAATTCATAGTGGACTACTATGTTTACTTATTTATCCTTGTTACGAACAGTCGCTATAAAAATTTAATTAGGGGGCTTTCTTATGTCATTAAAACAAAAGGTTGGAATGGGAGTTGTCACAGCAACGCTCGGCTTATCCCTTACATTCGGCGGTGTATTCGCCTACTTCAGTGATTCTGAAACATCTAGTAACTCATTTCAAGCTGGAACACTAGACCTTTCTATTAATCCAAGTGTAATCGTTGATGTGAAAGATTTAAAGCCAGGTGACTTTATTGAAAAAAATTTCACGCTTGAAAATAAAGGGTCATTGGATATTGCAAAAGTAGCACTTGAAACATCCTATGAAGTTACAGATGCACAGAAAAATAATGATGGTGAAGATTTAGGCGATCATATCATCGTCAAATTTTTAGTGAATGATGGAAAACCATCTAATCCAAACGATGATCATGAAATTTTGTGGGAAACAAAACTATCACAATTAAAGACTATGAAACCTGAGGATGTGGCTACTTCTTTAGAACGTCATAACTTAATAGACGGTATTAAACCTGGTGAAACAGATTATTTACACGTGCTCTTCTCCTTTGAAGACAACGAACAAGATCAAAATAAATTCCAGGGTGATTCCTTACAGCTAAACTGGACATTCCATGCAGAGCAAACACCAGGCACAGAGAAATAATTTTTAAAATATAAATTATCGGAGGCTTATACATGAAAAAGAAAAATCGATTTGTTACCGGAATTGTAACGGCTGGCGTTCTGTTTTCAACTGCCCTTCCGTTCAATGTACTTGCTGAAAATCCTATTAACCAAATTGACTCTTCAAACGCCCAGTCTTTACTATCAAAACTTTCTAAAGAACAACGTCAGGCATTACAAACGTTAGATGCCAACCCTGGTTTTACTATCTCGCCAGATATTAATACAAGTAGTTCCGAACCAGTAAATATCATTGTAGAATTTCAAACGGCTCCAGTAAAGATTAATGAATTAAAACAAAAAGAAAAAGGGTTACAAGCTGCTCCTGAAAATATAAAGGCACGTATTGATCAAGAACATGAGGAATTTCAAAAAGGACTAAAACGTCTTTATCAGTTCAGCCCATCAGTAAAGTCAGGGAATTTCCAGTCAGTACAAATTAAACGTTCTTATAAACATGCGATAAATGGGGTTGCGCTGACATTACCTGCAAATACAGTGGAAGAATTGTTACGGATTGGCGTTGTAAAACGTATTTGGAAAGATTACGAAGTGAAATTAAATTTACCAAAACAAGTAGAGCAGAAAGCACCTCAAAAACTAACAGATAGTATTCCGCAAATTGGGGTCGATAAGTTACATAGCGAAGGCATTACCGGAAAAGGAATTAAAGTTGGTGTATTAGATACAGGTATTGATTACAATCATCCTGATCTAAAAGACGTATATAAGGGCTATCGCGCAAAACCTGGCGAAGACTCTAGCAAGATAGATCCAAACTCCGTAAAAGGTTGGGACTTTATTAGTAACGATGCAGATCCGATGGAAACAACTTATACAGAGTGGCAACAATCTGGTGCTCCTGAATTTGATGATCGTGGCTCTTCCTTCTACACTGCGCATGGTACTCACGTAGCAGGTATCGTTTCTGCGCAAAAGAAAAACACATCAGATTCCGCAGTAAAAGGTGTTGCACCTGACATTGAACTGTATAACTATCGTGTACTCGGTCCATACGGAAGTGGAGATAGTTCTGGTATTATCGCTGCAATCGATAAATCTATTTCTGACGGCATGAATGTTATTAACTTATCGTTAGGTGACGATAGCAACAATCCGCTTGATCCTACGTCTATCGCTGTCAATAACGCGATGCTTTCCGGTGTTGTTACAGTCGTTGCTGCTGGAAACTCTGGTCCAAATCCAGCGACACTCGGATCACCAGGTGCTTCTCCATTTGCGATTACGGTCGGCGCAAGTGATAGCTCTATTTCTTTACCGAAACTATCAGGTCATGCTGGGCAATTACAATTTCCTAACCTAATTTTATTCGGCAAAAACTTTACTGATAAAATAGAAGATTTCAAGGGACAAACTTTACCTATTGAATCTGTAGGAATTGGTACGCCTGACGAGTTTAGTAAAAAAGATGTAAAAGGAAAAATCGCTCTCGTTGCACGTGGTACACTGTCATTTGATGAAAAAATTGCGAATGCAAAACAAGCTGGTGCAAAAGCCGTTATTATTTATAACAATGTGGACGGAGAAATTCCTTTCTACGTTGGCGAAAGTACAAAATACATTCCCGCATTCCGCCTAACGAAAGAAGACGGTGTAAAACTAAAAGCTCAAATCGAACAAGGTAATACATCCTTTACCTTTGACGAACTTAGTTATATTCAAACAGAAGGCGATCATCTTGCAGACTTTAGCTCACGCGGTCCTGTTACATCAAATGATGATATTAAACCAGATATTACAGCGCCTGGTGTTGCTGTACTTTCAACAGTACCTGAATATATTAACGACCCACAAGAGGGCGAAAACTATGACGTTTCCTACGAGCGTATGCAAGGAACATCTATGGCTTCTCCTCATATCGCGGGCGTTGCTGCTCTTATTTTACAAGAACACCCAGAATACTCTCCATTCGATGTAAAGGCGTCTCTTATGAACACAGCTGATGATTTAAAAGAAAAGTATTCCGTATATGAAGTTGGAGCTGGACGAGTAGATGCGTACAACGCCGTTCATACGGAAACTAGTTTTAAAGTGCTAGATACAACAAAAACAGTTGTAAATGATGAAGTAATTGAAGTCCCTGAAGAAACTGGATCCATTGCATTCGGGAAGTTCTATCAAAAAGACAGTGAAGCTCTTGAACAAAAACGAAATATAAAAGTACAAAATCATAATAAACAAGAGAAAAAAGAATTTAAAACAGAAATTTCTTATACACCAGCATCTTCTTCTATTAACGATGCTACCGCAAACGGTGTAAAAGTTTCTGTTCCAGAAACAATTACTCTTGATGCTGGTAAATCAGATGAAATTGAAGCAAAAATTAATGTTCCGGCTGGTGTAAAACAAGGCCGATATGAAGGATATATTCATATTACAAATACGAAAAATAAAGAAGAAACGTACCAAATTCCGTTCTCTATTCGTGTATCAGAGCCTGGTATTGAAAATGCAATATTATCAAGAAAAGCAATTTCAACTGATACATCTAAATTCAATCCATACCGTGAATCGTATTTGCACGGGGCGTTCCAATTAAATAGCGAACTTGAAACGTTAGATCTTATCGTGAAAGATTCCAAAACAAATAAAGCTCTCGGTTTCCTTGGTACATTAAATACTAGTGGATTAAAAACTGATGTGTATTACTACTTAGATTCATTCTTTAACGGCAAAGTGTATCCTTTTACAAATGATCCTGCAAAACCAATTGGTGATGAGAAAATCGACTTACCAGAAGGTGATTACACAATTGAGTTTGTTGGCTACGATAAAGCCGGTAAAGCACGTGTGAAAGGTGATTATGTCGTAATTGATAATACACCGCCAGAAGTGAAATTAACTGGATTACAGCCTGGTATTTATGAATTAAATGAAGAAAATTATACAGTAGAAGATGGTAAAAAAGCGTTATGGATTAAAGGAAATGTGTATGATTCGAACGTTGACTACTTAAAAGGAAAAGGATTAAACATTACGCAAGAAGCAAACGGAGTGATGTACTATGATTATTCTCCATACTTGCATAAGTTTTTACCTATTAATGCAAATGGTGACTTTAAAGTTGGCATTACTCCTGAATCTTTTAAAACTGAAGGTCCAATGAACACAGGCGTATATATTTTCGATTATGCAACTGCAGGAGCTGACTATCCAAGCGGTGTAAATAACTATTGGTTTATCCCGCAAGGAGCTCAATATGCGAAAACTAGTTATGATAAAAAAGAAGTATATAAAGGTGATGAATTCACTGTGACGCTAAACGCCAAACATGTGAAACAACTTGTTGCTGGGGAATTTAACGTAAAATTCCTAGAGAAGAACTTCAAGTTTGCAAATGCGAAATTTAATCCTGCTTTTGAAAAACTCCTTTCTGAAAAAGGGGTGACCGCAAAAGTAAATGAACCGAAACTAGAAGAAGGTTCTGTCACAGTTGGCGGAGCTATCAATGACAAAAACTTCGGTGGATTAGATGGTGATTTCCCGTTCATTGATGTAACGTTCAAAGTAGAAAATGATGAGTTTTATGAAGCAAATGCTCAATTAGAATCAGCAGTGTTTGCATACTGGAAACAAGGGGAAACAGAGCCAAATAGAATGCGTGTCCTTCAAGATCAAACATTCTCAGTTATGTCTTTAAACTCACTAGTCGAAGGAAGTATTAAACCTGGTGCTTTCTTAAATGAACGCGGATATTTAGATGAAAAATTCGATTATACAAAGCTTGGCGTAAAAGTATATGCAACAGATTCTTACCGTCATAAGTTTGAAGGCTCACTTGATAAATACGGATCCTTCAAACTAAATGGACTTCCTGCTAATAAACGCGACTATAACTTATATGTAGAAGTACCAGGGCATTTAACAAGCCGACTAACAACGAAACTTGGTACTGAAAAAGACGGTAAGCTACTTGGCCAATATTATTATGCACGCCTTGATGAAAACCTTGCAGGTGATGTAAATGGCGATAAAGTAATTGATATAAAAGATGCTGAAATTATCGCTAGCAACTATGGTAAAAAAGGACTATCCGTGAACGACGGCGACCTTAACAAAGATAGTATTGTCGACGAAAAAGATATTCGCTTCGTTGAAAAGAACTTCTTGAAAAAAGGTCCAGATGCATCCAAATCACAAACACCTGTAGAAAAATCAAAAAGCGGTACACTGGCAGATATTTTTAAAAAATTAGGATTGACGCCTAAAAAATGATAATAATAAAGAGCACTCTACGCAAAGTAGAGTGCTCTTTTCTATAAACGACCCTGATCCAGCAAAAGGGGTATATTGGGGATATACAAGGGAAACCGGAAAAGGAATTTATATTAAATTATATATAAATCCAGAAGTAAGAAGTAGTTCCCCACTTCTGGATTATTTAGCAATTATTATAGTACTGGTGCCATTGTTTCTTTTAATACTTTTACAGAATGAGCGAATTTCGCTTTTTCATCCTCATTTAACTCAAGCTCTACGATTTCACGTACACCTTCACGGTTAATTACAGCTGGAACACCTACGTAAGCATCTTTTTCACCGTATTGACCTTCAAGGTATGCAGATACAGTTAATACGCTGTTCTCGTTGTTTAAGATTGCTTTAGTTACACGAAGTAGTGACATACCGATTCCGTAGTAAGTTGCACCCTTACGCTCGATGATATGGTAAGCTGCATCACGTACGTTTTCGAAGATTTTATCTAAGTCTTCTTGTTTGTACTGTTCGTTGTTAGCTAAGATTGTTTCTAGTTTTTGTACACCGATAGTAGCGTGACTCCATACTGGAAGTTCAGTGTCACCGTGTTCACCAACGATGTAAGCATGAACGTTACGTGGATCTACATCTAAGTAGTCACCTAACATGTAACGGAAACGAGCAGAGTCTAAAGTAGTACCAGAACCAATTACGCGCTCTTTTGGTAAACCAGATTCTTTCCAAGTTACGTAAGTTAAAATATCAACTGGGTTAGTTGCGATTAAGAAGATTCCATCGAATCCGCTATCCATAATACCGCGAACGATTTGTTTAAAGATCTTTGTATTTTTCTCAACTAAGTCTAAACGAGTTTCACCTGGCTTTTGTGGTAATCCAGCAGTGATAACTACTAAATCTGCATCTTTACAATCTGCATAGCTACCGCTCCAAACTTTTGTTGGTGATGGAGAGAATGGTACCGCATGGCTTAAGTCCATTGCTTCCCCTTCTGCTTTTGCTTCATTAACATCTACTAATACGAATTCTTCAGCTACACCTTGGTTGATCATTGAGTAAGCGTAACTACAACCTACAGCTCCTGTTCCTACTAATACTACACGATTGATACCTTTTTTCATGGTAATTTCCCCTCTCTATTGTTCACATATATTTTTTTATGATTGTTTAAGTAATTAATTAAAATACTAATTTAATGTTGTTTAACTTCTTTACACTCATATTGTAGCACGTATTATTGTGAATTACTTCACAAATTATGACCTATTTGTGAACTTTTTCACATAGAGTGTAAAGTTATTGGAATAGGTGTGGAATCCATTTCAATGGAGGCGTTTTCTTTAGATTGTGAAAGGGTTTTTCTTATGTTTTTGTCGGTAAGTGAAATTATATCGACGATTATTTAAATATATCAACGATTTTTATAATATATCGACCGTAAATCAAATTATATCGGCGATTCGACAAAGAATATCGACTTACCGACAAAACTCGACAATAATGACAGCATAAAAAAACTGCCTCCAGTAGATCACCTACTGAGAGACAGTTTCTTCTATATATTATTTATTTTCCACCGTAGCGCCTAATACAGCATCCTTTGTTTGAACAACCCATATTTCAATTTTTATTATTCAACGGTATCTAATAACTCTACAACTAATTCCTTAGGATCTTCCCAGCTATGATATTTACCCGTTTATCCAAGTGCAGGAGGCTTTAGCATACGGCCGAGATAAAAATTCAATTTGAGTATGATTTGTTAAGTGAACATTCCTTCATACTCATACAGGTCAAGGTAAACAACATGACTATACTTACAGCTCTCTGTATTCCCAACTGTAACAGCGAATACTTCATCTTTCTTTTAATTCATAAAAAAGTAGACTATCCAAAGTCCACTTTTACACAACAAAAAAGAGATAGCAGATTATGCTATCTCTTTTAGTATGACCCGTACGGGATTCGAACCCGTGTTACCGCCGTGAAAGGGCGGTGTCTTAACCACTTGACCAACGGGCCAATTACTGGCAGAGAAGAAGGGATTCGAACCCTCGCACCGCGTTCGCGATCTACTCCCTTAGCAGGGGAGCCCCTTGAGCCACTTGGGTACTTCTCTATAAATATGGCTCCGCAGGTAGGACTCGAACCTACGACCGATCGGTTAACAGCCGATAGCTCTACCACTGAGCTACTGCGGAACAATTATGGTGGGCCTAAATGGACTCGAACCATCGACCTCACGCTTATCAGGCGTGCGCTCTAACCAGCTGAGCTATAGGCCCATAATTGAAAAGCGGGTGAAGAGAATCGAACTCTCGACCAGAGCTTGGAAGGCTCTTGTTTTACCACTAAACTACACCCGCATTAAATTGTAAATGGTGAGCCATGAAGGACTCGAACCTTCGACCCTCTGATTAAAAGTCAGATGCTCTACCAACTGAGCTAATGGCTCATTTTGAAAGTGGTGCCGACTAGAGGACTTGAACCCCCAACCTACTGATTACAAGTCAGTTGCTCTACCAATTGAGCTAAGTCGGCATGTGATTTCAAAATGGTGGCTCGGGACGGAATCGAACCGCCGACACGAGGATTTTCAGTCCTCTGCTCTACCGACTGAGCTACCGAGCCTTTATGTAAAAATGGCGGTCCCGACCGGGGTCGAACCGGCGATCTCCTGCGTGACAGGCAGGCATGTTAACCACTACACCACGGGACCATTTGGTTGCGGGGACAGGATTTGAACCTGCGACCTTCGGGTTATGAGCCCGACGAGCTACCGTGCTGCTCCACCCCGCGATGATAAAATATTTACTTTAGAAAAAATGGAGGAGGTAGAGGGATTCGAACCCCCGCGCGACTCTCGCCGCCTGTCGGTTTTCAAGACCGATCCCTTCAGCCGAACTTGGGTATACCTCCGAGATAGAAACGTCTAATGGTGGACCTTGTAGGACTCGAACCTACGACCGGACGGTTATGAGCCGTCTGCTCTAACCAGCTGAGCTAAAGGTCCTTTATGGTAGCGGCGGAGGGGATCGAACCCCCGACCTCACGGGTATGAACCGTACGCTCTAGCCAGCTGAGCTACACCGCCATAAATGATATTAAGATAAGTGGAGCCTAGCGGGATCGAACCGCTGACCTCCTGCGTGCAAGGCAGGCGCTCTCCCAGCTGAGCTAAGGCCCCATGTTTTTTGGGAATATCGGGAAGACAGGATTTGAACCTGCGACCCCCTGGTCCCAAACCAGGTGCTCTACCAAGCTGAGCCACTTCCCGTTAATAAAAGCGCGCCCGAGAGGAGTCGAACCCCTAACCTCTTGATCCGTAGTCAAACGCTCTATCCAATTGAGCTACGGGCGCATATGGTGCCGAGGGCGGGGGTCGAACCCGCACGGTGGTCACCCACCGCAGGATTTTAAGTCCTGTGCGTCTGCCTGTTCCGCCACCCCGGCATGTCATATTGAAAATTGGAGCGGAAGACGGGATTCGAACCCGCGACCCCAACCTTGGCAAGGTTGTATTCTACCACTGAACTACTTCCGCAAGACATGTATGAGTTATTTAATTAAAAGTGCGGGTGAAGGGAGTCGAACCCCCACGCCAAAGGCGCCAGATCCTAAGTCTGGTGCGTCTGCCAATTCCGCCACACCCGCATATTAATTTATTTAAGAAAAATGGGGCGACTGATGGGAATCGAACCCACGAATGCCGGAGCCACAATCCGGTGCGTTAACCACTTCGCCACAACCGCCATGATTTCTGGTGCCGACTAGAGGACTTGAACCCCCAACCTACTGATTACAAGTCAGTTGCTCTACCAATTGAGCTAAGTCGGCTAAATGGTGGAGGATGACGGGATCGAACCGCCGACCCCCTGCTTGTAAGGCAGGTGCTCTCCCAGCTGAGCTAATCCTCCATTTGCCTGGCAACGTCCTACTCTCACAGGGACAAGGTCCCAACTACCATCGGCGCTAGAGAGCTTAACTTCCGTGTTCGGTATGGGAACGGGTGTGACCTCTCTGCCATCA